>NZ_QKMJ01000024.1:0-1225 GCF_003208415.1 Pantoea sp. AG1095 | reverse complement strand
GCTGTGAGTTCAATGGGTCGATGCAACGCTATCCTTAATCAAGGGGGGCGTTGCCATGAAACGAAGAACTCGGATTAACTACACGCCAGAGCAGAAGGCGATTATCTGGGACAGATATAAGCAAGGTGATTCCCTGCATGATATCGCCAGAATGTTCGACAGATATCATTCTTCTATTATGCCCACTATCCACCAGACTGGTGGATACCGCCCCCCTGTCCGAAAGCGGCATCCGTTAGCGCTTTCACTTGATGAAAGAGAGGAAATCTCCAGAGCGCTGGTAGCAAAAATCAGCATCAGGGCGATCGCTAACAAACTATCGAGAGCCCCCTCAACGATTAGCCGGGAGATCAAGAGGCACGGTGGTGCAAAACAATACCGTGCATCAAAAGCGGATACTGCTGCCTGGGAAAATGCTCTGAGACCAAAACCTTGCAAGCTAATTGAAAGACCCACACTGTGTAAAATCATCGCAGAGAAGATGCATCAGGACTGGTCGCCGGAACAAATCGCCGGTTGGCTGAAACGCTGTTATCCGGATAATCAGGAAATGCATGTGTCACACGAAACGATATATAAAACGCTTTTTATACAAACCCGGGGTGCATTAAAAAAAGAACTGCAGCAATGCCTCAGAAGCGGAAGAGTCGTGCGTAGATCCAGAACATCATCGCTTAAAGGGAAGGGATTAGGGTCAATCCCGAATACAATCTCTATCAGCGAAAGACCACCTGAAGCCGCTGACAGAGCCATACCAGGTCACTGGGAAGGTGACCTGATCCAGGGCTCTAAAAACTCCTATATCGTCACCCTCGTAGAACGTCATTCCCGTTTTGTTATGCTGGCCAGGATCAGGGACAACAAGACCATAACGGTTATATCTGCACTCATCAAACAAGCCCGGGAATTACCTGCAGAGCTATATAAAACATTAACATGGGACCGGGGCGCTGAAATGACCAGCCACACCCGGTTTACTGTAGCCACAGATATCCAGGTTTACTTCTGCGATCCTCAATCCCCCTGGCAACGCGGCTCCAATGAAAATACAAACAGATTGCTTAGGCAGTATTTTCCAAAAGGAACTGACTTATCGGTTCACAGCCAAGAAAGACTAAACAGCGTTGCCAGACAGCTCAACGAAAGACCGAGAAAAACGTTAGACTATGAATCACCCGCAGAGCGTTTTAACCAATGTGTTGCATCCATCAGTTGAACTCACAGC
>NZ_QKMJ01000023.1:0-1262 GCF_003208415.1 Pantoea sp. AG1095 | reverse complement strand
AAGACTCGGTTTCCCTGCGGCTCCCCTATACGGTTAACCTTGCTACAGAATATAAGTCGCTGACCCATTATACAAAAGGTACGCAGTCACCCCATAAAGAGGCTCCCACTGCTTGTACGTACACGGTTTCAGGTTCTGTTTCACTCCCCTCGCCGGGGTTCTTTTCGCCTTTCCCTCACGGTACTGGTTCACTATCGGTCAGTCAGGAGTATTTAGCCTTGGAGGATGGTCCCCCCATATTCAGACAGGATACCACGTGTCCCGCCCTACTCTTCGAACTCACAGAATGTGCACTTTCGTGTACGGGGCTATCACCCGGTATCGCGCGACTTTCCAGACGCTTCCACTAACGCACAAACTGATTCAGGTTCTGGGCTGTTCCCCGTTCGCTCGCCGCTACTGGGGGAATCTCGGTTGATTTCTTTTCCTCCGGGTACTTAGATGTTTCAGTTCCCCGGGTTCGCCTCGCAACACTATGTATTCATGTTGCGATGATGCACTGGGTGCACCGGGTTTCCCCATTCGGACATCGTCGGCTGTAGCGGTTCATATCACCTTACCGACGCTTTACGCAGATTAGCACGTCCTTCATCGCCTCTGACTGCCAGGGCATCCACCGTGTACGCTTAGTCGCTTAACCTCACAACCCACAGGCGTTTTGCAACGCGTGCAGACTGCAAGCATTTGAGAGACTCGAACGCGCTGTTATTCATTTCTTATTACGGAGAAATGAACCAACGCGTCGTTTCAATTTTCAGCTTGTTCCGGATTGTTAAAGAGCATAATACTTCGCAGCACACCGTTTCCGGTTTGCTCTGAAGTATTGTTTTGAGTCACTGTAATGGTGGAGCTAAGCGGGATCGAACCGCTGACCTCCTGCGTGCAAGGCAGGCGCTCTCCCAGCTGAGCTATAGCCCCATACAGTTACTGCAGAGACCACTACTACCACTCACCAGGAGTTCCGTTTTTGACAAACGGTAATTTCTTTTCAGGCAAGGCAAAGTGGCGCGACGTATAGTTCACTATACGAGCGGCGCTTTAACGCAGCATGAGAAGAAATTTGGTAGGCCTGAGTGGACTTGAACCACCGACCTCACCCTTATCAGGGGTGCGCTCTAACCACCTGAGCTACAAGCCTGTAGAGGTTTTTTCTGCTCGTTACTTTCTATCAGACAATCTGTGTGAGCACTTCGCGGGAAGGTATCTTCAGGTAAGGAGGTGATCCAACCGCAGGTTCCCCTACGGTTACCTTGTTACGACTT
>NZ_QKMJ01000022.1:0-1375 GCF_003208415.1 Pantoea sp. AG1095 | reverse complement strand
ATGAACTGAACCCCATAACCTGGACCGTTTAGTTAAAGCGCTGCGTAATGCTGAGTCCTGTACGCTACCGGACTCAGCCCACCCAACCCCATTTTTATCCGCTTAGTATTCCAGAAGTGGATATAGTCTCCGATATCCTTCTCCAGCTCCTCTACATCACGGTATTTCTTCAGGTAAAACATTTCCGACTTCAGATGACCGAAGAAGTTTTCCATCACCGCGTTGTCCAGGCAGTTTCCTCTGCGCGACATGCTCTGTTTTATCCCGTTTTCCGCCAGGCGCTGCCTATACTCCGGCATCTGATACTGCCAGCCCTGATCGCTGTGAAGAAGCGGACGCTGCTCGCCCGTCAGATGCCGCAAGGCACTGCTCAGCATATTGTTTATCATCGGCATCAGCGGCTTACGCGCCGTTTCCCAGCCCACGATTTCGCCGTTATACAGGTCCAGAACCGGGGACAGGTAGCATTTTTCACCCGCAACGCTGAACTCCGTTACGTCCGTTACCCACTTCTCGTTCGGTGCCTGTGCCCGGAAGTTGCGCTGCAGCACGTTGCCGGCTGTTCGCCCTTCGGGCCCGCGACAGGACCGGTATCTCTTCTTTCTTACCGGCGACTGCAGGCCCAGCGCCGACATCAGCTTCAGCACGGTTTTCCCGCTCAGCGTCCAGCCGTGCTGCCTGAGCAGGCAGCCCATGCGCCGGTAGCCGTAAAGACTGCGATGCTCCTCCGACAGCCTGACGATGAGCGCCTTCACCTCTGCGTACTTATCCGCCGCCTGCTGGCGGGCAAGCTGATAAAAAAATGTGCTTTTCGGCAGCCGCGATACGCTCAGCAGCACCGGCAGGCGATGCCGCGTGCGCAACCGCGTCACTGCAGCGGCTTTTTCTCCCGCTCCCGGCGCTTTTTTTCCAGGATAATCTCCTGCATAACCTTCAGATAGTCGTTTTCGGCGCGAAGGTATTCGAGCTCCTTAAGCAGCTCTTTTTCCGTCATTGATCCGGCAGGTTTTGGTGATTTTGCTTTGTCTGACATTCGTATACTCCGCGTGCTGTTTTCGGGCTGGAAAGCGTAGTGGCCTTTAAGGCTGTACTGACGAGCCCAGGATTCAACCGTTTTGTATGAGGTGAGATTAAAACGCGCCGCAACCGCGGCGTATGACTCACCGGGATGAGCCAGAACGTAATGCGCCACCTGAACTCTGAAGTCGGAAGAATAACGCCGGTGCCCGCGGGGAAGCAAAGCCTGCTCACCGTGATGCTGATAGCGTGCAACCCAGCGGCGCAGGTTAGTAGGGGCAATGCTGAAGTGCTTAGCCGTTCCATCAATACCGGCATGGCCGCTAAGAAAATAGTGAATGGCCGAGAGTTTGAATTC
>NZ_QKMJ01000021.1:0-28916 GCF_003208415.1 Pantoea sp. AG1095 | reverse complement strand
CGCAGGTTAGTAGGGGCAATGCTGAAGTGCTTAGCCGTTCCATCAATACCGGCATGGCCGCTAAGAAAATAGTGAATGGCCGAGAGTTTGAATTCAACGGGATATTTTGTCGCCATAGACCTGCACCTTCAATGTCAGATTATGGTCCAACATTTGGGGTGCAGTTCATTTATGGCGACCGGCACACGGCATATTAACTAAAACAGCAGTTTCGCAAGTGAAAGACCCGCTCCTAAGGTTACAAATTGGGTAGTCACCATCCATTTGGTTTGTGTAATCATTGCTTTATATAAATCGACCTTTATCGCCGCAACATCCTCCCTGGTAGCGTAATTAGACTTGATCACCGCTACATCCGCTTTCACGGCAGCCACATCCTCTTTAGTCGCATAATTTGACTTGATTACCGCCACATCAGAGACCAGCGAAGTAACCTGATCTTCCAGCCTTTTAACACGCTCTTGCATTCCTTTACCTCCGCTCGGTGGTTGTCCGCCTTGTTTGCATTTACGTTGACGGCACGCATAATTGATAACACTTTTATTTAACGGTTCAGCTAACATTATTTCACCCCAATCGTTTCCATTTTTGATTGGGTAATGCAGGTTGACGGTAGGCCATATAATCAAACTCCCTTTTGCAATGGTAAACGTTAAACACCGCACTCGCCCAAAACCCTGAACATATTAACACCGGTTTTTTTCACAAACATTAGTGGTTTGAATAAGAAAATAAAAATAACTGTCAAAAAAACAAAGAAGATAATCAATCAACTGAGCAAGTAACAATCTACAGACAATTTAATGTGAGCCGACCTAAAACCCAATGAAATAAAAAAAGCCCACAACTTTCACATCGTGAGCTTTCTCGCAAAATTAAGCAGAACAGAAAATTACTGGTAAACAATCCCCGGCGGATTCACCTGCGAGGTTTCCACCGCCTCTTCCTGTTCGCCCCAGCGTGCCAATACTTGTTTGTACTCGCCGCTGGCAATCGCGCCATTGATCGCCTGCTGCAGTGCCACATCCAATCCATTACCTTTTTTAGTGGTCACCGCCACCCAAGCGCGGAACGGGCCGTGACCGACGATTTTGGTCTGCCCGCGCGAAGCGACTTTCCATGCTGCCAATGATTGAGGGCCAAACGTTGCATCCGCACGTCCCGAAAGCAGCGCCAGCGTGGCCGCCGCATCATCGTTGAGATAGATCGGCTGCACCGGCGCTAAGCCCTGCGCGCGGTTCTTCTCATCCCAGCTGAGTAAAATCCGCTCCTGATTGGTGCCCGAACCCACAATGATGCGCTTACCCGCCACATCTTCGCGGCCCTTAATCGCGGTTATCGCGCTGTTGGTTTTCACCGCAAAGGCGTGGTTATCCGCGCGATAGGTGGCGAAATCGAACTTCTTTTTGCGCTCTTCGGTGACGGCAATATTGAACATCGCCACGTCATACCGTCCAGCGGTAATACCCAGCGGCCAATCTTCCCACGCGGCTGGCACCAGCTTCAGCTTTAAGCCCAAACTGTCCGCCAGCAGACGCGCAATATCCGGATCGCTGCCAATCAGCGTTTTATTATCCGACGCCCATAAACCGATCGGCGGCGAATTCATCGCCGTGGTGGCGACGGTCAAATAACCCGGATTCACAAAGTGAAAACCCGCCGGAATTTTCGCGATAGCCTGGGGATTCGCGGCTATATTGATCGGCGTTTCGTTGTTTTTGGCATCCAGCGTTTCTGCTGCGATGGCTGGCGCGCCTGACATCACTATCAGCAACGCCGCAATAATCACTCGTTCCATTAAAGTACCCGCGCCAGAAAACGTTTGGTGCGCTCGTGGCGCGGCTGATTCAGTACCTGATTACTGCTGCCCTGCTCAACAATGCGTCCATCGACCATAAACACCACGTTGTCCGCCACTTCACGCGCAAAACCGACTTCGTGCGTGACAATCACCAGCGTGGTGCCGGAACGCGCCAGTTTTTTGATCACATCCAGCACTTCACCCACCAGCTCGGGATCGAGCGCTGACGTCGGTTCATCAAATAGCATCACGCGCGGATTGAGCATCAAGGCACGCGCAATCGCGATACGCTGCTGCTGGCCGCCCGACAAATGGCGCGGCCAGGCATCGGCTTTGTGACGCAGGCCAACCACATCCAACAATTCACCCGCACGATCAATCGCTTCACGGCGAGACAGTTGACGATGCGCAATCGGCGCTTCAATCAGATTCTCCAGCACCGTCAGATGCGGAAACAGATTGAAGTTCTGGAACACGTAGCCAACGTTGATGCGCTGACGCAGAATCGCCTGCTCTTTCAGCTCATACAGCTTGTCGCCGCGACGCTGATAACCGATGTAATCGCCATCGATCTGGATATAGCCTTCATCAACGCGCTCCAGATGGTTAATGGTGCGCAGCAGCGTCGATTTGCCCGAGCCAGACGGCCCGAGAATCACCGTCACCGATCCCGGTTCCAGCTCCAGCGACACATCATCCAGCGCTTTCAGTTTGCCGAACGACTTGCTCACGCCGGTAATGCTAATGGCGCCAGCGGTATGCAGATTGCGGTAATCAATGGCTTCGGACATGGGAAAGCTCCTCGGTTGCAGGTTTGGCGCTGCGGTTACGCCATTGACGCCAGCGCGACGGCTGCGGTTCACGGGTGACACTGCGCGCCAGCCAGCGCTCAACGCTGTGCTGCAGCAGTGACAGAACGGTGGTGATGATCAGATACCAGGCCGCGCCGACCATCAGCAGCGGAATCACCTGCTGTGTGCGGTTGTAGATCATCTGAATGGTGTAAAACAGTTCCGGCATAGCCAGCACGTAAACCATTGAGGTGCCTTTGGCGAGGCTGATGATTTCATTAAAAGTGGTAGGAATAATCGCGCGCAGCGCCTGGGGCAGAATGATGCGGAAGGTACGGCGCGTGGAGGATAATCCCAGCGCCGAAGCCGCTTCAAACTGGCCGTGATCGACACCCAAAAAGCCGCCGCGAATGATCTCAGCACTATAAGCGCTCTGCACCAGCGTCAAACCAATCACCGCCGCCGGGAACTGGCCGAGCACGTTGATGGTCTGGAAATGGCCCCACGACAGCGCGGTAAACGGAATGCCCAGCGACAACGTGTCGTACAGATAGGAGAAGTTGTAGAGGATGATCAGCACCACGATCAGCGGCAGCGAGCGGAACAGCCAGATATAGCCAAACGCCAGCGTACTCAGCAGCCAGGATGACGAGAGACGCGCCAGCGCCAGCAAACCGCCAAAAATCAGGCTGAGTATGGTTCCAAACAGCGTCAGCAGCAGCGTTTGCCCCAAACCGCTGAGGATCACCGGATCAAAAAACCATTTGGCGAACACGCCCCATTCCCAGCGCGGATTGAACGCAACCGAATCAATCACGCTGGCCAGAATAAACAACGCGACAATCGCGCCGACGGTACGTGCCGGATAGCGCGCCGGCACCACGGTTAAACGTTGTGGTTCATTACGCATTACAACTCCTTAGCTGGCCTGCGCCACGCTATGTACATCAATCACTTTCAGGAAGCGCAAGCGTCCATCGTGTGGCGGCTGGCTGTAGACCTCCATATCCTCCAGCAGCTCAAACTGCGGCTGATAACCGTGGCCGATATACAACTTCACCGCTTCTGGCTGGCGGAAACCGGTGGTGAGAAACACGCGCTGATAGCCCGCACGCAGCGCACGGCGCTCCAGTTCCTGCAGGATCAGCAGCGCCAAGCCCTGACGACGCAGATCGCTGCGCGTCCAGATGCGTTTAAACTCAGCGGTCACCTCGTCGTAGGGTTTATACGCGCCCATCGCGATGATCTCGCCGTCACGCTCCAGCACGATAAACAGCCCGCGCGGCGGCAAATACCATTCGGTCAGCTCCACCTCTTTTTGGCTGGTGAAGAACGCGCCGTAGCGCGCGGTATATTCACCAAACAGTCCGGTCAAAATCGGTTGCAGCTCAGGCGCTTCCGGTGATACTTCGCGGAACAGTTGCTCGCTCATGCGGCCTCCTTAATCGCCCAATCCGGCCGGATTGATCTCTGAACTGTCGATACGCTCAACGCCCTCACCCCAGCGCTTCAGCACCTTGTCGTAATCACCGTTCTTGATCACGCCATTCAGCGCGGTGTTGATCGGCTGCACTAAACCGCCATCTTTCTTCACCGTCACCGCGATGTGCGCCGCTTTCGGCCAGCCGCCATCGACGCTGCCAACCAAACGCGTCTGCTTAGTCAGCGCCGCTTTCCAGGCGCCAATCACGTTCGGACCAAAGTAGGCATCGGCGCGACCTGACTGCAGCGCCAGCGTTTGGGCCGCATCGTCTTTGGTATACACCGGCGTAAACGGCTTCAATCCTTTAGCCTGATTCTCTTTATCCCAGGCCAGCAGGATCGATTCCTGATTGGTGCCAGAGCCGACGATAATACGCAGTCCGGCAATATCTTCGGCATTGGTCAGCGACGTAATTGGACTGCTGGATTTGACGTAAAAACCGAGTGAATCTTTACGATAGGTGGCGAAATCGAAGCGTTCTTTGCGCTCTTTAGTGACGGTCACGTTACTGATCGCCGCATCGTATTTGCCCGATGCCACGCCCAGCGGCCAGTCTTCCCATGAAGTTGGCACCACGTTGAGTTTCAGACCCAGGCTGTCGGCGACTAAGCGGGCGATATCCACTTCGCTGCCGAGCAGGGTTTTGTTGTCATCACTGAATACAGTTAATGGCGGCGAATTCAGCGCGGCGACCGCTACGGTGAACGAACCCGGCACGGCAAAGCGATGTCCAGCCGGGATCTGCGCCACTGCGGCGTCATTTTTCGCGGTATTGATCGGCGTTTTGTTGGCTTCAACACTGATGTTCTGACCGTTAACCGCCACATCTTCGGCGAATACGGCGCTGCTCATGCCCAGCAACAACAGCGCAATAAGAGATTTTTTCTGCATAGCGTTTATTCTCGAGTTTTATTTTTGTGTGTATTGGTTAACCGGATCTTTCAGACCAAAGCTGGCGCGCAGCGTGGTTCCGGGGTATTCGCTGCGGGTTAAACCGCGCGCTTGGAGAATCGGTACCACGCGATCGACAAAGCGTTCGAAGGTATCTGGCGTGCCGCCCTGAATGATGAAGCCATCGGTCGCTTCGCTCTCAAACCACAGCTGCAAACCGTCGGCCACCTGCTCTGGCGTGCCGTGGAACAGCGGACGCGGCGTCGCGGCTTCCAGCGCCGCCTGGCGCAGCGTGTGGCCATGCTCGCGCGCCTTGCGTTTGATTTCGTCGGTGGTGCTGCGGAAGCTGTTTTGCCCGATATCGCCGAGTTCCGGGAACGGCTCATCCAGCGGATATTGTGAGAAATCGTGATGATCGAAGAAGCGACCGAGATAGTTGAGCGCATCTTTGATGGAAACCAGCGCGGCGGTGGTTTGATACTGCTGCTCCACATCTTCCGCACTGTCGCCAACAATCACGCCAACGCCCTGGAAAATGTGCAGATCGCCCGGTTCGCGGCCATTCGCCACCAGCTGTTTTTTCACATCGCGGTAGAACGCCTGCGCCTCTTCGCGCGTCGGCTGATGGGTAAAGATGGCGTCGGCGTGTTTAGCGGCCAGCTTGCGGCCATCTTCCGATGCGCCCGCCTGGAACACCACCGGACGTCCTTGCGGCGTACGTTCGATATTCAGCGGCCCTTGCACCTGGAAGAAATCGCCGTGGTGATTCAGCGTGTGCAGCTTCTCAGGATCAAAGAACTGGCCGCTCTCTTTATTACGCACGAAAGCGTCGCCTTCCCACGAATCCCACAGCCCTTTCACCACTTGCAGATACTCATCAGCGATGCGGTAGCGCAGCGCGTGTTCCGGATGCTGCTGGCGCGAGAAGTTCTTCGCCGAACCTTCCAGCGGCGAGGTCACCACGTTCCAGCCCGCGCGACCGCCGCTCAGATGATCGAGGCTGGCAAACTGCCGCGCCACGGTGAACGGCTCGCTGTATGAGGTGGAAACCGTGCCGACCAAACCAAGATGCTCGGTGACGCCCGCCAGCGCCGACAGCAAGGTCAGCGGCTCGAAGCGATTGAGGAAGTGGGGAATCGATTTTTCGTTAATAAACAGGCCATCGGCAACAAACAGGAAATCCAGCTTGCCCGCTTCCGCCTTGCGCGCAATGTGTTTGGCGTAATCAAAATTGATGCTGGCATCGGCCAGCGCCGCCGGATGACGCCACGCGGACATATTGCCGGACGCGCCATGCAGAATGGTGCCCAATCGCAGTTGTCTTGCAGTCATAATGTTCTCTCTTTTGCCAAGGCGCAGCCTGACGGCGACATGCCTGTCGCCGTGCAGAACCGGAATTAAAGGGTGAATCGCGTTAGTTCAGAATGGCGTCACGACATCGCGCGTTGAGGTGCTGCAACGCTTGCTGAGCCAGTTGCGTAAAGTAGTGTGCAGCGGGGGCAATCAGCGCTTCATCAGGATTGAAGCCGCCATGATGCAGACCAAATTCGCTCGCGCTGCCAATGCTGACAAACGCGCCTGGGATCTGCTGTAAGTAGTAGGCAAAATCTTCGCCGCCGAGATGTAACTCAGCGGTCTGCACGCGGTAGCCCGCCTGCTGCGCCACGTTGCTGGCAAACTGCGCCCAGCGCGCATCGTTCTCCAGCACCGGCGGACCCGGATGCCAGCTAAAGGTGGCGCTGGCTCCGTTGGCGGCTGCGATATTCTCCACCAGCGTGCGGGCGCGCTGCTCCAGCTCCGCGCGCACCTGTTTGTCGTGGGTGCGCACCGTGCCGCCAAATTCGGCCTCGCCGGGCAGTACGTTCCAGGTTTTGCCAGCATCGATACGCGTCACGCTGAGCACTAAGCTATCCAGCGTATTGAAGCTGCGGCTGGTGAGCGATTGCAGCGCCTGAATAATCTGGCTGGCGACCACAATGCTGTCCACGCCCTCTTCAGGATGCGCGGCATGCGCGCCTTTGCCGGAAACGCGCACGATAAATTTATCCGCATTGGCGTAAAACGCGCCGCCACGTGTAGCGAAGGTGCCGGTCGGCAAACCGGGTTCATTGTGCATGCCGAAAATCGCCTGCACCCCGTCCAGCACGCCCGCATTGATCAACTGGCGTGCGCCGGTGGCGTTCTCTTCTGCCGGTTGGAACAGAATACGGATGCGCCCCGGCAATTGATCTTCAACGGCTTTCAGCTGCAAGGCCGCGCCCAGCATCACCGCGCTGTGAACATCGTGGCCGCAGGCATGCATTACGCCGCTGTTGCGCGAGCGGTAAGTGAGTCCGGTGGCTTCGTGAATCGGTAGCGCATCGATATCGGCGCGCAGCGCAATCAACGTGTCGCCGTGCCCCACTTCTACGATCACGCCGGTTTCCAGCGGATAATCCAGCAGACGCAAACCGGCGTCCTGTAACCAGCGGCGCAGGCGCGCGGTGGTTTCGACTTCGCGGCCGGATAACTCCGGCCAGCAGTGCAGCTCACGTCGCCAGTCAATCAGCTGATGTTCGCTAAATTGCGTCATACCTGCCTCCGGAAGCAGCGAATCATGCGGTGACTAAACGGTGAGTGGCCAACAGTTCGAGTGATTTCACGCGCGCCTGCTCTTCAGCCACCGGCGTATCAATCACGAACTCTTCAATGCCGAAATTCTGATGCAGCGCATCCAGCTTGGCATGCACCTGCGCGGCGGTGCCTTTCAGCAGCGATGGCGTGCGCGGTTCAATCACGTAATCGGTATAACCGCCCTGACGCACATAGCGTTCGGCCTGCTCGACGCTGCCGACGTTAACGCTTGGGCCATCTTTCACGCTGACGTGATAAACGCGCAGGTTATCCACCAGCAGATCGGCTTCCGCCGGCGAGTCCGCCACCACCACTTGCACCGCCACCAGCGCGCGCTGGCCGTTGCTGTGCTGGCGATAGCTGTTAAGGACTTTTTCCATCAGTTGCGGATCGCCGTTGTGATGCGCCGCAAACACCAGCTGCCAGCCGAGTTCTGCCGCCAGTTTGGCGCTCTCTTCGCTGGCACCCAGCAGGAAGCGATTGGCCGGACGCGGCGGCTGTGGCGTAGCGCGCAGAATCTCTTCATCGCCCACTGGCGGCACTTGCAACCAGCTATCCAGCAGCGCCAATTGCTCGGCGAAGCTGCCTTTCTCTTGCAGATGCACACCGAGCTGCAACGCACGCGTTGAGAGCGGCAAGCCGCCCGGCGCTTTGCCAACACCAACGTCAATGCGGCCCGGCGCTAAGGACGCCAGCAAGTTGAAGTTTTCCGCCACTTTGTACGGGCTGTAATGTTGCAGCATCACGCCGCCGGAGCCGACGCGAATATGTTGCGTCTGGCCGATAATCCAGGCGATCAGCAGTTCCGGCGACGGACTCGCCAGGCGATCGGTATTGTGGTGTTCCGCTAACCAGAAACGGTGATAGCCCCAGGCTTCCGCCTGCTGCGCCAGCTGTAACGTGCGGTGTAGCGCGTGGCTGGCTGTCTCTCCGTCGGCAATCGGCGATTTATCCAGCAAACTCAGTCGGTATGACATGCGCCTTATCCTTTTCGTCATGAATATGGCGAGTAGTTTGTGGCGGAGAAGGCAGATTCGTAAAACATGATATTGTCGTATCTATATTTACTTTATGCATATCAGGGAGATAGATTGGACCATGTGGTTTAAACTCCTTTGAAAACACACAATTATCCCCACAGGATATGGATTGTTGTGGTGATGTTTTGAAAATGTGACACTCAATATAAAATTATTAAAACATCGTTTCAAAATGTGACGTAATTCATCCAATCGCCATTCCCTTATTTTTCCAGCCACTATTTTCTCTATGCTGACACCACGCGGCATCCTTCGACAAATTAATGCGCCGCACCTTCCTGCCTCCCTTTAGCTGGAGAAAAAGCATGACGTTTAAAAAATTACTTCTGGTCGTTTCGTTATCCTCTGCGGCAGCGTTTTGCCCGGCAGTGTCTTCCGCCAAGGTCATTAAAGTGGCCGAAGTTCAACCGGCGGGTTATCCCACCGTGGTGGCGCTTGAACACATGGGCGAGAAGCTAAAAAAAGCCACTGATGGCCGATTAGAAATGAAGGTTTACGCCGGTGGCGTACTCGGCGATGAAGACCAGACGCTGCAGCAGGTGCAACTGGGCGCCATTGACATGATCCGTGTTTCGCTGGCACCGGTCACCACCATCGCGCCAGAAACCAGCGTATTAACCTTGCCGTATGTTTTTCGCGATGAGGATCATATGCACAAGGTGCTTGATGGTGATATCGGAAAAAATATCGTCGAGAAATTCGATAACGATCCTAACGCCCGTATGATATTCCTCGGCTGGACCGACGCCGGTGTGCGCAACATGATCACTAAAAAGCCAATCGCCAAACCCGACGATCTTAAGGGTATGAAAATCCGCGTGCAAAACAGTGCGATTTCGTTGGCGACCTTAAAAGCCATGGGCGCAAACCCGGTGGCAATGGGCGTGAGCGAAGTGTTTAGCGCCATGCAAACCGGCGTGGTGGATGGCACAGAAAACAACCCGCCAACCTTTGTTGCCCACAACTATATGCCCGTCGCTAAGTACTACACCCTCACCGGCCACTTCATTCAGCCTGAAATGATTCTCTACTCTAAACCGTTGTGGAATCGCCTCTCGGCTGACGACCAGGCGTTGCTGAAGAAATTAGGCAAAGAGGCACAGGAGGAAGAACGTCAGCTCTGGGCAACTTACACCCAACAATCCATTGAGAAGATGAAAGCTGGTGGCGTGACCTTCCAGGAAACCGATCGTGAAACCTTCATGAAAGCCACCCAGCCAGTGCGCGATCAATTTGGCGGGAAATATCAGGATTTGATGAAACAAATTGCTGATGTGAAGTAATCCTCCCCACGCCACGTGCCTGCGTGGCGTTTTAATCAGGTAAATATTATGACTGCATACTCTCGTCTGATGGATGGGCTTTATTTGCTGTGCATGGCGATCGCCGCCGTTGCCTTGTTGATTATGGTGACGGTGATTCCCATCGGGATTTTCACCCGCTATGTGCTGAACGACGCGTTATCCTGGCCAGAACCGGTCGCCATCATTTGCATGATCATCTTTACCTTTATTGGTGCGCCAGTCGGGTTTCGCGCCGGTACACATATTTGCGTCTCGATGATGACCGACCGGCTCTCGCCGGTGAATCAGCGCTGGCTGCTCAAGTTGTCTGACGCGCTGATGATCATCACCTGTCTGGTGATTTTCCGCGCCAGTTACAACCTGTGCGAAGCGATGTGGGTGCAAACGCTGGCCTCACTACCGGTGGTGACCTACGGCGAAATGTATCTGCCGATCCCAATCGGCGCGATTTTCACCCTGCTGTTTGTCATTGAAAGATTGGTTAATGGCGATCAAAGCCAACGCGCCATCGTGACTCTTGGCGGCACCCACTAAGCGGAGAAGAAAATGGACGCACTGATTTTGATAGGCAGTTTGGTAGTATTACTGCTGGTGGGTTTCCCGGTGGCATTTGCCGTTGGATTGAGCGCGTTTATCGGGGCATGGTGGATCGATTTACCACTGGAAGCGGTGGTGATTCAGATTACCAACGGCATTAATAAGTTTTCACTGTTAACCATTCCGTTCTTCATTTTGGCTGGTGCGATTATGGCGGAAGGCGGCATTGCCCGACGGCTGGTCAACTTTGCCTATATTTTCGTTGGTTTTATTCGCGGCGGTTTGTCGCTGGTGAATATTGTCGCCTCAACCTTTTTTGGCGCGATTTCGGGCTCTTCGGTGGCGGATACCGCCTCGATTGGTTCCGTGATGATTCCGCAGATGGAGGAGAAAGGCTATCCGCGTGACTTCGCTGCGGCGGTAACGGCCAGCGGCTCGGTACAAGCGGTGTTAACCCCGCCCAGCCACAACTCGGTGATTTATTCGCTCGCCACCGGCGGTGTTGTCACCATCTCATCGTTGTTTGTCGCCGGCATCATTCCTGGCCTGTTACTGGGTTTTTGCTTAATGGTGATGTGCCTGGTATTTGCGCGTAAACGCGGCTATCCCAAAGGCGAGCGCATCCCTTACAAGCAGGCGTTGAAAATCTTCTTCGATGCCTTTTGGGGAATGTTCACCATTTTCATCATTCTCGGCGGAATTCTGTCCGGCGTTTTCACCGCCTCGGAATCGGCAGCCATTGCCTGCATCTGGGCGTTCTTTGTCACCATGTTTATTTACCGTGATTTCAAATGGACGCAATTGCATATCCTGGTGTTTCGTACCATCAAAACGGTAACCATTGTGATGGTGTTGATCGCCTTCGCCGCCGGTTTCGGTGCGGTAATGACCTTTATGCAATTACCAACCATCATTACCGAAGCCTTTACCCAATTTTCCAGCAACAAGTATGTGATTTTGATGTGCATTAATCTGCTGCTACTGGTGGTGGGGACGCTAATGGATATGGCACCGCTGATCCTGATTCTGACGCCGGTACTATTACCGGTAGCCACCGCACTCGGCGTCGATCCGGTTCATTTCGGCATGATAATGCTAACCAACTTAGGCATCGGATTAATTACGCCACCGGTCGGCACGGTATTATTTGTCGCCAGCGCAGTGAGTAAGCAAAAGATTGAGCAAGTGGTCACCGCCATGCTGCCTTTCTATGGCGTGTTGTTTATTGTGCTGATGTTGATTACCTATATTCCGGCGTTATCGCTATGGCTACCGCGTTTAATGGGCGTGATGTAACAACCGGTCAAATCATTGTGCTTTAAATCTGCTGCGGGCTCTGACACATCTACTGCGTCACGGGCCGTCCTCGCACCGCTAGCGCGGTACCTTCGGCTTTCACGTCGTGCCGACGGATCATTCGGGGATCGGCCGTCCTGGCCGGCCCCGAACTGCCTCACGCATCCCTGCGCGAGGCTCCTGGCCCAACGTAAAAGCCTCAGCGCTGCGGATAGCCCTTTTGCCGCAGCAGACGCGTCAGCGCCTCTGGCAAATGTGCCCTTTTCAACAACACGCACTGAAGGTTTGGAGCAGGCCGGGGCCGCTTTTGGGCCGGCAATCCGCAGCGCTGAACGAAGCGAGGAAGCCAGGAGAGCCCGCAGGACGCGGGCGAAAGGCGGAGCCGGGACAGGACGTCCCGTCTCCGCCGGTCCGTCAGGCAGACGAGCGAAGTGAAGGTACCGCGTAAGCGGCGCGAGGACCGCCGGACCAAAAGTGGCACCGGTCAGCGCCATCGCCAATGGCTTAGCTAATAAGCATTACGCCATTTATGGCGCCCCATCGTATGAATAGAACGCCTATTTATTTTTTTTAGCAAAGCTTAGTGCAATTCCTTGGTTCAACTCCCGTGTGCGGCATTCAATGATGAAAACCGCCCGTCGGGCTATTGATTAAAAAGGGAAACACCATGACTAAGCATTTTCACTTGCAGGCGTTGAGTTTGGCCCTGCTATCAGGGATTTTTAGCGCCCACGCGGCAGACACGCCCGTCAAAGGCGGCACGCTGGTTTACCTCGAACAACAGGCACATACCAACCTTTATCCACCCGCCGGTGGCTTTTATCCCAATGGCGGTATTCTGAATCAAATTACCGATAAGCTGACGTGGCAGAATCCTGAAACCTTAAAAGTGGAACCGTGGATTGCCGAAAGCTGGAGCAGTAACGCCGATAAAACCGAATATACCTTTAAAATTCGTCCCGGCGTCACCTTCTCTGATGGCACGCCCTTAGATGCTAAAGCGGTAGCCAAAAACTTTGATACTTACGGTCTGGGAAATAAAGCCCAGCGCCTGCCGGTTTCCGAAGTGATCAATAATTACGACCGCAGTGAAGTTATTGATCCTCAGACGGTGAAATTCTATTTCAAAAAGCCATCTCCCGGTTTTTTACAGGGCACCGCTACCATCGGTTCAGGCCTGGTTTCCCTCAGTACGCTGCAGCGTAGCTTCGACCAACTCGGCGATGCGCGTCATATTATTGGTTCCGGTCCATTTGTGGTCAGCGATGAGAAACTCGGCCGCGAGGTCGATTTAACCGCGCGCAAAGATTATCAATGGGGCCCGAAAAACCTCGCCCAGCAAGGTCCCGCCAATCTCGACGGCATTAAATTCATCGTCACGCCGGAAGACAGCGTGCGTATTGGCGCGCTGCTGGCCGGCCAGGCCGACTTCATTCGTCAGGTGCAAGCCTACGACGAGAAGCAGGCGCAGCAGCAAAACTTCCCGATTTACGCTGCACCCACGCGTGGCGTCAACGACAGCATCAGCTTCCGCCCGGATAACCCGCTAGTCAGCGATGTGAAAGTGCGTCAGGCGCTGCTGCACGCCACCAACGCGCAGCAAGTGGTGCAAACCCTGTTCTCACCGAACTATCCGCAGGCCACCTCGGTGATCGCCACCTCGGCGGCCGGTTACGTCAATCTGGCCGACAAGCTGAAATTCGATCCGGCGTTATCGAAAAAGCTGCTGGATGAAGCGGGCTGGAAACCGGGCAGCGACGGCATCCGCGAAAAGGATGGCAAGAAACTGGCGCTGACCATTTATGAATCGCTGCCGCAGCCGCAGAACAAAGAGGTGCTGCAGCTGGTGGCGCAGCAGTGGCGTCAGGTTGGCGTCGCGCTGGCGGTGAAAGCCGGTGATGCAGGCAGCCGCGTGCTGGATAACCTCGATCCGCTGAAAACCCCGCTGGTGGTGTCCGAAGTGGGCCGCGCCGATCCTGACGTGGTGAAGAGCCAGTTCTATCCGACTAACCGTGATGCGCTGCTGCAAAAAGGCGGCTCCAGCGACAAGGTGCAGAACTTCCGCGACGACAAGCTGAACACGCTGCTGCTGGGGATTTCCTCGGAAGTCGATCCGGCGAAACGCCTGGCGGTGACCGGCGAGGCGCAGCGCTATCTGCTCGATCAGGCCTATGTGATTCCGATTTTTGAAGAACCGCAGGTGTTTGCCGGTGCGCCGTGGCTGAAAGGCGTGAATTTTGAAGCCGTCGGTCGTCCGTCGTTCTACGGCGCGTGGCTGGAAAAACACTAAGGCAGGTTGATGATGCAACGTTCACTGCTGCGAAGAGTGGGTCAAAGCGTTTTGGTGCTGTGGGCCGCGTTTACCCTGTCGTTCTTTCTGCTGCAGGCGCTGCCCGGCGATGCGGTGCTGATCAAGTTTCAGAACCCGGATCTGGGCCTTAGCCCGGATCAAATCGCCGAAATGCGAATGGCTTACGGCGCGGATAATCCGCTCTGGCAGCAGTACGTGCACACGCTGCTGGCGATGGTGCGCGGCGATTTTGGTTACTCGGTGCAGGCGGGCGTGCCGGTCAGCGAACAGCTGATCAGCAACCTGCCCGCCACGCTGCAACTGGCGCTGCTCGGTTTTGTGCTGGCAACCCTTATCGCGTTCGCGCTGGCGGCGTTATCGCGCTTGCCAGCGCTGCGCTTCCTGCGTTCGGTGCTGCAATCGGTACCGGCGCTGTTTATCTCGCTGCCGACCTTCTGGCTCGGCATCGCGCTGATTCAGCTGTTCTCCTTCCAACTGCGCTGGATCCCGGTGATCAATCCGTCGCCGCTACAGGGTTTGATTCTGCCGGTGATTACCGTGGCGATCCCGATCTCCGCGCCGCTGGCGCAGATTCTATTACGCAGCATAGATCAGGTTTCTACCCAGCCGTTCGTGGCGGTCGCGCGCGCTAAAGGCGCCAGCGAAAGCCATGTGCTGTGGCATCACGTGATGCGCAATGCGCTGCTGCCGGTGCTGAACGTTGCCGGTTTGCTGCTCGGGGAACTGATCGCCGGTGCGCTGATTACCGAAACCGTGTTTGGCCTAAGCGGCGTCGGTCAGCTAACGCAGCAGGCGGTGAATAATCAGGACGTCGCGGTGTTACAGGCGGTGGTGATGATCTCGGCGCTGGCGTTTGTGCTGATTAACCTGCTGGTCGATGCGCTGATGCCGCTGTTCGATCCGCGTCTGCAATCCATTGCCGGAGGCAACCGATGAGTCTGGTCGATTACTCAACTGCGCGTCAAAGCAACGGCAACGCACGTGCGTCCCGCGTGCTCAACATCCAGCCAGGTTTGTGGCTGGCGTGGGGCGTGATGCTGTTGGCGCTGCTGGCGGCATTTGCGCCTGGTCTGTTTACCCATTTCAGCCCAACGGAAGGCGTGCCTGGCGCACAACGTCTGCCGCCGCAGGCCGCTTACTGGCTCGGCACCGATCAGCTGGGCCGCGATCTCTACGCGCGCATTATTTATGGTGCGTCACAGTCGCTGTCGGCGGCGGTCGCAGCGGTGGCGATGGGGCTGATTGGCGGCACCACGCTCGGCGTGCTGGCGGGCGCGATGGGCGGTCGCACTGAGAACTGGCTGATGCGCTTAGTGGATGTGTTGCTGTCGATTCCTTCGCTGCTGCTCTCGCTCAGCATTCTGATTCTGCTGGGTTTTGGCACCGTGCACGCCGCGCTGGCGGTGGGCATCGCCTCGATTGCCAGCTTTGCCCGCCTGGCGCGTGGCGAAGTGGTCCGCGTACGCCGCAGCGAGTTCGTCGAAGCGGCTTACGGCAGCGGCGGCAGTTTCGGGCGCGTGTTGTGGCGTCATATTTTACCCAACTCGCTGACGGCGGTGATCGCCTTCGCCGCCTTGCAGTTTGGCCAGGCGATTCTGGCGTTATCCACGCTCAGCTTCCTCGGCTACGGCACGCCGCCGCCGACGCCCGAGTGGGGTTTATTGATCGCCGAAGGACGTAACTATCTGGCGACTGCGTGGTGGCTCACCACCTTCCCCGGCATTGTGGTGGTCGCCGTGGTGCTGGCCGCCAACCGCATCAGTCGTCAACTGGCCGGAGGTGACGCATGAGCGCGTTATTAGCCATTGAAAATTTAACCCTCAGCTATCGCCAGCGCGGCGAGTGGCGCGCGGTGGTTCACAACGTCAGCTTTGAGTTGCAGCCGGGTGAAATGGTGGCGCTGGTCGGTGAATCCGGATCCGGCAAAACCACCACCGCGCAGGCGATTATTGGTTTGATGGCAGAAAACGGCCGCCGGGACAGCGGCAAAATTGTGCTGAACGGCACCGATATCGCCGGTTGGTCTTCTAAACGTCTTGATAGCCTGCGCGGCGTCAGCATCAGCTTAGTGCCGCAGGATCCGGGCAACTCGCTCAATCCGGTGAAAACCATTGGCGATCAGGTCGGTGAAATGTTGCAGCTGCACCTGAAAATCAGCAAAACCGAACGTCAGCAGCGCGTACTGGAGCTGCTGCAAAAAGTGGGGCTGAGCCATCCGGAACAGCGTCTGACGCAGTACCCGCATCAGCTTTCCGGCGGCATGAAACAGCGTGTGCTGATTGCTATCGCCCTCGCCCTGCGTCCGCAGATTATCATTGCCGATGAACCCACCAGCGCGCTGGATGTCACGGTGCAAAAACGCATTCTCGATCTGCTGGATGTGCTGCGCCGCGAATCCGGTACGGCGGTGCTGTTTGTCACGCACGATTTGGCATTGGCGGCAGAACGTGCCGATCGCCTGCTGGTATTTCGTCATGGCGAAGTTCAGGAACAAGGCCCGGCGGCGCAGGTGATCAACGCGCCTAAGCATGCTTACACGCGGCAGCTGTTGCAGGACGCCGATCCGGGCGTCAGCGCGCTGTCCGTGCCGACACATGCCAACTTCTCGTCGCCAGCGATTCAGCTCTCCGGCATCAATAAACAGTTTTCCCTCGGTCGCCAGCAGCAGCTGCAGGTGGCGAAAGAGGTGTGCGTCACGGTGGCGCGCGGCACCACGCACGCGCTGGTCGGCGAATCCGGCTCGGGGAAAACCACGCTGGCGCGCATTCTTTTAGGCTTTGAGCAGGCCGATAGCGGCCGCGTGGTGATCGATGGCATCGATGCCACCGCGCTGCGCGGCGAAGCGCAACGTCAGCTGCGCCGCAAGATTCAGTTTGTGTATCAAAACCCGTTTGCCTCGCTTGATCCGCGCCAGACGCTGTTCGCCATCATTGAAGAGCCACTGCGTAACTTTGAGAAACTCAGCAGCGACGAGCGCCGTGAACGCGTCGCAGCCGTGGCGCAGCGCGTGGCGTTACCGCTGGAGCTGCTGACGCGTAAACCGCGCGAGTTGTCTGGCGGCCAGCGTCAGCGCGTAGCCATCGCCCGCGCCCTGATTCTGCAACCGGCGATTCTGGTGCTGGATGAAGCGACCTCAGCGCTGGATGTCACGGTGCAGGCGCAGATTCTGCAACTGCTGCAACAACTGCAACGCGAGCTCGGCCTTACTTATCTGTTTATCACCCACGACCTCGCCACCGTGCGCCGCATTGCGCACAGCGTCACCGTGCTGCGCGCCGGTGAAGTGGTGGAGCAAGGTGACACTGTCACGCTATTTAGCGCGCCGCAGCATCCGTATACCCGATCGCTGATTGACGCGATTCCCGCTTTCCGTCCGCTGATTAAGGAGTCTGCATGACGCGCAAACGCATTGGTTTTTTCACTCGCCTGCTGGATGACACTTCCGCACAGCAGCGCTATCGCCTGGCAACTGAACAGATTCAGCACGCCGAGCGCACCGGTTTTGACAGCGCGTGGATTGCTCAGCACCACTTTCACGAGAAAGAAGGCGGCTTGCCGTCACCGCTTGTGTTTCTGGCCCACGTTGCGGCGCACACCCGCACTATTCGGCTTGGCACCGGCATCATCACGCTGGCGATGGAGAACGCGCTGCGCGTCGCCGAAGATGCCGCGGTGCTGGATTTGCTGAGCAACGGTCGGCTCGAAGTCGGTTTAGGATCGGGTGGCACCGCGACCTCGTTTCTGCCGTTCGGCATCACCATCGACCAGCGCGCCAGCGTGTTTGCCGATCATCTGCATCAACTGCTGAGCGCCTGGCGCGGCGATACGTTGGGCCATCCGGAGAATCATCTTTATCCCGCAGCGCCGACGCTGGCGCAGCGCGTGTGGATCGCCACCTTCTCGGTGGAAGGTGCGGCGCGCGCAGGCCTTGCCGGACACGGTTTGATGCTGTCGCGCACTCAGCCGCGTCCGGCGGGCCAGCCTGATTTGCCGCTCCACCAGATACAAAACCCGATGATTGATGCCTATCTGGCGGCTTTACCAGCAGGGATTGCGCCGCGCATTCTGGCATCGCGCACTGCTTTTGTGGCCGATTCCAACGACTACGCGCGCCGTCTCGCCGAGCCGGGCTTGCAGCGCCAGGCGCAGCATTTCCGTGAATCGGGACACGTGATTGGCAACACGCTGGACGAACAGGCGCGTCAGCTGGATGCGCACTTCGGCGATGCCGACACGGTGCGGCAATCGCTGCTGGCCGATACGTCGCTGCAACGCGTCACCGATATCAGCTTCCAGGTGCACTCCATTGATCCGCCGCACACCGACATTCTGCGTTCTATCGAATTGATTGCCGAGCATATTGCGCCCGCGCTGCGTGCGCTAAGCCACGCTTAACAGGAGAATTTCATGTCTCAACCGTTTGATTTACTGGCCGCGCTGGCGGATATCGATCCCGCGTCTGAACTGGCGCAAGCCCGCGCCGAACGTCACGCCGCCACCCAGCACACGCAAGGCAGCTACGACGTGCTGTTTTCGCAAGATGATGAGGATTTGCCGTTAGCAGAACGTTTCGCCCTCGCCGCGCAGGTCGCGGCCTGGCATGGCGCGTCGAGTCTCGAAGCGCATTACCGCCAGCCGGATCAGCCTAACAACGCACGCTTCGCTGCGGGTCTGGCGTTTGCGGAACTGCTGAGCCTGCATCCGGTCGATGCTGCGCCGCAGCACATCGAGACGCTGCAAACTGCCGGATGGTCGCCACGCGGCATCGTCACGCTGGCGCAGCTGATTGCCTTTGTCAGCTTCCAGAGCCGCTTGCTTGCGGGTTTGCGTTTGCTCAACGGCGAAGAAACGGCGTCGCAGCAACATGCGGTGGCCGGTAAATGGCACGATGCGCCGCTCACCGTCAGCGGGAAAACCGCCCTCACCGCCTTTACCCAACAGGAACTCGGCTGGGAACCGTGGCTGGCGGCAAAACCGCTGCAGGAATTTAGCGCTGAAGAGCAGGCAACGCTGGCGAAATTCGGCCACAGCGACTCTGATTACTTCCGCCTGCTGGGCCGCAATCAGCCGTTGCTCGAGCAGCGCACGCTAACCGATAAAGGCATCTTCTACACCGCAGGCGGACTCTCGCGCGCCGAGCGAGAACTCGCCGCCACGGTGGTGAGCAAGGTCAACGGCTGCATCTACTGCGCCTCGGTGCATGCGCGCAAAGCCAGCCAGCTGTCGAAAGATGAACCGGCGGTGCAGAAGCTGCTGAATGTCGCGCCGGGCGCTGAGCTGTCGCACGGACAATCGGCGCGCTGGGCGGCGCAGATCGATTTGGTTGCTACCTTATCGATTACGCCTGCCGCCACCAGCCTGAAACAGCTGCAGGCGCTGCGCGCTCAGGGATTCAGCACGCTGGAGCTGCTGGACCTGATTCAATCCGCCGCCTTCTTTGCCTGGGCGAATCGCCTGATGCTGACGCTCGGCGAACCTTTCTTACCTGAACACACACAAGGATGACCATGACGGATCTTTCCCATCAACAGCTGGTGCGCTGGCGACGCGAGCTGCATCAGCATCCCGAACTGTCGGATCAGGAATTTGCCACCACCGAGCGCCTTACCCGCTGGTTGCAGGAACTCAACGTCAAGCTGCTGCCGCTGGATTTGAAAACCGGTGTCGTGGCAGAAATCGGTCACGGGGAACCGCTGATCGCGCTGCGTGCCGACATCGACGCCCTGCCCATCGACGAGCAAACCGATCAAGCATGGCGCTCCCAGCAGCCGGGCGTGATGCACGCCTGCGGCCACGATCTGCATAGTAGCGTGATGCTGGGCGTCGCACAGCATTTGCAAAGCATCGAATCCCAGCTGCCTGGCCGCGTGCGCATTCTGTTCCAGCCTGCCGAAGAGATTTTTACCGGCGCGAAACAGCTGCTGGCGGCGGGCGCGCTGAAAGAGGTGCAGGCGATTTTCGGCCTGCATAACGCGCCGGATCTGCCAACCGGCACGCTGCGGACGCGCGGCGGTGCCTATTATGCCAACGTTGATCGTTTCCAGATCACTATCAACGGCAAAGGTGCGCACGCCGCGCGTCCGCATGAAGGCATTGATAGCATCGTGATTGGCAGCCACATCGTCACCGCGCTGCAAACGCTGCCGAGCCGCGTGTTCAGTTCGCTGGAGTCGCTGGTGGTCAGCGTGACGCGCTTTACCGCAGGCAACAGCTGGAACGTGCTGCCACAAACGGTGGAACTGGAAGGCACGGTGCGCACCCACAATGCGGCGATTCGCGCGCAGATCCCGCAGAAAATGAGAGCGCTGATAAACGGGATCGCCGCCGGATTTGGCGCACAGGCGGAGCTGGTGTGGCAGGAAGGTCCGCCTTCGCTGGTCAACACCCCGCAATGGGCCGATTTCGCGCTGGATCTGGCCGCAGAGCAAGGCTATCAAATACAGGTCGGCACGCCGCAGATGGGTGGCGAAGACTTCGCCTTCTACCTGCAGCAGCTGCCGGGCGCGTTCGTCAGCATCGGCAGCGCCAGTGAATTTGGCCTGCATCACGCCGGATTCGATCCGGATGAAGCGATGCTGGAACCGGCGGTGCATTACTTTACCGAGCTGGCCCAGCGCGCGCTGCTGACGCTGCGCCAACAACAGGCGCTGGCATCGTGACCATGAGAGCAAGGAGAAAAGCGATGGCGATTTCTGTACCTGTTCCACGTCTCGACCATGTGGTGATCAACGTTGCCAGCCAGTTGGATGACGCCAGCGCGCTGTTTCGTCGCCTGGGATTTCAGCTGACCGAGCGCGGCCATCATTCGCTCGGCTCCAGTAATCATCTGGCGATTTTTGGTGATAACTATCTGGAGCTGTTGGGGTTTGAGCCTGGGCGCGGCAATCTGCGCCAGGATTTGTGGCAGTCGCCGATTGGCCTCAGCGGATTAGTATGGAAAACCGAGGATGCCGATGCGGTGTGGCGCTATCTGGAGAGCCAGGACATCGACGGCGATCTGCCGGCGAGCTTTTTCCGTCCCGTTACTTTGCCGGACGGCACCGAGCAGGAAGCACGCTTCCGCACCGTGCGGTTGCGCCCGTCGCTGGTGGCGAACGGCCGCAGCTTCTTTTGTCAGCACGATACGCCGGATTCGGTGTGGCAGGACGCGTGGCGCGTCCATCCGAATGGCGTAAGCGATATCGTCGAGTTCGTGGTGGTGGCGCAGGATCCCGCCGCCGCTGCGCAGCCCTACAGTCGTTTATTCGGTGCCGATAAACTCACCGCCTGTCAGGAAGGCGCGTTTGTGCTTAAAGCGGGCGTGGCAACGGTGCGCTTTGCCGCCGCGGAATACGTTACGCAGCGCTTCGCCGGATTGCCGATTGATTACGACGGCAGCGCGCGCATGGCCGGATTGAGTTTGCACACCTCGGATCTGCGCAAAGTGAAAGCCAGCCTGCTGCTCGGTGATGTGCCGTTCCGCGAGGAAGAGTCGGCGATTATTGTCGGTGCCGAGCAGGCGTTTAGTGTGGCGTTGCGGTTCCAGCAATAATCACGTTTTGCATGTATCCGTAGCGGCGCGATTTATCGCGCACAGTGATGGCGATTGCGCACCCACCCTGATAATGCGCAATAAATTGCGCCGCTACGTTATGACTGCGCCGAAGTCGGCTTTCTGTTCGCACCTGAAGCGCAAGGCAAAGGCTATGCGCACGAGTCGCTCCGCGCGATTTGTGACTATGCATTCAGCGACGGCGGCATTCGACGCCTAAGCGCTACCGTCACCGCAGGCAATACGCCCTCACGGCGACTGCTGGAAAAAGTCGGTTTTGTATTAGAAGGTGAACTGCGAGAAAGTTACTGGCTGAGAAATGCGTGGCATAACGATTGGCTGTTTGGGTTGTTGCGCGAGGAATATGGGTTGTAGTGCAGGTGTGATCAACTCAGCTCGGGATCAAGGTTATTTAACGAATTAGCCATATTTAACCCGACCAAACATAGAGATGTCTACTAACTCCTATATCGTCACCCACGTTGAACGCCATTCCCGCTTTGTTATGCTGTCCAAAATCAGCGACAACAAAACCATAACTGTTGTATCTGCACTCATCAAACAAGCGCGGAATTACCAGCTGAGCTTTTATAAAACACTAACATGGGATCGAGGCGCCAAACGACCAGCCACGCTCGATTTACGGTAGCGACAGACATTTGGATTTATTTCTGTGGTCCTCAATCTCCCTGACAGCGTGGCTCAAATGAAAATACGAACAAGCTGGTCAGACAATATTCCCAAAAGGAACTGACTTTGGACGCTCAAGTTATTCTGTCCGATCCATAATATTTCGCGAATCAGTAAATGAAGTCGAGGCGGTTTGGTGCGATTTTTAGATGCATTCTAAATAAGCTGCAAAAAATTCTCAAGAAATGAATCGTCAAATATTATCAGCCTAACTATTAAGAACGTTACAAGCCAGACGTAATATCCCACTATGGAAAACTGAATATGAGCTTTTGAACGATCATTTATGTTAATTATAAAGCCTTTTTTGTTGGGAACGCTGCCTCCGCTCGTCATACTCCTTCGCTTTTTCCTTATGCCACATATTGCTGCATCCTGGATCGCTAGGGGTAAGACAATAGTGAGTTTTATCATCTTGAGACTCACTTTTCTCCCAAGATAGTTTTGGCGTTACCTCTGTGGTCCAGGAATAATCCTTCGCTTTTTCCTCATGCCACATTTTGCTGCATCCTGGATCGCGAGGAGTAAGACAATATTGGGTTTTATCACCTTGAGACTCACTTTTATCCCAGGAAAATTGTGGCGTTACCTCTGTTGACACCGAATAGTCCTTCTTATCAATGTCATACATCAAATCTGGTGAGGCCGTTGCTGAAACACCATAAAGTAGTGATATAAATGGGGCATATGCATATTTTTTTAAGCATGACATATTCGTTATTCCTTTAAACGTAAATTCGTTTAACTTCAATTTAGAAGCCCAGGTTCCTGACACGACTAGAAGCATGAGTAAAGTAACGTAAAATGTAGAACTGTCGATTATATCCCCATTACTGGGGAAGACCCACTATACATATTTTTATAAGCATGACATATTCATTATTCCGTTAAACGTAGATTCGTTTGACTTCAATTTAGAATCCCAGGCTCCTGATTTTAAGATTCGTTATCGCATCGTAAAAATCGTGCTTTCCTACATGGACGAAAAAGCATATTCGGAAAGAATGTTTAGTGACAAAGTCAGTCAGATCAGAATTAATCATTTTGCTTGATTGCGTAATTTCAAAACCACCAGCATCTGTAAACGTTATGTCAGTTCTTTGCTCATTACAGATATCCGCTTCTTACAACCAGCAACTTTGTACCAGAAGCGGACACCGGAGAAATTTGCGATACGTAGAATGATGAAAAGTCGTTTCCGCTCAGTTTTTACGGTCTTCTACATTCAATCCAGCAAATGACAAAAATAGCATTCACTCACTTACTGTATTAACGCCTCTCGCTGTTCGCTGACGCATAGCGCCCGGCGGATACCCATTAATGCGCTTGAACGCTCTGCTAAAGGCTGCCTGCGAGGCATAGCCGAGGCGAAGCGCTACGGTGTCAATTGAGATCTTATCGTGAGTAATCCAGTGACCCGCGATGCGCATTCGCACTTCCCTTGCATAGCGCTGCGGAGGTATGCCGATGATTGATTTGAAGCGTTCAGCAAAAACAGAACGGGATACATGCGACTGGGCAGCAAGCTCGGCAACAGACCACTCCCGGCTTGTATCACGATGAATCGCCAGAATGGCACGGGCAAGTCGTGGATCACGTAACGCAGCGATTAGACCAGCGGCGTTCTCGCTGCCGTTTTCGATCCATCCACGTACAATCATGGCCGCCGCCACTTCTGCGAGGCGTGCCAGAATGCCCGCGAAGCCCGCGCGTCCGGAACAGATTTCAGATTTCATCGCGCCCAGAACGGGAACCAGCCCCGGATAAATCTGTTCATTTGCCTCAACCACGATGGCTTGCGGCATCAGTTTACCCAGGCCCTGCATTCCACCAAGATCGAACTCCATACAGCCATAAAACAGAACCGTGCTGGGTGTCGGATGCGAACTCGGGCAGGTATTAATTCCGCTGACGGCCTCGCCTAAAGGAGCAGAGCCGAACGTGTCGATATGTTGAAATGAACAGCTGACATCCGATAAAAGCTGATGCTCCTCACCCTGCGGCATGAATACCATGCTTCCGGCTTTCAGTTCGTGCAACGTACCATCGTGTGTGCGCAGCACAGCAGTACCCACTGCGATGTAATGAAAATAGGCATGTCCGGGTCTGCTGCTGAAACCGACGCCAAACTCAGAGCCCGTCTGTAAACGGCGATACTGTACGCCACGCAGACGCATTTCCAGCAGCAATTCACTGATGAGTTCGGATGACAGGGCAAAGTGTTTATTCACAGGCATAACCGGAGTTTCGGGTAAAAAATCAGGATGTGGCATCATAGATCGTCCAGCTGCTCAACTCTAGACTTGGAGTTATCATTTTTTCTCCAAAAAAAGAGTGTGTTATGAGAAATGAAGCAACTGAAGCTGTATCCGTTAGTTTGAACAGTTCGGAACCCAAAGAATCCGCATGGATGGCCGTTATTTCACTGACGATGGGCGTGTTTGGCTTGCTGACTGCAGAATATCTTCCTGCCAGCCTGTTAACACCCATGGCCGCGGATCTTGGTGTAACCGAAGCGCTTGCTGGTCAGGCTGTGACGGTGACAGCTGTGGTGGCCCTGTTTGCGGGTCTGATGGTTCCCCGCCTGACGCGTAATTATGATCGCCGAGCTGTTTTGCTTGGTTTTACCGTGCTGATGATCGCCTCCAACCTGCTTGTCGCACTCTCCTCCAGTCTGGCTGTTCTGCTGGTCATGCGCATTTTGCTAGGCATCGCGCTGGGAGGCTTCTGGAGTATGGCTGCTGCCGTAGCTATGCGGCTGGTCCCTGCAAAAAGCGTCCCGCGTGCTCTCTCTATTATTTTTAGCGGTATTGCTGTCGGTACCGTGGTTTCGATCCCGCTGGGAAGCTATTTAGGTGGGCTTTATGGCTGGCGTAGTGCTTTTATCGCTGCAACCGCAGTTGGCCTGCTGACACTGCTTTTCCAGCTGTTTACGCTTCCTGGGATGGCTCCGCGTAAAATGATGATTACGGCATCTGTCATGGATTTACTCCGCCGCCCAGGCATTGCGGTGGGAATGACGGGGTGTGTGATTGCCCATACGGGTCAATATGCGCTGTTTACCTATATTCGTCCGGCTCTTGAAAATATCGTTCAACTTGATGTGGATCGTTTGTCTTTGATACTGCTTGGATTTGGCGTCGCTAATTTTATCGGTACGCTGCTGGCCGGGTGGCTGATGGAGAAAAGCCTGCGTCTTACCCTGATACTGATGCCAGCACTTGTTGGTTTAGCGGCATTAAGCATGATTTTGCTGCCACTTGAGGAAGCAGGATTGATGTTGTTCGTCGCGTTGTGGGGTATGGCATTTGGTGGCGTACCCGTTGCGTGGTCAAACTGGGTAGCGCGTTCCGTTCCCGATCAGGCTGAAACCGCTGGCGGCATGGTAGTCGCAGCAGTTCAATCCTCAATTGCTGCGGGTGCTGCGTTGGGAGGATTACTTTTTGGTCTCAGCGGCGTAACCGGTGTTTTCATTACCGCGGGTTGCATAATGTGTTTTGCCGCGCTGGTGATTGCACTAAAAGTGAGGGTCGCGCTGAGCTGACCACTTCCCTTATTAAAGACGTTTAAATAAAGGCCAGCTGAACCATTTGGCTGGCCTGAAAAAAGTAGCGAGGTTTCCTGACTCTTTCCGCTCACTTAAAATCTCTACTACATTGCTCGGCATCTCAACGTCCAAATGAATTGGCTTTGAGGTGTCAGTGTAATGAAGCAGTAATGTCCGGAATTAATTATTTCCCATCGAAGAAATTATCCGGAAGTTGACCTGGGGGCATATTAATAACAGCATCATTATCAGGCCCTTCATTTTTCATATACGTGACCCTGGCAAATTCGGGTATCACAACATAGGGATATGCCGGTCCTTCATCGCGGAAGCGATGCATATCCTCAATGAACTCATTTTGATAACAAATTGTTTTTTCAGGATGTTGATTTTCACCTGCAATCCACTGAGGAAAGAAGATGGTGCCATGAATGATCTTTCTTTCAATATCAAATAACAGGCTCACACAGGTTCCTGTCGGCTCGTGCCAGTCGACTTTATAAATGCCAGGTGCGAACTGCACGGCATTCATTTTTTGATTTGTCACCCAACGACCACCTACCAACCCCTGATGAATCCTGTAATCACACGTATTGTCATTACGCGCATACCATTCATATTTCCATCCATTATCATAGGTATAGACAAAATGCGTCCCTACAAAGGCGGATAAGTCTTTTGATATATCATTAACTGATTCACTTGACATAACGACCTCATATTTTCCGATAGAGTGGCGAAGTGTGGAATGTTACTTGCTGCACCCGCGTAATCTAAATACTGTAGCGTCACGTGGTGAGCATGTTATGAAACAATGCGCAAGCATTTGCATATCAATTATTTACATAATATTAGCATTTAGATGACAGATACAAGCCATTTGCTTAGGGATAATATAGCCACTTTGCATGAATTTTCCATAATGATTAACCATTTTATAATGCTAAATAGTTTGACTCAGTCGCAAAATGAATAAAAAGGTTAACCGTATGTAATAAATTGCCGGTTCGCCTTCAAAATTTAACGATTAAAATTAAACTATTTATCAGTATTTTGCACCTCCTTAAACCTTTTTCTTAAGGTTTAAATTTGCGAAAGTAAATTATATAGCTACCCTGAAGTAAGCATCCAACGCTGACGTTTCTTCTAACTGAATAATCACTCTTCAGGCAGAAAAATATGCCTGAGCCCTAAGAATTTTCTCTGCGGGATATATTTCTATGGATTTGATTCATGAAGTTTTTCGATTATCACCGGAGCTGGCGCTTTTTCTTTCTCTCGCTGTAGGCACGTGGATCGGTAAATTTAAACTGGGTGCATATTTGCGCTGGACAAGGGAATTGCGGCCGCCATCGCAAAACTGAACTTGATCCAGCACAGCTCCAGCAGATGCAGTGGAATGTCGCGGTGGGATATGCGGTGACATACATCTTCGGCTCCCTGGGTGCCATCATTATCTGCGTTAACATTCTTCCCAAAATTATGGGGCGCTCTATTCGTGAAGACGCAATAAAAGCTGAACAGGGACTGATGCATGGCGCAATCATACTGGCGCCAGCCAGATGCCTGCTTTACCTGAACTGGAAGGTCGGGTGTTTCTGGCAGGAGCGGCCGCGAGCAGAAGCATTGCTCAGATTAAAGCGTTAGCTAACCCACTTTCCCGGTTACCGTTTAACGCATGAAATGCGGCGATAAAGTCATCGCCGTTACGCCTGACATGCCGCTTAATGACAATGACATTCTGTTACTTGTGGGCCGCCGTAATGGCATCGTTGCCCTCGCCTCCTCGCTGGGAAAAGAGCTGGATGCAGAGGATGGGCCGGAAATGACCATGAAGACATCTGAAGTCTTTTGGATGGTATCAAGCGCGGAAGCCCCTGACCGGGAATTTGCCTTTGCCGGCCTCTGGCCTGCGGGCCGTAGAGACCATCAGGAACAACGGTATTTCTATGGAGTTAATCGATAAGGCTGTGCAGAGAAACAGCAATGAGCATTATCCCGCCGACAATGTTGACGTACTTTTTCAGCATTCGCGGGTTAGTTTTTTTGGCTGAGAATACGAGCGTTTGAGTGATTGCAAAAAGCCAGATACTCATAACCGCTATATGAACTGATGCCAGTATAAGGTAGTTGTAAACGCCACCCTTCGCGCCTGCGAACTGTGAAACGACCGTCAAATAAAAAAGGATGGCTTTAGGGTTCAAAACATTAGCCAGCCAAGCCTCTTTTAAAGTCACGGAATGCTTTGCACCAGTAAACCCGCCTGAATTTACCTTTATCCCACTCCGGATAAGCATCGCGCCTAACCAAAGCAGATAGACAGTTCCGGTTACTTTAAGCACAGCAAACGCTGCTGACGACGAGATGAGCACTGCCGTGATACCAAACCCTATAAAAATTGCATGGGTATATATGCCCAGAGCGGTTCCGGCGAGGGTTCTCAATAAACCTTTGTTACCTCCTGTCAGAGCACTGTTCATAACGAGAGTGAAGCTCGCTCCGGGAGACAGGGCAACAGGGAGTAAGGCTGGCATAAAGCCCAAAATGTTCATATCCATAGATTCTGGATAGTAATTGGCACTCTCTGAAATTGCCAGTGCAAGCGTTTCGCATATAGGCAATGTTCAGCTAAGCAAAAACGGGGATCTTTTTGACTAAAAGTCCGCTCTTCGCTCATAGCGGACTTCAGCTCAGTTAGCTTTTCCGCTTCGTGCCAGAAGCGGACATTGAGTATCACTTTCATGTAATCGATCGGAAGTGCTGTTATTCCATAAACGAATAATTTGACGTTACACTGGTATTGGCGCTATTAGTATGGCCCTTTCTGTCTGTATGACTTCCTCAATAAGGATTAAAAGATGGTCTCGTTTCGCTCAATGACAGAAGAAGAGTACTCTGCTTATCTTGAATATTTTATTGCTGATTATGCAATTGAGATAGCGTCAAATTATAGAATGTCTAAAAGTGATTCTCTAACGATGGCCAGGCAGGAAATATCAAAGTTGCTTGCGGAAGGAGTGAATACGCACGGGCAAATTTTACTGTCCATTTTCGCGAAATTAGATGTATTTGAGAGGCACG
>NZ_QKMJ01000020.1:0-31903 GCF_003208415.1 Pantoea sp. AG1095 | reverse complement strand
TGCGAACAGCGGCTGAACCGTCTGTCGCGAGGTGGCGTATACTACGCTACTCTCCTTCGGAGTCAAACACTTTTTTCAGCGTTTTCATCCGGCGGAAGTTCTTATCGAATCTTCCTCACCAACACCGCACTTCGTAAACCGTTGTGCCGTGTTGATGGATGCGCATTATAGGGAGTTGTTCTCAGCACGCAACCGCTAAATTCAATAAAAACAACCGTTCGCTGCATTCCACAGCAAAACCCCGCCTTATACGCAGTTACACACAGTGTTATCCACACTCTGCCGCACAAATGAATTTAGGCGAGCATCACGCAAACGTTTTCGCTACAATGCCCGGCGACGTCAAGGATGCCCCTTTTGGGGCGTTACATGAGGCAAGCGTTTCCTTCTATATAGAAGAGAGACACTAAGCTTGATGTAACGCTCTTTATTACGCGAAACAAAGCCAAGGGATAAAACCACCATGCAACAACGTCGTCCTGTACGCCGCGCTCTACTCAGTGTCTCTGACAAAGCCGGTATCCTCGAATTTGCTCAGGCACTCTCCAGTCGTGGTGTTGAGCTGCTCTCCACAGGCGGTACAGCACGTCTGCTGGCAGATGCGGGCTTGCCCGTCACCGAAGTTTCTGACTACACCGGTTTCCCGGAAATGATGGATGGACGCGTCAAAACGCTGCACCCGAAAGTGCATGGCGGCATTTTGGGTCGTCGTGGTCAGGATGATGCGATAATGGCTGAACACGCCATCAACCCAATCGACATGGTGGTCGTCAACCTCTATCCCTTCGCACAAACCGTTGCCAAACCTGATTGCTCATTAGCTGACGCGGTTGAGAACATCGATATCGGTGGCCCAACCATGGTTCGCTCAGCGGCGAAGAACCACAAAGACGTGGCGATCGTGGTGAAGAGCAGCGATTACGAAGCGATCATTGCCGAGCTGGATGCCAACGAAAACTCGCTCACGCTGGAAACGCGTTTCGATCTGGCCATCAAAGCTTTCGAACACACTGCCGCCTACGACAGCATGATCGCCAACTACTTCGGTAGCCTGGTGCCGGCTTATCACAGCGACAGCAAAGAACCGGCTGGCCGCTTCCCGCGCACGCTGAACCTCAACTTCATTAAGAAGCAGGATATGCGTTACGGCGAGAACAGCCATCAAGATGCTGCCTTCTATATAGAAGAGAATGTTGCTGAAGCTTCAGTGGCCACTGCGCGGCAGGTTCAGGGCAAAGCGCTCTCATACAACAATATCGCCGATACCGATGCCGCACTTGAATGCGTGAAAGAGTTCGACGAAGCCGCTTGTGTGATCGTCAAACACGCTAATCCATGCGGCGTGGCAGTTGGTGGTTCGATTCTTGACGCTTACGAGCGTGCCTACAAAACCGATCCTACTTCCGCTTTCGGTGGCATCATCGCCTTTAACCGCGAGCTGGACGAAGCCACCGCGCAGGCGATCATCAGCCGTCAGTTTGTTGAAGTGATCATCGCGCCATCGGCCAGCGAAGCGGCACTGAAAGTTACCGCGGCCAAGCAGAACGTGCGCGTTCTGTTGTGTGGTCAGTGGCAAGGTCGCGTTGCGGCACTGGATTTCAAACGCGTTAACGGCGGCGTGCTGGTTCAGGATCGCGATTTGGGCATGGTCAATGCCAGTCAGCTGCGCGTTGTCAGCAAACGTCAGCCAACTGAGCAGGAACTGCGTGATGCGCTGTTCTGCTGGAAAGTGGCGAAGTTCGTTAAATCCAACGCCATCGTCTACGCACGTGACAACATGACCATCGGCATTGGCGCCGGCCAGATGAGCCGCGTTTACTCGGCCAAAATTGCCGGTATCAAAGCCGGTGACGAAGGTCTGGAAGTGAAAGGGTCCGCGATGGCGTCTGATGCCTTCTTCCCGTTCCGCGACGGTATCGACGCCGCTGCGGCTGTGGGTATCAGTTGCGTGATTCAGCCAGGCGGTTCAATCCGTGATGATGAGGTGATTGCCGCCGCTGATGAGCACGGCATCGCGATGATCTTTACCGACATGCGTCATTTCCGCCATTAATTGTTGGGAGCAGTACAGATGAAAATTTTAGTGATTGGTAATGGCGGACGTGAACACGCGCTGGCATGGAAAGCGGCACAATCGCCACTGGCGGAAACAGTATTTGTCGCGCCTGGCAATGCGGGCACCGCGCTCGAGCCGGCTCTGCAAAACGTGGCAATCAGCGCCACCGACGTTCCCGCGCTACTGGCCTTTGCTCAGCAGGAAAAGATCGATCTGACCATCGTTGGTCCGGAAGCACCGCTGGTGATTGGCGTGGTTGATGCGTTCCGTGCTGCAGGTCTGAAGATCTTTGGCCCAACGCAAGCCGCTGCCCAACTGGAAGGCTCAAAGGCGTTCACCAAAGATTTCCTGGCACGTCAGCAGATTCCAACCGCCGAATACCAGAACTTCACCGAAGTGGAACCTGCGCTGGCGTATCTGCATGAGAAAGGCGCACCGATCGTGATCAAAGCTGACGGTCTGGCGGCCGGTAAAGGCGTGATCGTGGCGATGGAACTGGCGGAAGCGGAAGCCGCTGTGCAGGATATGCTGGCTGGCAATGCGTTCGGCGATGCTGGTCACCGTATCGTGATTGAAGAGTTCCTCGATGGCGAAGAGGCCAGCTTTATCGTGATGGTCGACGGCAACAACGTGCTGCCGATGGCCACCAGCCAGGATCACAAACGTGTCGGCGATGGCGATACCGGTCCAAATACCGGCGGCATGGGCGCGTATTCTCCGGCGCCCGTGGTAACCGATGAGATCCACCAGCGCGTGATGGATCAGATCATCTGGCCAACCGTCAACGGTATGAAAGCAGAAGGCAACATTTATACCGGCTTCCTGTACGCTGGGTTGATGATCGATAAAGCCGGTCAGCCTAAAGTGATCGAATTTAACTGCCGCTTCGGCGATCCGGAAACTCAGCCGATCATGCTGCGCCTGCAGTCGGATCTGGTGGCGCTGTGTCTGGCGGCGACCGACGGTAAACTGGATCAGCAAACCTCGCAGTGGGATCCGCGTCCCTCTCTCGGCGTGGTGTTAGCGGCGGGTGGTTATCCGGGCGATTACAACACGGGCGATCAGATTCACGGTCTGCCGCTGGAAGAAGTACCGGATGGCAAGGTGTTCCATGCTGGCACCACCATGAAGGACGATCTGGTGGTCACCAACGGTGGTCGCGTACTGTGCGTGACCGCACTGGGCGACGATGTTGCCGCTGCGCAGAAGAACGCGTATGCGCTGGCGCAGCATATCTCGTGGGATGGCAGCTTCTGCCGCCGCGATATCGGCTACCGCGCGATTGACCGCAAATAAGTACGCAAAGGGGCACCGCAGGTGCCCCTTCTCTTTTCCACCTGTCAGAAATCACTCTCTTTTGGCTGCCAGCTGCATTCGTCATCCGGCGTAGCACGCAGCAGTTGCACACCTTCCGGCGCTTCCAGCCACGACACCATCAATGGCGCAGCCTGGCTCTGCTGCTGGCGGCCTAGCGTATACAGCGTGTCGCGATCAAAGGCCACATTCACCAGCTTGTCATCGCACTCACGCACCTGATTGCCACCCAGCCAATGGCCCTGACGCAGTAATACACGGCCTGCAAGCAACGCATTGCTCTGATCCAGCATGCGCTGCGCATCGAAGCGATATAGTTCAACGCTATCAGCGCTGACCGCTTCACGTCGCCCCGCCAGCTGGCGCTGCATGAAATTGAGATTGCCCTGATGATCGAAGCGTAAGGTGACATCATCCGGCTGTGCACCCGCGACGCGCCGTTCGACGCTAATCAGCTTCTGCTGCTGCCAATTGTAGTCAGTGGTTTCCATCGCATCGCCATTAAACGGCGTGAAGACCGTACGCAGGTGAACAACTTGATGGTCGCTATTCTTGCGCCAGATGCGCACAGTGCCGCGGTCGGCCAGATAGCCGCTCGCCGTGAAGGCAGGAAGTTCAGGAGTGGAGCTACAGCCCGTCAGCAGCGCACCAAATAACAGGGCGCAAACGCGCTGAGGAATTGAATTCAGCATGGCAGGTCCCGGCAACAAAAAGGGGCGCTAACGCCCCCTCTTTTAAAGCTAAACCGCAATGCGGAAACTTACTTAACAGCGTCTTTCAGAGCTTTGCCTGAAACGAACGCTGGCACGTTAGCTGCTGCAATTTTGATCTCTTTGCCAGTCTGCGGGTTGCGACCGGTACGCTCAGCGCGGTGGTTCACTTTAAAAGTACCAAAACCAACCAGTTGTACAGCATCACCTTCTTTCAGAGACTCAGTGATCGCAGCCAGGGTAGATTCCAGCGCAGTCTTAGCCTGGGTTTTAGACAGGTCAGCTTTCTCTGCGATCACATCAATCAGTTGAGTCTTGTTCATAAGTTATCCTTAAAGTGTATTTATCGCTTGCTAAGCAACGAGTGCGAGGGAAAAGCCATTCTCAGACCTTGTTCAGCCGGCACGCACCGATAGCCACAATTTTCAGCCCCCCAAATGTAGACCAGACTGGGGGCTGATGTGAAGCCTCCAGGCGCGGTAATTCGGGCCTGAAGTCACGTTTTCTTGCCTTATTGCTGAAAAAGTATACCGATGTTACTGATTCCCGCTTCGCGCAGGTCTGCACGCAGGCCTTTAATCAATTCCAGGTCTCGCTCCTCGCACTCTGACAGCAGGCGGAAAATCTCCCACTGCAGGTCCCATTCATCGATGACAGCCTGATTTCCGCGCAGCTCTTCGTCGGTCATTTCGCGACCGGCCTGCGTCATTTCCAGAATCGCTACGGTGGTGATCGATGTACGGCTGACTTCAACGGCGTGCTCAAGCGTTTCGCCGCTGAGCTGTGCATGCAGCAGTTCACTCAAGGCCACGCAGGCATCAATCGCCGGATGAACACCGTAAACCTCAAAATCGTCACCATCAGGGATCGCCGCTTCAAATTTCTCCAGCTGACCGTCGAAATTGATTTTGGCATCTTTGACCGTCAGGCTTTCCCAGATGAGATCGAGGATGCGGCGATAGAGTTGCGGATCGGCGAATGCGGTCTGCTGACAAAAAGCCCAATAGTTGGGGAACATACGCTCGCAAAGGCAGGCCATGAAAGTCATATGCTGCCAGCTTTCAAGCTTCGCCAGACGCAAATGGACGGGATTCTGTAACATCAAACTTACTCTCAATAGGTTAGCTGGCGGCAGTGTACCGCAAAAGCCGGGCACAAACAGCGTTAAGGCGTGTTTTGCCAGCGCAGAAAGGCCGGGCGTCCGGAGGCGACAGCATCCGCCCAACGCGTCGGTTCCGGCAAACGATAGCCCGCAGTACAGGCTTCCACCCATTGCAATGCGCTATCCAGGCTGACGCGATGGCCGGTCGAGATAAACAGCGGATTACAGCGCGCTTTACTGCGCCATACCCAGCCAATCTGTTCGCCTTTGTCGAGCAGCGGCTGACGGCTGCCTGGCTCGGCGTCCAGCTCAGCAAAACGTCCACACAAACGCTTCTTCGCCACGCCAATGGTGGGCACATCCACCAGCGAACCGAAATGCGCCGCCACGCCAAGCCGACGGGGATGGGAAATACCGTGTCCATCGACAAACAGCAGATCGGGCAACTGGGAGAGCTGCTGCCAGGCTTCCAGCAGCGCTGGCATTTCGCGGAAGGATAAGAAGCCCGGAATATAGGGCATGGCGGTGGCCACGCGCGCAATGCGGTGTTCCACCAGCTTTAAGGATGGATACTCGAGGATGACCAGAGCCGCGCGCGTGATCTCGCCGCCCTGTTCAAATCCCACGTCGGCACCACCAAGAAAGCGTGGCGGCAGCACATCGAAATCATCCTGCCGTACCACATCAGCAGCGCGCTGTAATTGTTCCTGGCGTAGTGCGGCTAAATCCATCATCAGCCCTGATGATACGGACGTGACAGACGATGCACCGCTTCAACAAACGCACCAGCATGCTCAGGCGGCACATCAGGATGGATGCCGTGGCCCAGGTTAAACACGTGACCTTCGCCAGTGCCAAAACCTTCGAGAATCCCGGCGACTTCCTGCTCAATGCGCGCAGGCGGTGCATACAGCATGGAAGGATCCATGTTGCCCTGCAGCGCCACTTTATCACCCACGCGACGACGCGCATCGGCGATATCGGTGGTCCAGTCGAGTCCCAGCGCATCGCAGCCGGTCGCCGCTATCGCTTCCAGCCATTGGCCGCCACCTTTAGTGAACAGCGTAATAGGAACGCGGCGACCTTCATTCTCATGCAGCACGCTATCGACGATTTTATGCATGTAATAGAGCGAGAATTCGCGATAGTCGCGTCCGGTCAGCACGCCGCCCCATGTGTCGAACACCATGACCGACTGCGCGCCAGCTTTGATCTGCGCATTGAGATAAAGAATCACGCTATCTGCCAGCTTATCCAGCAGCTTGTGCAGGGTTTGCGGCTCGGCGTACATCATCTTTTTAATTTTGGTGAACGCTTTGCTGCTGCCGCCTTCAACCATGTAGGTTGCCAGCGTCCACGGGCTGCCGGAGAAACCGATCAGCGGCACTTCGCCTTTCAGGTTGTGACGAATGGTACGCACCGCGTTCATCACATAACCGAGCTCTTGCTCTGGATCCGGCACTGGCAGCTTGTCGACATCCGCACGGCAGGTGATCGGATTGGAGAAACGCGGGCCTTCGCCGGTCTCAAAGTAGAGCCCAAGTCCCATCGCATCCGGAATGGTGAGGATATCGCTGAAGAGAATTGCCGCATCCAGCGCATAGCGACGCAGCGGTTGCAGCGTGACTTCACACGCCAGCTCAGCATTCTTACACAGCGACATAAAATCACCGGCTTCAGCGCGCGTGGCTTTGTACTCCGGCAAATAACGCCCGGCTTGTCGCATCATCCATACCGGTGTGACATCTACCGGCTGACGTAACAGGGCGCGCAGATAACGATCGTTCTTCAGTTCACTCATAATGGGCTCTCTCATGCTAAGGCCAGCAGTGTAGCATTTTCACGCCGCGCTGGCGCGGCACAGGGCAACGGTATCTTCAATCAGGCGACGCGCCACCGTGCCGGGCGGCGGCAACAGCGGCAGATCGTCGTAGCGATACCAGCCGGCATCCAGCAGCTCTTTGCCGTCGTGTTGCAGATCGCCGCCGTCATATTCCGCCATATACGCCATCATCAGAGAGTGCGGGAACGGCCACGGCTGCGAGGTAACGTAACGCACGTTTTTCACCCGCACGTTGCTCTCCTCCATCACTTCCCGCGCCACCGCTTGTTCTAAGGTTTCGCCCACTTCGACAAAGCCCGCCAGCACGGTGTAGATATTGTTACGATGACGCGCATGATTGGCGAGCAGGATCTCATCGCCACGGCGGATAGCCACGATGATGCACGGCGCAATTTGCGGGTAATAACGCTCGCGGCAGTGATTGCACAAGCAGGCAAATTCGCGTTTGCTGATGTGCATCTCATGGCCGCAATAGCCGCACCAGCGATGCGAGCGGTAAAACTCCGCCAGCTGCACGCCACGTCCGGCGATTTGGAACAGGCCGACATCCTCATCAATCAGTTGGCGCACGGAGCCCATGCTGTCCGGACGCGATTCACGTACCAGCCAGACATTCTCGCCCTGCCACTCGCCGATCAAAATCGCGTTGCTGCCGCTGAGGCCAAAATCGCTGGCTAAGCCATGCGGCAATTCGCCCTGCGGCAACCAAAGTTTTTGCTCATGGCTGACAACCCACCATCCAGCGTCTAAGCTTGAGATCTCACGTTGCATCTTAATCGTTGTCCTTAGCGTCAAATCGCACGCTGAAATCCTAATATTAAGTGTGTAATAAACAACTATAACCTACCTGGAGCCCCATATGCTTAACCAGTTAGATAACCTGACAGAGCGTGTAGGCGGCGGAAATGAATTGGTTGATTCATGGCTGCGCGCCCGTCGACAGCTGCTCGTCACTTACTACGAGCTTATTGGCATGAAGCCACAAAAAGATGCGTTATCCACGCTGGATGAACAGGCGCTGGACGCATTTTGTCACAACCTGGTGGATTACCTTTCCACCGGCCATTTCAGCGTGTATGAACACATCATTAGTGAGATGCAGGGTGATAGCCCCTTATTCGTCGCTGCGCAGATTTACCCGGCACTGGAGGCGAATACCGATCGCATCATGCAGCTCTACGATAGCCATCTGCAGCAAGCGATTAACGATGATAATTGCGTGGATTTTCAAACCGCGCTCTCCGAAGTCGGCGAGGTGCTGGAATCGCGCTTCACGCTGGAAGATAAGCTGGTGCAACTCGCCTGGGACAACCAGCTGGCGCTTCCGCCGGTTGCCAACGACAGCGCCATTGCCCGCCCGGCTTAGAACCCCGAAGATGTAAAAAACTTGTTATTCAAGAAAAGCCCTCTTATGCTAAATGGGCTTTTTTATTGTCTTCTTTAACGACAATCAAAAGGCAAATTTTGCGGTTTAAGCGTAGCGTGCGCAGCCAGTTTGCAATCGGACAGCGCGCAGGGACCGGAGCGTACACGTAGTACGTGACGGTCACGAGCACTGCCCAGGTGCAAAATGGCAAGCAAAGTAGCTTAAACCACAAAACACCAACTTGTCGGAGTGCCCTCTAGGGCTGAGACCGTTAATTCGGGATCCGCGGAACCTGATCAGGTTAGTACCTGCGAAGGGAACAAGAGTAGACATTATCAGCACGGTGCATGCTGGCGCCCGGCACCGTATCTGTTACTCCTTCCGAACTCTGGACAAGCAACTTCCAACCTTTACCGGAAACTTGCTATGTCTGCTAAAACTTCTCGTCGTGAACAACGCGCTCAGGCGCAAGAATTTATCGATTCCCTGCAGGGAACCGCTTTCCCCAACTCCAAACGTATCTGGATCACCGGCAGCCGCGCGGATATTCGCGTGCCGATGCGTGAGATACAGCTCAGTCCAACGCACATAGGCGGCAGCAAAGAGAATCCGCACTATGAGCCAAATGAAGCGGTACCGGTTTACGACACCGCCGGGGCTTATGGCGATCCTCAAGCCACCATTAATGTGCATCAGGGACTCGACAGGCTGCGTGCCAATTGGATCGAAGAACGTGACGACAGCGAAACCATCCACCAGCTGAGTTCCCGTTACACGCAGCAGCGTCTGGCGGATGAAGGCCTGGACCATCTGCGTTTTGAGCAGCTGCCGCAACCGCGCCGTGCCAAAGCGGGTCGCCGGGTTACCCAACTGCACTATGCGCGTCAGGGCATCATCACGCCGGAGATGGAGTTTATCGCGCTGCGTGAAAACATGGGCCGCGAGCGTATTCGCGGTGAAGTGCTGTTACAGCAGCATCCGGGTCACAGCTTTGGTGCCAATCTGCCAGAAAATATCACCGCGGAATTTGTCCGTCAGGAAGTCGCCAGCGGCCGCGCCATCATCCCTTCGAACATCAACCATCCCGAATCCGAACCGATGATTATCGGCCGCAACTTCCTGGTGAAAGTGAATGCCAACATTGGCAACTCTGCGGTGAGCTCATCTATTGAAGAGGAAGTGGAGAAGCTGGTGTGGTCAACGCGCTGGGGCGCAGACACTGTGATGGATCTCTCAACCGGCCGCTATATCCATGAAACGCGTGAGTGGATTTTGCGCAATAGTCCGGTGCCGATTGGTACGGTGCCGATTTATCAGGCGCTGGAGAAAGTGAACGGCATTGCAGAAGATCTCAACTGGGAGATTTTCCGCGACACGCTGCTGGAGCAGGCGGAACAAGGCGTTGACTACTTCACTATTCACGCTGGCGTGCTGCTGCGCTATGTGCCGATGACGGCCAAACGCCTGACCGGCATTGTGTCGCGCGGTGGCTCGATTATGGCGAAATGGTGCCTGTCGCATCACACCGAAAGTTTCCTCTATCTTCACTTCCGCGAGATTTGTGAAATTTGTGCCGCCTACGATGTGGCGTTGTCGCTCGGCGACGGCCTGCGTCCCGGCTCGATTCAGGATGCCAACGATGAGGCGCAATTTGCCGAACTGCATACGCTGGGCGAACTGACCAAAATCGCCTGGGAATACGATGTGCAGGTGATGATTGAAGGTCCGGGCCATGTGCCCATGCAGATGATTCGACGCAATATGACCGAACAGCTTGAGCATTGTCACGAAGCCCCGTTTTACACGCTTGGCCCGCTCACCACCGATATCGCGCCCGGCTATGACCATTTCACTTCCGGCATCGGCGCGGCCATGATTGGCTGGTTCGGCTGCGCCATGCTGTGTTACGTGACGCCGAAAGAGCACCTCGGTTTGCCGAACAAAGAGGATGTGAAGCAAGGGCTGATCACCTACAAGATCGCTGCGCACGCGGCGGATCTGGCAAAAGGTCATCCCGGTGCGCAGATCCGTGACAATGCGATGTCGAAAGCGCGTTTTGAATTCCGCTGGGAAGATCAGTTCAATCTGGCGCTCGATCCGCACACCGCACGCGCCTATCACGATGAAACCCTGCCGCAGGAATCAGGAAAAGTAGCGCACTTCTGCTCGATGTGCGGCCCGAAATTCTGCTCGATGAAAATTACCCAGGAAGTGCGTGAGTTTGCCGCCCGCCAACAGGCTGAAGCCCAGCCGATTGAGATGGGTATGGCGCAAATGTCGGACGCCTTCCGCAATCGTGGCGTCGAGATCTATCACGCTGCCGATACCCTTAAAGAGGAAAATGTATGACCGACGCCTTTCCTGCCACAGCCTCAAAGCTGGGGCTGTATCCGGTTGTTGATAGCGTGGAATGGATCGCACGCTTGCTGGAAGCCGGTGTGCGCACCATACAGCTGCGCATCAAAGATTGTGAAGATTACGAGGTTGAAGATGCGGTGCGCGAGGCGATTGCACTCGGCAAACAGTATCGCGCTCGCCTGTTTATCAATGATTACTGGCGCTTAGCCATTAAATATCATGCTTATGGCGTGCACCTCGGCCAGGAAGATCTCGATGTAGCCGATCTGGCGGCCATTCGTGAGGCGGGATTGCGCCTGGGTTTATCGACGCATGACGATGCCGAGTTAGATCGGGCTTTGGCGCTGCGCCCTTCTTACATTGCGCTTGGCCACATCTATCCTACGCAAACCAAAGATATGCCTTCTGCGCCGCAAGGCGTGGTGGAATTGAAACGCCACCTGGCGCGTTTGCAGAATGTGCCAACCGTGGCGATTGGCGGTATTTCTCTGGCGCGCGTGCCGGAAGTGCTGGCTACCGGCGTGGGCAGCATTGCGGTGGTGAGCGCGATTACCCAAGCCGCCGACTGGCGCGCAGCAACGCAGCAGTTACTGTCACTGGTGGAAAATGGAATCGAACCTGCAGAAGCAGTGTAATGCGCGGCAAGTAAAGATGAAACGCTGGAATCTGCCGCGCAGCAGCGTGATGTAGGGGCTGGCGTCATTTCCTGATAAGACTAAAGTGTGCCTGCCCGCTGTCGCTTGCAGCGGGCCAGGGCTGGTCTCAACCTCTCCCAGCCCTGCCTTTCTTCACGTGATCAGGGAGGAGGTATGCACGGATTCATGACTACAAGCCAGCATGGCACGTTCTACCGCTGCGCCGAGTTGAGCTATCGCCTGCTCTGTGTGCTCATTCATTGGCAAACCATAATTCAGGCGCAAGCAGTTGCGATACTTACCCGAGGCCGAAAACAGCGAGCCTACGGCAACCTGCATGTTCAGCTCACGCAATTCGGTATTGAGCCTGACCGCGTCAAATGCCTCTGGCAATTCAATCCACATCAGGAAACTGCCCTGCGGACGCGACACACAAATCCCACACGGAAAGTAGTGGCGTACCCAGCAGCTAAAGGTTTCATAATTGCGTTGATATACCTGACGCATGCGCCGCAAATGCGGCAGATAATGACCAAGACGAATAAACTCGGCGACCGCATGTTGCGGCTGTGTGGCCGTCGATCCGGTGCTGATATATTTCATATGCAGCACGCGATCGCGATAGCGTCCCGGCGCCACCCAACCGACACGCAGCCCCGGCGCCAGCGTCTTGGAGAAGGAACTGCACAGCAATACCCGTCCATCGTGATCCAACGACTTAAGGGTAACCGGACGCGGATACTCCCACGCCAGCTCGCCGTACACATCGTCTTCAATAATCGCGGCATCGAAACGCTGTGCCAGCGTCACCAGCGCACGTTTGCGAGATTCCGGCATGATAAAGCCCAGCGGATTATTGCAGTTTGGCACCACCACAACCGCTTTAATCGGCCACTGTTCGAACGCAAGTTCCAGCGCTTCCAGGCTGATGCCGGTGACCGAATCGGTAGGAATCTCAATGGCGCGAATGCCGAAGCCGCGCAGAGTTTGCATGGTGCCGTGGAAAGTCGGCGACTCCACCGCAATGATGTCACCAGCCTGACATATCGCACGAATCGAGATCGACAACGCTTCATGGCAGCCGGTGGTGATCACGATATCGTCTGCCGTGAGCTGACAACCGCTGTCGATCGTCAGACGCGCAACCTGTTCGCGCAGTGCCGCGACACCCAGCAAACTGTCATAGTTGAGCTGATCGATATCCTGCTTCTGCGCCATACGGCTTTGAATTTTCCACAGCGGTTTCAACGTGGGCTGGGTCAGATCGGGCATACCGCTGCCGAGTTGCAACACATCGTTATTAATTCGGCTGCTGAGCAACTCCAGCACCGATTCCCACTGCGTGATTTCCACCGGACGCTGTGCAGGTCGGGTGATGGCCGGCATCGGCGGCGTCGCTTTGCGTGTTGCAACGAAATATCCGGAACGTGGCTGCGGCACAATCAGCTGTTTCTCTTCCAGCAGATGATATGCCTGCTGAACGGTGCTGATACTCACGCCGTGTTCAAGACTCAGCGTGCGCACCGACGGCAAGCGCTCGCCGCTGCGGTACAGCCCTTGCTCTATACGATCCGAAAGCAAACATGCTAAATGTTGGTAGCGCGTCATCGTATGCCTCACTCAGCCATCAATCATAATAAACCAGTACAGATAGACCTCATTATTACCATTCAGATCCACTTCAAGGCAATCTGTATGTTAAAGATAAGTGTTTTTTGCGTCTGTATCATAATGCGAAGAAATCAGACAATGCTTCTCAGGCAACCTACTGAGGGCAAGGATTATGGAATTCGATCAAAACCGCGCGGCTAAACCTTTTGACGTCACTTTACTGGATATCTTCCGCGGCGCAGTGCGTATGGTTAAACACTGGAAAGCACGGCGTGAAACTCACCGCATCCTGTCAAAACTGAGTGATAACCAGCTGCGTGATATCGGACTGACACGCGAAGATGTCTGCCGCAAGTTCTGACAAAATGAAGACGAAAAAAAACCCTGCCGAAGCAGGGTTTTTTATTGGTCAGCTTTAGCAGACGAATTACTCGTCGTCGCTTCCGCCCAGACCGGCGTTAAGCAATTCTGCCAGGCTTGCAGAGGCTTCATCCGCAGTGACCTGCGGTGCAACCGGTGCTTCGCCCGCAGAGCGGCGACGCATACGATCCTGGTGATAAGCATAACCGGTACCGGCTGGGATCAGACGACCCACGATGACGTTCTCTTTCAGGCCGCGCAGTTCATCACGCTTACCTGCAACTGCTGCTTCGGTCAGGACACGCGTGGTCTCCTGGAACGATGCTGCAGAGATGAACGATTCGGTTGCCAGTGACGCTTTGGTGATACCCAGCAGATCGCGCATGAATGTTGCGCCGATTTTGCCATTCGCTTCAAGTTCACGGTTAGAGATCTTGATGCGTGAGTATTCAGCCTGCTCACCTTCCAGGAAGTCGGTGCTTCCCACGCTCGAGATGGTTGCTTTACGCAGCATCTGACGAACGATGACTTCGATGTGTTTATCGTTAATCTTAACGCCTTGCAGACGGTAAACTTCCTGCACTTCGTTAGTGATGTAACGGGTCACAGCATGGACGCCACGCAGACGCAGGATGTCGTGCGGAGACTCTGGGCCGTCAGATACGACGTCACCACGTTCTACGCGCTCACCTTCGAATACGTTAAGCTGACGCCATTTTGGAATCATCTCTTCGTACGGATCGCTACCATCAACCGGCGTAATCACCAGACGACGCTTACCTTTGGTCTCTTTACCGAAGGAGATGATACCGCTGATCTCCGCCAGGATTGCTGGCTCTTTCGGACGACGCGCTTCGAACAAGTCAGCAACGCGCGGCAGACCACCGGTAATATCCTTGGTACCGCCAGACTCCTGCGGAACACGCGACAGCGTGTCACCGGCACTGATCTTAACGCCATCTTCCAGCTGAACAATTGCTTTGCCCGGCAGGAAGTACTGTGCTGGCATGTCGGTACCTGGAATCAAAACATCATTTCCGTTGGCATCAACAATTTTCAGCGCAGGACGCAGATCTTTACCACCCGCAGTACGTTCTGCAGAATCCAGAACCACCAGCGATGACAGACCGGTTAAGTCGTCAGTCTGACGCGTAATGGTCTGACCGTCGATCATGTCAGTGAAGCGAATGAAACCGCCCACTTCGGTGATGACCGGCATGGTATGCGGATCCCAGTTTGCTACGGTTTCGCCCGCGGCAACCTGCTCGCCATCACCTTTAGCCATGACCGCACCGTAAGGTACTTTATAGCTCTCTTTGGTACGACCGAACTCGTCGATCATCTTCAGCTCAACGTTACGTGAAACGATAACCAGTTTCCCTGAGGAGTTGGTTACAGACTTCGCGTTGGTCAGCTTGATAGTACCTTTGTTCTTCACCTGGATGCTGGATTCAGCAGCCGCACGAGATGCCGCACCACCGATGTGGAACGTACGCATTGTCAGCTGTGTACCCGGCTCACCGATGGACTGTGCTGCGATAACACCGATGGCCTCACCTTTGTTGATGATGTGACCACGTGCCAGATCGCGACCGTAGCAGTGTGCACACACACCGAAGTCGGTTTCACAGCCAACAACCGAGCGCACTTTAATCGCATCGACTGAATTCAGTTCGATCACATCACACCAGTGTTCATCGATCAGGGTGTTACGCGGGATCAGGATGTCCGCAGTGCCTGGCTTCAGAACGTCTTCAGCCGTTACACGACCCAGTACACGCTCACGCAGCGGCTCTTTAACGTCGCCACCTTCGATGACTGGAGTCATCATGATGCCTTCGAACGTGCCGCAGTCATCTTCGGTAACAACCAGATCCTGCGCTACGTCGACCAGACGACGCGTCAGATAACCGGAGTTAGCAGTTTTCAGTGCGGTATCCGCCAGACCTTTACGCGCACCGTGCGTGGAGATGAAGTACTGGAGTACGTTCAGACCTTCACGGAAGTTCGCGGTGATCGGCGTTTCGATGATTGAGCCATCTGGCTTAGCCATCAGACCACGCATACCGGCCAGCTGACGAATCTGTGCAGCAGAACCACGCGCACCGGAGTCGGCCATCATGTAGATGCTGTTGAACGATACCTGCTGCTCTTCTTCGCCATCACGGTTGATTACGGTTTCAGTTTGCAGGTTATCCATCATCGCTTTGGAAACGCGTTCGTTAGCGGCGGCCCAAATATCGATAACTTTGTTGTAACGTTCGCCAGCAGTTACCAGACCAGACTGGAACTGTTCCTGAATCTCAGCAACTTCCGCTTCCGCTTCGGCTACGATTTCCGCTTTCTTCGCTGGGATGACCATGTCGTCGATACCTACAGAGGCACCTGAACGGGCTGCGTAAGCAAAACCGGTGTACATAGTTTGGTCAGCAAAGATAACGGTCGGCTTCAGACCAAGAATGCGGTAACAGGTGTTCAGCATCTTGGAAATGGCTTTCTTACCCAGCGCCTGGTTGACGATGGAGTAAGGCAGGCCTTTCGGAACGATCATCCACAGAATCGCACGACCAATGGTGGTGTCGATAATGCTGGTTTTCGCAACGAACTCTTCCTGCTCGTTCTTGGTGTATTCAGTGATACGCACTTTAACGCGTGCATGCAGCTCGGCCAGGCCAGCGCGATAAACACGCTCAGCTTCTTTCGGGCCAGTCAGCACCATGCCTTCGCCTTTGGCGTTCACTTTGTCGCGGGTCATGTAGTACAGACCCAAAACAACGTCCTGTGAAGGAACGATGATTGGCTCGCCGTTCGCTGGTGACAGAATGTTGTTGGTCGACATCATCAGCGCACGCGCTTCCAGCTGGGCTTCCAGCGTCAGCGGTACGTGAACAGCCATCTGGTCACCATCGAAGTCGGCGTTATATGCCGCACAAACCAGCGGGTGCAGCTGGATCGCTTTACCTTCGATCAGAACCGGTTCAAACGCCTGGATACCCAAACGGTGCAGAGTTGGTGCACGGTTCAGCAGTACCGGGTGTTCGCGGATCACTTCGTCCAGGATATCCCAAACGACAGCCTCTTCGCGCTCAACCATTTTCTTAGCGGCTTTGATAGTGGTGGCCAGGCCACGCAGTTCCAACTTGCCGTAGATGAACGGTTTGAACAGCTCAAGAGCCATTTTCTTCGGCAGACCGCACTGATGCAGACGCAGGTATGGACCAACGGTGATAACTGAACGGCCAGAGTAGTCAACACGTTTACCCAACAGGTTCTGACGGAAACGACCCTGCTTACCTTTGATCATGTCTGCCAGAGATTTCAGCGGACGCTTGTTCGAGCCAGTGATGGCGCGACCGCGACGGCCGTTATCCAGCAGTGCATCAACCGCTTCCTGCAACATACGTTTTTCGTTACGTACGATGATATCTGGCGCAGCCAGATCCAGCAGGCGTTTCAGACGGTTGTTACGGTTGATCACGCGACGATACAGATCGTTCAGATCCGACGTTGCGAAACGACCACCGTCCAGCGGTACCAGCGGACGCAGATCTGGCGGCAGAACCGGCAGAACAGTCAGGATCATCCACTCTGGCTTGTTACCAGACTGAACGAACGCTTCCAGCAGCTTGATACGCTTGGTCAGCTTTTTACGTTTGGTCTCGGAGTTGGTCTCGTTCAGCTCTTCACGCAGCTGCTCGCACTCTTGCTCCAGATCCATGTTTTTCAGCAGCGCCTGGATAGCTTCCGCACCCATCTTCGCGTCAAATTCGTCACCGAACTCTTCCAGCGCGTCAAGATACTGCTCTTCCGTCAAAATCTGACGTTTTTCCAGATTGGTCATGCCGCCTTCGATAACCACATAAGATTCGAAGTACAGCACGCGCTCGATATCACGCAGTGGCATATCCAGCAGCAAGCCGATACGCGAAGGCAGTGATTTCAGGAACCAAATGTGCGCAGTCGGTGAAGCCAGCTCAATGTGGCCCATGCGCTCACGACGTACTTTGGTCTGTGTAACTTCAACGCCACACTTCTCACAGATCACGCCGCGATGTTTTAAACGCTTGTACTTACCGCACAGGCATTCGTAGTCTTTTACCGGTCCAAAAATACGGGCACAGAAAAGACCGTCACGCTCAGGCTTGAAGGTACGGTAGTTAATGGTTTCCGGCTTTTTAACTTCACCAAAAGACCATGAACGGATCATGTCTGGCGAGGCCAGAGCAATTTTGATCGCATCAAACTCTTCGGTCTTAGTTTGCGCTTTCAGAAACTTAAGTAAGTCTTTCACGGATTAGCTCCCGTCGGAGTGGAACTCTCAGGGACGCGCACCCGAAGTGCACGTCCCGTAACCAGTACTTGCGAGTACTTACTCGTCTTCCAGCTCGATGTTGATACCCAGCGAGCGAATCTCTTTCAACAGTACGTTGAAGGATTCCGGCATGCCCGGTTCCATCTGATGGTTACCGTCGACGATGTTTTTATACATCTTCGTACGGCCGTTAACGTCATCAGATTTAACGGTAAGCATTTCCTGCAGGGTATACGCGGCACCATATGCTTCCAGTGCCCACACTTCCATCTCACCGAAGCGCTGTCCACCGAACTGCGCTTTACCACCCAGCGGCTGCTGAGTAACCAAGCTGTAAGAACCGGTAGAACGTGCGTGCATCTTGTCGTCAACCAGGTGGTTCAGTTTCAGCATGTACATGTAACCTACGGTTACCTGACGCTCAAACTGCTCACCAGTACGGCCGTCGAACAGGGTGATCTGACCGGAAGAAGGCAATCCGCCGAGCTGCAGCAGCTCTTTGATTTCGCTCTCTTTCGCACCGTCAAACACCGGAGTCGCGATTGGCATACCCTTCTTCAGGTTCTCTGCCAGACGCAGTACTTCGTCATCTGTAAAGGTGTTCAGGTCAACTTTCTGACGCACATCAGTGCCCAGATCGTAAGCACGCTGGATGAACTCACGCAGTTTGGAGACTTCTTCCTGCTTCTTCAGCATCGCATTGATTTTTTCACCAATGCCTTTAGCCGCCATACCGAGGTGAGTTTCCAGAATCTGACCGATGTTCATACGCGATGGTACGCCCAGCGGGTTCAGTACGATGTCGACCGGCGTACCGTTCTCATCGTAAGGCATGTCTTCGATAGGGTTGATCTTCGAGATAACACCCTTGTTTCCGTGACGACCTGCCATCTTGTCACCAGGCTGAATCTGACGTTTAACGGCCAGATACACCTTAACGATTTTCAGCACGCCTGGTGCCAGATCATCGCCTTGGGTGATCTTGCGACGCTTAGCTTCAAGTTTCTTCTCAAACTCGTGCTTCAGTTCGTCGTACTGCTCAGCCAGCTGCTCCAGAGAGTTCTGCTTCTCTTCGTCAGTCAGGCCCAGCTCCAGCCAGCGCTCACGTGGCAGTTTGTCCAGCTTCTCAGCTTCAACACCACCCGAGATCAGTACGGCCTGGATACGGCCAAATAGGCCAGCTTCGAAGATCTGCAGTTCTTCAGACAGGTCTTTCTTAACCTGCTTCAGCTGCATCTCTTCGATTTCCAGCGCGCGCTTGTCTTTTTCCACGCCATCGCGAGTGAAGACCTGCACGTCAATAACAGTACCGGATACGCCGTTCGGAACGCGCAGTGACGAATCTTTTACGTCAGAGGCTTTTTCACCGAAGATCGCACGCAGCAGTTTCTCTTCTGGCGTCAGCTGGGTTTCACCTTTCGGTGTTACCTTACCAACCAGAATGTCGCCACCGGTCACTTCCGCACCGATATACACAATGCCGGATTCATCCAGTTTAGAAAGCGCAGCTTCACCCACGTTCGGGATATCAGCGGTGATCTCTTCTGGCCCCAGCTTGGTGTCGCGAGACACACATGCCAGTTCCTGGATGTGGATAGTGGTGAAACGGTCTTCCTGAACCACACGCTCGGATACGAGGATGGAGTCTTCGAAGTTGTAACCGTTCCATGGCATGAACGCCACGCGCATGTTCTGACCCAGCGCCAGTTCACCGAGGTCGGTAGACGGGCCATCTGCCAGCACGTCGCCACGCTCAATCGGCTCACCCAGATTGACACACGGCATCTGGTTGATGCAGGTGTTCTGGTTAGAACGGGTGTACTTGGTCAGGTTGTAGATGTCGATACCCGCTTCGCCCGGATACATCTCTTCTTCGTTAACTTTGATAACGATACGAGAAGCATCAACGTACTGAACGGTACCACCACGTTTCGCGACAGCAGTTACACCGGAGTCAACCGCTACTGCGCGTTCCATACCGGTACCAACCAGCGGCTTATCAGCACGCAGAGTTGGAACCGCCTGACGTTGCATGTTCGCACCCATCAAGGCGCGGTTAGCATCATCGTGCTCCAGGAACGGAATCAGTGAAGCACCGACAGAAACCACCTGTTGGGTGGAAACGTCCATGTAGTCAACCTGATCGCGGCTGAACAGGCTTGACTCACCCTTGCTACGGCAGGTGACGAGATCGTCAACAAAGCTGCCATCTTCTGCGAGGTTGGTGTTTGCCTGAGCGATAACGTAGTTACCCTCTTCAATTGCAGAGAGGTAATGAATTTCATCACTCACTTTCCCGTCAACAACGCGGCGATACGGGGTTTCAAGGAAACCGTATTCGTTAGTCTGCGCGTAAACCGAGAGTGAGTTGATCAGACCGATGTTCGGGCCTTCCGGAGTTTCGATAGGACATACACGACCGTAGTGCGTTGGGTGTACGTCACGTACTTCGAAGCCGGCGCGCTCACGGGTCAGACCGCCTGGGCCCAGAGCAGAGATACGACGTTTGTGCGTAATCTCGGACAATGGGTTGTTCTGATCCATAAACTGGGACAGCTGGCTTGAACCGAAGAACTCTTTCACCGCCGCCGAAATCGGCTTAGCGTTGATCATGTCCTGAGGCATCAGCGTATCGAGGTCGCCCAGAGACAGACGCTCTTTAACTGCACGCTCAACACGCACCAGACCCACACGGAACTGGTTTTCTGCCATTTCGCCAACAGAACGAATACGACGGTTACCGAGGTGATCGATATCATCCACTTCACCGATACCGTTACGGATACCGATAAGCTTTTTCATCACTTCGATGATGTCGTCTTTGCTCAGGATACCTGAACCTTCGATCTCATCACGCAGCAGAGAACGGTTGAACTTCATACGGCCAACCGCAGAAAGATCGTAACGATCTTCAGAGAAGAACAGGTTCTCGAACAGGTTTTCAGCAGCTTCACGCGTTGGTGGCTCACCAGGACGCATCATGCGGTAGATCTCAACCAGCGCGCTTAAACGATCGTTGGTTGGGTCTACACGCAGAGTCTCGGAGATGTACGCACCGTGATCCAGGTCGTTGGTGAACAGCGTTTCAATGCGCTTGTGGCCTGACTGGCTCAGTTTCGCCAGCAGATCAAGTGACAATTCCATGTTTGCAGGAACGATCAGCTCGCCGGTGTTCAGATCGACGTAGTCTTTAGCAACCACTTTGCCAGCAATGTATTCAACTGGCACTTCGATGTGCTGAATGTTGTCTTTTTCCAGCTGACGGATGTGGCGCGCAGTGATGCGACGACCTTTCTCAACGTAGACCGTGCCGTTTGCTTCGATATCGAAGGAGGCGGTTTCACCACGCAGGCGCTCAGGCACCAGTTCCATCTGCAGTTTGTTATCGCGGATTTCATAAACGACTTTATCAAAGAACAGATCAAGGATTTGTTCTGAAGTGAAGTTTAACGCGCGCAGAATGATACTGGCCGGCAGCTTACGACGACGGTCAATACGGACGAAGAGGTTGTCTTTCGGGTCAAACTCGAAATCGAGCCATGAACCGCGGTAAGGGATGATACGTGCGTTATACAGCACTTTACCGGAAGAGTGCGTTTTACCCTTATCGCTGTCGAAGAACACGCCAGGACTACGGTGCAGCTGAGAAACGATAACACGCTCAGTACCATTGATAACAAAGGTACCATTGTCCGTCATGAGTGGAATCTCACCCATGTAGACTTCTTGTTCTTTAATGTCTTTTACGGTGCCTTCCGGCGCTTCGCGCTCGTAGATCACCAGACGCAGTTTCACGCGCAGCGGTGCCGAATAGGTCACGCCACGGATCTGACATTCAGTTACGTCAAAGACAGGCTCACCCAAACGGTAGCTGACATACTGCAACTCAGAGTTGCCGCTGTAGCTTGAGATTGGGAATACGGAGCGGAAGGCTGCTTCCAGACCGTACTGGCCTTCTGGATCTTGCTCGATGAACTTCTGGAACGAGTCAAGCTGGATAGAAAGGAGATAAGGTATGTCCAAAACTTGTGGACGTTTACCAAAATCCTTACGAATACGTTTTTTCTCGGTATAGGAGTAAACCATGGGGTTCCTCAGCTAGCTGACATGTCGAACCACGCTGTCCGTCCTGAAAAGGACAGTTCATGCAACACTATTTTTTGTTTTTCATGCGATGCGCAGCACCCCATGCAATACATCTTTCTATCACTCTTAAATCATTTCATCGCCGTTGTTCAGGCAGGGAACCTTCGCAGGAGAGCGATATATTAAGGCGTCGATAGAAAAAGATATTGAAGAGGAATGATGGACAAACAGTGCGAAACGCCATCATTCCCCTGTAGCGCAAAAAGGCTGGTGACCTAAACAGTCACCAGCCATCAGCCTAATGTTACTCAGGCTGCAACCCGAAGGTTGTCTTACTTAACTTCAACTTCAGCGCCAGCTTCTTTCAGAGCAGCTTCAAGAGCGGCTGCGTCATCTTTGCTGATGCCTTCTTTGATAGTACCGGTAGCTTCAACCAGGTCTTTAGCTTCTTTCAAGCCCAGGCCAGTTGCAGTACGTACTGCTTTGATTACTGCGACTTTGTTAGCGCCAACAGCTTTCAGAATTACGTCGAATTCAGTTTTCTCTTCAACAGCTTCAGCTGGGCCAGCAGCAACAGCTACAGCGGCAGCAGCAGAAACGCCGAATTTTTCTTCCATAGCAGAAACCAGCTCAACTACTTCCATTACGGACATAGCGGCAACAGCTTCCAGAATTTGGTCTTTAGTGATAGACATATCGATTGTTCCTAAAAATCAGAAAAAGTTTATACGGTAGCAAGCACGAAGGAAAAGAATTTGGCCTTAAGCCGCTTCTTTTGCATCGCGCACAGCAGCCAGAGTACGGACCAGTTTGCCAGCAGCGGCTTCTTTCATGGTCGACATCAGACGTGCCAGTGCTTCTTCGTAAGTCGGCAGAGTTGCCAGACGGTCAATATTGGCCGCCGTGATCAGCTCACCTTCAAAGGCTGCAGCTTTGACCTCAAATTTTGCATTCGCTTTAGCGAAATCTTTGAACAAACGAGCGGCAGCGCCCGGGTGTTCCAAAGAGTATGCAATCAGGGTCGGACCAACAAACGTGTCTTTCAGGCACTCGAAAGGAGTACCTTCAACGACGCGGCGCAGCAGGGTGTTACGAACAACACGCATGTAAACGCCAGCTTCACGACCTGCTTTACGCAGTTCGGTCATTTTATCAACGGTCACGCCACGGGAATCCGCAACAACCGCTGAAAGCGCGCCTTTGGCTACTTCGCTAACTTCAGCAACAATCGCTTGTTTGCCTTGAAGATTTAATGCCATTAGCTTTTGCTCCTGGATTGACCGGGAATAATTTCCCGGAACTCACTTCACTTATTCACCCGAAGGCGATAAGCGCTATTACACGGTGAGCAGAATCCAGCGAAGAAATAATTCTTTTTGGTTCTGTCACCGTCTACGCAGGGTATTAAGCAAGATATCCGAAAATATTCTGCTCCTGCGGTCTCGGACGGAGGCCAGGATAAGGCCTGGCTCCAACCTAAGCGACTAAACAACCAAGTGTTTAGACTTTGTCACTCACTCGCTTTGAATCTGGGTTCTGAATTGTGCAAACAACCAGAACAACGGGCGTAAGATTCTAGATGAATTTTTCGCCCGTTACAAGCAGCAATTAGTTTGCTGATGCACTCAGACCAGCCTGGTCAACGGCAACGCCGGCGCCCATGGTGGTAGAGATGCTGACTTTCTTGATGTACACGCCTTTCGCCTGTGATGGTTTAGCTTTTTTCAGCGCAACCAGCAGAGATTCCAGGTTTTCTTTCAATTTGTCAGTGTCAAAATCCACTTTACCGATGGTGGTGTGGATGATGCCGTTTTTGTCGTTACGATAACGAACCTGACCTGCTTTAGCATTTTTAACTGCTTCAGCAACGTTAGGCGTTACAGTACCAACTTTCGGGTTTGGCATCAGACCGCGTGGGCCCAGAACCTGGCCCAACTGGCCAACAACGCGCATTGCATCTGGAGATGCGATTACAACGTCAAAGTTCATTTCGCCTTTTTTGATCTGCTCAGCCAGGTCTTCCATACCAACCAGTTCTGCGCCAGCTGCTTTAGCAGCTTCAGCGTTTGCACCTTGGGTGAAGACGGCAACACGTACTGAACGACCAGTACCGTGTGGCAGAACGGTCGCACCGCGCACGTTCTGATCAGATTTACGTGCATCGATGCCGAGGTTAACGGCAACGTCAACGCTTTCTACGAACTTGGCAGTAGCCAGTTCTTTCAGCAGAGCAACAGCTTCGTTAATGTCGTACTGCTTAGTAGCATCAACTTTGTCACGGATTACGCTCATGCGCTTGGTCAGCTTAGCCATTTCTTAATCCTCTACTACCAGGCCCATGGAACGAGCAGTACCTTCGATAGAGCGAGTCATCGCTTCTACGTCAGAACCAGTCATGTCCGCAGCTTTAGTTTCTGCGATTTCACGTACCTGAGCACGGGAAACTTTACCGACTTTGTCTTTGTTCGGCTTACCAGAACCAGACTTGATGCCCGCTGCTTTTTTCAGCAGTACGGCAGCCGGAGGCGTTTTGGTAACGAAGGTGAAAGAACGGTCACTGTATACGGTGATAACAACAGGAGTAGGCAGGCCTTTCTCCAGGGATTCAGTCTTAGCGTTGAACGCTTTGCAGAATTCCATAATGTTAACACCCTGCTGACCCAGTGCTGGACCAACAGGTGGACTTGGGTTAGCCATACCAGCTGCAACTTGCAACTTAACGTAGGCTTGTACTTTCTTGGCCATGATAATTCCTCAATTGGGTTATAACGCCTGAAAAACAGGCTCCCCGTGATAACGATTTATATGCCGTTGCGGGCACATAAAAACAAAAGGCGCGAAATTATAGGTAAATTTCGCGCCTTCCGCAAGAGCTAAAAAGTGAACAGAAGGGTTAACCTTTCTCCACCTGAGCGAAGTCGAGTTCCACTGGCGTTGCACGGCCAAAGATGGAAACGGACACTTTCAGGCGGCTCTTCTCGTAGTCCACTTCTTCGACCACTCCGTTGAAGTCGGCAAACGGGCCGTCGCTGACGCGTACCATCTCGCCTGGCTCGAACAGCGTTTTTGGACGCGGCTTATCACCCACCTGCTGCAGGCGGTTCATAATCGCATCAACTTCTTTATCACTGATTGGCGCAGGACGGTCGGAAGTACCACCGATAAAGCCCATTACACGCGGTACACTGCGTACTAAGTGCCAGCTGGCGTCATTCATTACCATCTGAACCAATACGTAGCCAGGGAAGAATTTACGTTCGCTTTTGCGGCGCTGGCCGCCACGGATTTCGACGACTTCTTCAGTCGGCACCATGACTTCGCCAAAAAGCTCTTCCATGTTGTGCAGTTTGATATGCTCGTGCAGCGATTTCGCTACGCGGGCTTCAAAACCGGAGAACGCCTGAACGACGTACCAGCGTTTTTTTGGAGCTTCAGACATCTCAGAACCTCAGGCCAGTGATAAACGATACCAGACGGACCAGAATACCATCCAGCCCCCACAAAATCAGTGACATCACGGCAGTTACCGCGGCAACGATTAACGTGGTGTGCAGTGTTTCCTGGCGAGTCGGCCAAATGACCTTACGCATTTCGGTTTTAGCTTCACGGGCAAATGCCACAGTCGCTTTGCCTTTGATTGTCAGCAAAGCAATGCCGCCCGCTGCAGCGATCAGCACAACCACAGCCAGCGCGCGCAGAGGCAATGTTACATCGCGATAGATATAGTTGCCGACGATTGCTACCAGGAGCAATGCGATCACAACTACCCATTTCATCGCTTCAAGGCCGCGCCCGCTCCCTTGAGCTTCGGTATTCGCACTCATAAACCAACCTGCCACAATAATTCAGAAACTATACTGCCCCGCAGTGCGAGGCATCCAAACCGAATGAGCTTTTGAGCGTAACTCGGTATCCAACGCCGTGAAACAGAGCCTGTCTCAGCAATGATTATGATGCAAAATCACTGATGAGCCAGGTTCTATACAACAGCGTGCAAAAAGGGCATCAAATGATGCCCTTTCCTTGTGCATTGCGTCAAATCTTATCGCAGTTAAGCGATAATTTCAGCAACAACACCCGCACCAACAGTACGGCCGCCTTCACGGATTGCGAAACGCAGACCCTGATCCATAGCGATTGGCTTGATCAAAGTTACGGTCATTTTTACGTTGTCGCCTGGCATTACCATCTCAACGCCTTCTGGCAGTTGAACGTCACCGGTCACGTCAGTAGTACGGAAGTAGAACTGAGGACGGTAGCCTTTGAAGAACGGAGTATGACGGCCGCCTTCATCTTTAGACAGAACGTAAACTTCTGAAGTGAACTGGGTATGTGGCTTGATTGAACCCGGCTTAGCCAGAACCTGGCCACGCTCGATGTCTTCACGCTTGATACCACGCAGCAGAACACCACAGTTCTCGCCTGCCTGACCCTGGTCCAGCAGTTTGCGGAACATTTCAACGCCAGTACAGGTTGATTTAACAGTATCTTTAAGGCCAACAACTTCAACTTCGTCGCCCACTTTAACGATACCGCGCTCAACACGACCGGTAACAACAGTACCACGGCCAGAGATTGAGAATACGTCTTCGATTGGCAGCAGGAACGGCTTGTCGATTGCACGAACTGGCTCTGGAATATAAGTATCCAGGTGCTCAGCCAGCTCAATGATCTTAGCTTCCCACTCAGCATCGCCTTCCAGCGCTTTCAGAGCAGAACCACGTACGATTGGAGTGTCGTCGCCTGGGAAGTCATAAGCTGACAGCAGGTCACGTACTTCCATCTCTACCAGTTCCAGCAGCTCTTCATCATCAACCATGTCGCACTTGTTCAGGAACACGATGATGTAAGGAACGCCAACCTGACGACCCAGCAGGATGTGCTCACGGGTCTGTGGCATTGGGCCATCAGTCGCAGCAACAACCAGGATCGCGCCGTCCATCTGCGCAGCACCGGTGATCATGTTTTTCACATAGTCGGCGTGGCCTGGGCAGTCAACGTGCGCATAGTGGCGAGACGGGGTTTCGTATTCAACGTGAGAAGTGTTGATGGTGATACCACGTGCTTTCTCTTCTGGCGCTTTATCGATCTCATCGAATTTGCTTGCCTTACCGCCGTAGGTTTTAGCCAGTACGGTAGTAATTGCTGCAGTCAGGGTGGTTTTACCGTGGTCGACGTGACCGATGGTGCCCACGTTTACGTGCAGTTTGTTACGCTGAAATTGCTCTTTAGCCATCGCTAGTCCCTCTAAGACACGGATATATCGAAGATATCGTCATATCAACCAGGCATTGCCTGACTGTTTGGTTTACAGAGAGAGAATCAGGAGAGAGATAAAGGAAGTGGTGCTGATACCCAGAGTCGAACTGGGGACCTCACCCTTACCAAGGGTGCGCTCTACCAACTGAGCCATATCAGCACATCTGGAGCGGGCAGCGGGAATCGAACCCGCATCATCAGCTTGGAAGGCTGAGGTAATAGCCATTATACGATGCCCGCATCCTGGAACTCGGCTACCTGTTCTTTCTGTAGCTTATGAATAATAAAAGAAGACCTTCTATTATTCGAGCAGGTCAGAGTTGCTGACCAACTTTGATTGCGCTAATGCGCAATCTGAAATTCGAAGGTGAGAGATGAAGAACTCACCCATCAGATAAAGACTTTATCTGACGCCCAACCAGGAGGTTGAGATGGTGGTGGGAGAAGGATTCGAACCTTCGAAGTCTGTGACGGCAGATTTACAGTCTGCTCCCTTTGGCCGCTCGGGAATCCCACCTACTTGATGGTGCCGGCTACCGGAATCGAACTGGTGACCTACTGATTACAAGTCAGTTGCTCTACCAACTGAGCTAAGCCGGCATCAAGTGGAGCGCATTCTAGGAATACCCGAAGAAGGATGCAACAAAAAAATCGTCAAAATTGTTCTATCGCTTACTATTTGTGCAAATCATCTCAAATCAGCCATCAGCTGCAGTAAAATCACCCTAAACCTGTGCATTTTTACACCACCACATCGATTGATTGCTATGAACCGCCATCATTTTCAATGCACATATTTGAAGCACACTGCCTTTCTGCTGTGCAAATTGTAGAAAATTTTTTGTGAAACTACCCGCTACACTCGTTTTTTCTGCTGGCCTGCATTTTGCTTATCTATTTAATCGGGTCATTAAATGGAGGATGTCGCATGAATATTGTTCAGCTCACTGCAGAAACATTACCCCTTTATCGTCAGGCTTTGGCTGCCCTGATGGTTGAAGCGGTAAAAAACAATATGACTTCGGCATTTCAACATTCGCAAAAGATGCAACAGTATCAGAATGCGGAGCGCTATTTTCATAGCTTACGCAACAAAATGGCACGCCATGAGTTGCTGCTATGGATTGCCGTCATCGACTCGGTTGTGGTGGGAAGCGTGCAGCTCAATATTTGTCAGCGTCCAGATGGACAAAATCGCGCGGAAGTTTTACAGCTGCTTGTGCATTCAAATGCTCAGCGAGAAGGGATTGGACGCAGATTAATGCAGACGCTTGAGCATAAGGCAGAAAGCTATCAGCGTGGTCTGCTTTATTTGGATGTCATTGCAGGTTCTGCAGAAGAAATTTTTTATCGGGCACATGGCTACCGCTATTTAGGGGAATTGCCCGACTATGCATTATGCGCGGATGGGCATCCTCATCCCGGCGCGATTTACTATAAACGTCTGCGTACCAGCCCAGCAGAAAATGTAGCGACAAGCTACTGACCGACAAGAAAAATGCGGGCACGCTTGCGAAAGCGTGCTCCTGTTTATCATTTTACTTCTTTTTAAAGTCACACTGGTGTTACCCTCCTGCCCATTGTTCTCGTTAATTACCCCTGTGACGTGCAATTGAGTTTGATACATCTTCGTATGCCTAATGCAGCAAGGTGTTGATGAATCAGAATTTGCACTCAGATGCATGCTTATGAGTAAAAAAACGACACCTCTTACTACGCCTTATTTGCAGTTCAATCGCCAGCAATGGGCAGCACTACGCGATTCAGTACCAATGACGTTGGCTGAAGGAGAAATTGAGCGACTGCGTGGTATCAATGAAGATCTTTCATTAGAAGAAGTGGCCGAGATTTATCTGCCGCTATCGCGTCTGCTTAATTTTTATATCAGTTCTAATCTGCGTCGTCAGGCGGTGCTTGAGCAATTCCTTGGCACTAATGGGCAGAAAATCCCTTATATCATCAGTATTGCCGGCAGCGTTGCGGTAGGAAAAAGCACAACTGCTCGTGTGCTTCAGGCGCTTCTTAGCCGCTGGCCAGAACACCGCAAAGTAGAACTGATCACTACTGATGGTTTTTTGCATCCTAATGCCGTGCTTAAAGAACGCGGTTTGATGAAGAAAAAAGGGTTCCCGCAATCTTACGATATGCATCGCCTGGTTAACTTCGTATCTGATTTAAAATCGGGTGCTAGCCAGGTGACAGCGCCGGTTTATTCTCATCTGATTTATGATGTCATTCCGGATGGCGATAAAGTCGTACAACAGCCTGATATTCTTATTCTTGAAGGATTGAATGTGCTGCAAAGCGGTATGGACTATCCTCACGATCCTCATCATGTATTTGTGTCTGATTTCGTGGATTTTTCAATTTACGTCGATGCACCAGAGTCCTTACTCGAGAGCTGGTATGTAAATCGCTTTTTGAAATTTCGTGAGGGCGCATTTAGCGATCCGGACTCTTATTTCCATCATTATTCGCAATTACCCGAAGAGGATGCACTCAATATTGCGCATGATCTGTGGAAAGAGATTAACTGGCTTAATTTAAAGGAAAATATCCTGCCTACACGTGAACGAGCAAGTCTTATTATGACGAAGTCGGCTGATCATGCGGTGCAAAGTGTACGTTTGAGGAAATAGTCTTTTTTATAAAATGCCCATAAAGATCGTGGGCATTTTAATTTGTTAGCTCAGATGCATTAATTGTCTGGACGAAGAGAAATCTCACCCCCAACCCAGGATTTAATGACTCCATTCTGCTCCAGTAATAAGCCACCCTGCTTATCAATACCTCGCGCAATGCCATGTACCTCACGATCCCCAATAAGAAGCTTCACTGGGCGATTAATGAAGTTATCAAGGGCTTCCCAGCGGGAAACAAATGGCGCCAAACCATCGCGCTCAAAAATAGGTAACGCTTCACGCAGGCTATTGATCAACTTCGCAGCTAACTCGTTGCGATCGATATCAACACCAGCTTCCTGAAGATTAATCCAACCCTGATTAATTTCTGCCGTGCCTTCTGAACGCATCAGCAAATTGACACCAGCACCTATAACAATCTGAGCTGCATCGCCGGTTTTTCCAGTTAACTCAACTAAAATACCAGCAAGCTTAAGATCGTTAAGATAGAGATCATTCGGCCATTTAACCCGGACATCCGGAGCACCTAATGACTGAATCACTTCTGCCATGATGATACCAATCACCAGACTCAGGCCCATCGCCGCAGCTGGCCCCTGATCAAGACGCCAATACATGGACATATACAGGTTGGAGCCAAACGGTGAAAACCATTTACGCCCGCGACGTCCGCGCCCTGCTTGCTGATACTCGGCAATGCATGCGTAGCCAGACGGCAATTGATCCATCCGATCCAGCAAATACTGGTTGGTAGAATCGATAACAGGAATAACCGCCAGATTAGGTTGATGCAGGAGAGACAGAATGATTTCTTCATCCAGTAACTGAATTGGCTCTGGTAAGCTGTAGCCTTTACCCGTTACCGTATATACATCCAGACCCCAACTTTTGAGAGTCTGTATATGTTTATTAATGGCAGCACGGCTCATACCAAGCGCTTCGCCCAGCTGCTCACCAGAGTGAAATTCACCATCGGCCACCAATGCCACTAACTTTAACGGCACGCTATTATCTTTCATGAAATTACCTCAACGGCATTACGCTCGCCTCGAGCACCGATAAAGCGCACTTCTGGCTCCAGCCAAACATCAAACTTTTGTCCGACTCTATTTCTAACCTGATGCGCTAAATCGACAATATCCTGTGGAGTGGCATAATCTTCATTTATCAGTACCAAAGCCTGCTGACGGTGAACTGCGGCGCCACCTACACGGAAGCCTTTAAGACCACATTGGTCGATCAACCAGCCAGCTGCTAATTTCACTTCGCCACTGGCCTGTGGATAATGAGGAATGGATGGCCACTGCTTAATTAGCGCATCTGCATGCTCAGCTGTGATCAGCGGATTTTTGAAGAAACTACCGACATTACCTGTGATTTTTGGGTCGGGCAGTTTGCTTTGGCGCATATGGCAAATAGCATTGAATACATCCCAGGCACACACTGTTGCTGGGTTTAACTTAGTCAGCTCGCCATAAGTTAGAACAGGTTTCCACTGTTTTGCCAGACGTAATCCCACTGCAACAATGACATAGTCATCCTTCATTGCATGTTTGAAAATACTATCGCGATAGCTAAACTGGCACTCTTCTCGATACAAACGAATCATATGTTGCGTTGGGAGATGTATAGCTTCAACGTAGTGACAGATATCTTTAAATTCGACACCATATGCACCGATATTTTGAATCGGTGCTGAGCCGGCCATACCAGGAATCAGCGCCAGGTTTTCCAGCCCTGTAATACCCTTCTTTAGCGTCTTTTCAACTAAAGCATGCCAATTTTCGCCGGCACCAACATGCAAGTGCCAGGCTTCGTCATGCTCTTCGATAGCGATGCCTTTAATCGCATTAATTACCACCGAGCCGCTAAAATCTTCAAGAAAGAGTACGTTGCTCCCTTCGCCTAATACAATAAAAGGCAGATTTGATTGCTGACTGTTTTTCCAGGCCAAAGTAATAGCGTCAGGAGTTTCAGCGATGGTCAGCGTTTGTGCATTGATCGTAAGACCAAGAGTGTTGAAAGCTTTCAGGGATGTATTGGGGCTGGACATTTTACGGCCTTTACTGATTAATCTGACCGTAGTTTACCTGATCGGTAGGTTGCGAGTTTGATGTTTTCTTATTTCTGATGGGAAATTGCTAATGTATAGACGTAAAAAAGCCCCGGACTTTCGTCCGGGGCTTCTTCACTATTTGATGCCTGGCAGTTCCCTACTCTCGCATGGGGAGGCCCCACACTACCATCGG
>NZ_QKMJ01000019.1:0-37220 GCF_003208415.1 Pantoea sp. AG1095 | reverse complement strand
CCGAGAGTTTGAATTCGACGGGATATTTTGTCGCCATAGACCTGCACCTTCAATGTCAGATTATGGTCCAACATTTGGGGTGCAGTTCATGAATGGCGCCCCTACAGCAGGAATGTGCCGATTTTGTCGGCTGGCATTCTGCCGTGCATTGATGAATCATAGTCCGCACTGTGTAATCACCTGCGGACTATTATGATGGAACAGAATATTGAGGCTGGTTGGTTGCGGCCTCTGATTGCCGACCGACTCACACCGTACCTCGAAATTGATGCAGCGCGCCTGCAACGCAACCTGCAACAGATGCAGCAAAAAGCCGATGCCGCTGGCGTCACGCTACGTCCTCATATCAAAACCCATAAAAGCGTCTGGATTGCTGAGCAGCAGCGAAAGCTCGGCGCGCGCGGCATTACCGTATCTAAACCGAGTGAAGGCATCGCCTTCATTCTCGGTGGCGAACGCGATCTGCTGCTGGCTTACCCCGTAGTGCATGCCGAAACGCTGAAAGAACTTTTGGCGGTAGCCGCACAACATCAGGCGCGCATTACCTGTATTGCGGATTGCACGCATGGCGTGGCAGCAATAGCGGCTGCACATCAGCGCCAGCCCGATTGCCAGCTGGCGTTAGCCATCAAAGTGGATGTGGGATTACATCGCATCGGTGTTGATCCGCACGGCGATGCCGCCGTTACGCTGGCGCAGCAGATACAGGGTGCGGGCCTCACGTTTGCCGGGCTGGTTTCTCATGCCGGTCACGCTTATGGCGCAGGCAACGCCGCAGCGATTGCCGACGTTGCCCTGCAGGAAATCACATTAATGCGTGATCTGCAGCAGCGCCTGATTGCCGCTGGTTTTGCGCACTGCCCGATTTCAGTCGGTTCAACGCCAACGGCATTGGCGGCACCCGTCGCGCAGGACAGCGATGAAATCCGCCCCGGCAATTACGCGCTGCTCGATCTCACCGCATGGCGTTTAGGTCTTTGCACGCCAGATGCGTTGGCGCTGAGCGTGGTAACGCGCGTGGTAGCAGTCAATCCGCACTTCGCCATTATTGATGCCGGTTCCAAAATGCTTAGCTCTGACAAAGGGCCGCACGGCACCAATGCCAGCGGATTTGGTATCGCCGTCGATGAGCAAGGCAATCATTATGAAGTGTTGAAGCTGTCGGAGGAGCATGGTTTCCTGCAATATGCTGAACAGGCACCCGCCGTTGGCGCGCTGCTACGCATCTTCCCTAATCACAGCTGCGCGGTGGTTGCGCAGTCCGATCGCTTCGTGCTGCGCCATGCTGATGGTACGGGTGAAGAACAGGCTATTCAGGGACGCGGCAAGTTTATCTGATTACAGCGTTTTCACGGAAACCGCTGCTGACCCACACTTCCATGACCGGGCCGTTTGCAGCCCGGTATCAGCGTGCTTTAATGGCTGTATCACATCAGGAGGTCCCATGCTGCCATCTCAGACCGTCACACTAACGGTTCCACGCAACTGGTTAGATTTGTATGAAACCATCTGGAAACCGGAATGCTTTGCCAAATGGGCTAGCGGACTCAGCGCCAGTACGCTGACGCAGGAAGGGAACAGCTGGAAAGCCAAAGGTCCCGAGGGAACGGTAAAGATTCGCTTTACCCCACACAATCCCTTTGGCGTGATGGATCACTGGATTGATACCGGAACGGGTAAAGAGATTTATATGCCGATGCGGGTGATTGCCAATGAGCAAGGTGCGGAAGTTGTGATGGTGGTTTATCGTCAAGCATTCATGTCTGACGAGAAGTTTGCCGAGGATGTTGCATGGGTAAAACGCGACCTGGAACAGCTTCTTCATCTGTTAACTCATTAGAATCAATGGATTATGCAGAGATCGCTTCTTTAACGCATGCTGGAATCAATCAATAAAAATCGCTTACTTTTTTGCTCAGTAGCGTTTAACTGTTTTGCTCAAACCTTCACGTATTTATCTGCTAATCACCAGTCTGGCTTAAGCATCCTCAACAGGAAAATTCCTGGTGAGGATGTGCAGAAAAATGCTGAGTGCCTCTGATTTATCAAAGTTTTTTCTGTATTTCTTTATCGCCGATTCATTCAACCGTATGGAATGAAGAAAAGCACTAATAAATAGTAAATCACTCGCCTTATATATTCTGATGCAAATTCTGAAACCATTTATTCCTGCGGTCTATTTATAGGAGTTTTCTGATGGTGTTAAATTAATTAAAACACGGTATAACTCATTTCACACACAGCAGTAACCATAATAACAACAGCAGGGAAATAACATGGATCGCTCAACCTATCCTTTGTTATCAGAAAAAGAATTCGTTGAGATTGCCAGCCGGATGCTGGCCGGGGAATATATAAACTCAAAGGGATTTTATAATGATCTTACGGATTTCCTCCGCACAGGAGGAGATACCATTAAGATAACAACATCATTAAGCGCCAGGGTCATCTTAATAAATTCAGAACATCATTTAATTGAACGCATTTTTACGTGGCAAAACCTGAAAGGTATATCAGGGCTGCGTCAGGATGCGCTGCATTGATGTAAGCTGTGCTTTGGCCTGTGGCCAGAGTAAACCCTTAATTGCACTGGTACATGTACCATAATGAGCAGAATATGGCGATAAGAGAAAAAAATCTGACCAACGCTAAATGGTCAATTTTGTCATCGATTAAAATCGTCGGCATTGGTGTTTTACAACTTTCACTTCTGGCACAAATACTCCAGGCAAACGAGTTAAATTTACTCGCCATTGCTATTGTAATGTTATTGATTATTGACACACTGGCCGATCGCGGATTTGGCAATGCCATTATCAGAACAAAAAACCTGAACAATAGCGATCTCTCAATATTATATTGGGGGAATGTATTAAGCGGACTCGCTATTTTTGCCGCGCTGTTTATTGGTAGCGATATTTCTAGCCGAATAATGAATCAACCCGAAATGGCAATAATGCTGGAAATGATTTCGGTCATCTTCATTATTATTCCACAGGGGCAACATTATCGCGCCATATTACAGCGGGAAAACCAATTTTCACGCATCGCTTTCGCGGAAACATCTTCTGTACTGGTGGGATTAAGCGTCACACTGTTTACCGTGTGGCTGACACCTTCAGTGCTGTGCGCCATCTGGGGCTACCTCGCCATGGTATCCATCAGAATGCTGATCTACTGCTACTACGGTCGCTCCTGGTTCCAGCCAGAATACCGCTTTAGCCTGAAAAGTTTCGCTAACGTGCGAGCAAGAAACGGATAATAAAAACAAGTCTGTATGGTGGGCTCTGGGCATCTGAAAAGATGCGTTCGCGTGCTGGTCGCCAGCACGCTTTTTTCTTTTTAGGCTTCCAGTAACTCTTCCAGTGACTGAAAACTGAGTTCACTTAACTTGCCGTTACGCTGCAAGCGCAGCCAACTCACTATCATGCGTAACTCATCAATCACCATGTAGAGATCGGCCATATCATTCTTGCTTTTGACCTGCAGTCGCGCCAGTGCATTGAGTTTGTGTGCATTCACTGTTTTGTGACTGATGCCTAAGCGAATGCCGATGTGCTCTATGCTGTAACCCCACGCCATCATCAGTAATACCCTTAATTGCCTGTCTGGCAAAAGAATATCCGCACCTTCAACTAACTGAATTTGGGCATTAGTGTTGATGCTGGTGAGAAGACGGCTGGAAAGTATCTGACGAGAGGATTTTAAGTCCAACACCGTCAGCGAAGGCAGGTAACGACTGAGCGCATGCATCAGCGGTAACAAACGCCGCGTCAGCACCACGATTTGCATCGTGGGGAACTGCTGCTGTAAGGCATAAAGCACTTTTAAGGTGCCAGTTAGTGGCATATTTTCATGAAAGATACACACCAGCAAACGCGGTTTCATCTTTTCGCACTTCGCCATGACCGTGCTGAGAGACCATAGCTCATGCAGCTGACACACAACAGGTAACGAGGACAAAAGACTCTCAAGCCCCAGCGCCGCCAGTTTGTCAGAGGAGAAAAAGAGGATGTCTTCGTTACGAGTTTTCATGCCTGTCCAATAGTTGCTACACGTGATGCCTGAGAGCGGAAAGCCTGCTTCAATTGCCAGTAATCACGTACGACACAAACTGGCTAGAACTTAAGAAGAGAAGATCTGCCCCTCTTCGCATCATTTATACTTATGCGAAAAGGCCAATGACTGCAGATTTATCCCGCCTGCTAAGCCTGTTAGCATGCACGCCATCAAAAAGCCTAATCCGATAACGCTTTATTTAGAAAATCTCAGTGGTCTACACTCTGAGAAATCTTTAGCCTTGCCGCCAATTTACTGGAGTGCTCTATGTTGTTAACCGTTCTCTATATTATTGGTATTTCAGCCGAAGCCATGACCGGCGCGCTGGCGGCAGGACGTCGTAAAATGGACCTGTTTGGCGTGATCATCATCGCCTCGGTCACCGCCATTGGCGGCGGTTCGGTGCGTGACATTTTGCTGGGCCACTATCCGCTCAGTTGGGTTAAAAACCCGGAGTACATCATGATCGTGGCTGCGGCTGCGGTTGTGACCACTTTTGTTGCACCGCTGATGACGCACCTGCGCAAAGTGTTTCTGGTGCTGGATGCGCTGGGTTTAGTGGTGTTCTCGATTATTGGCGCCCAGGTTGCACTGGATAGCGGGCACGCCTCCATCATTGCAGCCATCGCCGCCGTGATCACCGGCGTATTCGGCGGAGTGCTGCGCGATATGTTCTGCAATCGCATTCCGTTGGTGTTCCAGAAAGAGCTGTATGCCGGTATCGCTTTTGCCTCGGGCTGGATGTATATCCTGTTGCTGAAAACGCCGCTGGCGCATGAAGCGGTGGTGATCATCACGCTACTGTTCGGCTTCTTCGCCCGCTTGCTGGCGCTGCGTTTCCGCCTCGGTTTGCCGATCTTCAACTATCCCCATCCTGAACATTGAATCTGTTGCAGGAATCTCCTGCTGCTGCAGGAAGTGAATCAACTGCTGCAGGTGCGCATCCTGCAGCATCATCACAATCCGTTGTGCTAACACGCTACCGATACCGGGCAGTTGCTGCCAGCTTTCCGCCGTTCGCGTCAGCAACTGCGACCATTGCGCATCCGGTAAAGCCTGTAACGCGGCGCGCGGCAACGGCAAGCCAAGTGCACTCACCCAGCGTCGCAGCGGCTGTTGGCGCGTCAGGTTAAAGCGGTGCCAGATAAGTTGCGCGCGAGCCGGCGTGATGCCATTAGCCTGCGCAATCTGATCCGGCGTCAGGGTCAGCCAGGAAAAGAGATGGCTGACAGCGCCGCTATCCAGCAGGCGCTGCCAGCTGCTGCGCTGTACGCCCGCAATATCGAGTACCGACTTCTGGCTGAGCCAGCTAAGGCGAGATAAAAACTGCGCCCGGCAGTCGGCGCTAAAGTGCAGACAGGTTAAGCCGTGGAATTCGCCCTCCTGTGGCGACGCTGGATAATCGCGCTGCGCCACACGCCAAATCACGCGCTCCAGTCGCGGAATGCCTAATCCCGCCAGCGTGAGCGTCACCTCATCACCCGCGATCACATCCAGTTCCCGCCAGCGTCGCAGGGAACCAATGTTTACCCGGCGTACCGTTTTGTCCTCCAGTTGCACCGGTATCAGATTTAGCACCACGGCGATCTTGCCCGTGCGGCCCACATTGAAATCCACTGACAGCACTTCGCTGCTGACTTCTGCTGGTTGATACTTCCATGCCGCTGACCAACTGCCCTGGCCGGGCTGCCAATCGCGCCCTGCGCTGACGGGTGATTGATGAATTACCACGCCATCGGTGACAAACGGCAGCGATTCGCGGAACCAGCGATCGCGCCATACCGCGACCTCTTCTTCATTACTCACCTGACGGCTCCAGCTCTGCGCCAGCCCAAATCCCCATTGTGTGAGCTGCGCCAGACGATCGGGCATTGAATTGGGTCCATCCGGCCACGCCCAGATAAATACGCTAAGCTGCTCAAGTAGCGGGCTGTTGTCGTGGCGCATCAGCGCTCCCGCCACCTGCGCGCGCGCGTTCTTGCCGCCGTCACGCGCCTGTTGATGATCGGTCATTTGCAGAAACAGCTCACCTTGCAGCACCACTTCCTCGCGCAAGGTATCCAGCTGCTGCGGGATGGAGGGAATATGTGCGGATTTGGCCAGCCACTCTTCGCCACGTAAACCATCACCGCGACTGATCAATGAGGCCAACTTACCCTGTCGATATACCAAAGTAACGGCGACGCCATCGACTTTCGGCTGCAGCCATAGCGCAGATTTGTCCTGCATCCAGTACGCCACTGCCAGCTTATCGCGCAGTTTGCGCACGCCGGTATGCGCCACCGGATGATGCGTACTGCCATCGGTGGTGAGTTGTGCGTCGTAGGTGGCGTGCGCCGGAGTGAAACAGCGCTGCCACTGCTGTAATCGCTGATGCAGGCTGTCGTAATCGGCATCGGTCACCAGATTTGTGCCCTGCCGGTAATACGCGTCATCCCACTGTCGTAGCTGGGTTTGCAGCTGTGTGATTTCCTGCCCCGCGCGCACCGGCGACCAATTCGGGCAGAGCGCTTCGGCCCAGCAACCCATACTAAATAAGCAACACAATAGACTCAGGCATCCTTTCATCTTCGCTCTCCTTTTTTGCTATTGGAGCGCGCAGCGCAGGCCTTTACCAGCCATGAAGATTGTGCGCTGGATGCAGATTCCAGAGATTAAATTGCTGTTGCAGCCTGCTACATCAGCCTCTAGCGCGGCTTCACAGAAAAAAGAATTGCCTCAGCCAAGCGGCAAACGCTGCGTGACCACCCCAAGCCGTGTATACTGTGCAGGAAATCGACTCCGCTCTTTACTCAATTCAAGATAACCATGGCTCAAGGCACGCTTTATATAGTTTCCGCCCCCAGCGGCGCGGGTAAATCCAGCCTGATTCAGGCGCTGTTAAAGACACAACCGCTGTACGATACGCAGGTGTCTATTTCTCATACCACCCGTGGCGTGCGTCCCGGTGAAGCTCATGGTGAGCACTACTTTTTCGTCTCTAAGTCCGAATTCGAGACCATGATTGCAACAGACGACTTCCTCGAACATGCGGAAGTGTTTGGCAATTATTACGGTACGTCACGCGCTGCGATTGAGCAGGTGCTGGCGACCGGCGTGGACGTCTTCCTGGATATCGACTGGCAAGGTGCGCAGCAAATTCGCCAGAAAATGCCGGCCGCTCGCAGCATCTTTGTGCTGCCGCCTTCTACCGAAGAGTTGGATCGTCGCCTGCGTGGCCGCGGTCAGGACAGCGAAGAGGTGATTGCCCGTCGTATGCAACAGGCCGTGGCGGAAATGAGCCACTACGCCGAATATGACTATTTAATTGTTAATGATGATTTCGATCTGGCGCTGTCAGATCTGAAAACCATTATTCGCGCAGAACGTCTGCGTATGGGTCGCCAAAAATCGCGACATGATGCTTTAATCAGCAAACTATTGGCAGTCTGAATTCACTTTCAGTATTATGCCCAGTCATTTCTTCATCATCTGTGGAGTAGCACACCTATGGCACGCGTAACCGTTCAGGACGCAGTAGAGAAAGTTGGTAACCGTTTTGACCTGGTGTTGGTCGCTGCACGTCGTGCACGTCAGATGCAGGTAGGCGGTAAAGATGCGCTGGTTCCGGAAGAGAACGATAAGCCAACCGTTATCGCCCTGCGCGAAATCGAAGAAGGTTTGATCACTACCCAGATTCTGGATGTCCGTGATCGTCAGGAACAGCATGAGCAGGAAGCCGCTGAGTTACAAGCCGTTACCGCTATCGCTGAAGGTCGTCGTTAACAGCACTTCGCAGGTCGCCCTTGTATCTGTTTGAAAGCCTCAATCAACTGATTGAAAAATACTTGCCTGAGGAGCAAATTAAGCGCCTTAAGCAAGCTTATCTAGTCGCGCGTGATGCCCACGAGGGTCAAACACGCTCCAGCGGCGAGCCTTACATCACCCATCCTGTTGCTGTCGCCTGCATTCTGGCCGAGATGAAACTCGACCATGAAACGCTAATGGCGGCGCTGCTGCATGACGTGATCGAAGATACGCCCGCCACTTACCAGGATATGGAACAGCTGTTTGGTAAAAGCGTTGCCGAACTGGTGGAAGGTGTATCCAAGCTCGATAAGCTGAAGTTCCGCGACAAGAAAGAAGCGCAGGCTGAAAACTTCCGCAAAATGATCATGGCGATGGTGCAGGATATCCGCGTCATCTTGATCAAACTGGCTGACCGCACGCACAACATGCGCACGCTCGGCGCGTTACGTCCGGATAAAAAACGCCGTATCGCGCTGGAAACGCTGGAGATTTACAGTCCTCTGGCGCACCGCCTTGGTATTCATCACCTGAAAACAGAACTGGAAGAGCTCGGCTTTGAAGCGCTCTACCCGAACCGTTTCCGCGTGATTAAAGAGGTGGTGAAAGCGGCGCGCGGTAACCGTAAAGAGATGATTCAGAAGATCCTTGCTGAAATCGACGGTCGCTTACAGGAAGCAGGTATTCCCTGCCGCGTAAGTGGACGCGAAAAACATCTCTACTCGATCTACCGCAAAATGCACCTGAAAGAGCAGCGTTTTCACTCGATCATGGATATCTACGCTTTCCGCGTCATCGTGAAAGATCTGGATACCTGTTATCGCGTGCTCGGACAGATGCATAGCTTGTACAAACCGCGTCCCGGACGCGTGAAAGATTACATCGCCATTCCCAAGGCCAACGGCTATCAATCACTGCATACTTCAATGATCGGGCCGCACGGCGTGCCGGTTGAAGTGCAGATCCGTACTGAAGATATGGATCAGATGGCAGAAATGGGTGTGGCAGCACACTGGGCGTATAAAGAGAGCGGCGAAGTCAGCGGTACTACCGCGCAGATTCGTGCTCAACGCTGGCTACAAAGCCTGCTGGAGCTGCAGCAAAGCGCCGGTAGCTCATTTGAATTTATCGAAAGCGTGAAATCCGATCTCTTCCCGGATGAGATCTACGTGTTCACGCCGGAAGGCCGCATCGTCGAATTGCCGGCTGGCGCCACGCCGGTCGATTTCGCCTATGCGGTGCATACCGATATCGGTCATGCCTGCGTCGGCGCACGCGTCGATCGCCAGCCTTACCCGCTGTCACAATCGCTGACCAGCGGTCAAACCATTGAAATCATCACCGCGCCGGGCGCTCGTCCGAACGCTGCCTGGCTCAATTTCGTCGTCAGCTCGAAAGCGCGCGCCAAAATCCGTCAGCTGCTGAAAAACCTCAAACGTGAAGACTCCGTCAACCTGGGTCGTCGTCTGTTGAGCCACGCGCTCGGCGGCAGCAAGAAGCTGGCAGAGATTCCGGTTGAGAACATTCAGCACGAACTTGAGCGCATGAAGCTGACCGCCATCGATGATTTGCTGGCAGAAATCGGCCTGGGCAACGCCATGAGCGTAGTGGTGGCAAAGAACTTGCTGCAGTCAGGCAGTGAAGAGCCGCAGAGCAACAGCAAACGCAAAAAGCTGCCGATCAAAGGCGCGGATGGCGTGCTGATTACCTTTGCCAAATGCTGCCGTCCAATTCCTGGTGACCCGATTGTGGCGCACGTTAGTCCCGGAAAAGGTTTGGTGGTGCATCACGAATCCTGCCGTAACATCCGTGGCTACCAAAAAGAGCCTGAAAAGTTCATGCCGGTTGAGTGGGATAAAGTGACCGACCAGGAATTTGTCGCAGAGATTAAAGTCGACATGTTCAATCATCAGGGCGCACTGGCGAATCTGACCGCGGCAATCAACACTGCCAGTTCCAATATTCAGAGCCTGAATACCGAAGAGCGTGATGGTCGCGTGTATAGCGCCTTTATCCGCCTCACCGCGAACGATCGCGTCCATCTGGCGAATATTATGCGCAAAATCCGCGTAATGCCGGACGTGATCAAAGTTCACCGCAACCGTAATTAGCCCATGAACGCTCAACGTTTTGCCCGAATTCAGGAGATGCTGGCCCTGCGTCAGCACGATCTTACCGTTTGCATGGAACAGGTGCATAAACCGCATAACGTCTCGGCAGTGATCCGTACCGCCGATGCGGTGGGCATTCATGAAGTGCACGCCGTCTGGCCAAGCGTGCGTATGCGCACCATGGTTTCCGCTTCGGCCGGCAGCAACAGTTGGGTGAAGGTTAAAACGCATCAGCATATTGCAGATGCAGTGCGTCATCTGAAGGATGAAGGCATGCAGGTGCTGGCGACCAATCTGTCCGCCAAAGCGGTAGATTTTCGCGACATCGATTACACCAAACCGACCTGCATTTTGATGGGTCAGGAAAAAACCGGTATTACCGCTGAAGCGCTGGCGCTGGCCGATCAGGACATCGTTGTGCCGATGGTGGGCATGGTGCAGTCGCTCAATGTCTCGGTGGCTTCCGCGCTGATTTTGTATGAAGCGCAACGTCAGCGACAGAATGCCGGCATGTATCAGCGCACCTATAGCCTGCTGGATGAAGATGAGCAGCAGCGTTTGCTATTCGAAGGCGGTTACCCGGTGCTGGCACGCGTCGCCAAGCAGAAGGGCCTGCCGTATCCGCACATCAATGGTCAGGGCGAAGTAGAAGCCGACGCCGAGTGGTGGGCCACCATGCAATCAACAGGTAGAAAATGAAAGGCCGTCTGCTGGATGCCATCCCGCTCAGTACCCTGACCGGCGTCGGCGCCAGTCAGGCGGGCAAGCTGGCCAAACTTAGCCTGTTCACCATTCAGGATCTACTGCTGCATCTGCCACTGCGTTACGAAGATCGCACCCAACTGTATAAAATTAATGACCTGCTGCCCGGCATTTATGCCACGGTGGAAGGTGAAGTGCTGAGCAGCGAAATCACATTTGGTCGCCGCCGCATGTTGGTGTGCCAGATCAGCGATGGCAGCGGCATGCTGACCATGCGTTTCTTCAATTTCAATGCCGGGATGAAAAACAGCCTGGCGCCGGGCCGTCGCGTTACCGCCTACGGCGAGATTAAGCGCGGTCAGCGCGGTGCTGAAATCATTCATCCCGAGTTTCGCGTGCAGGGCGAACAAGGCGGCGTTGAGCTGCAGGAAACCCTGACGCCGGTTTATCCCACTACCGAAGGCATTCGCCAGGCGACACTGCGCAATCTCACCGATCAGGCGTTGACGTTGCTGGAGAGCTGCCCAATTGCCGAGCTGCTACCGTCCGAGCTGAGCGGCGGGCTGATTAGCCTGCCGGATGCACTACGCACGCTGCATCGTCCACCGCCGGATCTGCGTTTAAGTGAGCTGGAGACTGGCCGCCATCCGGCGCAGAAACGCTTAATTCTGGAAGAACTACTGGCGCATAACCTCAGCATGCTAGCAGTACGCGCCGGTGCGCAGCGCCATCATGCATTGCCGATGACGGCGCGCCACGAGCTGGTTGATCAGCTACTGGCGGCGCTGCCCTTCTCGCCAACCGGTGCGCAACAGCGTGTGGTGGCAGAAATCGAAAAAGATTTGGCCAACGATTTTCCGATGATGCGTTTGGTGCAGGGCGATGTCGGCTCCGGTAAAACGCTGGTAGCCGCACTGGCGGCACTAAACGTCATCGCACACGGCAAACAGGTAGCGCTGATGGCACCGACCGAGCTGCTGGCCGAGCAGCATGCCAACAACTTCCGCCAGTGGTTTGCACCGCTGGGAATTGAAGTGGGCTGGCTGGCGGGCAAGCAGAAAGGCAAAGCGCGCGAAGCGCAGCAGGAAGCCATTGCCAGCGGTCAGGTCGCGATGGTGGTCGGCACCCACGCGCTGTTCCAGGAACAGGTGAAATTCAACGGCATGGCGCTGGTGATCATTGATGAGCAGCATCGCTTTGGCGTGCACCAGCGCTTAGCGCTGTGGGAAAAAGGCGAGGAACAAGGTTTCCATCCGCATCAGCTGATCATGACCGCTACGCCGATTCCGCGCACGCTGGCGATGACGGCTTACGCCGATCTCGATACCTCCACCATCGACGAATTACCGCCAGGTCGTACGCCGGTGACCACGGTGGCGATTCCCGATAGCCGCCGCAGTGAGATCATCACGCGCGTGCAAAGCGCCTGTCACGAAGGACGTCAGGCTTATTGGGTGTGTACGCTGATTGAAGAGTCGGAAGTGCTGGAAGCGCAGGCGGCAGAAGCAACGTGGGAAGAGCTGAAAGTGGCGCTGCCCGATTTGCAGGTTGGCCTGGTGCACGGCCGCATGAAGCCTGCCGAAAAGCAGGCGGTGATGGCGGCGTTTAAGGCCAATGAAATCCAGCTGCTGATCGCCACCACGGTGATCGAAGTGGGCGTGGATGTGCCGAATGCCAGCCTGATGATTATCGAAAACCCGGAACGTCTCGGTTTGGCTCAGTTACATCAGCTGCGCGGCCGCGTAGGCCGTGGTGCTGTCGCTTCACACTGCGTGTTGTTGTACAAAGCGCCGCTCAGCAAAACCGCGCAGAAGCGGTTGCAGGTGCTGCGCGATAGCAACGACGGCTTCGTGATTGCTCAGCACGATCTGGAGATTCGCGGTCCGGGTGAAATGCTCGGCACACGTCAAACCGGCAACGCCGAGTTTAAAGTGGCGGATTTACTGCGCGATCAGGGCATGATTCCCGAAGTTCAGCGCGTGGCGCGTCATATCCACCAGCACTATCCAGAGCAGGCGCAGGCACTGATTGAGCGCTGGCTGCCGGAAACCGAGCGCTACAGTAACGCTTAATCCGCCGTCTTGCTTTTATCGATGGCAATAAAATCCCCGACAAATTTCTGCAGCAGACGCGCCAGCTCGGCGCGCTCTTCATCCGGCCAGCTGGCAAACAGGTTCTGATAAATTTGCGCGCGCGCCGCATCGATTTTGTCAGTCATCGCTTTACCTGCCGCAGTGATCACCGCTTCATTCACCCGTTTGTCTTTGGCATTTTTCTGGCGCTGCGCCAGCCCTAATTCCTCCAGCTTCGCCACCTGACGACTGACGGTGGTGTAATCGCGTCCGGCCCGCTCCGCCAGCTCCACCACGCCAATTGGCCCGAAGCGACCGATTTGAATCAGTAGCGGAAACAGCGCACGATCGAGCTGAATATTTGACTCTTTTATCAATAATTCATCACGTTGTGGACGATTGAAAGTTCCTACAATCATCAGCAGCGCATTGTGCAGATCATCAAATGCAGCACTATTATGTGTATTTTGCACACTTTTCATTGACGTTATCCTGAGGCAAGCCTAATGTGTGCATATTACACATAGTTTCCACTTAACTGAAGGTGAAAGCATGAAAGCAGCGATAGTTTCCGCGGCAGGTGAACTGCCCGTTTACGGTGATTTTCCTGAACCGCGGGCTGATGAAAGCCATGTGGTGGTAACAGTGAAAGCCGCCGCCGTTAGCCAGCTGGCAAAAGCACGCGCCGCCGGAACGCATTACAGCGCGGCCGCGCACTATCCCTTTATTACCGGCATCGATGGTACCGGCACGCTGAGTAATGGCGATCCGGTTTACTTCCTTGCCTTTAATGCACCTTGGGGCAGCATGGCGGAGAGAACCTTAGTGCCCGCCGACAGCATCGTTTCGTTGCCGCCGAAATTGGATCCGGTGCTGGCCGCTGCGCTGGCGAATCCGGGCATGTCATCCTGGGCGGCATTAACCCGACGCGCCCAGCTGCGCACCGGTGAAACCGTATTGATCAATGGCGCAACCGGCACGTCGGGCGGTTTAGCGGTGCGTATCGCACAGCATCTGGGTGCAGGCAAAATTATCGCCACCGGTCGTAATCGCGCCGCGCTGGATCAACTGCGCGCGCAGGGCGCCGACCTCACTTTCACGCTGGATGAATTGCCGGACGCGTTACCGGCGTTGATGAAAGAAGGTGTTGATGTGGTACTCGATTATCTGTGGGGCCAGAGCGCACTCGATATCATGCACGCCGCCGTAGCGGGCGGAGAGAAAACGGTACGCTTTGTGCAAATCGGTTCCTTAAGCGGACAGGAAATTACCCTGCACAGCAAACTGCTGCGCTCGTCCGGGCTGACATTAATGGGCAGCGGCCTCGGCAGCGTGTCGGATAAAGAGTTGATCGCCTGCATCGGCGAAATGCTGACGGCCGCCGCCGAGAGCGATTTTTCGATCGCCTTCCAGATGCGCTCGCTGAGTGACGTCGCGCTGGCGTGGCAGGAAGATGACAGCCGTTGCCGTACGGTGTTTACGCTTTAGATCAACGGAAGTAAAAAGGGGCATTGCAAACGATTGCTTTCACAACGCAACCGTTTAAAATCGCCCCTTTGTTGTAATTGAGAACGTCCACCATGTCCGTCAACACCGCTGAAACTCGCCAGCCTGCCAGCGCTGCAAGCCCGAAAAGTGAACTGATTTACCGCCTCGAAGACCGTCCACCGTTACCGCAAACCTTGTTTGCTGCCTGTCAGCATTTGCTGGCGATGTTTGTCGCGGTGATTACGCCTGCGCTGCTGATTTGCCAGGCGCTGGGTTTACCGGCACAGGACACGCAACACATCATCAGCATGTCGCTGTTTGCCTCGGGCGTGGCATCCATTCTGCAAATCAAAGCCTGGGGACCCGTGGGCTCTGGCCTGTTGTCGATTCAGGGCACCAGCTTTAACTTCGTGACGCCGCTGATCATGGGCGGCATGGCGCTGAAAAATGGTGGCGTTGATGTGCCGACCATGATGGCGGCGCTGTTTGGCACGCTGATGGTGGCGTCTTGTACCGAAATGGTGCTGTCACGCGTGTTGCACCTGGCGCGCCGCATCATTACGCCGCTGGTTTCCGGCATTGTGGTGATGATTATTGGCCTGTCGCTGATTCAGGTCGGTTTGACCTCCATCGGCGGCGGCTTTGCGGCGATGAGCGATCACACGTTTGGCGCTCCGAAAAACTTGTTGCTGGCGGCTTCGGTATTGGTGGTGATTATCCTGCTTAATCGTCAGCGTAATGCTTATCTGCGCGTGGCTTCGTTGGTGATCGCGATGGCGGTAGGTTATGCGCTGGCCTGGGCGCTGGATATGCTGCCCGCCACCAGCACGCCAGCCGATCAGCCGCTGATTGCCGTGCCATCGCCGCTCTACTACGGCCTGGGCTTTGACTGGAATCTGCTGATCCCGCTGATGTTGGTGTTTATGGTGACCTCGCTGGAAACCATCGGCGACATCACCGCGACTTCTGATGTTTCCGAGCAGCCGGTAAGTGGCCCGCTGTATATGAAGCGTCTGAAAGGCGGCGTGTTGGCCAACGGTCTTAACTCCTTTGTCTCAGCGCTGTTCAACACCTTCCCGAATTCCTGTTTTGGCCAGAACAACGGCGTGATTCAGCTTACCGGCGTTGCCAGCCGCTATGTAGGCTTTGTCGTAGCGCTGATGCTGATCGTGCTTGGCCTGTTCCCAGCCGTGAGTGGTTTTGTGCAGCATATTCCAGAACCGGTGCTGGGCGGTGCCACCATTGTGATGTTTGGTACCATCGCCGCATCTGGCGTGCGCATCGTTTCGCGTGAACCGCTGAATCGTCGTGCCATCATGATTATCGCGCTGTCGCTGGCGGTAGGTTTGGGCGTTTCTCAGCAGCCGCTGATTCTGCAATTTGCCCCGGACTGGCTGAAAACCCTGCTTTCATCTGGCATTGCGGCCGGTGGTATTACCGCCATCGTGCTGAACCTGATCTTCCCGCAAGAAAAGTAATCCTGCAGGCAGGCTTCGGCCTGCCTGATATTTATCCGCATTTACATCCAGGCTGTTGAGCTGTAACGGTAATTCAGGCATAACAACCACTCACCGGATAAATATCGGGATGGATGAGTGCGATGAAATTTTTAGGCAAGTTTTTCCTTACCTTACTGCTGCTAATTCTGCTGGCGCTGGTAGTGCTGTATGTGTTGCTACAAACACAATGGGGCGCAGGTTGGTTTAGCCGCTGGGTAAGCGATAAAACCGCCTGGCATCTCTCTCTCAGCAAGATTGAGCACGACTTCTCCTCCCCTTCGCATATCATTCTCGATGACTTCAGCTTTGGCCATGATGGTCAACCCGCCGTGTTAGTGGCGAAACGCGTTGATCTTGGCCTTGCGCTGGTTCAGTTCAGCGATCCACTGCACTTCAACAGCATCGAAGTGCGCGACGGTGAAATCAATCTCGCCAATCAAGCGCCCGATACCACGCTGCCGATTCAGGCCAATCGCCTGCAGCTGAATAATGTGCGTATTGAGAATCCGCACAGCGCATTGCCGATGACCGCTCAGCGCGTGAATGGCGGTCTTCTGCCGTGGAAACCGCTGCCTAACGACGTGCTGGGCAGCGATGCGCAGTTCCAGATCAGCGCTGGCACCCTGACGCTGGATGGCGTACCGGGTAACAACGTGCTGCTGCAGGGCAGTATCAAGCAACGTCGTCTGGTGCTGAGCAATATCGGCGCCGATCTGGCGCGCGGTTCGATGAGCGGCAACGTCGAGCGCGATGCGCAGGGTAACTGGAAGATCGACCAACTGCGCCTCAACGATATCCGCTTGCAAACCCATCAAAGCCTGAGCGACTTCCTCAATCCGCTGCGCGCTGTGCCTTCTGTGAGCATCAACCGTCTGGATATGACCGATGCACGCCTGCAAGGACCTGACTGGGCGGTGACCGATCTCGATTTAACCCTGAAAAATGTCACCCTGCGCGGCGATGATTGGGAAAGCGACGGCGGTTCTCTCTCCATGAATGCCGGGAATTTTATTAACGGTGGCTTTGAGCTCAACGATCCTATCGTCAATGCCGAATTCTCGGCGCAGGGCATCGCGCTGACGCAGTTCAGTTCGCGCTGGGTGAATGGCGTGGTGCGCGCCAGTGGCAACTGGACGCGCAGCGACAAACGTCTGACGCTGGATGAACTGGCGATCGCCGGGCTGGAATATACTTTGCCGCAAAACTGGCGTGAACGCTGGCAGCAAACCTTACCGGACTGGCTGGATAGCGTGCTAATAACCCGCGCTACTGCCAACCGTAACCTGATTATTGATATCAATCCGGCGTTCCCGTTCCAGATGACGTCACTGGATGGCAGCGCGAATAATCTGTTACTGGCGCGTCAACATCAGTGGGGAATCTGGTCCGGTAAAGCCAGCTTCAACGCGGCCGAAGCCACCTTCAATCGCACCGATCTGCGTCATCCGTCCATTGCGCTGAATGCCAACGATCAACAGATTCAGGTAACGGAATTGAGCGCCTTTAACGGCAGCGGTTTACTGGAAGGATCAGCAACGGTTGGGCAGGACGCGCAACGTCCGTTGACGCTGAATCTGAAAGGCCAGGCTGTGCCGGCAAACGTGCTGGGCAATTGGGGTTGGCCAACGCTGCAGTTGAGCGGTAACAGTAATTTACAGCTGCAGCTGAAAGGTTCGCTGAACGCCAGCGCGCCGCTGCGCCCCAGCGTGGATGGCACGTTGTCGGTAACCACCGATGCCCAAGCTGTACAGCAAACGATGCGGGGCGGGCAAGTGCAATAATTCTGTAGCGGCGCGATTCATTGCGCTCTTTTGACTTTAAAAAGCGATGCGCAATAAATTGCGCCGCTACAGTAGGTAAAAAAATTGCAGGACTAATCGATACGGGCGCCGGAGCCGCCCTCTTCCAGTGCTCCGTCAGAATCGGCGGGCAGCACGATATACACACCTTCGAATACCGCGCCCAGCTCATCATCCCCAAACAGCTCCACTTCCATCTGCACGCGCGCTTTGCGGCCACGCGCCAGACGATCAAGATCGCCGCTGAGCGAGCCGAGATCGGCAATCGCGCCCGGACGGCCGCTGATCGGTTTGCTGTAGCGAATATGCGCATCCGCCAGAATAATGGTGCCACCGAGATGGCGCTCGCGCAGTAGCAGCCAAATTAAACCCCAACCGGTGAGCGTGGCGAGCGAAAACAAGCTGCCCGCAAATAGGGTGTGATGGGGATTCTGGTTGCCCGCTTCGGGCATGGTGGTCACGAATTTCTGCCCGGTGTATTGCAGAATGCGCACGCCCATTTTTTCACTCAGCGGAATGTGCTCGTACCAGGCTTGTTGCAGCTGTCCGCACCAGTCGGCGCGATGCAGAATATCGTCGAGCGTCACGACCGGTTTTATCATCAGGAAGTGGCGCACTGGCGTAGTTTGCGGCGCGGTGATTTCGCCCTGGTTGACGTAGCCGAGCTTGGCAAAAAATTCGACGGCGTCTTCACGCGCGCTACAAGTGACGCGTTTTGCCCCTTCCTGACGCGCGACCGATTCCAGCGTCATCGCCACCAGCGTGCCAAGACCTTTGCCCTGCACCGAAGGATGCACGGCAAGGAAGCGAATCGCGGCTTCGTTCTCGGCATTGATGTACAGACGGCCGATTGCCACCGGTTTGCCTTGCTCATCCACCACCATTTGATGATGCGCCAGCGCATCCCAGGCATCACGCTCAGAACCCTGCGGCTGACGCAGCGGCTTTCGTAACATTTCCCAGCGGAACTGGTAATACATATCCAGCTCTTCCGCCGTTTGCGGTACGCGAAGATGATACATAAAGTGATTCTCTCGTTCGAAGCTTGCGTGGCTAAGTCCTTGCCGCTCGGCTGAAACCCTCACACCTGTAACCAGAAGGTCACCGGACCATCGTTTACCAACGAAACCTGCATATTGGCGGCGAAGCGCCCGTTTGCGGTGGCCACACCCTGTGCACGGCAGCAATCGCTAAAGTATTCATAGAGGCGCTCGGCTTCCGCCGGTTCTGCGCCGCCAGAAAAAGAGGGACGCATACCTTTATTGGTATCTGCAGCGAGAGTGAATTGCGACACCACCAGCACGCTGCCACCTGCCTGCTGCACATTGAGATTCATTTTGTCGTTCTCATCCGCAAAGATGCGGTAGCCCAGCACGCGCTCGGTTAATCGCTGCGCTTTTTGTTCATCGTCGCCCTTTTCCACACCCAATAACACCAGCAAGCCGGCGCCAATTTCGCCCACTGTCGCGTCGTCAACGCTGACACTGGCGCGGCTGACGCGCTGAATCAAAGCAATCATGTTTCCTCACGTTCTTTTTCGCGTTCCTGCTGTTTTAGCTGGCGATAGTCATCCAGCGTGACGGTGATTTCCGCGCCTAACAACACAATACACCACGACCAGTAAACCCAAAGGAACAGAATGGGGATGACCGCCAGAACGCCGTAAATTAACTGATACGAAGGGAACATCGTAACATAGAGCGCAAAGCCTTTTTTACCCAGCTCGAACAGCAACCCGGCAACGATGGCGCCGATCAGTGCATCACGCGTCGGCACGCGCCGCGTCGGCACAATGCTATACAGCAGCCAGAAAGCGAGGATAGAGAGGCACAGCGGGAATATGCGCAGCAGATGATCGATCAAGCTGGTGACGCCCGTGACGTTCACCCAGCGCAGCGACAGCAGATAGGAGCTGAGCGCTAAACTTGCGCCGGCCAACAGCGGGCCCAGCGTTAAGATCATCCAGTAAACAGCAAAGGAGTAGACCATTGGACGCGGTTTATCGCTGCGCCAGATGGCGTTCAATGCGCTGTCCACCGAATGCATCAGCAGCAGCGCGGTGACGATCAACCCCACAATGCCGACCGCCGTCATCTTATTGACGTTGGCGACAAACTGATCGAGATAACGCTGAATCACGTCGCCCGTTGCCGGAATGAAGTTGGTAAAGATGAAGTTCTTCAACTGCACGCTGATGTCCGAGAACATCGGAAAAGCAGCAAACAGAGCGAACACCACGGCAATCAGCGGCACCAATGCCAGCAATGAGACGTAGGCGAGATTACCCGCCTGCGTCGTCATGTTGTCATCGTCAACGCGTCGCCACAGCAGTTTTACCCACAAATAAAAGGCATGCGCCGAGTGGCGCAGATGTCGATGGTTCAGCACTCAGAGACGACCCGCAAACCAGTCCGGCACAGTTTTCTCATCAACCACCAGCACGCTCTCAATGCCGAGTGCGCGCGCAGCGTCGATATTGGCCTGATTATCATCGAAAAATACCGCCTGATCGGCCTGATAACCTTCGTGCTGCAGCACATAGTTGTAGATGCGCGCTTCCGGCTTACGCATGCCGATATCCTGCGACATATAAAGATGATCGGCCGCCTGTTGAACATCGGGATATTGGGTTGGCCAGAACTCGAAGTGCAGCTGATTGGTATTGGACAGGATCACCACGCGCTCGCCATTGGCACGCAGCTTGTTCATGATCGCCAGCGTTTCCGGACGCACGCCGACAAAGACCGCCTGCCAGCCAGCGGTGAATTGCGGATAGCTCAACGCGATATCCAGCTGGTCGCAAATGCGCGCAGCGAATTCTGGATCGCTGATTTCGCCACGTTCGTGTTTCTCAAAAGCCTCATCCATGCGGAAACGACTTTGTAGCGTGGATAACGGCACGCGCCCTAAGTCGCTCCAGACGCCGAGCACACGATTGAAATCGATATCAACAATCACATTGCCTAAATCAAAGATGTACAGCATGACGCCTCTCCTTTTCGTTCCCTGGATCATTCACTTTAGCGGCAAAAGTGGGAGCTGAACAGGGACGAGGGGCGGGAAATCAGTAATCTGGAAGCGGAGGCAAAATTCATTAAGCGAGCGTTGCAGCGGGTTGCAGGCATAAAAAAGCCCCGCGGGTGCGGGGCTCAATATCAGACTGTTTCGCTTACTCTTTGCTGCCGCGAGAAGAACGTTTACGATCGTTCTCGGTCAGATGACGTTTACGAATACGGACTGACAGCGGAGTCACTTCTACCAGTTCGTCATCATCGATGAACTCGATAGCCTGTTCCAGCGTCATTTTCTGTGGTGGAACCAGAGTGGTGGCTTCGTCAGTACCTGACGCACGCATGTTGGTCAGTTTCTTACCGGTCAGACAGTTTACTGTCAGATCGTTAGAACGGCTGTGAATACCGATGATCTGGCCTTCATACACTTCCGCACCGTGACCGAGGAACAGCTTGCCGCGGTCCTGCAGACCGAACAGGGCGAACGCTACCGCTTTACCCTGACCGTTCGAGATCAGCACGCCGTTCTGACGCTGGCCCACTTCGCCCGGGCGAACATCGTCGTAGTGGCTGAAGGTGGAGTAAAGCAGACCGGTACCTGAAGTCATGGTCATGAATTCGTTACGGAAGCCGATCAGGCCACGGCTTGGGATCATGTAGTCGAGACGTACACGGCCTTTACCATCTGGATCCATGTTTTTCAGGTCGCCTTTACGCTCACCCATCGCTTGCATCACAGAACCCTGATGGGTTTCTTCGATGTCGAGGGTCACGTTTTCGAATGGCTCCTGCTTACGGCCTTCGTGCTCGCGGAAGATAACTTTCGGACGGGATACCGCCAGCTCGAAACCTTCACGACGCATGTTTTCGATCAGAACCGACAAGTGCAGCTCACCACGACCGGAAACGCGGAACGCATCCGAATCTTCGGTTTCTTCAACGCGCAATGCCACGTTGTGTACCAGCTCTTTGTTCAAACGCTCCAGGATCTGGCGCGAGGTCACGAACTTACCTTCTTTACCGCAGAACGGTGAGGTGTTCACGTTGAAGAACATGGTAACGGTTGGCTCATCAACGCTCAGGGCTGGCAGCGCTTCCACATTCTGCGTGTCGCAGATGGTGTCAGAGATGTTCAGCTCGCCCAGACCGGTGATCGCGATGATGTCGCCCGCTTCTGCCAGGGTACTTTCGATACGTTCCAGACCCAAGTGGCCCAGCACTTTACCGACTTTACCGTTACGGGTTTTGCCTTCGCTATCAATGATAGTGACCTGCTGGTTCGGCTTCACGGTACCGCGCTTGATGCGGCCGATGCCGATCACGCCCAGATAGTTGTTGTAGTCCAGCTGCGAGATCTGCATCTGCAGTGGCGCTTCAACTTCAACCTGAGGTGGAGAAACGTGGTCAACGATCGCCTGATACAGCGGGGTCATGTCGTCAGCCATGTCGGTATGTTCCAGACCCGCGATACCGTTCAGCGCCGAAGCGAAGATAATCGGGAAGTCCAGCTGCTCGTCAGTCGCATCCAGGTTAACGAACAGGTCAAATACCTGATCAACAACCCAATCAGGACGCGCGCCCGGACGGTCAACTTTGTTGATAACCACAATCGGCTTCAAACCATGAGCAAATGCTTTCTTGGTTACGAAGCGGGTTTGCGGCATAGGGCCATCCATCGCATCTACAACCAGCAGCACCGAATCCACCATGGACATGACGCGCTCCACTTCACCACCGAAGTCGGCGTGTCCTGGGGTATCAACGATGTTGATACGGTAGTCATTCCATTTGATGGCGGTGTTTTTTGCGAGGATGGTAATCCCACGCTCTTTCTCCAAATCGTTGGAGTCCATTACGCGCTCAGTCGCTTCGGTACGAGCATCAAAAGTACCGGACTGTTGGAGCAGCTTGTCAACCAGGGTGGTCTTACCATGGTCAACGTGCGCGATGATGGCGATGTTACGCAAATTTTCGATCACAGCTTTGCCTCAGGCATTATAGAAATAACGCGGTATTGTACACGGATTAAGCGGAAGACTGAACATGATCACAGATTTCGCCGAAAGTTTCTTATAGCGCTGGTTTTTAGCACCGTTTACGGTGCATTAATCTGCACTGCGATAGTAATTTGCACCAAATTGGTGCTTAACTTCACCTGTGGCGCACCATAACGATGCATGCAATCCATCCTGGTGCAGCCTTCGACTCACGAAAGGGCGCATTGTAGCGCCATTTTCGCCATTGTCATAAAGTTGGCACAGAATTCGCTTTATATATTTTAAGCGAAAACGACAGTTATAAAACGGTTGAAAGAGCTTGCCGAGATCTTTGGTTAGGAGTGGTCAGCAGTCGTGACACATTCCCGGCAACGAAGTTCTCTCACCATGACGATAATGACCATTTCCAGGAGAGTTGAGTATGTCCGCTGAACACGTTCTCTCGATGATGAACGAGCATGAAGTTAAGTTTGTTGACCTGCGTTTTACCGATACCAAAGGTAAAGAACAGCACGTTACTATCCCTGCTCACCAGGTTAACGCTGACTTCTTCGAAGAAGGCAAAATGTTCGATGGCTCCTCCATCGGTGGCTGGAAAGGCATTAACGAATCAGACATGGTGCTGATGCCGGATGCAACCACTGCAGTCATGGATCCGTTCTTCGAAGACTCGACCCTGATCATCCGTTGCGACATCCTTGAGCCAGGCACACTGCAGGGCTACGACCGTGACCCACGCTCCATTGCTAAGCGTGCAGAAGAGTTCCTGCGTTCTTCAGGCATCGCGGATACCGTGCTGTTTGGACCAGAGCCAGAGTTCTTCCTGTTCGATGACATCCGTTTCGGTTCTTCTACTTCAGGTTCACACGTGGCTATCGACGATATCGAAGCAGCCTGGAACACCGGTAAAGAGTACGAAGGCGGTAACAAAGGTCACCGTCCAGGTCTGAAAGGCGGTTACTTCCCAGTGCCACCGGTTGACTCAGCACAGGACATCCGTTCTGCCATGTGTCTGACCATGGAGCAGATGGGTCTGGTGGTTGAAGCACATCACCACGAAGTAGCCACAGCTGGTCAGAACGAAGTGGCAACCCGCTTCAACACCATGACCAAAAAAGCTGACGAAATTCAGATCTACAAATACGTGGTGCACAACGTTGCTCACGCGTACGGCAAAACGGCAACCTTTATGCCTAAGCCAATGTTCGGCGATAACGGTTCTGGTATGCACTGCCACATGTCTCTGTCAAAAGGCGGCGTGAACCTGTTCTCTGGCGACAAGTACGGCGGCCTGTCTGAAACTGCTCTGTTCTACATCGGCGGTATCATCAAGCACGCTAAAGCGATCAATGCCCTGGCGAACCCAACCACCAACTCTTACAAGCGTCTGGTCCCAGGCTACGAAGCGCCAGTTATGCTGGCTTACTCTGCCCGTAACCGTTCTGCTTCTATCCGTATCCCAGTGGTTGCCAGCCCGAAAGCACGTCGTATCGAAGCACGCTTCCCGGATCCAGCGGCTAACCCATACCTGGCATTCACCGCGCTGCTGATGGCCGGTCTTGATGGTGTTATCAACAAGATCCACCCTGGCGATGCGATGGACAAAAACCTGTATGACCTGCCACCGGAAGAAGAAGCTGAGATTCCAAAAGTTGCAGGTTCTCTGGAAGAAGCGCTGAACGCACTGAACGAAGACCGCGAGTTCCTGACCCGTGGCGGCGTGTTCACTGATGACGCTATCGATGCGTACATCGAACTGCGTAAGCCAGAAGTTGACCGCGTGCGTATGACTCCGCACCCAGTTGAGTTCGAACTGTACTACAGCGTTTAATTTAAAAATTTCAGCTCCCTGTTCACGCACTCTTTTTGCTGCGTGAACAGCCTGAAAGATTTTTAATTGCCGTGGAAACTTTAGCCCATCTCCGGATGGGCTTTTTTCTCCGCGCATTCATGGTTCGAAGCACAGATTTCCGTCCTGAATGGCTATAATGCACTAAATTAGTGCAGAGGAACGCTGTATGGCAACTGGCACGCTGCCCGACGCGGGGCAGATTCTCAACTCCCTGATCAACAGTATTTTGCTGGTCGATAACGATTTAGTTATCCATTACGCCAATCCGGCGGCTCAGCAATTACTGGCGCAAAGCTCACGTAAATTGTTCGGCACGCCATTACCGGAATTAACCGGCTATTTTTCGCTGAATATTGAGGTGATGAGCGAGAGTCTCGGAGCTGGCCAGGGCTTTACCGATAGCGAAGTCACTCTGGTGGTTGATGGCCGCGCGCACATTATGTCGCTCACGGCACAGCGCTTACCGGATGGCTTTATTCTGCTGGAAATGGCGCCGATGGATAATCAACGTCGTCTTAGCCAGGAACAAATTCAGCATGCTCAGCAGGTCGCTGCCCGCGATTTAGTCCGCGGTCTGGCGCATGAGATTAAAAACCCGCTGGGAGGATTACGTGGCGCCGCGCAGCTACTGACTCGCGCGTTACCCGATCCTTCCCTGCATGAATATACGCGCATCATCATTGAGCAAGCCGACCGCCTGCGTAATCTGGTTGATCGTCTGCTTGGCCCGCAACAGCCGGGCTTGCACGTAACGCAAAGCATTCATCAGGTCGCCGAGCGCGTGGTGAATCTGGTATCAATGGAGCTGCCGGATAACGTCTCGCTGGTGCGTGATTACGACCCAAGCCTGCCGGAACTGCCGCACGATCCCGACCAAATTGAACAAGTGCTGTTGAATGTGGTGCGAAACGCGCTGCAGGCATTGGGCGATGAAGGCGGCACCATTGTGATTCGTACGCGTACCGCCTTCCAGCTCACGCTGCACGGCACGCGTTACCGCTTAGTCGCGCGTATTGATATTGAAGATGACGGCCCAGGCATTCCGGCCCAGCTACAAGATACCCTGTTCTATCCGATGGTTAGCGGACGCGAAGGCGGCACCGGTTTAGGTCTGTCCATCGCCCGTAGCTTGATCGATCAGCATTCAGGAAAAATAGAATTTAACAGTTGGCCAGGTCACACCGAATTCTCGGTTTACCTGCCTATTCGCCAGTGAGGTTTCTATGCAACGAGGGATAGTCTGGATCGTCGATGACGATAGCTCCATCCGCTGGGTGCTTGAAAGGGCACTCACTGGAGCCGGTTTGAGCTGTGCAACCTTTGACAGCGCTAACGAGGTATTGGACGCGCTCGCAAGCAAAACCCCAGACGTATTATTGTCAGACATTCGTATGCCTGGCATGGATGGACTTGCGCTGCTGAAACAGATTAAGCAGCGCCATCCGATGCTTCCGGTGATCATTATGACCGCGCACTCCGATCTGGATGCGGCCGTCAGCGCTTATCAGCAAGGTGCGTTTGATTACCTGCCAAAGCCGTTTGATATTGATGAAGCGGTCGCACTGGTTGAACGTGCGATTAGCCATTATCAGGAGCAGCAGCAGCCGCGTAATCAGCCCGTCAGCGGCCCAACCACCGACATTATCGGCGAAGCGCCGGCAATGCAGGATGTGTTCCGCATCATTGGTCGTCTTTCTCGCTCCTCAATTAGCGTGCTGATCAACGGTGAATCCGGTACCGGTAAAGAGTTGGTGGCACATGCGCTGCATCGCCACAGTCCACGCGCGAAATCTCCTTTTATCGCGCTGAACATGGCGGCGATTCCCAAAGATTTGATTGAATCAGAGCTATTTGGTCACGAGAAAGGCGCGTTCACCGGTGCCAACCAGATTCGTCAGGGACGTTTTGAGCAGGCCGATGGCGGCACGCTGTTCCTTGATGAAATTGGTGATATGCCGCTTGATGTGCAGACCCGCTTATTGCGCGTATTGGCCGATGGCCAGTTTTATCGCGTTGGCGGCTATGCGCCGGTGAAAGTGGATGTGCGTATCATCGCGGCAACCCACCAGAATCTTGAGCTGCGCGTGCAGGAAGGCAAATTCCGTGAAGACTTGTTCCATCGTCTTAACGTGATTCGCGTTCATCTGCCGCCGCTGCGTGAACGACGTGAAGATATTCCGCGCCTGGCGCGTTACTTCCTGCAGGTTGCTGCACGTGAGTTAGGGGTGGAAGCGAAGATTCTGCATCCGGAAACCGAAACCGCGCTGACGCGTCTGCATTGGTCCGGTAACGTGCGCCAGCTGGAAAATACCTGTCGCTGGTTGACGGTGATGGCAGCTGGCCAGGAAGTGTTGATTCAGGATCTGCCGCCTGAACTGTTTGAATCCAGCACGCCAGACAATCCGGTGCAATCGTTGCCGGACAGCTGGGCTACTCTGCTGGCGCAGTGGGCAGATCGCGCCTTGCGTTCCGGTCATCAAAACCTGTTGTCGGAAGCACAGCCGGAGATGGAGCGCACGCTGCTCACCACCGCGCTGCGTCATACACAAGGGCACAAACAGGAAGCGGCACGCTTGCTCGGCTGGGGACGAAATACCCTGACGCGTAAGTTGAAAGAGCTGGGGATGGAATAACGCGCACGTTTTGCGTTTTGAAACCGGGGAGCGAATGGGCTCCCCGTTTTTTTATATCACTCGCGAGAATTGCTGCATGCGCACCTTTTGGCGCATATACACATCGAAGCACATACAGATGTTACGAATCAGCAACCGACCGACGCCGGTAACGTGCAGGCTGCGACCGTGCTGCTCCACCAATCCATCCGCCACCAGCGGCGCTAACAGCGCTAAATCCTCGGCAAAATAGTGTTCAAACTCAACCGGGTATTGCGCCTCTACCGCGGCAAAATCCAGTGCGAAATTACAGATTAAGGCTTTAATCACATCGCGGCGCAAACAATCATCGTTACTCAACGTAAGCCCGCGCCACAGCGCATTGCCGCGCTGCTCGACATCTGCGTAATAGGCTTTCAACTCTTTGTGATTTTGCGCATAGCTGTCGCCCAGCATGCTGATGGCCGACACGCCCAAACCGAGCAAATCGGTTTCGCCCTGTGTGGTGTAACCCTGAAAATTACGATGCAGTTCGCCAGCGCGTTGTGCCACCGCCAGCTCATCATCCGGACGCGCGAAGTGATCCATACCGATAAACTGATAGCCTTCGCCGGTTAAGGTGGCGATGGTTTCCTGCAGGATCTGCAGTTTCTGTGCTGCACCTGGCAGCTCCTCATCTTTAATTTTACGCTGCGCAGCGAACAGTGAAGGCATGTGCGCATAATTGAAGACGCTGAGGCGATCGGGATTGAGTGCAATAACGCGCTGTAAAGTAAAGGCGAAGCTTTCCGGCGTTTGCAGCGGTAAGCCATAAATCAGATCAAGGCTGACCGAACGGAAGCCTTGCTCACGCGCACGCTGCACCAGAGCGAAGATGGTTTCTTCCTCCTGCACGCGATTCACGCGCTCCTGCACCGCTTTATTAAAGTCCTGCACGCCCATGCTCAGGCGATTAAAACCTTCCGCGCGCAGATGATCGATCATCTCCAGTTCGATTTCACGTGGATCAACCTCGATCGACATTTCGACGTCATCGGCAATCGTAAAATGCTCGCGTAGCAGCGCCACCAGCCGGCTCACCTGCTGCTGGTTGAGGAATGTCGGCGTGCCACCACCCCAGTGCAATTGAGTGACGCAGCGGCCCGCAAATAAGGGCGCACGTTGACGAATTTCCAGCTCCAGCACATCAAGGTAGCGATCGGCTTTATGCAGCTGGCGCGTCACGATTTTATTGCAGCCACAAAAATAACAAAGCCGATGGCAAAACGGGATGTGCACATACAGCGATAACGGACGATCGGGATAGCGCTGCACGGCTTGCTGAAAATCTGCCTCACCAAATTTCTCACTGAATTCGAGCGCGGTGGGATAAGAGGTATAACGTGGGCCAGCGTAGTTGTATTTTTCGATGAGGCGCTGATCCCAATCAATCTGCTGCGATGACATGCTCACTCCTTACGGTGACGTCGTCTGAGAGAGGGTCGCGTAGCAGAAGAGTGGACGAAGCGATGGGCTGAACGCCGACGTAAACGCGACTTAAGACGCGACAGGCGGCGTAGTTTAAACAATAACCAGAGCAGATAACATGTCAGCAGCAGCGCGAAAATTGATCCAGGCCAAAACATAGGTGAATACCTGTTTAGCGCGGCATGCGCGAAAACGCATGCCGATCAAAATTTGCCTTAATTACCTTTTAGCAGGCGCATCATATCTTCTTCAGCCTGCTCATCTTCCGCTTCGTCATCCAGCGCGATGCCCAGCGTTTCCATCAGCTCATCGATGCGGTCTAAGGTTTGATCCAACCAGGCCTGATCTTCGCCACTCAAGGTTTCACCGTTTTCCAGGCGATCCAGCAGCGTATCCAGACGTTCGTCATTTTCCAGCTTCGCCAGCTCTTCTTGCGGCGTCAGGCGAACTTTTTCTGCTTTTGGCTTTGGTTTCGCTTCAGGCTTTTTTGCCGGCTGGGTTTTACCATCAGCAACTAATGCGATCGGCTTTTTGCTGCCCAGGCGTGGATCCAGAGCTTTTTTACCCTGACCTTTGCCAGCGGCTTGCGTTTCAGGATTGGCGCGGCTACCAGATTTATGGCCGCTATGTTTTTTATCGCGTTTGCGATCGCGCGCTTCCTGATTAAGGTCTTCACGCGATTTGCGTTTGGCTTTCGCAGCAGGTTTGCCACGCGGTGCTGATGCAGGTTGCTTCATGGTGTCCGGTCTCGGCGGTGCTTTGTGAGTTCAGTATAGAATTGCGGCGAAATCTAGCAGAAAGTAAGCAAAGAAAAAAGGCGATAGCCTATGCTATCGCCTTTTATCGCACCTTCATATGAAGGAAACACTGAATAAATCCTTTACGGCTCACAACGTCCCGGTTGCTCCATCGCCACATCGCTCCTGCGATTAATCCCTGTCCTTGTTCGATTCCTGCCTGAATCGCTTCCCGCCATGCTCTTGGTCATCCCCGACACTCCTGAGCTCATCATCCTGATGGGTGCTGCCGTGCACTGACAACAAATGTAGACTAATAGGTAAAATGAACAAGTGAGACTTGTCTCTATTTTAGAGTGGCATTTCCTAAATTCATTTCAAATCATTGAAATATAACATCTAAATGGATTGTTAATATTCAATGAAGCGGTAATCGCTGGCAGTAAAAATCATAGATCTCTTACAAAATGGCGCATTTGGACGCTATCGGGCACTTTTGCGCCATTACAGGTATAATCAGCCCAATTGCCCGATTCATTTTGCTGGAGTTTCACTTTGTCTGCTTTGAACTATCACATGACCCATTTCATGCTCAGCGCCCCCGATATTCGCCACTTACCGGCGGATGTGGGTATTGAAGTTGCTTTTGCCGGGCGCTCGAATGCAGGCAAATCCAGCGCGCTGAACACCATCACTAACCAAAAAGGTCTGGCCCGTACCAGTAAAACGCCAGGTCGTACTCAGCTGATTAACCTGTTTGAAGTGGTTGAAGGTAAATGTCTGGTCGATTTACCCGGTTATGGCTATGCCCAGGTTCCGGAAGAGATGAAGCGCAAATGGCAGCGCTCGCTGGCGGAATATTTGCAAAAACGTCAGGCGCTGAAGGGTCTGGTGGTATTGATGGATATTCGCCATCCGCTGAAAGACCTCGATCAGAACATGATTGAATGGGCCGTGCAGAGCCAGATTCCCGTGCTGGTCTTACTGACCAAAGCCGACAAACTGGCATCCGGCGCACGTAAAGCACAACTGACGATGGTGCGCGAAGCGTCGCTGGCCTTTAACGGTGATGTGCAGGTGGAAATGTTCTCGTCGCTGAAGAAGATGGGCGTTGATATTGTGCGTAAGAAGCTGGACAGCTGGTTTAGCGAACTAGAGCCAGCGCAAGAAGGCGACGGCGAAGAAACAGCAGAGTGATTTTGTTGCGGCTTTTGAGAAAAAGCCCAATAAAAAACGCCCCAGTCATAAATGACTGGGGCGGCTAAATATTCAGCCAAATCCGATTACGTGAAGTAAAAGGTCTGAAAGATAGAACATCTTACCTCTGTACCCTACGCGACAAACTCTACCTGATTTTCAGCGCCCTACAAAGGGTTTTTTGTTGTTAAGTTTCAGGATTCGACATCTTTTTTACTAAGCTCATCACACTTTCACGCGTTCGATGTAGTTTAATTACTAAAAAAATGCTTAGCCGATAGGCAGTTACAAAATGCGCATTTAATAGACCGCTTTGTGAGGTTGCTGAACCGATTAAGTAAACTTTTTTCTTATGATGATGCCAGCGGCACGCAAATACCGCTGAATCAGCATCATTAGTGTGCCTCATCCCAGTTATCGCCGGTGCCTACTTCCACCTGCAGCGGCACATCCAGCTTCATGCTGTTCTCCATGAGATCACGGATGGTCTTAATGGCGCTATCCACCGCATCGCTGCGGATCTCAAACACCAGTTCATCGTGTACTTGCATAATCATGCGTACGGCATCGTTTTTTTGCTCCAACAGCCAGCCATCCACCGCAATCATCGCGCGTTTGATGATGTCTGCTGCCGTGCCTTGCATTGGGGCATTAATCGCTGCTCGCTCCGCCGCTTTACGACGAATGGCATTGCTGGAGGTGATATCAGGCAGCCACAAACGACGACCATCGAGCGTTTCTACATAGCCTTTCTCTGCTGCCTTCGCGCGCGTCTCTTCCATATAACGCAGCACGCCCGGATAGCGTTCAAAGTAGAGATCCATGTATTTCTTCGCTTCACCCGCACCGATATTGAGCTGGCGGGAAAGACCAAACGCGCTCATTCCGTAGATCAGACCAAAGTTGATTGCCTTGGCACTGCGACGCTGCTCACCTGAAACTTTGCTTAACGCCACACCAAACACTTCTGATGCGGTGGCACGGTGGATATCTTCGCCCTGAGCAAACGCATCCAGCAGGCCTTTGTCTTGCGACAGATGCGCCATGATACGCAGTTCAATCTGTGAGTAGTCCGCGGCAACAATGCGATTGCCCGATCCGGCGATAAACGCCTGGCGGATTCGGCGCCCTTCTTCGTTGCGCACCGGGATATTCTGCAGGTTAGGATCGGTAGACGAGAGTCGTCCCGTCGCCGTTACCGCCTGATGATAGGATGTATGTACGCGGCCGGTAAGCGGATTAATCATCAATGGCAGCTTATCGGTGTAAGTCGATTTCAACTTCGATAAACCACGATGTTCCAGAATCACTTTCGGCAGTGGATAATCAAGCGCCAGCTCAGCCAGCACCTCTTCGCTGGTCGACGGCGCGCCGCCCGGCGTTTTCTTGGTCGGTTTAATACCCTGCTTTTCAAACAGAATGGTTTGCAGCTGTTTAGGTGAAGAGAGATTAAACGGTTCGCCTGCCAGCTCGTGCGCCTTCAGCTCCAGCTCGGCCACACGCGTGGTCAGCTCCTGCGAGTGTTTGGCCAGGATATTCTGGTCAATCAGCACGCCGTTGCGCTCAATCCGCGATATCACCTTCAACAACGGCATTTCGATCTCTTCAAATACCTGTTTCGGCCCCGCTTCCGGCTCCAGTTTCTCCCACATTTTCAGATGCAATTGCAGCGTGACATCAGCATCTTCCGCCGCGTAGTGGCCCGCTTGTTCGATAGCAATCTGATTAAATGTGAGCTGATTTTTACCTTTACCCGCGATCTCTTCGAAAGTCACCGTTTTATGGTTTAGCCAGCGCGCGGCCAGACTATCCATATCGTGTTTTCCGCCCACGCTGTTCAGGCAATAAGATTCCAGCATGGTGTCGAATTTGATGCCATTCAGTTCAATGTCGTAATTCTTCAGCACGCCGCGATCGTATTTGAGATTCTGCCCAACCTTCGCCGCGTTGCCATCTTCCAGCAGCGGTTTTAGCTGCTTCAGCACTTCGCTGCGATCCAGCTGATCTGGCGCATCCAGATAATCATGGGCAACCGGCAGATAAGCTGCTTCGCCCGGCGCGACGGCAAAACCAATGCCGACAATATTGGCGCTTAAGGTATCCAGCGAGTCGGTCTCAAGATCGAAAGCGAAGAGCTCGGCGCTTTTCAGCTTTTTGAGCCATGCGGCAAATGTCGCTTCATCGAGGATAGTGACGTAGCCATCCGCAGAGAGCACGCTGGTCGCTTCGGCAGCGGGCGCAGCAGGTTCGCTGAGCTGCGGTTTCTTAGCCTGCGCGTTGCTCTTCTTACCTTGTTGCAGCCATGAACCATCCTGCAAATCGGTAATCCAGCGCTTAAATTCATAACGGCTAAACAAGGTTTGCAGCGCTTCGACATTAGGTTCATTGACGACAAGCTGATCGCAGGTCAGATCCAACTCAACGTCGGTTTTGATGGTTGCCAGCTGATAAGACAGGAACGCGACGTCGCGATTTTGCTCCAGCTTCGCCGCCATGGTTTTCGCACCGCGGAACGAGAGATCGGCCACTTTATCGAGATTGTCATAGATTGACTGCATACCGCCCAAGCCTTGCAGCAACGCCTGCGCGGTTTTCTCACCGACTCCCGGCACGCCTGGAATGTTATCGGAGCTGTCACCCATCATGGCGAGGAAATCGATAATCAGTGCTGGCGGCACGCCATATTTCTGCTCGACCTCTTCCGGACCGAGCACGGTATTCGTCATGGTGTTGATCAAGGTAATCGCAGGCGTCACTAACTGCGCCATATCTTTATCGCCGGTGCTGATCAACACCGGACGGCCGAGTTTTTCCGCCTCTAGCGCCAGCGTACCGATAACGTCATCCGCCTCAACGCCAGATACCGCCAACAGCGGCAGGCCCATCGCCTTCACCATTTCATGCAGCGGCTCAATCTGCGCACGCAGATCGTCTGGCATCGGTGGACGGTGCGATTTGTAGTGTTCAAAAAGCTCATCGCGGAAGGTTTTGCCTTTCGCATCGAAGACCACAGCCACATGGCTTGGCTGATACTGCATCAACAGGCTTTTCAACATGTTGAGCACACCATACATGGCGCCAGTTGGCTCGCCTGCACTGTTCGTTAGCGGCGGAAAGGCATGATATGCACGGTACAGATAAGATGAGCCGTCGACCAGAATCAGGGGATTTTCTGCAATTTGCGCCATAGGTTCGTATTTTCTTCGTTGCGATAATGAGGGCTATAAGGATGCCACAACCAGAGGAGAATGTTGAATGCACTCGGGGAAGTCAGGATCTTTTTCGTCGTTACGCGGCACGGATCGCAAGGATCAAACTGTGGATAAGTTTGTGCGTAAAAATCATAACGTATTGTTATTTACGTTAATTGCAATTACTTTAATATTAAAAATTCATTTATATCAGCAAGTTAAATACTTATTGTGATCTTACTCGCCCTAATGAAAAGACGATCGTCCATGTGGATATTAAAAGAAGGGTTAATAAATACATCGCACAAATAAGAGAATGAAGGCAATAAAAAACGCCGGCAGTACCGGCGTTCTAAAAACTAAATTACTTCTTTTCTACCAGGAACTTCACTACATTGGCGTAATCAGCAACGAAGTTGTCCATTGAGCTGGTATCCAGGCCGCCGTTGTTAACCATATATTTGCCGTTAACGAAGATCGCTGGCACACCTTGCAGATTGACGTCTGCTGCTGCTTTCTGCTGCTGCGCAACCAGCGCTTTTACTGCGAAGCTATTCCACGCTGCATCGTAATCTTCTGAAGAGATACCCGCCGCTTTAATAAAAGTCTCTTTCAGGCTTGCTGCATCGGTAACGGTTTGGGTTTTCTGAATACCGTCGAAAATCGGTGCAGTAACTTTGCTTTCTACGCCTAGCGCCATGGCAACAGCCCATGCCTGAGTGACAACCGGACCGAATGGACCACCAAGGAAATCAACGTGGTATTTGGTCACTTTCGTGTCCGCCGGCAGGTTCTTTTTCACTGCCTCGCTCACGTGATAAACGCGTTCGAACTGGTAGCAATGTGGGCAGAAGAAGGAGAAGAACTCCAGAACCTGCGGCTCACCCGCCACTGGCTTTGGCAAAGTAACGAACTGCTTACCATCGTTGAACTGTGCCGCCGAGGCGCCAAATGCCAGCATTAAACCTACCAGCGCAAACATGATCTTTTTCATCGTGAAACAATCTCCTGAGTACTTCATTAATATTGCGGGCTAAGCTGCAACGGCGGTTCGTGTAACAGCCTTTCCTGCTCGATAAATAATGCAATCTGCCGGCGCCAAAAATCCTCATCTGTCATCCAGGGGAAGGCGCGCGGAAAAGCGGGATCCTGCCAGCGGCGTACTACCCAGGCCAAATAATAAACCATGCGCATAGCGCGTAAAGGTTCAATCAGTGACAATTCATGTAAATCAAAATCACCGAATTCATTATAGGCTTCCAGCAGAATGTCCCATTGAATCAACTGTTCCTGACGATCGCCATTAACCAGCATCCACAAATCCTGCACTGCTGGCCCGTTACGGGCATCATCTAGATCGACAAACATCGGGCCTTCACGCCACAGAATATTGCCGGGATGGCAATCGCCGTGCAACCTTAACGGCTGCCAATGGCTATGCCAGCGCTGCTGCAGCGTCGCGCTGAGCTTATCAACGGCAGCAAGCAGTAAGTCTTTGACTGAAGCCGGTACTAATGCGCTTTGTTCCAGCTCCCGACGCGGTTGAAAAATATACTCTTCAAGGCCGAAAGTGGGTCGCTGCTGAAACAGACTTAGCTTTGCGGTTTGATGGATGCGCCCCAAAAAGCGGCCAACCCATTCCATCTGATCCTCGTTATCGGTTTCATACTGCCGTCCGCCTAAACTGGGGAAGACCGCGTACATGAAGCCGGCATGATGATTCAACGTGCTGCCCTGCAGAACGAGCGGCGCGGCAACCGGCACTTCATCCTCTAATAAATCCTGAGTGAACTGATGCTCTTCAAGGATCTGTTGTGCGCTCCAGCGCTGCGGACGATAAAACTTAGCCACATAACGGCGTTTATCATCGTCGCTGAACTGATAGACGCGGTTTTCATAGCTATTGAGGGCGGTTAAGCCTGATTCGACACGCAGACCCGCATCCCAAAGTGCATCAAGGATGACATCGGGATTCAACGTCTGGAAATTAAAGGCGGCTTCGCTCATCTTTTTGCCTGTGTGTTACCTTTGCGATTAATGCGCAAGGATAACATTACTCATCATCCTTAATCACACCGCGTGCACGTAATAGCGCGGTTTTGAAGTCCACTTCATAATCCTTTTTCAGGCCGGGAATGGCACTCTGGCTATCTGTGTCACGCATTTTGAGATGGTAAATCAATACATCATCGGTTAATTCACGTAATGGGCCACTGAAACCAGATTCCTGCGCCAGTTTTTGCAAAAATGCCAGCAAGTTGAGATCGGCATCCTTCTGCCATGCGGGTTGCAGAAGCTCGAGCAGTTCATTGAGTCGGTGATATTTCATCATTGATTCCTTTATGCAGATGGTACGCTGCCGCTAAGTAAGTATCGTCCAGAATGAAGCAAGGAGACGAATATGACAGCATTTACCGGCGTGATCCTCGCGGGTGGCCAAGGCAGTCGTATGGGAGGCCAGGATAAGGGGTTATTGATGTTACAGGGTGAACACCTTTATCAGCACGTTTTGCGGCGATTCCGGCCGCAGGTCAATATTGTGTTGATAAGCGCTAACCGTAACATTGATCGCTATCAGGCAAGCGGTTGTCAGGTTGTTATCGATACATTGCCCGATTATCCCGGACCGCTGGCCGGCATGCTCAGTGGTTTACGCAGCAGTAAAAACGAATGGGTCGCTTTCTGCGCTTGTGATACGCCATGGATCCCCAATGACTTTGTCGCGCGTCTGTGGCAACAGCGTAATGATGCGCCCGCTGTGTGGGTGAAATCCTCCCAGCGTGATCATCCAGCTTTAGCGCTGGTCAATTGTGCATTGGCTGATGATCTTGAAACCTGGCTACTGCGCGGCGAGCGACGTTTAATGCAGTTCTTACGTGAGCATGGCGGGCATGCTATTACGTTTTCAGACCCAGAATCTGCGTTCCGCAATATCAATACGCCAGACGATCTCATTAATGAGGAAAAGTATTTATGAGTGTGCGCTTACTGGCGATTTCCGCATGGAGCGGGACAGGAAAAACCACTTTGCTTGAGCAAGTCATTCCACTGCTCAAAACTCAGGGGATTCGATCAGGCTTAATTAAGCACACACATCATCAGATGGATATCGATACGCCGGGGAAAGACAGTTATTTGCTGCGTAAAGCTGGGGCGGATCAGGTGATCGTCGCCAGTAACCAGCGCTGGGCATTGATGGTTGAATCACCTAATAAGCCTTTAAGCCTAATGCAATTAGCATCACAGATGGATAGCTCAACGTTGGATCTGGTGCTGGTCGAGGGCTTCAAAGATGAGCCGGTCCCCAAAATTGCACTTTGGCGGCGTGGCGTTAAAGGTGAGATTAAGGATTTGCTGGATCAGTATGTGATTGCCGTCGCTACTGATGAGGATATGGAACTGAATTTGCCCATATTGGATATTAATCAGCCAATGCAGGTTGCCGATTTTATTGTTCAGTGGCTTAAAAAGCGTTGAAATAGCCAGATTTTGGCTAAGATTCAGACGTAAAAAAGCCCCGGACTTTCGTCCGGGGCTTCTTCACTTATTTGATGCCTGGCAGTTCCCTACTCTCGCATGGGGAGGCCCCACACTACCATCGGCGCTACGGCGTTTCACTTCTGAGTTCGGCATGGGGTCA
>NZ_QKMJ01000018.1:0-50202 GCF_003208415.1 Pantoea sp. AG1095 | reverse complement strand
GACAGCTCAACGAAAGACCGAGAAAAACGTTAGACTATGAATCACCCGCAGAGCGTTTTAACCAATGTGTTGCATCCATCAGTTGAACTCACAGCTCTAAGCGGGCTTTGACTCGCGCGCCTGTTTGCGTTGTGCCAAAGCGGACTTAATTTATTTTAAAGATTAACTAACCGACAATTCGCAAAACCTATTTGTGCATAAACCCCGGCAGAATCAATTTGCTTTTCTCTCAGCCCGCTATCCCTTCCAGCGTGACCGATGCTCCGCCGCAAACAATGACCAGTACGTTATCAGCAGCGTTAAACCTGATCTTACGGTCGTACAAAAGTGAGAGTGACACGCCGCATGCTGGCTCAGTAAGTACTCGATGGTCATCGAGAAAGCGCCGGCAGGCTTGCAACGCTTCCTGGTCGGAAACCAGCATACTTCTGACATCCAGCCGTCTGGCCACATTGAAAACATTTTCGCACACCTGACTTGCGGCCAGCGTCGTGGCTATGCCGCTGACCTTATCAAGACGCACCAGCTTACCGGCATTAAGCGAGGCGTGAAGAGAGGCCGTGCCGTGGGTTTCTACGGCGTAAAGCGGAATATGGCCAAGCTGATGTTTCTCCAGCCCCTGAGCGATGCCGGACAGCATGCTTCCGCCACCAGTGGAAAGGATCACCGCATCAGGCTTTACCCCTTCGCTGATGACCTCATCCACGATTGTGCTGATGCCCTCCCACAAAAGTGGATGATCAAAGGGATGCACACAGATGATGTCATCTGTCGCCAGTGACAGGGCGTAGTCGTTCGCCTCACTCCATACCTTCCCGTGCACAATAAGCCTCGCGCCTTCCTGCTCGATAAGCTCTTTTGCCCTGGCAGACGTGCTTTCTGGCACCACGACAGTCACCGGCAACCCCAGTTTGCGGCCGCAATGTGCCACCGCTATGCCTGCATTGCCGCCAGATGAACTGATGAAGGCTGTTGCGCCCCTTTCCGCGTAGTGGCGACAAATATTCTCCGCGCTCCTGAGCTTGAACGATCCCGTCGGCTGGGAAGATTCCATTTTAAGCCAGACATGGCATTCGCAATGCTGACTTAAAGGCAGTGAATGTATAAGAGGAGTCCGGATACTTATTCCCATGAGTGTGTTCCTTATGATTTCTTTTCCTGATAAACGGGAGCGTTTCAGTCTGAGGGACAGATTTATCATAAGGGGTACGAGCGTAAAGGGATGGATACAACGTCTAACGAAAGTACTGGTTACAGTTACGTCCTAACAAAGTAATGGTTCGTCCGCTTCTCGCTCATAGCGGACCTTGTCTAAGACGCACTTCTGCTTCGTGCCAGAAGAGGACTTTAAGCACCTTAGCCGCCCTGAGGGCGGCTCTCAGTCTCAACTCATTTCTCAGAGTGAAAGGCCCAGTCAGCTGCTGTCGCGAGCGACACAAACGGGCCAGCTAGTGTGACGTTGTGGTGGCTGATGATTTCATTTGCGGAAAGGTAATTGTTATCCATTGTCGTGTGCGCATCTGAAATCAGCACGGTCCTGAATCCCTGTTCGGGTGCTGCGCGGCAGGTAGTGTCCACACAGAATTCTGTTTTCATCCCGGCGATAACCAGTTCCTTAACACCTCGCTGACTAAGCTGATGCTGCAGGTTCGTATCCCGGAAACAGTTGGGGTGCTTTTTGATAAACACGACATCGTGCTCAGCGTTCACATTCATTTCGGGTATCAGTTGTGTCAACGGACTTTGCTCAGAGAAGTGAGAATCATCAGGTCCGGTGTGGCGGGCAAAAAATACGGGCACCTTAGCCTGCCTCGCTTTTTCAATCAGCAAGCAGATGTTAGACAGAACCGAGTCGGCAAAATACGGTGAGGCGGTGCCACGGAAAAGTCCCTGCTGCATATCGATAACTAAAAGCGCATTTTCAGATGAAATCATGATGTATCTCCATTCAGTGAGTCATGAACGGAGAAATTTTCTTCCCCGTCCGGTTTGGCGGGGAGTCAGAGTCTGTTTTGTCAGGAGCCAGTCACAGATACGCCCACGCCGCCGAAAGTTCCGGTGGTGGTAACGGTTGTAACTGGATGAACTGACTTAATCATTTTCTGACTTTCTCTTATGGGTTGGGTATCAGGAACAGGAAACACAACGAATCCAAAAAAACTGCTCTTTTCTTTTAGCACTGAGATTTACCGGATTCAACAAATGTGTTTCCTCAATATTGCCGAGCTTTGTTGGCACCCCCTGCCCCGCAAAGGAAAGCAATTTGGCTTCCGCTTCTCGCTAACATGGGACATTGGCCTGACGTCATTACACTTTTTGGCAGAAGCAGATATTATCTGAGTTATGCAGTTTCACTTGGCTTAGCTCGTCTATTTATCTCATTGCATCTTATAGCAGGTTAATGCTGTTTATCAGATAGCAACGGCTTCATGAAACTGCGTTCGTGGCTAAGGATGAACTTTTTGTGGTTAGTTTCATCGAAAAGTTTGACACATTCAGCCTTACTTAAAGTGGCTACTCTGTATTCTTCATACTGCACAGGTGGCAGTAGCGGCCTGGATCAAAATGGCTCACCTGCGAAATGGCGACTATCTATTCCAGTCTCGCGTCGGCTCAGAACGCCACATCTCAACCCGGCAATATAACCGTATTTTTCACGGATGGATTGAGAAGCTCGGTCTCGACGATTCGCTTTACAGCACGCATTCTATGCGCAGGACTAAACCTTATCTAATTTACAAAAAACAAAAAATCTGAGGGTAATCCAGCTTCTGTTGGGCCATAAAAAACTCGAAAGCACAGTTCGTTACCTGGGCATTAAAGTCGATGATGCCCTGGAGATATCTGAATCGATTGAAGTCTAACTAGCGAGGGTTGCAACAGCAGCCCTGTGCCAGAAGCAGACGTTGATGATTTATTTATATGCTCTGCTAAAAAAGTCCCCTAAGCCCAACACATTCAATCCTCACTGGCTTCATGATTAACAAGACGCGCACGGCAGACATCCAGAATTTCATCAGCCAGAGCGGAATTATCTGGGCAGGCACGAGACAACACCAGTGCTCCCACAAGATGGGCGATGGTATCTATCAGGTCAGCGCGCGTGCCATTTTCAGCTCCTAAAACGGCGAGTTGGCTTTCAAGTCCGGCGGCAAATGTCGCCTTAATTGATTCAGACTGACGGGATGTATCGGTGCCCAGTGCTGACATCACGCACCCTTTTCCCATATCATCGCGATGTTGTCGGGAGAGGTAGTATTCAATAAATTTTTCCCGGTCCACACCTGCCGTGCTTTCTGCAGAACGCGTAAATCCGCAGCTCATCGCTTCCGCCATCAGGTCTGCCTTTGAAACAAAGTGCTTGTAAAACCCGCCATGGGTTAAGCCTGCCGCTGACATCAGTTCCGCCACGCCCACGCCATCGTAACCGCGTTCGCGAAAGAGTTCTGAGGCCGTTTCAACAATGCGTCTCCGGTTTTCCCGAACCTGTTCTTTCGACACTTTCATGCTTTCCTGCCCCTCTTAAAAATTGAGTTTAAGTATACATTGATGATGACCGTAATCAAACGAGTTGACATTATAGATTATGATCATCATCATTATATTGACACCTTAACCCACCATTAACGGGCGAATAAGCATGACGAATCAGACATTATTTCAACCCTATGAACTTGGCTCACTAACACTGGCCAACCACATCGTGATGGCACCGCTGACACGTAACCGAGCCGGAACGGGGCTGGTACCGAGCGAACTGGCGGCGACCTACTACGCCCAGCGTGCCACAGCAGGATTGCTGATCACTGAAGCCACGCAGATCTCCGCACAGGCGCAGGGCTATCAGGATACGCCGGGGATCTACACGCAGGCTCAGATCGATGGCTGGCGTAAAGTGACTGACGCGGTGCATGCCAAAGGTGGGCGCATATTTGTACAGTTATGGCACGTAGGACGAATTTCTCATGTCGATTTACAGCCGGGTGGTGCTGCACCGGTCGCGCCGTCTGCCATTCGCGCCGAGACAAAAACCTTTGTGAACAATGGCTTTGCTGATGTTTCTGAGCCACGTGCGCTGGAGTTGCAGGAAATACCGGGGATTATCGACGATTTCAGAACGGCATCGGCCAATGCCATTGCCGCCGGCTTTGACGGCGTAGAGATTCACGGCGCGAATGGTTATCTACTGGAACAGTTCCTCAAAGATGGCGCAAATCAGCGTACTGATGAATACGGCGGCTCTGTTGAGAATCGTGCGCGCCTGCTGCTGGAAGTCACGGCGGCTGTAAAAGATGAGATTGGTGCTGACCGCACCGGCGTACGTATTTCACCGGTTTCTCCTGCTAATGCGATTTCGTGCAGTGATCCGCAGCAGCAATATGATTACGTCGCTGACCAACTCAGCGCATTAGGCATCGTGTACCTCCATGTAGTTGAAGGTGCGACGGGCGGCCCGCGTGATGTATCCCCGTTCAATTACGACTCCCTGCGCCAGCGTTTTAAACACACCTACATTGGCAACAATGGCTATGACCTGGAACTGGCGTCTGCTCAGCTTGCGCAGGGTAAAGCCGATCTGTTCGCGTTTGGTCGCCCATTCATCTCCAACCCCGATCTGGTCGAAAGGCTGAAGACGGGCGCACCTCTGGCCTCAATCAATCCTGAAACACTTTATGGCGGTGGCGCAGCGGGATATACCGATTACCCGTCGCTGACTGAGACCAGTGAGTAAAGCACCGGTGTGACGGTTCTTCATACATCGCACATGGCGAATTCTGTTTACACTTTAATAAAGAAGATCAAATTATGACTAAAGCTTCAGTTCTCATTACAGGCGCATCCACGGGTATTGGTGCGGTTTACGCTGAACGGTTCGCCCGCCGGGGCCACGACCTGGTTTTGGTTGCGCGCGACAAAACGAAGTTAGAAATACTGGCCGATCGTCTGCGACAGGAAAATGGCATTTCTGTCGATGTTTTGCCTGCTGACCTTACGCAAACGAGCGATTTAGCTGTGGTCGAAGCTCGCCTGCGTGAAGACGCGCAGATTGGCATTCTTATCAATAACGCGGGTATTGCACAGTCCGGCAGTTTTACAGAGCAGACACCTGATTCAATAGAAAGCCTTATCGCGCTTAATGTTACTGCGCTGACGAGACTTGCCAGTGCCGTGGCACCACGCTTTGTGCAAGCAGGCGAGGGATCGATCGTCAACATCAGTTCCATCGTCGGCCTCGCCCCAGAATTTGCCATGACGGTTTACGGCGCCACCAAAGCCTTCGTGCTTTTCCTGTCTCAGGGAATGAATGTCGAGCTGTCATCTAAAGGCATTTATATCCAGGCGGTGCTCCCTGCCGGCACTTACACGGAAATCTGGGACCGTGCGGGTATCGACATCACTAACTCGGCAAAATTCATGGAAGTGGGCGAGTTAGTGGATGCCGCACTGGTAGGTTTTGACCGCCGTGAACGGGTTACCATTCCGCCTTTACATAATGCTGCCCGCTGGGACACCCTGGATGCTTCGCGTCAGGCTCTGCTTTCAGACATCAAACAAGATGAATCCGCAGAACGATATAAATCACTGTAATCAATGAGGTGTCCTGTGCAGAACGGTCTTCCGGCTGTTCTGCACAGCGGTAAATCCGACATAAATCCATTACAGCCTGTCGTCTCATCAGCGATGAGAAACCTAAAACATCTCATGAAGGCCTTATTCAGCATGGCAAAAAAACGTGTTGCACTGATTACCGGCGCGTCCTCGGGTATCGGCGAAGCGTCTGGTCATAAACTTTTAGCCGCAGGATTTACGGTATATGGTACGAGCCGGCGTGGCGCTCAGGCGGGAAAGCATCCATTTCCTTTACTGGCGCTGGATGTGACGGACGACGCTTCTGTCGAGGCCGCCATTGAGGAGCTGTTGCGTCTGGAGGGGCGAATCGATGTTCTGGTTAATAATGCGGGCTTTGGGGTTGCTCCTGCGGCGGCGGAAGAGAGTTCTGTCGAACAGGCCAAACACATTTTCGACACCAACTTTTTGGGCATCGTCAGGTTGAGCCGCGCAGTGATCCCTCATATGCGCCGTCAGGGCAGCGGGCGCATCATCAATATCGGTTCGATACTCGGCATCGTTCCGTTGCCGTATGTGGCACTTTATGCTGCCAGTAAGCATGCGGTCGAAGGGTATACCGGAGCACTGGATCATGAACTGCGCACACAGGGCATCAGAGTGTCTGTCATCGAACCTGCCTACATGAAAACACAGTTTGAAGCCAATAATATCGAGGCGGATGCAAAGCTTCAGGAGTATGACCAGATCCGGGCTAAGCTGACGAAAGTGGTGAGCAAAGCAATGGCTGAGGCGGAAAGTCCGGAGGTGGTGGCTGACGTGGTGGTTAAAGCTGCTCAGACTTTACGCCCGAAGGTGCGCTACACGGCGGGAAGGCTGGCAGGTCAATTGAATTTTATTCTCAGATTCGCCCCTGCGTCATTCCTGGATAATGTGGTGCGCAAAAGTCTTCAGCTTGATGCGAAAAAATAAATGAAGAATAAGACGATGAAAGCACTTACGTTTAAACGCTATGGTAAATCCCCTGAGCTGGGATTCGATAACATCGATTGCCCTTCCCCCGATGATAATGAAATCCTGGTAAAAGTTTTCGCTGTGGGTCTGAACCCGATTGATAACATGATCCCAACCGGAATATTCAAACCGGTTTTGCATTTTAAACTCCCCGCCACTTTGGGAAGCGACTTAGCCGGGGTTGTCATCGCCGTGGGGAGTCGAGTGATGCGGTTCAAGCCTGGTGACGAAATTTTCGCCAGCACTTTCGACACGGGAATAGGTTCTCTTGCGGAGTTTGCAGTGGTGCCAGAGAGCGCTGCAGCCATAAAACCCACGAACCTGGATTTCGTGCAGGCGGCTTCGCTCCCGATGGTGAGCCTCACATGCTGGCAGGCGCTGACAGAGCGAGCCGGGTTGCAGCCTGGTCAGAAGGTCTTCATCCCGGCAGGTTCCGGGGGGATTGGCAGTTTTGCCATCCAACTGGCGAAGCACCTTGGCGCACAGGTGGCCACGACAACCAGCACAGACAACGCCGGATGGGTGAGTCATCTTGGCGCAGACGAAGTGATTGATTATAAAAAGCAGGAATTTGAAAACGAGCTGAGCGGCTACGATGTGGTTCTCGGCACTATCAGAGGCGATTCAATTGAAAAATCCACCCAAATTCTCAAACCGGGTGGAAAGATTGTTTCTCTCATCGGTCCATTAGATGCTGCGTTCGCCCGGTCGCGGAGACTAAACGTCCTGCTGCGTTTAGTTTTCGGGTTGATGAGCCGCAAGATCATACGTCTTACAAAAAATCGAGGCCTCATTTATTCATTTCTTTTTGTCCGTCCTGATGGCGATCAGCTCGCCCAAATCGGCAAACTCATTGAGGCGGAACAAATCAAGCCGGTGATCGACGAGGTATTCCCTTTTACAGAAGCAAAGGAAGCTCTTGCCTATTTGGGTCAGGGGCACGCGAAGGGCAAAGTAGTCGTTAAGATGCAGGAGTCATAACTAATGAAATTTGAATCTGTTTAAGAATATCGAAAGAAAAACTCCACTAATTTGACGATATATCAAGGGCATGTTGTCTGCTAAATTGATGGCCGTGAATGTCCGCTATTCGCTCATAGCGAGCCTGACGCGCGCGTCCGTTTCCTGCCGTTAGCGGATGCGACGGCTCTGAATGAGAAATTAATAGTTGAAGGTATAAGATCTCTGGCTGACGGTGATTTTAATAATGAGCGAAAAGATCATCGGCTTAGTATCTTGTAGACGAATGTCATTACCGCCCATGAAACGCTCTTTGTTGAATTATTCAATAATGCGTATTAATAAAGATGATTTATACATTGCCGAATTTATTGAAAAGGCCAAAACCGAGCTTAAATTCAGCAAAGAGATCATCGCCCTTACCTTCAAAGGAGAACCGGTAAAAAAATCAGGGAAGAGCTTATCAAAGTAGTGAAGGTGCATTATATCAGGGCTAGTTAGCATAATGCTGCTCGGATTAAAAAATCGATTTAAAGCCACCTTTGATATTTATCTGCGAAGCGCCAATTGATGCTATCGAATTAGCTACGTTAAAACGTTAACATCTGGTGCATCGTGGCGGAAAGAATAAAGACGGAAATGCGGTCGTGGTGACAGATCATGATTTGGATGAGTTAATTGATAATGCCATGGCTATAGGTGAAAAAATTCACCTCAGTCTGGAAAATGCGATTAATGGTGAATCGGTTGAAACAAATACTGATTTCTAAACCGGCTTTAGCTGACTTATTGCTTTTGAATGAAATCACACTAACTGAACTCTGCATCAGAAGACCATGCCACGCATGACAGGTACGGCTTTGATATGTGGCCTGCCCGACCTCTGTCGCCAGAACACTCACGGCAGAACATCGGGCAATTGCGCGCTATCCCTGCCCGTTACGTAGCATAAAGTCAGACGCAGAGCCGTCCTCAGGGTTCACAAAAATGATATCATCAGGTTCCCGACGGGGACTGTCGATGGACAGGAAAACGACAGGCTCTTCAATGAGCGTTGGCAGCGCATGAACCACGTTACGCTCAAAAAATAACAGGTGACCCGGAGCAAACTCGGCCTCGGTGCTTTCATCTTCCATCCAGAACGTCCCTCTGCCGGATACAACATATAAATACTCATCACACTGCTGATGGAAATGCGGGGGAACACCTTTGTAGGCTCGGAAGACCCTACAACTGGCTTCAGGCCTGTCCGTCAGATATTCATCCGCTAGCATGCTTTCAGAGGTCTCAGGGAGTTTCTTGGCTATTTCAGCAGGAATGAACCGCTCGGATTTCTTTTGGCTTTTAGTTCCCATATTTAATCCCTTTTAAAGTTAACGAAATTTCAGATGCGTACTTTATGAGATAAATAAAGCAGATATTTTATGAACCCAACCATCTGATTAATACCTCACTACTCAAGCGCACCTGCCCCTTAAAACTATAGGCATACATTTTCATTCTTAATATACTGAGTTTTTTCTCATGCACTCATGAATTAAAAGCCCATTGGATAATTAGTGCTTAATATAAATAACTGGTGTGACAAAATACTTACATCGTGATAACAATTTGCGCGCTTTATTTAGTTTAATTATTCATACAGGCAAGGTCATAATCGTGAATCAACCTTCAAACTTCAAGAACCGTCCAGGATGGGTCGGTAAACTGCTTGCAGCAATACTGTTGCTGTTGGGAATCTACATGCTTGCCGGCGGTGTCTGGCTTATTTCGCTGGGAGGTAACTGGTATTACGCCATTGCAGGCGTCCTCAGCATTCTGTCTGGGGTGGCCCTTTTCAGGGGGAAAGCTATTGCGGTTCTCTGGTTCAGCCTGCTGTTCTTCGGCACGCTGTTCTGGACGATATCTGAATCCGGTACGGATTACTGGCGCTGGGTGCCTCGTTTCGCACTGATACTGGTGCTGGCGATCGCGTTCTCCTTCCACCTGTCAACGCTGCTTCCACGCCTGCAGCGTAAGCACAGCGGGGCTGTGACGGGAGTACTGGTTCTCACCTTTATTGGCGCGGGCGGTCTGGCATTTCTTCCTCATAACACGACCGAAGCCAATGGTTTTCCGGCACCTGACGGTAAAAACTTTTCCGCTGACACCGGCACCGGCACTACGTCACAGGAGGTCAAAAATGACTGGCCTGCCTATGGTGGAAATCTGTCTGCAGCGCGTTATTCCTCTACCTCACAGATTACGCCTGCTAACGTCAGTAAACTGAAGGTTGCCTGGCAGACGCATGCGGGAGATTTGCCACCAGGCGCTCGCTGGGGTACGGAGAACACACCAATCAAGGTGGGTGACTTCCTGTATGTCTGTACAGCTGCAAACAACATAGTCGCCTTAGACCCTACTACGGGAAAACAAAAATGGCGCTTTGACCCTAAAATTAACCGGGATGCGCTGCCATATACCCCCGCATGCCGCTCTCTGGCCTATTTTGACGGTACTCAGAAGCCCTCTCAACAGCCTTCGCAGCCGGCTTCGGCTCCTGCTATTGCTGCTGTTTATCAACACTGTGATCGCAGGATCATTCTGGGCACGCTTGATGCCCGTGTATTCGAGGTGGATGCGCAGGACGGAACCCGTTGCACTGATTTCGGCAATAACGGCGAGGTATCGATCCTTAAGGATATGGGTGAAACCTACACCGGCTACGTTTCGATTACCTCCGGAGCGGTAGTGATCAGGGATACGATTGTTGTTGGTCATCAGGTCATTGACGGCCAGCGTGTCTTTGGCCCGCCAGGCGTTACTAAAGCCTACGACGTTCGAACCGGCAAGCTAAAGTGGGCATGGGATGCTGCTAATCCAGAGGACGCCACGCCCAAGCACGGCAATGACGCTTACAAGCGCGGAAGTCCTAACGTTTGGACCTCGTTTACCGGTGATGAAAAACTGGGGCTGGTGTATCTTCCTGTCGCTAACCCTTCCGGTGACTACTGGAGCGCGCCGCGTACCCCTGCTGAGCTGAAGTACGGCGATTCGCTGGTAGCACTTGATATCAACACCGGGCTCCCGCGCTGGAACTTCCAGACGACCCATCATGACATCTGGGATTTCGATCTGGGCTCACCTCCTACCCTCGTTGACTATCCTCAGGCCGATGGCAGTAAAATTCCCGCTATCATTCTGCCGACCAAAAACGCTGAGCTTTACGTTCTTAATCGTGAAAATGGCAAGCCGCTGTTTGATGTGATTGAAAAGCCAGCGCCACAGGGAGGAACCGACCCGGATAAGCGTTCGCCGACCCAGCCATATTCCACTTTCAATAGCATGCGCAAACCGGATCTGACGCCTGCCAGCACCTGGGGGCTGACGCCATTGGACCAGCTGTACTGCCGGATTAAATTCCAGCAGGCTGACTACAGAGGCGCCTATACGCCGGGCTCAATCGGAAGACCGTTTATTTCCTATCCGGGCTACAACGGCGGAAGTGACTGGGGTGGCGTTTCAGTTGACCCTGTGAATGGTCTAGTCATTGCCAACTATAACAACACCGTTAACTATACCGAGTTTGTGGCAAGGAGCGTTGCGGATAAGCTTCACGTCCATCCTTCGGATAAAATTGGCTATAACCTTGACACCCATGCCAGTCCGCTGACACCACAGAGCGGCGCGCCGTTTGCGCTGAACATCAATCCGGGCTGGCAGAATGGCTTTACCGGCATGCTCTGCAACGAGCCCGCGTACGGTGGCATTCGTGCAATTGATTTGCGTACCGGGCACACCGTCTGGGATCGCCCGCTGGGGACGGCCAGGAAAAATGGTCCATTTGGCATTCCAACCGGTATGCCGATCAACATCGGAACGCCTAACAATGGGGGTTCTGCCGTCACCAAAGGCGGGCTGGTCTTCATTGCAGCAGCGACGGATGACCTTATCCGTGCCATTGATATTAGAACCGGGAAAACGGTCTGGTCAGCGCCGCTGCCGGCAGGTGGCCAGGCAAACCCAATGGTTTATGAACAGAACGGTAAAGAGTATGTGGTGATCGAAGCAACCGGACATCATTTCATGAGAACAGGTAAAGGCGATTACGTCATCGCCTACGCGTTACCGGACACAATCTGATAGCCATCACGGCACCTGCGGGTGCCGTTTTTGCGGCTGCTACACTCAGCGATAATTAAATTTAAGGAGAGTGTATGAAGGATGAACACGCTAAAAAAAACCGCTGCAGGTTTACCTGCAGCACGAACTCCTACTTCAGAGCGACAAAGCATGGAGCGGGCAGCCTTATTAGCACTATCCTTCGGGCAGGCCACAGCTTTCCGTCATGCGTATGACCCTCCCACCCCACACGGAATTACCCCGGCATACCCACCCATGCCGATGCAGCCTAAGTGCTGTCAGGCAAGTTAACCATGCAGTAAAAAGAGACGGGATAATGCTATACACTTTATGCGAGTGAGACGCTTAACGAGACCACAGACAGCACGCAACGGGGATTTACCCTCGTTGATGCGGTAGAAATGGTTAAATTTTTTGCAGACGTGGAGGTGCAGGCTCTATCAGAGTCATTAAAAGGACAGATGTCTGAGTTTTAGTTTTTTTGCCGCCACTTTTTTGATTAAGGGTGTAAAACCCGACTCAATGCCCTATGCCCTTACACAGCACACGCGCACAGCCCATTGCCAGCTCTTCCAAAGTCATTTCATCCCGGGGAACCCTGGCAGCCTGATCGATCATCCCGACGAAGCATCGCGCGACCGTCAGCGCATCGACGTCCTTGCTGAACACCCCCAGCTCCTGCTCCTGTGCAATATTGTCCGCGATCCATACGGCGAGCGAGGCTTTAGTTTCCGTGCAGCCCGGCGGCTGGAACAAACCAATTTCTGTCAGATCCGGATCTTGTGCGAGAAAACTCAGAAAACTGATAAAGCTGAACTGGAGACTTTTGACCAAGGCTTCTCCGCCGATGGGCTTTTGGATCAGCAAATCTTTCGTGATGATCCTGAGTCTGCGGCGAAACTCATGAATGAGCTCCTCATATGCGGCTTCTTTGCTGTCAAAATAGATGTAAAACGTGGGTTGGCTCAGCCCGCTGGCTTTGACGATATTGCTCACTTTAGTGCTGTGAAATCCCAGTCTGGCGAATTCGCGGCAGGCATGCTCCAGCAGGCGCTGGCGGGTTACTTCGCCTCTGGTAGGCTGCGGACTGTTCTGAGGCTGGGTAACGCGATGTGACAAAGCAGGGCTCCGATAAGTAAACTGGATCAGCAACGCATCTAGTGTAATCACTCTCTAACAGCTAAGTAAAATAATGGATTATGTGTGGACACCAAGATTACTCACAAGTAACATTACTTTTGAGTAATGTTACTTGTGAGTAATCTAGAATCTACAGGGAGGCTGCTTGATGAAGTTATATATTTACGAGCATTGTCTATTCTGCGTCCGGGCCCGCATGATTTTCGGGATAAAGAAAATTCCTTTTGAACTGCGGGTTATGTCTGAAGCTGATGCTGAAACGCCCACCAGCATGGTCGGTAAAAAGATTGCTCCCATTCTTGAGAAGGACGACGGCACTTTCATGGCTGGGAGTAGGGATATCGTTCACTACGTTGATGGGCAGTATGGCGGGAGGTTCCTGAAAGGCACAGGGAATGCCAGCTCGGTGAACTCGAGACTCTCCTGGAGTACTGGGAAGAGATCAATGAATCGGACTTCAGGCTTTATCCCTTATTGCGCTCGCTCACGATTGTCAATGACATCCGATTCGGTGCAAAGACGCGCATCTATCTTGATTTCATGTCTGCCCTGAGCGGCGTGAATAACTTGTTTGATCAGGCTCAATAAGCCAATTGTTACTATTCAGGAGGCACTATGACTGTACCGGTCGTCGCATTATTTACTGTTAAGGAAGGCTTTGAAGATAAGGTTCAAGAAATGTTTTGCAGCGTCATTGCGAGAACTCTGAGTGAAGAAGGCTGCATTACTTATCAGCTTAACCAGGACGCAGAGAATCCCCGTCGTTTTGTCTGGACCGAAGAATGGTCTTCTCTTGACCTACTACAAAAGCATCTGAATGCTGACCATATCGTTAAACTCTTCAGCGAACTCCCGCCGTATATTGAGCATTCAGAAGTCGTGGCACTGAAAAAAATAGCGGGCGGAAACGCCTGAAACCATCTGACCGGCAGGTAATGGTCTGATTTCATTACCTGCGGGGAGAACGGGTAACTTTTGCTCAGAATGCTGTTCTGTCCCCGCCCGGCACGCCTCTTATGTTGTCATCCCCTGATGCAGGCGTTAGGATATTCGGTAACCCACCCGCCCTCTGTAATCATCTTATGTGATAAACATGACCGGAATCCCCGAAGAAAGTCAGTCCCTGATCAAACGGATACTCGCGACTGCTGCGATTGATAAAAATGGCATATACAGACTGCCTTCTGAACGGGTCCTGGCGGAAAAAATGGGGGTTCAGCGATCCATTATCCGAAATGCCCTTTCCTCTCTGGAATTTTTTGGTTTTATTGAGCGTAATCAGGGAAGCGGAACGTTTCTCAGAATGCCTCGCCTGTCATTTGCCAACCTCTATTTTGATATTGCCTCACAGTTAGGCTACATCTCGCTCGATACCATCGAAGACGCCCGGGAAATGTTCGAGAAAATGCTGGCCGAAGAAGCGGCCACGCATGCATCTGATGAAGAAATTGCCGAACTCGAACGCCTGAGCGATCTGATGGTGGCGGTTGAAGGTTTTGAAGAAAAGGTTGAGGCAGACTATCAGTTTCACCTGGTGCTGGCTGGTATGACCCATAATCCTGTCATCATGCTTTTTTATCAGAGCATCGCTTCTTTCATCGCCGATTTGCTAAGAAAACGACGCAGCATCATGAAAGGTCTGAACGAATCGGAAACCCGCATTAACAGCAATCACAAAGATATTGTTAAGGCCATTGCGGCCCGCGATCCCGATGCCGCCAGGGCAGCCATGGAGGCACATTTCGCCCACTGGGAGCGGGAAAATATGCTGATGAATCTGCTTATGCAGTGATCATGCAACCGGCTGCATGCCGCCGGCTACATTGGCTGTTTGTCACTCCAGTTCAGCACCTGCAGGCAGAGGTTCACGAATGGTAAAGACCACCACCAGACAAAGTGCCGCGGCGATACCCAGCGTGATGAACACCGCATTCCAGCTGTAGTTATCCAGCAATACTCCGACGATCAGAGGCATACACACCGCTCCCAGCTGCCCGCCCATGTTAATAATCGCGTAAGCGACCGGATAGGTTTCCCTGGACGCCCGGGCCATGGCATATACCGAGTAAGCTGAGTACCCCAGCGCTATCAGAAATCCCAGGCAGAACAGCAGCAGGCCCAGCAGGTAGGGGTTCTGTGGCGCTATAGTCATCAACCCTGTCATCACAATCGTGCAGACTGCACTGAACATCATTAGCGGCTTGCGGCGCTTGGCCAGCAGATTATCCGAAATCCAACCGCCGCAAAGATTCCCTATCACGTTTCCAGCGAACGGCGTGGCAGCCAGCGCCGCGGAAGCCACGATGGACAGCTTATGTTCCTGCAGAAGATATTTTGGCAGCCAGGACATAATCACGCCGTCAACAATCCCCACCATGCACATGTAACCGATTGCTGCACCGTAAATATCCCATGACCGGAAAATAGACCGGGATGAGTCGAGTGGGGTGAGCTTTGTCGTTCTGATCATGCGGTCAATGAAGCCATAGCGGAACGCCCGGCTTTTGAAACGTCGCTTGCTCCCTTCTTCATCACGGCTGACTTCCGCGATGTAATCCGCCTCCTGCTGATTCACAAAGCGGCTTTCTGCCGGGGTATTCCTGACCAGGACATACCACACCAAAGCCAGAATGACTCCCGGTATTGAAAAGAACAGAAAGATATGGCGCCAGTCATAATGAATCAGAATCCAGGCACAGATGGGAGGAACCAGCAACGGGCCGAATTTTGAACCGGCCAGAAAAATGCCCGTGGCCGTCCCCTTCTCTTTCGTTGGAAACCAGTTGTTGATGGTGGCTGTTGAGCTGATCACGACGGGAGCTTCGCTGACGCCCACCAGCGCGCGCAGAATTTTAAGGTGCCAGACAGAATCAACTTTGCCCATCATAAACGTGAAGACGGATGTCAGCAGCATACCGGCGGCATAGGAAAACCGGATCCCTTTACGTTTAACAAAAAAGCCCGCCGGGATCTGACATAGTCCGTAACCGGCAAAAAACAGGCTGATGATGAGACCTATCTCTGAATTGGTCAGGTCATATTCTTTCTGGATAAAAGGAATAGCGAAGCCGATGTTTGCCCGGTCTGCCTGTGCAACCATAAAGAGTATAAAAATGAGTGCTATCACAAACCATCTGTACTGACTCTTCCTTTTTAATTTATCAATCATGATAAGCCCTTTATCTTTCGAATATTTTCAATGGCAAGGCTTTAAAACAGAGTCGCACACACCCCTGCACACGCAGAGGCGTGTGGATGACATGCTTTATTGATTAATCCAGGATGCAATGTTGGAGGCAAGTGAACGTGCGGATATCTCATAGCGGTCATGAAGCGTTGGCAGCGCGCCAGCATCCAGGAATCTATCCGGCAGCCCGACCTGCCTGAATGGCCGGAATATTCCGTTTCGCATCAGCGCGGAGGCTACGGCTTCGCCCAGTCCGCCAATCACCGTGTGGTTTTCTGCGGTGATCACCAGACAGTTACGTTTTTCCGCCTCACGGCAAATAGTTGCTTCATCCAGGGGTTTGATGGTTGGGGAGTGCAGTATCGCGACGCTGATACCCTCTTTTTCCAGCAGGTCACGGGCCTGAATGGCGCGCATGGTCATCAGGCCAGTCGAAATAATCAGCGCCTGGTGGCCGTCTGCCAGCAGCTTCGCTTTTCCGACCTCGAACCTGTAGTCAGGGAACCGATCCAGAATGACCGGCACTTTTCCTCGCAGCAGGCGCATATAGACAGGACCTTCATGTTCATATATGGCCGGAATAGCCTGCTGAATATCAATCGCATCGCATGGATCGATGATGGTCATGTTCGGCATGCCGCGAAAAATAGCAATGTCCTCTGTTGCCTGATGACTGGGGCCATATCCCGTTGTGAGCCCCGGCAATGCACAGATGATTTTGACGTTAAGCTTTTCCTCTGCGATAGCCATACAGATGAAATCATAGGCTCGTCGTGCGGCGAACACGGCATAGGTGGTGACAAAAGGCGTAGCCCCCTCGCGGGCCAGCCCTGCAGCGGCGCTCATCAGCAGCTGCTCAGCCATACCCATCTGATAAAACCGTTCCGGGAACTCGCGCGAGAAAATGTGCAAATCGGTATAGGCCGCCAGGTCTGCCGACATGCCGACGATATCATTGTGTTTTTTTGCGAGCTCGACCAGGGCATGGCCAAAGGGAGCCGGAATGGTTGCCTGCCCCTCTTCAGCAATTGAAGCAATCATGGCAGATGTGGTCAGTTTTTTAGTGGTCATAGTGGCCTCATTGAGTCGGAAGTGATTTTCAGATATGGCGTTTCAGGACATCAAGTGCCTGCTGCCACTCGGCATCAGCTACGCGAATGAAGTGATTTTTGTCTCTCTCTTCCAGGAAAGGCACTCCCTTGCCCATCAGCGTATCGAGAATGATCACGCGTGGCTGATCGCCCGCGTGATGCCGGGCCGCATCGAATGCACTGACAAGTGCCTGCAAATCGTGCCCGTTCACGCGCTGAGCAAACCAGCCAAACGCCTCAAACTTTTTATCGACCGGCTCAGTGGCCAGAACTTCCTGACTGTCTCCGTCCGCCTGTTGGCGGTTAACATCTACCAGCGCGATCAGGTTGTTGAGCTTCCAGTGGCTGGCGGAAAGCGCGGCCTCCCACGTCGACCCTTCATTCAGCTCACCGTCCGACAGCAGGTTATACACCGCCGCATTGTTCCCTTTTCTCTTAAGGCCCAGCGCCATGCCAACAGCAATACCCAAACCATGCCCTAGCGAGCCGCCGGTAATTTCCATCCCCGGGGTATAGGCCGCCATGCCGGACATTGGCAGAATGCTGTTGTCGCTACCGTAATTCTCGATCTCGTGCTCAGGAATGATTTTTGCCTCGATGAGAGCGGCGTACAGGCCAATTGCGTAATGACCGATTGAAAGCAGAAAGCGGTCACGACCTTCCCATTCAGGATCTTCCGCCCGGAAGGACATGGCATGGAAATAGGCCACCGTGAGCGCATCGGCAATGCCCAGTGCCTGCCCTATATAACCCTGCCCCTGCACGGCGCCCATACGCAGGGCATGCCGGCGAATCGAATAAGCGTGTTCAGAAAGGCCGTGAAGGTTGTGATTCAGTTCTGACATCAGAAGTCCCCTTGAGTGATATGTCTTAATGGTTTACCACTTAACAACAAACCTCGTTCTTATGTCCATTTACGCTTGCTGTATAAATAAATAACTGTGAGAGCGATCTCGATAAATGGTTAACCATTTAATGAGAATTGACTGTGACCGCCTTTTTGAAGCTGATAAAATAGGGTCAGTCTGGTGTTACAAGGTTTGAAAAATGAGAAATTATGCGGAGATCCCTTCACTGAAGTGTCTCCAGGTTTTTGAGCATATTGCCCGGGCGGGAAACGTGGTTCGTGCGGCTGAAGCGTTGGGTATTTCTGCGTCAGCCGCGAGCCATCAGCTAGCCACGCTGGAAAAGAGCCTGGAGTGCCAGCTGTTCGAACGTCACGCTGCCGGCGTGAAACTGACCGCCAGGGGAGAAGCTTACCTGGAGATCATTGGCGTGCATCTACAGGGGCTGATTCAGGCAACCGCGGAGATGAAGGCCGCAGGCCGCGTGAACAAAATCCATATTCACAGCTCACCCACCTTCGGCTACCTGTGGCTTTTACCGCGCATTCAGTCATTTCAGCAGCAGTATCCCGGCACCGAAGTTAAGCTGGCATGCTCGTATGAGGACGTGGATTTCGGACGCGGCGAAGTGGATATCGCTATCCGACATGGTCTTCCGTCATGGGAAGGTTTCGATATCAGGTCCGTGAGAAATGAACGCATTCTGCCCATGGCATCACCGGAGTACCTTGCGCACGCACCCGTTAGTGCGCCAGAGGATTTGATCTCACGCAGGCTTATCTATTCGGAAAATACATTACTACGCTGGCCTGAGTGGTTCCGGGCACATAACATCGCCCAGCCCGCCCAGCCCTGGCTTTTCAGGTTTGATCGTTCATACATGAGCCTGGAAGCCGCCGCGATGGGGCACGGTGTAGTGCTTGAAAGCGAGCTTCTGGCAGAGAAATTCCTGCGTCAGGGTACGTTGGTCAGGATCCTTCCTGAGCAGTTTAGCCATACCATCAGCGCACATCATCTCGTCATGCCGCTGGGCTACCGGAGCAGGCCAAAGCTGCAGAATTTTCTGGGATGGTTTGAAGAAAATTTAGGCTCTGCCGGGACTGTAAATACACCTGCCCTTACCGGCCCGTCTGACAGTCAGACAACGTCCGTATCTCCATCATAATCCGGGTGCATAAGATGCTCTCTAGACCTACAGCTTTAGGCTGAAGACTTCCTTTTCACTTGATGAAAGAGAGGAAATATCCAGAGGGCTGATAGCAAAAGTCAGCATCATGAACTGACGCTTCTCACTCATAGCGGGTATACGCTCCCTGCATCGAGGCTCTGGCTTCATGATAAAGACATAACAGTCGCTTCAACACATCTGGCTTTTGCTGCCAGTGAACGGGCCATAGTCGACGAATTCTGGCGTGCCGCTCTACAGGTAGGCGGTAGAGACAATGGCGAACCGGGAATTCGCCATCATTACCACTCTCACTATTACGCCGCTTATATCTTAGACCCTGACGGTAATAACATCGAAGTCGTCTGTCAGAAAGGATGAGTAAGATGGCCGGACGACACTTTGCGAAATTGAACCCCATCTGAATTACGGCCTGCTAGTTTCGCCTGTCTGCTACCCGCGAAGTGAAATATCGTGTGGTGAGTTATTGCTTTGTTACGGCAGCAAAATTTACTGCCGCATCAAACGTGGTGATTCAGCGGGCTTTCTGCACCATCAGCGTCGTACCTTAGACTTGCAACGTCTTTCAAAGGAGAGCGGCCAAAGAAACGGGCGTACTCGCGATTAAACTGAGGCACGCTGCGATAACCCACCTCCATGGCAACAGATGTGACGCTCTGCTGGCGCGCCAGTAATTTGGTTCTGGCATGGAGAAGACGTACGCGCTTCTGATACTGGACCGGACTCATGTTTGTCACGGACTTAAAATGACGATGAAAAGCCGATACGCTCATGGCTTCCTGTGCGGCCAGTGATTCAACCACAAATTCATCAGCAAAATTATGTCTTATCCAGCGAATCGCATTACCTATCCGCGCCAGCATGGTTCCCGGTGAAGCAATATCCCTCAGCATCCAGCCATGTGGGCCTTTCAGAACATGATAAAGGATTTCACGTTCATATACCGGTGCGAGAGCCGGGATATCTTCAGGGCTCTTCATCAGGCGAAGCATTCTTATCCAGGCATCCAGCAGCTCGGGCGTGACTGCAGCAACGGAAAAAGCACCCGACTGTGGATCAGCCTTCACGGGAGGTAAATCAGCCAACAACGTCGCTATCCGCTCAGGTGTCAGGGTCAGACTAACCGCGAGATAAGGAGCACCGGTGGCCTCGGGAAGGACTTCGCCTACGGCTGGCAAATCTACTGACATGACAAAGTAAGAAGCAGGGTTGTAGTGGAATACCCGGTCACCTACCGTCATGGATTTACTTCCCCGCAGTATGAGATTAACCATCGGCTCATAGACCGCAGCCAGAGCATGCGCGGGAACGTCCCCCTGCACCATTGCCACACGCGGTATACCGGTTTCGGTTCGCCAGTTTCGGGCATGAGCGGCCAGAAGGCGCAGTTCGTCAAGCAGGGATTCCAGTGTCAAGGTCAGCCTCCTCAGTATGATTAAAGCGAGCATAAAGCAGAAAAAGGCAAGAATCGAGCAGGAACGCAGAGGCTGAGCTGTCCCGGAGGTTTTATCCTTTTTCCTCTCGCAGACAGAAAGGATGAAACCTTGAAAATTGTACTGATTACCGGCGGCAGTGGCGGAATTGGCGCCAGTGTGGCGCAGCAGTGCGCGGCTAAAGGGATGGGGGTGATTGTGACTTATAACAGCCATCCTGAATCTGCCCTGAGGGTTGTGAAGGAGATTGAAGCGTCAGGCGGCCATGCCGTTGCGCTGCATCTGGATGTGGCTCGCACCGAAACCTTCGGCACTTTCCGCGATGCCTTACTTGAGATAGTCAGTATCACCTGGGAACGTGAGCACATTGACGTGCTGGTAAACAACGCCGGGTTTGGGCTCTTCAACCCGATTGAAACGGTGACGGAGAGTGAGTTCGACACTCTTTTTGCCGTGCACCTGAAGGGCCCTTTTTTCCTAACCCAAAAGCTGCTGCCTCTGATTTGCGATGGAGGACACATCATCAACGTTACCAGCGCCACCACGCGCGTGGCCACGACAGGTGTTGCGCTCTACGCTGCCTTTAAAGGCGGCCTTGAAGTACTGACCCGTTATATGGCCAAAGAGTTCGGGCCGCGGCGCATCCGGGCAAACGCAGTCTCTCCGGGTGCAACCCGTACGTCGCTGGGCGGAGGACTGAACGAAGAATTTGAGAAACTGCTCGCCTCACAGACCGCGCTGGAACGCATGGGGGAGCCGGATGATGTCGGCCGGGTAATCGCAGGCCTGGTCTCTGATGACAGCGTCTGGATCAACGCACAATCCATCGAGGTCGCCGGCGGCTACCAAATCTGAATCCTTCCGGAGATTTTATGCTCGATCATCTGTTTTTAACGGTCAGCGATACAGACCGTTCTGTCCGTTTTTATACGGAAGCGCTTGCTCCTCTCGGCATCACGGTTCGTCATGATTATGACGGAAAAGAGGGGCCGCCAGGCCACCCGGATTTGAAAGGGTTCGGTGTTCAAGGCCGGATCTTTTTCTGGCTACGCGAAGGAACTATTGCGCCAGCTACTGTACATGTCGGGTTTGTCGCGCGAAATCAAACAATGGTGAATGAAGCCTATGCTTCAGCCATGCGTGCCGGCGCGTCTGACAATGGCGCACCTGGCGCCCGGCTTCACTACGATCCCCGCTACTACGCCGCCAGCGTTTTCGACCCCGATGGCTACAGCCTTGAATTTGTCTTTAAAGAATGGCAGCACCCTCAATCATGAAAACACTACTGATTTATGGCGCCACCGGATACACGGGACGTATGACCGCCGCACAGGCTAAAAGTGCCGGCCTGAATATTATCATTGCCGGCAGAAACAGGCAGCGACTGGGAGTATTTGCCGGTGAACTTGACGTCAGTATGCGGGTTTTCGGCCTGGAGGACACTGGTGAAATCGCGCACGCGCAGTTGCGGAAGTTACCGGGGCTGACGGGAAGATCCACCGACTTATGGCGCTGAGTATAAAGCCGCCAAGTTTTTATGCTGCATATGGCAGTAAGGTTAGACTGTATGAACGGAGCCTGAAGCGTTATTTTTCCCTCTTCACTCATTGCAGACCTCATTTCTAAACATGTCCCCTTTGTGCCAGAAATGGGCGCTGGTAGTCTTGCATTACATTAATAATTTCTGAGCAGGTCGGGTATATCCTGAACAATATTGAAACCATAAGTATCTAATCATAAATAGAAAGCAAATCAGCAGGATTGAGTTGGAAGCCTTTTTTTCTGCATGTGAAAAAATAAATTAGCATACCTGATTAGTCACTTCAGCCACACAAACCATCACCTCCATAAATAATTATGTGGTACTATTTATACCTGACCAAAACAGGATAGCGTGATGAATTTCAAGATACATGACAAACTCATACATGAAGTTGAATCTCCTAAAGGACTTCTTTATAGGATGGTGATCACTTATACTTGCTTTATGGCAACCTTGATTATTGTTCTCTCTTTTGCTATTGGTGACACTTCAAAAATCAACTTTTATTTCTTCATTAATTCTTGCACTGTAGCAGTGATGGCATGGTTTATCAGGAAATCTTTTAATATCCAATCTACTGAGGTGAACTTGCTTGTTTTTAGAGTGAGTTTGTTTCTGCTTTTGAACTCATCCCTGGCTTCAATGGCAGGCGGACTGGGTTTAATAGAAAGAGATACAGCATCATTAATTGCTTCAATTATTTATATTCCAGCCATATTAATGATTATTTTTTTATTTGAAAAGTTTATATCCTACGTGAACCATAATTATAAATCAGCGGTTAATCTTTCACTTACAGACGAATTAACAGGGTTGCCTAACAGAAGACATTTGAATGTTATATTGAGAGGATTGGAGAACCGGTCAGGAACTATCTGCATTGCTGATATTGACCACTTCAAAAAAATTAATGACACATATGGTCATGAGGCTGGAGACAGGGTGTTGAGAGATACCGGGCTGAGGCTAAGTAATCTTGTAAGCGAGAATGTTTTTATTGCAAGATCGGGTGGTGAAGAATTTGCCATCGTTATCTTTGATAATATCAACGCAGAAGATATCATCAGAAAAATTAAAACTTCGGTTTCAGATGCATGCAACGGAAGTTTCGGTATCACGCTAAGCATTGGTGTGGCAACCAAGCTTAAACATGACTCATCTTCCTCTGCTATCAATGCAGCTGATGATGCCCTGTACAGAGCTAAGAGAGCAGGTAGAGATTGCATTATCTACGACCAGTCTTTTAAAAATAATTAATTTTCCATAAAAGGGAGGAAGAAAGTTAAGGAGAATTTCCGCCCTCTTTTGTTTGATTAACTGAAAGCTAACGGTTTTTATGGAAAAGTCGGATGTCCGCTTTTCGCTCATAGCGGAGCTGACATACCAGTCCGCTTAATGCCAGAAACCGACACAACTATTATTTTAGTGCCCACGCCTAAAACTATCTTTTGGCCACAATCCGCATTTCCACAAGGGCATTCTCAGGAATGAACTCTGACACGCCTATAGCTGACCAAGCTGGATATGGCGCCTTTACATACTCATCTTTTACTCTGGAAAAAACGTCGATATGTTTTTTGAGGTCAATGTGAAAAGTGGTCATCTCAAGTATGTGTTCATAGTTTAAACCAGCGGCATTTAAATAAACGCCAAGCTTATAAAAGGCATCATGAAATTGTTCTTCAGGATGCTTACTTATAGGTTTATCTCTTCGTGCTGCGGTAACACCGGAAAGATATACTGTGCCATCTGCTTCGATAACGGGGGAAAAGTGCCAATCATCGAAATAGTGTTGAAATTCTTCAGGGACGATAGATTTTTTCATAATTTCATCACCAGTTGATGAGTTAATAAATGTCAGCATTTACAACATTAAATGCTCTCAGCGCTCAGGATGTTCAACCTATCCACCCATTGCTCATTGAGCATAGAAGATATTGCCATGCGCGCATATCCTTATTGTGCCAGTCGCGGACGACTCTTATGTCACGATTCATTCATGAATATCGAATGAATCCCTGATACGATAAAATAAATAATCTGCCTGAAGTACGTGCAAAACAAAGAATTATCGTTGTGCATACTTCCTGCAGAAACTGCGCAGCCTGTCAGGAAACTAAAAATAAAAAAAAGTTCTCAGCTTGCTGCCTAATTATATGGCGCTTACCGTCAGCTGAGAACTGTCGCGTTACCTTTGAGATAAGCCATCCGGAGTCATGGAGCGATCAAAGGAGCGCCGAATTAGCCTGATACTTAACCCTGTCCCTACAGCCAGGCAGATAGCCATCGTCAGAAGCGCGACGATAAAAGCATGGGTAATGATTGCGACGCTGTTACCGTTCCCCAGCATGCTGTAAAAAATGCCGCCGATAACCGCGACACTTAGCGCAGTGCTAATTTGTAATGTCGAGCTGGTTACGCCAGCAATCATACCTGAAAACTGTGGCGCGACCCGGCCTGTCACCATCCGCACCAGAGTTGGCATTGCCAGCCCCTGCCCCAGCCCAGTCAGGAAAAGTAGCATGGCGAGCGGCAGCATCGCGGGAGAGTGACCGGGCATCGTCGTAGCGATCAATCCTGCCATACCTGCCAAACCTGCGGTTTCACATCCCATTCCGATGGCGCTAAGGTAATTTCCGGCATACTGCCTCAGATACGGTGTCAGTAACGGACCAATGAGAAATCCGACACCAAAGGGTAGAAAAAGCGTGCCTGCAACCAAGGCATTTAAATGTAAGGCACTCTGCAGATAGACAGAAAACAGAAGAAAGAACGCGCCGATTGAATAAAACAATAAAACAATCATAAGTCCCTGGCCTAGCCCTGGCGCACGTAACACGCTCGGGTTGAGCAGTGGCGATCCCCCTTTGCGACTGAGGTTGTGCTCATATCGCCATAACAGTGAGGCCAGCAGCGGGAAAGCAGAAAATAACAGCCACGTCCACCAGGGCCACCCCGCCTCACGCCCTTCGATTAGCGGCACAATCAGTGTACTCAGCGTTAATGTGGCCAGCAGTGTGCCAACGGGGTCAAGTCGCTGAGCAGCTCGCGGCCGTTTTTCTTGCAGCAGTGGCAGGCCAAAGAGAATCACCAGCAGCGTCACAGGCAGATTAATGAGAAAAATTGTCCGCCATCCAAGGTGGAAGAGATCGGCTGATATCAGAATGCCGCCCAGAACCTGTCCAATAACGGAGGCCAGACCAAACACGGCTCCATATATACTGAGCGCTAAGGGTCGCTCCGCTTCGGGGAAAATGGACTGCACGGCGGCGAGCGCCTGAGGAGCCATAATGGCGGCCGTGGCGCCCTGTAATATGCGTCCAGCAATCAGTATCCAGGATGACCAGGCAAAACCACACAGCAATGATGCCGCGGTAAAACCAATCAGCCCAAGAAAAAACATTTTTCCCCGACCATAAATATCGCCCAGACGACCTCCGGTGATTAATGTCACGGCATACACAGCGGCGTACGATGAAATGACCAGCTGTTCTGCTGAGGAAGATGTGCTCAATTCATTATGAATAGCAGGCAGTGCCACATTAACGATAAAAAAATCGAGCGGTGGCAAAAATGCACCTACCAATAAAATGACAAACATAGCCCAACGGCGTGGCTCGGCTTGCAGGATGCTATGTGCCGACATAGATCACTCCTTATGGAACGGTACGGTCCCTGTTAGGGATGTGTGGTCATCGCAGAATGTGCAGTTGACCAATCAGTGCAGGTGACGCCGCCTCGGGGAAGCGCAACACCGATCCGATCAGCGCATGCCGCCGGAAGCCAGAATAATCTCCCCAGTAATCCATCTGGCCTCATCGGAGGCGAGAAATGAGACGATTGGGGCGACGTCCTCCACCTGACCTATACGGCCAAGCGGCGTTTGCTCTTCATTCCAGGTTTGGAAGTCCGAGCCTATTGCGCCTGCGCTATGGCTTCCTTCCGTTTCGATCAGGCCCGGGTTGACCGCATTCACGCGAATTCCCCTGGGACCGAGCTCAAGTGAAAGCACACCGGTAATGGCATCAATCGCCCCCTTAGCACCGCTGTAGATGGCACTTTCAGCAATAAAGACTCGGGTGACGAATGAACTGATATTGATGATGCTGCTGCCGTGACCCAGGTGCGGTGCGGCCGCGGCGCTTACTAACAAGGGTCCAAGCACATTGATATCAAATTGCCTGCGGTACAGCGCTTCAGTGCTCTCTTCAATTTTGGCGAACTGGTAAACACCGGCGTTGTTCACCACGATGTCGAGCCGCCCGAAAAGAGCAATGCTGGTATTAATTAGTGCCTCGACCTCAGTCTGACTGGTGACATCCGCTGCGACTGCCACAGCCTCACCCTTGGTGGCTTTAATATCGACAACAACCTTTTCAGCAGCGTCTCTATCTGAGACGTAATTGACGATAACCCTGGCGCCATCAGCTGCCAGCTGACGGGCTATACCTGCTCCGATACCTTTTGAACCTCCGGTAACCAGAGCAACTTTGTCTTTTAATTTATGCATAATCTCAGCTTCCTGTTCGTGTCGCCTGAGGCGACGAATTTAAAGAAGCCATGGTGATGCCTGCAAAGTTGTTTGAGAACTGACACTTTTGTATATTGGATGTTCATTTTTGAACGGTGGGATCGAAGCATGGATTGGGGGGATGTTCAGGTATTGCTTGCGGTCATGCGTAACGGCTCTTTCGGGAAAGCAGCCCTGAGTCTGGGCGTAAGTCATCCTACAGTAGGACGCCGTATCAAGGCGCTTGAGGATGAAGCGCAGCAGGCGCTGTTTCGCCGGACAACGGAGGGATTGGTGCTGACAGATGCCGGAGACGGGATCATGAAGCTGGCAGAAGCGATGGAAAATTCCGCGCTTGCCATGGAACGTCGTCTGGCAGGCAATCACGATCGCCTTGAAGGAATACTGAGAATATCATCAGCAGAATGGTTTACTAACTATGTGCTGGCCCCCGTGCTGAGTGAATTGAAACGTCGTCATCCGGCGATTGTGCCGGAAATTATTGCAGGTTACCGTCTGCTCGATCTGTCGCGCCGTGATGCCGACATCGCGTTTCGCATCGTACCCTTTACCGATCCGAATATTGTTCAGCGCCGTTTGATGCGTGTGCCCTACGCACTTTATGGCACGCCACAGAATGCACAGGCACTGCTCACAGCCCCCTCTTCGGTGGGGCTGATCCTGATGAATACTGGGCAGTCACACTTTCCTGACGTCTCATGGCTTCTTGATCATTTCCCGCAGTCAAAACCTGCCTTTAAAAGCACAAGCCGCGCGGTTCAGGCGCAGATGTGTCTGCGGGGGATGGGCGTAGCCGTGCTGCCACGGCCTTTGGGTGATGCCACCACCGGGCTGCAGCGTATTGAAATGCCTGACATTCCGCCTTCAAGAGACATCTGGGTCGGCTACCATCAGGATCTTCGTCATATGGATCGCCTGCGTGCATTGCTGGATATCGCAGATAGTATGCTGGCTTCACAACAGGAATAGTCTGACGTGCCGGGGCACCCAGGTGAAACCAGCGGGCAAAAGCGCTTCAGGTATGTTTGTGCGTTTCCTCACGAACACTCATCTGAGCAAAGACATGGGCTAACTTACGACGAATTGATAATAATCAAAATGTCGACCAGATGGATTCTCCTACATGCCGGGTTATCAAGTTCGCCCTAAGCAGCCCGTTAAATACTGACAGTCACACCATTTTTCTGAACACTCAGTAGGCAGCTTTGTCTTTACGCCCATTCTTAATGGTCAGCGTGATGGCTGAAATCAGGAAATAGAGAACACCAAAAGCGGCGTAGGGTGCAACCGTGGTGACATCCAGAGCAGCATTACTACTCGCCTGTTTAAACATAAACACACCCGCCAATGCAGATTGCGCTCCACTCAAGACCATAGCCCATTGTCCATTTGAATTTTTCCAGCGACGGATGGAAGCAGAAAGCTGCAATACACCAGAAAAAATCGCCCATATTCCAAAGACTTTAATGGTTGTATTCATGCTGATAGAAAGAGCCCAGATAATAGCCGCTGCGACCACCAGGCTAACGATAAAGTTAAATTTTTGGGGTGGGTTTAGTGCTAAGCCCCCTGACTGTCTTGCATCAAGATAATTGGCGAATGCGTCCCATGTAGGATACAAAACAAGCAGAATGGTACCAACTGTGGGATTATGTTTGCCAATGAATAGTGCAAGTGCAATCCAGATAATTGAACCCGCTGCACGAATATAATAATAAGATTGAAGCCATTGATTTTGAATGTAGGTAGATGTAGCGAAATTGGATTTCATTATGATTCTCCGAAATAGGTTGGACTTCACAGAATATTCCAGACGAATGATGGCCGAATTAGAGTCGGCAATTATTCAGTCGCAGAATTAAGAAAATGTGTAAAGCTTATAAAAACACGCTTTTTAAGGAAAAGCAGAGCGTATAAAAATGGTTGTTCGATAAAAAAGACGACACTGTGTCAAAAAATTAATCTTAATTTTTTAAACGGTTTTGGATTAACGATATAGGTTTAGGTCGTAAGCATTCTGGCGATAACCTGTTCTGTCTAACCTACGTAGTCTGCGTATACGCAAGGGCTGCCTTATGTAACCTGACACAGAGATCCGGACTAAGTCAGGAAAAACTCCGATAAAAAAGTAGGTTAAAGGCGCCATCACAGCAACCGGAATCGTTTGCTGACATTCATATTTGAAATCGGTATTAAGTGAATAACTGCAGGAATCTCTGCGTACTTCAGGATGTTTTTTGTTCATTATCACACACGAATCAGAAGCGGATTCAGGAACATATTCCGCCTTACTGACGTCAGCTATCTCCCTGCAAAAACCGCCAGTTACGCTACGTTGTCTAAGGTGTTCACAATACTGTTTTCCTGAAAAAGAAACTGACCTGAATGGCTGTAATAACATCTTCCTGCTAGCGAGTAGTTGAGCAACCAGCGAGTCGATGTCTGCCGGGTGTGGTGGCATACTGATCGATTGCTTCAATACGGCTGGCTCATTCAATCCATAATTTCCGGAGAGTTTGAGCTGAGTCTGTAAAAAGGGCTGAAAACCTGACGCAGTGGTAACAGAAGACCGGGAATTCATTCTTTCGATGTTTAATGCTGCCAGGTCCGGCATTGAATGCAAAGCGCGGATAGTGTTCATTAATAATTTCTCCATCAAAGTAAAGTCACATTGAAATAGCCTCAATTAAAATCCTCGCTGGCTATATCACTTCCTCCAAATCATGCTTACGTCGGTACGAACAAACACTGCATCACAGACCTACTAGAAGATAGTCTGAGTTGCGACAATGCCACCTGCATTTATTCTTTCTATGATCCGGATATTTCATTCAACGTCACGAAATAGTCACGAATTCCAGTCAAATATCTAACCGGCATAAAGGCTGCCCATCAACTATTTCAGCCTGAACAGCCGAACACTTGAAGACTTCGGCTAGTAACGTTTTATTGTCTGAATTACCTCAGCTGGTTTTCGTTAATCTTCTAATCACTGGCTCGACAATTTGCTGAAATACATCAGCGTTATTAAAGGCACGCGAAGATATAATTGCACCATGCACCGTAGCCATCAGCGATTTGGCCTCTGTAGCTGCACTTTCCCGTAGAATAAAAACGCCATTTTTTTCACCTCTGCTCAGTACATCAGTGAGCCAGTTAGTGAGATCGTTGAAATGCCCACTGACTTCCTTAGCCACTTCTTTAGGTAAAATCGTTAATTCAACAGCCAGCATCACGCAAATGCAGAAAGGAGAATTGTTCTCACGGATGCAGGTCGCCCAGAAATTCACGTAGCTGTTAATTTCACCTAATGCATCACCGGAGAAATGCTGGCTGGTTGCCGCCATTCCTGCTTGTGCCTGCTGTCGATAATCACTCACGACTGCCTGAACCAGATCCGCTTTGCCAGGGAAATGGTGGTGAATACTCGACTTACGAATCTGCACCCGCTCGGCTAAATCAGCATAACTGAAGCTGTTATAACCGCCTGCTGTCAGCAGAATTCTGGTGTGGTGCATAATCTCTTCGGCTTTCTGTGAACGTTCTGTACTCATGCTTGCTCCAGCAGCAACGGTAAAATAACTGCGAATCGATAAACGGCCACGAACCTACTCAGCGTCAGCCGGATTGTCAAGCGCACCGCGCGTCAAGCGTTTGCGTTTATATGCACCCGCCATACTGCTGAATACGCCATCGCGCAGAATCAAAGCGTGGTACAAAGCTGCGGCAAGATGCAACATAACAGTGATGAAAAGCGCCATGGCTACCAGGCTGTGGAGCGGACGTAAAATGGCATAAGCGTTGTTGCTGATCGGAACAATGGGCGGCAGCACAAAATGACCCAGTGTGACGGGATACCCCGCCGCCGACAGCATCGCCCAACCGATCAGGGGCTGAGCCAGCATCATGGCATACAGTGCCCAATGAGACAGATGCGCTAAGAATTTCTGCCAGGCAGGCAGCGTGGCTGGAAGTGCTGGCTTAGCAGTGCTGAATCTCAGCCAAAGCCGCACAATGACCAGCATTAAAATCATCAAACCCAGCGGCTTATGAATCGCAACCAGCAGGCCGTGCAATGATGAAACCGTGGATACCATTGCGACACCAATAAATAACATGGCCATAATAGCCGCAGCCATCACCCAGTGAAGTACGCGCAGTGCCGGGTGAAAAGTGTTGTTATGTTTCATCAGTGGGCTCCGGCCTGTTCATGAGTGCGTGCATTATAGGATTTAGCGTAAGCGGATGAGCGGGCATTAAGAAGCGGGTCATCCGAAGCCGTAATACCCTCAGGTAAAATCAGCGGGTCATAGTTAATGTCGTTACAAACGCCCTGCTGTTGTGCAGTTGTCTTATTAATTGTCAGCGTTCCGGCATTGATCACCTGACGATCGGCAGGCCATCCAATCGATGCGTCATTGCCTTTATCACCAGAGCCCGCCACTGTAACCATCAGATCCCATTTCTGCGGCCCGTTCGCTAGCCGCTGCTGTAAATCACGCTGCAAGAAATTGGCGTCGTTTTTCTCATTTTCATCCATCGCCTGATAATCAGCGTGCGGCACCATACTCCAGCGCACCAGGTGGGAATGGCCCTCTTTATCAATGAAATTAAAGGCATTCAGACTGTTAAATTGATCGCGGACCCAGCTGGAAGAGGGAACATATTGCTTTGCCCAGGCAAAGAAAGGTTTGATCTCTGGATGCTGACGTACAAAAGCCTGCATTCTGGCTGGATCAGGTTTACCGGTTTTTGTATCCGGTAGCGTGGCGGTTTGCAGGTCATAGAAGCCCTGCACGCTTTGTACCGGAAAAAAAGGCATTGCATTCATGCCTGTGCGCCACTGTTCACCATTTTTCTGATAGAAAGCCAGCGCCATACTGCGTATCGGTACTGCATAATCAGGCGCATTCGGATTTCCGCCTGCGATAGCTAAACGGCCCACCACGGGCGTAACGCCTGAGGCAAACAGTGCCGCACGTGACAAGGCGCTGGCGTTACCGTTGGCAGAAAAATCCCCCAGGATACAGACGCCCTTTGCATGATTACGGCGATAACCCGGGTGATTGCCATTAGATTTTTCTAAGGCAGTAATCAGCTTATCCGATGTCAGCCTGCCAGTATCCAGCCACCCGCCCGCCCACACGAACAAGGCGATCACCAGTAATGGGATCACAATTATTATCGCCAAGCGCACTATTTTATGACCGACAGAAAGAAAAGGTTTATTCATGAAAACACTCAACATTGCAGAATTTAGTTCACTGTTCATCCGGGCGTAATCATTAAGATTTTGCTTTTAATAACTGGATGACATTCAGAAGTCATGTAAGACGCTCGATAAATCTACTAGTAGGTAGGCTGCACTGTCAAACAATTATTCCTCCTTTCATAAGTCGCTGTCACCTCCATGTCATACCGGCTTGTTCACATTCTGGAGTGGCCCCGTTCCCGCAAACAATTGCTGTCCTTACAATGAGGGCTCTGCTCCTCACTCATAGCAGACCTCAAGACATTGCAAACTGGAGCCTCTTTTGCCACGGTTGTGGCAATCAGAAGGCAGGCAAGCCTGCCTTATTTTCACTTTAATGGGATTCAACAGCCTGCGGAGTGACAACGTCGCGTGACCGCAGCGTGATACGTACCGGCGCAGATTTATACGATGGCGTACCGCTCTCCTTGTCGATGTAATCCAGCGGGATCAGGACGTTAGCCTCCGGATAATAGGCTCCAATCGATCCTTGTGAGATGGCATAGCGAATTACCGTCATGGATTCCAGACGCATACGGTAGCCCGGCACTGCTGACTCCAGATCCACAACATCCCCGTGCTCAAGCCCCAGACGTTCCAGATCAAAGTCACACATAAACAGGACATCACGGCGGCCAAATACTCCGCGGTAGCGATCATCCATGGCGTAAATCGTCGTGTTGTATTGATCGTGACTGCGAAGCGTAATCAGACGTAGCACATCGTCACCCGGCACCGTCAAGTCTTCATGCGTGCCTTGATAAAGCGAAAACATCGCTTTACCGCTCGGGGTCGGCCAGATGCGATCCCGCGGCGGCAGTGGCATCTGAAAACCACCGGGTTGGCGAATGCGGGCATTGTAATCATCGAATCCGGGTATGGTTTTTTCGATCAGGTCGCGGATGAGATCGTAATCGGCTATCAACTCATTCCAGTTAACCCGCGTTCTCGGCAGAGCCGCGCTGGCCATCCCGGCAACAATGGCCGGTTCAGAACGCAGCAGCGGCGACGCTGGCTTCAACTTTCCGGAAGAGGCGTGCACCATCGACATGGAATCTTCAACAGTGATCGACTGGCGATTGCCAGACTGCTCATCCAGTTCGGTACGGCCGAGGCACGGCAACAGCAGTGTCTCTTTCCCGGTCAGAAGATGAGTACGGTTCAACTTGGTCGCGATGTGAACACTGAGTTCAAGTTCACGCATCGCCGGAAAGGTCACGTCTGAATCGGGCAGCGCCACGGCAAAATTTCCTCCGAGGCAAATGAGCGCCTTCGCCTGCTTGTCGACTATCGCTTTCATCGCCTGCACCGCATCATGACCATGATGCGACGGTGGTGTAAATCCAAACACGTTTTCCAGCTTATTGAGAAAATCGGACGACGGTTTCTCAGTGATCCCCACGGTACGGTTACCCTGCACGTTGGAGTGGCCTCGTAACGGACAAACGCCTGCGCCGGGTTTACCTATATTGCCTCGCATTAGCAGCAGATTGACCAACAGGCGCACATTATCCGTACCGCGGTTGTGCTGTGTAATGCCCATACCATACGTCAGGATAGTGGCATTCGATTTGACGTAAGCTTCAGCGACGCGCCTGAGATCTGCCTGCTTCAGGCCTGAGTCTTGCTCGATTAATGCCCAGGATGTGGCTTCGATGTCCGCCGCGAAGCGCTCAAACCCTTCTGTGTGCTCGCGGATAAAGGCATGATCCAGTGCCGTACCGGTTTCAGCCTCAATCGCCAGCACCGCTTTGGCGATACCTTTAAGCGCAGCCGAATCGCCACCGGCACGGACCAAATAATACGTTGACGCGATATCGGTTGAGCTGTTGGTTGCCATCTCCATGACATTCTGCGGGTCGGCAAAACGCTCAAGCGCGCGTTCGCGCAGCGGATTAAACACGATAATCGGTACGTTACGGCGCGCCAGCTCGTGCAGCGTTCCCATCATGCGCGGATGATTGGTCCCTGGATTATGACCCATTGAGAGAATAAGCTCTGCACTATCGAAATCGTCCAGTGACACGGTGCCCTTACCGATCCCAATCGACTGAGGCAAACCTACGCTGGTTGCCTCGTGGCACATATTTGAACAATCAGGAAAATTGTTAGTGCCATACTCCCGGGCAAAAAGCTGGAACAAATAGGCCGCCTCGTTTGATGCGCGACCGGAGGTATAGAACTCAACCTCATCTGGCGGCAGTTCAGCTAACTTATTGGCAATACGCGCAAAAGCCTCTTCCCAGCTCACTTCGATGAAGGTGTCGCTTGCTGCATCATAGCGCAGCGGCGTGGTTAACCTGCCGTATCCCTCCAGCTCATAATCGGAACGCTGTAGCAGCGACGTAATAGTGTTTTCGGCAAGAAATGCCGGCGTAACGCGCTTGGTGGTCGCTTCCCATGTGACCGCCTTAGCGCCATTTTCACAGAACTGGAAGGTTGAGCCATGATCCTTATCCGGCCAGGCACATCCGGGGCAATCAAACCCATCGGGCTGATTAGTGCGCATCAGCGTAGGCGGCGCTTTTAAGGTATCCATTTGGTTTTTAACGGCTATTGCGGTTGCCTTAAGTGCTCCCCAGCCGCCTGCCGGGCCATCATAGGGGTGTACGCCTGGTACTGTGCGATGATTTTTTTTGCTCATACAAATTCGGCTCACGTGAATGTAATTTATGATGCTGCAGCCCCTGCGGAGGTTGCTTAACGTAACAGCGATATGTGCAGGTGTTATTTGAGCCTGAATATCCCTTCATCCACTGGTGTTATGGATAGTTTGAAGGTAGCAAAGAAAAACAGATCTCCCACGCTGGTTATCAATTGGTTACTTTTTTAATTCATTCCTCTATGTGGCTAGCCAAGAGCAACGACCGGAATTTCGATCTATCCACTCATTGGAAGTGTATTGCCGCTTAAGGAAGGCGTACCTGAATGATTATTCTGGAACGTAAAGAGTGTCCCGTCGGGAAAGCCGTCATTTGTACTTTCTTTAACGAAATAATTATCTAATGACGATACATTTATTTCATCGTGCAAACGTTTTACTTTTTCCAGCTAACTGTCACAATAAAAAAGCTACATAAATAGCGCGCTATTATAAAGCACGCGACATATATAAATGATAAAAATTCTTATTTATAGTGACAACACCGGGGAAAACCTTATGCACACACGCTTTTGTTGGGCAGGTTTACGACGCACCGCAAGTTATCGCGGGCATGTATAAGCAGCACTTCGCTACCACAAGGTCCGTTCGCCACCCTCACGGGGGTGGTTAACGGTTGACCGGCACTAACGTGTTGGGCGAGAAGTGGGGGTTGTCTCAAGCCACGCGCGCACGTTCTCCAGGTCCGGCCCGACTTCGCGCAGGGCCTGACTCAGTCGGTCTTGTGTGGTGCTTAACTTCAGAGTCCAGAACGTGATTTGCCACTGCTCGCGTATCTCTACCTGACTGAGGTCTGCGGGAATACGCCGCTGAATGTATTGACGGTTTTTCATTATTTTTATCCTTTTCTGTTTTATGCAGGAACGCCCGGCATGAGGCTTGCCAGCGCAATACATTCCCTATATTGAACAATCACCCTGGATAAAATAGAGGAATATTCCTGCTGTTGAGGTGGGGATAAAAAAGGAGAGTAATCCTGGCGAGGCCAGCGATTTATTCTGACATGTGTTAACAATATCTATTTTATTAAACTAAAAAATAATTATTTTCATTTCTTCTTAATAAGCCTTTGATAAATGAGAAAATTAAAACACTGAATCCAGGTCAAGTTAACGTGATGTTTAGAGGCGGGTGAGCGATTCACCCAAATTCACTCCATCCCGTATTTAAGGAGTATTCTTTGAGAAATCAACTTTTAGAGCGGCCCGTGGCCGTACAGCATAATATTCGTGATCTCAGGCTTGCCGCTGGCCTTTCACAACAGAGTGCCGCTGAGCGTTTCGATCTTAGCCTGCGTGTTTGGCAGTCGAAAGAGTCTGCGAAGAATCCAGGGCAGCTCAGCCAGGGCGAATATGAATTGTTATTGTTGCTGGCTGGGCAACATCCATATTTTGCACTGGTGTCGCAACAAAAAAAGTAAGCTGCCTTGTCCGTATCATTCGATAAAGAGCAAGCACTGCATCAATGTCACAGAGTTAGCCGTATCACTGGCTAATCAAACTGAGTAGATGCATCACCGTCCTGGAGGGATTGTTGCGCCGCCAGGCAAAGGCGATATCGGTAAACAGGGTGTTATTCTCTATTTCGCAAAATGTAACATGCGGGTTGTTCACACAGCACATGGAATCTGGTACCAACGCGATGCCGCAACCTGCCCCGACCATGCCGAGAGACGAGGTGATTTGGGGAGCCTGAATAAATCGTGTTGGGGTGAACCCCGCGCGCAGACAGGTGCTGACGATGAGCTCATACAGGCTGGGAGCGACTTCACGCGGAAACATAATCAATGTTTCGTCCACCAGCTGCGCTAATGCAATGGTGCCAGAGGAGCTACATGCATGGCCCGCAGGTAACGCAATCATCATTCTTTCGGTAGCGATGACTTTCATATTAAACGCCTTGCTGCTTTCACACGGCAAACGAATAAACGCCGCATCAAGCAACCCATCCCGCAGATCCTGCATCAGCAAAGCCATATTCTCTTCCCTGGCAATGAGTTCCATTGCCGGATAACGCGCTCTAAAACGCTGAAGAAGGTCAAACACGGGTGCCCCGAAAGCGACAGAACTGGCAAACCCGAGCGACATCTGTCCGCTTATACCCCGCGCCATACCACGGGCTTTCTCAAGCGCATGGTCGGCCAGCTGCACAATCTCAGTGGCGTCATTTAGGAATGCCCTTCCCGCCTCGGTGAGTTCAACGCCGCGCGTCAGACGTTTCAGCAATGGTGTCCCAATCTCATGTTCCAGCCGCTGTATTTGCTGGCTCAGCGGTGGCTGAGAAATGCCGAGCATTTCTGCAGCGCGGGTGAAATGAAGCGTCTCGGCGACAGCAACAAAATAACGCAGATGGCGAAGTTCCATATCAAAAACGTCTCAAAGTTAACAGGTTTCGCTATTGGATTCGTTAAGCCAAAAAGCCCACCATGATATTAACACGGCTTAACTATTGGTTTGCGAGGTGGCAAATGTGTAATTTTGTATCTGCCTGTTCATGCGAGGAACAGCTGAAAGAAACCGTCTTTAAACTCCATGATGATTCACCAGAAAAGGTTATCTATCAGACTTCACTGATGAGCGCGCTGCTGAGCGGTGTTTATGAAGGATCCACCACGGTGTCCGATCTGTTAAAGAAAGGCGATTTTGGCCTGGGTACGTTCAACCAGCTGGATGGAGAACTCATTGCCTTCGACAGCAAGGTCTATCAGTTACGCTCCGATGGCAGCGCCAATCCTGCCCAGCCCGAGCAACAAACGCCGTTTGCTGTGATGACTTTTTTCAAACCTGAACATCGCCACCGCTTTACCGAAACCGCCACGCGAGAAGAGGTTCATCAGGTTATCGACAGCAAAATCACTTCAGATAACCAATTCTGTGCCATGCGTATCAGTGGTCGCTTTCATGCCGTACGGACTCGAACCGTTCCCTGCCAATGTCGCCCTTATCGCTCGATGCCGGAAGTGCTGGGCGATCAGCCAACCTTCGCATTTAAAGAGACGCAGGGTGAACTGATTGGCTTCCGTACGCCGCAGTACATGCAGGGAATCAACGTGGCGGGTTATCACGAGCACTTTATTACGGATGACCGGCAAGGCGGTGGGCACATCCTCGATTATGTGCTGAAGGAGGGAACGCTAACCTTTGGCTCCATTAACAAGCTTGTCATTGATCTTCCCCGGGATACCGAATTTCTTCAGGCAGAGCTCACGCCGCACAATCTTGATGAAGCCATTCGCGCCGTCGAAAGCTAACAATAGGGGGCAATATGAAAACGTTAAAAACCCACACCCACTGGAACAGCGGCGCCGATCTCGTGGTCGCGCAGCTTGAAGCACAAGGCGTAAACCACGTGTTTGGCATCCCCGGAGCCAAAATCGACAAAGTGTTTGATTCATTATTGGATTCTCCCATTCAGCTCATTCCTGTCAGGCATGAGGCAAATGCTGCCTTTATGGCCGCAGCGGTAGGCCGACTTACGGGACATGCCGGTGTTGCACTTGTGACCTCCGGACCAGGCTGCTCGAATCTGGTTACCGGCATGGCAACCGCCACCAGCGAAGGCGATCCGGTGGTGGCCATTGGCGGAGCGGTAAAACGATCGGATAGCGCCAAACAGGTTCACCAGAGCCTGGATACCGTGTCGATGTTTCGTCCGGTAACGAAATATGCTGTTGAGGTCACCGCCCCCTCCGCGCTGACCGAATGTGTCTCTAACGCATTTCGTCATGCAGAAAACGGACGCGGTGGAGGTGCCTTTATCAGCCTGCCGCAGGATATTGTTGATCAGCCGGTTTCCGGCAGCCCTTTGCAAAACAGTGGACACGTTAAGTTGGGCGCGGCCCCCGATGCCCTAATTGAGGCTGTCAGCCAGGACATCAGCCGGGCAAAAAATCCGGTTATCCTGCTGGGCCTGATGGCCAGCCAACCAGAAAACAGCGCCGCAATCCATGAACTGCTGTCAAAAAGCCAGATCCCCGTGACCAGTACTTACCAGGCTGCAGGCGCAGTCAGACAGGAGCACTTCTCAAGGTTTGCCGGACGGGTTGGATTATTTAACAACCAGGCTGGAGACCGGTTATTACAGCAGGCGGACCTGATCATCACTATCGGTTATAGCCCGGTTGAGTATGAGCCGGCAATGTGGAACAGCGGCAAAGCCATCCTGGTACATATTGATGTGCTACCGGCTGATACGGATAACCGCTACCAGCCCGACGCTGAACTGGTAGGCGACATTGCGCAGACCGTATGCAAGATTGCCGCTCGTATCCTCTCACCATTAACGCTAAGTCACGCTGCGGCCGCTGTACTGGAAGACCGCCAGCAGCAACGGCAGTTACTGGCGATGCAAGGTGCCAGCTTAAATCAATTTGCGCTGCATCCCCTGCGCATCGTGCATGCGATGCAAGACATCATTAACTCTGACATCAGCCTTACCGTTGATATGGGAAGCTTTCATATCTGGATAGCGCGCTATCTGTATAGCTTCCGTGCGCGCCAAATCATGATCTCTAATGGTCAACAGACCATGGGTGTCGCCCTACCCTGGGCTATTGGTGCCTGGCTGGTTGATCCTTCACGCAAGGTGGTATCGGTATCCGGGGACGGCGGATTTTTGCAATCAAGCATGGAACTGGAAACTGCCGTCAGGCTGAAGGCCAATATCCTGCACATCATTTGGGTTGATAACGCCTACAACATGGTCGCCATGCAGGAAGAGAAAAAGTATCAGCGAATTTCAGGCGTCAGTTTCGGTCCGGTGGATTTTAAAGCCTATGCCGAAGCCTTTGGCGCAGCCGGCTTCTCCGTTAACAGTGCGGCAGAACTTGAGCCAACATTGCGCAAAGCAATGGATGTCAGCGGCCCCGCTGTGGTCGCAATTCCGGTCGACTACAGCGATAACCCGCTACTGATGAGTCAGTTACACCTGAGTCAAATTCTCTAATTGAAAGGATATGATTATGAAAAACAGAGTTGCGTTTGTAACCGGCGCCGGACAGGGCATTGGCGCAGCCATTGCCTTACGCCTGGCAAAAGACGGCTTTTCCGTAGCCATCGCGGATTTCAATCTTGAAACGGCGCAGCATGTCGCTGATGAGATTGTCACATCAGGAGGAAAGGCTATCGCGCTGCAGGTTGATGTCACCCAACGCGATAACGTTTTTCACGCCGTTGAAGAAGCGCGCCATGCGCTGGGTGATTTCAACGTCATTGTGAACAACGCCGGTATTGCGCCATCAACTCCGATTACCGATATCACCGAGGAGATTGTTGATAAGGTTTATAACGTCAACGTTAAGGGTGTGATTTGGGGAATGCAGGCGGCGATTAGCGCTTTTTCCGCGGAAAATCACGGTGGCAAAATCATTAATGCCTGCTCTCAGGCAGGACATGTTGGCAATCCGGAGCTGGCAGTTTATAGCTCCAGCAAATTTGCCGTTCGCGGGCTGACGCAGACAGCGGCTAAAGATCTTGCGTCTAAAGGCATTACGGTCAATGCCTTCTGTCCGGGTATCGTTAAAACCCCCATGTGGGAATCGATCGACAGGCAAATTTCACAAGCGGCGGGTAAACCGGCTGGCTTTGGGACGCAGGAATTTGCAAAACGTATTACTTTGGGCCGGCTATCTGAACCGCAAGATGTGGCCGCATGCGTCGCATTTCTGGCGGGACCGGATTCCGACTACATGACCGGGCAATCGCTACTGATCGACGGCGGAATGGTATTCAACTGATTCGCGGATCGTGCTTACCCATACTGCCGTGTGGGTAAGCTATTAATCATGCACTGTTGCCCGCCTGTCTCCACCCAGCGCCTACCTTCCTGGGATTTTTCAGGACTGATGCAGCCGGATACCGTGATTGGTGCAGTCCGAAAGTAGCCACCTAAACAAGGTTGGTCAAATAGCAACCCACATATCGGGTTTCGCCCATAGTGGACATGCATTCTCCAAAGGCAGCTTTGTGCCAGAAGCGGACATTGCTATGTCCTCATGGCTGGCACATCAGCAGGCCTCATTACATCTGCGATTCACTATGTTCCAATAGTTTTTTTGCAGAAGCATTAGTCGCTCTTAGCTGCTCTTCCAGATTAATACCCTGTAGTTTTCCATCTGCTTTGATAATGCGGCCGTCGACAATGACCGTCTCTACATTTTCCGGTTGAGCTGAGTAGACGATGAGGGCTGCCGGGTCGCCACCGCCAAATCCTGCCATATTCAGCGTGTTGGGAATAATTATCTGAATGTCTGCCCGCTTACCCTCTTCAAGGGTGCCGGTTAATTCCCCCAGCCCTATCGATTCAGCAGAGCGACGCGTTGCTAACGCCAGAAGCTGGCGCGCGTCTGGAAGCGTTTCATCTTTTGCTTTACCACTTTCAGTAAGCGCGGCTGTGCGGAGCGTTTCAAACATGTTAGCCCCGCCAGACAATGCATTACCATCTATGCCCAGCCCCTGCCTTTCAACGTCCTCAAAGTGATTAAGCAGGGTCAGCCCATAACCAACTCGTTGCTCGCTGACCGGTGTTAATACCAGCCCACCCCCCGATTTTTGCAGAGCATTTAACTGCTGCGGGAGCGCATCGCTTGCGTGTATCACTGTCAGCGATGGCGATAAATACTGACGGTCTATAAGTGCATCGAACATTGCGCGGGCATCGCCGCTGACATGGACCTGAATGGGCAAATTGTGTTGAACAGCAAACCTGTATTCTTTATCCCGCATGGCCCAGTTCTGCTGGCTGGATAAGTCCCTGGGGATCCGCCAGCCCAGCCCGAGTTGAACACGATCCGTTGACTGCTTTTTGAGTTCAGCCAGGTGCGTCAAATCAATCATTCTTTTTGTGGTTTTATCGGGACCACCGTAATACATGATGGCGCGAATGCCGCTTTTTTCGAGCGCTCTGAAGCCAGCATCACCCCATGCAGGGCCATGAATGTTATCAAAGAAGTCGCCAGTAGTCGTGATTCCAGACTGTAACAGTTCAAGCGAACCAGAATACATTGCCAGCCAAATATCATCCGGCTGCATCTTCTTTGCTAACTTGTTACTGACAGGGAAAAACTTTCCCTGTTTATTTCTGAACTGGCCACGCATGGTGGTGACCCATAAATGATTATGCGCATCGACGAACCCCGGCATTACATATTTACCTCGGGCGTCAATTATCTTTGCGTCGGCGGCGACAAGATTTTTTCCGATCTGTACTATCTGGTTATTGCGGATCAGGATGTCGGTCGAGGGCTGATCCTGTCCGTTGGCTGTCATGGGTAACAGGTAACCCTGGCGGATAAGTAGAGTATTCTGAGGGGCGGCGCTAACTGAAGCAGAGAAAAAACAGGCGATAAATAGTACTGCCTGAAGTTTACAGGACATACCTACTCCTTCGTAAATCAATAGGGTTAACTCAGAGTATAGGCATTGTCATTGCGCTGATGAGACATCTGTTGATTTGATGCCTTTTTAACTCAGTGCAATATTTGTGATGCTTCTATCGGGCTGTGAGAAAAATTCCGAACGTCCGCTTCTCACTATAAGTTCAACCGATGGATGCAATACACTTATTGAACCGTTCTGCGGGTGATTCATAGTCTGGCGTTTTTCTCGGCCTTTAAATTAGCTGAGTGGCAACACTGTAGGTCTTTGCTGGCTGTTAACAGACAGGTCAGTTCATTTGGAAAATATTGTCTGAGCAGCCTGTTAGTATTTTCATTTGAGTCACGCTGCCAGGGAGATTGAGGATCACATAAATAAATCTGAATGTCTGTCGCTACAGTAAATCGAGCGTGGCTGGTCATTTCAGCGCCTCGATCCCATGTTAATGCTATATAAAGCTCAATAGGTAATTCGCGCGCTTGTTTGATGAGTGCAGATATAACAATTTTGTTTTTGTTGTCCGTGATTATGGTGAGCATAACAAAGCGGAAACGGCGTTCAACGAGGATGACTAAAGAGGAGTTTTTAGAGCCCTGGATCAGATCACCTCCCCAGTGGCCAGGTATGGTTCTGTCTGCGGCTTCAGCTGGCCTTTTGGGTGACAGATATCGCATTCGGGATTGATCCCAATCCTTTCCCTTTAAGTGATGACTTTGGGGATCAACGTACCGTTCTTCCGCTGCTGAGTCATTGATGCAGTTGTTTTTTAATGCTCCACGGATTTGTATAAAATGCGTTTTTTAAACCATTTTGTGTGACACATGCATTTCCTGATTATCCGGATAACAGGGTTTCAGCCAACTGGCGATTTATTCCGGCGACCAGTCCTGATGCATCTTCTCAGCAATAATTTTACACAATGTGGTGCTTTCATTAGCTTGCAGGGTTTTGGTCTCAGAGTACTTTCCCACGCGGCAGTATCCGCTTTTGCTGCCCGGTATTGTTTTGCACCTCAGTACCTCCTGATCAAGCGGCTGATCGTTGAGGGGGCTCTTGATAAGTTGTTTGCGATCGCCCTGATGGTGATTTTTGCAACCAGCCCTCTGGATATTTCCTCTCTTTCATCAAGTGAAAGAGATTACCGATACCGTTTTCTCACCAGGGGCGATACCCACCAGTCTGCTGAATAGTGTGCATAATAGAAAAATGATATCTGTCGAACATTCTGGCGATATCATGCAGGGAATCACTTCGCGATTATCTGTCCCAGATAATCGCTTTCTGTTCTGTCGTGTAATAAGTACGCGTTCTTCGTTTCATGGCAACGTCCCCCCATGGTTAAGGATAGCGTTGAACTCACAACCCGAAGCGAACATTGCCTGGCTTCATTGTACTACAGCCTGATAATGGATAAGTGTTACCTGCCTGTGGGGAAAGGGGGCTCGAGTACCCATACCAAAAAGTTGACCAATTAGTTTCGGCAGCGCCACTCTTTATCTTACTGTGCATTCGGATTTCCTTGTGTGAGCCGGATAAGCTCAGGCAGCCGCATGTACCGCCGGCTGTCTGATTTTGTCAGCACTTAGCCCAGTTGTCGTCGCTACTGTGGAATGTTTCAGACAACGGCTTTTACGTTACCGGCTGCATAACAAGTCTGCTGTTGTGTAGCTTAACTTCTGGTTTAAGGATAGAAACGCCTTCACTAATAGTAAACGCTGAGACCAGGCCATTCAGCGCTTCAGCCTGTTCGGTCAGTGAATGGGCAGCTGCAGATGCTTCTTCGACCAGCGAGGCATTCTGTTGCGTCACGTCATCCATCTGATTGATCGCCTGATGCACCTGGCTTATTCCCAGAGACTGTTCCTGCGCGGCAACCGAAATTCCGTCTATCAGCTCATTGACCTGACGAACAGCGTCATCCATCCGCGTCATGTTCTCACCAACTTCGCTGGCCTGTAACGTACCCGCCTCAACAAAAGCAATCGAGGATTCAATCAGCGCCTTGATTTCACGGGCAGAGGCGGAAGAGCGCTGTGCCAGGTTTCTGACTTCGCCAGCCACAACCGCAAAACCACGACCCTGCTCACCGGCGCGGGCGGCCTCGACCGCTGCGTTAAGTGCGAGGATATTGGTCTGGAATGCCACGCCCTCAATCAGGGCTATGATGTCTGTGATTTTGGCCGAGCTGCTCCGGATGTCTGACATAGTACCAATCATGGTGCTGACTTTGACGGAACTGTCATCAGAAATCTCACGGGCATTTTTCGCCAGCTTACTGGCCAGCCGGGTGTTTTCGGCCGTCTGCCGGACCGTCTCGCTGAGCTGATACATGCTGGCTGCGGTTTCCTCCAGGGAGGCAGCCTGCTCTTCGGTCCGCGAGGATAAATCATCATTGCCCGCGGCTATTTCGCCTGAAGAAACGCTGACGGAGTATGCCGCCTGACCGACGGTCTTAAGTGAAGTGTCAACGTTGCTTACAAGTTGATTAAACGCTTTCGCGGTAAGCCCTATCTCATCGCGACGAGACTCATCTGCCCTAAGGGTTAAATCAAGATTTTCACTTGCGCTCTCCATTACGGTACGCATGCCATTCATATGGCGGCGAATAGACAGAATGGTTCTTACCGTGAAATAACCCAGTATCACGATACCCGCGGCAGAACCCGCGATGAGTGTCCATAAAGTCTTATGATAAGTACGGGTGTTATGCGCGTCGAATGCGTTGCCGATGCCGACGTTAAGCTGACGCTGCTTCAGATAGTCATAAATCAGGCTACGGGTGGTAGCGCCTACACCGTCATTTCCCTGCAGGTCGGGCATCGCCACATCATCATTGTGCGCTCTGGAACCAGCAAAAAAAGCCGGTAACCTGGCACGCATTTGCTGAATAATGGCAAGTTCACGCTCAGTCATCTGTCGATCTTCGTCGTTAGAAACGTTCACCTCAAGATAGTGCCGGGTACCTTCCGTCAGCTGGTCGATATTTTCGTTAATCTCTTTTTCAAACTTTGCCTGCTGGCTGAGGATTTTTGAACTCTGATGCCGGTAAAGACTAATGATAATTTTGTTGCTCGTGTCAATCAGGTCGTCAATATCTGTAATGGAAGGGATAGTGTTTTCTTGCACGTACTTAAAACGTGCCTGAAATCCGGTCACCACATTAACGGATGTGGTAACGAGTGCGATCAGTGATATCGCCAGTAGCGAGAAGGTCAGGAAAAGCCGCTGTGAAATGGTCATTACGTGCTCCGATGTTTGCTGTGTTTGGTAAGTTATTGCTTACTTTCATCAACAGTTTCGGGCGAAATAATGCGGGCTTTAGTTACAAGTGTATGCAGATGTGTTAGCTGATTGTTGCTTTCAGAAGAGGCCATCAGCAATGTGCCAGAAGCGGATTTAGCAACCATTATGTTAATTTATCACCGGGAAATAATCGGGCCAATGCCTGTAAGCTTACGTTGAAGAACAGGCCAACCGCCTTTCACTACTTAATCCAGATAGCCTTTTCAGGCTTAAGGAGCGCAGCACAGCCGACGATTTTTTGGCCAGGAAGGTGGTCATGGTTCTTGAAAAAGTTGTGTAATGGCTTACTCTAGTGCACTAGAAGATATCGTTCGAGATAATGATGACTATGTCCCGCAGCGTTGGTATGCAGCTCTCTTTTGCTCTCTATGGGGCAGCTAACCGTATGGCCCGGATGCACAAGCCGTTCCTGGAGCCGTTAGGGCTGACGTTTCCGCAGTACCTGGTAATACTCGAACTCCTGAACGGATCGCCATTATCAGTTGGCACGCTTGGCACCTCTCTCGATATGGACACGGGCACTATCACGCCGCTTGTCAAGCGTCTTGAGACAGCCGGCTTTGTTACTCGTACCCGAGACCCGAACGATGAACGACGTGTGCTGGTCAATCTGACCCCACGTGCCGAGAATATCCGGGAAGAAATCTTGGGCGTTACTAAGAAGATCAAGAGTGCCTGTAAGCTGGACGAAGCTGGACTTATTTTGCTTCGCGAGACTTTGCAGGACCTCTGTAGACCTCGAAACGATTAAAGAGGCCGACTACAGTCTGTTTTCGCTAATTTATCTAGTACGCTAGAGTCTTGCTGACTAGAGATGTTTGGGCGGAATATGACCCGCCATTAAGGTCATCTGATGATCGAAAGAAACTGTCGCCCAAGGCCGTCGTGTCCATGACGTTATGGTTATGGCTACCTGACAGACACTCACCCTAACAAAGGAAGCAGTTATGACTATGAATCTCATTCATTCCAGCGCCGAAACCTCACCAGATGAAACGCTGTCGTTCAGAGAAACTATCCGCACGCGTCGCTCTGTCCGTGGCTTTCTCGATAATCCCGTGCCTTTAAGCATTATCCGGGAGGTGCTGGAAGATGCTCAGTACGCACCTTCTAACTGCAATACGCAGCCCTGGAATACGCACATCGTCCGCGGCGAGAAGCTCAGGCAGCTCTCCAGAATTCTGCACGTCAAAAACGATGCTGGAGAATTCACACCGGGCTTTACTTTCGACCAGAACGACTATTACGGCGAATATCGTAAGCGTAACGACGCGCTAGGCAAGGCCTATTATGAAGCCATGAACGTGATGCGCGAGGACAAGGAGGGGCGGCATCGCGTGGGCGCGATGAACTACTCGTTCTTTAATGCTCCCCAGGTCGCGTTCCTGTTCATGCCCTCATTTGGTGACAATGTGCGCGTTGCAGGAGACATCGGTATGTATGGACAGACCTTCCTGTTGTCGCTCGCGGCGCGTGGTCTCGGTGGTATTCCCCAAACTTCGCTTGGTTTTTTTGCCCAGACAATCCGTGAATTCCTCGGCGTGCCTGACGAATTAAAACTGCTCTTTGGCATATCTTTCGGCTACCCGGATGAGGCGGCGCCCGGTAACCGGTTCCGCATGGATCGTGTACCGGTCGACACCAGTGTCACCTTCCACGACTGACAGAGGATGGGGCGTCATTGTTTTATCCGCCCCGTCCTCCACCGCATCGATTACACAGCGATTAATCGTAACGAGGATGAGATCATGAATATTGGCATACTGGGCACCGGCAATATCGGTAAAACGCTGGTTATGAAACTCAGCGCTGCTGGTCATGACGTCAAGGTCGCCAATTCACGCGGTCCTGACACGATCGAAGGCGAAATCCTGACTCATGGCGCCCGTGCCGTCACGGCCACTGAAGCCCTGACGGGCGTCGACGTAGTGATCCTGTCGACACCACTCAGCGCCATTCCGCAGATCGCCCCGCTGTTCGCCAGCGTGCCTGCCAGCACCGTTATAATCGACACCTCCAACTACTATCCAAAACGTGACGGTGAAATCGCTGACATCGAAGCCGGCCAAACCGAAAGCGAGTGGGTTGCAGAGCAGCTTGGCCGCCCCATCGCTAAAGCGTGGAACGCCATTACTTCCGCTTCCTTTGCACAGAAAGGCCTCCCTGCAGGGACAGCCGGGCGGATCGCCATTCCCGTTGCTGCCAGCGGCGAGCGTGAACGGGATGTGGCGATAAGGCTGGTCGACGAGACCGGGCTCGACGCTGTTTATGCGGGACCGCTCAGCGAATCATGGCGCCAGCAGCCCGGAGCGCCAGTTTACTGCACGGATCTGACGCGCGATGAGGTGCCGGATGCTCTGACCGCGACCGAGCGGGCCCGCCTGCCGAAACGTCGTGACCTCGCCATCGAGGCGATTATGGAACGGGTTGGCGACAGCACCACTAACCCCGACTCGGACTATGCCGTGCGTCTGACGCGCGCGCTCTTTATGTAGCTCACGCAGCGATCCCGGTATGCAGCCGTTGTGGCCGGTTCAGACATGCCCTTTCCTGAAACGTGTCGACGCTCTGACGCTCAATCAACAAACTGAATAAGGTACTGAACTCATGGCAATGCATCAGAAGCCCGTCGTACTGATTCTGGGCGCTACCGGAACTATCGGTAGCCATATCGTCAAAGAACTCGACGACAAAGAGGTTCATCTTCGTATCGCTTCACGCAAGCAAGACACGGTAGACCAGCTGCGCAGGGATGGAAAAGATGGCGTTTATCTCGATCTTGATAAACCGGAGACCTTCGCGCTCGCGCTCGCGGGCGTAGATCGCGTTTTCCTCTTAACCGGCTACAGCGTTGCCATGCTCACGCAGAGTAAAACCCTGGTGGATGCAGCCAAAAAGGCAGGTGTGAGCCATATCGTGCATGTGGGTGTGTTCGCTGAATGGGATACCACGGATGCCCACTTTGCATGGCATCAGATGATTGAAAAATATATCGAGGCGAGTGGTATTGCCTGGACGCATCTCCATCCAAATATGTTTATGAATGTATTCACCGGCCTTTATATCCCCAAAAATTTCACCTACACGACTTACTGGGGCGATCGGAGAGTCGGCTATATCGCGCCCGAGGACATTGCCGCCGTGGCCGCAAAAGTGCTCTTCGATGGGCCTGCGCGTCATGCCGGTCAGCATTACTGGCTGAGCGTGGAAAGTTTGAACGGTGAAGAAATTGCCGCGCTTATGAGTGAGGTAACCGGGCTTGAAATCAGGTGCGAAGACAAAGGACTGGAAGGATTCCGTCAGTTGATTGATTCACTTATCTCTCAAGGGGCTGACAGCTGGTACGCCAGTGCAAACATTGATTTCGTTACCCAGATGCTTGATGGCAGGATGTCCTATATGTCGATGGTGCAAAACGATCTTCCTTATATTCTCGGCAGGCCAGCGAAAACGGTGCGGGAATATTTGACTGAAAATAAAAGTGCGCTAATTGCTTCAGCAAAGAACCTCCAATAAGAAAGAACCGGTGCTCGTGAGATGCTGGCATTTTATTCACGAGCACGTTTTGCCAGCCTTGTTGAGTTAAGATTTTTTGCGGCAGGTTCCCTGCCCGGACGCAGACACGCGTGACTTAGCGCATGTAAAGGCCTCTCAGGCCTCATGTAAATCGTCTCACGGGACAATAACAAGCGGCTTTACTTTCTCAGGCATTCAACAACGCATCTGTTTTTGCTCATGAACATGGGTAACAAGCGATGCGTAATTTAATGATGCACCGGGACCAATCCAAATGAAAAGTTTTACCCGCGATCTCATTATCTGGATTGAAGAGAATCTTGATAAAAAAATCATCCTCGACGAAGTGGCAGAGAAGTCCGGTTACAGTAAGTGGCATCTCCAGCGATTGTTTCGCCAGGAAACGGGCATGAAGCTGGCCACCTACATTCGCGAACGCAGACTGTCCGAATCGGCCATCCTGTTGAAAATGACCAGCGCACCTGTTATCCATGCGGCTGAAAAGTTCGGCTTTACCAATCAGCAGGCTTTCACCCGGACCTTTACAAAATATTTTTGTCTGCCCCCGGCGCGTTACAGGCAGACCAGGGAGTGGCATTTTCGCGGCCTGCAGCCCAGTCTTTTATCAACCGCTGGCACCATGTCTGAACCGGAAACTACATGGCTTAGCGCGCCCGCGCTTTCTGATGTGACCTTCAGCTACCAGTGTGAAAGCGCCGACCTTTACAGTATTGATTTCCACACGGAGCAGCGTGAGCAGGGCCTTAAGAAGGCGGCGCGCCTCCTTCGCGGAGAATCCCCCACCTGGTTCGCAGAACGTTTTGAGCCTGACAGCTCCTCCGGCAACATCCGATTGACACTGACCTTTGGCTGTCGCGAGGATAAAGATGAGCGTGGCGGGAAGAAGAGGTCCAGTCCATGCATGTTCCTGCGCTTCCCGTTTGAAGGTAGTGCGGCAGAACTGACTGAAATGCAGATGAATGTTTACCGGCACATTCTGCCGCGCCGTACTGAAGCCCGGCGGGACGGGCACGACTTATTCATTTTGGGGCCGGGCCATGAGGCAAACCTTATGTCATCTCACTTTCAGGGGGATTATTATATACCGGTGACAGCAATCTAAACGCGTTGTGGGGCGGTTTCCTGACTTCCTAAAGAATATTTAACGCAGCTATGAATTAATCTTTCAGATGAAATACTAATAAGCCTTGAAAAATTTATTTCCGGCAAAATACCTGGTGGGAATGTTGCGCGGGGCACGCATTTTGTTCCAGTAGATACGCAGATTGCATGTCGATTGTTTCTTATAAACGTGCCGGTAGCTGCCTATATACAGTGTAAAAATTGAGTATATGCAAGTTAAAGTTGGTAAACGTCCGCTGTTCGCTGTGAGTTCAATGGGTCGATGCAACGCTATCCTTAATCAAGGGGGGCGTTGCCATGAAACGAAGAACTCGGATTAACTACACGCCAGAGC
>NZ_QKMJ01000017.1:0-70459 GCF_003208415.1 Pantoea sp. AG1095 | reverse complement strand
GGACATAAGCGACTCCATAAACGGGTTCTTATGCCTTAGTTGTAAGTGTCTACCATGTCCCCGAACAAGTGTTCACCATGTCCCCGGACTGTACACGTGGGTGAAGGAGTGGATGTTGCGGCGATCTTTCCCCTCTCCCGCTTGCGGGAGAGGGTTAAGGTGAGGGGAAAATTAATCAAGCCTCTTCATACGGCTCCACAAAAACCCCTTCAGCATGATCGCTTTCATTAAAGAACCAAATCCCCAGCGGGTAATCTTCTAACGCCACCAGATACATGATGCCTTCATTGAATGCTTCCACTGCCAGCACCGTACCCACACGGCGCGGGCCGCCGTCGGTTTTAACCGTAACGCGATCGTTCACCTTCATTGATTACTCTCCACAAATTGTCCTGCGACACAGTTTAACGGAAGATAATCAACACTGCCTGATCGCGATCAGCGTCGGGCGATAACCCACACCGCATGCACGATGCCTGGAATGTAGCCGCACAACGTCAGCAGAATATTGAGCCAGAAAGCCCCACCAAAACCGACTTGCAAGAATACGCCCAGTGGCGGAACCAAAATGGCGATGACAATACGTAAAAAGTCCATATTCACTCCCTGATATCACTTAACAATCAATCGCTAAGCATAGTCGCTGTTACGCACTGTGCACTTAAAGGCAGGTAAAACTCTGTCAAGATGCGCTTTTTCGCTTTCTTAACGTTTCGCAGAGAGACTTTTGACGCAGCCTGCTCGTACACTTCTCGGTACTGCACCAACCCCAAAGGCGCAGTCAACCTAAAAGTAACAAGGATTTTTGCCCGCGCAGCGCGGGCTTTTTTTTGCCTGCCATTTGCCCTCCGCGCCCTCTTTTCACCAACGACTATACTGGTATAGATCCGATTGCCTCCGGGAGGCCGCCATGACCACTGCAAAAGAGTACAGCGAGAGAGTTCATCGCGAAGTGAATGTCGATGTTGATGCGTTGCTGGAAGCCATTCAGAAGAGAACGTCGGGCGAGGTAAAAGAGTTTATGGAAGCCGAAGACACGCATCGCGTTACGGTAAATGGCGCAGCCTATGACTCTTACTCAGAGCTAGCGGAAGCTTTCGAACTCGACATTCGCGACTTTGCCAGCAGCGAAGTGAACCGCTGAAATCGATTTCAAAAAAATACCCGGCGGGATGGCCGGGTAAAGTAAATCAGTAAGTTCGTTACACCAGGGAATTCTTAACACCCTGTCAGATTACGCCTTAGTCTGATTAAGACAAGACTCATCCCTGCATGTAAATCGAACAATTTTGTATAAGCATTCATGTGAATCGTCCTACGCGCCGCGTCACTGCTGGTTTCAGCTGTGCACGAAATGTGCATCGCGCCTTCCGTCACGTTTGCCATTTAAGAATTATCCTGGATGTCGCTGGCCGGGTCGCGGGAAAAAGTGTGATCGCGATTCCGCTATTATACTGATTACTCTTCGCTTTACGGATGCCACTGGCGTAAGGAGTGTGATGATGCTGAGTCTTAACTCTTCCCTGATGATCATTACCGATCTCGATGGCTCATTGCTGGATCATCATGACTATAACTGGGATGCGGCCAGTGAATGGCTGGCGCGTCTGAAACAACATCAGATCCCGCTGGTGATTTGTTCCAGCAAAACGGCGGCCGAGATTATTCCACTACAAAAGAAGTTAGGCATTGTCGGTGCCCCTTTTATTGCTGAAAACGGTGCGCGCGTGGTATTGGGCGGTGAACATACACCGCCGATCGAAACCAGCGCCAGCTATCATGCGCTGTGCCAGACGCTACAGGCGTTGCAGGCACGATTTCGCTTCAACGGCTTTCATGAATTTAGTGATGCCGAAGTCGCACGCTTTACCGGTTTAACCCTTGCCGAAGCCAGCCAAAGCCGCCTGCGCGAAGCGTCGGAAGTGGTGTTGTGGCGTGATGACGAACAGCGTTTACCGGAATTCCGCGCGGCGCTGGCCGAACACAATCTGGCATTAACTCAGGGCGGGCGTTTCTGGCATGTGATGCCCGCTGGCACCGGCAAAGGTATCGCGCTGGCGGACATTCAGCAGCATCTCGCCGCGCAGGAAGGAGAAGCGCGCACCACAATCGGCTTGGGCGATGGTCCCAACGATGTGCCGATGCTGGAGCGCGTTGATTATGCCGTGGTGATAAAAGGCTTCAGTAAAACGCCGGTGGAGTTGCAACGCACCGATACTGAGAACGTTTACCACACCGCGCACGTCGGTCCGCAGGGCTGGCGTGAAGGTCTGGACTATTTTCTTGCGCCGAATGAGTAACGGCCTTTAACCAAAAGGATGAGACGATGAGTGATTTTTACCAGAATGGTGTCATTACTAATTTCCATAATCTCACCCACCGCAGCGTCGAATCGCTGGAAAAAGAGATGGTGCGCTTCTCACGCAAACGCAAAATGGGGCTGATATTGCCGTCGCTGTTCTCGGAACTGGAAGGCCCGGCGCTGGATAATATCGTTAACGAACTGGCGAAGGTACCTTACCTGGAGGAAATTGTGATTGGCCTCGACCGCGCCGATCGCGACCAGTTTCTGTTTGCGCGTGAGTTCTTCTCCCGCCTGCCGCAGCGCCATCGCATTTTATGGAATGACGGGCCACGCCTGAAAGCGCTGGATGCCGAACTGGATAAAGAGGGTTTATCGCCGAGCCAACCCGGCAAAGGGCGCAATGTGTGGTTCTGTACTGGCTACACGCTGGCTTCCGACCGCACTCAGTGCGTGGCGCTGCACGACTGCGATATCGTCACCTATGAACGCGGCATGCTGGCGCGTTTGCTCTATCCGCTGGCCAATCCGTCGTTTCAGTATGAGTTCTGCAAAGGTTTCTACGCGCGCGTCGCCGACGGCAAGCTGAATGGCCGCGTCGGGCGTTTGCTGGTCGGTCCGCTGCTGCGCTCCTTGCAGAAAGTCTACGGTCACTCGGAATATCTCGATTACCTCACCAGCTTCCGCTATCCGCTCTCTGGCGAGTTTGCCATGCGCACGCATGTGCTCAACGGCATCAAGATTCCCGGCGATTGGGGATTAGAGATTGGCGTGCTGTCGGAGATTTATCGTAACTACACCACGCGTCAGACCTGCCAGGTTGAGATCGCCGATAACTACGACCACAAGCATCAGCCGCTGGCCGAAGATGATGGTACCGGCGGATTGAAACGCATGAGCAATGACATCGTGCAGTCGCTGCTGCGTAAGCTGGCCACCATGGGCGTGCCGCTCACCAGCGATTCGTTCCGGGTGTTGAAAGCCACTTACTACCGTAATGCGCTGGACATGATGGAGATCTACAACCACGAAGCCACCATGAACGGCCTCAAGTTTGATCAGCACATTGAGGAAGCGGCGGTAGAGATGTTCACTCAGGCGATTCTCGATGCCGGACAAGCCTTTATTGAGCGTCCGAATGAGAAACCCTTTATTCCCAGCTGGAGTCGCGTGCAATCTGCTTTTCCGGATATTCTGCAGCGGATTTATCAGGCGGTGGAAGAGGATAACGACGGCAAGGTGTAATGCAGGGTTGAACCACATTCGGGACGACGGGCATCGTCCCGAATGTGTTTAACTGGCCAGCTGTTGCGCGCTCGATACGTGACTGAGTTCATCACTGCGAAACGCCTCACGTCGCACGCTGTAACCATCATACCAACGACACTCTACCATTCCGCTGGCATAGCCGGTGACCACCATGGTGGGTCCGCCCTGTTTGTGCTGAACTTCGTCACTGATTGCAAAGATCATACCGCACCTCCCTCTTTCATCGTTAAATGACCGAATTTAGGTATAGCAGCTGTGACCGATTTTTTCCTATACGATTAATCTATTACTGCTACTAAATCAGAATAAGCAGTTAAAAACTCTGTAAATAAAAAAAGCCGACAAAATTTATTGTCGGCTTTGATAGCACGTCCTGGACAGGAAAATTAGATTTTGCAGCCTTCGCAATCCGCTTCGTCGCTGATATCCGCAGGCACTTCGTTGGCTTTTTCTGCCGCTTTGGCTTCAGCCTGTTCCAGCTGTGCATCGATATCAAATTCAAACATATCGTCGTTCATCATCGTTCTCCTGACCGTGATTAAAAATTTACAGCGCTTTATAACTGCTAGCCGCGCAGCTTAGCAATCAGATTTACGCCCAACAGCACGATCGACCCAATGATAAAGCCGATCACCAAATTGGCGCCGTTGCTCAGCAGTGCCGAGACCAAACCGTTGAATCCGGCGCTGTATTCCGTAATAGCGTGATGTAGCGGCGTGATGCCGTGCACCACAATGCCGCCACCAACCAAAAACATCGCCAACGTGCCGACTAACGTTAAGGCTTTCATCAACCAGGGGGCAAAGGCCAGCAATACGCCGCCAATGGCCTGCGCGACCGTGGAAGATTTCTCTTTTAACCAAAAGCCCAAATCGTCAATTTTAACAATCATCGCCACGATGCCGTACACGCCAATGGTCACCAGAATGGCGACACCGGCGAGAATCAGCACCTGATTCAGCAGCGGCGCCTCTGAGACGATGCCCAGCGTGATGGCGACAATCTCCGCCGAGAGGATAAAGTCAGTACGCACTGCGCCTTTTACTTTGTCCTTTTCAAACGCCCGCGGATCCTGCTGCGCCAGTTTGTCGAGACGCTGCTGACGCGCCTCCGGACTCTGCTCGGCCTTATCGTGATTGAGGCTATGCAGCACTTTCTCCACGCCTTCGTAGCAGAGATAGGCACCGCCAATCATCAGCAGCGGCGTAATCAGCCAGGGCGCAAACGCCGAGATCAATAACGCCAGCGGCACCAGAATGAATTTATTAAGAAAGGAGCCTTTTGCAACGCTCCATACAACGGGCAATTCACGGTTGGCTTTGACACCGCTAACCTGCTGCGCATTCAGCGACAGATCGTCACCCAATACGCCTGCGGTCTTCTTTGCCGCAACTTTGCCCATGACCGAGATATCGTCGAGCAGTGTTGCAATATCATCCAGAAGGGTGAGTAAACTGGTTCCTGCCAAAGTGGTATTCCTTATTATTCCGGTTCGTGATCCTGACAACAGGGGCAACGCTCAATCGCCGTCACTGACATATCGGCGATGCCCGCACAGTCCCATTCGACGCGTAACGGCCCCGTCAGATCCCCGGCGTGCAAATACTTGCTCACCGGACTTTCCGTCATGCCGCTGATCTCTTCGGTGGCTACCAGCCGGTCGCCAAGATAAATGCGCGCCGTGGCTTGGGTTGTCACCATCCGCTCATCGCGGAGTTGATACAGGCGCTTAACGGTAAGTTTGATGCTGCTCATGGCTCAATTCCGCGTCCCAGAGAAAAGGGAGATCTAAACTGTTATAGCGGCTAAAAGCAACAATCTCGCACTATTCAACGCGATAGTGATGCAAGCCCTGATGGTCGATTTCGCTGCTGTCGGTTGCGGCCAGCAGCCACTCTTCTAAACGTTCAATCAGCGCGCTGTCCTGCAGCTGCAGTTTGCCGCGCAGCGCGCACTCCCAAACAATCAGTACTTTCCAACCTCCTTCGCGCAGTTGTTCGACGTAACGCCGGTCGCGCTCAACGTTACTGTTAATTTTGCCACTCCAAAATTCGGTGCGCGTGGCCGGCATTTTGAATAAGTAGCAGTGATGTCGATGCCAGAAGCAGCCATGAACAAAGATAATCGCTTTCTCGGCGGGCAGGACAAAATCCGGGCGGCCCGGTAGCGCTTTATCCTGTACGCGATAGGTGAAGCCGCGATCTTTGAGAATCAACGCAATACGCTGTTCAATCGCGGTATCCTGATTGCGAATCGCGCGCATGTTTTTGCTGCGAATGGCTTGCGAGTGAACGTCTGCCATGGCGTCTCCTTGTATTAGCGCTTCTACAACTTTAGCGGTTTAAGCCAAAAGCGAAAGCACACCGCACGCCAATTTCCTCGTTGCGTGATGAGTGTTAGCATAGCCGCTTCACTGTTAAGGAAAAACGCATGCTCGCTATCGACCCCGTCTCGCCCTCCCCGTTAACCGCCGATCAGGATGACGCGACGTCGCTGTTACTGCAGGTGCTCGATATCTATGCCGCACGCGATGTGGTTATCACCTTAACTGAAGCCGGTGGCCGCGACTGGAGCGTGCCGCGTTTGAATCGCATCCGCGCCGGTAAAAGTGCCGCGCCGGCGCTCTCCAGCCGCGAAGTGGCCAGCCTGCAGGCCTTGCTGCCGCAGCGTCCGGCGCACTATGACGACGCCAAATTCCAGTTTGTCGATCTGTTTGCCGGTATCGGCGGCATTCGTCGTGGCTTCGAGCAGATTGGCGGTCAGTGCGTGTTCACCAGCGAATGGAATAAAGAAGCGGTGCGCACCTATAAAGCCAATCTGTATAGCGATCCACAGTTGCATCACTTCAACAGTGATATTCGTCTGGTAACGCAGCCCGCGGGCATCAGCGATGAGCAGGCAATTTATCAGCATATCGATCGCACCATTCCCGATCATCAGGTATTGCTGGCCGGTTTTCCTTGCCAGCCCTTCTCGCTGGCGGGCGTGAGCAAAAAGAATGCGTTGGGTCGCGCGCATGGTTTTGAGTGCGAAGCGCAAGGCACGCTGTTCTTCGATGTGGCGCGCATTCTCGCCGCCAAGAAGCCGCCGTTCTTCGTGCTGGAGAACGTGAAAAACCTCAAGAGCCACGATAAAGGCCGCACCTTCGCCATCATCATGGCCACGCTGGATGAACTCGGTTATGACGTGGCCGATGCCAATGACGACGGTTTGCCGGATGCGAAAATTATCGATGCGCGCCATTTCCTGCCGCAGCATCGTGAGCGCATCGTGCTGGTGGGCATTCGCCGTGATAGCGGGCTCAGCAACGGCTTTTCGTTGCGCGCCCTGCCCGCGCTCTATCCGCAAAAGGTGCCGTCGTTACACAGCCTGCTGGAACCCGAGCCGGAAGCAAAATACACGCTATCGCCCACGCTGTGGAACTATCTGTATCAATACGCAAAAAAGCATAAAGCCAAAGGTAACGGCTTCGGCTTTGGCCTTAACGATCCGCGTAATCTGAACATTTGCGTGCGTACTTTATCGGCGCGCTACTACAAAGATGGTTCGGAAATCCTCATCGATCGCGGCTGGGATTACGCGCAAGGCGAAGCAGATTTCCAGCAGGCGGAGAATATGGCGCGCCGTCCGCGTCGTTTAACCCCGCGCGAATGTGCCCGCCTGATGGGTTTTGAAGCGCCGGGCGAGGCCAAACTGCGCATTCCGGTTTCCGATACGCAGGCCTACAAGCAGTTCGGTAACTCGGTGGTGGTGCCGGTATTTGCTGCGGTGGCGCAACTGTTATTGCCGCTGATTGAACAGTACGCCGCGCAAAAGGCGTAGCGATTCAGGACCACAATTTTATTTAGGGCCGCGCTTTATGCTGTTTTCCGCCTAATCGCGCCCGCTGTCACCAAACTGTCACGCGTGCTGCCAATACTCCTGTTTTATTTTTTGGAGGCGTGTGATGTCACTTCTGTCTGTTATCACTCTGCCGTTGCGGTTACGCGCGCGGTTCTCCCCGCGTATTCCTCTGTGGCTCACCAGTTTACGTAGCCAGTTTTTGCTGTTCATTGCGCTGTTCTGCTTGCTGCAGTTTGCCGGCGTGCTGCTACTGGATACCCGCGTTAACCAGACGCAAACCTCGTTGCAGCAGTCGAATCAACTGCGCGAACGTCTGGCCCTGCTGGATAAAGCGCGCATCGAACTGCTTACCGCCAGTGATAACAGCCATCGCGCTGGTATTTATCTGATGCAGGATCAACAAAGTGGCTCGGTGGATAGCTGGAAAAGTCTGGCGGCGGCAGCCGATGACTCGTTGAAGCATGCGCAACAACAGTTCGTCGCCTACCACGCCCATGCGGATAGCCCGCTGGCGCAAGGCTTCGCCATGCTGGCGGCAGGATTGCAGGAGCAGCTGAAAGGATTAGCGGCCAACGACATCAACGCCTTTTTTATGGTGCCGATGCAGGCATTTCAGCAGCAGTTTAATGATGCCTGGTTCAGTGAAATCGAGCAGGCCAATCAGCAGCTCAGCAGCGTGAATCAAAACACCCTCAGCACCTTGAAGCAGAGCCGCAATCTGTCGCTGATGGTCAGCGCGATACTGATGGCGCTGTTAGTGCTGGCGTCCAGCCTGCTGATGCGCGGCGTATTGTTGCCGCTGCGTCGCGCGAATGCGCAGCTGGAACAGATCGCCACCGGTGATCTGGTCGATGCGCAAAACCTTCCGCGTCGTCAGTCGCTGGAAACGCGCCAGCTGTTCCAGTCAATCGAGACCATGCGGCGCGGCTTGCAGCAGATTGTGCGCGACATCAACACGGTGGCGGTCAGCGTGGCCGCCGGCGCAGAAGATATGCAGCAGTACAATGAGAAAGTGATGCAGCAACACCAGCAGCAAAATGCCAGCTTCCATCATCTGTCGCAGCGCTTAGATCGCGTTTCTGAAGAGGTGGAGATTGGTGCCCAGTTCTCGCAGCAGGCGACGCAGGAAGCGCAATCTGCCGATGCGTTGATGCGTAACTGCGCACTGGAAGTCGATAAGATGGAAATCCAGATGCAGCAAATTGTCACCGCGTCGGATGATATCGCCGGGATTGTTGGCATGCTGGATGACTTGTCGATGCAGACGCGTTTGTTATCGCTGAATGCCGCAATTGAGTCGGCACATGCCGGCGCTTACGGCCGCAGCTTCTCGGTGGTCGCCAAAGAGATGGGTTTGCTCTCGCAGCAAAGCGGTGCCTCGACGCGCCAGATTGACGGATTGATTCAGCATACGCAGCAACATGTGCATGCTGGCTTCGATAAGGTAAAAGCGCTGGAGGTGCTGTTCGCGCAGATCAGCAGCGCGGTGTCTGGCGTGGTGACGCAGTTGAACGAGCTACAGCACAACAGTGCTGCGCAGAGTCATCGGGTGAAAAAGATTGCGCTGGAAGTGGTGGAGATGAGCGGACAGCTGCAGCAGAACGAAGCGCTTAACGCCCATCAGGTGCAATCGGCAGTGCAATTGCGCGCCTTATCGGACCGCCTGGCGCAGCGCGCGCAGCAGTTCCGTATTTAATCTGCAGGCATAAAAAAACCCGTCAGTGACGGGTTTTCTGCTTATTTCTTCTTCTTACTTTTCTTCAGCAGCGCACGAATCTGCTTCAGTTCCGCAGCGGAGAGCTGATCTTCCACCGCTTCCTGAGTATCCAGACTATCAATGGCCGGTTGCGCACCCGCATCTAAACTGGCCTGCAGGCGATTAACGATCTCCTGACTCATGGAGATTTGGTTATCGGCGGCTAACTGTTTGATGTGCTCTTTCAGTGCCGGGTCAATTTTGATGGTTAAGTTAACGGTCTCGGTCATTTTCATACTCCCTTTTGATTTACAACAACGTAGCGGAAGCAGGTGAAAGTTAACAGACTGTCATAAAAATTTAATATTACGAGTGTATGGGGCTGAAATCTCTTAACACCGATTCATCGATGGAGGTCAGATTGCCCTGCAGCTCGGCGCAAAGTTTGCCCATGTAGTGGACGAGAAAATCGGCGTTATGTTCCGCCAGCAGGCGTCCAGCTTCGGTTTGCATGGTTTGCGGTAAACCCAATAGCTTTTTCTGGAAGTGATCCAAGGTCCACTTCACATCATCCAGTTCCCGATCTTTTCCTAACGGATCTTCGCTATCAAACAGCGGACGACCTAACGCGCCCGCCGTATAGAAAACGCGCGCCAGGCCGATAGCACCTAATGATTCGAGACGATCGGCATCCTGCACGATTTTCGCTTCCAGCGTTTGCGGCGCGATACGCGCACTAAAGCTGTGAGCCTGCACCGCGTGCGCAACGGCATCCAGCCGTTCGAACGGGAAGTCGGGGAAATCTTGCTGCAGTATGCGGCGCGTCTCTTCCGCGGCATAAGTTGACGCTAAATGACGTTCGGGATGGTTTTTCGGCAGGTTGACCACATCGTGAAAATAGCAGGCGGTCATCACGACCATAGGATCGGCGTCACTGTGCTGCATGATGCGCTTAGCACTCATCCAGACGCGGCGCAGGTGCGCGATATCGTGGGCTTTGTCGTCGTGCAGCCAGTTGAGCTGCAGCCAATTCTCGTAGCGTTGTTGCCAGTGAGTAAGTGACATCGTGCTTCTCCTGTTATTGCTGTTATCTACGTTCCTGCGGACATCATAGCGGCCTGGTCATGACACTTTTTTTACATCCGTCCAGGCGGTGCCAGGCGTAAAAATGAGATCCCGATCTTGTTATAACGCTGTTAACGCCGCTTGCACAGCAGCCATTGCGATTTCGGTATTTCCTTAGTGCGTTTTAGTTAAATAACTCTGTTCAATAGGTTTAATATATTCGCGTCATCAACAAATTTCGCTTTAGGGATAAATTCCAGTTATCTATGCTGATAAATGGGGCTTCTTAGAGGCAGATCAACACGGCATAATCTGAAAAGGTTCCCATAATGGCCTTTATAACGTACTGTATCTGGAAAATTTATGGCTTCTGATCCCTTGCAAAGTCCTTATCAGCACACATTTTGCTTATGAACCATTTTTTACATCTAAAATTGCCAGAATAGCCTGATACTAAGTCGACAAATTATTAAGCAAACTGATTCAAACCCATTATGCTAGCTCTCACATCTACGGATGTTAGGGGATTCTTCGCAGTTTCCGGGTTTGTGACACATTAAGAGGTATGCAATGAAAGAACGGCCGATTCTTTTTTCCGAACAGCGGGTACGCGCCCTGCTGGTTGGCCAGCAAACGCAGACCCGGCGCATTATGAAAACTCAAGCCTTTGGTCCGGGTCAGGATCATCATGAAGGCGTACACGCATTTGATGTCAGTGCCAATCATCTGCACGGCTATAAATTGATGTCGATGACCGATGTCAGTTCGCACTGCCCATTTGGTCAGGCGGGCGATGGTTTGTGGGTACGTGAAACCTGGCGCGGCCCGATCGTGCCGGAGGCGATGCTGGCGGATTACGAACGCGATCCTCTGCCGTTCCGCAATGCGGCTTACTGCCAATATCGCGCTGACAGCAATGAATTGGGACAGCTGGATGAGAATATGCAGAATGCCGAGCAGTTTGGCTGGCAAACCGCGATTCATATGCCGCGCTGGGCCAGCCGCATCGACCTGCAAATCACCTCGGTGCGAGCCGAGAAGATTCAGGACATTAGTGAAGATGACATCATGGCGGAAGGCGTGCAGACCGATTCGCACTTCCTGAATAACTTTTTCACCATGAATATGAATTCCGAATCGCCAAAAGAAGCGTACCGCAAAGCGTGGCAGAAACAGTACGGCGCCACCAGCTGGGAAGTGAACCCGTGGGTTTGGGTGATCGCGTTCCAGCGGGTTGAACGATAAGACGTCCCCTCCCCCTAACCCTCTCCCGCGGGCGGGCGAGGGAACCGTTTTTAGCGATGTAGAAGTTTGGGGAGCACGTGAAGATTTGCACAGTAAGCTCCCTCTCCCGCCTGCGGGAGAGGGTTGGGGTGAGGGCAAACTTACTTTCCCGCTTTGCCACGCCAATCACAGACAAATCCCCCATTAACTGGTTGAATCTTCGGCTTTGATTCCGCGCTGGTAATTTCCCCTTTGCCGCGCCAGGATACTGTTTTCGTCTGAAGAGTGAGTGACGCAATGTTCAAATGGCCGTGGCATGCGCAAATAGAGACTTCAGTACTGGCGCTGCCCTGGCAACAGGCGCTGGCGCAGCCGATCTTTTCACTGCTCGATCCTGATGAAAAAACCGCGCTGGTTACGCTGGCGCAACGCTTCCTGCAGCAGAAAAAAATCTCGCCTCTGCAAGGCCTGCAACTCGATGAACTGTTACTGACGCGTCTGGCGCTGCTGTTCTGTTTGCCAGTGTTGAAGCTCGGTCTCGAATGGCTTGATGGCTTTCATGAAGTGCTGATCTATCCTGAACCTTTCAATGTCGACGATCGCTGGGAAGATGATAACGGCCTGGTGCATCACGCGCCGGCGGTGCACGCTGGACAAAGCTGGACGCAAGGTCCGGTGGTGCTGAATGCGCTGGATATTCAGGATTCGCTCGATCTCTCCGGCTTTAACCTGGTGATCCACGAAGTGGCGCATAAACTTGATGCGCGCGGCAGCGGCTATACCAGCGGCATTCCGGTGATGGCGCTGCGCGATGTCGCCAGTTGGGAGAAAGATCTGCTGCAGGCAATGGCGGAGATTGAAGCGGAAGTTGAGTTAGTCGGTGAACAGGCGGCGACCATCGATCCTTACGCCGCCAGCGATGCGGCTGAATGTTTTGCGGTGCTGTCGGAGTATTTCTTCAGCGCACCGGATTTACTGGCTAACCGTTTCCCGGCGATGTACCGCCATCTGCAGCAGTTCTATCGTCAGGATCCCCTGGCGCGACTGGCGATGCTAACAGCAGAACCTGCTTAAATCGCGATCGCTTTGTACTAATGCTAGCCAGTTGAATACAAATGTGTTTTAAGCTGTTGACACCTGCAAGGGGCGCCATTAATATTCGCCTCGTTCACACGATTCCTCTGTAGTTCAGTCGGTAGAACGGCGGACTGTTAATCCGTATGTCACTGGTTCGAGTCCAGTCAGAGGAGCCATATTTAGAGAAGCCCGCTTAGGAAACTAAGCGGGCTTTTTGCTTTTACACTTCCGTCCAGCCGCGCAGCAGGTTGTGATACATGTTCAGCAGCGACAACAGCTCTTCGCTATCACCGTGACGCGCTTTCAAGCTTTGAATATTGCGATCCAGCTCGAACAGCATGGCACGCTGTTTATCGTCGCGCACCATCGACTGAATCCACAGGAATGAAGCGACGCGCGCACCCTGGGTAACCGGCGTGACGCAATGCAGGCTGCTCGACGGATACAGCACCAGATGGCCCGCTGGCAGTTTCACCTTGTGCTGACCATACGTGTCTTCAATCACCAACTCACCACCTTGGTAGCTTTCAGGTTCGCTGAGGAACAGCGTGGCGGAGAGATCGGTTCGCATCCAGCCCGCCGCGCCGTTATGGCGTACCGCGCCATCGACATGAAAACCGTAGGTTTCGCCCTGCTCATAACGGTTAAACAGCGGTGTGGAAATCGATCGTGGTAATGCAGCGGAAAAGAACAGCGGGTTGTTGTTCAGGGCCTGCATCACCGCGGTTTGCAGCTGATCGTACAGTGGCGTGCGGGTATCGATCTGCTGATTGTTTTTCACCGTCGCGCCCTGGCTGCCGACCGTCGCCCTTCCGTCGATCCATTCGGCCTGTTGCAGCAGCGTGCTAAAACTCGCTACCTCTTCCGGCGTCAGTACAGCAGGAATGTGATACATCATCGCGTTGTTCTCTCAAAAATTGTGGGGCGCGCACGCCCCACGACGTTAACTTAGAAATGCACGTTTGCCGTCAGCAGGAAAGTCCGTGGCTCGCCTGGATGGTAGCGATAACCGCTCTTATTGATTGACGCAACATAGTTGGTATCAAACAGGTTGTACACGTTGAGCTGCAGATCGAGGTTGTTGTTCACCTTGTAGCCCAATTTGGCATCGGCGACCCAATAACCTTCGGTGTGATCCGGCGTACCGACCGCACCATCGCTGCCGCGACGCAGGCTGCCCACATAACGCGCACCGGCACCGACTGAAATCGCATCGGTTGCCTGATAGTTGGTCCACAGCGTAAAGGCGTGCTTCGGCGTGTAAGCCAGCGCAGAAGATCCATCCTGCGATACGCTATCCCCTTCGGTCACTGACGCATGCTGCAGGGTATAGCCGGCGATCACTTCCCAATCTGGCGTGATGTTGCCAGTGGCTGAGAGCTCATAGCCTTCCACACGTTTTTTACCGGCTTGCGAATAGGTGCCGTCGTCGTTAGCGGTGACTTCATTTTCAATATCGGTACGGAACAGCGCCGCGTTCAGCAACAGACGTTTATCCAGCACCTGCCATTTGGTGCCCACTTCGCTGGACTTGGCTTTCTGCGGTTTGAAGTCGGTGCGGTTCGCGCTGTTGCCGGTGCCGCCCGCGGCCAGTGCAAAGCTGCTGCCACCTGGCGGTTGCTGAGAAATGGCATAGTTAACATACACGTTGCCCTGCTCGGTCAGACGATAAAGCGCACCGGCTTTCCAGTTCACCAGATTGCCCGATTTCGCGGTATCCACGGTGGTAACCGGCGTATTGCGCGGCACGCCAGCTGGGCACGTCAACGCACCGCGTCCGGTGCCGCCACAGGCGGTCGCGCTGTCATACTCAGTGTGATAGTTATCGAGACGAATGCCGCCGTTTAGTTCAAAACTTTTGGTTATCGCGAGCGTATCAAAGGCGTAAATGCCTGCGGTATCGGTTTGCCCGTTAGCATTGGCACCATTCCTGTCCAATCCACCCACCGAAATGCTGCTGATGGGATGGTAGATATTAACCGATGGCGGCGTGATCGCATTGACGCCGTAGTTGGTTTGATTTTCACGCGTAAACTCCACGCCCGCGCTGACATCGTGCCCAACCGAACCGGTGTAAAACTTCGAGGTGATGTTGGTTTGGTTGGAGAGAATGCGGTTGCTGATGTCTTTGGTGTTCGCCAGGCGCGACCAGCTCCAGCTATTCACATCGTTCCGGTTCGGGGCAGTGATATTGGTGGCGCCGCCCATCACCGCCGTCAGCAGATATTCCTGCTTCACGCGTGACCAACGCGTGGTGTTGCGGATGGTGGTGCTGTCGTTAATATCGTGCTCGAAGCGTATGGTGGCGCTGTCGGTGGTCGATTTATCAAAGTCAGAATCGGTGCCGTAATAGTTACTGGTCGCGACTTTGCCAGAATTGTTCAGTGCCGATGTCGCCGCATTCGGCGCCGAATAGCCCGGCAGGCCAATGGTTGGAATGCCGCCATCGGGCGTATTATTTTGATGCACATGCAGATAGTTGAGGTACAAGCGCGTTGCAGTATCCAGACCCAACGCCAGCGATGGCGCTACGCCATAACGCTCGTTCTGCACGTTATCACGCGCCGCATCGTGAGTTTTCTCACCCATCAGATTGAGGCGGAACGCGGCGTTGTCATTGATCGCCTGGTTGTAATCCAGCGTGCCGCGACGCATCCACGCGCTGCCAACGCTGACTGAGGCGTCGAGCCCGCTATCGAGGCGCGGCTGTTTGCTGATCATATTGATCGAACCTGACGGCGCGCTGCGTCCGTAATCGGTGCCCGATGGCCCTTTAATCACTTCAACCTGCTGAGTGTTGAAGGTATCGCGCGTCACGCTACCAATATCGCGAATACCATCAACGTAAATGCTGTTGGAGGTATCAATGCCGCGCATATACACCGCATCACCGGTTGTAGAACTGCCGTTTTCCCCCGCATAGAACGCGCCCACGCCCGGCACGTTTTTCAGCGCGTCGGTAAGATTGGTTACGCCCTGATCTTTAATCACCTGATCCGGAATCACCGTCATGGTGCGGGTGGTATCCACCAGCGGACGATTGAATTTCGGATCGGCAGATGCGTTGGGGGCATACAGCGATGGCGTATGCGCTTCAACCACTAAGGTATCGTCAGATTTTTTGTTGGCATTTTCTGCCGCTAATGCGGCAGCAGGAGAAATACCAATGCAAAGCCCGGTGAACAAGGTCAGGGAATTGAAGCTGCCAAACGGCAGGTTGCGATTTTTATCCATTTTTAAGGGAGTGAGTTTCTTGTAATGATTGACGCGCACATCACATCAGCGGATGGCCTGGCGCAGAAGCATTCCGGCGGCAAGGCGTTGAGCTGGCGTGACACCTAAATGATAACGCCAATGGTTATCATTTACTTTTCTATCTTACACGCACGCCGCGAGTTAGGAATACATTTCTTTACGAGAAAATTACGGAATCAAGACAATTGATAGAGAGTGTGAAAATCTGATGAATTTTTTTGAACGAAGGGTCAAATTTCAGGCATAAAAAAACCCGCTGGCCTGGAGCGGGTTCTTTTATTCAACAGCGCACAGCTCATTCCAGTAGCTGTAGCGAATCACATGATGCAGGCACTCATCTCTCATAATAGCGATACACCGAAGGATGGAACTCAACACCGTACAGCTGGCTGATGGGAATCAGCAGGTCGATATGATTACTGAGATCGAATTCGCGCTCTTCTGCGGGTCCAGTCTCGCCATTGATCAGTTGGTTAAACCACTGCTGCAAGAGGTGTTTCATTGTCAGCTTCTCCACAAATGATTGACGCTGACAGTAAACCGTATTCTCTCCTATAACCAAACCGATTAGTTGTGCGCTTCATTGCCAATTAATGCATATACGTAGAGCCCACAATGGGCACCAGCCAATGCCCTATCCCCTGCTCTTCGCCATCATCTTGCGGTAATTGTTCAGCCATTTGCCGCTGTTGAGTCGCCACCAGAAAAATACGCCGCGCACCGTCCAGTCGAGGAACATGCCGAGCCACACGCCTATCACGCCCATTCCCAACACAATCCCAAGGAAATAACCGGCTACGACGCGGGCGCCCCACATGCTAAACATTGACACATACATGGTGTAACGCGCATCGCGCGCGCCTTTCAGGCTGGCGGGCAGCACCCATGAAGCGGTCCAGATCGGCATAAAGGCGGCATTCAGCCAAATCAAATGCTTGGTAACTGAAATGACTTCCGGATCGCGGCTGTAAAACTGCGCGAGTGTTCCGGCGAGCGGCACGGTGATCAGCGCCAGCGAACACAATCCAATCATCGCCAGCCAGAACACGTGTTTGATTTGCCGTTCAGCCTGCATCACCTGATTCAGCCCCAGCCTGCGGCCGGTAATGATGGTCGACGCCGATCCCAGCGCGTTACCCGGCAGGTTAATCAGCGAAGCAATCGAGAAGGCGATAAAGTTACCGGCGATCTCATTGGTACCCATGCCAGCAACAAAAATCTGCGTCAGCAACTTACCGCCGTTAAACAGCACCGATTCAATACTGGCGGGCACGCCAATGCCCAACACTTCCATCAGAATATTGCGGTCCCAGCGCCGGAAATAGCTGGCGATGGAGATTTTCAGGGCTGGCGTAATGCCGCGATACAGCACATAAATCGCCGCTGCTGCACCGATGTAGCGCGAGATGGTTAAGCCCAATCCAGCACCAACAAAACCCATGCCTTCCCATCCCAGGCAGCCGTAAATCAGCACGCTACTGATCACGATGTTGAGAATGTTCATGCCGCCGTTGATCAGCATCGGGATTTTAGTATTGCCCGCACCACGCAGCGCGCCGCTGCCTATCAGCGCAATCGCCGCTGCGGGATAGCTCCACGCCGAGGTTTGCAGATAGCTCAGCGCCAGCTCTTTCACTTTGGGATCGGCGCTGCCGGCAATCACATCAATGATCAAATGCCCCCAAAACTCGATGGCGATCACCAGCACAAACGCCAGCGCGGTCATCAATCCCAGCGACTGTCTGGTAGCGGCTCGCGCCCGTTTGCCGTTGCGTTTCGCCAGGCTGAACGCCACCACCACCGTGGTGCCGAGATCGATGGCGGCAAAGAAGGAGATGATCACCATGTTGAAGCTGTCGGCCAAACCGACGCCCGCCATCGCTTCTTTACCCAGCCAGCTCACCAAAAAGGTACTGAGGACGCCCATCAGCATCACGCAGAGGTTTTCGATAAAGATGGGCACGGCTAATGGGGTGATTTCTCGCCAGAACAACGTACGGTAAGCGCGGCGCTTGGGATACCACGCCGTGTTTCTGACCGCCCGCATCACTGCTACGTCAGGATTTTGCAAGGGATTACCAAATCACTTTGGAGAGGAAGAAGAGTAATAATGATGATAGGCCACTGAGAATTATGCAAAGTGTTTCCCCTCACCATTTAATCATTATTACAAACTTTTTGTCGCCACCACCGCAGGATCGGCTGCGCCGCCCAAATAGGCGCTGCGCACGTCGTCATTATTGAGCAGCTCTGCGCCGCTGCCGCTCAGGCGAATCTCACCGTTCACCATCACATAGCCGCGATCGGCTAGCTGCAATGCATGGCGGGCATTCTGCTCCACCAGAAACAGCGTCATGCCTTGCTGGGTCAACTCGCGCAGAATGCCAAAGATCTGCTTCACCACAATCGGCGCGAGGCCAAGACTGGGTTCGTCGAGCAGCAACAGCTTAGGTCGACTCATCAGCGCGCGGGCAATCGCCAGCATCTGCTGCTCGCCGCCCGAGAGCGTCATGGCGCGCTGCTTACGCCGCTCCAGCAGACGCGGGAACAGCTGATACATGCGATCTTTGTCCTCTTTAACAAAACGTTCGCCGATAGCGATGGTGCCCATCAGCAGGTTCTCTTCCACCGTCATATCAGGGAAGATGCGTCGTCCTTCCGGGGCCTGCGCAATGCCGCTGGCCGCGATGAAGTGCGTCGAACGCTGGCTGATCGCTTCGCCGCGCAAGCGGATCTCGCCGCTGGCAATGCGCGGCTGACCAAAGATCGACATCAGCAGCGTGGATTTTCCCGCGCCGTTAGCGCCAATCAGCGCCACGGTTTCGCCCTGATTCACCGTCAACGACACCTGTTTCAACGCCTGCAAAGGACCGTAAAACACATCGACTTGCTCAAAAGCCAGCATCGGTTCAGCCATGATCGCTCTCCTCTTCTGCGCCGAGATAGGCGGCAATCACTTTGGGATCGTGACGAATTTGCTGCGGCGTGCCCTGGGCAATCACATCGCCATGATCGAGCACTACGATGTGATCGGAAATGCGCATCACCATGGGCATGTCGTGTTCAATCAGTAACACGCTGATGCGATGGTCGGCGCGCAGACGATGCAAAATCGCGCTCAACGCCTCGGTTTCCACCGGATTCAGCCCAGCCGCCGGTTCATCCAGACAAATCAGTTCCGGTCGCGTACACATGGCGCGCGCGATCTCCAGCCGCCGTTGCTGACCGTAAGAGAGCGTGCCCGCCAGGCGGTTGGCGCTGGCGACCAAATCGACGTTTTCCAGCCAGTAAAAAGCGCGATCCAGCGCGCGATTTTCTGCTTCGCGGTAGCCGCGCGTGTTCAGCACGCCCGCCAGCAGCTGACGATTGACCTGCATATGCTGTGCCACCAGCAGATTCTCAATCACCGACATTTCGCGGAACAGCCGGATATTTTGAAAGGTACGCGCCAGCCCGGCGCGGTTCACCAAATGCGCGCCGCCAAACATCTTGTACCAGAGCCGCGAGCCGAGCCGTGTAGGATTGATCCAGTCACCTGCATGAATTTTTTGCCCCAGCACCTGAATCACATCGGTGCTGCGCTGATTGGCGTTGAGCACAATGCGTCCGCCAGTGGCGCGATAAAAACCGGTCAGGCAGTTGAATACCGTGGTTTTACCGGCACCGTTAGGACCAATTAATGAGGTCACCGAACCGCGCTCCACCGCCAGGCTGACGTCATTCAGCGCCTTGATGCCGCCAAAGCGCATCATCAGGTTGTCCACTTGCAGGATGGCATCACTCATGGCGCACTCCTTTTCGCAGTGGCACGCCAACGCGTGCGGTGCGCACCAGCCCACGTGGCCGCCAGATCATCATCAGCACCATTAGCATGCCGAACAGCAGCACGCGGTATTCGGCAAAGCTGCGCAGCAGTTCCGGTGCCACCGTCAGCACAAACGCTGCCAGCACCACGCCGAGCGTCGATCCCATCCCACCAAGCACCACAATGGCGAGAATCAGCGCCGACTCAAAAAAGGTAAACGAGGTGGGATTAACGAAGCCCTGATAGCTGGCAAAAAACACCCCGGCGATGCCCGCCGTTGACGCGCCCAACATAAAGGCTGAAAGCTTTACCAACACATGATTAAGGCCCATCGCGCGGCAGGCAATCTCATCTTCACGCAGCGCTTCCCAGGCGCGGCCAATCGGCATACGCGTCAGGCGATGCTTGATCCACAGCACCAGCAACACCACCAGAACCAGCACAACATAGATAAAGATAAATTTCATATTCGGGTTGTAAGTGACGTGCAGAAACTCGTGATACGGCACGCCGCCATCGCGCGCGCGGCGGGCAAACTCGAGGCCAAAGAAGGTCGGCGACGGCACGGAAACCCCGTTCGGGCCGCCGGTAAAGGCGACCCAATTGGTCAGCACCAGACGAATGATTTCACCAAAGCCGAGCGTGACAATCGCCAGATAATCGCCGTGCATGCGCAGCACCGGGAACCCGAGCAGCGCGCCAGCAAAAGCTGCCAGCAGCGCCGCCAGCGGCAGCATGCTCCAGAAACCCAATCCGAGATATTGATAGCCAAGCGCCAGGCCGTACGCTCCGATGGCATAAAAAGCCACGTAGCCGAGATCAAGTAATCCGGCGAGCCCAACCACAATATTCAAGCCCAACCCGAGCAGCACATAAATCAGGCCGAGAATCGCCACCGTCAGCAGATATTTACTGGAGAGAAACGGAAAGGCCAGCGCCACGATCAGCAGCAGCGGCAATATCCAGCGCAAACGCGAACGATAGCCGGGCTCGCGCACGTAAACCCCGTCATCGCTGCTGGCAAACTTGCGCATGATGCGCTGACCAACAGGCGCGTGCAGAAACAAACTGAACAGCAAACGCCCCGCCATCACCACCGCCACCAGCAGCGCCACGCGCTGTGGCGACAGTTTGAAGCTGTAACCGTCGAGCACCACGCCAACAATCGGACCAAATACCACCAGCGCTACTAACCCCGCCAGCAGCGTATCGAGCAGCGCCTGGCGCACAGGATTTTGCGTCATTGCATTCATCGGGGCTTCCTCACACTTTAGCGACCAGCGGACGTCCCAGCAGTCCTTGCGGGCGGAAGATCAAAATCACCACCAGCAGCGAAAACGAGAACACATCTTTGTAGTCAGAATTCACCATCCCGGCGAACTGCGCTTCCGCGACGCCCAGCAGCAATCCTCCAAGCATCGCGCCCGGCAGCGAACCGATGCCGCCGAGCACCGCAGCGGTGAACGCTTTGATGCCAATGATAAATCCGGCGTAAAAATCAAAGGTGCCGTAATTCATGGTCACCAGCACGCCGGCCAATCCCGCCATCGCCGCACCAATCACAAACACCAGCGAGATAACGCGATCGGTATTGATGCCGAGAATGGAAGCCATGCGTCGATCCTGCTGCACTGCACGGCAAATACGCCCGAGTTTGGTGTACTGGATAATCCAGGTCAGCAGCGCCATGCCGCATAACGCCGCGATCAGGATGAAGATTTTGGTCCAGGTGATTTGCACCACGCCACCATCAAATTCCATGCGCAACACGCCGGTCAGCAACGTCGGAATGCCCTGCTGATTTGGCCCCTGACTGAGCTGCACATAGTTCTGCAAAATCAGTGACATGCCAATTGCTGAAATCAGCGGCGCGAGGCGCGTCGAATTGCGCAGCGGTCGATAGGCGATGCGCTCAATCGCCCAGCCGTAAGCCGAGGTGACGATAATGGTGAAGATTAAGGTGCCGAATATCAGTAGCGGGAAGGAGTGAATGCCAAAAAAGCTGAGTAGCGATAAGCCAATGGCACACAGATAGGCGGAGATCATATACACCTCGCCGTGGGCGAAGTTGATCATGCCGATAATGCCGTAAACCATGGTGTAACCGATGGCGATCAGGCCATACACGGCACCGAGCGTTAAACCGTTGATCAGCTGCTGTAAGAAAAAGGCGTCCATAATGTCGTCTCGTACTCAATGGGAGCGCACACCTCGCGCGCAATCGCGAATGGCCCCGCACTGTACGGGGCCGCGTGGCACATTACAGCTGGTGATACTTGCCTTTGTCGTCCCATTGATACACGACGTAATCCGACACCTTGAGATCGCCTTTACTATCCCAGCCTTTTTTGCCCATGACGGTATCGACGCTGTTGGCTTTCAGCCAGTCGCTGGCCTTGGCGTTGTCTTTACCGGCTGCTTTGTAAGCGGCGGCCAGCGTCTGCACGGAGGCGTAGGCATACAGGGTGTAACCTTCTGGCTCAAATCCGCTGGCGCGGAATTTGTCGATGACCGCTTTGCCATCGGCGATGGTGCGCGGATCGTTGCCGAAGGTCATGTAGACGCCTTTGGTGTATTGCGGGCCGCCTGCTGCCGTCACCATCTCTTCCGTCACAATGCAGTCACCGGAGAAGAAAGCCGCATTAACGCCCTGCTCACGCATCTGACGCACCAGCGGACCGGCTTCGGGATGACATCCGCCGAAATAGACCACGTCCGGTTTCAGCGCGCCGATCTTGGTTACCAGCGCATTGAAATCTTTCTCACCGCGCGACAACCCTTCATACAGCACTTCTTTTACGCCGCGCTTCTCAAGTGAGGCTTTGGTGGCATCCGCCAAACCCTGGCCGTAAGTGTCTTTGTCATGAATGATGACCACTTTCTTCGCTTTCAGCTTGTCGATGATGTAATCCGCGGCGATAGCGCCTTGCTGGTCATCACGCCCACACATGCGGAATAGGGTTTTCATGCCGCGTTCGGTAATTTTCGGGTTGGTGGATCCGGGCGTGATCGCTAAAACGCCGGCCTCATCATAGACTTCCGAAGCGGGCATGGTGGATGAGGAGCAGAAGTGGCCGACCACCGCCATCACTTTATCCTGATCGACCAATCGGTTAGCGACGGATACCGCCTGCTTCGGTTCACACGCGTCGTCGCCCTGCACCAGCACGATTTTCTCGCCGTTGATGCCGCCTGCCGCATTGATATCCTCCGCGGCCTGGCTTGCGCCTTTCCAGTATTGCGCGCCGTACGTCGCATTAGGCCCAGAGAACGGACCCGCCACACCAATTTTAATATCTGCCTGAGCGTAAAAGGCCACGCTTAAACAACCTGCAATCGCCACCTTCATTGGGTGTTTTATGAATTTCAAAGACATGCTTTCAATCCTCAACGGGTCAGGAACGGAGCCATACCACGGCCTGGGAGAAATCAATTTCTGAAACTTCGGCAGAACAGAGTGCGGCCTCCAACACCCGAAGAGTCGCCATTTATGGCAACCTGCTTTAAGAACGGGATAGATTCATTAAGGCCACGGTTGAAAACTAAGCAATAAGCTCGCCAATACCGCGAAGGTGGACGATTTATTACTCGGGCATCGCTCCAGAACAGGAGACACGCGATGTAACATCCCTGCTGATCATAAACATAGCCGCGGTTACGCCACGCACCAGCACCGTGATGGTGCAGAATGCGGTCGATCACAGATTCTTCATCGTAGCGCAGGGTTTATCCGCTATGCTCTGGTGAAAACGGTCCATGTTTCTGAAGGAGAACCCATGAATACACAACGGAACGGATTGAGCAGCCAGCAAGCGCTGGACGAACTAGAACGCCTGTACGACGCAGCCGTTGACGCGCTGCGCAACGCCATTCGCGATTTCACTGCCACCGGACAGTTGCCGGATGAGGCCGCGCGTCAGCAAGGGCTGTTTGTTTATCCGCAGCTGCGCATCACCTGGCTGGGTGAAGGTCCGCAGCAAAATCGCACCCGCGCGTGGGGACGTTTTACCCATACCGGCAGCTACAGCACCACCATCACGCGCCCGGCGCTACTGCGGCACTATCTCAGCGAGCAGCTGCAGATGCTGGAGAAGGAGTACGACGTGCTGATTGAGGTCGCGCCTTCACAGCAGGAAATTCCTTATCCTTATGTGATTGACGGCTTGTCACTGGACCGCTCAATGAGCGCCAGCATCGCACGCCATTTCCCCACCACCGAACTGTCGCAAATCGGTGATGAAACCGCCGACGGCCTGTTCCACGCCAATGCGATTTTCCCGCTGTCGCACTTTGACGCCCTGCGCACCGATTTCTCACTGGCACGCCTGCGCCACTACACCGGCACGAGCGTAGAGCACTTTCAGCCGTTCGTGCTGTTTACCAACTACACGCGCTACGTCGATGAGTTCGTGCGCTGGGCGATTGAGCAGGTGCAGGATCCCACCACGCCTTACGACAGCCTGGCCTGCGCCGGTGAAGTGGTGATCACCGCCGATACGCAAGACCCGACGGCGATGATGTCCGATCTGGCGTGGAAGAAGCACCAAATGCCGGCATGGCACCTGACATCACCGAATCGTCGCGGCATTACGCTGGTGAACATTGGCGTGGGCCCATCCAATGCCAAAACCATCTGTGACCACCTGGCGGTGATTCGTCCGCACGCCTGGCTGATGATTGGCCACTGCGGTGGACTGCGCGAAAGCCAGACCATCGGCGACTATGTGCTGGCGCATGCCTACCTGCGCGACGACCACGTACTGGATAGCGTACTGCCGCCAGATATCCCAATCCCCAGCATCGCCGAAGTGCAGCGCGCACTGTATGACGCCACCAAAGCGGTCAGCGGCATGCCCGGCGAAGAAGTTAAACAGCGCCTGCGCACCGGCACCGTGGTCACCACCGATGACCGTAACTGGGAGCTGCGCTACTCCGCTTCGGCGCTGCGCTTCAACCTGAGCCGCGCCGTAGCGGTTGATATGGAGAGCGCCACCATAGCCGCGCAGGGTTATCGCTTCCGCGTGCCTTACGGCACCTTGCTATGCGTATCCGATAAACCGCTGCATGGCGAGATCAAGCTACCGGGCCAGGCAAACCGCTTCTATGAGGGCGCAATCTCTGAGCACCTGCAGATTGGCATCTGCGCGGTAGAACTGCTGCGAGCTGAAGGCGACAAGCTGCATTCGAGGAAGCTGAGAACCTTCAACGAGCCGCCGTTTAGGTAATCATGATGAGTTCTGGCCCATGAAGGGCCGGAACCGTGCAGTAAAGCGCGTCATGACATTTTCAAAACGATATTCTGCACAAACCACGCCAGCACCAGAAGGCCGGTCGGTATCATGATTTTCCAGGTGATGCTGTTGTTGAAGGCAGATATTCTATCTTCCAGCTGATTGAATCTCTGATCAACTCTTTCGAACTTCTCATCAATCCTTTCAAACTTCTCATCAATCCTTTCGAACTTCTCATCTATCTTTCCAAACTTCTCATCTATCTTTTCGAACTTTTTATCGAATTTGTCTTCCATCCGCTCAAACTTTTTATCGAGACGTTGTTCAAGCGCCCCCAGCTCGCCCATAATCTCCACACGCATCACGCCCTGCTCGGCCCTGACCTTTTCGATATCCGCTTTAGTCGCAAAATGCTCTGAACGCGCAGTTAGCACAGCAACATCCATCTGAATCTGCTGCGTGGTTTTTTCCAGCTCTTCAACTCGTTTGGTGAGTTGTTCCATTTGATGATCTCCTTTGTTACCAACGTCAAAAATAAGCGGTGGGAACACACGAGTTGTATTGCTAATGGGGTAATCCATCACCGAATCCTCTTCCATCGCGCAGCTCAATCTTTCCACCACACTGTTAGTGAAACAGATTTGCGCAGCGTTAACATTCCACGATCCCGCCATTCACAGCACATTTTTTGCGGGCAGGTTCAAATAACACGCACAGCCTGGGCTGTTTTGAGAGGTAAGGAAAGTGAGCATCAAAAAGGATTGCGAAGTGTCACGCAGAAAATAAACGAAGGGATGCAACAGCAGACACGGAAGCCCGAGCGGGCTTCCGTTAAGCAACATTTACGCGCTCAGCCAGCCCAGTTTGATAACAAACAGAATCGACAAAATGATCAGCGCCGGGTTGACCTCTTTGGTGCGGCCGCTCAGCAGTTTCACCACCGTCCAGGTGATGAAGCCGAACGCAATACCGTTGGCGATCGAGTAGGTCAGCGGCATGGTCAGCGCGGTCACGGTTACCGGCGCGGCGGTGGTGATATCTTTCCAGTCAATATCCGCCAGGCCAGACGCCATCAGCACCGCCACAAACAGCAGCGCTGGTGCGGTGGCATAAACCGGTACGCTGCCCGCCAGCGGCGAGAAGAACAGGCTCAGCAGAAACAGAATCGCCACCACAATCGCCGTCAGGCCGGTGCGGCCACCGGCGCTGACGCCGGCAGCAGATTCCACATAGCTGGTGGTGGTTGAAGTACCAAGCAGCGAGCCGAACAGCGCGGCGGCGCTATCTGCGATCAACGCACGGCCCATTTTCGGCACGTTGCCCTGCTCATCCGCCAGACCGGCGCGCTTGGTCACACCCAGCAAGGTGCCGGTGTTATCGAACACGTCCACGAACAGGAAGGCGAAGATTACGCTCACCAAACCGACGTTAAAGGCACCGGCGATATCCAGCTGCATAAAGGTTGGCGCGATAGAGGGCGGAGCGGAGAACACGCCGCCAAACGGTGTCAGGCCAATGCCCATAGAAATGAAGGTCACCACCAGAATGCCGATCAGCACCGCACCGGTAACGCGACGCGCTTCCAGCACCACAATGATGAAGAAGCCGAGCAGCGCCAGCAGCGGACCCGGTTTGGTCAGGTCGCCCAGGCCAACCAGCGTTGCTGGGTTATCCACCACGATACCCGCGCCTTCCAGCGCGATAATCGCCAGGAACAGACCGATACCGGCACCAATACCGGCACGCAGCGGCAGCGGAATACTGTTAATAATCCACTCACGGATTTTGAAAAGCGACATGGCAAAGAAGATCACCGCCGACAAGAACACCGCGCCCAGCGCGACTTGCCAGGTGTAACCCATATGCAGCACCACGGTGTAGGTGAAGAAGGCGTTGAGGCCCATGCCCGGTGCAAGTGCAATCGGATAGTTAGCGATCAGGCCCATTAACACACAGCCAATCGCCGCCGCCAGACAGGTCGCCACGAAGACCGCACCTTTATCCATGCCGGTTGCGCCGAGAATGCTCGGGTTAACAAACAGGATGTAAGCCATTGCCAGGAAGGTGGTGATACCCGCAATGATTTCGGTGCGAACCGTGGTGTTGTGCGCTTTTAGTTTGAAGAGTTTTTCTAACATCATCATCTCTCATGAGCGGAGTCGGCACGAATGCGCGCGCTCCTTGCCAATGTGGTTTACATGCTTATTGTTGTTTTGAAAGCGAAGCAAACTGGACAACAGGTTGTGAAACCTTGCGCTTTCCCCTGTCCATATAGCAATAGCTATGCCACTCCCCTACGCAATCGATTACGTTTTCATTTGCGGCTGCGGCTAAGATTATTCTGAACCAGAATGAGGCGCGATTATGGTGCATTGCACCAGCGCCGCGCAATCGTTTTCCTACCTGACGATGGTTTGGCAAAAAGAGTGCGGCACTGCACGCTTCCGCACTCTGCCAGGCGATGGCGCTCACGTTTCTGTTGCCTTAATCAGCAGGTAAAAAACATCGGGTTACACTGCTTTTAACCCTTTCGTAACAAAAGAGGCGCATCCATGAAGCCCGCGATTCTGGTGGTCGATGATGATCGTGCAGTGTGCGAATTGCTGCACGATGTGTTGAATGAACATGTATTTACCGTTTATTGCTGCCATCAGGGTAAAGATGCGCTAGCCCTGCTCACGCTACACCCGGAAATTTCACTGGTGATGCTGGATATGATGCTGCCAGACACCAACGGCTTGCTGGTGCTGCAACAGATGCAGCGGCAGCGTCCCGATCTGCTGGTGATCATGTTGACCGGCATGGGTTCGGAAGCGGATATGGTGGTGGGGCTGGAGATGGGCGCGGATGATTACATCGCCAAGCCGTTCAACCCGCGCGTGGTAGTGGCTCGGGCACGCGCGGCGCTGCGACGCTGCGGACGGCTGGCGCAGCCGGAAGCGTTAGCAGATGAAGGTTGGCAATTTAACGGCTGGCGCCTCGACGATGCGCGCTGCCAACTGTTCAATCCGCAGCGTGAAAGCGTGCCGCTAACGCAAGGTGAATACACGCTGCTGCGCGCGCTGGTGGCGCATGCGCGCAAAGTATTAACCCGCGATCAACTGCTCGAACTGACGCACAGCGAAAGCCTTGAGGTGTTTGATCGCACTATTGATGTACTGATTATGCGGCTTCGACGCAAGATAGAAATCAATCCGCATCAACCGAACCTGATCCGCACCATTCGCGGTCTCGGCTATGTTTTCTCCGCCGACGTGATGCGTCCGGCTTCTTCGGCACGTGAAACGCAAATCGCCTGATCCATCCAGCGCTGCATCTCGGCTAATGGCCGCGTGCCGTCCAGCGCGTTGGCAGCATGCAGATTAAAACAGGCGCAGGTGTGCGCCAGCTTCAGCGTTTCCGTCAGCGACCAGCCTTCATGGCTGGCATAGAGCACACCGGCGCAAAACGCATCGCCCGCCCCCACGCTGCCAACGATCTCTTCTGGCGCTAAGCACCACGCCGGTTGCCAGCGCTCTTCGCCGTCCGCTTGCTGGCCCCACGCGCCTTCGGGTGCGTGGATCACCACCCGCTGACGTACGCCTTGCTGCATTAGCCAGGTAGCCGCCTCGGCAAAAGCTTCGGGGGCGGCAAGCCCGTGCGGCGTGCGCAAACTGATGCCGGTGAGTGATTGCGCCTCCAGTTCGTTGATCACCAGATAATCGAGCCAGCGCAGCGCAGGCACCACCAGCGGTCGATATTCGCCCACGCGCGATACCAAATCGAGGGAGGTGAGATAGCCGCGCTGCTGCATCTGCGCCAGCAGCCGTGCGCTGCGCGTGCCGTATTGATCGTCCGGCACATCAAGGCTATCCAGCAGCAGTAAATACCCGAGATGGAAGATGCGATGGGACGTGAAGACGTCGGCGAAGTGCGCCAGATCGAGCTTGCCATTGGCGCCGCGCGCATGGAAGAAGGTGCGCTGGCCATCCGGCGTGGTCATCACCTGCGTCATCGCCGTATTGATGCTTGCGATGCGCTGCACAAACTGGCGGTCAATGTGATGATCGTCCAGCAGTTGCAGAATGTAGTCGCCGTCGCTGTCCTCGCCCACCATGCCGACGCCCGCCAGCGGCAGATTCAGCTGCATGCGCGCCAGCGTAAACAGTACGTTGAGCGCCGCGCCGCCGCTGCACTTCTCGCTGTGCTGAATCTCGGTTAGCCAACCTTGTTCCGGCCAATGGCTGATGCGCTGCACGTGATCCACCAGCATGCTGCCGGCACCGATGATTCCGTTACGCACCATGCGGTTATGCCCTCCCGGCGCTGCCGAATACCTGCATCTGCTGCGCCACCACGTTGGCGATGTCGCGCTCTACCGCCATCAACAACTCAGCAAAGGCGTCGTAGCGCGCATCGCGTTGGGCGATCTGCGCTTCAATCGCCCCAAGCGCCGCCTGCGACATGCCGGTATAAAAATTGATTTTGTTGATGCCAAGGCTGACGGCGCGGCGGAAATCCGCGTCGCTAATGCCGGAACCGCCATGCAGCACCAGCGGAATGCCGGCCGTCGCGCGAATCGCTGCCAGCCGGTCGAAGTCGAGTTTGGGTTCGCCTTTGTATTTGCCGTGCGCATTGCCAATCGCCACCGCCAGGCAATCAATGCCGGTGGAGTGCACAAAATCAGCGGCCTGCGCCGGATCGGTAAATTTATCGCTGTCGGCCTCGCCAAACAGCGCACCGCCTTCATCGCCGCCCACCGCACCGAGTTCGGCCTCCACCGACACGCCGAGCGCGTGACACATCTTCACCACCTCGCGCGTCTGGCGCACGTTCTCCTCGTAGCTGAGCGTCGATCCATCGAACATGACCGAGGTGAAGCCAAGGCGAATCGCCTGCATCACCGCCTCAAAATGCAGGCCATGATCGAGATGCAGCACCACCGGAATAGCGTGCAGCGCCGCTTCGGTGCGCACCGCGGCGACCAAATGCTCGAGGCTGACATACTTAAAATGCACTTCAGCGATGCTGATAATAAACGGCGAGCGCTGCCGCTCAGCGGCCTGATAGAGCGCGCGCAGGAAATGGGTGTCGAGGACGTTAAACGCGCCAAGCGCGTAGCCGTTCTGTTGCGCATGGGCCAAACCCTGCGCCAGTGAAATCAGTGCCATATCAGGCTCCTTTAGGCCAGCCAGCGGTGATATTCGTTACACAGCAGCCAGCGTGGTGCTTCATCTTCATCCAGCGGATTGAAGCGCGCCAGCGGCGTGAGAAACACGTTGTCATGTTCGTCGTCATTGGGCATCGAGACTTCACCCACCAGCACATCGCCGTAGCCCTCTTCGCCCCAAAAGCTGTGCCAGATGCCCGGCAACAAGGTAACGCTTTCGCCCGGCGATAAACGCAGCTGCGAACCGGCGGCGTGGGTTTGGCGGATGCCATCGAGTGTGACGTTAACCGCCGTATCAGCCAGCTGATTGCCCGCACGGTTATGCAGCGTGACGATCAGATTGCCGCCGCCGCGATTGATAATGTCTTCCATCTTTTGCGGGTGATAATGCAACGGCGTGACCTGCCCTTCGCGCACATGCATGATTTTTTCGGCATAAGGTTTGGCCCACGGCTGGCCACCCCGCGAACCGTTGCGCAGTGTGAACAGGGTTAAACCGGTTTGATTGAAATCGTCAGCGCCGAAGCTGGTGACATCCCAGCCAAGATGCAGCGCCAGCAGTTCATCGGCGTCATGTTTATCGAGCGCGCGCCACTGGCTGAGGCCGTAATCGGCCCACGGCGGCAGATGCACATCCTGACGCATAAAGAATTCGCGGGTGCGTTGTAAGATCGCATTCACTTCTGAGCGTTGCATCTTCTCCTCCTTTCCACGCTGTCCCTCACCCCAGCCTTCTCCCGCAAGCAGGAGAGGGCGCTATTTGTCCCCTCTCCCATTTATGAGAGAGGGTTAGGGTGAGGGACAGCGGCTGCTTACTTCACCGTCCAGCCTTTGTAGCTGCTGACGCTGTTACGATCGATCATCGTCACCGGAATCAGTACCGGCTTATCTGGCGCGGGCTTGCCCTGCAGGATGTCATAGCCGATCTCCACCGCTTTCGCCGCCATCACCTGCGGGTCCTGCGCTGGCGTGGCCACGAACAGCGAGCCTTTGCGTTTCAGCGCCTCTTCACCGTCTGGCGATCCATCGACGCCGACAATAAAGAACTCATTGCGTTGCGCCTGTTTCGCCGCCAGATCGGCACCAATTGCCGTTGGGTCGTTAATCGCGAACACTGCATCGATCTTCGGATTGGCCGACAGCAGGCCGGTCATCACTTCGAGGCCACCTTCGCGGCTGCCTTTGGCGTTCTGGTTGTAGGAGAGCAGCTTGATGTCCGGATGGGTTTTCAGCTCGGTCATGCAGCCTTCGACACGGTTCTGCACCGCAGAAACCGGCGGTCCATTGATGATCACCACGTTGCCTTTGGCCTTCAGGCGGTCGGAGATGTATTTACACGCCATGGCACCGGCGGCGGTGTTGTCAGAGGTGATAGTGGCGTTAGCGCCGTCTGCCGCCACGTCGACCGCCACCACCACAATCCCGGCATCACGCGCACGTTTTACCGCGGGCGCGATACCTTTGGAATCGGCGGCGTTAAGGATGATCATGTCCACTTTAGCGGCGATGAAGTTGTCAATCTGCCCCACCTGCTGGCCGAGATCGTAGCCGCTGGAGACCAGCGTTACGTTGACTTTGTCGCCCGCCAGTTCACGCGCTTTCAGCTCGGCACCTTTGGTGATCTGCACGAAGAACGGGTTGGCGAGATCGCCGACGGTCACACCAATGGATTTCAGCTCTTTGGCCTGCACCAATGGCGCGCTCAAAAGCGTAGCCGCCAGCAGTCCGGTTAGAATCGGATTAAAACGCATAGTCGATGTTCTCCTGCTTTTTGGTTTTTATGATTAGTGCTCGCTGTCCCCCATCCCGGCCTTCCCCCGCAAGCGGGGGAAGGAGACGTTGCCACATGCAGCTTCAGTACGAGCATGTGGCAGCATCTTCCTCCCCCATTAATGGGGGAGGACCGAGGAGGGGGACAGCCAGCACAGTCTGGGACAGCCAGCACCTTCTAAAACAGCCAGCACCTTGTAACTCAACCCACGTGATGCCGCGTCCGGTACTTATCGATCAACACCGCGATAATGATCACCGCGCCCTTAATCACTAACTGCCAGAAATAGGAGACGCCCATCAGCGTCATCCCGTTATTCAGCGTGGCGATAATCAGCGCACCAATCAGCGTGCCGGTGATGGTGCCGATGCCGCCGACAAAGCTGGTGCCACCGAGGATCACCGCCGCTATCGCATCCAGCTCGTAACCGACGCCAAGGTTGCCGTTGGCGCTGTAGAGCCGCGAGGCGCTCATCAATCCGGCCAGCCCCGACAGCAAGCCGCTCATGGCGTAGACAAACAGCAGCACCACGCTGACTTTGATGCCGGTCAGGCGCGCCGCCTGCACGTTGCCGCCAACGGCATAAATGTGTACGCCTAAGGTAGTGCGGCGCAGAATGAACCAGCACAGCGCGATCACCGCAAAGGCGATGATGATCAGCCACGGCACCGGCCCGAGATAGCCGTTGCCTATCCATTCAAAGTTGATGTCGGAGTTGATCACCGTGGTGCCGTTCGCTAGCAGATAAGCCGCGCCGCGCATCGCGGTGTAGGTGCCGAGCGTGACAATAAAGGGCGGCAGCCCCGCCCACGCCACCAGAATGCCGTTGAACAACCCCATAATCAGCCCGGCACCTAACGCCGCCGGGATCGTCAGTGACGCAAATGCCGGATCGAGCGACACCGCCATCGCCACCACCGCCGTGGTGCCGAGCATCGATCCCACCGACAAATCGATGCCGCCGGTGAGAATGACAAAGGTCATGCCCGCCGCCAGCACGATGTTGATCGAGGCCTGACGCGTAATGTTGAGCAGATTGCCCTCGGTGAAGAAGTTCGGCGTGACAAAGCCGAACACCGCCACGATCAGGATCAGAATCGGCAGGATGCCGACGGTTTGCAGCAGGTCACTCATTAACGCGCGCTTGAGGGTGGGACTTTTTACGCGTGCGGATTCACTGGTCATTGCGCTCTCCTCAGGCCTGAACCGGCTGCGCGCCGGTGGCCAGTGTCATAATGTTTTCCTGGCTAATCTCTGCCCCACTCAACTCACCGGCGATGGCGCCTTCACGCATCACATAAACGCGGTCGCTCATGCCCACCACTTCCGGTAACTCGCTGGAGATCATTAAAATCGCCACGCCCTGCTGCGCCATCTGCTGCATCATGCGGTAGATTTCGCTCTTGGCGCCGACATCAACGCCGCGCGTCGGCTCATCGAGAATCAGGATGCGCGGTGCAATCGCCACCCAGCGTGAAATCAGCAGCTTCTGCTGATTACCGCCGGACAAGCCGCCCGCGCGTACCTGCGCATGCGGCACGCGGATGTTCAGCGCATCAATCGCCTCGCTGGCAATCTTCTGCCCTTTGCGCCGATTGAGCAGGCCGTAGCTGGCGTCGCGTTCCAGCGTCGCCATCACAATGTTGTCCTGCGCCGCCAGTTCAAGGAACAAGCCCTGCTCTTTGCGGTTCTCGGTGAGAAAACCGATGCCGCGTGCGATGGCGTCGCGCGGCGAGTGAATCTGCACTTTCACGCCGTCGATCCAGATCTCACCGCCGCTCGGTTGATGCACGCCAAAAATCAGCTGCGCCAGTTCGCTGCGCCCGGCACCGACCAGCCCCGCCAGCCCGACAATCTCGCCGGCACGCACCGACAGGCTGCTGGGACGCACTTTGTGTTTATCGCACAGGTGATTGACGGCGAGACGGATGTCGCCGAGCGGAATATCGCGGTCTTTGTTGAACAGATCGCTGAGCGGCCGCCCGACCATCATGCGCACCAGCTCGCTGGCGTTAAGCTGCTCGCGCGTCAGGCTACCGACGTACTGCCCGTCACGCAGCACGCTCACGCGATCCGATAGCTCATATACTTCCGCCATGCGATGGCTGATGTAGATGATCGCCATGCCTTCACTGCGCAGCCGTTTAATCAGCGCAAACAGCTGCTCGGTTTCACGGTTGGAGAGTGCGGCAGTCGGCTCATCCATCACCAGAATGCGGCTGTTGCGGTGCAGCGCGCGGGCGATTTCCACCTGCTGCTGCTCGGCAATACTCAGGCGGCTCACCAGATCGGTGGCGCTGAACTGCGCACCCAGGCGATCAATCACCCGCTGCGCCTCTTCCGCCATCTGGCGACGCTTCACCAGGCCTCCACGCGTGATTTCACTGCCGAGAAAGATGTTCTCCGCCACCGTCAAATTGGGTGCCAGATTGATCTCCTGATAAATCAGGGTGATGCCTGCCGCCAACGCCTCTTTTGGGCCTTTTATGACATACGGCTGGCCGTCGATAAGAATTTCCCCGCTGCTGGCGGTATAGGCGCCGGCCAGAATTTTCATCAAAGTACTTTTGCCCGCGCCGTTTTCGCCCATCAGCGCATGCACTTCACCGGGCCAGACCGTGAGATCCACGCCCTTGAGCGCATAGAAGTTGCCGAAGCGTCGGGTGATTCCCCGCATGGAGAGTATCGGTGTGGCATCCATTTACAGACTCCTGCTGGCGAAGGTTGCAGCGAGTAAAACCTGCTTAGATAAATGGAAAATGTCAGCGGCCATTCATATTTGTCATATTTCGCCCCGATCGCGCTTCTATACTCGCCAGCAGTTGAGCGGTAAGGAGTGGCAGCCATGAGTCACAGTCTGCACTGGCACGCGGGCGCGCGCAGTCGCCTGCTGCTGTTTAATCTGCTGGTGATGTCGGTGACACTGGCGGTGAGCCTGGTCGCGATTTTTGGATTTCGCCACGCAGGTCACATTCAGGAACAGGCGCAGGCACAAACGCTGGCCGATATGAACGGCAGCCTGGCGCTGGCGCGCGACACCGCCAATGTGGCCATTGCGGCGGTGCGGTTATCGCAGGTGGTCGGTGCGCTGGAGTATCAGAGTGAATCGGCGCGCCTGCAGCAAACGCAGCGGGAACTGCAACAGTCGCTGAGCTTGCTGGCAAGTGCGCCGCTGGCGGCACAGCAGCCGCAGCTGCTAGCGCGTATTCGTGAGCGCAGCCAGACGCTGGAACAAACCATTAATCAATTGCTGCGCGCCGGGCATCAGCGCCATCTGCAGCGCAACGTGATGCTGAGCGGCTTGTGGCAATCGCAGCTGTTACTCAATCGCATTGACCTGCTTACGCGCACCGATTCCCCTTCTGCCGCGCTGCGTCAGCAAACCCACAGCTTATTCAGCGTGGCGATTCAATCCAGCGCGCCGCAGGCCGCAGTGCAGCAATTGCCTTCCGTGCTGCGCCAGTGGCAAACGTTAAGGCTTAACGGTGTGCTGAATACCCAGGTGCAGCGGCTGATCGCCACCAGCACGGATTTGCAGCCGGTGGCGCAGCAGCTGGAGCAAAGCGATATCGCCATCGCCTACGCGACTTATCGCATCAAAGCGCTGGTGGCGATGCTCAACGACGACATCACCCATTACGTGCAGCTGGTGGCGCAACAGAGTGACGCCCGCAGCGCGGTGACGCATGAAGAGCTGGATTCGATCATCGGCTTTATCGGCCTGTTTATGTTGCTGGCGCTGCTGATCACCGGTTACGCCGGTTACTACATCTACCGCAATCTCGGTTCGAGTCTGACCGCCATCGCCCACGCCATGACGCGGCTGGCGCAGGGTGAAAAGAGCGTCAACGTGCCGGGCCTGGCGCGGCGCGATGAGCTGGGCGATCTGGCGCGCGCCTTTAACGTGTTTGCGCGCAATACCGCGTCGCTGGCGCACACTTCGCGCCTGCTAAAAGAGAAAAGCAACCAGCTGGAATCGACCTTTCTCGCCATGCGCGACGGCTTTGCGCTGTTCGATAACAGCGGTCAGCTGGTGGTATGGAATGCGCAATATGCCGAGCTGCTCGGCATCGCGCCGCGCGAACTGCATCGCGGTTTGCACTATCAGCAGCTATTAAAACGCGTTGATGTCGAGCTCAACGGATTAGCTGATGCGCAGGAAGTGCGGCTGGCGGATGGCCGCACGCTGGAGTTGCGCTTCAGTCCGGTGCCACGGCGCGGCATGGTGAATACCGTGCTGGAGCGCACCACACGCAAGGCGCTGGAGGAAGCGCTGCTGCACAGCCAGAAGATGAAAGCGGTGGGACAGCTGACCGGCGGACTGGCGCACGACTTCAATAATCTGCTGGCGGTGATCATCGGCAGCCTGGCGTTAACCGTCGATCAGCTGCCGCCCGGCACGCTCGCCAGCCGTATCGAGCGTGCGCGTCAGGCCGCCGACCGTGCGGCGCAGCTGACGCAGCGCTTGCTGGCCTTCTCACGCAAGCAGGCGCTCTACCCGCGCGCGGTGTCGGTGGTGGAGCTGGTGGATAATCTGCATTCGCTGCTGCAGCACGCGCTGCTGCCCGGCCAGCAACTGGTGATTGATGCGCAGCGTCCCGGCTGGCCAGCGTGGATCGATGCCGGACAGCTGGAGAACGCGCTGATCAATCTGGTGGTCAACGCGCGCGATGCCATGGCGCAGCAGAGCGGCGAAATCCGCCTGCGTATCTGGAATCAGCGTAAACAGGAAGCCGACGGCAAGCGCGATCGCGTTACCATTGAAGTGATCGATCACGGCTGCGGCATGTCGGCCGAGGTGCGTGAACAGGTGTTTGAGCCGTTCTTCACCACCAAAGCCATCGGCAGCGGCAGCGGTTTGGGCTTATCGATGGTGTATGGCTTTGTGCGGCAATCCGGCGGCCAGATTGAGCTGGAAACCGCGCCGGGACAAGGCACCACCGTGCGGCTATTATTGCCGCGCGCGCCCGAAGCGGCGCAACCGCTCAGCGTGCCGCCGCCGCTGGTGCCGCAGGCCAGCAACGATCGGCTGGTGTTGGTGCTGGATGATGAACCGACGGTGCGGCAAACGCTGTGCGAACATCTGCATCAGCTGGGTTATCTGACGCTGGAGTGTGGCGACGGCGAAAGCGCGCTGAGGCTGCTGCGCCAGACGCCAGATATCGATCTGTTAATCAGTGATTTGATGCTGCCGGGCGGCATTAACGGCGCGGATGTGATTCGCCAGGCGCAGGCGCAGTGGCCGCATCTGGCAACGGTGTTGATCAGCGGTCAGGATCTGCGCCAGACGCAGGTCACGCTGCCGCTGTGTGAGCGGCTGGCAAAACCCTGGCATCAGGCGCAGCTGGTGCAGGCGCTGGAGCGCGCCTGGCAGCGCAGTGAACGGCTCAGTCGCGCGCGGCAGGCTGCCACAACGGCACCCCTTTCCCCGTGATGTAACGTTTACGCAGCTTGCTGGAGACAACATCCATGACCATCACCACCGCCACCAGAATCAGGGTCAGGAACATCACCACATCCCAGTTCCACAAACGCATGTTCTCGGCATACACCAGGCCGACGCCACCCGCGCCAACAAAGCCCAGCACCGCTGCGGAGCGGGTGTTGGACTCAATCTGATACAGGCTGAGCGCGAGGAAGGTCGGGAACGATTGGGTGAAAATGCCGTAGCGATGTTTTTGCAGGCTGTTCGCGCCCACCGCGCTGAGACCGCGACTCGGCGAACGCTCCACCGCTTCGTGCCCTTCAGCGTAGAGTTTGCCGAGCAGGCCGACATCCTGCATCACGATCGCCAGCACGCCGGCCAGCGGTCCCATGCCGACGGCACGCACGAAGATCAGCCCCCAAATCGCCATGTCGATGCCGCGCAGCACATCCAGTACGCGACGCACCACCAGCGCAATCGGACGCGTCAGCGGATCGTGCATTACGTTACGTGCCGCCAGGAACGAGACCGGCAAGGCGATCAGTGACGCGGTCAGCGTGCCGGAGAACACAATCGCCAGCGTAATCCCGACTTGCGTGAAGTAGTAAGCAAACGGCCAGTTGAGGAAGTCCTGCCAGACAAACATACGCAGGAAATAGCGGCTGAGCTGCTGGCAGCCGATGAGAAAACGGCTCCAATCAATGCCAAAGAACTCGAAAAAGAACAGGTAATAGAGCGCGATGGCCAGCGCCACCAGCGCAACGCGGCGCAGATAGCGATTTTGCGCAGCAAACAGGGCGGCATGCTCCTGCTTGAGTTTGGCGACATCCGGCGCTAAGGCGATCATGCTGCGTCTCCTTCCACTACGCGGCGACGCAGCCAGCCGGATAGCGTATCCAGCAGCGACACCACCACAATGATCAGCAACAGCGTGATGCTGACCTGATCGTAACGATCGAGTTTGATATTGGTCATCAGCTCTTGCCCGATACCGCCCGCGCCCACCAATCCGAGGATGGTGGAGGAGCGGAAGTTGATCTCCAGACGCATAAAGCTGTAGGAGAGAAACGTTGGTTTGACCTGCGGCCAGAAGGCAAAGCGCATGCGCTGCAGTTTGCTGGCACCGCACGCCGCGAGGCCGCGCACCGGTTTATCCGAGGCGCTCTCAATCGCTTCGTAGAACAGTTTGGTCAGGCTGCCGACGGTGTGCAGCGCCAGCGCGAGGAAGCCAGGAATGGCCCCAATGCCAAACGCCATCACGAACATCACCGCCCACGCCAGTTCGGGCATGGTGCGCAGGAAGGCGACAAACGCACGGATCGCCATGCGCAGGCTGCGTGGCGTTTGAGTGTTGTCGGCGGCGAAGAACGCCAGCACGCCAGCCACCGCCACCGCCACGATGGTGGACGACAGCGCCAGTTGTAACGTTTCCCAGATCAGCGGCAGCTGGTAGTGCAGGCGATAGCCCCAGTAAGCCAGCGATCCCTCGGTTTTGCCGTCAGCGAACAGCAGCGGGAGATGCAGCACCGGCAGGGTTTCGCCAATGTAATCGAAAAAGTGTGGCAGCGACTGCCAGACGGTGAGCAGGTTAAATTCCGCCATCTTGCCCGCGGCCAGATAGAGCGCCAGTAACAGCAGCGACCACAGCAGCGAGTCGCGCTTTTGCTGGCGGCGGATGCGTTGGTAGTAGTGTTCGAAATCGGTCAAGGGGGGATTCCTGTTGGTTGGGGACTTGCTGGATTGTGCTCGTTGGAGGGTGCTTGCTGGATTGTGCTCGCTGTCCCCCTCCTCGGTCCTCCCCCATTAATGGGGGAGGAAGATGGTGCAAAATGCAGCTCCGAAGTCGCATGTGGCAGCATCTCCTTCCCCCACTTGTGGGGGAAGGCCGGGATGGGGGACAGCCAGCACCAACCGAGGAAGGTAACAGCAAGCACCCCACCACAACTAACCGCGCGTACCCTTCATCAAATCACGCTTCATATCGATGATATTCTGGTAATCCGCCACGGTAGCTGGGCCGATGTGCTGGGCACCGCCAACCGCTTTAACAAAGCAGCCGTGATCTTCTTTATCCAGTTTCTTGATGGTGGCCACCACTTTCGCTTTGAAGTCAGCGGGCAGATTATTGCTCACCAGAATCGGACCGTTCGGGATCAGCGGCGACTGCCAGATAATGCGGATCTGCTTCATCAGATCCGGATGATCCATACGAATCAAACGACCAAAGGCACCCGAGGTATAACCGGTTTCGCGGTCACCAATCAGCGACGTCCAGGTTACTGCGCCTTCGAACTGGCCGTTCAGCACGCCGAGGATGTCCTGCTCGTGACCGCCGGAAAAGGTGACGCTGGAGAAGGTGTTGTTGTACTTATCGTCCACCGTGCCGCCAAACTCTTTCTTGAACGCCTGGTTCGGCATCAGGAAGCCGGAAGTGGAATCCGGATCGGCCATGCCGAACGATTTGCCTTTCAGGTCTTCCAGCTTTTGGTACGGGCTGTCGGCTTTCACGATCACCACCGAGTGATAACCCTGCGAACCGTCTTTGTCGTCCACCACGATGCCCACCACATCCACCGCTTTCGGGTTCTGCAGATAAACCGAGGCAAACGAGGCGGGCGACATGCTCAGCACCAGGTCGATTTTGTTACCCAGCAAGCCCTGAATCACGCCTGAATAGTCAGACGAGTTGCGCAGTTTGGTATCCACCTGCAGCTCTTTATCGAAGAAATCTTTCACGCATTGGTTATCACCAATCTGCTGCGTGGCGTTCTGGCCGCCAAGAATCCCGAGGTTCAACTCTTTTGGTGCATCCGCTGCGTTTGCGCCAAATGCCATCGCAATAGTCAGTAAAGCTAAAGAAGTCAGTTTCATTCTTAGGTTTTCTCTTGCCGTGGGAGTTAGTGGAGCTGGTTAATTTCGTCGCCGTACAGCTCATGCATCAGGCCGTCGGTCAACCGGGAAGGATGTCCATCAAACAGCACTTTGCCGCGCTGAATACCGATGACGCGGGTGCAGTAGCTTTTTACCAATTCAATTGAGTGCAGGTTCACCATTACGCTGATGCCCTGCTCGCTCACCTGACGCAGCACGTCCATGATGCGCTTGGTGTTTTTCGGATCGAGTGACGCCACCGGTTCGTCCGCCAGCAAAATGCGCGGGTTCTGCATCAGCGCCCGGCAAATCGCTACGCGCTGCATCTGGCCGCCAGAGAGATTTTCCGCACGCTGCAGCGCCTGCGGCAGCATGTTCATCCACTGCAGCAGTTCGATTGCGCGGGCGCGGTCGGTTTCGGAGAAGACTTTAAAGAACGATTTCAGCGTCGAGGTCTGGCTTAAACGACCGAGCAGCACGTTGGTCAGCACGTCGAGGCGCGGCACCAGACAGAAGTCCTGGAAGATCATGCCGCATTCGCTGCGCCATTCACGCATCTGGCGGCTGTTCAGCGTCACCACATCGCGATCCACTTCGCCGTGGCGATTGCTGAGGATCGCGCCCTGTGAAGCGCTGATGGTGCCGTTGAGCATGTGTAACAGTGTCGATTTGCCTGCGCCCGAGCGGCCAATCACCGCCACCAGCTCGCCCGCATGCAGATCGAAGCTGACGTTATCCAGCACCTGGTTGGCGCCGTACGCTTTGCACAATCCCTGCACCGACAGCACCTTGTTGCCCTGCCCGGTAACGTGCGGGAAAGGATTGTCGACGACGGTTTTCAGTAATGCCTGTGCCATGTTGCACTCCATCTCTTCTGAGCTGTTGATTGCTCGCTATTACGGGCAAAACGGATGAAAGCTTGATGACAGTAAAATGATTAAACGGTGACAGCGGCTGGAGCGGTCAGCAACTGGCGCAGCGTTAGCAGTGTTTCGCTCAACGCACCATCATTATTCAACGCATAACAGTGCGCGGGCAGCGGTTCGGCGGCACGCGCCAGCCGTTGCGCGATCTCCGCTTCTGTCTCGCGCCCACGCTGCCGCAAACGCGTCTCCAGCACCGCTGGCGAAACCTGCAATACCAGCGGCAGCAGCTGCGTGCCGTAATGCTGCTGCACCATCGGCAGATGCAGGCGCGAGCCGTTCACCAGCACGTTCATTCCGCGCGCCAGCCACAGATCGATCTCCTCGCCCAGCCCGTAATACATGCCGTGCGCCTGCCAGCTGACGGCGAACAACCCCAGCGCCTCGCGCCGTCGAAACTCGGCTTCGCTTAGCGCCACGTGGTTCTCGCCGCCCGCATCGGCGGCGCGCGTAATGTAGCGATGGGCGATCAGCAAATTCTCCGGCGGCGCTTCACGCAGCGCGTTCAGCAGGCTGTCTTTGCCCGCGCCCGAAGGCCCGGTAAGCCAGATCAGGCGCGCCATCAGAACACCCGCTTGCCTTGCGACCAGACGTGACGAATGTGCGAATGACCATGATCGGTATGCACCAGCACCAAATCGGCACGCAGTCCTTCGGCGATGCGCCCGCGATCCTGCAGGCCAATTGCCCGCGCCGGATTGTGGGTCACCAGCGCGGCCGCCTGCGGCAGCGTCAGCGTGTTGCGCTCATCGGCCACCAGCCGAAACACCGCGTCGAGCAAGCTGGCGGGATAGTAGTCGGAGGAGAGAATATCCAGCAGGCCGTGGCTGGCGAGTTCTGCCGCCGCCACGTTGCCGGAGTGCGAACCGCCGCGCACGATGTTGGGCGCGCCCATCAGCACCTGCATGCCGCAGTTGCGTGATGCGCGTGCCGCCTCCAGCGTGGTGGGGAATTCGGCGATGGCGCTGCCGACCGCATGCGATTCGGCAACGTGCGCCGCCGTGGCATCATCGTGGCTGGCCAGCGGAATGCCGCGTGAACGGCACAAGCTGGCGATGGCGTTGCGGTTAGGCGTGGAGAACTCGGCGGCCAGCGCCAACTGCTCACGCTCAAACTGATCCATCTGCTCGTCGTTGAGCTGATATTTGCCCTGATAATAGGTGCGATACATCTCCAGCGAGGCGTACTGGCGCTGGCCCGGCGAGTGATCCATCAGCGACACCAGCGACAGCTCCGGCGTGTTGATCAGCGCTTCAAATAGCGGCAGCGTGGTGTTATGCGGCAGCTCGCAGCGCAGATGCAAATGGTGATCGGCGCGGTTAATGCCTTTGCGATTGCTGTCCTGAATCGCGTCGATCATTTTGGTGAGATTATCCAGACGATGGCCGCCATCGCGGACGTCGCCGACGCCAATCGCATCCAGCACCGTGGTGATGCCGCTGGCGGCCATCAGCGCATCGTGGCTGCTCATCGCCGAATAGGCGGGCCAATCCACCTTCGGACGTGGCGCAAAGAACTTGTCGAGGTTATCGGTGTGCAGCTCCACCAAACCCGGCAGCAGGAAGGCGTTTTCGCCATCCAGCGCGCCCGGCTGTTGGCTGACGCTGTCGCTAAAGCTGGCGATGCGCCCGTCACGGATTTCCAGCGATCCCGTTACCACTTCGTTTTCCAGCACCAGCTGGACGTTGTTGACGATCATGCTTCTGCTCCTGCTTGCATTGGCTGCATGACGTGCAGGCGATCGGCCACGCGTGCGCGCACCGCTTCGTCATGGAAAATACCGACAATGGCGGCACCGCGGGCGCGCGCCTGTTCAATCAGTTCCACCACCGCAGCACTGTTGGCGCTGTCGAGCGAGGCGGTTGGCTCATCCAGCAGCAGCACCGGATAGTCGGCGATAAATCCGCGTGCGATGTTGACGCGCTGCTGTTCGCCGCCGGAGAAGGTGGACGGCGCCAGTGACCATAAACGCTCCGGCACATTGAGGCGCGTCAGCAGCTCTTTGGCGCGCTTTTCGCAGAAGGCGCGCTCGGTGCCGCGCTCCAGCAGCGGCTGCATGACGATCTCCAGCGTGGGCACGCGCGGGATGACGCGCAAAAACTGGCTGACCCAGCCGACGGTGTGGCGGCGAATCGCCAGAATCTGGCGGGCGGGCGCGTTGGCCATGTCGATCCATTCGCCCTGATGTTGCAGCCAGATGTGACCGCTGTTGGCCTGATAGTTGCCGTACAGCGCGCGCAGCAGCGTGGATTTGCCGCTGCCGGAGCGGCCATGCAGCACCACGCATTCGCCGCCGCTGACGTCAAGATTGGCGTCCTGCAATACCGGCAGCGCGGCGCCGCTTTGGTTGTGCAGCACAAAGGTTTTGCTCAGATGCTCTACGCGCAGTAAAGGTTGCATAGTGATGTCCGCCATTAGTTAAGCACCGATGAAACCAGCAGCTGCGTATACGGATGATGCGGATCGTCCAGCACCCGGTCGGTCAACCCGCTCTCCACCACGCGCCCCTGCTTCATCACCAGCAGGCGATGCGCCAGCAAACGCGCCACGCCGAGATCGTGCGTCACAATCACCACCGCCAGATTCAACTCGCGCACCAGCGTGCGCAGCAGATCCAGCAGGCGCGCCTGCACCGACACATCCAGCCCGCCGGTTGGCTCATCCATAAACACCAGCGTCGGCTGCGTCACCAGGTTGCGCGCAATCTGTAAACGCTGCTGCATGCCGCCGGAAAAGGTGGTGGGCAGATCGTCGATGCGGTTAGCGGGGATCTCCACATCCTGCAGCCAGCGCATCGCCTCTTTACGGATATCACCGTAATGCCGCTGACCCACCGCCATCAGCCGCTCGCCGATGTTGCCGCCCGCCGTGACTTGCGGACGCAAACCATCCAGCGGATGCTGATGCACCACGCCCCATTCGGTGCGCAGCAAGCGGCGGCGATCGCTCTCGCTCAGCTGGTAGAGATCCTGCGCGCGATAAAGAATGTTGCCCTGCTGCGGCGCTAAGCGTGCCGACAGGCTGCGCAGCAAGGTGGTTTTGCCCGATCCGGATTCCCCAACAATGCCTAACACTTCGCCAGGATAGAGTTCAAAACTCACCTCTTCAAACCCTTTGCCGGGCGCGTAAAGGTGCGTGAGATGGTTGACCGCAAGCAGCGGCTGTTCACTGTGCATGCTGTTGTTCCTGCTGCTGGTGGCAAAAATCGGTATCGGAGCAGACAAACATGCGCGTACCGTCGTCATCCATCACCACCTCGTCGAGGTAGCTGTGGCGCGAACCGCACAGCGCGCAGGGTTCTTCCCACTGCTGCACGCTGAACGGGTGATCGTCGAAGTCGAGGCTTTCCACTATGGTATACGGCGGCAGCGCATAGATGCGTTTCTCACGTCCGGCACCAAACAGCTGCAGCGCCGGCATCATGTGCATTTTGGGGTTGTCGAATTTGGGGATCGGCGACGGATCCATCACGTAGCGATCGTTGACCTTCACCGGATAGGCATAGGTGGTGGCGATATGGCCGTAGCGGGCGATATCTTCATACAGTTTCACCTGCATGATGCCGTACTCCTCCAGCGCGTGCATGGTGCGGGTTTCGGTCTCACGCGGCTCGATAAAGCGCAGCGGCTCAGGGATCGGCACCTGGAAAATCAGGATTTGATCTTCTTCCAGCGGCGTTTCCGGAATGCGGTGACGCGTCTGGATCAGCGTGGCATCACGGGTCGCTTCGGTGGTGGCCGCGCCGCTGACGCGCTGGAAGAAGCGACGAATGGATACCGCGTTGGTGGTGTCATCCGCGCCCTGATCGATCACTTTCAGCACATCGGCATCGCCAATAATACTGGCGGTGATCTGAATGCCGCCGGTGCCCCAACCGTAGGGCATCGGCATTTCACGTCCGGCGAACGGCACCTGATAACCGGGAATCGCCACCGCTTTGAGAATCGCGCGGCGGATGGTGCGTTTGGTCTGCTCATCCAGATAACCGTTGTTGTAGCCGGTTAACTCACTCATGGTTCTGCTCCTGATGCGGTTGGCGCAGTTGTTTCAGCAGCTCAAGCTCCGCCTGGAAATCGACGTAGTGCGGCAGTTTGAGATGCGAGACAAAGCCCGCCGCTTCGACGTTGTCGGCATGCGACAGCACAAACTCTTCGTCCTGCGCCGGGCCGGCAATGCGTTCGTGGTACTCCGGCGCCTGCAACGCGCGATCCACCAGCGCCATCGCCATCGCTTTACGCTCGGAACGGCCAAACACCAGGCCGTAACCGCGCGTAAAGTGCGGCGCGCTGTCAGTTTCGGTGGTGAAGCCGTTCACCATCTCGCATTCGGTCAGCAGGATTTCGCCAATCTCAATCTCAAAACCCAACTCTTCCGGGCAGATTGACACGCTGAGATAACCGGTACGAATTTCACCGGCGAACGGATGGTTGCGGCCGTAGCCGCGCTGCGTCGAGTAGCCGAGCGCCAGCAGAAAACCTTCGTCGCCGCGCACCAGCTGTTGCAGCCGTGCGGCGCGCGTTGCCGGATAGCCTGGCGGTTCGCGGGTGATGTCGCACGGCTCGCTGCCGTCATCCTCTTCGCGTGCCGCCAATCCTTCCGCCGTCATCATGCTGAACACGTGCGGACAGTGTTGTGGCAGCGCCTGATCGTCACGCGGCGCGGCGGGCGTTTCGCCATTCGCCAGCAGGGTGAAATCGAGCAGGCGATGGCTGTAATCGTAGGTTGGGCCGAGCACCTGGCCGCCCGGCAAATCTTTGTAAACCGCTGAGATACGGCGTTCGAGGCGCATCTCAGCGGTTGCCAGCGCCAGGCTATCGGCGAGACGCGGCAGCGTGGTGCGATAGGCGCGTAGCAGGAAAATCGCTTCCACCAGATCGCCGCTCGCCTGTTTAATTGCTAAAGCCGCCAGCTGCGGATCGTAGATGCCGCCTTCGGTCATCACGCGATCGACCGCTAAACCCAACTGTTGCGCCACCTGATCGCAGCCCAATTCGGCGACCTCGCGATCGCCACGACGCAGATCGGCCTGCAGCTGATGGGCGCTGGCTATCGCCTTTTCGCCCCCTTTGACCGCAACGTACATCAGCACACCTCCACGTCGGTGGTGCGTGGCAGCGCCATCATCGCTTCACCGCAGGTGAAAATCAGATCCACGCCCTGTGGGAACGGATGTGGGCGCTCACGCAGATAGTGCAGAATCGCCTCCGGCAGCTGCGGTGCAACGGCGCGCGGCTCACGTAAGCCGGGACCGGACAGGCGCAGCGTTAAGCCACCACTCAGTGACGGCACTTCCACAATCAGCGTGGTACTTTTTTCCGGGGACATGTTGTCGCCAGAGGCGAACAGCGCCGGATCGGGATTGGCCGCCGCGTGCGTCAGCGCAAAAGGAGCATCGCGTTCATCGACAATCGGCACGCCGGTGTGGAAACGCAGGTTGCTGCGCACCACGTCATTATCGATGCGGCCATCCAGCCACAGCGCGCTCTCCTGATCGACCAGCGTCAGCAGCACCGCCGTGGCCGCCGGTGAGAGATCGCCCCAGCCCTGTTGCAGCGGCAGCGATACCATCACACCCGGCTCACTCATCGCTTTCAGGATGCGGCGAAAAGCTCGTTGGGCATCGGCCACCGGATGGGTAAAACTTGCCAGTAAAGTCATCAGTTATCTCCGCGAACCAGCGTAAAGAAATCCACTTTGGAGCTGGCGATTTCACGCGCGCGCAGCTGTCGCTGCTCTTCACGCAGAGCCGCCAGCGGGACAATCAATTTTTCCTGCAACAGCGCCTGGGTTTCCGGCTGTTGCAGCAGCGCATCAATTAGCGCGCAGCGTTCGGCGTGCGCTTTGTCGCGCCCCAGCACGTAGCTAAAGCCGAGCGTGCCGTCGTGCAGCTTCACCACCGCACGCGTCACCGTGGCATCGCCCATCACAAAGCGCTTACCGCTGCCGCCCATGCGCGCCTGCAGGCGGGTTAAGCCGGTTTCTGCCGGACGGATGCGTTCAAAATCAGTGTTGATACGTAACGGCTGCCAGTGCGCTTCAAGCTGGCTGGCTTCACTGTGCGCCAGCACCGAGAGCCAATGCTGGCGGGCGGTTTGCTGTGTCATTCGTGCTCCAGAGTCAGTTCAATCATGTCGCCACGCGTCAGGCTGACGGAGTATTCCGCTACCTGACCGTCGCTGTGTTTATTCAGGGTGCGCACACACAGCAGCGGCGACTGCAGCGCAATCTCCAGCTGCTTGCACTCTTTGGCTTGTGCACGACGCGTGCTGATGCGGGTTTGGCTGCGCGTCAGGCTCAGGCCAAGCTGCTGCTGCATAAAGTCGTGCAGCGAACCGCTGTGGAACTGTTGCAGCGCTGGCCACCAGTTGAGTTGCGCCAGGAAGTGGTTAATGACGCACACCGCCACGCCATTGACGCGGCGCAGCGTGCGCAAGTGGATAACGTTGTCGCCTTCGTTGACACCCAGCGCGCTCGCCACATCGCTGCTCGCCGGACGCAGCACCGCCAGCAGACGCTCGCTGGTGGGATGGCTGCCCTGCTCCATCAGGTTCTGGCTGAAGCGCGCCTGCGCATGCAGCGGATAATCGTACGGCCGCATCAGCACCAAAATCCCCACGCCGTGACGCCGTTGCAGCAGGCCTTTATTGACCAGCTCATCCACCGCGCGCCGCAAGGTGTGACGATTCACTGCGTAGTGATCGGCCAGCTGCTGTTCAGAAGGCAGATAATCGCCGCAGCGATAGCGCTCCTGCAGCGCCAGCTCCAGTTGGGCGGCAACGGCCTGATAAACAGTGGTCGGATGTCTGGATATCTCCATCACGCTCAATACCTCATTCGCATTGGTTGAGGAACGCAGCGGGCTTGCTGCGGGATGGCGATTACATTGCGCATGTCAGATGACAGCGCCGTGACGGCTCAATGACGGGCGGATGAATTTGTTTTAGGGCAGCAGAATTGCAGCGAAACGTACGGTGTTTTTAATAAATTATTTTTAACTGTTCTGTTTGTGACAGCATTCAAAAAATTAACGCTAATTTACATCACGCTTTCAGCTCCCATACAGAATACAGCCTGCGGATGTTCTGCTAGGTTAAAGGATGAACCCTTCTTGTCAGGCCAACTTTTAAAATGATTAACGCAATAAAACTATCGGATGGTTTTCGCCGCAACTTTGTGCGTGAAGTTATTTTGCCGCTGCTGGCAATTTTGCTTCTGACCTTTGTCGGCGCGGGCGTGGGTCTGTTCTGGGGCACAGCGTTAAGCAATAACGAAGCGCGCGATCAGCAACAGCGCATGATCCAGGCTTCGTTTACCCAGAGCCTGACGGAACATCTGCGCCAGCTGCGCAGCCTGACGCGCTGGTCTCCGCTGGCCGATCAGCTGGCGTCGTCGCATCCCGATCAACGCTGGCTGACGCAAAATGTCGGCGGCTGGCTCTATGACATGTTTGATCACCAGCTGGTGGTGCTGCTGGACCGCGACAACCAGCTGATCAACGTGTGGCGCAATGGCCAGCCGGTGCCGGACAAACGCATCGGACCTTATCTGCAGGACATGCTGAACAGTCCGCTGGTGCAAAACAGCGATGTGGTAGCCGGCCCCACCGATCACGCCGATTTCGTGCGCATCGGTCAACGCGCCGCCGCGCTGGCGGTGGGCGATATCAGCAGTACCAAACAGGCCGGGCGCTATCGTCTGGTAAGCATTAAGTTTCTCGACGATGGCTATCTGCGCAACCTCGCCGATCGCAGCCAGCTGCGTCAGTTGCATTTCAGCGACAGCGAGCCAGCGGGGAAAACCAAAGCGCGCTATCTGCTGAACTCACAACAGGGCGAACCGGTCGGTTACCTCAGCTGGAATCCCGATAAGCCCGGCGCGCAGATGTTACGCACCCTCGGCCCGTCTACCTTGCTGTCGGTGATCCTGATTACCGTGCTGTGTTTGGTGATGGTGCGCCGCATCTGGACCTCGTCACTCAAGCTGTCGCAGTCGCTGCTGAAACTCGGGGCCAGTGAAGCGCAGGCGCAGCATCTGGCCTTTCATGATGTGTTAACCGGTTTGCCCAATCGTTCCCTGGTGGAAGATCGCTTAACCCAGGCGCTGGCGCTGGCCGGACGCCACGATCAGCGCGTGGCGCTGCTGCTGCTGGATCTTGATCGCTTCAAAAATATCAATGATACCTACGGCCATCACGCCGGCGATGAGTTGATCATTGAGGTGGCGCGCCGCCTCAATGAGATTGTGCGCACCAGCGACACCGTGGGCCGCATTGGCGGCGACGAGTTCATCATCGTGATGCCGGATGTGGAGAATATTGGTCAGGTGCAATCGCTGGCGAAACGCATCATCAGCCGCCTGAGCGAGTCGTATCAGCTGGTGGGCAGCGAGCTGTGGGTAGGCGTCAGCATCGGTCTGGCGCTGGCGCCAAAAGACGGTATTGATCGGCTGGAGCTGATGCGCAAAGCGGATATCGCGCTTTATGACGCCAAAAACCACGGACGCGGCCAGTATCGCCAGTTCGAAAAAGTGATGGATGAATCGCTGCGCACCCGTCAGCAGATGGCGGCGGATTTGCGTCAGGCGCTGGTGAAGTTTAGTGGATTAGCGGTGTGGTATCAGCCGCTAATGGATATCAGCGGCCAGCAGGTGGTGGGTCTGGAGGCGCTGTTGCGTTGGCATCACGCCATGCGCGGCGACGTTGCACCGGGTGATTTCATCGCCATCGCCGAAGAGACCGGCATGATCATCCCGCTCGGCGAATGGGTGCTGCGCGAAGCCTGTAAAACGTCGCTCAAGCTGCCGGATATTGTGGTGGCGGTGAACGTCTCGCCGGTGCAGTTCCGCGCGGTGAATTTTGTTGAGCGCATCATCCATATCGTGCAGGAAGAAGGTGCCGATCCGCAGCGCATGGAGCTGGAGATCACCGAAGGCGTGCTGATCGAAGATGAACACGAGGCGCGCAACAGCATCATTGCACTGCGCGAAGCCGGCTTCCGGATTGCGCTGGATGATTTCGGTACCGGCTATTCAAGCCTTAATTACCTCAGCAGCTTCCCGGTGGACAAAATCAAGATTGACCGTTCGTTTACTCAGTCGCTGGGCGTGGCGCAGAACTCTACCGCGATTGTGGAATCGGTGGTGCGGTTAGGTCACGCGATGGGCTTAACGGTGACCGCTGAAGGCGTGGAAACCGAAGGCCAGAAAAACGCGCTGGCCGATGCAGGCTGTAATCAGCTGCAAGGCTATTTGTTTAGCCACGCGGTGCCGCTGGATGACATTTTGACCATGTTGCCGCCCGCTTCCCGCCCTTAACGCTCCCGCGCGGCGGCCGCCGACTGCCGCGCTTTTCTCGCTCACGCATTGAAAAGCCGCATGCGCATCGGGACCATTCTCGTACCCTGATTAACGCGTTTAACCCATCCTCTCGTCTGTGCGCTTGCCAGCCCAAGCCGGACCGGCATGTTGCCCGCCCGTTTCGGCAAGCAAGGCGTCAATCCCTTCTTTTACTCTGTTAAGGAACTACAGATGAACACACGCTATCCGGATTACACCCTCGACACCGACCGCGCGTCGCGTGAAAACGGTTCAACCGCCTATATCGCGCTCGATAATTCAACTTATGTGATTGAGCAAACCGCCACCAAAACCCTGAGTAGCTTCCCTGAAAGCCTCGTCAGTGACACACCGGTAAGCTACGCGCACCAGCCTTCGTCTTACGCTTATGGCGTAAAAGCGATCACCCCGGTTATTCGCTATGCCTGGGATGACGTTGGACAGGAGCAAGGCGTGCGTGCCAGCGGCAACCGCACCGATGATGCCGCTCCGACCCTGCGCGGCACCGGCCCGGCGAACACTTACATGGACATTATGTTCACCAATGGCAGCGTAACCCGCTACAACGGTATCACCACCGATGCTGACGGTAACTGGAGCTGGACGCCACGCGCCGATTTGGCCGATGGTACCTGGACATTTAAAGTGCAGGCCGACGGCCAGGACACATGGAGCAATGCGTTCACGCTGATCATCGAAACCCCGGCGGCACCGGACGCGCTGATTACCCACATCTACGATAACGTGGGCAGCGAGCAAGGCGAGCGTTTCAGCGGCAGCATTACCGATGATGCGATGCCGACACTGCACGGCACCGGACCGGCTAACACGCTGATTGATATCCTGTATACCGATGGCGGCAGGGTGCGCACCAACAGCACCTTCACCGACAACGAGGGCAACTGGAGCTGGACGCCCTGGCAGAATCTGAATGACGGCTACTGGACGTTCCAGGTGCAGGTTGAGGGCGCACCGAGCTGGAGCCAGAGCTTCGCGATCACCATTGATACGCCAGAAGGCCGTATGGCGATGCGCGACGCTGAGATCTCCCATATTACGGATAACGTCGGCAGCGATCAGGGTGACCTTTACAGCGGCAGCATCACTGACGACGCGTTGCCAACCCTGCATGGCACCGGTCCGGCTAATACGTTGATCGATATTTTGTATACCGATGGCGGCAGGGTGCGCACCAACAGCACCTTCACTGACAACGAGGGCAACTGGAGCTGGACGCCCTGGCAGAATCTGAATGACGGCTACTGGACGTTCCAGGTGCAGGTTGAAGGCGCACCAAGCTGGAGCCAGAGCTTCGCGATCACCATTGATACCTCAGCAAATACAGCAAGCGGTGATGACGCGTTTGACAACGCGTTAACGTCACTGAGTTTTGGCGATCTGCTGTCCGTTGTTGATAGTGACGTATTGATTGATAACGGTAAAACGCAGTACATGCTGGACAGCGACGCCAACAACGTGGTGAAGCTGGAGGATATTTTGTCCGGCAACGATATTGACGGCTGGCAACAGCAGCAAGGCACCCTCACCGTTGCGGGCATTCAATACGATGTTTATCAGTACACGGATGAGACCGAATTACTGGTGCAACACGCCGTTTAAACGCTGATGATTTAGCGGCGCTAACTGAGCATCGCGACTACCAAGCCATACAGCCTTTGCTGTGTGGCTTTTTTGTTTGTGGGCGGCGTGAAAAAGCTGCCCGGTACAAAACAGGACGACACCATGATAGGACTCAAGAACAGTCGGTTATTGAATTATGATTTCACCGCTGCGGGCACCTGTTTTCCGCACCCGCCGTTGCGCGGCCAAACGTAATCATCACTCAGAATCTGCACGTCATCGTTTTGGCGTGATTTATCGCGCGTGCCAGAGTTTCTCCCCTTGCGTTCCACCAGGAATTTTCCTTCTTTGCAGACGGTTCTTGATACAGGTCCGTAACACGTTGCTCTACCATCCCCGCCGCTGTGCGATGTCGTGTAAACCGCGACGCACCTAATTTGACAACACATTATGGACGATACCTATGAATGATTTATTAGCCCGCAGCCCGGTGATATATCGCGAAAGCGCCGACGGCAAACTGGTGTTTGGTAACAAAAACGCGCTGGAGCCCGGCGGCTTTATCGAGCTGGTGATTGGCACCGACACCTTCCGCGTCCCGGTAAACGACAAAGGCTTTTACCGCTGGGAAGCGCCGACGCCCTACGCCGACGGCGAGTACAGCTTCTCCATCCGCCACTTTGACGCCGCCGGCAACCGCAGCACGCCGACGCTCGGCATCCAGATTGTCGACACCACCCCGCCGGACGCGCCGGAGCTGGTTAACCTCTACGACGACCAGGGCGCCGTGACCGGCAGCTTTGACCCCGGCAAGGCCACCGACGACAAACGCCCGACGCTGACCGGCATCGCGCAGAAAGGCAGCACCGTTTACCTGCTCAACGACAAAAATGAAAAAATCGGAAGCGCGGTGGCGGACAAGGTCACCGGCAAGTGGGTGATGGAGCCGGCGCAGGACCTGCAAGACGGCATTAACAGCCTGCGCCTGATGGCCGAAGAGACCTTCGGCGGCAAGCTGCGCGCCGGCGCGCCTTCGGCGGCGTTTGACATCGTGATTGTTGGCGACAACGCCACGGTTACCATTACCGATGCGTTTGACGACGCGGGCAGCTTCACCGGGGCGCTCGGCAACGGCGCGCTCACCGACGACGCCACCCCGACCCTGCGCGGCGAGGTCTCCATCGGCAGCACCGTTATCGTCTATTACCGCCTCGCCGGCAGCCCGACCTGGGCCGGCAGCGCCACCGCCACCGTCAGCGGCGACACCTGGACCTGGACGCCGGGCAGCAACCTGCCGTACGGCCGCTATGAGTTCCAGGCCAGCACCGGCGACGTCGCCTCGGCGCTGTTTGAGCTGGAGATCGTCAGCCCGTCCGATATCGTCCTGCGCCCCCGCTTTGAAACGGTTATCGACGACTTCGGCGATGCCACCGGCCTGCTGGAAAGCGGCGCCATCACCGACGACGCCACGCCCACCTTCCAGGGCCGGGCGGAAGCCAACAGCCAGGTGGTGATCCGCTATACGCTGGCGGGCGGCGCTGCTGCCTCCGTCACCGTTGACGCCGACAGCACCGGCCGCTGGAGCTGGACGCCGGACACTGAGCTGGCCGCCGGCCAGTGGTCGTTCGACGTCAAATCTCTGGGGCAGACGCACTGGAACGACAGTTTTGATCTGATCATTGTTTCCGAAAGCGACGGCGGCTTTGCGCCCGTCATCGATTACGCGGTGGATGATTTCGGTCCCGTGACCGGCAACCTCGCCAGCGGCAGCAGCACCGACGACAGCACGCCAGCGCTGCACGGTCGCGCCGAAGCCAACAGCCTGGTGATCCTGCGCTACACCCTGGGCGACGGCCACTATGCCAGCGCCAGCATAAAAGCAGATGCAGGCGGCAACTGGTCTTGGACGCCGCCGGAGCTGGCCAGCGGCAGCTGGACCTTTGAGGTGAAGAAAACCGGTCAGATGGACTGGAGCAGCTTTACGCTCACCATCGATCCCAATGCCGATCGCAACGCCAGCATCGACAGCGCGCTGGATAACGCGGGCCCGGTAACCGGCAGCCTGAGCAGCGGCGCATCCACCGACGACACCACGCCAACCCTGCGCGGCACCGGCCCGGCCAGCAGCGTTATCACCCTGCGCTACAAGCTCGGCAACGGTAGCTATACCCTCGACAGCGTGAGCGTGGATGCAGACGGCAACTGGTCGTGGACGCCGGATACGCTGGCGAAGGGCAGCTGGACCTTTGAGGTGCAGAAAGCCGGCCAGAGCGACTGGAGCAGCTTCCGGCTGACCATCGATCCGGACCTCGATCGCTACCCGACCATCGACAGCGCGCTGGATAACGCGGGCCCGGTGACCGGCAGCCTGAGCAGCGGCAGCAGCACCGATGACACCACGCCAACCCTGCGCGGGACCGGCCCGGCCAACAGCGTTATCACCCTGCGTTACAAGCTCGGCAACGGTGGCTACAGCGTCGACAGCGTGAGCGTGGATGCAGACGGCAACTGGTCATGGACGCCGGATACGCTGGCGAAGGGCAGCTGGACCTTTGAGGTTCAGAAGGCCGGCCAGAGCGGCTGGAGCAGCTTTAAGCTGACCATCGATCCGGCGCTGGACCTGAAGCCAACCATTGACAGCGCCTGGGACGACTTTGGCGCGGTAACCGGCAGCCTGACAAGCGGTGACACCACCGATGACAACACGCCAACCCTGCGCGGTACCGGCGTGGCCGGCACCATCATCCACTTCCAGAACGGCCTGGCGGGCGGTTCCTGGGTTAATGTGGGCAGCACCGTCGTTAAAGCGGACGGCACCTGGGAGTGGACCTCACCGGTGCTGAGCAAAAACGGCACCTGGGAGTTTCACGCGAAGGCGCAAAACGGCGACGTTATCAGCGGCTGGACCGGGAAATTTATTCTGAAGTACGTTGCTGCCGCCGGACCGGTGATTACCGATGCGCTGGACGACGTCGGCCCGGTAACCGGCAGCCTGAGCAGCGGCGCGTCCACCGATGACAGCACGCCAACCCTGCGCGGCACCGGCCCGGCCAACAGCACCATCACCCTGCGCTACAAGCTCGGCAGCGGCAGCTACGCCTCTACCACGGTAAACGTTGATGCAAATGGTGACTGGTCATGGACGCCGGATACGCTGGCGAAGGGTAGCTGGACCTTTGAGGTGCAGAACGCCGGCCAGAACGGCTGGAACAGCTTCCAGCTGACCATCGATCCGGACCTCGATCGCTACCCGACCATCGACAGCGCGCTGGATAACGTCGGCCCGGTGACCGGCAGCCTGAGCAGCGGCAGCAGCACCGATGACACCACCCCAACCCTGCGCGGCACCGGTCCGGCCAACGGCACCATCACCCTGCGCTATAAAATGGACGGCGGCAGCTACGCCTCCACCACGGTGAGCGTGGACAATGCAGGCAACTGGTCATGGACGCCGGATACGCTGACAAAAGGCAGCTGGACCTTTGAGGTGCAGAAAGCCGGGCAGAACGACTGGAGCAGCTTCACGCTGACCATCGATCCGGACCTCGATCGCTACCCGACCATCGACAGCGCGCTGGATAACGCGGGCCCGGTGACCGGCAGCCTGAGCAGCGGCGCGTCCACCGATGACACCACCCCAACCCTGCACGGCAGCGGCCCGGCCAGCAGCACCATTACGCTGCGCTACAAGCTCGGCAGCGGCAGCTACGCCTCCACCACGGTGAGCGTGGACGGCAACGGCAAGTGGACGTGGACGCCGGATACGCTGGCAGAAGGCAGTTGGACCTTTGAGGTGCAGAAGGCCGGCCAGAGCGACTGGAGCAGCTTCACGCTGACCATCGATCCAAACCTGGATCGCAACGCCACCATCGACAGCGCGTTCGACAACGTCGGTCCGGTGACCGGCAGCCTGAGCAGCGGCGGCAGCACCGACGACACCACGCCGACCCTGCGTGGCAGCGGCCCGGCCAACAGCACCATTACGCTGCGCTATAAAATGGACGGCGGCAGCTACGCCTCCACCACGGTGAGCGTAGATGTTAACGGCACCTGGTCGTGGACGCCGGATACGCTGGCAGAAGGCAGCTGGACCTTTGAGGTGCAGAAGGCCGGGCAGAACGACTGGAGCAGCTTCACGCTGACCATCGACCCGGTTCTCGATCGCTACCCAACCATCGACAGCGCGCTGGATAACGAGGGCCCGGTGACCGACACGCTGCGCAGCGGCGACACCACCGACGACAGCACGCCGACCCTGCGCGGCACCGGCGTGGCCAACAGCGTCATCACCCTGCGCTATAAGCTCGACAGCGGCAGCTACGCCAGCACCACAGTAAACGTGGACGGCAACGGCAAGTGGACGTGGACGCCGGATACGCTGGCCAGCGGCAGCTGGACCTTTGAGGTGCAGAAGGCCGGCCAGAACGGCTGGAGCAGCTTCACGCTGACCATCGACCCGACCGTGGACCACGATGCCGTGATCACCAGCGCCTGGGATGATTTTGGCGCCGTGACCGGCACCATTGCCAACGGCGGGATCACCGACGACAGCACCCCGACGCTGCGCGGCACCGGCCCGGCCAACAGCAGCATCACGCTGAAGTACAGCAACGGCGACCGCAGCGCCGGCATCATGGTTAAAGTGGATGCCAGCGGTAACTGGACGTGGACCGCGCCAGAGCTGGAGGAGGGACACTGGACCTTTGAGGTGAAGAAGACCGGCCAGGAAAGCGCGAGCCGCTACGAGCTGACCATTGATGCCAACGCGGACCGCAACGCCAGCATCGACAGCGCGTTCGACAACGTCGGTCCGGTGACCGGCAGCCTGAGCAGCGGCGCGACCACCGATGACACCACGCCAACCCTGCACGGTACCGGCCCGGCCAACAGCGTTATCACCCTGCGCTACAAGCTCGGCAACGGTGGCTACACCCTCGACAGCGCGAGCGTGGATGCAGACGGCAACTGGTCATGGACGCCGAATACGCTGGCGAAGGGCAGCTGGACCTTTGAGGTACAGAAGCCCGGCCAAAACGGCTGGAGTAGCTTTACGCTGACCATTGATCCAACCGTGGATCGCAATGCGACTATTGACTACGCCTATGATAATTTTGGTGAAGTGAAAGGCATGATCGCGCGTGGTGGTATCACCGATGACGCCACCCCAACCCTTTCCGGTACCGGCCCGGCCAACAGCGTGATCTCCTTACGTTATAAGCTCGGCAGCGGCACCTACACTACGACCAGCGTCAGTGTCGATGCCAGCGGCAACTGGAGCTGGACGCCGGATGCGCTGGCGAAGGGCAGCTGGACTTTTGAGGTGCAGAGGGCCGGTCAGAGCGACTGGAAAAGCTTCCAGCTCACCATCGAACCTACCGCCGACCGCAAGCCGATCATTGAAAGCGCATGGGATGACTTCGGTGCCACCACCGGCCTTATTGCCAATGGCGGCACCACCGATGACAGTACGCCGACCCTGCGCGGCACCGGCGCGGCGAACAGCACGATATTGCTGCGCTATTTCCGCCTGGCCACCATGTATGAAGACACCATCAACGTTGACGCCAGCGGTAACTGGACATGGACTGCGCCAGAGCTCATTGACGGCCAGTGGACCTTTGAGGTGAAAAAACAGGGAGATTACAAATGGAACAGTTATGAGCTGACCATTGATTCCAACGCGGACCGTGACGCCACCATCGACAGCGCGCTCGACAACGCGGGTCCGGTGACCGGCAGCCTTGCGAGCGGCGCCACCACCGATGACACCACGCCAACCCTGCGCGGCAGCGGCCCGGCTAACAGCGTCATCACGCTGCGCTATAAACTCGGTAACGACAGCTACGCCTCCACCACCGTAAACGTGGACGGCAGCGGCAAATGGACGTGGACGTCGTCCGCGCTGGCGAAAGGCAGCTGGACCTTTGAGGTGCAGAAAGCTGGCCAGAGCGACTGGAGCCGCTTCCAGCTGACCATCGATCCGACGCTGGATATGCAGCCCATCATCGACGATGCCTGGGATAATTTTGGCGCGGTCACCGGCAGCCTGAAGAGCGGTGACACCACCGACGATAGCACGCCTACCCTGCGCGGACGTGGCGTGGCCGGCACCATCATCCACATCGAGAGATGCCTCTCGGGTATGCAGTGGGCGAGCATGGGCAGCACCGTGGTGAAAGCCGACGGCACCTAGGAGTGGACCTCACCGGCGCTGAGTAGCAGCAATACGTGGAACTTCCAGGCCCGCGCGCAGACTGGCGATCATTACAGCGCGTGGAGCGACAAATTCGTAGTGGAATACGTCGCGGCAGCGCCTGGCGCGCCTGTCATCACCGATGCGTTTGACGATTTTGGTACCGAGACCGGCAGCCTCGCCAGCGGTGATACTACCGATGACCAGACGCCGACCCTGCGCGGCACCGCACAGGCAAACAGCGTGGTGATGATCCGTGCACAGCATGCGGCGGGTGAGAAAATCTTCAGCGTGAAAGCCAGTGCGGATGGTAACTGGAGCTGGACGCCGGAAAAGACGCTGGCGAAGGGGGACTGGGATTTCCAGGTAAAAAATTCTGGCGCAGAAAGCTGGGGTCAAACATTCGAATTGAATTTGGATAGAGGCCCTGTTAAAAGTTCAATAATTGATTTTGAGAGATTTGATGCGGGTGATGTTGAACCTGGAAATAAGTATTTTTTTGAGGATGATTATATTTTCCGAGTATCTGATTTTTGGGGAGATTATAAACTCTCTCATGTAGTTGACACGCCAGATGATGCGCCTGATATTTTTGGAGATAAATGTTTTGTTATAGGAGAAGCTACTGTAGCCGCCGTAGGACACAATACCACTACAGGTGGTCGTCTGTTCGATAATTTCAAATGTGACATTTGGAACAGAGCAGATTATGACATTAGAATAGAAGGCTTTTATATATCATACAAAAAAAATGGTCATCCGCAGGATTTTACAATTATCATAAAAGCTGGGGAAGTTTTGTCGCTAAATATGCAAGATTATTTTGAAGATAAGTCCCTACAGCCTGAGATATATCATATAACTTTCAAGTTTCAGCAATACATGCATGATCTTTATATAGATAATTTAACTATTGAATATAGCCCTGACGCAATGGTACCTTCAGCGGATAAAGTAGAAAACCTCGTCCACGTCCTTGACGGCGTCGACGCATTAACCGAGCACGCCATCATCGGCAGTGAAACGCAGGTGGATACTTTGCAATTAACCGGCAAAGATCAGCTGCTCGATTTATCTCAGCATCAAGCAGAGATTCAGTCGGTGGAGATCTTCGATATTCGCGGCAGCGGGGATAATACGCTGAAAATCGATCTGGATGCGCTGCTGCATTACGGCGAAAAAGATCTGTTTATCGAAGACGGTAAAACCCAGCTGATGGTAAACGGCGATGCCGGCGATGTGGTGCAGCTGAAAGATATTCTGCCGGAAGGCAGCGATATCAGCGAATGGCAGCATCAGCAAGGCACGGTGACGGTTGCGGGCGTGGAGTATGAAGTGTACAGCCACGGCGACGACGCGGAACTGCTGGTGCAGCAGGGGGTGAAAACCGAGCTGATTTAACGGTTAGATCCTCTATTATCTGTCTGGAAAGCCACCGAAATTCGGTGGCTTTTTTTTGTTGTTTACCCACTCAGAACCTTCGGGCACCGCGCCCCGGCGGGCATTACACGGCCAGCCTCTGCGGCTGCGGTTAACTCATCTGGCCGTATCCGCCCGCCCGGCCCTTTCCCCTTCTCTCTCTCCGTTCCTCCAAAAGTTTTCCTCCTTTGCAGACGGTTCTTGATACAGGCCCATAACATGCTGCTCTACCATCCCCGCCGCTGTGCGATGTCGTGTAAACCGCGCCAATCCTACTTTTACTAAGCATTATGGACGATACCTATGAATGATTTATTAGACCGCAGCCCGGTGTTATATCGCGAAAGCGCCGACGGCAAACTGGTGTTTGGTAACAAAAACGCGCTGGAGCCCGGCGGCTTTATTGAGCTGGTCATCGGCACCGACACCTTCCGCGTCCCGGTGGACGACAAAGGCTTTTACCGCTGGGAAGCGCCGACGCCCTACGCCGACGGCGAGTACAGCTTCTCCATCCGCCACTTTGACGCCGCCGGCAACCGCAGCACGCCGACGCTCGGCATCCAGATTGTCGACACCACCCCGCCGGACGCGCCGGAGCTGATTATTCTTTACGACGACCAGGGCGCCGTGACCGGCAGCTTTGACCCCGGCAAGGCCACCGACGACAAACGCCCGACGCTGACCGGCATCGCGCAGAAAGGCAGCACCGTTTACCTGCTCAACGACAAAAATGAAAAAATCGGCAGCGCGGTGGCGGACAAGGTCACCGGCAAGTGGGTGATGGAGCCATCGCAGGACTTAAAAGACGGCATTAACAGCCTGCGCCTGATGGCCGAAGAGACCTTTGGTAAACAGCTGCGCGCCGGCGCGCCTTCGGCGGCGTTTGACATCGTGATTGTTGGCGACAACGCCACGGTTACCATTACCGATGCGTTTGACGACGCGGGCAGCTTCACCGGCGCGCTCGGCAACGGCGCGCTCACCGATGACGCCACGCCGACCCTGCGCGGCGAGGTCTCCGCCGCTGACACCGTTATCGTCTATTACCGCCTCGCCGGCAGCCCGACCTGGGCCGGCAGCGCCACCGCCACCGCCAGCGGCGACACCTGGAGCTGGACGTCGGGCAGCAACCTGCCGTACGGCCGCTATGAGTTCCAGGCCAGCACCGGCGACGTCGCCTCGGCGCTGTTTGAGCTGGAGATCGCCAGCCCGTCCGATATCGTCCTGCGCCCCCGCTTTGAAACGGTTATCGACGACTTCGGCGATGCCACCGGCCTGCTGGAAAGCGGCGCCATCACCGACGACGCCACGCCCACCTTCCAGGGCCGGGCGGAAGCCAACAGCCAGGTGGTGATCCGCTATACGCTGGCGGGCGGCGCTGCTGCCTCCGTCACCGTTGACGCCGACAGCACCGGCCGCTGGAGCTGGACGCCGGACACTGAGCTGGCCGCCGGCCAGTGGTCGTTCGACGTCAAATCTCTGGGGCAGACGCAATGGAACGACAGTTTTGATCTGATCATTGTTTCCGAAAGCGACGGCGGCTTTGCGCCCGTCATCGATTACGCGGTGGATGATTTCGGTCCCGTGACCGGCAACCTTGGCAGCGGCAGCAGCACCGACGACAGCACGCCGACCCTGCGCGGACGCGCCGAAGCTAACAGCATAGTCATGATGCGCTACTGTCTGGACAGCGACAATTACATCACCGCCAGCGTGGTAGCCGATAGCAGCGGTAATTGGCAATGGACGCCTAACGTTGAGTTAAGCGAAGGTCGCTGGGTCTTCGAAGTACAACATCCAGGTCAGGCTGACTGGAATAGCTTCACTTTAACCATCGACTCTCATGCCGATTTCCGTCCTACCATTGAATATGCCATTGATAACGTTGGCCCATACATGGGCAGGCTCGAAAATGGTGTTAGCACGGATGATACTACTCCAACCTTACACGGAACGGCGGAAGCAGACAGTATTGTATTTATCCAGACAACCTATAAAGAAACGACAAGAATTTACAGTGTGAAAAGCGGCGCTGACGGTAAATGGCAATGGACCCCGCCATCAGCGCTTGCAAAAGGTGACTGGGATTTTCAAGTCAGTAATAAATCTGATAAAGATTGGGGTAATAAATTCGAACTCAACGTGGATTATGCTGGAACAATAACGCCAGAAGCGACTAGATATTACGATAATGTCGGCGCCAATCAAGGCTGGAAAGTATGGACTGGAGGGAGTATTACCAATGATCCTACCCCTTTGCTTGAAGGTACCTATTTGCCGAATCAATCATTTTATCTTGTTTACACGTCACGAAACGGTCAAGTTGTTCAACAGGTAACGGCTAATAGCAATGGCATTTGGCAATATCAAATAACGACACCTATGAAAGATTTTGATGCTTATCATTCAACACCAATAGATTGGACCACCCGATCTGATGGCTCATATTCAAACTTAATCCGTTACCTGCACCACAGTACCACTGTGCCTGAAAATCAAACACCATGGACAGGTATCAAAACATTGGAGCAGGATTCAGGCGAAGCCTTAACGCTTGATGATGCTAAGAGCGAATCAGAGTCTAGTTATAAGTTTTCAAGCTCGACAAATTCGAATGATCCATTATCAAATACTCAGTATGGTATTAATAATGTCGTTACATATGAAAACCATCACCAAACACTCGATTTATCCACGAATGATCCGTCATTTAAAAACATAAATATTGTAAATATTTCTGGCAACGGAACGAATGTTCTTAAATTGGATCTTTCTTCACTTCTTCAGCATAGTGAAAAAAATCTATTAATTGATAATGGTAATAAACAATTGGTGGTACAAGGGGACCACGGAGACACAGTTCAACTCGAAGATATTCTGCCAGAAGGCAGCGATATCAGCGAATGGCAGCATCAGCAGGGAACCGTGACGGTCGCGGGCGTGGAGTACGAAGTGTACAGCCACGGCGATGACGCGGAACTGCTGGTGCAGCAGGGGGTGAAAACCGAGCTGATTTAACGGTTAGATCCTTCTAAATCTGTCTGGAAAGCCACCGAAATTCGGTGGCTTTTTTTTGCTGTTTAGCCACTCAGAACGTGCCGGCACCGTGCCCCGGCCTCCGTTACACGGCCAGCCTCTGCGGCTGCGGTTAACTCATCTGGCCGTATCCGCCCGCCCGGCCCTTCCCCCTTCTCTCTCTCTCCGTTCCTCCAGGAGTTTTCCTCCTTTGCAGACGGTTCTTGATACAGGCCCGTAACACGCTGCTCTACCATTCCCGCCGCTGTGCGATGTCGTGTAAACCGTGCCGCACTTACATTGACAACACATTATGGACGATCCTTATGATTGATTTATTTGCACGCAGCCAGACCCTTTACTTTGAAAACGCCGACGGCAAGCTGGTGTTTGGTAACAAAGAGAAGCTGGAGCCCGGTGGCTTTATTGAGCTGGTCATCGGCACCGACACCTTCCGCGTCCCCGTAGACGACAAAGGCTTTTACCGCTGGGAAGCGCCTTCCGCCTACGCCGACGGCCACTACAGCTTCTCCATCCGCCACTTTGATAACGCCGGCAACCGCAACCCGCCGACGCTCGGCACCGTGATTGTTGACACCAGCGCCCCCGCCGCCCCTGAACTGCTTAACCTCTACGACGACCAGGGCGACAAAACCGGCAGCTTCGACGCCGGCAAGTCCACCGACGACAAACGCCCGACGCTGACCGGCATCGCGCAGAAAGGCAGCACCGTTTACCTGCTCAACGACAAAAATGAAAAAATCGGCAGCGCGGTGGCGGACAAGGTCACCGGCAAGTGGGTGATGGAGCCGGCGCAGGACTTAAAAGACGGCAGCAACAGCCTGCGCCTGATGGCCGAAGAGACCTTTGGTAAACAGCTGCGCGCCGGCACGCCGTCTGCGCCGTTTAACATCATTACCGGCAACGGCAGCGCGCAGGTTGAACACACCGGTGACGCCGCCGCCGCGCCGGTCAGCGAGGCCGCACCGGCCGCCACCGAACCGCTGGCCCGCAGCAAGACCCTCTACTTTGAAAGCGCCGACGGCAAGCTGGTGTTTGGCAACAAAGAGAAGCTGGAGCCCGGCGGCTTTATTGAGCTGGTCATCGGCACCGACACCTTCCGCGTCCCGGTAAACGACAAAGGCTTTTACCGCTGGGAAGCGCCGACGCCCTACGCCGACGGCGAGTACAGCTTCTCCCTCCGCCACTTTGACGCCGCCGGCAACCGCAACCCGCCGACGCTCGGCACCATGATTGTGGATACCACCGCGCCGGACGCGCCGGAGCTGATTAACCTCTACGACGACCAGGGCGCCGTGACCGGCAGCTTTGACGCCGGCAAGGCCACCGACGACAAACGCCCGACGCTGACCGGCATCGCGCAGAAAGGCAGCATCGTTTACCTGCTCAACGACAAAAATGAAAAAATCGGCAGCGCGGTGGCGGACAAGATCACCGGCAAGTGGGTGATGGAGCCATCGCAGGACTTAAAAGACGGCATTAACAGCCTGCGCCTGATGGCCGAAGAGACCTTTGGTAAGCAACTGCGCGCCGGCGCGCCTTCGGCGGCGTTTGACATCGTGATTGCCGGCGACAACGTCACGGTTACCATTACCGATGCGTTTGACGACGCGGGCAGCTTCACCGGCGCGCTCGGCAACGGCGCGCTCACCGATGACGCCACGCCGACCCTGCGCGGCGAGGTCTACGCCGCTGAAACCGTTATCGTCTATTACCGCCTCGCCGGCAGCCCGACCTGGGCCGGCAGCGCCACCGCCACCCTCAGCGGCGACACCTGGAGCTGGACGCCGGGCAGCAACCTGCCGGCCGGCCGCTATGAGTTCCAGGCCAGCACCGGCGACGTCGCCTCGGCGCTGTTTGAGCTGGAGATCGTCAGCCCGGCCGATATTGCCCTGCGCACCCGCTTTGAAACGGTTATCGACGACTTCGGCGATGCCACCGGCCTGCTGGAAAGCGGCGCCATCACCGACGACGCCACGCCCACCTTCCAGGGCCGGGCGGAAGCCAACAGCCAGGTGGTGATCCGCTATACGCTGGCGGGCGGCGCTGCTGCCTCCGTCACCGTTGACGCCGACAGCACCGGCCGCTGGAGCTGGACGCCGGGCACCGGGCTGGCCGCCGGCCAGTGGTCGTTCGACGTCAAATCTCTGGGGCAGACGCACTGGAACGACAGTTTCGATCTGATCATTGTTTCTGAAAGCGACGGCGGCTTTGCGCCCGTCATCGATTACGCGGTGGATGACTTCGGTCCCGTGACCGGCAACCTCGGCAGCGGCGACAGGACCGACGACAGCACGCCAGCGCTGCACGGTCGCGCCGAAGCCAACAGCCTGGTGATCCTGCGCTACACCCTGGGCGACGGCCGCTATGACAGCGCCAGCATAAAAGCAGATGCAGGCGGCAACTGGTCTTGGACGCCACCGGAGCTGGCCAGCGGCAGCTGGACCTTCGAGGTGAAGAAGAGCGGTCAGATGGACTGGAGCAGCTTTACGCTCACCATCGATCCCAATGCCGATCGCAACGCCAGCATCGACAGCGCGCTGGACAACGCGGGCCCGGTGACCGGCAGCCTGAGCAGCGGCGCGTCCACCGATGACACCACACCAACATTGCGCGGGACCGGCCCGGCCAGCAGCGTTATCACCCTGCGCTATAAAATGGACGGCGGCAGCTACGCCTCCACCACGGTGAGCGTGGACAACGCAGGCAACTGGTCGTGGACGCCGTCCGCGCTGGTGAAAGGCAGCTGGACCTTTGAGGTGCAGAAGGCCGGCCAGAGCGACTGGAGCAGCTTCCGGCTGACCATCGATCCGGACCTCGATCGCTACCCCACCATCGACAGCGCGCTGGACAACGCGGGCCCGGTAACCGGCAGCCTGAGCAGCGGCGCGTCCACCGACGACACCACGCCGACCCTGCGCGGTACCGGCCCGGCCAACAGCGTTATCACCCTGCGCTACAAGCTCGGCAACGGTGGCTACACCCTCGACAGCGCGAGCGTAGATGCCAGCGGCAACTGGTCATGGACGCCAAATACGCTGGCGAAAGGCAGCTGGACCTTTGAGGTGCAGAAGGACGGCCAGAGCGGCTGGAGCAGCTTTAAGCTGACCATCGATCCGGCGCTGGACCTGAAGCCAACCATTGACAGCGCCTGGGACGACTTTGGCGCGGTAACCGGCAGCCTGACAAGCGGTGACACCACCGATGACAACACGCCAACCCTGCGCGGTACCGGCGTGGCCGGCACCATCATCCACTTCCAGAACGGCCTGGCGGGCAGCTCCTGGGTTAATGTGGGCAGCACCGTCGTTAAAGCGGACGGCACCTGGGAGTGGACCTCACCGGCGCTGAGTGGCAGCAACACCTGGGACTTCCGGGCCCAGGCGCAGACCGGCGATCACTTCAGCGCGTGGAGCAACAAGTTCGTGGTGAAATACGTTGCGGCGGCGCCTGACAAGCCGACCATCACCGATGCGTTTGACGACGTCGGTCCGGTGACCGGCAGCGTGAAGCACAACGGCTACACCGATGACAGTACGCCAACCCTGTGCGGCAAAGGCGTGGCGGGCAGCATCATTCACTTCCAGAACGGCCCGTGGGATAAGCCGTGGGTGAACGTGGGCAGCACGGTGGTGAAAGCGGACGGCAGCTGGGAGTGGACGTCGCCGGCGCTGGACCACAGCGACAACTGGCACTTCCGCGCGTACGTAGAGAACAGCAACGGCCAAAGCGACTGGTCAGACAGCTTTATTCTGAACTACACCGATCCGACACCGACCATTGTTGACGCGCTGGATGATTTTGGTGCCCAGACCGGCAGCCTGCAGAACGGTGATACCACCGACGACAGCACGCCGACCCTGCGCGGCAAAGGCGTGGCCGGCACCATCATCCACATTCAGAGCAGCCCGCCGGGCGTGCCGTGGGAGCCAGTGGGCAGCACCGTGGTGAAAGCGGACGGCACCTGGGAGTGGACTTCACCGGCGCTGAGCAGCAGCAACACCTGGGACTTCCAGGCCCGGGCGCAGAACGGCGATCACCTCAGTGCGTGGAGCAACAAGTTCGTGGTGAAATACGTCGCGGCAGCGCCTGACAAGCCGGTCATCGTCGATGCGTTTGACGACGTCGGTCCGGTGACGGGCAGCGTGAAGAGCGAGGGCTACACCGATGACAGCACGCCAACCCTGCGCGGGCGTGGCGTGGCGGGCAGCATCATTCACTTCCAGAACGGCCCGTGGAATAAGCCGTGGGTGAACGTGGGCAGCACGGTGGTAAACGCCGACGGCAACTGGGAGTGGACGTCGCCGGCGCTGGATCACAGCGATAACTGGCACTTCCGCGCCTGTGCAGAGAACAGCAGCGGTAAAAGCGCCTGGTCAGACAGCTTTATTTTGAACTACACCGATCCGGCGCCAACCATTACCGATGCGTTTGACGATTTCGGTGCCCAGACCGGCAGCCTCGCCAGCGGTGATACCACCGATGACAACACGCCAACCCTGCGCGGCACCGCAACGGCGAACAGCGTGGTGATGATCCGTGCACAGCATGCGTCGGGGGAGAAAACCTACAGCGTGAAGGCGGGTGCGGATGGTAAGTGGAGCTGGACGCCGGATACGGCGCTGGCGAAAGGGGACTGGGATTTTCAGGTGAAGCAATCCGGAGCGGAGAGTTGGGGAGAATCGTTTGAGCTAAATATTACGAAGGATTATTCAGGTAGAAAAGGAATAGTCGATTTTGAAGATATGTACTTAGGTCCGCGTTATGGTGCAGGAATTCTTTTCAACGGAAATTGCGCACTTGCTTGGGGGGACAGATATCATCCCGAAGTGTTAAGTGCCTATATTATACAAAAGCCAAATGGCGCTCCTGATTATTTTGGAGAGCATTGTCTTGTTCCGAATTGGGCCGAATTAGAAATCCAAGGTGGTAAGATAGTAGATATTGGTTTCGATGTATATAATAGAGGAACTACAGATTTAACATTCCGAATGACTGTAAGCAGTCGTATCGCAGAAACCTATACTATTAAACCTGGCGAAACACTTCATTTTGATCGTGATAGTTACAAGAACACTTTTGATGGAACCAAAACTGAAAGTTTGGTCCTACTCTTTTTTGGACCGGCTAATCAATTCGTTTTTGATAATATATATACTATTGTTACACCACCAAGCACCTCGGCACAGTTGGTAGATGAACCCGAAAACATTGTCCACTTCCTCGATGGCGTCGACGAATTAACCGAACACGCCATCACCGGCAGTGAAACCCAGGTGGATACCCTGCAGTTAACCGGGAAAGACCAGCTGCTCGACTTATCTCAGCACAAAGCAGAGATTCAGTCGGTGGAGATCTTCGATATTCGCGGCAGCGGGGATAATACGCTGAAGATCGATCTGGATGCGCTGCTGCATTACGGCGAAAAAGATCTGTTTATTGAAGACGGTAAAACCCAGCTGATGGTGAACGGTGATGCCGGCGATGTGGTGCAGCTAAAAGATATTCTGCCGCAAGGCAGCGATATCAGCGAATGGCAGCATCAGCAAGGCACCGTGACGGTCGCGGGCGTGGAGTACGAAGTGTACAGCCACGGCGATGACGCGGAACTGCTGGTGCAGCAGGGGGTGAAAACCGAGCTGATTTAGCGGTTAGATCCTCTATTATCTGTCTGGAAAGCCACCGAAATTCGGTGGCTTTTTTTTGTTGTTTACCCACTCAGAAATTTCGGGCGTCGCGCACCGGCTGGCATTGCGCGATAAATCGCGCCGCTACGTTGCGCGGCGGTCACGTCACACATCTTCCGCCGCGATGGCCGCGGCAGCGATCCCCTCTTCATCCGGCATCACCCCATCGCCTGCGTCATCAAACCATAAGCCTGCATCGCGCCGGGCTGTGGCGCCCATGGCGTGCCGCGCACCATGATGGTGGGCGCATCCACCTGCTCCAGACCCAGGGTTTTCAGCCATTGCGCCAGCGGTAACGCGGCGTCGGTATCGATGCGCACAAACTCGCCATGCAGGGTTTGCATCAGGGCGGCAATCAAGGTTTGCGCGCTCGCCAGATTCAACGCAATCACCGGGCCAATCGACCAGCCGTGACCAAAACGGCGCAGGCTGGCAAAGCCCTGCACGCGCTGCTGCGCATCCCGCAATATCCGGGTTTGTGCAGCGGTGATCAGGTGGGTGATTAACGCGGGGCGCCACAGGCCGTGCGCCTGGTGATCGAGGGCGGTCAACGGTTGTGCCTCTGCGGGCAGTGCGGGACGCAGCGTGAAACCGGGTGGCACCGTTAACGCCGGCACCGCCGCCAGCGCGCGCGTCTGATGCTGCAGGATCTGGCCCGCTACCGTAAAACCGAGTTTCTGGTACAGCGGTTTGCCGCTCTCGGTGGCGTGCAGCCGCAGCCGGTAATCAGGGAATTGTTCCAGCAGCGCCAGCATCAACTGTTTGCCGATGCCCAGCCCTTGCCAGCGTGGGCTGACGATGACGAGTCCGATGGTGGCCGCCTGCTCGCCCCAGCGAAATCCCAGCGCGCTGCCGGCGTAGTCGCCCTGATGTTCGGCCACCGTGCCTGCGCCGAACGTCAGCGCCTGCTGCCAGTCTTCGCGGCGATGCGGCCAGTGCAGTTGCTGCGTGAGGACAACGCCGGAATCGATGTCGCGTGGCGTCATAGCGCGTAGCCTGATCATGTTTGCTCCTGATGTGCGGGGAATGCCCCTGTCTTTAGCACATTTCAGGGCGGGGATGAAAGCGGGAACGCGGTTGCGAGGCGGTGCGGCCGGGTTGCGCCGCACCGTGCTGGATCAAATCTGGAAGTCGATGGCCGGTTCGTTTTCGGTTTCGTAGGAGAGCGCCTGACGCTTAATCTCCTCCAGCGACAGGTTGGCATTACAGAGTTCGAGGAACTGCCAAACGTAATTGCGTTGCAGCTGGCCGCGCTTCAGGCCGAGCCACACGGTATTGGCATCGAACAGATGATGGGTGTCGATTTTTACCAGATCTTCGCCTTCGTAAATATCGCACGCCTGATCGGCGAGAATCCCCACGCCAAGACCGAGTTCCACGTAGGTTTTCACCACGTCAGAATCCTGCGCGCTGAGCACGATATCCGGGCGCAGACCGGCGGCCTGGAATGCCCGATCCACCCGCGAACGGCCGGTGATGCCCTGACGATAAGTGATTAACGGATAGCGGCTCAGGCTGGCGAGCGTAATAGGCTGCTGCTGTAACAGTTCATGATCGTGCGGCACCAGCAGCGAGTGATGCCAGCTGAACCACGGGAACGCCGCGAGACTGCTGTTGTTCACTAGCTGCTCGGAGGCGATACCGATATCGGCTTCACCGGCCAGCAGCATGGCGACGATCTCCTGCGGCGATCCCTGATTGAGCTCAAGGCGCACGTTGGGATAGAGCTGGCGAAACGCTTTGATCACGCGCGGCAGGCTGTAACGCGCCTGGGTGTGCGTGGTGGCGATGGTCAGCACGCCGCTGGTTTCATTGGTAAACACATCCGCTAAGCGGCGTACTTTGCCCGCTTCATCAAGGATGCGCTCAGCAATGGTCAACAGCGCCTTGCCCGGTTCGGTCATGCCTAACAGTCGCTTGCCACGACGAATAAAGATTTCTACGCCCAGTTCATCTTCCAGATCGCGAATATGGCGGCTGACTCCGGATTGGGAGGTAAACAGCGTATTCGCCACTTCGGTCAGGTTGAACTCGCAACGGGCCGCTTCACGTATAATTTTAAGTTGCTGGAAATTCACACCCTTTTCTCCTGATTCCTGCCCCTGTTTCGTCCATGTTATGAAGTTGGTGTCATCGCAACAAATAATAAAAAACGGTGTGTTATGCGGAATAGTAATAAGGAGTCGTTTGAAGGACGCCCTCACCCCCGCCCTCTCCCGCTGTACAGTCCGGGGACATGGTGAACACTTGTTCGGGGACATGGTAGACACTTACAACTAAGGCATAAGAACCCGTTTATGGAGT
>NZ_QKMJ01000016.1:0-73647 GCF_003208415.1 Pantoea sp. AG1095 | reverse complement strand
CGGCTGAACCGTCTGTCGCGAGGTGGCGTATACTACGCTACTCTCCTTCGGAGTCAAACACTTTTTTCAGCGTTTTCATCCGGCGGGATGAATTTATTCACTCCCTGCCGAGCCGTCTGCGTTGCCGCTTTGCCGTCTCAGTGGTGGCGCATTATAGGGAGTTCATTTCAGCTGACAAGTGCTAATTTGAAGTTTTCGCGCGACCGCTCACTTTCCAGGCTATACGTTGCAAAAAGCAGCTAATTCTTGCAAAAGGCCAAAAAAACGGGCCTGCAGGCCCGTTTTAATCAGAAGTGATTACTGATGAGCAACAATCACATCGTCTTTTACATCCATTTCGATGGTTTTTCCCGGAACCAGGGCACCAGAAAGAATCTGCTGAGCCAGCGGGTTTTCAATCTGCTGCTGAATAGCACGTTTCAATGGACGCGCACCATACACCGGGTCGTAGCCATTCTCGCCGAGCAGTTTGAGCGCCTCATCGGAGATATGCAACTGATAGCCACGCTCCTCAAGACGTTTATACAAACGTTGCAGCTGAATCTGCGCAATTGAAGCAATGTGTTTTTCGCCCAATGGGTGGAACACCACCATGTCATCGATACGGTTGATAAACTCTGGGCGGAAATGCTGCCCCACAACCGTCATCACCACCTCTTTCATCTCCGCATAATCCAGAGAACCGAAACGTTCCTGAATAAGATCGGAGCCAAGGTTCGAGGTCATGATCACCACGGTATTGCGGAAATCGACCGTACGGCCCTGTCCGTCGGTTAAGCGACCATCATCCAGCACCTGCAACAGAATGTTGAACACATCAGGATGCGCCTTCTCCACTTCATCCAGCAGAATCACCGAATAAGGCCGACGACGTACCGCTTCGGTCAGATAACCGCCCTCTTCATAGCCGACATATCCCGGAGGTGCACCCACCAGCCGCGACACCGAGTGTTTTTCCATAAACTCGGACATATCAATACGCACCATCGCGTCATCGCTATCGAACAGGAAGCTAGCCAGCGCTTTACACAACTCGGTTTTCCCTACTCCCGTTGGTCCGAGGAACAGGAAGGAACCAATTGGACGATTCGGATCGGACAAGCCGGCACGACTACGACGAATCGCATTCGAAACCGCTTCTACCGCTTCGTTCTGGCCGATGACGCGTGAATGCAAATCCTGCTCCATACGCAGCAACTTGTCGCGCTCGCCTTCCATCATGCGTGCGACAGGAATTCCGGTCCAACGCGCCAGTACATCGGCAATCTCCACATCCGTTACGCGATTACGTAACAGCTTCATGGTTTTGCCTTCAGACTGCGTAGCGATGGCTAACTGTTTCTCCAGCTCCGGAATTTTACCGTACTGCAGCTCAGACATCTGACCCAGGTCACCAACGCGACGCGCTTGCTCCATCGTCAGGCGCGCTTGTTCCAGCTCTGCTTTAATGTTCTGCGTGCCGGTTAATGAGGCTTTTTCCGCTTTCCACTCCTCTTCCAGCTCAGCATATTCACGCTCTTTCTGGTCAAGTTCACTTTCCAGCATTTCCAGACGCTTCACGCTGGCGTCATCAGACTCTTTCTTCAGCGCTTGCTGCTCAAGTTTCAACTGGATGATGCGGCGCTCAAGGCGATCAAGGGACTCAGGCTTCGAATCCATCTGTAAACGAATGCTTGAGGCCGCTTCGTCTATCAGGTCGATGGCCTTATCCGGCAGCTGACGATCGGAGATGTAACGATGCGACAACGTCGCCGCAGCCACAATCGCCGGATCGGTGATCTGCACGTGATGGTGCAGCTCATAGCGTTCTTTCAGTCCGCGCAGAATGGCAATGGTATCTTCGACACTCGGCTCAGCAACAAAGACTTTCTGGAAACGACGTTCGAGCGCCGCATCTTTCTCAATGAACTGACGATACTCATTCAGCGTAGTTGCGCCGACACAGTGCAACTCACCGCGCGCCAATGCGGGTTTCAGCATGTTGCCGGCATCCATGGCGCCATCGGCTTTACCTGCGCCCACCATGGTATGCAGTTCGTCGATAAACAGAATGACGTTGCCTTCCTGCTTCGCCAAATCGCTAAGCACGCCTTTGAGGCGCTCTTCAAATTCACCGCGATATTTGGCGCCCGCCACCAGCGAACCCATATCCAGAGCCAGCACGCGACGGCCTTTCAGCCCTTCCGGCACTTCGCCATTGATGATGCGCTGCGCTAAACCTTCGGCAATAGCCGTTTTACCGACGCCGGGTTCACCAATCAGCACCGGGTTATTTTTGGTACGACGCTGCAACACCTGAATGGTGCGGCGAATTTCTTCATCACGACCGATAACCGGATCCAGCTTGCCGAGTTCGGCACGCTCTGTAAGGTCGATGGTGTATTTTTTTAATGCCTGACGCTGATCTTCAGCCCCTTGATCGTTCACGCTGTCTCCTCCCCGTATTTGCTCGATGGCCGCAGAGAGTTTTTCCGGAGTCGCGCCAGCTGATTTCAATAGATCAGCCAGCGAGCCACGTGAATCAAGGGCCGCCAATACAAATAATTCAGATGATATAAAGTTGTCGCCGCGCTTTTGCGCCAGCTTGTCGCACAGATTGAGTACCCGAATCAGATCGGCGGATGGCTGCACATCGCCGTCCGTGCCTTCAACCTGAGGTAGTCGATTAATCGCTTGTTCAATGCTGGTACGCAGGCCAGCCACGTCGGCACCCGCTGCGCTGAGCAACGGACGCACCGATCCGCCTTCCTGGTTGAGCAATGCGCTCATCAAATGAAGGGGTTCAATGAATTGATTGTCATGTCCCAGAGCAAGGGACTGTGCATCGGCAAGTGCCAGTTGAAATTTATTAGTAAGACGATCCAGACGCATAATTCCTCCCATTACAGGTCAAAATGCTACTGGAGATTAAATGAGGTCATCCCTCAAATTTTTCAAGGTTAATGACCTGAGTTGTGAGCAAAAAATACGCTAACTGGACCGTCTTGTGGCGTAAGGTTATCTCAGCCAAATCAAAGTTGCCATACGCCCGGTGATTCCGTCGCGTCGGTAGGAGAAAAAATCATCGCGCTCATGGAAGGTACATCGCGTTGAACCGCTGATGGAATGCACGCCGGCGGCCTGCAGACGCTGACGCGCCAGCAGCCAAATATCGGCGAAGTATTTGTTACCCGCCGGGCGGAAAGCCTCTTCCGCTTGTGAATCATGGGCCATAAATGCCGTTCTGACTTCCGAGCCAACTTCAAATGCCAGCGGCCCAATTGCCGGACCAAGCCATGCATGAATGTCATTTGGCGCGCAGTGAAACTGTGACAACGTCTGTTCCAGCACGCCATTACAGAGTCCACGCCAACCGGCATGTGCTGCCGCGACTTCACTGCCATCCTTGCTGCAGAACAGCACCGGCAAACAATCCGCCGTCATCACTGCGCAAACCACCCCGCTTTCACGCGTGATTGCGGCATCAGCGCGCGGCAGCGGATCGCTGGCGGGTAAACGCGCAACCACTTGACCATGGATCTGATCCAGCCATTGCGGCATTGCAGGTAACGTCAGTTGTTCAACCAGGCGTTGACGATTCTGAGCAACATGCGCCTCAGCGTCGCCAACATGCCCACCAAGATTCAACGAATCCCATGGAGCAGCGCTGACGCCGCCGTAACGCGTGGTGGAACATGCCCGAACATGCTGCGGCGCAGGCCAATCCGGGATGATCCATTCACTCATAGCCAATCCATCTGATCGCGGAATTCAAGGGTATCGGCTTTCAGCGCATCAATTAAATCGACCATATCCTGCGGCAACGGCGCATGCCATTCCATCTCAATACCGGTGATTGGGTGATAGAGACGTAACATCGTGGCATGCAGCGCCTGGCGATCAAAACCCCGTAGCGTAGTGATGAAAGCTTCAGATGCCCCTTTTGGCGGACGTGGGCGGCCCCCGTACAGCGGATCGCCCACCAGCGGATGGTTGATATGCGCCATATGCACACGAATCTGATGGGTACGACCGGTTTCGAGACGCAAACGCAAACGCGTATGGGCACGAAAGTGCTCCATGATACGATAGTGCGTGGTTGCCGGTTTACCCATCGGGTGCACCGCCATGTGCGTACGTTTGGTTGAGTGGCGCGCCATGGGCTGATCCACCGTACCGCCCGCAGTCATGGTGCCAATAGCCACCGCTTCATACTCACGCGTGATTTCGCGCAGCTGCAGCGTTTCAACCAGGTGCGTTTGCGCAGGAACGGTTTTCGCGACCACCATCAAACCGGTGGTATCTTTATCCAGACGATGAACAATACCTGCACGAGGCACATCAACGATCGGTGGATAGTGATAAAGCAGTGCGTTAAGCACTGTGCCATCAGGATTACCGGCGCCGGGATGTACCACCAAACCGCGAGGTTTGTTGATGACCAGAATGTCGTCATCTTCATAGACGATATTCAGTGGGATATTTTGCGCTTCCCAGCGTTGCTCTTCTTCGATCTCAGCATCAATCGAGACATGCTCACCGCCAAAAACTTTTTCTTTTGGTTTATCGATGATAGTGCCGTTGACGCTGACTCGGCGCTCAAGAATCCATTCTTTTATGCGAGAACGTGAATAATCAGGGAACAATTCTGCCAAAGTCTGATCTAAGCGTTGTCCAAGCTGTGCTTCGGACACCGTTGCGGTGAGTTGAACTTGTTGTGCCATATACAGCTTCTTCGTTAACGTTGGGTTTTCACGGCGATGCCGTTTAATATAATGTGCTATCGTACCTGGTCATAACTGGGAGCTATACGGACAGCTTCTGCTACAACACTTTGAGGATAATCATTTCGTCATGACGCGTATGAAACATCTGGTGGCTGCTGCCACACTGAGCCTGAGCCTGGCGCTTGTGGGTTGTTCTGGCTCATCAGATCCAGTCCCGGACAGCCCGCCGTCTGAAATTTACGCCACGGCCCAGCAAAAGCTGCAGGACGGTAACTTTAAAGCGGCGATTAAGCAACTGGAAGCACTGGATAACCGCTATCCGTTTGGTCCTTACTCGCAGCAAGTACAGCTGGATTTGATCTACGCGTATTACAAAAATGCCGATCTGCCACTGGCGCAAGCCGCTATTTCTCGCTTTATGCGTCTGAATCCAACCCATCCGAATATCGACTATGTCATCTATATGAAAGGTCTGACGGATATGGCGCTGGACGATTCTGCACTGCAGGGCTTCTTCGGTATCGATCGTTCCGATCGTGATCCGACGCACGCTCGTGATGCTTTCCGTGACTTCTCGCAATTACTGCGCGGTTATCCAAACAGCCAATATGCTGCGGATGCGCAGAAACGTTTGGCATTCCTGAAAGAGCGCCTGGCGAAGTATGAACTCTCGGTGGCGCAATTCTATACCAAGCGCGGTGCCTATGTCGCTGTTGTTAACCGCGTGGAAACAATGATGAAGGATTATCCGGATACTGAGGCGACCCATGAAGCGTTGCCGTTGATGGAGAATGCTTACCGCCAGCTGCAGTTGACGGCCGAGGCCGACAAAGTGGCAAAAATCATTGCGGCAAATAATCAGTCCTGATTATTACACCCACAAAAAAGCAGCCCGTGAGGCTGCTTTTTTTATGTCACTTTGTGGATAATTCAGCATTTTTACAGATTTATCGCTGCAGTTATCCAGTCAATCATGCGCCCTTCCCCAGTCGTCTTCAAGTATTTCCCGCCACTTTCCCGGCCTTTCTCACAATTAAGCGGCATTGACAAAAAGTGACATTTCAATGTGATTTAGATCACACATTTTCTTAATTTCCGCGGTATGCTGGACCTACCCACACGGAAATGACAGAGAGGTTTAACTATGATTCTGAACATTACCAGCAAACAAATGGAAATCACCGAGGCCATCCGTAACCACGTTGAAGAGCGTCTCGCCAAGCTGGAAAAATGGCAAACACATCTGATAAACCCTCACATTGTGTTATCGAAAGAGCCGAAGGAGTTTGTGGCTGATGCCACCATTAATACGCCTAACGGTACGCTGGTTGCCAGCGCGAAACATGATGATATGTATACGGCCATCAATGACTTGATTGCCAAGCTGGAGCGACAACTCAATAAAGCGCAACACAAACCCGAAGCCCGTCGCGCCAACAGCAGTGTGAAAGATTTTCTTCCTACGGAATAAGCAAACATCTTTAGTAACGCGCCTCCGGGCGCGTTTTTTATTGACAGCTTTAAATCACTGCGGTTACTCTCAAGCCACTTCATTTATGGAAACAACCATGAAACATCTGCCGTTCTTCTTCGCATTCTTTTTTACCTTCCCCTGATTGGGAGGCGATTCGTCATGTGAAAATGAATGCGAAGACGAACAACAAAGCCTCCCAAATGGGAGGCTTTTTTATTGGACATTTTACAGGTGAGCCCTATGAATCCCGAAAATCCGCTGCTGGCATTACGCGATAAAATCAGCGCCGTTGATGAAAAACTCTTAGCGCTTTTGTCGGCGCGTCGCATACTGGCCGTTGAAGTTGCGCAGGCTAAACTGGCAACGCATCGCCCTATCCGCGACGTTGAGCGTGAACGCGCTCTGCTGGAAAACTTAATTTCACTGGGTAAAAAGCATCAGCTTGATGCGCATTACATCACTCGCCTGTTTCAGTTGGTGATTGAAGATTCGGTTCTTACTCAGCAAGCCTTGTTGCAAAAGAATCTCAACCATCCACATGCTCACGCACCGCGCATTGCATTCCTCGGTCCGAAAGGTTCCTACTCACATCTTGCGGCGCGCAAATACGCCACCCGACATTTTGATTCAATGGTTGAGATCGGCTGCCTGAAATTCCATGACATCATCCATCAGGTGGAAAGTGGACAAGCGGACTACGCAGTGATGCCGATTGAAAATACCAGCTCTGGTTCGATCAACGACGTTTACGATCTGCTTCAGCAAACCACGCTATCGATTGTGGGTGAACTGACCATTCCAATTGAGCACTGTGTGCTGGTCAACGGCAGCACCGATTTGCAGCAGATCGAAACGGTTTACAGTCATCCTCAGCCATTCCAGCAGTGCAGCCAGTTCATTAATCGTTTCCCGCAGTGGAAAATCGAATACACCGAAAGCACCGCTGCAGCGATGGAGAAAGTGGCAGCGATGAATTCACCAAAGGTTGCCGCATTGGGTAGCGAAGCGGGCGGTGAGCTGTATGGATTGCAGGTGATGGAGCGCAATCTGGCCAATCAACAGCAGAACCATACGCGCTTCATCGTGCTGGCACGTAAAGCGATTGAAGTTTCGGGTCAGGTTCCGGCGAAAACAACATTGATCATGGCGACGGGTCAACAAGCGGGGGCATTGGTTGAAGCGCTGATGGTATTACGTAACCACGGCCTCATCATGAGCAAACTGGAAAACCGTCCCATCAACGGCAATCCGTGGGAAGAGATGTTTTATATTGATGTGCAGGGCAATCTGCAGTCAGAAAATATGCAGTTGGCGTTAACCGAGTTGAGCGGCTTAACCCGTTCATTAAAAGTTCTTGGCTGCTATCCAGGCGAGAATGTGGTGCCGGTTGAGCCGCGCCTCTAAGCAAAAAGGCATCCTCACGGATGCCTTTTGTTTTTTACTGCCGGCTATCGTTCGCCGATCGCAGCATGCTTCTGCTTTCGACCAGGAAGCGTTTCGCGTAATCACCAAACCAGTGTTCGACGCGCTCAAAGCTATCGATAAAGGCTTGCTTATCGCCCTGCTCGAGCAGTTTGATCGCATCGCCAAATCGCTGGTAATAACGTTTAATCAGCGCCAGATTACTCTCCGAGGACATGATGATGTCCGCGTAAAGCTGCGGATCCTGCGCAAACAGACGTCCAACCATTGCCAGTTCAAGGCGGTATATCGGTGAAGATAGCGCCAGCAGCTGATCCAGATTAACGTTCTCTTCCGCCAGATGCAGACCGTAAGCGAAAGTCGCAAAGTGACGCAGTGCCTGAATAAACGCCATATTCTGGTCGTGCTCAACGGCACTGATACGATGCAGCCGCGCGCCCCAAACCTGAATCTGCTCAAGGAACCACTGATAAGCTTCCGGCTGACGGCCATCACACCAAACCACAACCTGCTTTGCCAGGCTGCCGCTGTCCGGGCCAAACATCGGATGCAAGCCCAGAACCGGTCCGGTGTGCGCGGCCAGCATCGCCTGCAGCGGGCGATTCTTCACCGAAGCCAGATCGACCAAAATGCAGTCTTCTGGCAATTTCGGCAGCTCACCGATGATTTGCTCGGTCAGATGAATTGGCACACTGATGATCACCATGCCCGCATCTTTCAGCAGCTCGTCAGAGCGTTCCCAATCGCCTTTATCCAGAATGCGGACCTGATAGCCAGAAAGCGTCAGCATCTTTTCAAACAGACGCCCCATCTGGCCGCGGCCACCTACAATCACCACCGGACGCAACGTCGGACACAGCGTTTTGAAGCCTTTGTCATTTTCATGCGCATAGGATTCACGCATCAAACGACGCAATACATCTTCAATCAAGTCCGGCGACACGCCGAGCGCTTCAGCTTCCTGGCGGCGTGAAGCCAGCATGCTGGCCTCACGCTCAGGAACATAGATCGGCAAACCGTAGCGGCTTTTAACTTCCCCTACTTCGGCTACCAGCTCCAGTCGTTTTGCCAGTAACCTAAGCAGTGCTTTATCTACTTCATCGATTTGATCGCGTAGCGCGGTCAGTTCAGCCACCATGACTCATTACACCTCGTGTGACAGACGCGCCGACAGCACTCCCTGCAGATCCTGATGGATTTCACGCAGCAACGTTTCAGTGGTTTCCCAGTTGATGCAGGCATCAGTGACGGACACACCGTATTTCATTTCGCTACGTGGCTGTTCAGAAGACTGGTTGCCTTCATGAATGTTGCTTTCCAACATCAGGCCAATGATGGAACGGTTTCCATCTTTAATCTGCGCAATAGCCGATTCGGCTACGCCAGGCTGGCGACGATAGTCTTTGTTAGAATTACCATGGCTGCAATCTATCATTAAGGCCGGACGCAGTCCCGCTTTCAGCATCTCTTTTTCACACTGAGCGACATCTTCTGGACCGTAGTTTGGTGCTTTACCGCCGCGCAGAATCACATGCCCATCTGGGTTGCCCTGCGTTTGCAGCAAGCAAACCTGGCCGGCCTGATTGATGCCAACAAAACGGTGCGGCATTGCGGCGGCGCGCATGGCGTTAATCGCGGTGCCCAGGCTGCCATCCGTACCATTTTTAAAACCAACCGGCATGGAAAGGCCTGAAGCCATTTCACGGTGGGTTTGTGATTCAGTGGTACGCGCACCAATCGCTGACCAGCTAAACAGATCGCCAAGATATTGCGGGCTATTCGGATCCAGCGCTTCGGTCGCCAGCGGTAAACCCATCTCCACGAGATTAACCAGCAGTTGACGCGCGATATGCAGGCCAGCTTCCATATCAAACGAGTTGTTCATGTAAGGATCGTTGATTAACCCCTTCCAGCCGACGGTGGTTCGAGGTTTTTCAAAATAAACGCGCATAACGATGTACAGCTGATCCTTCAACTGTGCAGAGAGAGATTGCAACTGACGGGCATAGGCAAGTGCGGCTTCAGTATCGTGAATCGAACAAGGACCACAAACCACCAACAGACGCGGATCGCGGCCCGCAATAATGTCGGCAATGGTTTGGCGAGAAGACGCAATTTGCGCTTCCTGCGCCGCAGTGAGCGGGAATTTGGCTTTCAGCTCTTGCGGGGTAATCAAAATTTGTTCGTCGGCGATATGCACATTGTTCAGCGCGTCTTTTTGCATGATTGCGATCCTTTTTACTCGTTTATGCGGTTTGGGATCCTCACTGAGGATGGCGCTTACTTTATCACACCCTGTACAGGTTGCAATCCACCCATGTACACATTTATTACCACATCAAATAAAAATCATAGAAAATATTAAAATGTTCATTAAAATCATACGAATAACAGAAATGATGACAGAATGGTAATGTAAACTAAAGGTTACACCTAATTATGTTTTGATGATGCTCTCAACTAAAATTTTGGTATAACATTTTGATTTTCATTGTTTTCAGGAAACATACACTTTCCATCTTAGGGATGATCCTGCGCCCTTATACGCCCATAAAAAAAAGGGGCTGGCCAAATGGCCAACCCCTTGTTTGCTATTAACTTTGAGAAGTCGCTTACGCGCCAAGACGCTCTTTGATACGAGCTGACTTACCGGTACGCTCACGCAGGTAATACAGTTTGGCTTTACGCACAGCACCACGACGTTTAACAGCAATGCTGTCAATTACTGGAGAGTGAGTCTGGAAGACACGCTCAACACCTTCGCCGTTAGAAATCTTACGAACAGTGAATGCAGAATGCAGACCGCGGTTACGAATAGCGATAACCACGCCCTCGAATGCCTGCAGACGCTTCTTAGAACCTTCTACGACCCATACTTTCACTTCCACGGAATCACCCGGACGGAATGAAGGTACGTCCTGCTTCATCTGCTCTTGTTCAAGTTGCTTGATAATGTTGCTCATAATTAAATCTCTTATCCTGGGTAAACTGATAGTGAGGGAAGATTACTCTCCCGCCTCATCGTTTTGTTGCTGCTGATGTTCACGCTGGAACTCATTTAGCAACCGTGCTTGCTCTTCAGTCAGAGCCAGGTTTTCCAGAAGTTCAGGTCTTCTTAGCCAGGTACGGCCTAACGACTGTTTCAGGCGCCAGCGGCGAATATCGGCATGGTTGCCCGACAGTAAAACTGGCGGAACTTCCATCCCTTCTAACACTTCAGGTCGGGTGTAGTGCGGGCAATCCAGCAAACCATCCGAGAACGAATCCTCATCGGCTGACGCCTGTTTTCCCAGTACGCCGGGAATAAACCGCGCGACCGAGTCAATCAACGTCATGGCTGGCAGCTCACCGCCACTGAGCACGTAATCACCGATTGACCACTCTTCATCAATCTCAGTGTGAATCACGCGCTCATCTATCCCTTCGTAGCGACCACACACCAGAATCAACTTCTGATGGGTCGCCAGTTCGCAAACGCCCTGTTGGTCCAGTTTGCGTCCCTGAGGTGAAAGATAAATCACCTTAGCACCTTCTCCCGCCGCTGCTTTCGCTGCGGAGATGGCGTCCCGTAAGGGTTGCACCATCATCAACATTCCCGGTCCGCCGCCGTAAGGACGATCGTCCACGGTACGGTGCCGGTCATGCGTGAAGTCACGAGGACTCCAGCTTTGAATGTCGAGCAGGCCATTTTTTACTGCCCGGCCAGTTACCCCGTACTCGGTAATAGCGCGAAACATCTCTGGAAACAGGCTAATAACACCAATCCACATCGCGTTCGCCGTTACGTTACCGGATTGTCCGGAGATCAAAAACCAGGATCCCAATCTACTTCAATAAGGCCAGTAGAGAGATCGACTTTCTTGATAACCTGTTCATCAAGAAACGGGATTAACCGCTCTTGCGCACCGAATGCATCCTTCAGGTTTGCCTTAACGACGAGAACGTCGTTCGATCCGGTTTCCATCAAATCAATGACTTTGCCCATCTCGTAGCCTTCGAGGTTCACTACTTTCATTCCCATAAGGTCTTTCCAGTAGTAATCGCCTGCTTCCAGCGCTGGCAGCTGCGTGGAGTCGACCGTAATTTCGCAATTGGTCAACTGTGCCGCAGCGTCCCGATCGTCAATGCCTTTGACTTTGATGATCAGGTCCTGATTGTGGTGCTTCCAGCCCTCGAGTTCGACCTGCTGCCATTTACCGGCGCGCTGGATGAACCAAGGTTGGTAGTCGAAGATGCTTTCAGCGTCTTCAGTGGAGGAAAACACTTTGAGCCAACCCCGAATTCCGTAAGCCGCGCCCATTTTTCCCAATACAATCGGGTTAACGGGAGGCTGCCCGGCAGGTTTAATGCTCATGCTCACCACCGTGACAGATTAAGCTGCTTTCTTTGCTTCTTTGATCAGCGCGTTAACGCGATCAGAAAGCGTTGCGCCCTGGCCAACCCAGTGCTCAATACGGTCCAGATCCAGACGCAGACCTTCAGCCTGACCAGAAGCGATCGGGTTGAAGAAACCTACGCGCTCGATGAAACGACCGTTACGAGCATTGCGGCTGTCAGTGACGACGACCTGATAGAACGGACGCTTTTTAGCGCCGTGACGTGCCAAACGAATTGTTACCATAACATCCTCATTAGTTAATAAAGCGCTCGGGCCCCATCGAGGAACGGGGCCCGAGCGCGATATAAAAAGCCCGAAAATTTTACTCATTTTGGCGCAAAAAGCAACCTAAGCGTGCCAAATTTCCGGCTTTATGAAGGTCGCCTTAGCGACCAGGGAATCCAGGCGGCATCATACCTTTCATGCCACGCATCATTTTGGCCATGCCGCCTTTCTTCATTTTCTTCATCATGCGCTGCATATCATCGAACTGTTTCAGCAGTCGGTTGACATCTTGCACCTGCATGCCTGAGCCCAGCGCAATACGACGTTTGCGCGAACCCTTGATAATTTCTGGCTTCTCACGCTCTTTACGCGTCATCGAATTGATGATGGCTTCCATGCGGACCAGCACTTTGTCATCCATCTGCGATTTCACGTTGTCAGGCAGTTGCCCCATGCCCGGCAGTTTGCCCATCAGGCTCGCCATGCCGCCCATGTTGCGCATCTGCTTTAACTGCTCAAGGAAGTCGTTGAGATCAAAACCGTCGCCGGTTTTCAGTTTCTTAGCCAGTTTCTCCGCCTGATCGCGGTCAACTTTGCTCTCAATATCTTCGATCAGCGACAGAACATCGCCCATGCCGAGAATGCGCGACGCGATACGCTCTGGATAGAAAGCTTCCAGCGCTTCGGTCTTTTCGCCCATCCCCATAAATTTGATGGGCTTGCCGGTAATATGACGAATCGACAGCGCCGCACCACCGCGCGCATCACCATCGACTTTAGTCAGGATCACACCGGTCAGCGGCAGCGCTTCGTTGAAGGCTTTCGCGGTGTTGGCGGCATCCTGACCGGTCATAGCATCGACCACAAACAGGGTTTCCACCGGATTTATCGCGGCGTGTACCTGTTTGATTTCGTCCATCATCGCTTCATCGACGTGTAAACGACCGGCGGTATCCACCAGCAGCACATCGTAGAATTGCACTTTGGCTTGTTTTAGCGCGTTCTGAACAATATCGACCGGCTTTTGACTCAGATCGGACGGACAGAAATCCACGCCGACCTGGCCAGCCAGGGTTTCCAGCTGTTTGATCGCCGCAGGGCGATAAACGTCAGCAGAAACTACCAGCACTTTCTTCTTATGCTTCTCGCGCAAGAATTTACCCAGTTTCGCCACGCTAGTGGTTTTACCAGCACCTTGCAAACCTGCCATCAGCACCACGGCTGGCGGCTGAGCATTCAGATTGAGCGCATTATTTTCAGCGCCCATCGCCGCAACCAGTTCGTTGCGCACGATTTTGATGAACTCCTGGCCTGGCGTCAGGCTTTTGTTCACATCGTGGCCAACGGCGGCCTCTTTCACGCGATTAATAAATTCACGCACTACCGGCAGCGCAACGTCAGCTTCCAGCAGCGCCATGCGGACTTCACGCAGCGTGTCTTTGATGTTGTCTTCAGTCAGCCTTCCGCGGCCGCTGATATTGCGCAGGGTTTGCGACAAACGATCGGTTAAATTATCAAACATGCTCTCTCACTTAGAACCGTAGCGAGGCCGCCATAGGCGACACAATGCGGCGGATTATAACACGAAGACGAAGCGATCTCTGCAATTGACCGTCAGATCGTTTGGAGCCTGCTGCTGCTGGCGCTATACTGCTTTTTTCCTTATCTGACCGATACCTGAAAGGATCTATGTTCGTTTTCGCGATCGTGGCGCTGTTCGCCTACTCCCTCAGCCTTGCATTGATCATTCCCAGCCTGCTTAAACGCAACGGTGGCTGGCGTCGTTTTGCTGTGCTTTCTGCCTGCGTGGCGCTGATTGCGCACGCCGTTGCTCTGCAGCAGCGCATTTTTGCTGTTGATAATGGGCAAAACCTCAGCCTGCTTAATATCGGCTCGCTGGTTAGCCTGCTGATCTGCGCCATCATGACGATTGTCGCCTCGCGCAATCGTGGCTGGCTGCTGCTGCCGATTGTTTACAGCTTTGCATTGATTAATCTGGCCTTTGCCACCTTTGTGCCCAATGCCTTTATTACGCATCTGGAAACCACGCCGGGCATGATGGTTCACATCGGTCTGTCGCTGTTTGCCTATGCCACGCTGATCATCGCGGCACTGTATGCGCTGCAGCTGGCGTGGATCGATTACCAGTTGAAAAATAAGAAACTGGCTTTCACTCAGGATATGCCGCCGCTGCTCAGCATTGAGCGCAAAATGTTCCACATCACGCAGATTGGCGTTGTGCTGTTGACGCTGGTGCTGTGCACCGGTTTGCTCTTCATGCATAACCTGTTTAGCGCTGAGAATGTGGATAAAGCGGTTCTCTCCATCATTGCCTGGTTTGTCTACATTGTTCTGCTTTGGGGACACTATCGTGAAGGCTGGCGCGGACGCCGCGTCGTGTGGTTTAACTGTGGCGGCGCATTGCTGCTAACCATGGCCTACTTCGGCAGCCGCGTGCTTCAGCACCTGCTCACCTCTCACTAAGGATTTTGTGTTGGAACACGTTTCAACCACCACGCTGATCATTACGCTGGTCATCATGGTGCTGGTCTCTGCCTATTTCTCCGGTTCAGAGACCGGCATGATGACGCTTAATCGCTACAAACTGCGCCATAAAGCCAAAAGCGGCAATCGCGGTGCGCGTCGGGTAGAAAAACTTCTGCGTCGTCCCGACCGCCTGATCAGCCTGGTTTTAATCGGCAACAACCTCGTTAATATTCTCGCCTCCGCACTCGGCACCATTGTCGGTATGCGCCTGTATGGCGATGCTGGCGTAGCGATTGCCACCGGCATTCTGACTTTTGTCGTGCTGGTTTTTGCCGAAGTGCTGCCGAAAACGGTCGCGGCGCTCTATCCAGAAAAAGTGGCCTATCCCAGCAGCGTGTTACTGGCTCCGCTGCAGTATGTGATGCTGCCGCTGGTGTGGCTGCTGAATACCATAACCCGCATTCTGATGCGCATGGTGGGCATTAAAACCGACGGTTCCATCAGTTCGGCGTTAAGCAAAGAAGAGTTGCGCACCATTGTGCATGAGTCGCGCTCGCTGATGTCGCGGCGTAATCAGGACATGCTGCTGTCAGTGCTCGATTTGGAGAAAGTCAGCGTGGATGACATCATGGTGCCGCGCAATGAGATCGTCGGCATCAACGTCAATGATGACTGGAAATCGATTGAGCGCCAGCTGAGTCATTCGCCGCATGGGCGTATCGTCCTGTTCCGTGACTCGCTGGATGACTGCGTTGGTATGCTGCGCGTGCGTGAAGCCTGGCGCATGATGACCGAGAAGAAAGAGTTCAACAAAGATCGCCTGCTGCGTGCTGCTGATGAGATTTACTATGTACCGGAAGGCACGCCGCTTAACGTGCAGCTGGTTAAATTTCAGCGCAACAAAAAGAAAGTCGGCATGGTGGTTGATGAATATGGCGATGTTAAAGGCTTAGTGACGATTGAAGATATTCTGGAAGAGATCGTCGGCGATTTCACCACCTCCATGTCGCCGTCGCTGGCCGAAGAAGTCATGCCGCAAAATGATGGTTCGGTATTGATTGAAGGCAGCGCCAATGTGCGTGAAATCAACAAAGCCTTTAACTGGACGTTACCGGAAGAGGATGCGCGCACCATTAACGGCATGCTGCTGGAAGCACTGGAAGAGATTCCGCTGGTCGATACTCGCGTCACCCTTGGCGCCTACGATATCGATATCCTTGATGTGCAGGACAACATGGTGAAGCAGGTGCGCATTACGCCACACCACGCACTGAAATCCACCATCGGCTCCTGAAGCCTGTAAACAAAAACGCCGCGATAATCGCGGCGTTTTTCATGGTGTCTCAACTAGATGTGCAGCTCTTTCAGCTTTTCCGCTGGCAGCTTCAAATCTTCGTTGCGGTTCACGCCGATGTCGTGCGCCAGCACATTGCGCGCGATCTGCTGCGCTTCATCCAGTGAGTGCAGTTTGTAGCTGCCGCACTGGTATTCGTTCAGCTCTGGAATCTGGCCCTGCTCTTTGACTTTCAGAACATCTTCCATCGCGCCTTTCCAGGCCTTCGCTACACGCTGCTCGTCAGGCGTACCAATCAAACTCATGTAGAAGCCGGTGCGGCAACCCATTGGCGAGATGTCGACGATTTCAACGTCATCACCATTCAGATGATTACGCATGAAGCCAGCAAACAGGTGCTCCAGCGTATGGATGCCACGCTCAGTCAGAATATCAATATTCGGACGGCAAAAACGCAGGTCGAAAACGGTGATGGTATCGCCATGCGGAGTTTTCATGGTTTTTGCTACGCGTACTGCAGGTGCGCCCATGATGGTGTGATCAACAGTAAAACTATCCAGTAGTGGCATACGTCACCTCCTGTTTTGAGATTTTTTTTAAAACGATGAAACTTTTCTGTTCGTCCAGCGTCTGAATATATGAAAGACGCGCATTTGTTATCATCATCCCTGACAACAGAGATGTTTATTTTGGCCACATTGATGTGGCCATTTTCTTTTCTAGCCTTCGCGACCCGCAAGGTAGCTTTCGAAATCCAGCGTATCGCTCTGTTCCAGCTTCTCTTGTGCCTGCACCGACTCTAACGCCTGACGACTAAAATCTTCTTCGGTCAGAATCTCTAACGACTCTTCACACAGCAGATGACGATATTGCTCTGCCAATGCCACACCCGCGCCGGTCAAACCGTTTTCTTTGATCGCATGCAGGATGCGCGCCGAATAGGTTAGCTCAGGATCGTCGAAAGATGCCACCAGTTGATCGCAAACCTGTTGATATTGCGTGTTGCCGTGATTGCTGTCGAGCACTTCCGCCACGCGACGCAGATCGGCAAACAGCGCTTTACCCACTTCAACCAGCGTATGTTCTTTTTCGCTGCAACCTACTGCAATGACCTGGCCAGGCTTACGCCCTTCCATCACCACGCGATTCCAGTTTTTACGCGTACACAGCAGCTCATCCGCGCTCATTTCTGGCGCATCAGCTAGCGTACACCAAATCAGGAACAGATCGAGGAAGCGCGCCTGATCGGCATCTACGCCAATCGCGGAGAATGGGTTAATGTCCAGCGAACGCACTTCAATGTATTCAATACCGCCGCGCAGCAGCGCATCAGATGGTGCCTCGCCTGAACGCGTAACGCGTTTCGGACGAATCGGCGCGTACAGCTCGTTTTCAATTTGCAGCACATTGGTGTTCAACTGCAGCCAGTTGCCATCGGCGTCTTTGGTGCCCATGGCGGCATACTCTTCCGACGGCGTTTTAATCGCTGCCTTCAGTGCTGCAACGTAACCTTCCAGCGAGTTAAAAGTGATACCCAAACCGCTCTGCGATTTGTTGGTATAACCAAGGTCGCTCAGGCGCAGTGAGGTGGCGTGAGGCAGCCACAGCGTACCCTTGCCATCACCTTCAAACGGCAGATTGCTCTCGCGCCCTTGCAGGAACGAGGAGCAAATCGCTGGCGATGCACCGAACAGATACGGAATAACCCAGCCAAAACGATAGTAGTTACGAATCAGACGCAGATAGCCGGCAGAGATGGTCTCTTTGCCGCTTTCGGCATCTTTTACATCCGCCCACTCCTGCCAAAACGACAGCGGCAACGAGAAGTTGTAGTGCACGCCAGAGATAATCTGCATCAGCGCGCTGTAGCGATTCTTCAGCCCCTGACGATACAGCGTTTTCATTTTGCCAATGTTCGAGCTGCCATACTGCGCCAACTCGATGCTATCAACGTCATCAATGAAGCCCGGCATGCTGAAAGGCCACAAGCGCTCCTCGCCTAACTCACGCGCCACATGACGGTGAATATCGCGCAGGAACGCCAGTGAACGATCGATGCTCTGATCAACTGGCGTGATGAACTCCATCAGCGTTTCGGCAAAATCGGTGGTGATCCAATCATGCTTAAGCGCCGAACCGAGTGACTCAGGATGTCCTGTGGTTGCCAGGTGACCATCGGGTTTTACGCGTAATGATTCGCGCTCAATACCACGGCCGATACCCTTTAACGCGTCAGGATGCGCCTCCAGCCAGGAAAGTGCCTTAGATACGTCCGGGATCACGTTAACCTCCCGCTGTGTTAATAATTTATTTTTGTTCAGCATAATGTTAGCCGTAGCCTCGAATCTGTGCGAATCAATGCCACCATTGCATTGTTTGCAATGTGGCGGTCGCGATAACGATATAACGCAGCGTTTTACCCATGGCGAGGAACAGCACTGAAGGTAGCCAGGCAAAGCGCAACCAACCTGCGAGCACGCAGAGTAAGTCGCCCACTACCGGCAGCCAGCTAAAAATCAGTGCTGCAGGTCCTAATCGGTGTAACCACGTCATTGCTGTGTCGTGCCATCGCCCTTGCCCTGATGGCGGCATCAGGCGACCAAGAAGAATGTTGGTCAGGCCACCCAGCGTGTTTCCCACTGATGCAGCCAATAACAATCCATAAACCGAACCTTTTTGGGCGATCAGCAGTGCAACCAGCACCGCTTCCGAGCTTCCCGGTAACAGAGTCGCGCTAAGAAAGCTGCTGCCGAATAACGATCCATAGGTCAGAAATTCATTCACAGTAAACGGACATCAACCACGTCCATGCCTGCTGCTTTGGCGGCTTGTACGCCGAAGTCAGCATCCTCAAACACTACACAGCGCTCGGGTGCGATACCCATTAATTCAGCGCAGCGTAAAAAGGTATCCGGCTGCGGCTTATGACGCTGTACGTCATCCGCTCCGACCACCGCATCAAACAGGTGGTAAACACCTAACTCTTCGAGTAAGGCTTTTGCCAGGCTGTGTTCACTGCCGGTGCCCACCGCCATCGGACGGCGACCATGATAAGCCTTTACCACGTCCATCAACGGCAGCGGACGCACGTCATCCAGCAACATCGCTTTCAGTGCAGCGGTTTTTTCCGCCGCCAGCAGATGCGGATCGTGCGTTGCATTGTTCTGCTCAAGAATGAACTGCGCCAGTTGCCAGGTTGGAGCGCCATTGAAGCCCACCATTTTTTCTTCATCCATGGTGAAACCATAGCGGCCAAGCACCTGCTGCCAGGCTTTTCGATGTGTCGGCTCAGTATCCAGAATTGTGCCGTCCATATCGAAAATCAGGGCGTCATATTGGTCGTACATTGTCACTCCATCGAGCACCACAAAATGAGCCATTACTTTAGCGTAATGCGCTCAGGTTGTCGCCAGGCACGCTTAACCGCAAATGCTTTGAAAGCATTAGTTTTTTTCGTTTTCAGAAAAAGGTCAGAGTGCAATGCCGTGGATAAACGCCGGTAAATTCAGCGATTTTTTTACAAGTTGATTTGATTGCTGCAGGATTCGGAAACTGAGAGTCAAAAACAGAAAGGTATCGAAGAAGAGATGGTGCATCCAGGAGGATTCGAACCTCCGACCGCTCGGTTCGTAGCCGAGTACTCTATCCAGCTGAGCTATGGATGCATTGAGTTACTGCTGAAATAAATTTTGAAAAGTTTGAAGAGGAATGGTGCATCCAGGAGGATTCGAACCTCCGACCGCTCGGTTCGTAGCCGAGTACTCTATCCAGCTGAGCTATGGATGCATTGAGGTTTTCTTACGATGGACTAACTGAAACAACCTGAGGATGATACGAAGAATGGTGCATCCAGGAGGATTCGAACCTCCGACCGCTCGGTTCGTAGCCGAGTACTCTATCCAGCTGAGCTATGGATGCATCGAGTTAATTCTTGTACAACGCAGGGTGCTAACAACTCACCATGAAAGGAACTGCTCGTTCACTCTTACTTCACCTTTCCGAATGGTGCATCCAGGAGGATTCGAACCTCCGACCGCTCGGTTCGTAGCCGAGTACTCTATCCAGCTGAGCTATGGATGCATCGGAAATGGCGGTGAGGCGGGGATTCGAACCCCGGATGCAGCTTTTGACCGCATACTCCCTTAGCAGGGGAGCGCCTTCAGCCTCTCGGCCACCTCACCTTACGCGTTCTTCCGAACCGTGCTTCTGAACTTGTTTCTGCTCATCGGCACTGCGTGGCGCACATATTACTTTCCCGGACTTATAAGTCAAACATTTATTTCCAGCCTTTTGTTTGATTGCACAAATGACACTCAATTCGGATGCTTTAGCGACAAAAAGAGTGATTTATCAACAAAGAAAGCCTGCTGGAGAACAGAAATGGGCGTTAAAGAGAATTGGTAATAGAGAGCGAAAAGCGGAAGATGTGTGGGGCTGGAGAGGAAAAACCGGTAGCGCCTCGCTCATGAGCGAGGCGCTGAATCCGTTAGTAACTCGAGGCTTGAGTTTTTTCGGCTTGAATACGCTGATAGATCTCTTCGCGATGTACCGAAACTTCTTTAGGCGCGTTAACCCCAATGCGGACCTGGTTACCTTTTACACCCAGCACCGTTACAGTCACCTCATCGCCAATCATGAGGGTTTCACCAACTCGACGAGTTAGAATAAGCATTCTTTGCTCCTTGAAAGATTAAAAGAGTCGGGCTTGTTCGGTCTCCCGGCCGTATCCATCATATAACGCTGAACAATGCCTATGACAAATACACCATTGTGCTTCGCCATGCCAATACATTCTGCTGATAGTTAGTTTAGCCGAAATACACTACATCAACCGGACTTTGTCATTACCTGGTGTGCACCGCGTTAAAAAAGCGCCAGAAAACGGGCTTCTGGCGCTTATCACAATGCGAAGTTTTATACGTTACAGTCGGTTACTGACCCATTCCTGCACGCCTGCCAGCGCACCCGCTAGCGCCTGCGGATTTGTACCGCCGGCCTGAGCCATATCTGGGCGACCACCGCCTTTACCACCAACCTGAGAGGCCAGTTCGCCAATCAGCTCGCCGGCTTTTACACGGTCAGTAAGATCTTTGGTCACGCCAGCAATCAGTGAAACTTTGCCATCATCAACCGTTGCCAGCACGATAATGGCAGACGTTAACTGGTTCTTCAGATCATCAACCATGGTACGCAACATTTTCGGCTCAACGTTGCTCAGTTCACTGACCAGCAACTTCGTGCCTTTAACGTCAATCGCCTTACTGCTCAGTGACGCGCTTTCCTGCGCAGCTTGCTGATCGCGCAGTTGCTGCAACTCTTTTTCCAGCGCGCGGACGTGATCAACTAAGCCGCGCACTTTCTCATTCAGGTTACTGCTATTGGCTTTCACCAATTGCGCCACATCCAGCAACTGTTGGCTCTGCGCATTCACTTGTGCCAACGCACCTTCGCCGGTTACAGCTTCAATGCGGCGTACACCTGCAGCAGTACCCGATTCAGACTGAATGCGGAACAGGCCGATATCACCGGTACGCAGCGCGTGAATACCACCACAGAGTTCGGTAGAGAAATCGCCCATGGTCAGCACACGTACGCGCTGATCGTATTTCTCACCAAACAGCGCCATTGCGCCCTTCTGTTTTGCATCATCGAGATCCATGATTTCGGTCTCAACGACAAGGTTGCGGCGAATCTGCGCGTTAACAATATCCTCAACCTGACGGATTTCCTGCGGTTTCATGGCTTCAAAATGAGAGAAGTCGAAACGCAGATATTTATCGTTAACCAGCGAGCCTTTTTGTCCTACGTGATCACCCAACACCTGACGCAGTGCTGCATGCAGTAAGTGCGTGGCGGAGTGATTCAAACGGATGCGCGCGCGACGCGTTTCATCAACCTGCGCATGCAAACGGTCACCAACGCGTAACTGACCGCTGCTCAGCTTACCGATATGACCAATCGCTTTACCATACTTCTGCGTATCCTGAACGCTAAATTCAGCATTCTGCCCAGCCAACACGCCGGTATCGCCAACCTGTCCACCTGACTCGCCGTAGAACGGCGTTTCGTCCAGTACGACCACCGCGTCCTGACCCGCGCTGATCTGCTCAACTTGCTGACCGTCGACGAACAGTGCTTCGACTGTCGCGTTCAGTTCCAGATGGTCATAGCCTTTAAAGTCGGTTGCGGCATCAATGCGAATGACATTGTTATAGTCGGCACCAAAACCGCTGGCTTCACGCGCACGCTGACGCTGCTGCTCCATCGCGGCTTCAAAACCCGCTTCATCAATCTTCAGATTGCGCTCACGGCACACGTCAGCGGTCAAATCCGCCGGGAAACCGAAGGTATCGTACAGACGGAACACCGTTTCGCCATCAAGCGTATCGCCCTGCAGTTTGGCCAGTTCTTCATCCAGCAGTGCAAGTCCACGCTCCAGCGTTTTAGCAAATTGCTCTTCTTCGTTCTTCAGCGCGTTTTCAACATGCTTCTGCTGACGTTTCAGGTCTTCGCCTGCAGCTCCCATCACTTCAATCAGTGGCGCAACCAGCTTGTAGAAGAAGGCTTCTTTCGCACCCAGCATATTGCCGTGACGTACCGCGCGACGAATAATGCGACGCAACACATAGCCGCGGTTTTCATTCGATGGGATTACGCCATCGGCGATCAGGAAGGCACAAGAGCGAATATGGTCAGCGATAACGCGCAGCGACTTGTTATCCAGATCGGTTGCACCAGTTACCTGCGCAACTGATTTGATCAGTTTGGCAAACAGATCGATTTCATAGTTGGAGTTAACGTGCTGCAACACGGCAGCAATACGCTCCAGACCCATGCCGGTATCCACTGACGGTTTAGGCAGCGGCTCCATGGTGCCGTCGGCCTGACGGTTGAACTGCATGAAGACGATGTTCCAGATCTCGATGTAACGATCGCCATCTTCTTCCGGGCTGCCCGGTGGGCCGCCCCAGATATGATCGCCGTGATCGAAGAAAATTTCGGTACATGGACCGCAAGGTCCGGTGTCGCCCATCTGCCAGAAGTTGTCTGATGCGAAAGCGCTGCCTTTGTTGTCACCGATACGGATAATGCGCTCGCGCGGCACACCAATATCGTTAGCCCAGATTTCGAAGGCTTCATCGTCTGTTTCATAGACGGTCACCCACAGGCGCTCTTTAGGCAGCTTGAACCACTGCTCACCCGTCAGCAGTTCCCATGCATAAGCGATCGCTTCTTTCTTGAAGTAATCACCAAAGCTGAAGTTGCCCAACATTTCAAAGAAGGTGTGGTGACGTGCCGTGTAGCCCACGTTTTCGAGGTCGTTATGCTTGCCGCCGGCACGCACACAGCGCTGCGACGTCGTTGCACGCGCATAGTCGCGCTTATCCTGACCGAGGAAAACGTCTTTAAACTGGACCATCCCGGCATTGGTAAACAGCAAAGTCGGGTCGTTGTTCGGTACGAGGGAGCTGCTGGCTACAACCTGATGTCCCTTGCTATGAAAAAAGTCGAGAAACGCTTGACGGATCTCAGCAGTGCTCTTGCTCATAAAATTCCTGGAATCACGCTAACGAACGTTCCCTTTCGCTGGCAAACCCTATCCATCCGGCCTGCCGCTGACTGAGGAACAAAAAGTGGGAATAAGATAAATTTTCTTCAGTGGGAAGTAAAATCACATCGCCTTTCAGTCGTCACTATTTCTGAAAACAGCCTGAATATCTTCCATCATAAAGCCTTTCGACATTAAAAAACGCTGTACCTTGCTTTTCTCAGTCCAGGTTTGCGGTAAGGGTTCGCCAAATTTGCGTTTGGCAAGTTCGGCTGCGCACTGGCTCCAGTCCACTTCGGTATCGAACAGCGCCTGATTGATCTCATCGCGGCCAATGCCTTTTTGCTGCAACTCTATCCGCACGCGCTGTGGGCCATATCCCTTACGCGCACGGCTCTGAATAAAGCGTTCGGTAAAGCGCTCATCGTTGAGCCAACCGCTCTCCTGACACCAGTCGAGCACTTTTTCCAGTAACTCGTCGGGAATGGGCGTGTTTTCCTGCTGCTGCAGATAAGCCGCACGTTGGGAAGAGAGCTGCAATTTACGCTTCAGCTCTTCACGGCTATGGTCGCGCTGCGAAAGGATGCGCATAGCGCGGTCGAGTAAACGGGAATATGTTGGCACCGGTGCCGCAGATGGTGATGATGACATAGGATCAACCTTGTTCTAACAGTCGTGCAGGGTCGCAGAGTAAAGCAAGAAGGCAGAGAGGAAAAGCGCTGGCGGGGAAAAGCAAAACGGGAGCATTTCTGCTCCCGTTAATATTTTAGAAATCTTCGTTTGTTTCGCTGGCTTCTTCGCGATCATCCGCGGAGATTTTCGCGGTGTCTGCGGCAGCGACATCACCGCTTAGCAGTAAGTCACGCAGCTTCTTGTCGATTTCATTCGCAATCGCCGGGTTCTCTTTAAGGAAGTTGGTGGAGTTAGCTTTACCCTGACCAATCTTCTCACCGTTGTAGCTGTACCACGCGCCGGCTTTCTCAACCAGTTTGTGCTTCACGCCAAGATCCACCAGCTCGCCAAAGGTGTTGATACCTTCTCCGTACATGATTTGGAATTCAGCCTGCTTAAACGGTGCCGCAACTTTGTTCTTCACGACTTTCACCCGGGTTTCGCTACCTACCACTTCGTCGCCCTCTTTAATCGCACCGATACGGCGGATATCCAGACGAACAGAAGCGTAGAATTTCAGTGCGTTACCGCCTGTTGTGGTTTCCGGGTTACCGAACATCACACCAATCTTCATACGAATCTGGTTGATGAAGATCAGCAGCGTGTTGGACTGCTTCAGGTTACCCGCCAGCTTACGCATTGCCTGGCTCATCATGCGAGCGGCCAGACCCATGTGCGAATCGCCAATCTCGCCTTCGATTTCCGCTTTCGGCGTCAGCGCCGCCACGGAGTCGACGATGATGACGTCAACTGCGCCTGAACGCGCCAGCGCATCACAAATCTCCAGCGCTTGCTCACCGGTATCCGGCTGTGAACACAGCAGGTTATCGATATCAACGCCCAGTTTTTTCGCGTACACCGGATCCAGTGCGTGCTCAGCATCGATAAAGGCACAGGTTTTACCTTTACGCTGTGCAGAAGCAATAACCTGCAGCGTCAGCGTGGTTTTACCCGAAGATTCTGGTCCGTAAATCTCAACGATACGGCCCATCGGCAAGCCACCCGCGCCCAGCGCGATATCCAGTGACAGTGAGCCGGTAGAGATGGTTTCGACATCCATTGAGCGGTCTTCACCCAAGCGCATGATGGAGCCTTTACCAAATTGCTTCTCAATCTGGCCCAGTGCGGCAGCTAAAGCCTTCTGTTTGTTCTCGTCGATCGCCATTTCCACTCCTAATCATGCTGGGTGAGTCGACATCAAGTATGTCGCTCGTTCTGTTGCCGCTAATTATACTGTATAGTCATACAGTATCAAGTTTTAATTTATCAGAAATTCATCAAGCAGCGTTTGCAGCGCCCAAGCCACTGACTGACGGCGTACCGCATCACGGTCGCCAGCAAAGATCTGGCGCTGCGCTAGTACGCGCCCCTCTGGACCCACAATCGCAAACCACACGGTGCCCACCGGTTTATCGGGCGTGCCACCTTCAGGACCGGCAATACCGCTTACGGCGATGGCGTATTCTGCCGCTGCCGCTTTAGCCGCACCGTTAGCCATCTCACGCACCGTCGGTTCACTTACGGCGCCATGCTGCTGCAGCGTTGTCTCCTGTACGCCGACCATCTGCTGCTTAGCTTCATTGCTGTAAGTGACGAAACCGCGCTCAAACCAGGTAGAGCTGCCGCTGATATCAGTAAATACTTTCGCAATCCAGCCGCCGGTGCAGGATTCTGCAGCAGTCACCGTGGCCTGACGTCTTTTTAGCTGTTCGCCAATGCGGTGGCTTAGCTGCTGTAACTGTTCATCGTTCATCGCCTTCTCCCGTTGTGGCGCTTCACGTTAGCAGTAAATGGTGCGCTGAAAAGCCCTTTTCAACCTTCAGCCATCATTTCTGCGCAGTGGCTTCCAGATACCTTAGCCAGTTTTCACTGCAACCATAAACAGACGCGGGAAGGCTAACAAAACCTGGCCGTTACTGCGTGCGGGGTAAGCCGGAATGAGGGCCTGATGATAATTATGAAGAAATGCTGCCTGCTGCGTTTCATCCAGCCCCGCGAGGAAAGGACGCAGCCCGGTGGCACGCAACCAGGTAATGATGCCCTGCGCATCTGCCATCGGGTGATAATAAGTAGTGCGCCAGACATCAACCTGGCAACCCGCATCGGTCAGCAGATCGTAATAGCGATCGGTGGTTAGCAGGCGTTTGCGATCCGCCGCTTGTGGCGAAATCAGCGCCTGCCATTTTTCATTCGCCGCCACTTCACGCATCAAACGGTGCGATGGTTCTTCAAGATTATCCGGCATCTGAATTGCTAGCGCGCCACCGATGGCCAATTGATCAACCAGATGCGGCAGCAAGGTGTGATGCTCGGTCAACCACTGCAGCGAGGCGTTGGCATAGATAACCTGCTGCGGCTGTTCAGCCTGCCAGCGACGAATATCGGCCTGCAGGAAATGGCAGCTGGGGAGACGTTCGCGCGCCTGCTCTAACATTGCCGCAGAACTGTCAATGCCGGTTATCTGCGCCTCCGGCCAGGCTTGTGCCAGTAGCTCGGTGCTGTTGCCGGGTCCGCAACCAAGATCAGTGGCAAAGCGCACATCATCGAGCGGAATGCGATCCAATAGCTCGCGCGCCGGGCGGGTTCGCTCTGATTCGAATTGGCGATACAGTTGTGGATTCCAGTCTTGCATGGCAGTGCTCCTGTCTTGGCTGAGGGGTTAAACACTACCTGCTTTTCATGCTTTCATAGAAAGAGAAAAGTGCGATATCTCACCTTTTTGCCCTCGTTAGCTGGTTAGCCTGCGCAGATAGCATTAAGTTAAAACGACGTTTCATTTTCCAAGCAAGGAGCTTGATATGTCTGCACAACCCGCATTGCCCGGCGTATGGTGTCCGTCAGTAACGCCCTTTGATAGCAACAATAATCTCGATATTGATGCGCTTGGCCGCCATTTTTCTCGCCTGAGCCAATCAGGCATTGATACCTTGCTGCTGATGGGCAGTATTGGCGAATTTGCCTCGCTCTCGCAGCAGGAGCGCCTGTTACTGATCCGCGAGGCGCGTCAACTCTCGCCCCTGACCATGGTGGCAAATGTCTCCAGCACCTGTATTGCGGACATGCTGCAACTGGCAGATGCGGCCTGGCAGAACGGATTTGATGCTGTAATGGTGCTGCCTCCTTACTATTACGGGCAGACACATAAACAGCTGCTGCGCTATTTCAAAGCGCTGGATACACAGCTGGGCGGCAAGTGGTTCGCCTACAATTTCCCCGCACGCACCGGCTGTGATTTAACGCCTGCGTTGGTCGCAGAACTGGCGGCAGAGCTGCCCAACTTTATTGGCATCAAAGACACCATGGATTGCTTGTCGCACAACCGCGCAATGATTGAAGAAACGAAGCAGGTGCGCAGCGATTTCACCGTGCTTTCCGGCTATGACGAATATCTGTTGCCCAATCTACTGGCTGGCGGTTCAGGTGTGATTTCCGGCTTGAACAATATTGTACCGGAGCTATTTGCCCGTGCGATGCAGGCCTGGCGGGCGGGCGATGTAGCGCAGCTCAGTGAGATTCAACAACGTATTGGTAAACTGATGGCGATTTACACTATCGGCGATGATTTTGTTACCACCATAAAAACGGCTGTTGCACGTCGATTTGATTCAATGCGCAGCGACTCGCGCAATTATGGTGGCGAGCTAACAGCGGAACAGTGCGAGGAAGTGGATCGTTTACTGAGTTGAAACAAACAGGACGGCGCAAAGCCGTCCCATAATTAGTTCTTTTTGACGAACTCAGATTTGAGTTTCATCTGGCCAAAACCATCAATTTTGCAATCAATGTTGTGATCGCCTTCGACCAGGCGAATGCTTTTGACTTTGGTACCAATTTTCAGCGTCGAAGAGCTGCCTTTAACCTTAAGATCTTTAACGACAGTGACGCTGTCGCCATCGGCTAACAGGTTGCCGTTGGCATCGCGTACCACCATACCGTCCGATGCATCATCGGCGTTTGCCGTCCAGATATGGCCGCAAGATGGGCAATTCAGGTTCTCGCCATCTTGCCAGGTGTAATCGGCGTGGCAGACAGGACAGGCAGGTAAGGTACTCATAAGCGCTCCTCAGAAGTCGGATGCGGTGAAGATGGCACCGCAAATGGGGCGCCATCTTATACCCTCACACTTTATATGGACAGCATTAAAACAGGCTGCCCTGACGTGCTTTAGCCACGGCTTCACCCAACTGCCACACCGCCATTGCATAGTGGGTGCTGTGGTTATAGCGCGTAATGGCATAGAAGTTGGGCAGACCATACCAATATTGATAGCTGGTGCCGAGATCCAAACGCAGCAAACTGACCTGAGTATTGCCGTCCAGCGATCCCTGCGGCGTTAACCCACTCGCGGCTAAGGTGCTGACCGGGTACTTGGTTTTAAAGCCATTCTCCAATGCCGGAGCCTGCCCGCTGGCTGGCACCGCAACGTTCTCGCCCGCACGCCAGCCATGTTCTTTAAAGTAGTTGGCTACGCTGCCAATCGCATCAACCGGATCCCAAAGGTTGATATGACCATCGCCATTAAAATCGACTGCGTATTGCTTATAAGAGGATGGCATGAACTGTCCATAACCCATCGCACCGGCAAAGGAGCCGCGCAGATCCAGCGGATCGTCTTGCTCTGTTCGCGCCATCAGCAGGAAGGTCTCCAACTCACCGCTGAAGTAAGCTGCACGACGCGGATAGCTAAATGACAAGGTTGCCAGCGCATCCAGCAAGCGCGTTTTGCCCATTACCCTGCCCCAGCGCGTCTCAACGCCGATAATGCCAACAATGATTTCCGGCGGCACGCCGTAAACCTGCTGCGCACGCTGTAGCGCATCCTGATACTGATTCCAGAATGCCACGCCGTTCTGCACGTTATCCGGCGTAATAAACTTGTTGCGATAGCGAATCCACGCGCCATTCGGTCCGGTTGGCGGCGTATAGCTCGGGGCTTGCTGATCCATCAAACGCAGCACGTAATCCAGACGCTTCGCCTGGCCGATAACCGCATGCAATTGCTCACGGTTAAAACCGTGTTTTGCCACCATTTGATCAATGAACTGTTCAGCGGCGGGGTTACCCGCAAAATCGCCAAACATCGGTTGAACCGCGTGCGAAGGTTCCAGCAAAAAGCCGCCTTTCGGTGCAGGCACAACGGCGGGCTGCTGATGGGATGCAGGCTTACTGCTGCAGGCAGCAAGCAGAGTAATAAGCGGAAGAAGAGCAACCTTAAAACGCATTGGATATCCATAAGCCAGGTGAAACCGGAAGCACTCATGGTAATCGTTCATCGGGGTGACATACAGAGCAATATCTTAAAATTTAGCCGTTTCCCGCCCGTTTCAGCCGGTTGCAACGCGAATTTGCGAAACCGCTCCACACTTTACCTTTTTCATTAAATTTTGCTTTTTACCGTTTGCGGCAATTTGTTATGGTCGGCAGCCATAAAGCCCTGCTAGCGGATGAAGGTTACGCGGCAAAAATGGTAATATCCCGCTTTCGTTATCCGCCCAAGTGATAACGACACTTCCGGGCTGCATTGACCCAGCCTCAGGTAATTAAAAGAATGAATGTTGAGTGAGAATGAGATGAAAGGAGCAGAGCAAATGGACTTTAGTGGCCATACGCCGATGATGCAGCAATACCTGCGCCTGAAGGCCGATCATCCTGACATCCTGCTGTTTTATCGCATGGGCGATTTTTACGAGCTGTTTTACGATGACGCGAAACGCGCCTCGCAACTGCTGGAAATCTCTCTGACTAAACGCGGCGCCTCTGCTGGGGAACCGATTCCGATGGCGGGCGTGCCTTACCATGCGGTTGAAGGCTATCTGGCGAAACTGGTCCAGCTCGGCGAATCGGTGGCGATCTGTGAGCAGATTGGCGACCCAGCCTTGAGCAAAGGCCCGGTTGAGCGAAAAGTGGTGCGCATCGTTACACCCGGCACCATCAGCGATGAAGCGTTGCTGCAAGAGCGCCAGGATAACCTGCTCGCCGCCATCTTCCAGAGCCAGCGCGGTTTTGGTTATGCAACACTGGACATCAGTTCTGGTCGCTTCCGCCTGAGTGAACCCGGCGATCTGGAGACGATGGCAGCAGAACTGCAGCGCACCAATCCGGCTGAACTGCTCTATCCCGAAGATTTCCAGGCAATAACGTTGATCGATCAACGCCGTGGCCTGCGTCGCCGCCCGCTGTGGGAATATGAAATCGATACGGCGCGCCAGCAGCTCAATCTGCAATTTGGCACCCGCGATTTAAGTGGTTTTGGCGTTGAGCAGGCGCATCTGGCGCTACGCGCTGCAGGATGTCTGCTGCAATATGTTAAAGACACGCAACGCACGTCGTTACCGCATATTCGCTCGCTGAGCATGGAGCGTCAGCAGGATAGCGTGATCATGGATGCTGCTACGCGCCGCAACCTGGAAATAACGCAAAACCTGGCTGGCGGCATCGAGAACACACTGGCGGCGATACTGGATAAAACCGTCACTCCGATGGGCAGCCGTATGCTGAAACGCTGGCTGCATATGCCGCTGCGCGATGTCACTACCATTGCCCGGCGTCAGGAGTCTATCGCAGAACTGCAATCACTTAGTCAGGAGCTGCAGCCGGTGCTGCGCCAGGTGGGCGATCTGGAGCGTATTCTGGCGCGACTGGCACTGCGCACCGCGCGCCCACGCGATTTGGCACGTATGCGCCATGCCTTCCAGCAGTTGCCCGAGTTAAACCAACAACTCGAGGGCGTTGAGGCCACGCAGTTAATTAATCTGCGCTCTCAGATGGGCGAATTTACCGAACTGCGTGAGTTGCTGGAACAGGCGATCATTGAATCGCCGCCAGTGCTGGTGCGCGACGGTGGTGTGATCGCTCCGGGATACAACGCTGAACTCGACGAGTGGCGTGCGCTAGCCGATGGTGCCACCGATTATCTTGATCGTCTGGAAATCCGAGAGCGCGAGAAACTCGGGCTGGATACGCTGAAAGTCGGCTTTAACGCGATTCACGGCTACTACATTCAGGTCAGCCGTGGTCAAAGCCATCTGGTGCCGATTCATTACGTTCGCCGCCAGACGCTGAAGAATGCTGAACGCTATATCATTCCTGAACTAAAAGAGTATGAAGATAAGGTCCTGACGTCGAAGGGCAAAGCGCTGGCGCTGGAGAAAGGTCTCTATGATGAGCTGTTTGACCGCTTGCTACCGCATCTTGAAGCCCTGCAAATCAGTGCGGCTGCACTCTCTGAGCTGGACGTGCTAGCAAACCTGGCCGAACGTGCATGGACGCTGAATTATTGCCGCCCGGTGCTGCAAGAAAAAGCCGGCATCCGTATTACTGCAGGCCGCCATCCGGTGGTCGAGCAGGTATTGAAAGAGCCGTTTATCGCGAATCCGCTGTCACTCTCACCGCAGCGTCGCATGCTGATCATTACCGGCCCCAATATGGGTGGTAAAAGTACCTACATGCGCCAGACAGCGTTGATCGCGCTGATGGCGTGGATAGGCAGCTATGTGCCAGCAGAGGAGACCGTCATCGGCCCTATCGATCGCATTTTCACGCGCGTCGGGGCTGCTGATGATCTGGCTTCCGGACGCTCGACCTTTATGGTGGAGATGACGGAAACCGCCAACATTCTGCATAACGCTACCGAAAACAGTCTGGTACTGATGGATGAAATCGGGCGCGGCACCTCAACTTATGATGGTTTGTCGCTGGCATGGGCCTGCGCTGAAAGTTTGGCGAATCGCATTAAGGCCATGACGCTGTTTGCCACCCACTATTTCGAGCTGACCACGCTGCCGGAAAAAATGGAAGGTGTCGTGAATGTGCATCTGGATGCGGTCGAACACGGAGACACCATCGCCTTTATGCACAGCGTGCAGGATGGTGCTGCAAGCAAAAGTTATGGTCTCGCGGTGGCGGCGCTGGCGGGCGTGCCGAAGGAAGTGATTAAGCGCGCGCGTAACAAGCTGAAGGAGCTGGAAGCGTTATCTGGCAGCTCCGCCGCATCCACAGTGGAAGGTTCGCAAATGCAGTTGCTGGTGGCAGAAACCTCACCGGCGGTTGATGCGCTTGAGGCACTGGACCCAGACAGCTTAACGCCGAAGCAAGCGCTGGAATGGATCTATCGCTTGAAAACGCTGGTGTAGTTATTCGCCCGCCCAGAAGCAACGTTCTGTGCGGGCCATTTTTTCTTTCTTACAATTCCCTGGTGTTAAGCAATTTCAGCGGGCTCATACTAATCAACTCGCCCGGCTTTAAATCACACTATATCCCCCATCGATCACTAAATTCTCGCCATTGACCATTGCCGCTTCATTGCTGCTGAGATACAGCACCGTACTCGCGACTTCGTCAGGTGTGGCAAAACGTCGTGATGGGATTTTTGATTTCATCTGCTCCGCTCGCTCCCCATGCCAGTAACGCTTACCTAATTCCGTCTCAACCACCGTTGGTGAAATGGCATTAGCGGTAATACCAAACGGCCCCAACTCCGCTGCCAACACCCGCGTGAAAGACACCATACCTGATTTGCTGGTGCAATATGCCGCGTGCTCATTGAGTGCAATGACGCTGGCCTGTGAGGCGATGTTAATCAGGCGGCCAAAACCGTGTTCTTTCATATATCGAGCACAATGCTGAGCGAGGAAGAATGGCGCGGTCATGTTAATCAACATCGTGGTATTCCAGCTGGCGAGTTGCACTTCGCCCACGGATTCCAGCATGCCAATACCGGCGTTATTGACCAGGATGTCAATGCGGCCAAAATCATGGTGAATCTGCTCAACCAGTTCGCCAAGCGCTTCGACATTAGCCAGATCGAAAACGTAACCTCGCGCAGGGTTGTCCATCTTGCTGGCAACCGTTTTTACCTCTTCTGCGCGATCGATCATCGCCACTTGGGCACCCGCAGCACTTAAACAGCGGGCAATGGCGTAACCAATTCCCGATGCGGCGCCGGTGACGATGGCGACCTTATTTTGCAGTGAAAATGGTGTTGTCATGTTGTGGTCCTTTTCATTGAGGGTATTTATTCGGATTTGCTGGCCGTGGTCTTGGAAGGAGCGTTACGCTCTATTTTTGGTTGGGGATCACGAATAAAGAATGTCATGACGCCGCCAGCAAAATAGAGAACGGAGAAAGTAATAATCACGTGCTTGATTTCAAATGACAGGCCGAACATTAGTGCGGCAACCGCCGGACCAATTAGATTACCGAAACCACCACCCAGATTTTGCACCGAAACCGCAGCGCCTTTATGCTGCGGCGCCAGCATCGGGAAAATCGCCCCCATTGGCACAAAGGAGGTGAGCGTTAAGGCTAATAACAGCGCGCAGACAATGGCTAACGCCAGATTACCTGGGAAAAATGAGGGTAAAAAATAGAAAGCGGCAGTGGTAATCGTGCATCCGAAGAAACCAAACCAGCGCATTTGAAAAATCCAGCCAATACGATCGCCAATAATGCCCCAAAGCACATTGGTTAGTGGTTGAACCAGGAAAAATACGCCCCAGATAGTCGCCCACTCTTTAGTAGAAAATCCTAATTCACGGGTGAAATAGATCGGCATAAATACCGGCAGGCCAAATAATGCCACATTACATAAGATGCGTGTTATCAGGGCAAAGAACATACTGCGGTCTTCGAAGATCAAGGTTATTCCGCGCGATATTTCCCGCAATTTTTCTTTGCGACTGACGCCGTTACTATTTAGATTGTGTTCACTCTGAGTTTTAACCGTAAACAATATAATCACACCGCCCACCGCAGCAAACAGCAGTGAAAGCCAAAGCGTATTAATGAACCCAATTTCAGGCACCAGAAGGCCGGAGAGGAAGGAAGCGGTAATGCCATAACCAATGGTAAACATCGACCATATCCAGCCGGTTGCGGAGGCAAGTCGATGCTCAGGCGTGCGCTGCACTACTAATACATAGAATCCATAAAAGAACAGCGGATAAGCGAAGCCGCGCAACGTATAACTCACCAACATCCAGGTAAAGTTATTTTCACTTACGCCAAAATAAACAAATACGGCATGTAACACCATCCACCAAATAGCGCCGGTGAGCATAATTTTCTTCGGGCCATAAATTTCACTGACGGCACCGGAAAGCCAACTTGAAACTGCTGCCGTTAACGCATAAACGGTGAAAACTAATGAAACTTGTTTTTCTCCATAGCCGAGATCGTAGAGATATCGGGAGAGATGAGCCAGTTCGATGCCATCGCCGGTCATGAAGATGGCCATCGCAATATATCCCCATAGCAGAGATATTGGCATCCCAAAAACCACTCTGGAGTATTGTGACTTTGTACTGCTGCTTTGCACACACATTGTTCTTCTCACTCCCTTTTAGTTATTCATTGCTTGAATATCCTGGTGATACAGCGAGCAAGAAAATGGCATAGCACCGTGTTTAAAACTTTTATCAGAGTGACACGGAGAAAAGAAATAAGGCAAAATTGCAAAGAAAGTCGTGCGCAACATTACAAATTGCTAAATGAGAGCAAGATAAACTGAGCATTTATTAGATGTTTAATTAACATCTAATGGATTTAATTTACGTTTATCTATTTAGGTGAGAATTTAAGTGATATCTTTAAAAGATTTTACTTTGATGAATTAACAAGTGCTGTCTGTATATTTTAACCAATAAAAAAGCGGTGGTTTTCACCACCGCTTCTTGTATTAACCACGTATTCTGTTATTCACGAAACAGTGCTTCGATGTTCAAACCTTGCGTCTGCAGAATCTCACGCAGACGACGCAGTCCTTCCACCTGAATCTGACGTACGCGTTCACGGGTCAACCCGATTTCACGACCGACATCTTCAAGCGTTGCCGCTTCGTAGCCTAACAGGCCGAAACGACGCGCCAGCACTTCACGCTGCTTGGCATTCAGTTCAAACAACCACTTAACGATGCTCTGTTTCATATCATCGTCTTGCGTGGTGTCTTCCGGACCGTTGTCTTTCTCATCGGCCAGGATATCCAGCAGCGCTTTTTCGGAATCGCCACCCAAAGGTGTATCGACCGAGGTAATGCGCTCATTGAGACGCAGCATACGGCTCACGTCATCAACAGGCTTGTCTAGCTGCTCGGCAATCTCTTCAGCACTTGGCTCATGATCAAGCTTGTGCGAAAGTTCACGCGCGGTACGCAGGTAAACATTTAACTCTTTAACGATGTGGATTGGCAGACGGATGGTACGGGTTTGATTCATAATCGCCCGTTCAATTGTCTGACGAATCCACCACGTGGCGTAAGTTGAGAAACGGAACCCACGTTCTGGGTCAAACTTCTCTACGGCGCGAATCAAGCCGAGATTACCCTCTTCAATCAGATCCAGCAGCGCCAGACCACGATTGCTATAACGACGGGCAATCTTTACTACCAAGCGTAAGTTACTTTCAATCATGCGGCGGCGAGATGGAATGTCACCCCGCAGTGCACGGCGCGCAAAGAAGACTTCTTCTTCTGCCGTCAGCAGCGGTGAATAACCAATCTCTCCGAGGTAAAGCTGCGTCGCATCCAAAACGCGTTGCGTCGCACCCTGTGACAACAGCTCTTCTTCCGCTACGTCGTTGTTATCACCAGGTTCGTTCTCAACGAGAGCCTTCTCATCAAAAACCTCAGCTCCGTTGTTTTCCTCGAATTCCGCATCTTCATGTAAATCGTTAACTTTCAGCGTATTCTGGTTCATTAGCGGCTCCTACCCGTGATCCAAGGGCAGAACCAAGGTTCTGCCGGATTATCGCTGCGGTAAATAACGCAACGGGTTTACGGATTTCCCCTTGTAACGAATTTCAAAGTGCAATCGTACTGAACTGGTACCGGTGCTACCCATGGTAGCGATTTTTTGCCCCGCCTTAACTTCCTGTTGTTCCCGGACCAGCATAGAGTCGTTATGGGCGTAGGCGCTCAGGTAGTCATCATTGTGTTTGATGATGATTAAATTACCGTACCCACGGAGCGCGTTGCCTGCGTACACCACTCTTCCCGAAGCTGTGGCGACAACAGGTTGTCCACGCGAACCGGCGATATCGATACCTTTGTTTCCGCCTTCCGCAGCGGAGAAGTTATCGATGATCTTCCCATCAGTCGGCCAACGCCAGCTTCCCACTGGAGTTGTGCTATTAGTCGTGCTGCTGACTGTAGGTGGTGCGACAACCGGAGCTGTGGTCGTTGCCACATTATTTGCTCCTTTCGACGGCAGCAATTTGCTACCCGACGAATTACCCGAATCATCAGAATACGTAATAACAGGTTGCTGTGCAACAGGGGTGGATTTAATTTGCGTCTGGCTCGGTGTAACTGGCACGCCGCCCTGGGTTGCATCGGCGGCAGTAATCGCGTTTCCACCGGTAATGGTCTGGCCGTTACCATTACCAACCTGCAGCGTTTGCCCAGCGTTCAAGCCATACGGGGCTGCAATATTGTTACGCTGTGCCAGATCGCGGAAATCGTTGCCGGTAATCCAGGCAATGTAGAACAGGGTATCGCCACGTTTTACGGTATAGGTTTCACCACCGTAGCTACCTTTAGGAATATTCCCATAATTGCGATTGTACACAATGCGACCATTTTCAGTGGCCACATTGTTATTGTCACTTACCATTCCATCTGACGGTTGTGCCGATGGTGTGCCGCCGCTTAACATTCCGCCACGTGGCATCGCGGGCACAGCGCTGTTTTGCGAAGAGACCATACCGCCGACTGGGGCTGAAGCCATACCGCTATCGCCGCTATTACCACCAATCTGGCTAATGGGTGCCTGTGTATTATCGCCAGAACTACAGCCCGCCAGCCAAAAACCTACCAAAGAAAGTGCCGCCAAACGGCGTAATTGAAATGCTGTGCTTCCCATGCTCACTGATCCCCCGTGATGGCAACCCTGAATATAAATGTGTAACGGCGTTAACCGCATTATCCACTGCGCGTAACGTTAAAAACGGTTTTTAGCATTGATAAACAAGGATAGTAACAATATCAACTGTGCCGTGCCATGTAACAGTTGTGAAGAATTGCGTAATGATGTCCTAGGCCAGATCGCCCTGAACCAACGGCACAAAGCGCACGGGTTCGATGATTTCTTCAATCAATTCATCGCCCTGACGACGCAAACGCTTCAATACCTGCTGATCCTCGCCAACCGGCAGCACCATTTTGCCGCCGTCACCTAATTGCGCTATCAGCAAAGTCGGAATTTCAGGCGGTGCGGCGGTCACGATAATGGCATCAAACGGACCACGCGTCGCCCAGCCCTGCCAGCCATCGCCATGCCGGGTAGAGATATTATGCAGATCGAGTTGCTTGAGGCGACGCTTAGCCTGCCACTGCAAGCCCTTGATGCGTTCGACGGAATAAACATGATTAACCAGATGCGCCAGAATCGCGGTCTGATAGCCAGAACCGGTGCCGATTTCCAGCACGCGCGATTCCGGCGTGAGCTCTAACAAGGCGGTCATGCGCGCCACCATGTAAGGCTGAGAGATGGTTTGGCCGTTGCCAATCGGCAGCGCAACGTTTTCCCACGCTTTATGCTCAAACGCCTCATCGATAAAACGCTCACGAGGCACATCGGCAATGGCTTTCAGCAGGTGTTCATCATGAATGCCCTGCGCGCGCAGCTGCTCCAAAAGCGTTTCGATGCGGCGATTCACCATGCGAGTTTTACCTCTGCCTGGGTCAGCCAGTCACTTAATACTTCTTGTGCCGCATGCGCGGTCAAATCCACATGCAGCGCGGTCAACGAAACGTAGCCCGCATCCACCGCAGCGAAATCGGTATCCGGGCCTGCATCCAGCTTTTGCCCCGGCGGGCCAATCCAGTAAAGCGGCTGGCCGCGCGGGTCTTCGGTGCAGATAACCTGATCGGCGGGATGGCGGCTGCCGCAGCGGGTCACGCGGAAACCTTTGATCTCCGCTAACGGCAAATCAGGCACGTTGATATTAAGAATACGGCCGGTACGCAGCGGAGCGCGCGACAGCGCACGTAACAGCGTACAGGTGATGGATGCGGCGGTTTCGTAATGCTGATGTCCATTGAGTGAAACAGCGAGCGCAGGCAAGCCAAGATGGCGCCCTTCCATTGCCGCAGCGACAGTACCGGAGTAAATCACATCGTCGCCAAGGTTTGGACCGGCGTTGATGCCGGACACGACGATATCGGGACGCGGCTGCATCAGCTTGTTCACGCCGAGGAACACGCAGTCGGTCGGCGTGCCCATCTGCACCGCGATATCGCCGTTTTCGTGCGTAAAGGTGCGCAGCGGCGTCTCCAGCGTGAGCGAGTTTGATGCGCCGCTACGATTGCGATCGGGCGCGACAACCTGCACCTCGGCAAACTCACGTAAAGCACGCGCCAGCGTCTGAATACCCGGCGCATGAATTCCATCATCGTTACTCAGCAATATCCGCATCGTTACCTTCTTGTTGGAGAAGCTCACGCACCACGCTGGTGGCAAAACTGCCCGCGGGCAGCCAGAACTGCATCTCCAGCGTCACATCGTCCCACCATTCCCAGCGCAGATCCTTTGGCACCACCAGCATTGCACGACGCGCGGCATCAACCCGCTCGCGCTCAAGCAGTGTAATCAATTCTTCTGCGCCTGCCAGGCTCTGCTGCTCAAAAAGCAGCGCGTCGCCTTGCGGACCCGCATCACCGCGACCCGGCAGCGGCGCAGTGATGCGCAGTTGATGATTATCGATGCGCTGCTGCACGTCAGGCAACTCTTCCGCCTGCGCCACGAACCAGCTGCCGCGACCGGCCAGCTGTACCGCATCGCCCACCTGCACCACATCCAGTGCGCCATCACGCTGCAAACGCGCGCTGGTCACCTGATTAAACAGATGGCTGCGGGTCGCTGACAACAGCAAACCTTTCATATTGCGATCGCGCGGACGGAATGTCTCTTTCGCCCACTGTTTCGCCTGCGTCAGGTTGTTGCCGCCACGACCAAAGCGCTGCTCACCAAAGTAGTTCGGCACGCCGCGCTGTTGAATCTGCTGTAAACGTGCGTCGACTTCACGGCGATCGGAGATCTGACGCACCACTAAGCGGAACGCATTGCCCGCCAGCGCGCCGGTACGCAGTTTGCGTTTGTGGCGAATCACCTGCAGGATTTCAACGCCTTCCAGCTGGAATCCGGCCAGATTCGGCATGCCATTGCCCGGTACGCGGAAACAGAGTGTTTGCTCGGTGACGGCATGACGATCTTTCATGCCGGCATAGCTAAGGTCACGCACCGGCACGCCGAGAAATTTGGCGATGGCTTCAGCGACAAAGCGCGTATTGCAGCCAATTTTACGGATGCGCACCAACAGCTGTTCACCTTCGCCATCATAGGGATAGCCAAGATCTTCAATCACCACGAAATCTTCGGGATTGGCTTTGATGACGCCGGTGGCAGTCGGCACGCCGTGCAGGTAATGCAGTTCACTCATGCCTGATCGGCCTTTATCAGCAGCGCAACCGCTTCACAGGCAATGCCTTCGCCACGCCCGGTAAAGCCCAGCTTTTCGGTGGTGGTGGCTTTGACGTTGACGTCATCCATATGGCAACCGAGATCTTCGGCGATATTGACGCGCATCTGCGGCACATGCGGCAACATTTTCGGTGCCTGCGCAATGATGGTCACATCAACGTTACCGATGCGATAGCCTTTCAGCTGAATCCGACGCCAGGCTTCGCGCAGCAAACCGCGGCTGTCAGCGCCTTTAAACGCCGGATCGGTATCCGGGAATAACTTGCCGATATCGCCCATCGCCACCGCGCCGAGCAAGGCATCCGTCAACGCATGCAGCGCCACATCACCATCAGAATGGGCAATAAAACCGTGTTCGAAGGGAATACGCACCCCGCCAATCACTAACGGACCTTCGCCGCCAAAAGCGTGAACGTCAAAACCGTGACCGATACGCATCATGCGCTCTCCTGTAACTGAATCTGGGTAAGATAGAAGGCCGCCAGCGCCAGATCTTCTGGCCGCGTCACCTTAATATTGTCGCTGCGTCCACTCACCAATTTCGGGTGATAACCGCAATACTCCAGCGCCGACGCTTCATCGGTAATGGTAGCGCCTTCATGGAGTGCGCGCGTCAGGCAAGCGGTGAGCAGTTGATGCGGGAAAAATTGCGGCGTTAACGCGTGCCATAAATCCTCGCGTTCAACGGTGTGAGCGATGGCGGTTTTGCCCGGTTCGGCGCGTTTCATGGTGTCGCGCACCGGCGCCGCCAGAATTCCGCCAACCTTGCTGTACTCACGTACCGCCAGCAGACGTGCTAAATCTTCCGGATGCAGGCAAGGACGCGCAGCGTCATGCACTAGCACCCATTCGCTGTGTTGAATGGCGTTTAAGCCCGCCAGCACTGATTCGGCGCGCGTGTCGCCACCGGTCACGCGGAGAATACGGGAATCCTGCGCCAGCGGTAGTGAATCGAACCAGCCATCATCATTGCTGACCGGCACAATCACCTGTTTTACCGCAGGATGTGCCAGCAGACGTGCGACGCTGTGTTCAAGAAGGGTGAATTGACCAATGGTCAGATACTGTTTTGGGCAGGCAGCCTGCATTCGGCTGCCCACACCTGCGGCGGGCACCACGGCAATCACATCCGCAAGGATCGGGCGCTTGTTCATGGCTTATCGTTGTTGATTTTGCGCAGCTTGTTGCGCGTTACGTTTGTTCTGGTCTGGCACCAGACGATAGAAAGTCTCACCGGGCTTAATCATGCCCAGTTCATTACGTGCGCGTTCTTCGATCGCTTCAGAGCCGCCATTGAGATCGTCAATTTCGGCGAATAGCTGATCGTTACGCGCTTTAAGCTTGGCGTTATTCGCCTGTTGTGTCGCGACGTCTTCGTTGACGCGCGTATAGTCATGAATACCGTTCTTACCCAGCCACAGGGAATATTGAAGCCATCCCAGCAGCACGAGTAGCAGTAACGTCAGTTTTCCCATCCCCGCCCCCTGAAAAACGGCCCAATCATCCCATAACTTGACGCTGGACTCCACTGCGACGGCGAAAATGCCGCGCACGGGCGTTTAGCCGTGCAAATAATGCCAGAGTGGGAGGCGAGACGGCAGGTAAAGTTTTGTAACCTGCCGATGCGTTTGCACATCAGCTGGGCGTTACCAACCGGAGAGAAATGAGAACAGCAGCCAGAACAAGCACACCACCACAATCGCCGTGGCGATCCCGCTCCAGAATAAGTGAGTGCGGATCATCAGGCTGAGCACGATACCAATCAGTACCGAAACCGGCAGCAGCGCGAGGAAGAATGGCCAGGTGTAGAGGAAGAAGAACAGCGTGTTGGAGCCGTAGAGCATGAACGGAATCGCCAGTGCGCACCAGTACGAGAGAAAGCCAAACACGCCGCCCGGCAGTGATGAGCGAGACTCATCCGGGGTGCGTTCATCTTTACGGGCTAGCATGGGCGTTACGTTCTGCATAGAGATCCTGTTGACGCTAAGCGCGGCAAACCCAAAGGGATTTGCCGCTGTCGGTTCAGGATCTGATGATATCGCGGTGACGCAGCAGGTCTAACAATTGGCCGGCGAGTTTTGTAACCAATTGTTCGCCATCAAGGTGGATTTCCGGGGCGTCTGGCGCCTCGTAAACGCTATCGATACCGGTGAAATTACGCAGCTCACCGGCACGGGCTTTTTTGTATAAACCTTTGGGATCGCGCGCTTCGCACACGGCCAACGGCGTATCGACAAACACTTCGATGAACTGCCCTTCAGCCAGCAGATCGCGCACCATATTGCGTTCTGCGCGATGCGGCGAGATAAATGCGGTCAGCACTACTAAACCGGCATCGACCATCAGTTTCGCCACTTCGCCGACACGACGAATGTTCTCTTTACGATCGTCATCGCTGAAGCCGAGGTCACGGCACAAACCGTGACGCACGTTGTCGCCATCCAGCAGATAGGTGTTCACACCGGCCCGATGCAGCGCCTGCTCCAGCGCGCCGGCCACGGTGGATTTCCCCGAGCCCGAAAGCCCGGTGAACCACAGCACCACGCCTTGATGGCCGTGCTGCTGTTCGCGCTCCTCGCGCGTTACCGGATGATCGTGCCACACCACGTTTTCATCGTGTTGCGCCATTACTTGCCACCCAGCAGATCGCGCGCGTTCCAGTGTGGGAAGTGACGACGCACCAGCGCGTTCAGCTCCAGCTCGAAATCGCTGAACTGACCCGCTTGCGTACGCACATCGGTCAGCGGCTGATTAATCATGCCCGCGCCCACCGTCACGTTGCTCAGACGATCAATAAAGATCATGCCGCCAGTCACCGGATTCTGGCGATACGCGTCCAGCACCATCGGTTCGTCAAAGGTCAGTTCGATCAGGCCAATGCCGTTAAGCGGCAGACTGTCCACGGTGCGCTTCTCCAGCGAGTTGATCTCCACCTGATGGATCACTTTCTCAACGCGCGCGCGAGTTTTCTTACCGGCGATCTTCACTTCGTAACTTTGCCCGGGCTGCAGCGGCTGTTCCGCCATCCACACCACGTCAACGGTGGCGGATTGCACCGCTTGCAGCTCGGCTTCCGCATCCACCAGCAGATCGCCACGACTGATGTCGATCTCATCTTTCAGCACCAGCGTAATCGCTTCACCGGCACCCGCTTCAGGCAGGTCGCCATCGAAGGTGACGATGCGCGAGATGGTCGATTCCACGCCCGATGGCAGGACTTTCACGCGCTGACCGACGTTGACCACGCCCGAAGCCAGCGTACCGGCATAACCGCGGAAATCGAGGTTAGGACGGTTCACATACTGCACCGGGAAACGCATTGGCTGATGATCCACCACGCGGTTCAATTCAACCGTTTCTAATACGTCGAGCAGCGTTGGGCCGCTGTACCAAGGCATAGTGACGCTGGGCGTTGCCACGTTATCGCCTTCCAGCGCCGACATCGGCACAAAGCGAATATCAAGGTCTTCCGGCAGCTGCGCGGCGAAATCGAGGTAATCCTGTTTGATCTGCTCAAAGGTCTCTTGCTTGTACTCCACCAGATCCATCTTGTTGATGGCGACCACCAGATGCTTAATGCCCAGCAGCGTGGAGATAAAGCTGTGACGACGCGTCTGATCCAGCACGCCTTTACGCGCATCGATCAGCAGGATCGCCAAATCGCAGGTCGATGCACCGGTCGCCATGTTGCGGGTGTACTGCTCGTGTCCTGGCGTGTCGGCAATAATAAATTTGCGCTTCTCAGTGGAGAAATAGCGATACGCCACATCAATGGTGATGCCCTGCTCGCGCTCGGCCTGCAAGCCATCAACCAGTAACGCGAGATCCAGCTTCTCACCCTGCGTCCCGTGACGTTTGCTGTCGTTGTGCAGCGAGGAGAGCTGGTCTTCATAAATTTGACGCGTGTCGTGCAGCAGGCGACCAATCAGCGTACTTTTGCCGTCGTCGACGCTACCGCAGGTCAGGAAACGCAGCAGGCTTTTATGTTGTTGCGCGGTCAGCCAGGCTTCTACGCCGCCCTGATCGGCAATCTGTTGTGCAATAACGGTATTCATCTGCGTCTCCTTAGAAATAACCCTGACGTTTCTTCATTTCCATCGAACCGGCCTGGTCGCGGTCAATCACGCGTCCCTGGCGTTCACTGGTGGTGGAGACCAGCATCTCTTCAATAATTTCCGGCAGCGTCTGCGCCTCTGATTCCACCGCACCGGTCAGCGGCCAGCAGCCGAGCGTGCGGAAACGCACCATGCGCTGCTTGATCACTTCACCTGGCTGCAGATCGATACGGTCGTCATCGATCATCATCAGCATGCCATCACGCTCCAGCACCGGACGCGGCGCGGCGAGGTAGAGCGGCACGATCTCGATATTCTCGAGGAAGATGTACTGCCAGATATCCAGCTCGGTCCAGTTGGATAGCGGGAACACGCGGATGCTTTCGCCTTTGTTGATCTGGCCGTTGTAGTTGTGCCACAGCTCAGGACGCTGGTTTTTCGGGTTCCAGCGGTGGAAGCGATCGCGGAACGAGTAGATACGCTCTTTCGCGCGCGACTTCTCTTCATCACGACGTGCGCCGCCAAATGCCGCATCAAAACCGTATTTGTTCAGCGCCTGCTTCAGGCCTTCGGTTTTCATGATGTCGGTGTGCTTGGCGCTGCCGTGCACGAATGGGTTGATGCCCATCGCCACGCCTTCCGGGTTGCGATGCACCAGCAGCTCAGCGCCTATCGCTTTCACGGTGCGATCGCGGAACTCGTACATTTCACGGAATTTCCAGCCGGTATCAACATGCAGCAGCGGAAACGGCAGCGTGCCCGGATAGAAGGCTTTACGCGCCAGATGCAGCATTACCGAGGAGTCTTTACCGATGGAGTACATCATCACCGGATTGCTGAACTCGGCCGCCACCTCGCGGATGATATGGATACTCTCTGCCTCCAGCTGGCGCAGATGAGTAAGTCGATTTTGGTCCATAATTTTTCCTCAAGCCAAATTGACAACGGCGGACTCGCGAGCCCCCTGCTGTGCCGAATGTTGGAACCAGGCCAATTGCCCGTGCAAATTTACGACTTCGCCAATCACTAACAGTGCTGGCGTGGGCGCGGCCGCAGCCAGCGTCTCCAGTTGATCCAATGTGCCGGTCAGCACCTGCTGATCCTGACGCGTGCCGCGCCCAATCACCGCCACCGGCGTGGAGGCGGCGCGGCCATGTTCGATAAGCCCGGCAGCGATTTCCGCCGCTTTCACCGTGCCCATATAAATCGCTAAGGTTTGACGTGCGCGCGCCAGCGACGGCCAATCAATGCCGTCGCCATCCGCGCGACAGTGACCGGTAATAAACAGCACGCTCTGCGCGTGGTCGCGATGGGTCAGTGGAATACCGGCATAGGCGGTTGCGCCTGCTGCAGCGGTGATGCCCGGCACCACCTGGAACGGAATGCCCGCGGCCTGCGCCGCCTGCAGCTCTTCGCCACCGCGGCCAAAAATAAACGGATCGCCGCCTTTCAGGCGCACCACGCGTTTACCCTGTTGCGCCAGCGTCACCAGCATCTGATTGGTCTCTTCCTGCGGCACCGAATGCGCACCGGCGCGTTTGCCGACGCAGATGCGGTCGGCATCGCGCCGCACCAGTTCAAGCACTTCGTCGCTGACCAGATGGTCATACAGCACCACATCGGCCAGCTGCATCACCTGCAAGCCACGCAGCGTCAGCAAACCGCTGTCGCCTGGACCGGCGCCTACCAGCGTAATTTCGCCCTGATTGTCGCTATCGTTTTCCAGTTCGTGATCCAGCGTGCGCCGCGCTTCATGGACGTTACCCGCCGCCATCTGGCTGGCGAACAGACCGTTAAAGGCGCGCTCCCAGAAGCGACGGCGGTCAGACATGCGGTGATAGCGCTGCTTCACCTTGTCGCGCCACTGCCCAGCCACTTCCGCCATCTGTCCGAGATTGGCGGGCAGTAACGCTTCAATTTTTTCACGCAGCAGACGCGCCAACACCGGCGCGGTGCCACTGGAGGAGATCGCCACCACCAGCGGTGAACGATCGACAATCGACGGGAAGATAAAGCTGCACTTCGGCTGATCGTCCACCACGTTCACCAGCTTGTGGCGCGCATTGGCGGCATCGAACACCTGCGCGTTAAGCGCGTTGTCATCGGTAGCGGCAATCACGAGGAACACGCCATCCAGCTGTGCCGGATCAAAGCGTTCAGCGATCCATTCAATCGCCTCAATTTCCAGCAGCGCCTGCAGCTCATGACCGAGTTCGCGCGCGGCGACCAGCACGCGCGCACCGGCACGCCGCAGCAGTTCTATTTTGCGCGCCGCGATGTCGCCACCGCCGACAACCAGCACCGGACGGCTTTTGAGATCGGCAAAGAGAGGCAGATAATCCACGTTAACCTTGCTAGTTTTACAATAAGTTAACGCGACTATACGTCCCGCCCTTCCAGCAGATGAAATTACGAATTGGAATGAGTAGTTACCGAATGGAATAACGACCCAGGATTGCTGATAACATTTTGTGCTTAACAAATGATATTGCTGGTGTTTCGGAGCAAATCAAATTGTGCAAGCGTCGTCACAGTTTCATACTAAGTCGGAATTTTTTTAGCATGACCGGATGTCAGAAAAGGACGCTAACTATGTTTGCCACTCTCCGCCGCACTGTGCTGGCTGCACTGCTTGCGGGCGGTTTGCCTTTCTTTGTTCAGGCTGCGAGCAACAGCACGCCAGGGCATTTTGCCGAACAGCAGCTTCGCCATATCGCCACCTATTTCCCCGGCCGCATGAGCGGCAGTCCCGCCGAGTTGCTGACTGCCGATTATCTGCAACAGCAGTTCAGCCAGCTGGGATATCAGAGTAATACCCGCCAGTTTAAAACCAGCTATAGCTGGCTGGAGCAAAAGGGCGAGAGCCGCACCCACAAAGTTACGGCCACGTCGGTGATTGCCGCGCGGGCCGGTGAAGTGCCGCAGGAGATCCTGATCGTTACGCATCTGGATACCTGGACGCCGCTCAGCCGCCACGAAGCCGATAACAATCTCGGCGGCCTACGTTTGCAGGGCGTGGATGACAATGCCTCCGGGCTTGGCGTGATGCTGGAGCTGGCGCAGGCGCTAAGCAAAACGCCGCTGCACTACGGCGTGCGCTTTGTGGCGCTGAGCGCCGGTGAAGCGGGTTTGCACGGCATGGATGATTATCTGGCGCGCATGAGCGCGCAGGAGAAGAAGAACACGCTGCTGGTGATCGATCTGAATAGCCTGATTGTCGGCGATCATCTCTACTTTAACAGCGGCATCAATACGCCAGCGGCGGTGCGCAAACAGACCAGCACGCGTGCCGTGCAGTTGGCGCACCGTTACGGTATCTCCGCCGCCAGCCACGCGATGACCGCACGCGATTATCCCGGCGTCAATCCGTTCGACAAAGCCGGCATGCCACTGATGGATGTCACCGCCGCCAACTGGACGCTGGGCAACAAAAATGGGCAGCAGCAGCGCGCGCGTTCCAGCCACTTCCCGGAAGGCAATGTGCGCCATCAAACCGAGCGCGATAATCTCAACTACCTCGATCACTGGCTGCCTGGCCGCATCACCCAGCGCACGCGTGACAGCGTGAAGATTCTGCTGCCGCTGCTGACCGAGCTTGCTAATCCGACAACCTGAGGATTCCCTATGTACGTGGTATATCTAAACTATTTTCGTCCGGTAGAAGAAGTGGAAGCGTTACTGGAACCGCACATTAGCTGGCTGGATCGCTATTTCGCTAACGGCGTGTTTATTGCGGCGGGACGCAAAGATCCACGTACGGGCGGCGTGCTGTTGGTGAAGGATATTGATCGTGCGCGATTAGATACCATCCTGGCGGAAGATCCGTTTGTGGCGGTGGCGCATTATGAAGTGACGAAAGTGAATGTGACGCGTGCGGCGGAAGAGTTTGCGGGGTTGCAGGGGGTCTGATTGTGCTGGCTGTTCCCTACTCGATTGTGCTGGCTGTCCCCCATCCCGGCCTTCCCCCGCAAGCGGGGGAAGGAGATGCTGCCACATGCAGCTTCAGAACTCACATATGGCAGCATCTTCCTCCCCCATTCATGGGGGAGGACCGAGGAGGGGGAAAGCGAGCACCAACTGGCAGCATCTTCCTCCCCCATTCATGGGGGAGGACCGAGGAGGGGGAAAGCGAGCACAAACCAAGGATGGGGGACAGCCAGCACCTACCAATTAACCTTCATGCAACCCGCACTCGCGCTTCAGGCCGAAGAAGCGTGTCTCTTCCTCTGCCATGCCCGGTTCCCACTTTTTGGTGGTATGCGTATCGCCCACTGACAGATAACCTTCATCCCACAGCGGATGGTATTTCAATCCGTGTTGGGTCAGATACTGATGCACCTGACGGTTATCCCAATCAATGATCGGCAGAATCTTGAACACGCCGCGCTGCACCGCCAGCACCGGCAAACTGGCGCGACTGCCAGACTGATCGCGGCGCAGGCCAGCAAACCAGGTTTGCGCGCCCAGCGTTTCCAGCGCGCGGTTCATCGGTTCCACTTTGTTGATCTGGTTATACTGCTCAATCCCTTCGACGCCCTGCTCCCACAGTTTGCCGTAACGCGCTTCCTGCCATGCCGCTGAAGTTTCCGCACGGAAGATTTGCAGGTTGAGATTGAGCTTGTCGGTCAGCTCATCAATAAAGCGGTAAGTTTCCGGGAACAGATAACCGGTATCGGTCAGGATCACCGGAATGTCCGGCTTCTGCTGCGTCACCATATGCAGCAAAACCGCCGCCTGAATACCAAAGCTGGATGACAGCACAAATGCGCCCGGCAGCTGTTCTAATGCCCAGCCCACGCGTTGTTCAGCGGAGAGTTTCTCCAGCTGCACGTTGCTTTCCGCCAGCGCCATGATGCGGTCAACTTTTGATGAACCATTCAGTGCTGCGAGATCGAGTACCGTCATACTGCCTCCGAGTCCCAGAAATCACGGGCGGGATCAACCACGGCTTTAATAATGCCGGTGCGAATCACGAAGTCGCCGAAGCCTTCGTTGGCCTGACGCTCGGTTGCCCAGCGCGCCACCAGCTCATCAATGCTGGCGAGGATTTCGCCTTCGTTGATGTTCTCGCGGTACATGCGTGGAATGCGCGTACCTTCGCGGTTGCCGCCAATGTGTAAGTTGTAACGGCCCGGCGCTTTGCCCACCAGACCCAACTCCGCCAGCAAAGCACGGCCACAACCATTTGGGCAACCGGTAACGCGTAACACTATGTGCTCTTCGCCGACACCATGCTTATGCATGATCTCTTCCACTTTGGTCACGAACGACGGCAGGAAGCGCTCGGCTTCGGCCATCGCCAGCGGACAGGTCGGGAACGCCACACACGCCATCGAGTTCTCACGCTGCGGCGTGACCGCTTCCATCAAACCGTGTTCACGGGCGATGGCTTCGATCTGCGCTTTTTGCTTCTCCGGCACGCCAGCCACAATCAGGTTCTGGTTAGCCGTCAGACGGAAATCGCCCTGATGGATTTTGGCAATTTCGGCGATGCCGCGCTTCAGCGGACGGCCAGGATAATCCAGCAGACGGCCGTTCTCAATGAACAGCGTCAGGTGCCATTTCTCATCGATGCCTTTCACCCAGCCAACGCGATCGCCGCGCGAGGTGAACGCATACGGACGAATCGGTTCGAAGGTCAGACCGGCACGCTTTTCCACTTCCGCTTTGAAGGTTTCAACACCGACGCGTTCCAGCGTGTATTTGGTCTTGGCATTTTTACGATCGGTACGATTCCCCCAATCGCGCTGCGTGGTGACCACCGCAGCCGCCACGTCGAGGATCTTCTCGACCGGCAGAAAGCCGAATTCGCTTGCGGTGCGCGCATAAGTCGCTTTGTTGCCGTGATCGATCGACAAGCCCCCGCCCACCAGCAGGTTAAAACCAATCAGCTTGCCCTGCTCGGCGATGGCGATGAAGTTCAGGTCATTGGCATGCAGATCGACATCGTTATGCGGCGGCACCACCACCGTGGTTTTGAATTTACGCGGCAGATAGGTTTCGCCAAGAATCGGCTCTTTATCGGTGGTGGCGACCTTCTCTTTGTCCCACCAGATTTCCGCGTAAGCGCGGGTTTGCGGCAGTAGATGCTCTGACAGCTTTTTCGCCCACTCGTACGCTTCCTGATGCAGCTCTGATTCCACCGGATTCGAGGTGCACAGCACGTTACGGTTCACGTCGTTGGCGGTCGCCAGCGCATCCAGCCCGACTTCGTGCAGCATCTGGTGCGTCGGCTTGACGTTCTTCTTCATAATGCCGTGAAACTGGAAGGTCTGGCGGTTGGTCAACCGGATGCTGCCATAAATGGTTTTATCGGTGGCGAATTTATCAATTGCCAGCCACTGCGTTGGCGTGATGATGCCGCCCGGCAGACGGCAACGCAGCATCATGGCGTGACGCGGTTCGAGTTTCTGCGCTACACGCTCGGCACGAATGTCGCGGTCATCCTGCTGGTACATACCGTGGAAACGGATCAGCAGGAAGTTGTCGCCGGTGAAGCCGCCGGTCAGGCCATCGTCGAGATCGTCGAGGATGGTGCCGCGCAGGTAGTTGCTCTGTTTTTTCAGACGCTCAGCGTCGACCAGCTTGCCTTCAACGACCAGCGGTCCAGGATGTTTTTCGCTCATTAGTAAACGTCTCGCTGATAACGGCGCTCAATGCGCAGCTCACTTAAAAATTCGTCAGCCGTTTCACGATCCATGCCGCCGTGTTCGACCACCACATCCAGTAATGCCTGCTCAACGTCTTTCGCCATACGATTGGCGTCGCCGCAGACGTAAAGGTGTGCGCCTTCCTGTAACCAGCTCCACACCTCCGCACCTTTGGCGCGGATTTTATCTTGTACGTAAACCTTCTCGGCCTGATCGCGCGACCATGCCAGATCAATATGGGTCAGCAGGCCATCTTTGACATACTTCTGCCACTCCACCTGATAGAGGAAATCATCGGTGAAATGCGGGTTACCGAAGAACAGCCAGTTTTTACCGCCTGCGCCATCGTTATCGCGCTGCTGCATAAAGGCGCGGAACGGCGCGATGCCGGTGCCCGGACCAATCATGATCACTGGCGTTTCCGGGTTAGCCGGTAAACGGAAGTTATCGTTGTGCTCGATGAAGACGCGAATTTCGCCTTCTTCCTCAATACGATCCGCCAACCATGTTGAGGCGCCGCCGCCGCGCTGACGACCGTCGATTTCAAAGCGCACCGCACCCACGGTGATGTGCACTTCGGTTTCGTTCTCCGCCTGCGATGAGGCGATGGAGTAGAGGCGCGGCGTCAGCGGACGCAGCAGGCCGGTTAATTGTTCGGCATTCAGTTCGGTCGGTGCCTGACGCACCATATCGACAATCGGGAAGCTCTGCGCATAACTCTGCAGCTTCGGCTTATCACCGGCCAGCGCCAACAGCGCGTCATTGCGGGACAGCGCCGCATACTGTTCGACGATTTGTGGCGTGTTAACCGTCAGTTCGAAATGGGTTTTCAGCGCCTCGGCCAGCGGCAGGGTTTTGCCCTGCACGTCTACCTGCTCGTCACCTTTCAGCCACACCAGCTGCAGCAGTTCCTGCACCAGCTCGTCATCGTTTTCAAACCACACGCCGAGTGCGTCGCCCGGCTGGTAGCGCAGGCCAGAATCGCCAAGGTCGATCTCAATGTGACGCACATCTTTATCCGAATCGCGTCCGGTAATCTTCTGGTTGGCCGCCAGGCTGGCCACCAGCGGCTCTTCTTTGGTGTACGGGCTGCTGTCGACCAGATTAACGCTGCCCGCCGCCGTGATGGCGGCCTGTGCTGGCGATTCGCTCGGCACACGCGCTTTCAGAATCTCGGTGATCTGCTGACGCCAGACGTTCGCCTGCTCTTTGTATTCAACATCGGCATCCACACGATCCAGCAGACGTTCTGCACCCAGCTCAGCCAGACGTTCATCAAAGTCTTTACCGGCTTTGCTGAAAAACTCATAAGAGGTATCGCCGAGACCGAATACCGCAAACGCTGTGCCTGCAAACTTCGGCGCTTTCTTCGACAGCAGGAATTTATGCAGCGCCACCGCCTCTTCCGGCGGCTCGCCCTCGCCTTGCGTGGAAGTTACCACCACTAGCAGCTTTTCCTGACCGATCTGCTTGAATTTATAATCGCCGGCGTTAATCAGATTGACGCTCAGCTTAGCAGCCAGCAGGTCATCACGCAGTTGCTCAGCCAGGCGACGCGCGTTACCGGTCTGCGAGGCGGAGATCAGCGTGATGGTCGGGGTTTCTGCCTGCACAGGCGCTGGCGCGGCAGCCGCACCCGGCGTCTGATTGACCATGCCCCAGAAATAGCCGGAGAGCCAGGCCATCTGAGTGGTGTTGAAATCCGTGGTCGCCGCCTGTAAGCGCGCGAGTTGCTCCGGTGATAACGGAAGCAGTGAACCTGGTGCCTGAGTCGTCATTGCGTTAAAAATTCCAGTGTCAGAAGTCCGGATCAATATGTTGCGAAAGAGTGCGTAGGTTACCGGGCTGTATATTAACGATTAAATACGCCTTCGACATATTAAATAACCAAAATGACTAAGTGGTTTTTCGGGTAAAGTTAACCAGCAAAAGTGGTAAATGAAGGCGATATGATTCAATGAGTTAATTAGGCGTTTTGCTGGCGGGATGGCGCAAAATGCCCTTTTCGTTGCCAGCGGGTGCGAAAAATCTGCAATTCAGGTAGACTTCAGCGGTTTTTAAGTCTGAGAGCCATTATGTCTACCACGTTATTTAAAGAGTTCCAGTTTGAATCTGCCCACCGCTTACCTCACGTGCCGGAAGGCCATAAATGTGGGCGTTTGCACGGCCATTCATTCCTGGTGCGATTAGAAATTACCGGCGAAGTGGATGCGCATACCGGTTGGGTGATGGATTTTGCCGAACTGAAGGCGAAGTTTAAGCCGCTGTATGAACGCCTCGATCATCACTATCTGAATGACATTCCGGGTCTGGAGAATCCTACCAGTGAAGTGCTGGCGAAATGGATTTGGGATCAGATGAAGCCGATTCTGCCGGAATTGAGTGCGGTAATGATTAAAGAGACCTGCACCGCCGGCTGCGTTTATCGCGGTTGAGGTCAGTGAAGCCGTAACCGTGAGTGAGGTCGCCATGCATGGCGACCTTAGAACTCAGGCAATATTCAGGTATTTGTGCGTCTGCATCGAAAGCCGCCAGTTGCGGGCGATACAGGTTTCAATACAGAGCTTCGTTGCCGCATCACCACGGCTGATCGGTTGCAGTGCCACAATGCGCTTTTTATCGTCGTGTAAGCCTGCCAGCAACGCATCTAACGCTTCCACATCACGCTCACGCGCCACCGGATGTTTAATCTCATCGGCACGCTGCAGTGCCTGCGGCAAAACATCATAGCCACCGCGCATGTTCACCTTGGGTGAAACCGTCACCCATGTTGCGTCGGAACACTGCACGTCGTGCGTGCCGCTGGTTTCGATCTGGCAGGCAAAACCCGCCGCTTCTAATTGTTCCGTCAAAGGGCGCAGATCAAAAATCGCCGGTTCGCCGCCGGTGATCACCACATGACGTGCGGTCCAGCCCTGACGTTGGATGGTGTCGATCAACATGGCCGCATCGGCGCTGCCCCACGCATCGCTTTCCACGGTTTTGACCAGAATATCACCCAGCGAGGTCTCCCGATCCGCCCGCTTTTCCCAGGTATGTTTGGTATCACACCAGCTACAGCCCACCGGACATCCTTGTAAGCGGATGAACAGCGCCGGAACACCGGTGTAAAAACCTTCGCCCTGCAGCGTCTGGAACATTTCGTTAATCGGGTAGAACATTATTTACTCACGTCTAAAATTTGAGGCGCAGATTATGGCAGATCTTATGCGCCAGGTCACAGCTGCTTCGTGCCAAATAAAAGCAAAAGCCCCGCACAAGGCGGGGCTTCATTCAGACGATGCTGCGCGCAGGCAGCATACTCAGGCGATTACGCCTGGCCTTTAACTTCTTTCAGACCGTTGAAAGGTGCTTTGCTGCCCAGCGCTTCTTCGATACGAATCAGCTGGTTGTACTTAGCAACACGGTCAGAACGGCTCATAGAACCGGTTTTGATCTGGCCAGCCGCCGTACCTACCGCCAGGTCAGCGATGGTTGCATCTTCGGTTTCACCTGAACGGTGTGAAATCACCGCGGTGTAACCCGCATCTTTTGCCATCTTGATTGCAGCCAGAGTTTCGGTCAGTGAACCGATCTGGTTGAATTTGATCAGGATGGAGTTAGCGATGCCTTTATCGATACCTTCTTTCAGGATCTTGGTGTTGGTTACGAACAGATCGTCACCCACCAGCTGGATTTTGTCGCCCAGCACTTTGGTCTGGTAGGCGAAACCAGTCCAGTCAGATTCATCCAGACCGTCTTCGATAGAAACGATTGGGTACTGTTTGGTCAGGTCTTCCAGGAAGTGGGTGAACTCTTCTGAAGAGAAGGCTTTGTTGCCTTCGCCAGCCAGCACATATTTGCCGTCTTTGTAGAATTCAGATGCTGCGCAGTCCATCGCCAGGGTGATGTCTTTGCCCAGTTCGTAGCCTGCTGCTTTTACCGCTTCAGCGATAACAGCCAACGCTTCGGCGTTAGAACCCAGGTTTGGCGCGTAGCCACCTTCGTCACCAACTGCAGTGCTCATGCCTTTAGACTTCAGCACTTTCGCCAGGTGATGGAAGACTTCAGAACCCATGCGGATCGCTTCTTTCAGGGTTGGCGCGCCAACCGGCTGAATCATGAATTCCTGGATGTCGACGTTGTTGTCGGCGTGCTCACCACCGTTGATGATGTTCATCATTGGCAGCGGCATAGAGTATTTGCCTGGGGTGCCGTTCAGTTCAGCGATGTGTGCGTACAGCGGCAGGCCTTTAGAGGCAGCAGCAGCTTTAGCAGCAGCCAGTGAAACCGCCAGAATGGCGTTAGCACCGAAGTTAGATTTGTTCTCAGTACCGTCCAGCTCGATCATGATCTTATCGATGTTCGCCTGGTCTTTGGCATCTTTACCGGTTACCGCGTTAGCGATTGGACCGTTAACAGCCGCAACCGCTTTGGTTACGCCTTTGCCCAGGAAACGAGATTTGTCACCGTCACGCAGCTCCAGAGCTTCGCGAGAACCGGTTGATGCACCTGATGGCGCAGCAGCCAGACCAACGAAACCGCCTTCCAGATGCACTTCTGCTTCTACAGTTGGGTTGCCACGGGAGTCGATGATTTCGCGACCGATGACTTTTACGATTTTGGACATTCGATTTTCCTCAGTACAAGTTAGTCAATCCTAAGACAAACAACGCGCGAAAAGTTCGCGCGTTGTTCGTGAAACTTACTTCGCTAAACGCTTCTGGTGTTCCTGCGCGGCTTTCACAAAGCCAGCGAACAGCGGATGACCATCGCGTGGGGTCGACGTGAATTCCGGGTGGAACTGACAGGCAACAAACCACGGGTGGTTCGGGATCTCAATGATCTCAACCAGCTGATCGTCGCCAGAACGACCGGCAATATGCAGACCCGCCGCTTCAATCGGCTTCAGCAACATATTGTTTACTTCGTAACGATGACGGTGGCGTTCGGTAATGATTTCAGAACCGTACAACTGACGCACTTTGCTTTCCGGCGTCAACTGGCACTGCTGGCTGCCCAGACGCATGGTGCCGCCCAGATCGCTCTGCTCAGTACGCTGTTCAACGTTGCCCTCTTCGTCACGCCATTCGGTGATAAGCGCAACCACCGGATACTTACAGTCTGGCACAAATTCCGTAGAGTTCGCGCCTTCCATACCGGCAACGTTGCGGGCAAATTCCATCAGCGCAACCTGCATGCCCAGGCAAATTCCCAGGTAAGGCACGTTGTTCTCACGGGCGTATTGCGCCGTCATCATTTTGCCTTCCACACCGCGGTAGCCGAAGCCGCCAGGGATCAGAATAGCATCCAGATCTTTCAGTAATTCGACACCGCGCGTTTCAACATCCTGCGAGTCGATCAATTTGATATTCACGGTAACGCGATTTTTCAGGCCACCGTGTTTCAAGGCCTCAATCACTGACTTGTACGCATCCGGCAGTTCGACATATTTGCCGACCATACCGATGGTCACTTCGCCGCCCGGATTGGCTTCTTCGTAAATAACCTGTTCCCATTCGGCCAGGTTCGCTTCCGGCGCGTTCAGATTGAAACGCTTGCAGATGTAATCATCCAGACCTTGCGATTTCAGCATGCCTGGAATCTTGTAGATGGAATCCACATCTTTCAGGGAAATAACCGCTTTTTCTGGCACGTTACAGAACAGCGCGATTTTAGCGCGTTCGTTCGCCGGCACCGCGCGGTCAGAACGGCAGATCAGCACGTCTGGCTGAATCCCGATCGACAGCAGCTCTTTCACTGAATGCTGGGTTGGCTTGGTTTTCACTTCGCCTGCGGCCGCCATATATGGCACCAGCGTCAGGTGCATATACATGGTGTGTTCACGACCGACATCGACTGCCATCTGGCGAATCGCTTCGAGGAACGGCAGGGATTCGATATCACCCACGGTACCGCCGATCTCGACCAGAACCACGTCATGACCTTCGCCGCCTTCAATAATGCGTTCTTTAATGGCGTTGGTGATGTGTGGAATAACCTGAATCGTGGCGCCCAGATAGTCACCGCGACGCTCTTTGCGCAGCACTTCTGAGTAAATACGACCGGTAGTAAAGTTGTTACGGCGCGACATTTTGGTGCGGATGAAGCGCTCGTAGTGACCTAAATCCAGATCGGTTTCGGCCCCATCATCGGTAACAAATACTTCACCGTGCTGCGTTGGGCTCATGGTACCCGGATCGACGTTGATGTACGGATCGAGTTTCATGATGGTCACATTCAGACCACGTGCTTCAAGGATGGCTGCGAGGGAGGCTGCGGCAATGCCTTTGCCCAGAGAGGAAACGACCCCGCCGGTCACAAAAATATAATTCGTTGTCATGCTGAACCTGAGAGTTTAGGTTTAAAGACGGTGGAATAACCAAGACGGGAAAATAGTATACTTGAAGTCGTCTTAAGCCACAATTGATGAATCACACCATCGTCCTCCACAGGTAAGCCGGTAACATAGCGGATAGCATGGTGCGAAATGTTGATGTACGTCACAAAGTCGCCGCAAGGCTGAATCGAGTAAGCTCAAGCGGCGAATTTATGCGCAGCGCTGGAATAATCGCCAGATTCGCTTACTGTTTGTTCTCGCTCACTTTCACCTGCTGCCAGGCGGCTTCCATTTGGTCCAGGGTCGCATCGCTCATGGCTAACCCTTGTGAGGCGATGATGGCTTCAACTTCACGGAAGCGGCGCTCAAATTTATCATTGGCTTTCTGCAATGCGATTTCCGCTTTGCTGCCTAGATGGCGCGACAAATTGACGGTCGCGAACAGCAAATCACCGATTTCCTCTTCCAGCTTCGCGTTATCCACCACCGCTTGCTGCGCTTCGTGCATCACCTCATCGATCTCTTCATGCACTTTATCCAGCACCGGGCCGAGATTGTTCCAGTCGAAGCCCACCGAGCTGCAACGCTTCTGAATTTTGTGCGCGCGCATCAATGCCGGCAGCGCTTTAGGAATGTCGTCCAGCGCCGAGTGCTGCGATTTTTCTGCGCGTTCGCTGTGCTTGATGGCTTCCCAGTTTTTCAGCACTTCTTCGCTGGTTGCAGCCTGAACATCGCCAAAAATGTGCGGATGACGGCGCTCAAGTTTGTCGCTGATGGCGATACAGATGTCATCGAAATTAAAGCGCTGCTGCTCATCGGCCATCTGCGCGTAGAACACCACCTGAAACAGCAGATCGCCAAGTTCACCGCGCAAATCGGCAAAATCTTCACGTTGGATGGCATCGATCACTTCGTAGGTTTCTTCCAGCGTGTAAGGCGCGATCGAGGCGAAGGTTTGCTGACGATCCCACGGGCAGCCGCGCTCCGGGTCGCGCAAGGTTTGCATGATGGTGAGCAGGCGATTTAAGGGCGTCATGAAAGGATCCTTTGGGAAAATTTTGGGAGAGACTGCGCCGGTTACAAATACGGCAGCGTCTTCTTCCCCCGCGAACGGGGGAAGATCGGGATGGGGGACAAACGGCTCTGAATCAATGCAAACGGCGCGCGTCGATAATATCCGGCACCTGATTGAGACGTGCCAGCACGCGGCCAAGCACTTGCTGGTTATAGATCTCAATATCCATATCAATGGTCGCCAGCTGCTTTTTGGTGTCACTGCGGCTGGAGACGCCGAGCACATTGACCTTCTCGTTAGCCAGAATGGTGGTGATATCGCGTAGCAGGCCGCTACGATCGTTGGCGGTAACGCGTACCACCAGCGAATAACCGCTGGAGTAATCCTCGCCCCACACCGCATCAACGATACGTTCCGGTGCGTGCGAAATCAGCTCGGTTAACTGGTCGCAGTCGGCGCGGTGAATCGAGATGCCGCGCCCCTGGGTGATAAAGCCCACGATATCGTCGCCAGGAATCGGCTGGCAGCAGCGGGCGATGTGGTGCAGCAGATTGCCCACGCCTTCCACCACCACGCGACCGCTCTCTTTGCGCGCGGACGGCGCATGTGACTTCTGCGTCAGCAGGCGCAGCGCCTCGCGATCTTCCTCTTCGGCGCTCGGCTTGTTGAGCTTGCCCTGCAGGAAATTCACCATCTGATTGAGGCGAATATCGCCGCCGCCAATCATCGCCAGCAGCTCATCCTGCGAACTGACGTTATAGCGCGGCAGCAGCAGTTTTTCCGCTTCGCGCATGCTGATATCCATCTGATTTAGCTCGCTTTCGAGGATCTGACGGCCAGCAATGATATTTTTGTCACGATCCTGTTTGCGGAACCAGGCGTGAATTTTCGAGCGTCCGCGGCTGGTGGTGATATAGCCGAGGTTCGGGTTCAGCCAGTCGCGGCTTGGGTTTGGCTGTTTCTGGGTGATCACTTCAATCTGATCGCCCATCTGCAACTGATAGGTAAACGGCACGATGCGCCCGCTGATTTTGGCGCCAATGCAGCGGTGGCCGATATCGCTGTGAATATGGTAGGCGAAGTCGAGCGGCGTTGATCCCGCCGGCAGATCGACCACGTCACCTTTCGGGGTAAACACATACACGCGGTCGTCGAATACCTGGCTGCGCACCTCTTCCAGCATCTCGCCGGAATCAGCCATCTCTTCCTGCCAGCTAATCAGCTTACGCAGCCAGGCGATGCGCCCTTCATGTCCTGCCGCGCCGCGCGCGTTGCTGGAGGTTGGACCTTCTTTGTACTTCCAGTGTGCGGCGACGCCCAGCTCGGCATCTTCATGCATCTGGCGCGTACGAATCTGGATTTCCACCGTTTTGCCCTGCGGACCCAGCACCACGGTATGAATCGATTGATAGCCGTTAGGCTTGGGATTGGCAACGTAGTCGTCAAACTCACTCGGCAGATGGCGAAACAGCGTATGCACCGTACCAAGCGCGCCGTAGCAATCCTGCAGCCGTTCCGCCACGATACGCACCGCGCGCACGTCAAACAGCTCATCGAACGCTAACGACTTCTTCTGCATCTTGCGCCAGATGCTGTAAATGTGTTTCGGACGGCCATACACTTCAGCACGCACGCCCTCTTTCTGCATCTCGGCGCGCAGATTGGCAACGAAGCTTTCAATATAACCTTCGCGGTCAATACGGCGTTCATGCAGCAGCTTAGCAATGCGTTTGTATTCATCGGGATGCAGATAGCGGAAGCAGTAATCTTCCAGCTCCCATTTGAGCTGGCCGATACCCAAGCGGTTGGCCAGCGGCGCGTAGATATTGGTGCTCTCTTTCGCCGCGAGCACGCGCTCATCTTCTGGCGCGTCTTTCATTTCACGCAGATGGGCGATACGCTCTGCCAGCTTGATAACCACGCAGCGGAAATCTTCCACCATCGCCAGCAGCATGCGGCGCACATTATCCACCTGCTCGGAGGCCATCGAATCGTTGTGAATCGCTTTCAGCTGGCGAATGGCATCCATGTCGCGCACGCCGTGCACCAACATCACAATCTCTTTGCCAAAGGCTTTTTCGAGATCCTCTTCGCTCACCACATCGGCGTTGGCGAGCGGGAACAGCAGCGCCGCGCGCAGGCTATCAATGTCCATGCTGAGCATGGTGAGAATTTCCACCATCTCAATACCGCGCCACAGCAGCAGAGCTTGATCAGGATGGTTGTGCGTTTCGGCTTCACAGTAGCGCCACGCATCCGCCAGTCGCTGACAGGATTGCGGATTGTTGATACTCAAACTGGCGATCCACTGGTCGAGGGCAAATTCGCCCGCCGTATTTAAATGCGCACTTCTAACCGCAACCATATCCTCTCCTGCCACAGCGATGTGGACATCGCTTATGCTTTGCTAAACAGCACCATGGATTCGAGATGACTGGTATGGGGGAACATATCCAGCATCGCGACCCTTTCCAAATGGTAGCCCGCTGACAGCAATGTCTGACTGTCACGCGCCAGCGTTGTAGGGTTACAGGAAACATAGACCACACGTTGCGGCGCAAGTTTAACCACATGCGCCATTACGCCCGCAGCCCCAGCACGCGCTGGATCCAGTAACACCTTGTTAAATCCCTGCGTCGCCCACGGCTGACGCGATACATCTTCCTCCAGGTTATGCTGGAAAAAGCGAACATTCTTGAGATTAGTCTGCTCAGCATTATACGCTGCCTGCTGCACTAATGCTGCAACGCCCTCCACACCTACAACATTTTGTACGAACTTTCCTAATGGCAAGGTAAAGTTTCCCATGCCGCAGAACAAATCCAGCACACGATCCTCTGGCTGCAAATCCAGCCATTCAATGGCTTTGGCGACCATCTGCTGATTCACACCATCGTTGACCTGAATAAAATTCTGCGGGCTAAAGGATAGCGGCAAATTCAACGAGTGATAAAAAGGTTCGCGCGCATTCAGCGCCTGCAAACTTTCACTGCCATCAGCCAGATAGAGCGACAGTTGCTGCTCATGCGAAAAGCGTTCCAGTTTTGCGCGATCGCCTGCAGATAATGCATCAAGATGACGCAGTACCATCAGCGGGCCATTATCCGCCAGCACCAATTCTACGTGGCCTAACCGTTTAACTGCCTGTAAATCGCTGAGGCACTGGTGCAGCGGCTGCAGCAACGCTTCAAGTTCGGGCACCAAAACCGGGCATTGCTTCAGTTCAACCAGATCGTTGCTGGCGGCCTGACGGAACCCCATTTGCAAACGCTGCTGTTTTGGCTGCCACTGCAATCCTAAACGCGCCCGGCGACGATAACCCCACGCGCTGCCGCTGATGATCTCATCCACCTTCACCGGCAGCGGCGCTTCGCGGCTTAACATGCGGCTTAATGCGCGCGCTTTACTCTCCTGCTGCAAAGCCACCGAGGCATGTTGCTGCTGGCAGCCGCCGCACACGCCAAAATGGACGCAGCGCGGTGTTTCCCGCTGTGGGCTGGGATTAATGATCTTGTTGGCTTTGGCGCGTGCGTATTTGCTTTTATCCTCGAACACCGTCACTTCCGCCTGTTCACCGGGCAGCGCGCCGCTAACAAACATCGCCTTGCCTTTATGGCGCGCAACGCCTTGTCCGAAAGGATCGAGGTCTTCAATGGTGACGGATATACGAGCCTTCGTCGTCACACGCTGTTTTGCGGAGTAAAATTGCGCCATAGTATTGTGAAATCTCTACGTTAATTGGGTGTGCAGCCATTAACCGTGCTCGCACAGGGAAAAAATGCCAGGAGTCGCCAGGCCACAATTATGACCAAATACAGCCTGCGGGCGCGAATGATGATTCTGATACTGGCGCCAACGCTGATGATTGGTCTGCTGCTCAGTACCTTCTTTGTGGTGCACCGCTACAATGAATTACAGCATCAGGTGCACGATGCGGGAGCGAACATCATCGAACCGCTGGCGGTCTCCAGTGAATACGGCATGACGTGGCACAACCGCGATGCGATTCGCGAGTTAGTTAGTCTGCTGCATCGCCGCCACTCCGATATTGTCCGTGCCATCACCATTTTCGACAACAACAATCACGTCTACGTCACCTCGAATAACAATCAGAATCTGGCGCTACTGCAAAAAGAGGACATCTCCACGCTGGAAGATGGCGTCTCGGTGGAGCGGCAAGGCACGATTATGATTCTGCGCACGCCGATTATCTCTGAACGCTATTCGGTGGATGAGCTGCCGGGCGAAGATGCCAAACCAGCCGGGAATCCGCTGGGTTATGTGGCGATCGAACTGGATCTGCAATCAGTGCGGCTGGAGCAGTACAAAGAAGTATTTGTCGCCACGCTGCTGCTGCTGTTTTGCCTGTGCATCGCCATGCTGTTTGCCTATCGCCTGATGCGCGACGTCACCGGTCCCATTCGCAATATGGTTACCACCGTGGACCGCATTCGTCGTGGCCAGCTGGACAGCCGCGTCGATGGCTACATGCTGGGCGAGCTGAGCATTCTGAAAAACGGCATCAACGCCATGGCAATGTCGCTCACCGCCTATCACGAAGAGATGCAGCAGAACATCGATCAGGCGACTTACGATCTGCGTGAAACGCTGGAGCAGCTGGAGATTCAGAACGTCGAGCTGGATCTGGCGAAGAAGCGCGCGCAGGAAGCGGCGCGCATCAAATCGGAGTTCCTCGCCAACATGTCGCATGAGCTGCGTACGCCGCTGAACGGCGTAATTGGCTTTACCCGTCAGATGTTAAAAACCGGGCTGAGCACCAACCAGCGCGACTACATGAGCACCATCGAGCGTTCGGCGAATAACCTGCTGAGCATCATTAATGACGTGCTCGATTTCTCGAAACTGGAAGCCGGCAAGCTGGTGCTAGAGTCGATCCCGTTCCCGCTGCGCGCCACGCTGGATGAAACGCTGGTGCTGCTGGCGCCATCTGCCCATGACAAAGGGCTGGAAATTACCGTGTGTCTGGAAAAACAGGTGCCGGATAATGTGATTGGCGATCCGCTGCGCCTGCAGCAGATCATGATTAACCTGATTGGTAACGCGATTAAATTCACCGAGCACGGTCATATCGATTTGCGCGTTGAGCTGCGCAGCATCAACACTACGCGCGTCGAGCTGGAGATTCAGGTGCATGACACCGGCATCGGTATCTCTGAACAGCAGCAGTCCCAGCTATTCCAGGCGTTTCGTCAGGCCGATGCCAGCATTACGCGCCGTCATGGCGGCACCGGTTTAGGGTTGGTAATCACGCAGAAACTGGTGAGCGAAATGGGCGGCGAAATTGCCTTCCACAGCCGCCCGAATCAGGGTTCGACCTTCTGGGTGCACGTTCATCTCGATCTCAATCCCAATGCACCAGCCATTCCGCGCATGTTGGACGATTTGCGCGCCACGCCGCTGGCGTATATCGAGCCATATCCAGCGGTGGCGAAAGCGGTGCAGGAGATGCTAAGCATCACGCCGCTGCAGGTGCAGCACTTCTCCAGCCTGGAAGAGATGCCCGAGACGCACTTCCCGCTGCTGCTGATGGGTTTGCCGGTCACCGAGCCGCATCCTGCGACGTTGCCGGATGCATTGATTAAACGTCTGCATGCGCGCGCCGATTCGGTGTTGCTGGCGCTGCCGAGTGAAATGATGCTGTTTGCCGATGACTTACGGGCGCGCGGCATTGCCGGGTGTATCGCCAAACCGGTTTCGTTGACGCGCTTGCTGCCGATGCTGCTGGACTTACATGACTGGCAAAGCGATGCGCTGCCGCGCGGCGCACGTCAGCCGCTGACGGTAATGGCGGTGGATGACAATCCCGCCAACCTGAAACTGATTGGCGCACTGCTGGAGGAGCAGGTGCAGCACATCATTCTGTGTGATAACGCCGAGCAGGCGATTCGCCAGGCGCGCCTGCACAAGCTGGACGTGATTCTGATGGACATTCAGATGCCGGATATCGATGGCATCCGCGCCAGCGAAATCATCCGCAGCCTGCCGCTGCACGCCACCACACCGATTGTCGCCGTTACTGCGCATGCGCTGGATGGCGAACGTGCGCAGCTCATCAACGCAGGCATGAATGACTATCTGGCGAAGCCGATTGATGAGGACAAACTGAGCCAACTGCTGCAGCGTTACGCGCCGAACCGGGTCATGCCACAGCCGCAACAGCTGCACGTGGCGCCGTCACTGGACTGGACGCTGGCGCTACGTCAGGCCGCCAATAAACCCGATTTAGCCCGCGATTTGCTGCAAATGCTGCTCGATTTCCTGCCGGAAGTGGAAGAGCGCGTAGAGAGTGCCATGGCGAGCAATGATGTGGTGGGATTGCGCGAGATTATCCACAAGCTGCACGGCAGCGCCAGCTACAGCGGCGTGCCGCGCCTGAAGCAGCTGTGTCAGCAGCTGGAGAAGAGTTTGCATCAGGAGAGCGATATCGACGCGCTGGAGCCGGAGCTGCTGGAGTTGAGCGATGAGATGGCGAACGTGGCGCGTGAAGCGAGGAAGTTATTGGCGTTGGGTTAGTGCGGTGCGGTTTTCCCCTCACCCCAGCCCTCTCCCGCAAGCGGGCGAGGGAGTTGCCCTGAGCATGCTGAAGTTACGTGCAAACTTATTCCATCGCTCGGATCGGTTCCCTCTCCCTCTGGGAGAGGATTAGGGTGAGGGAAAACTATCTCCCTTTCCCCAGCTTTATCACCGCCGCCACATTGCGCGCCGTCAGGCGCACGTTCTGCGCCGCGTTGGCCAGCGCGTCATCCAATGAGCAGATGCTAAACAGCACGCTGAACACCGCATCCAGCCCATGTTGGTGCACCACGCCGACATCCGCGGTTAAACTTCCGGCAATGCCAATCACCGGTTTATTAAACTGCTTCGCGACCTTTGCCACACCAATCGGCACCTTGCCGTTAATGCTTTGACTATCAATGCGCCCTTCGCCGGTAATCACCAGATCGGCATCTTTCACCTGCTCGGCCAGGCCCAAGGCTTCAGTGACAATCTCAATGCCGCTGCGTAACTCGGCCTGACAAAACGCATGCAGCGCCGCGCCCATGCCGCCCGCCGCGCCGCCACCATCAATGTGTAAAACATCAATATCCAGATCGCGATGAATCAGGGTGGCGTAATGTTCCAGTGCTTTGTCCAGCTGCTGCACCAGTTCCGGCGTCGCGCCTTTCTGCGGACCGAAGATCGCCGAAGCGCCCTCATCACCGGTGAGCGGATTGCTGACATCGCAGGCGACTTCAAAGCGACACTGCTTAATACGCGTATCCAGCTGTTCGATATCGATGCGCGCCAGCTGCGGTAATGCGCCGCCGCCGTAGGCGATTTGCTTGCCGTGCTCATCCAGCAGTTGTGCGCCCAGCGCCTGCATCATGCCGGAACCGCCATCATTGGTGGCGCTGCCGCCAATGCCGATAATGAAGTGATCGACACCGCGATCGAGCGCATCTTTGATCAGCTCGCCGGTGCCGAACGAGGTGGTAATCAGCGGATCGCGCTGTGCCGCGGGCACTAACTCCAGCCCGCTGGCTGCCGCCATTTCGATAAATGCGGTACGCTCATCACCTGACAAACCGTAGAACGCCTCCACTGGCTTGCCGAGCGGTCCAGTAACCGTCAGCCGGACAATGTTTCCCTGCGTTGCCGCCACCATCGCTTCAACCGTGCCTTCACCACCGTCGGCAACCGGTATTTTCACGTACTCAGCTTCGGGAAAGATCTCGCGGAATCCCGCTTCAATCGCCGAAGCCACTTCCAGGGCGGATAAACTCTCTTTATATGAATCCGGTGCGATGACAATTTTCATAGGCAATCCAGCGCGGTTGATGACGGACATCCGTCCTGCGAAGGCAGCGAGCCGCCCGACATCCGTAGACGCCGGACGATTGCACTACCGGGTGATCTCAACTTTCGCTAATTTTTCATAATAGCAGGCCAGCGCGCTATGGTCGGAAGTGCCCTGTCCATCCACTTTCAGCGCCTGCATCATCTCCATCACTGCGGCAGTCAGCGGCAGATGCGCACCGATCTCGTGCGAGGTATCCAGCGCATTGGCCAGATCTTTGATATGCAGATCGATGCGGAAGCCCGGTTTGAAGTTACGATCCAGCACCATCGGCGCTTTGGCATCCAGCACGGTGCTGCCTGCCAGACCACCACGAATCGCCTGATAAACCAGCTCAGGATTAACGCCCGCTTTGGTCGCCAGTGACAGCGCTTCTGACATCGCCGCGATGTTAAGCGCCACGATCACCTGATTTGCCAGCTTAGTCACATTCCCCGCACCAATGTCACCGGTGTGGACCACCGAACCCGCCATCGCTTTCATGATGTCGTAGCACTGATCAAACACCGCTTTATCACCGCCCACCATCACCGACAGCGTGCCTTCAATCGCTTTCGGCTCGCCGCCGCTGACTGGCGCATCGAGCATTTTGATGCCTTTCGCCGCCAGCGCATCATGCACTTCGCGGCTGGCCAATGGCGCAATGGAACTCATGTCGATAACGATCAGGCCCGGCTTCGCGCCTTCGATGATGCCGTTAGCACCGAGGCACACCTCTTTAACCTGTGGCGAGTTCGGTACCATGGTGATCAACACATCCACCTGTTCAGCCACCTCTTTTGGCGTCTTGGCCACGGTGGCGCCCAGCTCCACCAACTCTGCTTCGTTACTAACATTATGGTCGCGCACCACCAGCGAATAACCGGCTTTCACCAGGTTTTTACTCATCGGTTTGCCCATGATGCCGAGGCCGATAAATCCAATTTTCATTGCCTTTCCTCTCAGTCAGTTATTTTTTAAATTTGTCACACAGCGCCTGCGTGGCGTTACGGAACACACCCAGATCGCTGCCTACCGCCACAAAGCTGGCACCCCACTCCAGATAGCGGCGCGCATCGGCTTCCACCGGCGCCAGAATGCCACTCGGTTTCCCCGCTGCTTTGGCGCGTTCGAAGACGTGTTTAATCACTTTCAATACTTCGGGATGCGCAGGCTGGCCCAGATAGCCGAGCGCGGCCGAGAGATCGCCCGGCCCAACGAAGATGCCATCGACCCCCTCCACCGCGGCGATAGCATCGATGTTGTCCACCGCCTGTTGCGTTTCGATCTGCACCAGCACCGTGATGTTGTCGTTAATGGTGCTGTTGTAATCCGGCAGCGTGCCGTACATGTTGCTGCGGTGTGAAACCGACACACCGCGAATGCCCGCCGGTGGATAGCGAGTAGATGCCACCGCGCGAATCGCTTCTTCCTCGGTTTCCACAAATGGCACCAGGAAGTTGTAGAAGCCGATATCCAGCAAGCGCTTGATGATGATCGGTTCGTTGCACGGCGGACGCACCACCGGCGCGCTGTGGCTGCCCTTCAGTGCCATTAGCTGCGGCACGAAGGTGGTGATGTCATTCGGCGCGTGTTCGCCATCCAGCACCAGCCAGTCAAAGCCCGCCAGGCCCAGCACTTCAGTGGTAAGGGGATTAGCCAGCGCGCACCAGCTGCCAATCAGGGTTTCTCCTGCCAGCAGACGGCGACGAAAAGGGTTCGGCCAGGCATTGCTCATTGTCTTCACTCCTGTCGGTTACAGCAGGCTCCCGCGCGGGGAGCCGGAAAAGTTAGCGCACCAGGCACGGACGCTTGTTATCAAAGGTCCAGTTCGGTACGAGGAACTGCATGGCTTGCGCATCATCACGCGCGCCTAAACCGTGTTTCTGATACAGCGCGTTGGCCTGCATCACCTGATCCATATCCAGCTCGACGCCGAGACCCGGTTTTTGCGGCACCTGCACCATGCCGCCTTTAATCTGGAACGGCTCTTTGGTCAGGCGCTGATTGCCTTCCTGCCAAATCCAGTGGGTATCGATGGCGGTAATCGCACCCGGTGCGGCGGCGGCAACGTGGGTAAACATCGCCAGTGAGATGTCGAAGTGGTTGTTAGAGTGCGAGCCCCACGTCAGGCCGAAGTCGTGACACATCTGCGCCACGCGCACCGAACCCTGCATCGTCCAGAAGTGCGGATCGGCCAACGGGATATCGACCGACTGCAGCGACAGCGTGTGGCCCATTTGACGCCAGTCGGTGGCGATCATGTTGGTGGCGGTCGGCATGCCGGTGGCGCGGCGGAATTCCGCCATCACTTCGCGACCGGAATAGCCCTGCTCAGCACCGCACGGATCTTCCGCATAGGCCAGCACACCTTTCAGCTGCTTACCGAGCAGAATCGCTTCGTTAAGCGACCAGGCGCCGTTAGGATCGAGCGTCACACGCGCCTGCGGGAAACGCTTCGCCAGCGCCGTCACCGCTTCGGCCTCTTCGCCACCGCGCAGCACGCCGCCTTTCAGTTTGAAATCGTTAAAGCCATATTTTTCATAGGCCGCTTCCGCCAGGCGCACCACCGTATCCGGCGTCAGTGCTTCTTCGTGGCGCAGGCGATACCAATCGCATTTGTCATTTTCCTGGCTCTGATACGGTAGCGAGGTTTTCTTGCGGTCGCCGACGTAGAACAGATAGCCGAGCATTTCTACCCGGTCGCGCTGCTGACCATCGCCAAGCAACGAGGCGACGTTCACGCCCAAATGCTGTCCCAGCAGATCGAGCAGCGCCGCTTCGATGCCAGTAACCACGTGAATGGTGGTACGCAAATCAAAGGTTTGGTTGCCGCGTCCGCTGGAATCGCGGTCGGCAAAGGTGCTGCGCACCAGGTTGAGGATGTTCTTGTATTCGCCAACGGTTTTTTGCACCACCAGCGCCGCCGCATCCTCCAGCGTCTGACGAATCTTTTCGCCGCCCGGAATCTCACCGACGCCGGTGTGTCCGGCATTGTCTTTAATGATGACGATGTTGCGGGTAAAGAACGGCGAATGCGCGCCACTCAGGTTAAGCAACATGCTATCGTGACCGGCCACCGGAATGACCTGCAGCGATGTTATTTTCGGTGTCTGACTCATTTCCTGCTCCTTAAACTTAGCCGCGACCAAAGGCTGGACGCTTGCGATCGAATGACCAATTGGGAACCAGATACTGCATCGCGGTGGCGTCGTTACGTGCGCCCGCTGGCAGTGATTTGTACAACGCGTTGGCCTGATGCAGGCGATCCCAATCCAGCTCGACGCCGAGGCCCGGCTTATCCGGCACGGCGATTTTGCCGTTGCGGATCTGCAGCGGCTCTTTGGTCAGGCGCTGATCGCCCTCCTGCCAAATCCAGTGCGTATCAATCGCGGTGGGTTTACCCGGCGCAGCGGCGCCAACGTGGGTGAACATCGCCAGTGAAATATCGAAGTGGTTATTGGAGTGACAGCCCCACGTCAGCCCCCAGTCATCACACAGCTGCGCCACGCGCACTGCACCGCTCAGCGTCCAGAAGTGCGGATCGGCCAGCGGGATGTCGACGGCATTGAGCATCACCGCGTGGTTCATCTCGCGCCAGTTGGTGGCGATCATGTTGGTGGCGACCGGCAACCCCGTCGCACGGCGGAATTCGGCCATGACTTCGCGGCCGGAATAGCCCTGCTCGGCACCGCACGGATCTTCGGCGTAGGTCAGCACATCGCCCATGCCTTTACACAAGCGAATGGCTTCATCCAGCGTCCAGGCACCGTTGGGATCGACGGTGATGCGCGCATCGGGGAAGCGTTTTTTTAGCGCCGCCGCCGACTCAATCTCCTGCTCGCCCGGCAGCACGCCGCCTTTGAGTTTGAAATCTTTGAAGCCATATTTGTCCTGCGCCGCTTCCGCCAGACGCACCACAGATTCCGGCGTCAGCGCCTCCTGATGACGCAAGTGATACCAGTCGTGGCTAGCATTTTCGCCGGTCAGATACGGCAAATCGGTTTTGCGACGATCGCCGAGATAGAACAGATAGCCGAGCACCGTGACCTCATCGCGCTGCTGGCCCGGACCGAGCAGTTCCGCCACCGGCACGCCGAGACATTGGCCGAGTAAATCCAGTAGCGCCGCTTCCAGCGCGGCCACCGCATTGACGCGCAGCTCGAAGGTCCACGCGCCTTTGCCGAAGGTATCGAAATCCGCCGACTGATTGCCTTTGTGCACCTGCTGCACCAGACGATTCATGCGGGCAACCTGCTGACCTTTTACCTGCGGAATCGCCTCAACCAGCGTTTGGTAGATGGTTTCCCCGCCCGGCGCTTCACCGACGCCGGTGTGTCCCGCGCTATCCGTGAGCACCACGATATTGCGGGTGAAGCAGGCGCTGTGCGCGCCACCGATGTTGAGCAACATGCTGTCGTAACCGGCAACCGGAATCACCTGCATATCGGTGATGACCGGCGTGCTTTGCGTAGTCATATTCCGTCCTTATGGCCTGGTTTTCAGTTCAACGCGTTTGATATCGCCGGCAATCACCAGGAAACTAAATGCGGCGACAAAGGCATGGATACCGACATAAATCAGCGCGCCCTCGAAGGATCCGCTGGTGGCGATGATGTAACCGATGGCAATTGGCGTGACGATGCCTGAGAAGTTACCGAACATGTTGAACAAGCCACCGCTCAAACCGCTGATCTCTTTCGGTGCGGTATCTGCCATCACCGCCCAACCCAGCGCACCAATGCCTTTGCCGAAGAATGCCAGCGCCATAAAGAACACCACCACCCATTCCGTGTCGGTGTAGTTACACATCACCATCGAGATGGAGAGCAGCATACCGAGCACAATGGGCGTTTTACGCGCGATGTTCAGCGAACCGGTTTTACGCATCAGGTAATCAGAAATCACGCCGCCCAATACGCCGCCGAGGAAGCCACACACCGCAGGAATCGAAGCAATAAAGCCGGCCTTCAGAATCGACATGCCGCGCGCCTGCACCAGATACACCGGGAACCAGGTAATAAAGAAGTAGGTTAAGGCGTTGACGCAGTATTGGCCGAGATAGATGCCCAGCATCATGCGTGAGGTCAGTAGCTGTTTGATCTGGAACCACTTCTCGCTCCAGCTCACTTTGCGGGCATCCTTTTTGACGTCCATGTTGATCAGCGCGCCGCCCTGCTCCATGTACTCCAGCTCGGCTTTGTTAACGCCCGGATGATCGGTGGGATCGTGGATCACTTTCAGCCAGATAAAGCTGAGGATGATGCCCAATCCGCCCATGAACCAGAACACGTGCGCCCAGCCCACTTCGGAGACCAGCCAACCCATGATCGGCGCGAAGATTACCGTGGCGAAGTATTGCGCCGAGTTAAAGATTGCGACGGCGGTGCCGCGCTCCTGCGCCGGGAACCAGGCCGCAACAATGCGGCTGTTGCCGGGGAAGGATGGCGCTTCAGCCAGACCGACCAGGAAGCGCAACAGGAACAGCGAAATGATAATGCCAAAACCGCTGAACAGATCGACGAAGCCTTGCAGCAAAGTAAACAGCGACCAGAGGAAGATGCTCCAGAAGTAGACACGTTTCGAGCCGAAGCGGTCGAGCAGCCAGCCGCCCGGAATCTGCCCAATCACGTACGCCCAGGAAAAGGCGGAGAAGATATAGCCCAGGCCGACCGAATCGAGGCCGATCTCTTTGGACATCGCCGAACCGGCAATCGAAATGGTTGCGCGGTCACCGTAGTTGAACGAGGTGACGATAAATAACATCACCACAATCCAGTAACGGGCATTAGTGCGCTTTTGCACTGCTTCCGCTGTCTGGCTGAAACTATTCATGATGGACTCCTGAAATATAGCGAACGCTACATCCACTCTGACTGCATACACATCGCGTTGGGTATCAGAATGAAGTCGGGTTAAACACGGCGATTTTTATATTTGGCAATACGATGATGCGTCGTGACGAATAACCTAACGTTGAAGAACGAGAATCAGTATAGGAACAGCCTGGCGGCGAAACACTGGAAGAACGCATGAGGATTAAGGGTGAAAGAGAATGATTTTATGGCATCTGCACATAACGCTGCGGCGTGGCTCACGGAACGCTTTTTTGCTCCCTGATTTTGCCTGGTTAACGTACAGGATAACGGCAGTTTGTGAGTCCCTTCACTTGTGTTTGGATAAACGAACCAAATTCCCCTGATAAATCTCCTTAAAGCCAGTCAGTTGCACAATGCATACGGCAAATACCCCTGCATATACTGAGGCTGGCAAAAAACGATGACGTGATGGACGTATTTTAAACCGCGCTGCTACGTACGGTGCGACGAACTGGAAGGTGAGCAATGAACCGTCCTCTGACAGAAAAACCGCTCTATATCAAAGTGCACGATGCCGATAACGTGGCGATCGTGGTCAACAATCAGGGATTACCGTCCGGCACCCGTTTCGACGACGGACTGCAACTGACTGAGCATGTGCCGCAGGGACATAAAGTCGCGCTCAGCGATATCCCGCAAGCAAGCGCGATCCTGCGCTACGGTGAAGTGATTGGCTACGCGCTGCGCCCCATCCCACAAGGTAGCTGGATTGAAGAATCACTGGTAGCGCTGCCCGAAGCGCCGCCACTCCACAGTTTGCCGTTGGCAAACAATGTGCCGCCCGCGCTGCCGCCGCTGGAAGGTTATACCTTCGAAGGCTATCGCAACGCAGATGGCAGCGTGGGCACGCGCAACCTGCTCGGCATCACCACCAGCGTTCACTGCGTGGCGGGCGTGGTGGATTATGTAGTGCAGATCATTGAGCGTGATTTGCTGCCGCGTTATCCCAATGTCGATGGCGTGGTGGCGCTGAATCATCTGTACGGTTGCGGCGTGGCAATCAATGCGCCCGCCGCGGTGGTGCCGATTCGCACCATTCATAACCTGGCGCTGAATCCCAATTTTGGTGGCGAAGTGATGATCGTCAGCCTCGGCTGCGAGAAGTTACAGCCCGAACGTCTGCTGACCGGCACACCGGATGTGCAGGCCATTTCGCTGGATGACAACGACATTGTGCGATTGCAGGATGAGCGGCTGGTGGGCTTCGGCGCGATGGTGGATGAAATCCTGCAGGTCGCCGAACGCCATCTGAAAAAGCTTAATCAACGTCAGCGCATAACCTGTCCAGCATCGGAATTGGTGATCGGCACGCAGTGCGGCGGCAGCGACGCTTTCTCGGGCGTAACGGCGAACCCCGCCGTGGGATTTGCTTCTGATTTACTGGTGCGCTGCGGCGCAACGGTAATGTTCTCGGAAGTGACCGAAGTGCGGGATGCTATCCATCTGCTGACGCCGCGCGTGGTGGATGAAGCGGTTGGCAAACGGCTGCTGGAAGAGATGGCGTGGTATGACGATTACCTCAGCCAGGGCCAAACCGATCGCAGCGCCAATCCCTCGCCGGGCAACAAAAAAGGCGGGCTGGCGAATGTGGTGGAGAAAGCGCTGGGTTCGATTGCTAAGTCAGGTCGCAGTCCAATTGTTGAAGTGTTGTCGCCAGGACAGCGCCCCACCAAACGCGGGTTGATTTACGCGGCCACGCCAGCCAGCGATTTCGTGTGTGGCACGCAGCAGATGGCATCGGGCATTACCTTGCAGGTTTTCACCACCGGACGCGGCACACCTTACGGTTTGGCCGCCATTCCGGTAATCAAGATGGCAACGCGTAATGCGCTGGCCGAACGCTGGCATGATTTGATGGATATTAATGCCGGAACTATTGCAACGGGCGAAGAGAGTATTGAACAGGTCGGTTGGCGACTGTTTGAGTTGATTCTGGAGATTGCCAGCGGGCGCAAGCAGACATGGTCGGATCGTTGGGGGATTCGTAATCAGCTGGCGGTGTTTAATCCGGCGCCGGTGACGTGATGGTTATTGCCCTCACCCTGGCCCTCTCCCACTTCGCGGGAGAGGGAACAAACCGTGCGGGCTGCACCCTCTAAATATTCCCTCTCCCGCTGGCGGGTGTACAGTCCGGGGACATGGTAGACAGGTGTTCGGGGACATGGTGAACACTTTTTAACATCCTTTACCCATGGTGATCGACTTTTTCTTC
>NZ_QKMJ01000015.1:0-84081 GCF_003208415.1 Pantoea sp. AG1095 | reverse complement strand
CTGACCCCATGCCGAACTCAGAAGTGAAACGCCGTAGCGCCGATGGTAGTGTGGGGCCTCCCCATGCGAGAGTAGGGAACTGCCAGGCATCAAATAGTGAAGAAGCCCCGGACGAAAGTCCGGGGCTTTTTTACATCTGCATATAGCGAATTAAAACTAGTAGATGGCTGAATTTGCATGAAAATCAGTAATAAATTGCACTAAAAACTTCGCGGCAATCACATTTTGTAATCCAGGAACAGAGACAATTCCCGCAACCAGTTAATAGATGCTTTACTCAATCCTTTGGCGCTAATTATTCGCAAGGAAAAGAGGTAAGCATGACTGACTCACAACACCAGAAAGTGGCTATATCTGAAACGGCAGCCGACAGTAAAAAGCGTATCTGGGCGATTGTCGGCGCATCATCCGGCAACTTAGTTGAATGGTTCGATTTCTACGTCTACTCCTTCTTCTCACTCTATTTTGCCCATGTCTTCTTTCCAAGCGGTGATACCACCACCCAATTGCTGCAAACAGCAGGCGTCTTCGCAGCTGGTTTTCTGATGCGTCCGATTGGCGGATGGTTATTTGGCTATATTGCCGATCGCCACGGTCGCAAAGCCTCAATGCTGATCTCAGTGTGCATGATGTGTCTGGGATCATTAGTGATCGCCTGTCTACCGGGCTACGGAGAAATTGGCCTGGCCGCGCCTGTCATTCTTCTGCTGGCACGTATGTTTCAGGGATTATCGGTTGGTGGGGAATACGGTACCAGCGCCACTTATATGAGCGAAGTAGCACTGGAAGGACGAAAAGGATTTTATGCCTCTTTCCAATATGTGACGCTCATCGGCGGCCAACTGTTAGCGGTGCTGACCGTTGTAGTCTTACAGCAAATTCTCAGCGATGAAGAACTTCGCAGCTGGGGCTGGCGTATTCCGTTCTTCCTCGGGGCGGCGCTCGCTGTGGTGGCATTGTGGTTGCGTCGTTCTCTCAACGAAACTTCAGAGAAAAAACACCGAGAACATCGTGACGCCGGCAGCATTACGGGATTACTGCGCAATCACACCCGTGCATTTCTGATGGTGCTGGGCTTTACCGCAGGCGGTTCGCTAAGCTTCTATACCTTCACCACCTACATGCAAAAATATCTGGTAAATACTGCCGGGATGGATGCGCGCAGTGCCAGTGGATTAATGACCGGTTGCTTATTGGTATTCATGTTGATTCAGCCGATAGTTGGCGCGCTGTCAGACAAGATTGGTCGTCGTGCCTCAATGATGATTTTTGGTGCCGGGGCAGCTATCTGTACGGTTCCGATTCTGCTGCTGCTGCAAAATGTGCAAAGCAGTTGGCTGGCATTTGCCTTGATCATGCTGGCGCTAATCATCACCAGTTTCTACACCGCTATCAGTGGCATTTTGAAAGCAGAGATGTTCCCGCCAGAAGTCCGCGCGCTGGGCGTTGGGCTTTCCTATGCGGTGGCGAATGCTATTTTTGGTGGTTCGGCAGAGTACGTAGCCTTACTGCTGAAAAGAGAAGGTATTGAAACCAGCTTCTTCTGGTATGTTTCGGCAATGGGCGCTTTAGCATTCCTGGTATCGCTGATGCTGCATCGCAAAGGGAAGGGGATTGCGCTGTAGTTACTGACTGAGATTCCACAGTGCGATACCGCTGGCGGCGCCGGCGACATCCCAGCTAAGATCTTTCCAACTCCAGCCGCTCCCCGCTGAGCGGCTGTCATATAACTCTTTCCCCACACCGAAACTAAACGAAAACAAAAAGCCGAAACGCAAATTCTGCCCGCGGCTGTGATTTTGATGCTGAGAAATCTCGCTTCCTGCAGCAGCCAGAACAGCAGAAGAGAAGTAGTGTTGCGCTTTGTCTTTGCCGGTCCAGTTATCCTGGGCGACATGCGCACATCCACTACACAGCAAAACCACGCAGAGGATAGGCGCACGCATCGGCTATAGCAGACGGCTAATCAAGCGATCGATGCGAATACGGCGCAGGCGACGAATCAGCTTGCGCACCTTTGCCGGATAATCGGAGATACTTTCCAGCTCGCGATAATGCTGCACCACAGAAGTATGCTCACGAATCAGCGCCAGCTCTTTTTCGCGCTGCTCGGCCAATTGATTCAGCGGATCGTGAATCAGCACCGCATTTTCCAGATCCAGTCGCCACGCCCGAGGATTGAGGTTATTGCCAGTGACCATCATCCATTCGTCATCTACCCAAATGCCTTTTAGGTGGTAACTGTTTTCGCCATCTTTCCACAAGCGTACCGTCAGCTGACCATTATTGACGTAATACTGCAAACGGCTCAGGAAGCGACGCAGGTTAATCTCATATAGATAAGGCAGCGCCCCGATAATCTTGAACGGCTGTTCTGGCGGGATGTAGAAGTCATTGGCCGTTTTGTCGCCAATGATGATTTCAACTTCTTTACCCTGACGCAGTAAATGAATCAGGTTACGCACCAGAATGGCCGGCAGGTTAAAATAGGGCGTACACAGCGTCAGCTTGCGCTCAGCGCAGGGCATCAAATGGAAAATGGTTTTGTTCAGCAGGCTACGTTTGCCCAAGCCAACCAACGGCGTGACGGCAAGGCAATCATTATCTGCATTGCCGGTAAACTGATAGTTAAAGCTGCGCAGCTCCTGACGGAACTGACGTGTTTCGTTTTTGATTTCCGGGCTGGAAGGGCGCTCAGTTTTATCGAGCCGGTTAACCGCATCGGAATCCTTGAGATTTTCGCAGATCCACGCATACATGGTATCGGTAAGCTGTGGATTGCGGATCAGCTGATAACGGTCATAACGGTATTTATCATGCTGATGCAAATAGACATCGTTCAAGCTCGCGCCGCTGTAGAGCAGCGTATCATCAATGATAAACCCTTTCAGATGCAGCACACCGAGCGCTTCGCGGGTGTTAACCGGAATGCCATAAACCGGAATAGCGATATCCGGATGCTGAGTCGCCATTTCGCAATACCAGTCAGCGTTGGTCACGCCGCGAGCAGCGCCAATACGACCACGCTGCGCACGATGCCAGTCAACCAGAATACAGACATCCAGCTCCGGACGTGCCTGACGCGCTGCGTACAGCGCCTGCATTATTCCCCGGCCGCCGTCATCATTCTCCAGATACAGCGCGGTGATACAGATACGCTTTTCTGCTGCGGCAATTTTCGTCAGCAGGGTTTCGCGAAACTCGGCAGGCGAGTAAAGCGTCGTCAGATCCGACACGGATTGTGACAGTTTAGGCAGCTGTGCGAGGTGTTGTTGGTGTTTATTACGTTTAAATTTAGACAACATCACAGTGCACTTCTTCTCTGTTCATTGCATGGCCTTTTGCCATCAAATCATGATCCTAACGGTAAATAATACCATCAACCGGCCTGTAGAGGAGGAATTTTACCTTTCTGTACAGGTTAGCTGATGACATCACCGAGCGGCAAATTCAGGCTGACAATGCCATCATCCAGTTGAATATTCACGCGAAAATTGAGCTTTCGCGCCAGCGTGATCATGCCGCTATTGTTTGGCATGGTGATACCGTTCAATTGTTGCAGGCCATGATTGCGCGTATAGCGAATCATCTTCTCCAGTAAGCGCCTGCCCATGCCCAAGCCTTTCAGGTCAGACCGCACCAGCACGGAGAATTCAGCATCGATATTATCGGCATCGGAGATCGCACGTGTTACGCCAATGATCTCGTCGACGCCGTTGTGCTGCCGTATAGCGACAATCGCCATTTCGCGGTCGTAATCAATTTGCGTCATATTCGCCAAATCTTCATGGGTGAATTCATTGATTTCACTGAAGTAACGATAGTAGAGATCTTCTTTCGTTACCTGGGCGATAAAGGCGCGCAGCTGCGGTTCATTTTCCGGCAGGATCGGGCGGAACAGGCAATATTGCCCATTTTTCAGCTGCACCTGCTCTTCAAGATGATGCGGGTAAGGACGAATCGCCAGCCGTGTTTCGTTATCACCATTAAAAGGCGCCAGCTGCAGCGTGACATCCAGCAGCGTGAATTCGTCGGCTGATGCCAGCAGCGGATGAATATCCAGGCGCTGAATCTCCGGACAATCGACCACCAGATTTGAAACCTGCACTAACAGCTGGCTAAGCCCGGTGATATCCAGTGGTCGCAACGCGCTACGGCTGCGGACTTTGCCGCTTTTCATCGCCTGAATCACCAGATAGCGCGCCAGCGTCATATTCAGCGGCGGCAAAGCCACGGCGGCTTGCTTGTCGGGCTGCCACTCCACGCCGCCTTCGCCCAGCAGGATGATGGGGCCAAACAGCGGATCCTGTTCGACCACCACACGCAACTCCTGTGCTCCGGCGCGATTCGCCATACTCTGCACCAGCAAACCATCAACATGCGCATGTGGATGGGTTTCACGCACGCGATCAAAAATGGCTTCAGCCGCTTGTTCCACCTCTGCGGCGCTGCGCAGATACAGCATTACGCCTTGTACCTCCGACTTATGCGGAATATCCGGCGAACGCAGCTTGAGCGCGACCGGATAGCCAATCTGATCGGCGATGCTGGCAGCCGCGGCGCTGTCGCTGGCAATCCAGGTGGGCAGCGTCGCCAGGCCATAAGCCTGCAACACCGGCTGCACTTCGTGTGTGTCCAGCGTGGTGATGCCTTTATCCAGCGCTTGCTGAATCAGCTGATGCGCCTGCGCGCTGTTCTGCGTCAAACCAATCGGCAGCGCGGGCGTCTCACGCAGTTGCTTCTGGTTGCGGCGATATTCCACCTGATGCATGAAAGCGGTAACGGTACCTTCCGGTGTGCGCCAGGTGGGAATACCAGCCTGAGTAAACGCGCGTCGTGCGCTCTGCGAAGAGTATTCGCCGCACCAGTTCGTCAGTAAAGTGACTTGCTTGCCACGCGGATGTTTGGCAACCGCAGCGATAATCTGCTCGGCGGTCTCGCTCGAAGGTGAAACGGCGCTTGGCGCATGAATGATCATCAGTGCATCAAGTTCATGGCTATCGAGCAGCCGTTCAATGCAGGCGACATAGCGTGCTGGTGTCGCGTCATCTTTCAAATCCAGCGGATTGCCGCGGCCAACGCCTTCTGGCAGCAGGGTGGCCAGCGCCTGCAATGTTTCGTCACTTAGCGTCGCCAGCTTACCGTTGCGCGCATACAGTTCATCCAGGGCCAGCGCCGCCGGGGCCGCACCGTTGCTGATGATCATCAGTCGATCGCCGCGTAATGGACGCATATGGCTCAGCGACTCAACCGCCGTAAACAGTTCATGCGTATCCTGTACGCGCAGTAAACCGGCGCGCTGAATCGCCGCATCCCAGGCAGCGTCCAGTCCGCTGTGAGTACCGATCATCGCCTGCGCCTGATGGCTGCGACCACTTTTTATCACCAGAATCGGTTTATTACGCGAGGCGCTGCGCGAAGCGGAAACAAAGCGACGCGCATCGCTGAGGTGTTCGAGGTAGAGCAGAATGGCGCTGGTTTTACCGTCGCGCGCGAGGAAATCCAGCAGATCATCAACGTCGATATCCAGGCTATCACCCAAGGCGATAAACCAGGAGAAACCGAGGTTACGCTGCTGCGCCCAGTCGAGAATGGTGTTAGAGACCGCAGCAGATTGCGAAATAAAAGCAATGCGGCCTTTAGCAATCGGCACCGGCGAGAAGCTGGCATTCAACCCTTGCCACGGCGCCAGCAAACCTAAGCTGTTGGGCCCAAGCAGGCGAATTTGCCATTGACTGGCGCAGGCTTTCAGCTCTTCCAACTGGCTGGATGGCGCCGAGAGAATAATACAGGCCTTACAACCTTTTTCGCCCAGTTGTTGCAGCAGTTCGAGATTACGTTTGGCGTGGGTACAGATGATGGCGAGATCGGGCGCGAAGGGCAGGCTGGCGATATCCGGCCATGCCAGCACGCCGCTCACCGCTTTATACTTCGGCGTCACCGGCAATACCGGACCGCTAAATCCACCGGCCAGCAGGTTACGCATCATAAAGTAGCCGGCGCGCCCCGGTGTAATTGACGCACCGATTACCGCGATTGATTTAGGTCGTAACAGCGCTTCCAGTCCGCGTTGGCTCATCATCCGCTCCTGCTATCAAGATTGGCATGATTGTAAACGCTTTTTAACGCGCGTGCCGATTCACCGATCGCAGGCTGAGAGCCAGCTTCAGATTCCGCTACTCAATGCTTCTTCCAGAGCATGAATCGGATGATGCGGTTTCCCCGCCAGATAAGCATGACGGAAGCGGGCGAAATAGTGCTGCAATTCTGCGGCGGCGGCGAGATCCCCGGCCTGTTCCAGCAGCGCGGCAGCAACTTCGGCGGTGCAGTGCTGGCCTTCGCCGTGGGCCTCGCGCAGCGTGTAGCGCGAGGGCGCAGACACGTTGAGCGACATCACCGGCAACGCATCCAGCCACGGACTTTTGCGGAACATCTTGCGCGCTTCAGTCCAGGTGCCGTCGAGCATAATAAACAGCGGCGGTTTGCCGGTAAGCGGCGGGCTGGTAAGCACTTCGCGATCGGCATCTGCGTAAGACGCAGGGAAAACCACCAGTGGCTGATAATGCGCGTTCTTCACCGCCGCCAGCAGCGCGGCATCCGGCTCGGTGCGTGACCAGCCAAACGCCTCGGTGTCCGGCAACACATCGGCGATTAACCTTCCGGTATTGCTCGGCTTCATCGGCTCGGTATCGAACATCACCAGACAGAAGCGACTGCGCGCTTGCTGAGGCTGGATGGTGGCGCACAGACAGTTTTTCTGCGGCAGCAGGCAGCGTTGGCAACGAATGACACGATTACCGCGCGCAAGAAACGGGCGCGTGGCGCGCGCTAAACGTTGCGCACGTAAGCGCAGAACGGCATTTTCAAACATAAATTCGCAGGCAGGAGAAAAAACGCCAGTGTAATGGAATTAGCCGGGAAAGGTAATAAGGAAGGCCAGCACGCGGCTGGCCATCAGCGGTTTACAGCGATTCGTCGAGCCACTCGTTGAAGGGCGCTTTCGGCATTGCGCCGTTCAGCATGTCGACCATCTCGCCGTTCTTGAACAGCATAATCGTAGGAATGCTGCGAATGCGGAAACGCGAACTAAGCGCGGGTTCGGCTTCGGTATTCACTTTCACGAAGCGCACCTTGCCGCGCCGCTCGTCGGCGACATCTTTAAACACCGGTGCGAAGTTAACGCACGGGCCGCACCACGGCGCCCAGAAGTCGATCACCACCGGCAGATCGTCTTGCAGATACTTATCCAGCGTGGCTGCGGTCGCGTTGGCGACTTCACCGTTGAATAGCTCGCCGCCGCAACGACCACATTTTGCTCCATCAGCCATGCGCGACTCGGGCACGCGGTTGGTTGCCTGACAGGAGGCACAAACTGTATTCATATTTACCTCAACCCGGACCTGTAAATCTGATGATTGCCGGACATTATGAAAAGGTTGAGTGCTATGCTCAATCTGGATTGCCCAATAGGTTCAATAGTTGATAGCTAAGCACGGACACATCAGGTAATCTTCGCGCTCTCAATGCTGGAGGAACAGATGAACGACGAATTTAAAGGCAAAAGCGGCAAGGTAAAAGTGATGTACGTACGTGATGAGGAGAGTGGTCAAAAGCCGAATCCCCGTACCGGCAAAGGCGGCCGTCCTGCTGCGCGCCAGGAAGATAATCGTCGTTCTGGTCCTCGCAGCGGTGCACGTAATAATGAAGAAGGTGGCCGTGGCGGCGCACGCAGCTCGGCACCGCGCGGTGCGAGTAATACCGAACGCGGTCGCAGCTTTGGTCGTCGTGACGATCGTGGTGACGACAACCGCAGCTTCGGTGATTCGCCGTGGCGCACCGTTTCTCGTCCGCCGGTCGCGGATGATAGTCAACTGGATGATGCCGCGAACAAGCCGGTCATCGATCCCGAGCAGATTCGCCGTCAGCGTCAGGAAGAGACGCGCGTCTACGGTGAAAATGCCTGTCAGGCGCTGTTCCTGAGCCGTCCGGAAAGCATCGTGCGCGCCTGGTTTATTCAGAGCGTAACACCGCGTTTCCGTGAAACCCTGCGCTGGCTGGCGGCCAACCGCAAAGCCTATCATGTGGTTGAAGATGCTGAGCTGACCAAAGCTTCAGGTACTGAACACCACGGTGGCGTGTGCTTCATCATCAAAAAACGTATGGGCATGCCGGTTACCGAGTGGCTGACCAAGGCCCCCACCAAAGATTGCGTGCTGGCGCTGGAAGATGTCAGCAACCCGCACAACCTCGGCGGCATTATGCGTAGCTGCGCGCACTTCGGTGTGAAAGGTTTGCTGGTGAATGATGCTTCGCTGCTGGAATCGGGTGCGGCAGTACGTACCGCCGAAGGTGGCGCTGAGCACGTACAGGCGATCAGCGGCGAAAGCTTTGCCGAAGGTCTGGAAGCGTTCCGTAAAGCGGGTTACACCATCGTAACCACCTCAAGCCACGAAGGCACACCGCTGGCGAAAGCCGAGCTGCCTGCCAAAATGGTGCTGGTGTTAGGTCAGGAGAGCGAAGGTCTGTCAGACAGCGCTTTCCAGCAGGGCGATCTCAGCCTGTCGATTGGTGGCACCGGCAACGTTGAAAGCCTCAACGTGTCAGTGGCGACCGGTATTCTGCTCGCCGAATGGTGGCGTCAGAACGCATAAAAAAACGGGCCGCAAGGCCCGTTTTTGTTTGTCTCGCTTAGTGAGCACCACCGCCGCCACTGCCCGCACCAAATGGTGGACGCGCAAACCACACCAGCACCAGCAAGATCAAGAACACGCCCGCCGATGCCCAGAAGATCTCATTCGCCGAAATAATCAGACCCTGATTGGTAATTTGCTGCGCGATATATGCCGAGGCCTGCTGCTGGGTCATGCCCATGCTTTGCAACTGGTCATACATCTGCTGTGAATTGACGTTGTACGGATTCACCGACTCCGACAGATAGCTATGATGCATCGATTCACGGTTACTCCACATGGTGGTAGTAATCGAAGTACCGATGGAACCTGCCAGCGTACGCACGAAGTTTGACAGGCTTGATGCCGCCGCCATACGTTCTGGCGGTAAGCCTGACAGCGTAATGGTGGTGAGCGGCATAAAGAAGCACGCCACCGCAAAGCCCTGAATAAACTGCGGCCACGCTGATGCACCAAAATCCATTCCCGGCTCAAACGTGTAGGCGCGCCAGTAGAAACAGACGGCATACATGATGAAGCTGAAGGTCACCAGCTTACGCATATCCAGCTTGTGGGCGAAGCGGCCAATGATCGGCGACAGGATCACCGGCAGAATCCCCACCGGCGCCGACGCCAATCCGGCCCAGGTGGCGGTGTAGCCATATACCTCCTGTAACAGCTGCGGCAGCAACACTATCGAGCCGAAGTAAAGCATATAGGCCAGGCTAATCGACAAACAGCCGATGGTGAAGTTGCGCATCTTGAACAACGACAAATCGACTATCGGATGGTCGTCGGTGAGCTCCCACACCAGCAACACCAGCAGCGCCACCACGGCGACCACCATCAGCACAATGATCTCGGTTGAGCTAAACCAGTCGAGCTCTTTTCCGCGATCCAGCATCACCTGCAGCGAGCCAATGCCCACCACCAGCAGTACCAACCCCACCATATCGATCCGGCGGATTTCGGTTTTGGTTTCACGTCCACGCAGCGTTTGCAGCGTCAGTAACACCACCACCAAACCAATCGGTACGTTGATGAAGAAGATCCAGCCCCAGTGATAGTTATCGCTGATCCAGCCGCCGAGAATCGGACCGCAGATCGGTGCCACAATCACCGTCATCGCCCACAGCGAAAGCGCCACGCTGCGTTTCGCTGGCGGATAGTTGTTCAGCAGCAAACTCTGCGACAGCGGAATCAGCGGACCGGCAACCACGCCCTGAATGACGCGGAAGAAGATCAGCATCTCCAGGCTTTCGGACATGCCGCAAGCCCAGGACGCCAATACAAACAGGATGGTCGACCAGGTAAACAGCTTCACTTCACCGATGCGCTTGGCCAGCCAACCGGTTATCGGAATCGAGATGGCGTTTGCCACCCCGAAAGAGGTAATCACCCAGGTGCCCTGCGAGTTCGAGGCACCGAGGTTACCGGCGATGGTCGGAATCGCCACGTTAGCGATGGTGGAGTCGAGTACCTGCATGAACGTCGCCAGCGACAGGGCGATGGTCATCAGGACTAACGGCGCACCTTCAAGCGGTTTTTGTGCCATAACAGCCTCCCGCGGCGTTAGTCAGCGTTGGCACGAACGATGTCAGTAATCAGCTGGTTAACCGGCGCGAGGTCGATTGCCAACGCATTACTTTCATACGCGGCTTGCGAACGCACGGTGCTGGCCAGCGTGGCACCCTCTTTGTTTTGGGTATCCACTTTCACCAGCGTGGAGAGGCCGATACGCAGCGGATGTTCCGCCACTTGTTTCGGATCCAGCTCGATACGCACCGGCAGACGCTGGACCACTTTGATCCAGTTACCGGTGGCGTTCTGCGCAGGCAGCAGCGAGAAGGCGCTGCCGGTACCCATATCCAGACCCACCACTTTGCCGTGATACTCGACGTCATCGCCGTAGATATCACTGATCACCGTGGCCGATTGGCCGATACGGACACCTGCAAGCTGGGTCTCTTTGAAGTTTGCATCGATCCACAGATTAGTGGACGGCACCACCGCCAACAGCGGGGTGGTGGTGGAGATTTGCGAGCCAACCTGTACGCTGCGACGTGAAATGAAGCCATCAATCGGGCTACGGATTTCAGTACGCTGCAGCGCCAGCCAGGCATCGCGCAGCTCAGCCGCACTCTGCTGTACCGCGGGCTGATTTTCCAGCGAGGTATTCAGAATCATCGCCTGGTTAGCGTTGTATTGCTGCACTGCCACATCCAGCTGCGCTTTGGCTGTCGCCACGGCATCACGCGAGTGTTGCAGCTCTTCGCGGCCAATCAGATTAGACGCGCCCAACGGCTCGCGGCGTTTCAGGTCAGCTTCGGCCTGTTCCAGCGCGGTTTGCTGCAGCTTGATGGTGGCTTGATACTGTTTGCCATTGATCATCAGCTGGTGGGTTTGACGCACGCTGGTGGCCAACGCGGTCTGCGCTTTTTCAAACGCCTGCTCGGCATCGGTTTTATCCAGCGACACCAGGACGTCGCCTTTCTTCACCACGTCGGTATTATCAAACCACACTTTATTTACGCTGCCGGAAACCTGCGCCATCACCTGCACCTGGTTGCCCGCCACGTACGCATCATCGGTTTCCTGGAAGTGACGCAGCACCAAATACCAGTAAGCCAGATACGAAACACCAATAATTACAAACACGATAGCCAGCAGGATCAGCACACCTTTGCGCTTCTTCTTTTTATTCGCTGGCTGTTGCGGGCTTTGAGCTTCCGCTGTCGCACTCATGTCGTTCTCCACGTTTTCCATTTAGTCGGGATGTGCCGATCCTTCAACACGGTTGCCCGAGTCAAAAAAGCCAGCACTTAAGCGCTGGCCGGACAAAAGGGGATTAAAATAGCGATTTCGGAAGGTGATTGTGTCGCACTTCTTGCTATTAGCGCGACAGGGAAGCGATAACCTGATCTTCGTCCATTTTATCGAGACGGTTAAGTAACTTACGGGTAATCGATTCCAGCTGATCCTGCTCGTTAGTAGAGAGCGAAGACCACAGGTATTGCAGGCTCTGATGCTGCGGTGGCAGCAGCTGGCGCAGGAATTCATTGCCTTTTTCGGTCAAATGCAGATGCAGGCAGCGACGGTCGTTCTCGCTTTCACGACGTTCGATCCAGCCGCGCTTCTCCAGCTCATCAGCGATACGCGTGGCATTGGTGCGTGAAGAGCCGAGGGCAGAACTCAGTTCTGAAGGCTGAATGCTCTGATTTTCCTGTGCATCAAGAGTAATCAGCGCCATGAATAAGGTCTCGTTAATTCCCTGCGCCTTCAACATTTTGTTGCGATTATCCAGCAGTTTACCCTGCATGTGCATGCACAAGCGGGTCAAAATGATCTCCTGCAGCGGAAAATCTTTATGGCGGTTAGCACGGATGTTAAGCATCTGTTCAATGGGAGTAAACGAACTTTCCATTTTAAAAAAACCTCTTAGTTGCAACTGGTATAGTAATGATGGTGACAGATTAAGCGTAGTCACAATTTCCGCAGGTGATTGTTAGCACGATCACATAGTCAACATCTGACATTCCAGGTTGTTCCTTAACCCTGGGCATTTTGACCTGACATCCCACCTGAACATACAGGCAGCCGATGCCATCAATTCATCTCGGGAAACCTTTTTACAGATAAATAATTTCGCGAGAAAAAATAACTCTGGTGAATAACTGCGCTGCTAACCATAACAAACCCAATCATTAATGAATAGTATTGCTCAGCGGTTTAGAACCATCTTTACGATTTCTAAACACTTTTCGCGCGCCGCTTGTCTACGTAAATCAAGGTGTTGATTAACATGCTCTTAACAACGCCCGCGCGAATGCGACACCAGCCAAAGTGATGGAATTTGATCGCTAAACGGGAAGCAGTCATTGCGTGCGGATAAGAGAGATAATCATTTGTAGGTAATAGTAACCGAAAAAATTATTTCAATGGTGTGTTAATTAACAGGACGTACCAGTGCGCTATAGCGCACGCTTCGCTTATTGGGGGAAAGGAAAAGGGGAAGGCAGCCATTTGCCGTAGCGGCGCAATTTATTACGCTGAGTTCCTGAAGTGGAATTATTCCATGAAAAACGGCGCGATAAATCGCGCCGCTACAATACCAACGCTAATGTAAATGCGTTACTTCGCTGCCGCCAGTGCGTCCTGAATCCACTTATCGAATTCCGCCTGGTGACCTTTGATCCAGCCATCAACGTGGCCATTGATATCGGCTTCAGAAGCATGGCCCGCATGCATCGCCGCATTCTCGGCGTTGATGTCGCCAATCGGCAGCTTCATCTCAGCAAACAGCTTTGCCGCGGCCGGATTTTTCTCGGTCCAGGCTTTGTTGGCGACGATATGCATGGTGTTCACCGGGAAACCGTAGTTAGCCCCGTTCGCCAGCTTGGTATCGACTTTGCTCTGCTCGCCCGGCAGTGAAGAGAACGGTACCTGCAGCCATACCACATCTTTACCCGGCTTCAGCACGTCGCTGACCCAATACGGCGTCCAGGTGTAATAGAACACCGGTTTGCCCTGTTTAAAGCGCGTGATGGTATCGGCAATCATCGCCGAGTAGTTGCCCTGATTGTGCTCCACGGTGTTGCTCAGCTTGTAGGCATCAATCTGGTGATTAATCACCGCTTCACAGCCCCAGCCTGGCGTACAGCCGGTCAAATCCGCTTTACCATCACCATTGGTATCAAACAGTTTGGCGATCTTGGGATCTTTCAGCTGTTCAATATTGGTGATGTGATACTGCTCGGCGGTTTTCTTATCGATCAGGTAACCCTGAGCCGCGCCACCGACGTAAGTGCCCTGGCGATAAAACTTCGCATCGCCGCCCGCGGCTTTATACATATCGTCGTGCAGCGGTTGCCAGTTGGTGGCAATAAAGGTGGCATCACCGGCTGCGATGGTGGTGTACGCCACGTTGTAATCAATCTCGCTTGGCTTCTCAACGGTATAGCCGAGTTTCTCCAGCGCGCGGCTTACCAGCAGCGTCTGGAAGGTCTCTTCAGAGATGGTACTCTGCGTCGGTTTAACGGTGATGCCTTTACCGGGCAGGTCGGCGGCGGACACGTGCGTCGCGGCGAACGTCGTCAGGACGGCGGCGATGAGAGCTGTCTTGCGCATAGTCATTCCTTATTTTACGTGTTACGTCGAAGACGGGCGGCCGCAGCGGACCGCCCATTGAAATCAGGCTTTTTTACTGAAAGGGCGCATCAGCAGACCGAGCGGGCCAGTGCTGTACCAGTGACGGCTGCCACGGCTGCGGCTGTCGCGGCCCATCGACTGCGTCAAGCGATCGAGGATAATGGCGAGGATCACGATGCCCACGCCGCCGACGGTGGCGAGGCCCATATCCAGGCGACCAATGCCGCGCAGCACCATCTGACCGAGACCGCCAACCGCGATCATCGAGGCGATCACCACCATCGACAGCGCCAGCATCAGCGTCTGGTTTACGCCAGCCATGATGGTCGGCATCGCCAGCGGCAGCTGCACTTTGAACAGCATCTGACGCGGGCTGGCACCGAAGGATTCACTCGCTTCAATCAGGTCGGCTGGCACCTGCTTAATGCCAAGAATGGTGAGGCGCACAATCGGCGGCAGCGCAAAGATAATGGTCACCACTACGCCCGGCACGTTGCCGATACCAAACAGCATGACGATCGGCACCAGATAGACGAAGGCTGGCGTGGTCTGCATCGCATCTAGCAGCGGACGAATAATGCGCGCGGCACGTTCACTGCGCGCCAGCCAGATGCCGAGCGGCAAGCCGATGATGATGCAGAACAGCAGGGCGGTTAGCACCAGCGCCAGCGTCACCATCGCCTGCGACCAGGCACCAATCGCGCCAATGGCAATCAGCGAGACCAGCGTAGCAATCCCCATCGCCGGGCTGGCAATCTGCCAGGCGATCAGTGCGAACACCACAATCGCTACCGGCGCGGGCATGCCGAGCAGTAACTGCTGGAACGCGCTGAGGATGTAATCCACCGGCACGCGAATGCCCTGAAACACCGGGCGGAAATGGCTGACCACCCAATCAATGCCTTCAGTCACCCAGCTATCAAGCGGAATCCAGGTTTTATGGAACGGGTCCATGAGGTTGAAATGTTCCGGCGCGGGAGCGGGTGCGCTGCTCAGCCAGTCGCTGCTGCTGGCAGCATTGCTGGCGGCATCGTGGCCACCGCTGCTGGCGGCGGAGGGATCACCCCATGCATCGGCGCTGCCGGAGCTGCTATCTGCAGGCGCGGCACCGCCACTCGCCCAGGGATCGCTGCTGCTGGCGGCGGGGCTGGTATCAGTGGTGGCAGGTTGCTGGGTGGTTTGGCTGGCGCTTTCCCACGGATTCGCTGTTTGTTCGCTCATGATTAGGCTCCTTCACGGTCTAAAGCACGCAACAGCATGCTTTTCGAAATGATACCGACGTACTGATTCTCTTCGCTGACTACCGGCACGGCGCAGGGCGCTTGTGCCACATGCGACAGCAGATCGTTCAGGGAGGTATCGGCAGGAACCGCTAAGGGCGTGTCGAGCAGCGCGCTATCCAGCCCTTCACCGGCCGCCAGCGCGGCTTTCAATGAATCGGTGGACACCACGCCAACAAACTTCTGTTTCTCCAGCACGTAGCCATATTCGCGATCTTCATCCTGCAGCAGCTTGATGGCGGATCGCGGACCAAAACCGGCGGCTTTGCGGATCAGTGAACCCGCACTGCGACGCGCAATATCTTTGGCGCTAAACACGTGACTAATATCGACGCCGCGGAAGAAGGTGCGCACATAATCATTGGCAGGATTATTGAGGATTTCATCCGGCGTGCCGACCTGTACCACTTCGCCGCCCTGCATAATGGCAATGCGGTCGCCAATACGCATCGCTTCATCGAGGTCGTGAGAAATAAATACAATGGTACGCTGATGTTTGGCCTGCAGTTTTACCAGTTCATCCTGCATTTCGGTACGAATCAACGGATCAAGTGCTGAGAAAGCTTCATCCATTAATAAAATATCAGGATTAATCGCCAATGCACGGGCTAATCCAACGCGTTGACGCATACCGCCAGAAAGTTCATCGGGATAAGAGTGGGCGTAATTATCCAGGCCAACCTGACGCAATGCTTCCAGCGCTTTTTCCTGACGTTCGGCTAAAGGAATGCCGGCTAATTCCATGCCAAAGGCGGCATTATTTAGCACAGTCATGTGTGGCATCAGCGCGAAGGATTGAAATACCATACTGATCTTATTTCTGCGGACTTCACGCAGTTCTGATTCCGATATTTTGGCAATATCGACACCGTCTATGATTACCTGGCCGCGAGTGGGCTCGATCAGACGATTGAGAAGGCGAACCATGGTGGACTTACCTGAACCTGAAAGCCCCATGATGACGAAGATCTCGCCTTCTTCAATGGCCAGACTGGCATTTTTGACGCCAACAGAGAGGCCGGTTTTTGCCAGAATACTCTCTTTGCTTTCGCCTTTATCGATCAGCTTAAATGCCTTTTCGGGATTATCCCCAAATACCTTATATAAATTCTTTACTTCGAGTTTAATTGCCATGCAGTAATTAATTTCCCGGTTAAATGTTTAACTATTTCTTGTTGTGGTCCTGAGTAAAATTAAGCGCCCTATACCCTAACATAGTGAAATTATCTGACAACCCTGAAGGGCGATATTCGGCGGCGCGCGCAGCAGTCAATCGCTAAAATCGCCAGTGCTCACAAGGGATGCGCGCGGATTAATTTTTTGCATTTGAGAAGTGAATTTATGTGCGTTTCAGACTGTTTCTGGTGCAGAGCGGCCGAAAATCAATCCAAAAAGAAGAAATATAAGTGAAATAAATGGGTGAGAAGAGCGGAAATAAGATTGGTTTAAAAAATAATTATCACTGAATCAATACGCTAAATAATTCGCGTCACAGCAAGGCGACAAGCCCACTCGACCCAGCAGCATAGTGAACTATGGGACTGGGAAGAGTGGGCGCAGTCAACGCTGCTGTGCCAAAAGTAGGTGCCTCCAGGCAACGCGAACTATGACGCGTATTAAAAATTCCAGTCTTCGTCTTCGGTTTCCACGGCTTTCCCCATTACATAAGAGGAGCCTGAACCTGAGAAGAAGTCGTGGTTTTCATCGGCGTTGGGCGACAGCGCGGACAAAATCGCCGGGTTCACGGCGGTCAGTTCGGCCGGGAACAGCGCTTCGTAGCCGAGGTTCATTAGCGCTTTATTGGCGTTGTAGTGCAGGAAGGTTTTCACCTCTTCCGCCCAACCGACTTCACCGTACAACGCTTCGGTATACACCACTTCGTTTTCGTACAGCGCCAGCAGCAAATCAATCGCAAACTGCTGCAACTCCTCGCGGCGGCCAGCATCGACGTTTTCCAGCGACTTTTGGTACTTATAGCCGATGTAGTAGCCGTGTACCGCTTCGTCGCGAATGATCAGGCGAATCAGATCTGCGGTGTTGGTCAGCTTGCCACGGCTCGACCAATACATCGGCAGCCAGAAACCGGAGTAGAACAGGAACGATTCAAGGAACACGCTGGCGATTTTCTTCTTGAGCGGATCCTCGGCGCGATAGTGCTCCAGCACAATCTTCGCCTTGTTCTGCAACGCTTCATTCTCTTCACTCCAGCGGTACGCCGCATCGACATCTGCGGTGTTACACAGCGTGGAGAAAATCGAACTGTACGAACGCGCATGCACTGCTTCCATAAAGGAGACGTTCGACAGCACAGCTTCCTCGTGTGGCGTAATCGCATCTTCCATCAGGCCAGGCGCACCAATCACGTTCTGGATGGTGTCGAGCAGCGTCAATCCGGTAAACACCCGAATAGTCAGCTGCTGTTGCTGGTGGTCCAGCGACTGCCACGCTGGCAAATCGTTGGAGAGCGGCACTTTTTCCGGCAGCCAGAAATTACTGGTCAGTCGGTTCCACACTTCGAGGTCTTTTTCGTCCTGGATGCGGTTCCAGTTAATGGCTTGAATTTGTTTTAGTTGCATAGTTTTCATCACAGTGAGCAGGAGACGCAGCCCTGCACCTCGGTGCCTTGAAGCGCCATCTGGCGCAGACGGATGTAATAGAGCGTTTTGATGCCTTTTTTCCACGCGTAGATCTGCGCTTTGTTGATATCGCGCGTGGTGACGTCGTCGCGGAAGAACAGCGTCAGCGACAGGCCTTGATCGACGTGCTGCGTGGCTTCGGCGTAGGTATCAATAATCGCTTCCGGCCCAATGGAGTACGCATCCTGATAGAGGTCGAGATTGTCGTTGGTCATAAACGGTGCCGGATAGTAGACGCGGCCAGTTTTGCCCTCTTTACGGATCTCAATGCGCGACACAATCGGGTGAATGCTGGAGGTCGCATGGTTGATGTACGAGATCGAACCGGTGGGCGGAATCGCCTGCAGGTTCTGGTTGTACAGCCCATGTTGCATCACCGCTGCACGCAGCGCTTGCCAGTCGGCCTGCGTTGGCAGAGTCAGTCCGGCATCGGCGAACAGTTTTGCCACGCGCGCGGTGCGCGGCAGCCAGCGCTGTTCGACATATTTATCGAAGTAACTGCCGCTGGCGTATTTCGACTCGGCGAAACCGTCGAAACTCTTCTGATGCTCCTGCGCCAGCAGATTCGAGGTGCGCACGGCGTGATAGGTGACGCAATAGAAATAGAGATTGGTGAAATCCAGCGCCTCTTCTGAACCGTACGCCATGCCTTCGCGCGCCAGATAACCATGCAGGTTCATCTGACCGAGGCCAATCGCGTGCGAGCGGCGATTGCCTTCCGCCACCGAAGGCACCGAATTGATCTCACTCATCTCGGAAACGGCGGTCAGTGCACGCACGGCGGTTTCCACGGTTTGCGCCAGATTGCGCGAATCCATGGCATGCGCAATGTTGAGCGAGCCGAGGTTGCAGGAGATATCTTTGCCGACGCGACGATAGCTGAGATCGTCATTGAACTCGCTGGCGCTGTTAACCTGCAAAATCTCGGAACAGAGATTACTCATGTTGATGCGCCCGGCAATCGGGTTGCTGCGGTTCACGCTGTCTTCAAACATGATGTACGGGTAGCCGGATTCAAACTGAATCTCCGCCAGCGTCTGGAAGAAATCGCGCGGCTTGATGTAGGTTTTGGTGATGCGATCGTCCGCCAGCATCTCGTCGTAATGCTCGCTGATGCTGATATCACCAAAGGCTTTGCCGTAGATGCGCTCGACATCGTACGGCGAGAACAGCGCCATATCGCGATTCTCTTTCGCCAGCTGGAAGGTGATATCCGGGATCACCACGCCGAGCGACAGCGTTTTGATGCGGATCTTCTCGTCGGCGTTTTCACGTTTGGTATCGAGAAAGCGGAAAATATCCGGGTGATGCGCATTCAGCCACACCGCACCTGCGCCCTGACGTGCACCCAGCTGGTTAGCGTAGGAGAACGCATCTTCCAGCATCTTCATCACCGGAATTACGCCGGACGACTGGTTCTCAATGCGCTTAATCGGCGCGCCTGATTCACGCAAATTGGAGAGCAGGAACGCTACGCCGCCGCCGCGTTTCGACAGTTGCAGCGCCGAGTTCACCGCGCGACCAATCGATTCCATGTTGTCTTCGATGCGCAGCAGGAAGCAGGAGACCAGCTCGCCGCGCTGCTGCTTACCGCAGTTAAGGAAAGTTGGCGTAGCCGGCTGGAAGCGACCGCTCAGCATTTCCGCCAGCAGCTCGCGCGCTAAGGTTTCATTGCCGCGTGCCAGCGTCAGCGCCACCATGCAGGCGCGCTGTTCGAAGGTTTCCAGATAGCGTTTGCCGTCGAAGGTTTTCAACGTGTAGCTGGTGTAAAACTTCCACGCCCCGAGGAAGGTGTGAAAGGCGAAACCTGCCGCATCAGCTTCATCGTGCAGCTGACACAGGAAATCGAAAGCGTACTGATTCAGCACCTCGGCTTCGTAGTAGCCTTCGGCCACCAGATAGCGCAGGCGCTCGCCTGCCGAGGCAAACTGCACGGTATTGGGTTGTACATGCTGCAGGAAGAACTGGCGCGTCGCTTCGTGATCTTTACTGAACTGGATGCGGCCATCGGCGTCATACAGGTTCAGCATCGCGTTAAGCGCGTGGTAATCAGTCAGCGAGCTGTTTAGGGTGTCTGTCGTTGCCAAAATTGGGTCACTCCCGCTTTTACATTAGCGATATCGTCGGGGGTTCCCATCAGCTCAAAGCGGTAGAGATAGGGAACCTGACATTTCTGCGCAATGATGTCGCCCGCCAGGCAATAGCCTTCACCGAAGTTGCGGTTACCGGCAGCGATCACCCCGCGAATCCCGCGTCGGTTGGCATCATCATTGAGGAATTGAATCACTTGTCTCGGCACCGCACCGCGCGAACTGCCGCCGCCGTAGCTCGGCACCACTAAAATGTAGGGCTGTTCGATATGCAGGCGCTGCTTGCCGTCAACCGGAATGCGGCGGGCAGGCAGCCCAAGACGCGTGATGAATCGGTGCGTGTTTTCCGACTGGCTAGAGAAATAGACCAGTGGAAACATGGCTTATCCCCCGACGGCCGCGAGCTGGCTCAGGCTGGCAATTTTGTCGGGACGGAAGCCACTCCAGTGATCGTCTTGCGTCATCACCACTGGCACCTGGCGATAGCCGAGAGATTTGAGGTTGTCGATGGCTTCAGGTTGGGTATCAAGGTTGATCAGCTGATAGTCGATACCTTTGCGGTCCATGGCATTTTTTGTCGCATTGCACTGGACACAGTTGTCTTTGGTGTAAATAATAATGCGCATGATTCGTATTTCCCTTTGATTGCGGTCAGATTGTGAGATACGAAGCAAATTCCTGTTTGCATCGAACTTCGTCCTTGACGACATTGGGTAGTTAGTTGATGGGTTGAATACTAGATGTAGTGTTCCTGTCGGTCAAGCCCACCAGATATAGGGTTTTGTGATTTTGATCTTCGGATAATCGCTAAGACCAGAGATCATGCGCCTTCCAGGCCGGAAAAATTTTTTGTAAAGGGAATAAGGTGGGAGAAGTGGTTAGATTTTGTGCGATTTAGCCCTCATCCCAGCCTTCTCCCGCAAGCGGGAGAAGAAGCCGATCCAGCATAGGTGTTAAAGTTGAACGCCACCTAAACATTCCCTCTCCCGCCTGCGGGAGAGGGTTAGGGTGAGGGAAAGCGCGCACTATCTCGCGCCCACAAAAAAGCCCCGCATCAGCGAGGCTCATTGCATCAACGAACACAGGCTTATCGGCGTGAAGATACCAGCAGCGCGCCAAGCACTAAACCTATCGCCGCACCGACGCCCACGCCGTGCCACGGCTTGTCGTGGACATAGGCGTCAACCTGCGTACCCGCATCACGTGCCGCTTGCGATACGCGACTCTGTCCGCCGCTCAGTTTGGCACGCGTCTGCTTCAACAGCGCCTGCGCCTGGCTACGAGCATTATCAACTTCGTCTTTAGCTTCACTGCCATAAGATTTAAGTAACGCCTCTAGCGAATCGGCCAGTTCGTTTACATCCTGATTGATATCAATGTCATCGTTTTTTGCGCTTCGATTAAACATTTTTTAGCTCCCTTTGATTTAACACGTAATACTTAGTGTAGACGAAGCGTGATTAAACGCAGGGATGTGCCAGGCTTTAGGGAAAATTCCGAATGCCCATGCCATCCTGCTGCTGTAAGGTTGCGGGGCTGTGAGAAGAGAGGAGCAAGCATGTATTTACGACCAGATGAGGTAGCGCGCGTACTTGAGAAAGTGGGCTTCGAAATGGATACCCAAACGCCAAAAATTTACGGTTATCGTCGCGGCGAAAACTATGTGTACGTCAATCGCGAAGCGCGTATGGGACGGACCGCCTTAATCATTCACCCGACGCTGAAAGAGAAAAGCCAGAGCTTTGCTGAACCGGCTTCAGAGATGAAAACCTGCGATCACTACACGCAATTCCCACTCTACTTAATGGGCGATTCGCAGGAGCATTACGGCATTCCGCACGGCTTCAGCTCGCGCGTTGCGCTTGAGCGTTATCTGCAGGGCGTATTTGGCGCCTGAACTTGCGCCCCGTTTCATGCGGGGCCGCAAACCCTGACTCAATCCTCTCCTTCTGCCCCGTTGCAAATCCGCACGTTGACGCGTATAACCCTGTGTCCATATAGATGTTCAGACGTCCATACGGATAAATATCATGCAAATTCAGGATACGCCTCCACAGGAAAACTTTAAGCGCACCATGAAAGTACGGCATCTGGTGATGCTGTCGCTGGGCGGTGTGATCGGAACCGGACTGTTCTTCAATACCGGCTACATCATCTCAACCACCGGTGCAGCCGGCACTTTGCTGGCCTATCTGATCGGTGCGCTGGTGGTGTGGCTGGTGATGGTCTGTCTTGGCGAACTGGCTGTGGCGATGCCGGAAACCGGCGCGTTCCACGTCTATGCCGCGCGCTATCTCAGTCCGGCCACCGGTTATACCGTCGCCTGGCTTTACTGGCTCACCTGGACGGTGGCGCTGGGTTCCAGCCTGACCGCCGCCGGGTTCTGTATGCAGTATTGGTTCCCAAGCGTGCCGGTGTGGACGTGGTGTCTGGTGTTCTGCATCGCTATTTATCTGCTGAATATCGTCTCAACGCGCTTTTTTGCCGAAGGTGAATTCTGGTTCTCCATCATCAAAGTGATCACCATCATCGCCTTTATCATTCTCGGTGCGGGCGCGATCTTTGGTTTTATCCCGATGAAAGACGGCAGTGCTGCGCCGGGATTACACAATCTCACCGCTTCCGGCTGGCTGCCGCACGGCACGCTGCCGATTCTGATGACCATGGTGGCGGTCAACTTCGCTTTCTCGGGCACGGAATTGATCGGTATCGCTGCCGGTGAAACCGAGCAGCCACAAAAAGCGCTGCCGCTGGCGATCCGCACCACCGTCGCACGGTTGATCATCTTCTTTATCGGCACGGTATTTGTGCTGGCGGCGCTGATCCCGATGGATCAGGCCGGGATCGTCAAAAGCCCGTTTGTGCTGGTGTTTGAAAAGATCGGCATTCCGTACGCGGCGGATATTTTCAACTTCGTGATCCTCACCGCCATTCTCTCCGCCGCCAACTCTGGCCTGTATGCTTCTGGCCGTATGTTGTGGTCGCTGGCTAATGAGAAGACGCTGCCGCGCTGTTTTGCGCGCGTCAACCGTCGTGGCATTCCGGTGCTGGCGCTGACCGTGAGCATGATTGGCGGCTTGCTGGCGCTGTTCTCCAGCGTGATTGCGCCGGACACGGTGTTTGTGGCGCTGTCGGCGATTTCCGGTTTTGCCGTGGTGGCGGTGTGGCTCAGCATCTGCGCCTCGCACTATGTGTTCCGTCGTCGCCATCTGCAGGCGGGCGGCAGCTTACAACAGCTGGCGTATCGCGCGCCGCTCTATCCGCTGACGCCGATTCTGGGCTTCCTGTTATGCCTGCTGGCGTGCGTCGGACTGGCGTTCGATCCGTCGCAGCGTATCGCGCTGTGGTGCGGCATTCCGTTTGTGCTGTTCTGCTATGCCGCATACCATGTCACGCAACGACGCAAGTCATCCCTTAAGGCTGAGGAGGCCAACGATGTCGCGTAATCCTATCGCGCAGGCTCTAACCCAAACTGACACGTTGATTCTGGATGGCGCGCTGGCGACCGAGCTGGAGGCGCGCGGCTGCAATCTGGCCGATGCGCTGTGGTCGGCCAAAGTGCTGATGGAAAATCCTGAGCTGATTTATCAGGTGCATCACGACTACTTTGCTGCCGGCGCGCATGTGGCGATCACCGCCAGCTACCAGGCCACGCCGCAGGGTTTTGCCGCGCGCGGCTTAGATGAAGCGCAGGCGCTGGCATTGATCACCCAGAGCGTACAGCTGGCGCAGCGCGCGCGTGGTGACTATCGCGCATCTTCCGCCAGCACCGCACCCTTGCTGGTGGCAGGTTCGGTCGGGCCGTATGGCGCTTTTCTGGCCAATGGTGCGGAGTATCGCGGTGATTACGCGCTGCCGGAAGAGGAGATGAAAGCGTTCCACCGTCCGCGCGTGAAGGCGTTGCTGGAAGCGGGTGTCGATCTGCTGGCCTGTGAAACGTTGCCGTCCTTTACCGAAGCGCAGGCGCTGGTGAGTTTACTGGCTGAATTCCCTGCCAGCAGCGCGTGGTTCTCCTTTACCCTGCGCGATGCCGAACACATCAGCGACGGCACGCCGTTGAGTAAAGTGGCTGAGCTGGTGCATGCGGCACCGCAGGTGGTGGCGGTTGGCATCAACTGCGTGGCGCTGGAGAGCGTAACGCCCGCTCTGCGCCGCTTCCAGGCGCTGTGTGATAAGCCGCTGCTGGTCTATCCGAACTCCGGCGAGCAGTACGATGCTAGCAGCAAAACCTGGCACTCCGCGCCGTCGGGCTGCACGCTGCATGACAAATTCGCCGAATGGCAGCAGGCGGGCGCACGTCTGATTGGCGGCTGCTGCCGAACCACGCCGCAGGATATCGCGGCGATTACTGCCTGTTGTCAACCGTAATAAAGCGCAGAAAATCATCAGTGATAGCGCGATTAAGCACAGAAGGGCAGTTTACACTGTCCTATCTGATGCTGAAGCGGACCTGCTATGAACCTGCGACCTCTTTTTCCTGCCTGTGCGCTGCTGCTGAGCGGCTGCGCCACCATTGTCGGCACTGAAACGCAACCGGTGAAAATCGACTCCCTGCCGCAAGGCGCGCGTTTCACCGTGCAGGATGAGACCGGACGCGCGGTGGCGCAGGGCTATACCCCGCAAACCGTCGAGCTGGCGAAATCGACCGGGAATTATTTTGGTAAGAAGCACTATCAGGTGATGCTGGAGAGTCCGGGCTATGTGCCGCTAACCTTGCCGATCGAGGCCAATGCCAATCTGTGGTATTTGCTGGGCAATATTCCGCTGTTGGGCTTCCCCGGCTGGCTGCTGGTCGATCCCTTCTACGGCGGCATGTACGATCTCAAACCAGAACATCCGCAGCCGAAGCTGAACGTCGTCGGCGCGCGGGGTTAATAAGCCCGCACCGATCGTAGCGGCGCAATTTATTGCGCAATCTTACCGCGAAAAAAAACAGCGCAATTAATTGCGCCGCTACAAATCATTCAACAGTTTGAGTTACTGCGCGGTAGGCTTCACCATCGCATTGGCGCTTTTATGCTGCGCCAGATGTTGCTGCTGGAAAATGCACATGCGGATGGTGTTGCGGTATTCGCCGTTGATGAAAAATTCGTGCTTCAGTACGCCTTCCACCTCAAATCCCAGCTTGGTGTAGATATGCACCGCCTTCTTATTCTCTTCATCGACAATCAGATAGAGTTTGTAGAGATTCAGCACCGAAAAGCCGTAATCCATCGCCAACTTTGCCGCTTTGGTGGCTAAGCCTTTGCCCTGATGGGAAGGATCGATAATGATTTGAAACTCAGCGCGGCGATGCACGTGATTAATCTCGACCAACTCCACCAACCCGGCTTTGTGTCCATCATGCTCCACCACAAAGCGGCGCTCGGTCTGGTCATGGATATGTTTGTCATACAGGTCTGAAAGCTCGACAAACGCTTCATACGGTTCTTCAAACCAGTAACGCATCACGCTGGCGTTGTTATCTAATTGGTGCACAAAGCGTAAATCTTCCCGCTCCAGCGGACGTAACTTAACCGTCATACGGTGTTCCTTGTTGTTGAATGTTGCTCCACGATGCGGCCCTGCGCCATACGCGCCGCGCGATCGCACATGTGATCGATCACATCCGGATCGTGGCTGACCAGCACCATGGTTAAACCATCTTTTTGCTTTAGATCGTTGAGCAGGTTGAGGATCTCGGCCTGCACCGACATGTCCAGCGCCGAGGTCGGCTCATCCAGCAGCAGGATCTTGGGTTCCAGCAGCAGGGCGCGCACAATCGCTACGCGCTGACGCTGACCGCCTGAAAGCTGATGCGGATAGCGATCCGCCAGCACCGGATCGAGCCCGACATGGCGGAATCCAGCATTAATGCGGTCGTTGATGTTATCACGTTTGAGCATTTTCAGCGGTTCCGCCAGCGTGCGACGCAGGCGATGGCGCGGATGCAGCGAAGCGTAGGGATCCTGAAACACCATCTGCACATCGCGGCGCAGCTGGCCGGTAAACGCTTTGCCGGGCTGCACGGCGGTGCCCGCCAGCGACATGCTGCCGCTCCAGTGCGGATTCAATCCCGCCAGCACCCACAGCAGCGACGACTTGCCGCAGCCGGACGGGCCAACCAGACCAAAACACTCACCGGCCGCGACCTGCAGCGACACATCGTGCACCACGGTGCGCAGCTCGTAACCTTGCTTGTGCGAAACGCTGAGGTTCGCTAACTCAATCATAATTTTTCTCCAGCGCGGCACGATCCAGCACCGGCAAACGCTCGCCGTGCGTGGCTTTACTCGGGCGACAGGCCCACAAGGTGCTGGTGTAAGGATGGCTGGCGTTGGAGAGTTCGGACGCCGGCAAGGTATCCAGCACGCGGCCCTGATACATGACCATCACACGTTCGCAGTGCTCGGAAACCTGTTGCAGATCGTGGCTGATCAGCAGCAAACCCATGTTGCGCTGTTCAACCAGACGACGAATCAGCGCCAGTACCTGATCGCGCATCGCGTGATCGAGCGCCGACGTAGGTTCATCGGCGATCAGCAGTTCAGGATCGGTGATCAGGGCGATCGCCAGCATCACGCGTTGCCCCATGCCGCCAGAAAGTTGATGCGGATAGCGTTTCATCAGCTGACGCGGGTCGGGCAAGCCCACCGCATCCAGCATCTCGCACACTTTCTCTTTACGTTCAGCGCGGCTCAATTTGTGGTGCAGCACCAGCGGTTCTTCCACCTGCCAGCCAATGGTGCGCGTGGGATTAAGCGCATATTTCGGATCCTGCATCACCATCGCTACTTTGCTGCCGCGCAGTTGAATCCAGTCACGCTCGCGCAGGCTCAACGCATCGGTGCCGACAATCTGCAAACGGTCGGCCTGCAAGTGCAGCGAAGGTGACAGTAAGCCCATCAGCGTGCGCGCGGTGAGTGATTTACCGGAACCGGATTCACCCACCAGCGCCACGCGCTCGCGGCCAATTTGGAAGCCAATGTTATCGACCAGCAGCGCATCATCGCTGCGAATCGTCAGGCCTTGTACATCAATTAACAGATCATTTGGCATGGCGAGTATCCAGTCGGTCACGCAGGCCATCGCCTGTCAGGTTAAACGCCAGGCTGGCGAACAGAATCGCGCCGCCGGGTGCGGCAGCTACCCACCATTGGTCGAAGATCACTTTACTGCCTTCTGCCACCATCGAACCCCATTCGGCGGTAGGCGGTTGCACGCCCATGCCAAGGAAGCCGAGGCCCGCCGCTGAAAGAATGATTCCGCCGAGGCTTAGCGCGGCACGTACCACCGCCGTTGGCATACACAGCGGCAGAATGTGGCCAAACATCAGGCGTAAACCGGTGATGCCCTGCATGCGCGCGGCGGCGAGGTAATCACTGCGGCGCAGCGCCAGCGTTTCCGCGCGCGCCTGACGGGCAAATGGCGGCCAGCTGGTGAGCGCCAGCGCCAGTGCGCCATTCATCAAGCCGGGGCCGAGCATGGCGACCAGCGCCAGCGCGATCACCAGATTCGGCAGCGACAGGAAGATATCGGTTATGCGCATCAACACGCGCTCGGTCCAGCCGCCCACGTAACCGGCGGTGATGCCGACCAGCAGGCCAACCGGAATGGTCAGCACCAGAATCAGTGACACCAACAGCAGCGTGGGGCGCGCGCCATAAATCACGCGTGACAGCAGATCGCGGCCAAAGCCATCGGTGCCAAACCAGTGCAGCGCCGATGGCGCCTGCAAACGCTGGGAGATGATCTGCGCATTGGGATCGAAAGGCGCCAGCAATGGCGCGAACAACGCCATCGCCACCACAATCAGTACCAACGTCAGGCCGATGGAAAGCGAGGTCACGCGCGCGCGGCGGCGGCGCGGACGCAGCGTTTCCAGTTCAGAGAGTTGTTGAGTCATCGGGTTCTCGGATCGGTTAACCAGGTCAGGGCATCGGCCAGCGCGTTGAGCAGAATAAAGCAGCTGCCAATTAGCAAGGTCGAGCCGAGAATCGCCGGTACATCGGAGGAAAACAGCGCGTTAGTCATGTAGCGACCAACGCCCGGCCAGGCAAATACCGTTTCGGTGAGTACCGAACCTTCCAGCAGCGTGGCGTAGGAGAGGGCGATAACGGTAATCAGCGTGCCCAGCACGTTGGGGAAAATATGACGCAGCAAAATGCGGCCACGGCTGGCACCTTTCGCACGCGCCAGCACCACATACTCTTTGCTGCTCTCTTCCAGCAGCGCCGCGCGCAGCAGGCGCGTGATACCCGCCATCGCCAGCAGGCCGAGAATCACCACCGGCAGCCACAAGTGGGCAATCGCATTGCGGAACATCTCGGGATCGCCGGACATCCAGCTATCAATCAGCACAAAGCCGGTTTTTGGCTCCAGCGTGTAGATCCAGATGTCATCAAGCTGGCCCGGTCCGGCGGACCAGTGCAGCACGGCATAAAACAGCAGCAAACCCAGCAAGCCGAGCCAGAACACCGGCACCGAGTAGCCGAGTAGCGAAACAAAACGCGCCACGTTATCAATGATGCTGCCCGGCTTCCACGCCGCCAGCAGCGCTAAGGCAATGCCGAACACCGCGGCAAAAATCATCGCGCAGGTGGCCAGCTCAATGGTGGCCGGGAAGGTGCGCATCAGGTCGGCGCTGACCGGTTGATTGGTCAGATGCGATAAGCCGAGATCGCCGCGCGCCAAATGGCTGATATAGCGCCAGAACTGCACCAGCACCGGCTGATCAAGACCGAGATCGTGTCGCACCTGCGCGTAGGTGGCTTCGCTGGCGTGATCGCCTGCGATCTGTTGCACCGGATCGACTGGCGAAAGGTGCGACAGCATAAAAGTGAACGCTAACAAACCGACCAACGTCACCAGCAGCGAGAGCAGGCTGGTGACGATGTGGCTAACGCGTTGCCAAAGTGGCCGGGCGAACCCGGCCTGTGAAGCTGACACTGCCATTACTTAGAAACCTGCGAGTAATACACCATGTCCGGGTTGATGCCCTGCACATAGCCTTGCAGATTGTCGCGCAGCGCAATCAGGTTTTTCGCCTGCAAGCCAATCACGTACGGCGAGTTCTTCAGCACTTCACGCTGCATCGCCTGATAGAGTTCGACGCGCTTGTTGTTATCGCTCTCGGCGGTGGCGGCCAGCGTTTGCTTGTTCAGCTCCGGGATGTGCCAGTCAGAACGGTAAGCCACGGTTTTGCTGCCATCTTCCGGGTTGTAAGCGAAGGACGCGGCGTTGGTGTTGGGATCGAAATAGTCTGCGCCCCAGGCGTTCAGGGTGGCTTCGTATTTGTGCGCCTTCACGCGGGTCGAGACTTCAGAGCTCAGGCCAGGTTGCACTTCCACCTTCACGCCACCTTTGGCAAAGCTGCCCTGCAGCGCCTGCGCGATATCGAGGTAAGGCGGCTGGTTGCTGGTGGAGAGTTTGAAGCTGACGTTGGTCAGACCGGCTTTCTTCAGAATCGCTTTGGCTTTCTCAGGATCGTAAGTGTACGGCGTGTCGTTGATTGCGCCGAGGAAGCCTTTCGGCAGGAAGGTTTGATGCACGTCGAACTGGCCTTTCAGCAGGTCGTTAGCGATACCTTTATAGTCGAACAGATAACGCGCGGCTTCCCACAGCGCCGGGTTCTTCAGCACCGGGTTTTCACCGATGTTGAACTGAATGTAGTAGAGCGACGCCATCGGAATCGCTTCAGTCTTCACGCCCGCTTTGCCTTTCAACGAGGCGATTTGATCCGCACCGAGGTTACGCGCGATATCCACATCGCCCTGTTCCAGCAGCAGACGACGCGCAGCCGGTTCCGGAACGTTTTTAATCAGGATATTTTTCAGCTTCGGAGCGCCCGCTGGCGAAGTTGGATTCGCGCTCAGCAGAATCGCTTCGTGCAGCACCACTTTACGAATCTGATACGGGCCGCTACCGGCAGAGTGAGTACCGAGCCACGCGTGGCCGAAGTCACCGTTCTTCGCGTTGGCCTGCGCGGTTTTCTCATCAACAATCGAAGAGACCGGCGCGGAGAGCAGGCTGAGCACATACGCCGGGCTGACGTTGGCGCTCCAGCTGATCTGTACGTGGTTGTCATCAACCTTCTGCAGGAAGGTATCGACGTTATCTTTATTCCAGCCAAGTTGGGTAAGAATAAAGGAGGGATCGAGATTGAGTTTCACCACGCGGCCCAGTGAGAAGATCACATCCTCTGGACGCAGCGGATTGCCGCTGGCGAACTGAGCGCCTTTGCGTAGTTCAAACGTCAGGCTGCGATTATCGCTGCCCGCTTGCCAGGACGTGGCCAGCGTTGGCTGCAAATCGGTTGGATTGGTGGGATCGGACTGAACCAGGCGCTGATAAATGTTAGTGAACGCTTGCACCGTGGTGAGCTCGAAGCCCTGCGCAGGGTCGAAGCTGTCGGCATCATCGGTAGACTGGGCGATCACCAGCGTATCTTTCGGCGTCGCTGCCTGAACCGAGAAGGCGGCTACCAGCGATAACGCCAGCAGTGATGGAATAATTTTTTTCATGTTGTTTCCTTGCCTAAAAAAAGTAACGCGAGTTTACGAGAGCGCAGCAGTGAAGAATAGTCAATTTCAGGCTATGCATATGCATTAATGATCTAAGACGCATGGTTCAGTTATAAGGGAAAACCGCACAATCCGTAGCGGCGCAATTCATTGCGCAATGTGTGGACGGGCTTTGGGTGCAGGATCGTTAACGCAAAATCGCGCGATTAATCACGCCGCTACGGAATGTGCATGTGAGGTAATATCAACTCAACTGCAACGGAATATAAATGATTGGTGACTAACCGATAATTAACTTTACTTCGTTACTTGCCAGAATATAATGGCCGCAATTTCAAAGCAGGAGAGTTCAGTTGGACAGTCACCCTTTTAGTTGGCATCACAAGGCAAGCTGACGCGCGAACTTTTTTGTCGCTGCTTGCCAACACGGCGGGCAGCAATCCTCTCTTTTCTGATGGTTGTTCCCTTTAAACGACATTGTAACGGGCCAAAGCCCGTGGGGATATCATCATGCATATGATTTTTAACACACTTTTCCCTCCGCCTCGATACGCGCGCTGAACTTCAGCGTGCTGATTGACGCTGCACATTAGACGGCTTTTCGCTGTTCGATTGCGTGGTGTTTACCTTCGTCTTTATTTATTACTCGTTATTTTGCGAGCGACTCTTTTCGTCTTTAATTTCCGGGAGGTGATATGGAAATTCCCGACAGGTTATTTTTAATTTAACAAACGCATTGCCGTTAATTTAATTTGTGTGCCTCGCACGCAGGGATTTTTATTGCCGTAATAAAGAGGAATGTCACTATGACTGACATGAAACTCAACCAGGACAAAAAAGCCTGGAACACCACGCGCCAGCCGCGTCAAAAAACACCGCGTTACCTGATTGAAGATGAAGCCGGTTTTACTGCCGACGAAACGCTGGTGCGTCTGCGCAGCGATGCGCTTGGCCTGAGTGAACGTGAAGCCGAGGCGCGCCTGAATGTATATGGCCGCAATCAGGTCGAACACGACAAAGCGCCACCGGCGTTGTTGCAGTTGCTGCAGGCATTCAACAATCCGTTTATCTATGTCCTGATGGCGCTGGCGCTGGTGAGCTTTTTCACTGATTTCTGGCTGCCGCTGCGCAACGGCGAGGAGACCGATCTGACCGGTGTCATCATCATTGTGACGATGGTAACGCTCAGCGGTTTGCTGCGTTTCTGGCAGGAGTTCCGTACCAATAAAGCGGCGCAGGCGCTGAAATCGATGGTGCGCACCACCGCCACGGTGCTGCGTCGTGAGTCAGCGCAGCAAGCGCCGCTCAAACAGGAAGTCGATATCGCCACGCTGGTGCCGGGTGACATCATCTATCTGTCGGCGGGGGATTTGGTGCCAGCCGATGTGCGGCTGCTGGATTCACGCGATCTGTTTATCAGCCAGGCGATTTTGACCGGCGAATCGTTACCGGTTGAGAAGTATGACGTCACCGGCCACGTCACCAGCAAAAGCAGCGGTGCCAGCGAACAGGGCACATCGCTGCTGGAACTGGGCAGCGTCTGCCTGATGGGCACCAACGTGTCCAGCGGCAGCGCCAAAGCGGTGGTAGTGGCAACCGGCAGCGAAACTTACTTCGGTAGCCTGGCGAAATCGATTGTGGGTAATCGCTCACAAACCGCCTTTGACCGCGGCGTCAACAGCGTGAGCTGGCTGCTGATCCGCTTCATGTTGGTGATGGTGCCGGTGGTGTTGCTGATTAATGGCCTAACCAAAGGCGACTGGCTGGATGCTTCACTGTTTGCGCTGGCGGTAGCGGTAGGTTTAACACCGGAAATGTTGCCGATGATCGTCAGCTCCAACCTGGCGAAAGGTGCCATCGCCATGTCGCGGCGTAAAGTGATCGTCAAACGTCTGAATGCGATTCAAAACCTCGGCGCGATGGATATTCTCTGCACCGACAAAACCGGCACGCTGACGCAGGACAACATCATTCTGGAGCATCATCTGGATTGTGCTGGCGTGGAGAACTCACGCGTGCTGATGCTGAGCTGGCTCAACAGCCACTATCAAAGCGGCACGCTGAATCTGATGGATCGCGCCATTTTGCAGTACGGCAAAAACCGCGTCAGCGAAGCGGTAAGCGATACCTATATCAAAGTGGATGAGCTGCCGTTCGATTTCATTCGCCGTCGCGTCTCGGTGGTGGTGCGCGATCGTCGTCTCAATCAACAGATGCTGATCTGCAAAGGGGCGGTGGAAGAGATGCTGAGCATCGCGACTGCCGAGCGTGAAGGCAAACTGGTACAGCCGCTGAACGAAACGCGTCGTGCAGAACTGCTGGCGCTGGCACATCAATACAATGAGCAGGGTTTCCGCGTGCTGCTGGTGGCGAGTCGCGTGCTGGCGGAGCCAGGTTTACAGCAGCCGCTGAGCGTGGCGGATGAGCAAGGCTTAACGGTAGAAGGGCTGCTGACCTTCCTCGATCCACCGAAAGAGAGCGCCGCCAAAGCCATCGGCGCGCTGCGCGACAATGGCGTTAGCGTCAAAGTGCTGACCGGCGATAATCCAGTGGTGACCGCGCGCATTTGCCAGCAGGTTGGCATCGACAGCGGCGCGATCGTCACCGGCGACCAAATTGCCCTGATGAGCGACGAGCAGTTGGCAGACGCCGCCGCACAGAGCGCGGTATTCGCTAAACTCACGCCGCTGCAGAAATCACGCATCCTGCGCGCGCTACAGCAACAGGGCCACACCGTTGGCTTCCTCGGCGACGGGATTAATGATGCGCCGGCGTTGCGTGATGCTGATGTGGGGATTTCCGTCGATAGCGCGGCGGACATCGCTAAAGAGTCCTCCGATATCATCCTGCTGGAAAAAGATTTGATGGTGCTGGAAGAGGGCGTAATGAAGGGACGCGAAACCTTCGGCAACATCATTAAGTATCTGAACATGACCGCCAGCTCGAACTTCGGCAACGTGTTCTCGGTGTTGGTGGCGAGCGCCTTTATTCCGTTCCTGCCGATGCTGGCGATTCATCTGCTGATTCAGAACCTGATGTACGATCTGTCTCAGCTGGCACTGCCGTGGGACAAAATGGACCGCGAGTTCCTGCGTAAGCCGCGTAAATGGGACGCGCGTAATATCAAACGCTTTATGCTGTGGATTGGGCCAACGTCGTCGATTTTCGATATCACCACCTTTGCGCTGATGTGGTACGTGTTCGCGGCGAATACGCCAGAAATGCAGTCGCTGTTTCAGTCCGGCTGGTTTATTGAAGGCTTGCTGTCGCAAACGCTGGTGGTGCACATGCTGCGCACGCAAAAGATTCCGTTTATCCAGAGCCGTGCGGCGCTGCCGGTGCTGCTGACCACTGCGTGTGTGATGATCGCCGGCATTCTGCTGCCGTTCTCACCGCTGGGCGCGATGGTGGGATTGGTGCCGCTGCCATGGTCTTACTTCCCATGGCTGGTGGCAACGCTGCTCGGGTATTGCGTGGTCGCGCAGGGCATGAAAATGCTCTACATCAAGCGCTTTGGTCAGTGGTTTTAAACACATGGAGGTGAAATGCGTAACCGCAATCTCAATAAGGTGGTGTTTCACCTGATAATGATGATGGTTGTCATGGTGGTGTTAACGCTGGTATTTCGTTAATGAAAAAAGGGCAGGATTTCCTGCCCTTTTCTTTACTCTTCGTCGGGCTGATAATACTGCACGCCGATCTCAATGCGCTCGCGGCCGCTAGCTACACGATGGCGATTGCTGTCGCGCAGCGAATAGATGCAGCCGCAATACTCCTGCTGATAGAAACGTTCGCGCTTGCTGATCTCAATCATGCGTGACGAGCCGCCACCTTTCCGCCAGTTGAACTCCCAATAAAGCATATCGGGATAGTGCGCCGCCGCGCGCACGCCGCAGTCGTTAATCTGCTGCATATTCTTCCAGCGCGAAATGCCGAGTGAACTGGTGATCACCGGGAAACCGTTTTCATGTGCATACAGCGCGGTGCGTTCAAAGCGCATGTCGAAACACATGGTGCAGCGCACGCCACGTTCCGGTTCCCACTCCATGCCACGTGCCCGCTCAAACCAATTGTCTTTATCATAATCGGCATCAACAAAGGGCACGCCAAACTGCTCGGCAAAGCGGATATTCTCCTCTTTACGCAGCTCATACTCTTTCAGCGGATGAATGTTTGGGTTGTAGAAGAAGATGGTGTAATCGATGCCGGAAGCCAGCATCGCTTCCATCACTTCGCCCGAGCAGGGCGCACAGCAGGAGTGCAACAGGACTTTATTATGACCGTTGGGTAAGGGCAGCGGCTGGCGGGTAAAGGTGTCAGACATGAGCATTATTGGTTAATGGAGTGTTGGGTAAAGTCTAAGGGGATAGCGTTAAAGATGCAAAGTTGAGGGAAAACAGGCAATAAAAAAAGGCCGCGAACGCGGCCTCTGGATTGAGCGACGAACCTTATTCAGTCACTTTCTTTTTCAGATCGCTGGCACCTTCTTTGGTTTTATTCCAGCCTTTCTGCGTGCCTTCTTTGGTGGCATCCCAACCTTTCTCAGAACCTTCTTTGGTTTTGTTCCAGGCTTTCTGCGTACCTTCGCTGGCTTTGCTGGTCAGGTTATCGCTTTTGCCTTCTGCCGCATGCTTCGCTTTCAGCTGCTGCTCTTTACCTTCGTTCTGCGCCTGATGCAGTTTTTCTTTAGCGGTATTCGCACCGGCCTGCGCGTTAGCGACAGTTTCATCAGTTGCATGTGTGGTCGCGGCAAAAGCCGAAGATGCCATCAGAATGGCTGACAGTGCAATAATGGTCTTTTTCATAATTCCCTCTTTCATGAAATATGTCGTCTCAGGTAATCATCCTGGCACAGGCCGGGATGGAAAGATTTAAGAATAAACCAGGAATGAAAAAGGTCTAGTTTCGCTGGCAAAATCACCAGCAGATAGCATTTTAGGTTGTTGCAGGAAGGGATAAGAGCCACCTGAGCGGTGGCTCTGCAATATTAATCTGCTATCTGCCTGGCGCAGCATAGCAGTGGCGCAACGTGCAACGGTTGCGTACCGAGGTTGGCAATCAGGGATTGAACTTTACGCTGGTAACGTTGTGGAATCCGGGTGGCAATAAACACGCGATAGTCGAGGCGTTTATCGCCAGCCTGCCTGAGCTGTGGAGCCGCCTCTACTCTTCGTCGCGCTCTTTAGCGGCGCGCTGACGATCATAGAACTCATCTTCGGCGGCGATGATCTCATCCATCAATGAGTTCATATCCACTTCATGCACCTCTTCTACGAAGAGACCGGTGAGCGGCGTTTCTGGCGTCAGCTTTCCATCTTCATATAACTGCCAGATCTCTTTCGCATAGCGCGTTTGCAAAATCTGCGGAGCATATTGACCGTAATAGGCGGTGATATTGTTCACATCGCGCTCAAACATCGATTCAGCGTGGTTGTTTGCCGCGGCATCAACCGCTTGTGGCAAGTCGATAATCACCGGTCCGTTGGCATCCTGCAGCACGTTGAATTCCGACAGATCACCATGAACAATGCCGGCGCACAGCATGCGCACGATATTGCGGATCATGGTATCGAAATCCTTCAGGGCGTTCTCTTCGGTCAGGAACACATCGCTCAGGCGTGGCGCAACCAGACCTTCTGCGTCTGTGACCAGCTCCATCAACAAAACGCCGTCGATGCAAATGTAGGGCTGCGGGACGCGTACGCCAGCATTCGCCAGGCGGAATAACGCATCAACTTCCGCGCTTTGCCAGGTCTCTTCTTGCTGCTTGCGCCCGAATTTCGACCCTTTTTGCATCGCACGTGAATTACGGCTGTTGCGGACTTTGCGCCCTTCCTGATAATGCACAGCCTGCTTGAAACTTCGTTGTGTGGCGTCCTTGTACACTTTCGCACACTGGATTTTGCCGCCCGTTAACACGGTATAAACGTCAGCTTCTTTGCCGCTTCTTAGTCTTTGTAGTACTTCATCTACCAGGCCATCATCGACAAGAGGCTGGAGTCGGTTTGGGATTTTCATGCGAGTCGCCTTGAAAGAGTCCAGATACAAAAAAGCCCGTAAGGCTTGCGCCATACGGGCTCTTAGGACTTCATCGAATGACTCTGGTAATCATCGATGGAGAATTTTGGTGGAGCTGGCGGGAGTTGAACCCGCGTCCGAAATTACTACACCGTCGGCACTACATGCTTAGTCAGTCTTTACATTCGCCGGCCAGCTGCGGACAGACACGCCACTGACAAACTAGCCTGATTAGATTTAGTGCTTCAACCCCAGGCAAGGCATCCACACGATCTCTTTTGGGTTTGACCTCTCTTGATCCCCGTCTTAAGAGCGGAAGCTAGGGAGAGAGGGCTTCAAAGCAGGTTATTAAGCTGCTAAAGCGTAGTTTTCGTCGTTTGCGACTATTTTTTTGCGGCTTTTTACGAGGCAAACCGCCCCTCGGCATGCTCCTAAGGCTTCACAATCCCGTCGAGTCCAGAATCAGCCCCAAGAAATTTCAATACTACAGACAAGTGACGCTAAAATCCAGCGCTTAACGCTTTGAATTCTTCATAATGCGCGCTTTGTCCATCTTCCATTCGCGCTCTTTCACGTCGTCACGCTTGTCGTGCTCTTTCTTACCGCGAGCCACACCGATTTTCAGTTTGGCCCAGGCATTTTTCCAGTACATCGACAGCGCAACCACGGTAAAACCTTCGCGGTTGACGCGACCGTACAGCGAATCGAGTTCGCGTTGTTTCAGCAGCAGCTTGCGGCTTCGCGTGGGATCACACACCACATGCGTCGAAGCAACCGCCAGCGGCTGGAAAGTAGAGCCGAACAGGTAAGCTTCACCATCGCGCAACAGAATGTAGCTATCGCTGATGTTAGCCTTACCGGCACGGAGTGATTTGACTTCCCATCCTTGCAACGACATACCCGCCTCGAACTCTTCTTCAATGAAGTATTCATGACGTGCGCGTTTATTGAGGGCAATAGTGGCTGAACCGGGTTTGTTAACTTTTTTCTTTGTCATAGTGCGGCGTAGTCTACATCACTCAGTTTATGGGCGCATCCCCTGTCCTGCAGGGCGGTAAAAAACACTCCATTTTAGCACAGCAAGCAAAGCCGTGAATTTTTGTTTGGTGACTGAAAATGGTATTATTCAATGGTTTTGTGATGAACAGGAACCATTATGGCCCAGATTAGTCGTTCAGCGCTGGTCCCTTATAGCGCTGAACAGATGTACCGTCTTGTGAATGACGTGGATGCTTATCCTCAGTTTCTGCCGGGCTGCACCGGCAGTCGCGTGCTGGATAACAGCGGAGATCAAATGACCGCGGCCGTTGATGTCTCGAAAGCGGGCATCAGTAAAACTTTCACTACGCGCAACACGCTGATCAGCAACCAAAGCATATTGATGCAGTTGGTTGATGGCCCGTTTCGTAAATTGACCGGCGGCTGGCATTTCACTTCATTAGGTGATGATGCCTGCAAGGTTGAGTTGAACCTCGATTTTGAGTTCACCAATATGCTGGTAGAAATGGCGTTCGGCCGCATCTTTAAAGAGCTGGCAAATAGCATGGTGCAGGCGTTCAGTCAGCGCGCAAAAGAGGTTTATCGTGCCTGATATCAGCGTGGAAGTGGTTTACGCACTGCCAGACAAGCAGTATATGCGTGCCGTAACGCTTGAAGAAGGCGCAACCGTTGAGCAAGCGATCAAGGCTTCGGGGTTGCTGTCACTGCGTAAAGATATTGACCTGAACTCGAATAAGGTTGGGATTTATAGCCGCCCGGTAAAATTGGGTGATGCCGTCCAGGATGGTGATCGCATTGAGATCTATCGTCCGCTGATTGCCGACCCGAAAGAGTTACGGCGTCAACGCGCAGAGCGGTCAGCTGAGAAGAAATAGTCGGAATGTAAAAACGAAAAAAGGCGCTTAAGCGCCTTTTTTATTGCCGTTCACTTAGCCTTCTTTGCCTGAGAGCTTCGGCTTATTGTCGATGTTAGTCAGTGTTCCGTTGCTGTCAAAGGTCAGCGTCAGCGTTTGCTGTTTCACACCTTCATGGCCTGGTTCCTGGCGGAACACGTAATACCAAACGTTGCTGCCAAACGGATCGCGCATCATCGGCGTACCGAGCGTGTAGGCAACCTGCTGCTGCGTCATGCCGTTGTGAATTTTCGACACATCGTTGGCGACCAGGTAATTCCCCTGATTGATATCCGGACGATACACAACGCGCTCAAGGGTGGAACATCCAGCGGTCATCATCAACATTACTACTGCCGCGGCAGTCAGCGTTTTACAGCGCATCTATACATTCCTTTTCTGGGGCCAAACGCCTTTCAGCAGGCTATTTTTTTGCCATCAAATTCTGAACTCTGCCTGCGGCAGGCTTTATTACTCAGACGACATAACTGCCGATGATAATAAACCTTTTCGCTATTTGAAACCTCTACAGAGCAAGCATATGACCACCAGCCGGGAAAAAAGTGCGGTATCAGGCGGCTAAAAGTTCTTTAGCGTTGGCCAGCGTGTTGCGCGTCACCTCGCTGCCGCCCAGCAAACGCGCCAACTCTTGCAGACGCGCGCGTTTATCCAGCGGCTGCATATGCGTTTCTGTCATCGCACCATCGGTCTCTTTGCTGACGTAAAAGTGCTGATGACCGCAGCCGGCAACCTGCGGCAGGTGCGTGACACACATAACCTGTGTTGACTCGCCCAACTGACGCAGCATTTGGCCGACAACAGCGGCGGTTGGGCCGCTGATGCCAACATCTACTTCATCGAAGATCATTGCCGGTGTTTCCATTTTCTGTGCGGTAATCACCTGAATCGCCAGAGCGATACGCGACAGCTCACCGCCGGAAGCCACTTTGCCCAGCGGCTGGAGCGGCTGGCCTGGGTTCGTCGTAACGCGGAAATCAATGCGCGTTGCGCCATCTGCGGTGAGTTGATCGGCATTGAACTCCAGCACAATGGCAAACTGGCCGTGCGGCATTGCCAGCGTGCGCATGCTTTGCGTAATCAGCTGGCTCAATTCTTGAGCGGAATGCTCACGCAGTTGATGCAGATTTTCAGCGCTGACTAACGCGGCTTTGTAGTGAGCGACAACTACAGACTGCAAAGTTTCCTGATCGCTCTCTTGCTGCGAAAGCAGTTCCGCTTCATCCAGCAACTGCTGATAAAGCACCGGCAAGGTTTCAGGTGCGACATGGTGCTTACGTGCCAATGCAATCTGCCGTGACAGACGTTGCTCCAGCTCATGCAGACGATTGGGATCGAGATCCAGACGTTCGCAGTAGTGACGCAGTTCATCGCTGGCTTCACTGAGTTGAATTGCGGCTTCCTCCAGCAGATTGAACACGCCGCTGACTTTATTATCCAGCGTCACCAGTTCGCCCAGCATGTGACGAGCGCTATAAAGAAGGCTCTGCAGGTTGGTGTCATCCCCATCGGCGAGAATTTGCAGCGCTTGCTGGCTGGTGGACAGCAACTGGCCACTGTTCGCCAGGCGTTTGTACTCTTCATCAATCTGTTCAAATTCGCCCAGCTGCGGGGCAAATTCATTGAGTTCTTTCAACTGATACTGCAGTAGCTCGCGACGGGATTCACGCTCTTGCGAAAGCTGCTGATGTTGTGCCAGCGCACGGCAACTCTGATGCCAGCGCTGATAGTGCTGGCGCATTTCAGACAGCAAATCATCGTGGGCTGCATACGCATCCAGCAGATGTTTTTGGTGATCGGATTTGAGCAGCAATTGGTGAGCATGCTGGCCGTGAATCTGAATCAGCAACTGGCCCAGTTCACGCAACTGCGACAGCGGCACCGATGTGCCGTTGATAAAGCCACGCGAACGACCATCCGCGCTAATCACACGCCGCAGCAGACACTCATTGCCCTCATCCAGCTGATTCTCCACCAGCCAGCGTTGTGCGGAAGGCGAAGCTTTGAGCTGGAAACGGGCGCAGATATCAGCACGACTGGCACCCTGACGCACCATATCTGCCTCAGCGCGGCCGCCCAGACACAGGCCCAATGCATCGATGGCGATAGATTTACCTGCGCCGGTTTCACCCGTGATCGCCGTCATACCACGATGAAAATCGATCTCCAGTTCACGAACGATAGCAAAGTTACTGATGGTCAGTTGTGCCAACATAGAATCACCTGTATGTAAAAACAGATATGGTTTTACGTACAGTATATCCTGGTTTTTTATACAGTAAAGTAGTCAGCGCTGATTTTCAGAACAATTTTTTAGACCAGCCCAATTTTGAACTTAAGGTATTAAAATAGTTGTAATTTTTAGGATGGATAAGATTGAGATGATTGGCGCTACGGCGGATCAGGACATCTTCACCTTCCTGAATTGGCAAGGCAATCTGGCTGTCGCAACTGATCTCGAGATCGCTGCGCAGGGAAGAAAAACGCAGGCGGATGGTGCTGCTGCTGTTGATGACCAGCGGACGCGCAGAAAGCGTATGCGGGAACATGGGCACCAGCGTAATCGCATCCAGCGACGGCGTCAGAATAGGGCCGCCCGCCGAAAGCGAATAGGCGGTGGAGCCGGTCGGTGTGGAGATAATCAAACCATCGGAACGCTGTGAAAAGGCAAACACCTCATCAATATAGACTTCGAATTCAATCATATGCGCAACTTTACCGGGATGCAGCACCACTTCATTAATGGCGCTACCAATGCGCGGCGAGCACGCTTCTTTGCATACCTGCGCCTCCAGCAAGAAGCGGCTCTCGACGAAGTAATCGCCCTGCAGCACATCGTCCAGCTGCTGTTGCGCATTGTCCGGATCGAGATCGGTGAGAAAACCGAGGTTGCCACGGTTGATGCCAATCACTTTGATGTCATAGCGCGCCAGCACACGGGCAGCACCAAGCATGTTGCCATCGCCACCAACCACCACAGCTAAATCAGCGCGTTGACCAATATCCGCAAGGCTGCCGGTTTGGGCATTTTTCAAATCCAGTTCGCGCGCAATCTGCTGCTCGACAATCACCTCATAACCCTTTGCCGTTAGCCAGCGCCAGAGCATTTCATGGGTGGTTAACGCAGTAGGATGGCGCGGATGGCCGACAATCCCGATGCAGTTAAAGTGTTTGTTCATTTAGCGCGAGTTCCTTACAAGCCAAAACGGCCAGGCAATGTGATGGGTTTACTTGAAACCGTCAAACTGATCCCCATAATAAGCCAACCAGCGAGATGAATGTGCAAAACGCGGAGAAATTCATGAGTAGTAAAGAACAGAACACCCCAAACGAGCAAGTCTCAGACGAAATTCAACAGGATCAGCAGCACGTGGACGCAGAGACAACCGCTGAGGTGGATCCGCGTGATGAGCGTATCGCGCAACTGGAAGCCGAGTTAGCCGTGTCGCAAACCGGCGTGCGTGATGCACAGCTGCGTGCGCAGGCGGAGATCGAAAATATTCGTCGCCGTACTGAAATGGATGTGGAAAAAGCGCATAAATTTGCGCTAGAGAAATTTGCCAACGAGCTGCTGCCCGTGATCGATAGCCTGGAGCGCGCGCTGGAAATGGCAGACAAAGAGAACGCTGAACTGGCTTCGATGATCGAAGGTATCGAGCTGACGCTGAAGTCGCTGCTGGGCGCGGTGCGTAAGTTTGGCGTGGAAGTGGTGGGCGAAACCAATGTGCCATTCAATCCAGAGATCCATCAGGCGATGTCGATGATGGAATCAGAAGATATGGCGCCAAATCACGTGCTGATGGTGATGCAGCGCGGTTACACCCTCAATGGTCGCCTGCTGCGTCCGGCGATGGTGGCAGTGACCAAAGCCAAAGGCTAATCTGTCGCTGTAATAACAACGGCCGCTTAATGCGGCCGTTTGTTTATTAAGGCAACACCGGCATCCAGTCAATTGGTGACTGGCCCGATTGGCTCAGCAGCGCATTCGCCTGCGAGAAGTGTTTACTGCCAAAAAAGCCACGATGCGCGGAGAGCGGAGAAGGGTGCGGCGCTTTCAATACATGATGACGCTGCGTATCAATGATGCTGCCTTTCTTCTGCGCATGCGAACCCCACAGCAAGAAAATTACCCCTTCGCGATGCTGATTGATGGCGCTGATGACGTTATCGGTAAAGGTTTCCCAGCCAAAGCGCGCGTGCGAATGCGCCTTACTGGCTTCCACCGTTAACACGGTGTTCAACAGCAACACGCCTTGTGTTGCCCAGCTTTCAAGAAAACCGTGCGTAGGACGCACAAAGCCGGGCATATCCTGCTCAAGCTCTTTATACATATTCAGTAATGACGGCGGGATCGCCACGCCGGGCAGAACGGAAAAAGCCAGACCATGCGCCTGATTCGGGCCGTGGTAGGGATCCTGCCCCAAAATCACCACTTTGATATCGCCCAGTTCGGTCAGCCGAAAGGCATTAAACACATCCTTCTGCGGCGGATACACCGTTACGCCGGCAGCGCGTTCATTGGCCACCGCTTTCAGCGTTTCCACGAAGTAAGGTTTCTCTTTCTCTTCAGCCAGCACGTCGTGCCAGGTCAGCTTCTCAGCCATCGTTGACTCCCTGCAAAATAGTGCGCCTAGCTTAACGTGTCGGACTCAACAGCAGAAGGGTAAAAATAATTTGAATATTTACGTAAAATTTTAATTAGCGAAGTTGTTATGAATCAATTTGTTAGGTTTTTAGCGTGTAATCGTGACTGGACGAAATTGATACAGGTCAAAACGGCGCTTTTCCTGCAGTGATATACCACAGCATTCCAAAACCTTATGAACCTCGCTGCCCAGTTGCGACAGCGTAAAGCCCTGGAGACCTACTATGATTACCGGTATTCAAATTACTCAGGCAAATAATCCACAGCTGTTGAACTCATTCTGGCTGCTGGACGATGATAAAGCCGAAGCGCGCTGCCTGTGCGCCAAAGGGGATTTCGCAGAAGATCAGGTTGTTGCTATCAGCGATCTCGGCGAAATCGCTTACCGTGAAATTCCACTTGAGCAGAAACCGCAGGTGCGCATCGAAGGTGGTCAGCACCTGAACGTTAACGTGCTGCGCCGCGAAACGCTGGAAGATGCCGTCAATCATCCGGAAAAATATCCGCAGTTGACCATTCGCGTATCTGGCTATGCCGTGCGCTTTAACGCGCTGACGCCAGAGCAGCAGCGTGACGTGATTACACGTACATTCACCGAAAGCCTGTAATTGCAGCGCTGACGAAAAGACACACAGCAATACAAGCCGCGCCAATGTTGATTGGCGCGGCTTTTTTTATCTGACGAGTTTAAAAGAACGGTTCTTCAGGGCGGATGATAGCGAAAGCGCGTTTTCGCTACGCTTAAAACAAAAAAATCGCCTCAAAAGAGGCGATTAATTACAGCGAGTGCTGTTTTATTCCGCACCAGACTTTGGTGCATCGCTACCGCTTGGCTTGCGGCGTTTACCCACATTTTTGGTGTCGCGATGACGTTGCTTGACGCGCGGTTTCTCTTGTTCTTTCTCTTTACGTTCTTGACGCTTCGCAAGTGCTTTTTTCGACGGTTTTCCCGTCACTTTAGCACTTGGCGCACGGCTTTCTGGACGCAGCTCATCAATCACACGCGCTTTTAACGGCTCGTTGATGTAACGGGTGATTTTACCCAGCAGCACGTGATCGTGCGCTTCAACCAGCGAGATCGCGGTACCTTTACGGCCCGCACGCGCGGTACGACCGATACGGTGCAGATAGGTATCTGCGGTGCGCGGCAAATCGTAGTTAATCACGTGCGAGATATCGTCGATGTCAATACCGCGCGCAGCAACGTCGGTGGCAATCATCACCTTCACGCGGCCATCATTCATACGCTTGATGGCTTCGTTACGGTTGACCTGCACCATTTCGCCTTCGAGATAGCTGGTGCGGATGCCCGCTTCATGAAGCCAGGTAACCAGCTCATGCAGGCGCTCACGTTTGCGCACAAATACAATGACGCGCGTGGCATCTGGCTGTTTCAACAGGTGAATCAGCAGCTTGTTCTTATGCTCTAAATTATCGGCGCGGTAATACCATTGCTGGATTTTTTTGCGTTCGCTTTTGCTTGGGTCGGCCTCAATAAACACAGGCTCGTTGAGCAAACGCTCGGCGAAGTCTTTGATGTGATCACCTTCCAGCGTCGCCGAGAACAGCAGCGTCTGTTTGCGCCAGCGGGTTTCTGCGGCGATGGTTTCGATGTCCTGCGCAAAGCCCATATCGAGCATGCGGTCAGCTTCATCGAGAATCAGCGTTTCTACGGCGCGGCAGTCAAAGTTCTCTTCTTTGATGTACTGCAGCAAACGGCCGGTGGTCGCGACGACGATGTCCTGGTTTTCACTGAACACTTCGGCATGGTTCATATACGCCACGCCCCCGGTGATGGTGGCGATATCCAGATGCGTGTGTTTAGCCAGCTCGCGCGCGTGATCGGCAACCTGCATCGCCAGTTCGCGCGTTGGGGTGATGATCAGAATGCGTGGTGGGCCTGATTTCTTACGCGGGAAATCGAGCAAATGCTGTAAAGCGGGCAGCAAAAACGCTGCAGTTTTCCCCGTCCCGGTTGGAGCCGAACCCAGAACGTCACGGCCTTCCAGCGCGGCAGGAATGGTCTCGGCCTGAATAACAGTAGGGCGAGTGAAGCCTTTTTCCTGCAAAGCTTGTAGCAGGCTTTCGTCGAGTTCGAGTTCGGAGAATGTGGTTACGGTCATGGTCTACCTCAGTTTGGGGCGCTGATTATAGACAGAACGAATATAATCTTCATCTGTTTGTGTAGGTATTACCGGCGCAGGTGAATTCCCATCGCCACCACGTTACACTTCCGGCAGTAAAAAATTCAATGGTAGTGAAGTATGTCTCAGGACCAGCCGCACGCGCGGCCGACGTTAAGAAAAGACGGTTTTACCTTTAAGCAATTTTTCGTGGCGCACGATCGCTGTGCGATGAAAGTCGGCACCGATGGCGTGTTAATCGGGGCCTGGGCGCCAGTAGCCGGCGCGCGTCGCATCCTCGATATTGGCTGCGGCAGTGGCTTGATTACGCTGATGCTGGCGCAACGTACGCCCAATTCGGTAGAGATTGATGCCGTCGAACTGGAAGCCAGCGCAGCGCAGCAGGCGCAGGAAAATATGCAGGCTTCGCCGTGGGCGGATCGCATCCACGTCCACCATCAGGATATTGTCAGCTGGAGCGAACAGTGTGAAAAACGCTTTTCGCTCATCGTCAGTAATCCGCCTTTTTTTGCGCCCGGTATGGCAACCGGCAGTGTCGCGCGCGATACCGCACGCAGCACCGCCACGCTCGACCATCTGACGCTGCTGCGTTGTGCCGCCCAGTTGATTGAAGAAGAAGGGCTATTTTGCGTGGTGCTGCCGGCTGAAGCTGGCGAAGCATTGATTTCACTGGCGCTGGCGGATGGCTGGCATTTGCGTTATCGCTACGATGTCGCCGCCTATGCGCAGCGCCCGCCGAATCGCGTGGTGTTAGGTTTTTCTCCCTCCGCCGGCGAAACCTTGCTGGAACGTCTCGCCATTCGTGATGAAGATAAAAGCTATTCAGCCGACTGGCTCAGCCTGGTGAAAGACTTTTACCTGTTCCGCTAGCTTCGGGCTGCAGGATGGTCGGTAACGCTTCATCCAGCAGATCGGGATTGTCGAGGGTAAAGTGTAACCCTCGGCTCTCCTTGCGCTCCAGCGCACAGCGCACCATCAGTTCGGCGACCTGCACCAGATTGCGCAGCTCAAGAAGATTGTTAGAGAGGCGGAAGTGCGCGTAGTACTCGTCAATCTCCTGTTGCAGCAAATTAATGCGCCGCAGCGCGCGCTCCAGACGTTTGGTAGTACGCACAATTCCCATGTAATCCCACATGAATAATCGCAGTTCATGCCAGTTATGCTGGATTACTACGCGCTCATCGGCATCATCAACGCGGCTTTCATCCCACGCGGGCAGATGTTCTACCGCCGCGATGTCCGGCAAGCGGGCGATCATATCTTCAGCAGCAGACCAACCGTAAACCAGGCACTCGAGCAGGGAGTTGGACGCCATGCGGTTTGCGCCATGTAAGCCGGTGTAACTCACTTCGCCAATCGCATACAGTCCGTCAACATCTGTACGGCCTTGCTGATCGACCATCACGCCGCCGCAAGTGTAATGCGCGGCTGGCACAATCGGAATCGGCTGTTTAGTGAGATCGAGGCCAAAGGTCAGCAATTTTTCGTAAATCATCGGGAAGTGCGCGCGCACAAAGCTTTCCGGCTGGTGGCTAATGTCGAGATACATGCAATCGACGCCCAGCCGTTTCATCTCATGGTCAATGGCGCGCGCCACAATATCGCGCGGCGCCAGCTCGGCACGCTCATCAAAGTCAGGCATAAAGCGAGTGCCGTCAGGACGCAACAGCCAGGCACCTTCACCGCGCAGCGCTTCGGTCAGCAGGAAGTTTTGCGCTTGTGGATGGAATAAACAGGTGGGATGGAATTGATTAAATTCGAGGTTCGCCACGCGACAACCGGCGCGCCATGCCATGGCAATGCCATCGCCGGAGGCCACGTCCGGATTGGTGGTGTACTGATAGACTTTCGCTGCGCCGCCGGTGGCTAACACCACGGCGCGCGCGCGGCAGGTTTCCACCTGTTCACGTTTACGGTTCCAGATCCACGCGCCAACTACGCGGCGCTTGCCGGGCAGGCCAAGCTTATCAGAGAGGATCAAATCCACCGCATTGGTGCGTTCAATAATGCGGATGTTAGGATGGCTCAGCGCCTGGCTTACCAGCGTGGTTTCCACCGCGCGGCCAGTGGCATCGGCGCTGTGCAGAATGCGGCGATGGCTGTGCCCACCTTCGCGCGTGAGGTGGTAACGCGCTTCACCCTCAGCCTGCGGCTCTTTATCGAAGGCGACGCCGTTATCAATCAGCCACTGCACGCAGTGACGCGCGTTGCTGGCGATAAAGCTCACCGTATCGCGGTCGCACAAGCCGGCACCCGCAACCAGCGTGTCTTCAACGTGTGATTCGATGCTGTCCGTTTCATCAAACACCGCCGCAATCCCGCCCTGCGCATACAGCGTTGAGCCCTCATTCACCTGCGCTTTACTCAGCACGGTAACCTGATAATGCGGCGCTAAGCGCAGCGCTAACGATAAACCTGCCGCACCGCTGCCGACGATGAGGACATCACACTGATATTCCGGGAGAGAAGTCATGATGTTTAATTTACTAAACAAAAGGTGGCTTGAGCATAAGCCGTGATGGGGGTGCTGTGAAGTATTTTGAACCAACCGCGCGGAAAAATTATTCAGCGGGTAGAGATAGTAGCGTGAATTCAGTGAGTTAACTCTGAAATTGAGCACAATGTGTTTTTTATATCAAACACTCTGAAAATTCAGGGAATAAAGGTGAAAATGACGGCGTCATAAGGTACTCTGCCAGCGATTATCGGTGCCGCAAAAGACACCACCAGCGTGGCAAGTCGCTACACTGAAAGACAATCAACAACAATGATGTCGTGGTTCCGATACGGAAAATTCTGGTCGTAGTGAACTTCGGGCCAAAGGGCCACTCTAAGCGCATGCTTGCTCAGAATAATGAGATGTGCTGGCAGTTCACTTACGCATAAAAAAGTTTTGGGGAGATATTACCTCGGATGAGCGAGCAGTTAACGGATCAGGTTCTCGTTGAGCGGGTTCAGAAGGGAGATCAAAAGTCCTTTAATTTACTGGTGATTCGATACCAGCATAAAGTGGCGAGCCTGGTTTCACGCTATGTTCCGTCAGGCGATGTGCCTGATGTGGTTCAGGAATCGTTTATTAAAGCGTATCGCGCACTGGAATCGTTCCGTGGCGACAGCGCCTTTTATACATGGCTGTACCGCATCGCGGTAAACACAGCGAAAAATTATCTGGTTGCTCAGGGGCGACGTCCGCCATCCAGTGATGTGGATGCTATCGATGCGGAAAATTTCGAAAGTGCGGGTGCACTGAAAGAAATTTCGAACCCTGAGAACTTAATGTTGTCTGAAGAACTGAAACAAATCGTCTTTCGTACCATTGAGGCGCTTCCCGAAGATCTTCGTATGGCCATTACCCTCAGGGAATTGGATGGTCTGAGTTACGAAGAGATTGCCGTCATCATGGATTGTCCGGTCGGTACCGTACGTTCGCGTATCTTCCGTGCACGAGAGGCTATTGATAATAAAGTTCAACCGCTTATCCAACGTCAGTGATAACGGCTACTGGAAGGGTACCAAGGCATGCAGAAAGAAAAACTTTCCGCTTTAATGGATGGTGAAACTTTAGATAACGAGCTGTTGGCATCGTTGTCGAAGGATGCGGATCTTCAGCACAGCTGGGAAAGCTACCATCTCATTCGCGACACCTTACGCGGTGATATCGGAGAAGTGCTGCATTTTGATATCTCCGCACGTGTGGCGGCGGCCATCGAAAACGAGCCGGCACGCAAAGTCACTTCGCTGATCCCTGAAGCGCAGCCTGAACCATCACGCTACGAGAAGATGCCGTTCTGGCGTCGTGGTGGCAGTTGGGCGGCACAGCTGACGCAAGTTGGTGTGGCTGCGTGCGTCTCACTGGCGGTGATTGTCGGTGTTCAGCACTACAACAGCTCTCCAACCGGCAGCGCGACTGAAGCGTCCGATTCACCGGCATTCAACACCTTGCCGATGATGGGTAAAGCGTCTCCGGTCAGCTTAGGCGTGCCTTCTGAAGCCTTCGACACCAACAGCTCTAATCAGCAGGTGCAGGAACAGCGTCGCCGCGTGAATGCCATGCTGCAGGATTATGAACTGCAACGTCGTCTGCATGCCGATCAGGTTCAGTTTGAGAAAAACGATCCGCAACAGGCTCAGGCTAATGTTCCCGGAAATCAGTCGTTAGGAACTCAGCAGCAGTAATGAAGCAGCTTTGGTGTGCCGTTAGCCTGCTGGCAGGCAGCCTGTTTTGCTCATCTATCGCCTCGGCTCAGACCTCTGCGTCCGGGGCGTTGTTGCAACAGATGGAGCAGGCAAGCCAGAACCTCAACTACGAATTTGCCTACATCAATGTCTCGCGTCTCGGCATTGAATCTCTGCGTTATCGTCACGCGGTTATCGACAATCGTATCTTCGCCCAACTGTTGCAGATGGACGGGCCGCGCCGTGAAGTGATTCAGCGCGGAAACGACATCAGCTATTTCGAGCCGGGATTAGATCCCTTCTCGCTGCCGGGCAATCACATTATCGATGCTTTACCTGGTTTGATGTTCGCCGACTTCTCCCGTTTGGGTGAGGCCTACGATTTCATTCCGGTGGGCCGTTCGCGCATGGCCGATCAGATGTGCGAAGTGGTGCGCATCGTGTCACGCGATGGCACGCGTTACAGCTATGTCGTGTGGCTGGATGTGGACACTAAATTGCCGCTGCGTATCGATCTGCTTGATCGGGACGGTGAAACGCTGGAACAGTTCCGCGTCATCAGCTTTGCCGTCGACGAAGGCGTACGCAATCTGATGCAAGGGCTGGAGAAGGCCAACTTGCCGCCATCACTGTCGTTACCGGCCGGTGACAAAGTGGAACTCAGCTGGCAGCCAAACTGGCTTCCGGCGGGCATGAAACTGATCTCACAAAGTCGCCGCGATATTCCGTCGATGAACAAAACTGTCGAATCGCGCCTGTACAGCGATGGCCTGTTTAGCTTTGCCATTAATGTTACGCCAGCAGATAAAAGCAGCAGCGTGCAGGCATTGCGCACTGGACGTCGCACGGTGCAGACAGAAGTGCGCAATAATAACGAAATCACGGTGGTGGGCGAGTTACCGCCAGCCACTGCCAAACGTATTGCGGACAGCATAGATTCGGGTTCACCAAAATGATGAAAGAATGGGCCACCGTGGTGGCGTGGAAAGAAGGCATTGCCACACTGCACACGGAAGCGAAAACGTCTTGTAACAGCTGCTCGGCGCGTAAAGGCTGTGGCAGCCATGCGCTTAATCAGCTGGGGCCGAAAAATGCCCACGTGATGACTATCGCCAGCGCGGAGCCGTTGCAACCCGGCCAGCGCATTGAGTTAGGCATCCGCGAAAGCAGCCTGCTGGGCTCTGCCTTGCTGGTTTACATGACGCCGCTGTTTGGCCTGTTTTTAGTGGCTGGCATCTTCCAGATGCTGTTCGCCAGCGATCTGGCTGCGGCCTGTGGCGCGCTGTTGGGCGGCATTGGCGGCTTTATCGTAGCGAAAGGGGTATCCAAACTCTTCGGCGATCGCGAGGCTTTCCAGCCGGTGATTCTCAGCGTTGCGTTACCGCCTGATGCGTTGCGCGTGGAAAGCGAAGCTTGATCCCCGTCCAGGCCGCGTTTGATGCGGCCTTTCCCAATCAGCTTAACCGCTGAAATCTGTTGCGATTCCCCACAGTTCCATTCTTTAACGCGCGGCGTTAACAGTGTAATATGCGTCGTCATTAATGAGGCCGACAGGGTTCCGGGTTAAGCTCACTTTCCTGAATGTGTTCGTGCTCAAGTTTCCCACTGATTTTCTACGTGAAGATATTCATATAAATGAAGCACATACGAAATTTCTCCATCATCGCTCACATTGACCACGGCAAATCAACGCTCTCTGACCGTTTGATTCAAATTTGTGGTGGCCTGAGCGATCGTGAGATGGCGGCGCAGGTTCTGGATTCCATGGATCTGGAACGCGAGCGCGGCATTACCATCAAAGCGCAGAGCGTAACGCTCGATTACAAAGCGCAGGACGGTGAAACTTACCAGCTCAATTTTATCGATACTCCTGGTCACGTTGACTTCTCGTATGAAGTTTCCCGCTCGCTGGCGGCGTGTGAAGGAGCATTGCTGGTGGTCGATGCAGGGCAGGGCGTTGAAGCTCAGACGCTGGCAAACTGCTACACCGCAATGGAAATGGATCTGGAAGTGGTACCGGTACTGAACAAAATCGACCTGCCTGCCGCCGATCCAGAACGTGTAGCGGAAGAGATTGAAGATATCGTCGGCATTGACGCCACCGATGCGGTGCGTTGCTCGGCGAAAACCGGCGTCGGCGTACCCGACGTGCTGGAACGTCTGGTGCGTGACATCCCGCCGCCAGAAGGCGATCCGGAAGGTCCGCTGCAGGCGCTGATCATCGATTCCTGGTTCGATAACTACCTTGGCGTGGTATCGCTGATTCGTATTAAGAACGGCACGCTGCGTAAAGGTGACAAAGTTAAAGTCATGAGCTCCGGTCAAAGCTACAACGCTGACCGTCTCGGCATCTTCACGCCGAAGCGTGTTGATCGCAACGAGCTGAACTGCGGTGAAGTAGGCTGGCTGGTGTGTGCGATTAAAGACATCCTCGGCGCACCGGTGGGCGATACGCTAACCTTGCAGCGCAATCCGGCGGAGAAAGTGTTGCCTGGCTTCAAGAAAGTGAAGCCACAGGTTTACGCCGGTCTGTTCCCAATCAGTTCTGACGACTATGAAGCGTTCCGTGATGCGCTGGGCAAATTGAGCCTGAACGATGCGTCACTGTTCTACGAGCCAGAGAGCTCAACGGCGCTGGGCTTCGGTTTCCGCATCGGCTTCCTTGGTCTGCTGCACATGGAGATCATTCAGGAACGTCTGGAGCGTGAATACGATCTGGATCTGATCACCACTGCACCAACCGTAGTGTATGAAGTGGAAACCACCGACGGTGAAACTATCTATGTTGATAGCCCGTCGAAGCTGCCACCGCTGAATAATATTGCCGAGCTGCGTGAGCCGATTGCTGAGTGTCACATGCTGCTGCCGCAGGAGTTCCTCGGCAACGTCATAACGCTGTGTATCGAAAAACGTGGCGTGCAAACCAACATGGTTTACCACGGCAAGCAGGTTGCGCTGACGTATGAGATTCCGATGGCGGAAGTGGTTCTTGACTTCTTCGACCGTCTGAAATCAACCTCGCGCGGTTATGCTTCGCTGGATTACAACTTCAAACGTTTCCAGACCTCTGACATGGTGCGTGTCGACGTGATGATTAACTCAGAACGTGTTGATGCGCTGGCGCTGATTACTCACCGTGATAACTCACAATATCGTGGCCGCGACCTGGTGGAGAAGATGAAAGATCTGATCCCACGTCAGCAGTTCGATATTGCGATTCAGGCGGCAATCGGCAACCACATTATCGCTCGCTCAACGGTAAAACAGCTGCGTAAAAACGTCCTGGCGAAATGCTATGGCGGTGACGTGAGCCGTAAGAAGAAACTGTTGCAGAAGCAGAAAGACGGTAAGAAGCGAATGAAGCAGGTCGGCAACGTTGAGCTGCCGCAGGAAGCATTCCTTGCCATTCTGCATGTCGGTAAAGACAGCAAATAAGGATTTTTAATGGCTAACATGTTCGCCCTGGTTTTAGTGATCGCAACGCTGATCACTGGCGTTATCTGGTGTATCGATCGCTTTAAATGGGCACCGGCGCGTCGTGCGAAGCAGGCTGCCGCGCAAGCGCAGGCCGGCAACGCACTCGACAGTAAAACGCTGGCGAAAGTAGCCGCGCAGCCGGGTTGGGTTGAAACCACCGCATCGGTGTTCCCGGTGCTGGCGGTGGTGTTGATCGTGCGTTCGTTTATTTTTGAGCCGTTCCAGATTCCCTCGGGTTCAATGATGCCAACGCTGCTGATTGGCGACTTCATCCTCGTGGAGAAGTTTGCTTACGGTATTAAAGATCCGATTACCCAAACCACACTGATCCCAACTGGCCATCCGCAGCGCGGTGATGTCGCGGTATTCAAATACCCGAAAGATCCCAGCGTGGACTACATCAAGCGCGTGATTGGCTTGCCGGGCGATAAAGTGGTGTTTGATCCTTACAGCAAAACCCTGACCATCAATCCGGGTTGCAGCAGCGGCAGTTGCGACACGGCGCTGCCGGTGACTTACACTAACGTTGAGCCAAGCAACTTCATTCAAACCTTCAGCGGCTTTGATGGCAATGAAACCGGCAACGGCTTCTTCCAGGCGCCGCAGGGCGAAACCATGAAGGGCGGCCTGCGTCTCGGCACCCGCAAAGAGACATTGGGCAACGTAACGCACGATATCTTGCTGGTAAACGAAGCGCAAAGTCAGGCAAGCATGTATTATCAGCAGCCGGGCCAGCCGCAATCGACCTGGATTGTGCCGCAAGGGCAATATTTCATGATGGGTGATAACCGCGATAACAGCGCCGACAGCCGCTACTGGGGCTTTGTGCCCGAGAAGAATCTGGTCGGCAAAGCGGTGGCCATCTGGATGAGCTTCGAGAAACAAGAAGGACAGTGGCCGACCGGCGTGCGCTTTAGCCGCATTGGTGGGATTCACTAATTAGCTTCAAAAAAGGTTGGCCTCTCTTTCGGGAGGCCAGTGCACACGAAACAGACCAGGTTGGAACCTCAGCCCTGTTTCGTATGCAGTGATAGGCGCACAGAACAACTGGAATAGCATGAACCCCATCGTCATTAACAAGCTGCAGCGCAAACTGGGCTACACTTTTACTCATCCGGATTTATTGCAGCAGGCACTGACCCATCGTAGCGCCAGTAGCAAACACAATGAACGTCTTGAATTTCTTGGCGATTCTATTCTCAGCTACGTGATTGCCAATGCGCTCTATCACCGCTTCCCGCGTGTGGACGAAGGCGACATGAGCCGTATGCGTGCCACGCTGGTGCGCGGCAATACGCTGGCAGAGATGGCGCGAGAGTTCGACCTTGGTGAATGTTTACGCCTCGGTCCGGGCGAGCTGAAAAGCGGCGGTTTCCGTCGTGAATCGATCCTCGCGGATACCGTTGAAGCCTTAATTGGCGGCATCTTCCTCGATAGCAGCATTCAAACCGTCGAAAAGTTAATTCTCGACTGGTATCACTCACGACTGGAACAGATCAGTCCGGGCGATAAGCAAAAAGATCCGAAAACGCGCCTGCAGGAGTATTTGCAGGGACGTCATCTGCCGCTGCCGTCGTATTTGGTGGTGCAGGTGCGTGGCGAAGCCCACGATCAGGAATTCACCATTCACTGTCAGGTGAGTGGCATGGCAGAACCGGTGGTGGGCATTGGCTCCAGCCGCCGTAAAGCCGAGCAAGCAGCCGCCGAACAGGCGTTAATTAAGCTTGGCCTCGAATAAATAGTCACATTGCAGCGTCGAAAGCGGCGCTGCCCAAGTCAGGACTCGAATGAGCGAACTCGAAACATATAGCGGCTTTGTCGCGATTGTAGGCCGACCAAACGTCGGTAAATCCACTTTGCTGAACCAGTTGCTGGGGCAGAAAGTGTCGATCACGTCGCGCAAGCCGCAAACCACGCGTCACCGTATTATGGGCATCCACACCGAAGGCGCTTATCAGGCGATCTACGTGGATACGCCAGGGCTGCACATGGAAGAGAAACGGGCGATCAACCGCCTGATGAACCGTGCCGCCAGCAGCTCCATTGGTGACGTTGAGCTGGTGATCTTTGTGGTTGAAGGCACGCGCTGGACACCAGACGACGAGATGGTGCTCAACAAGCTGCGTGATAACAAAGTTCCGGTGGTATTGGCGATCAATAAAGTCGACAACATCCAGGACAAGAGCATTCTGTTACCGCATCTGCAGTTCCTTAGCCAGCAGATGAACTTCCTTGAAATCGTTCCTATCTCAGCGGAAAGCGGCAAAAATGTCGACGCGATTGCGGCGATTGCGCGTAAATGCCTGCCAAAATCTGAGCATCATTTCCCGGAAGATTATGTCACCGACCGCTCGCAGCGCTTTATGGCGTCTGAGATCATCCGTGAAAAGTTAATGCGCTTCCTGGGTGCAGAACTGCCTTACTCCGTTACCGTCGAAATTGAGCAGTTTGTTTCGAACGATCGCGGCGGCTACGACATCAATGGCCTGATCCTTGTTGAGCGTGAAGGCCAGAAGAAAATGGTCATCGGCAATAAAGGCGCCAAGATCAAAACCATAGGCATTGAATCGCGTAAAGATATGGAAGAGATGTTTGAAGCGAAAGTGCATCTCGAACTGTGGGTTAAAGTGAAATCGGGCTGGGCGGACGATGAACGTGCGCTGCGCAGCTTAGGTTACTCTGACGAAGGTTAAGTAATGGAAGGCTGGCAACGCGCCTTTGTGCTGCATAGTCGCCCTTACAGCGAAACCAGCCTACTCCTCGATCTGTTCAGCGAAAGCGAAGGGCGCGTCCGCGTCCTTGCCAAAGGCGCCCGCTCGCGCCGCTCCCAACTAAAAGGTGCACTGCAACCCTTTACGCCACTGCTGGTGCGCTGGGGTGGACGCGGTGATGTCAAAACGCTGCGCAATGCCGAAGCCGTTTCGCTGGCATTGCCGCTCAGCGGCATTACGCTCTATTGCGGGCTCTACGTCAACGAGCTGCTGTCGCGCGTGCTGGAGCAGCAAATTCCCTTCTCTGATATGTTCTTTGATTACCTGAATTGCATCCAAACGCTGGCGGCAGGCAACGGCTCGCCTGAACCGGCGCTGCGCCGCTTTGAGCTGGCGCTGCTCGGGCATCTCGGTTACGGCGTGGATTTTCTGCACTGTGCCGGCAGCGGCGAAGAGGTGGCCGATGGCATGACCTACAGCTACCGGGAAGAGAAGGGTTTTATCGCCAGTTTGGTGGTCAATCAACGCAGCTTTACCGGCCGCCAGCTGCGTGCGTTATGGGAGCGCGAATTTCCCGATGCTGATACCCTGCGCGCCGCCAAACGCTTTACGCGTATGGCGCTTAAACCCTATCTTGGCGGCAAGCCGCTGAAGAGTCAGGAACTGTTTCGCCAGTTTGTGCCAAAAAAGAAACCCGATGTGGCAAACGACTAGCGCTGGTCGTACCGCCTGATATATTCAGCGCGGTACACTGCAAACACACTGAACACATTTAAGGATTGTCATGGCTGAGTTGCTGTTAGGCGTCAACATTGACCACATTGCCACCGTACGTAACGCACGTGGTACAAACTATCCCGATCCGGTGCAGGCCGCGTTTGTTGCTGAGCAGGCCGGCGCTGACGGCATTACCGTGCATCTGCGTGAAGATCGCCGTCACATCACCGATCGCGATGTACGCATTTTGCGTGACACCATCCAGACGCGCATGAATCTGGAGATGGCGGTAACGGACGAGATGATCGACATTGCCTGTGAAATCAAGCCGCACTTCGTTTGTCTGGTGCCGGAAAAGCGTCAGGAAGTGACCACCGAAGGCGGGCTGGATGTGGCGGGTCAGCAGGATAAAATCAATGCTGCGGTGCGCCTGTTAAGCGACGCCGGCATTCTGGTGTCACTGTTTATCGATGCCGATCACCGCCAGATTGAAGCGGCGGTTGCCAGCGGCGCGCCTTATATCGAAATTCACACCGGTGCCTATGCCGAAGCGCCCGAAGGTCTCGCGCGCCAGGCTGAGCTGTCGCGCATCCGCAAAGCCGCGACTTTCGCCGCCAGCCTGGGCCTGAAAGTCAATGCCGGCCACGGTTTGACTTACCACAATGTGCAGCCGATTGCTGAATTGCCGGAAATGCACGAGCTGAATATTGGCCATGCGATTATTGGTCGCGCGCTGTTCAGCGGTTTGGCCGATGCGGTCAGCGAAATGAAGCAGCTGATGCGGGAAGCGCGTCGCTAATGGCGATTCTCGGGCTCGGCAGCGATATCGTAGAGATCGAGCGCATTGCTGGCGTCATTGAGCGCTCCGGCGACCGTCTGGCGCGTCGCGTATTAAGCGAAGCCGAGTGGCAGCAATATCAGGCGCACCAGCAACCGGTGCGCTTTTTGGCTAAGCGTTTTGCGGTGAAAGAGGCGGCAGCGAAAGCGTTTGGCACCGGCATTCGCGGTGGCCTGGCCTTCAATCAGTTCGAAGTGTACAACGATGCGCTGGGCAAACCGGGATTACGTTTCTTTGAGCAGGCCAGGGTGATCGCCAGCCAGCTCGGCGTGAAGCATGTGCATGTGACGTTAGCGGATGAACGCCATTACGCCTGCGCAACGGTGATTATCGAGAACTAAGGGTGCAACACCACGAACTTCTCCCACAGCGCCTCGCGGCTTTCCGGGTGCTGTGGATCGGTAATGATGGTGTTATCAATCGGACAGACGCTTTGGCAGGTCGGCACATCGTAATGGCCCACGCACTCGGTGCAGCGGTCGACATCAATTTCATAGATCGCGTCACCTAAGCTGATTGCCTGGTTTGGGCATTCAGGTTCGCACATATCGCAATTGATGCATTTGGTGGTGATGAGCAAGGCCATAGCAGAAGTCCAATAACAGCAGGAAAGGCGCGGGTATTATACGCGCCTGATCTCATCAGACCAGCTTTTTCACCAACGCTTCGCTGTGGCGAATGTGGCTGGAGGCGCGTTCAGGATCGTTTTGTACCAGCGCCATAAACAGCAGATCGGTCAACGCCAGCTGCGCGCTGGTCGACGAGATCGCCGCACTGCGCGTGCTCTGCTCTTCCGCCACGGTGTAGAGGCAAACCGTGGCGCACTGCTGCAGAGCATTCGGCGTAAAGCCGGTAAAGGCCAGCACATCGGCACCGACCTGCGCCGCTTCCTGCGCCGCCAGATTGATTTCGCGACGTTCGCCAGTATAGGAAATCGCCAGCAGCACATCGCCCGGCGCCATCGCTTGCACGCTGGCGAGCAAAGCGTGCATATCCTGCTCCGCCACCGCATTGATGCCGATCTTCATCAGCTTCCACGAAAAATCTTTCGCCACTAAACCGGACGCGCCGATGCCAACCAGCAAAATACGATTGGCATTTTTCAGCAGCTGCAAGGTTTGCAGCAGCTTCTCTTCGCTATTGATGTCCAGCGTGGCGCGGATCGCCGAGATCTTTTCGGTCAGCAGCTTTTCGCCGACCACTTTCAGCGGATCGTCGCTGAGAATATGGTTATGCACTGTAATCGCATCGCGATCGGCCATCGATTCGCTCAGCGCCAGCTTCAGCGCTGGAAACCCTTTGTAGCCCAGCTTCTGGGCAAACTTCACCACGCTGGACTGGCTAACGCCCGATTCCTCAGCGAGTTTTTGTGAACTGAGATGCCGTGCACGATCCGGCTGCGACAGCAAAAAATCCGCCAGCCGGCGCTCATTTAGCGCCAGTCGAGGGTAGAGCTGACGAATGCGCAGCAATGAACTCATGGTTCGATCCTTAATTCCTTTATCCGCAAACAGCGCGTAAACGCGAAGAATAAACTATTCAAATGGCATTGTAGTCACTGGAATTAAAAATAGCAGCTTTCGCCCTGAACGCCGAAGCTGGCTACACTGTAGTGCAGAAACCACGAAGGATAGAGAAGGAGTGCTGTTTGACAAAGGGTACACAACGACGCGTGGTGTTTTTCGATCTCGATGGCACGCTGCATCAGCAAGACATGTTTGGCACCTTTATGCGCTATCTGCTGCGACGCCAGCCGATCAATCTGCTGCTGGTTGTGCCGCTGTTACCGGTGATTGGTCTTGGCATGCTGATCAAAGGGCGCGCCGCACGCTGGCCAATGAGTTTATTGCTGTGGGCGATTACCTTTGGCCACAGCGAAAAACGTCTGCGCCAGCGTGAGGCGGAATTCGCTGAGTGGTTCCGCCAGCGTGTTACTGCGTTTCCGGTGGTGCAGCAGCGACTCACCGACTATCTCAGCAGCAGCGATGCCGATGTCTGGCTAATTACCGGTTCGCCGCAGTCGCTGGTAGAGCAAGTCTATTTCGACTCGGCCTTCCTGCCGCGCGTACAGCTGATTGCCAGCCAGATGAAACCGGGCCGCGGCGGACGTTTGCTGTCGATGCGCTGCCTCGGCCATGAAAAGGTGGCACAGCTGGAGGAGAAAATCGGCACGCCGCTGCAACTGTATAGCGGCTACAGCGACAGCAAACAGGACAACCCGCTGCTGTTCTTCTGTCAGCACCGCTGGCGCGTCACGACGCGCGGTGAGCTGCAACAACTGGAATAACGCTTCGATTCCGGCAGCAGCATCGCTATAATGCGCCGCCTTTATTGCCCGCAGGAGTTGCCCGGTGAACCCACAAACTGATGAATATTGGATGCGTTATGCGCTGGAACTGGCGAAGCGTGCGTGGGAGCAGGGCGAAGTGCCGGTTGGTGCGGTGCTGGTGCAGCGCGACAAGGTGATTGGCGAAGGCTGGAACCGGCCGATTGGCCAGCACGATCCTACCGCACATGCCGAGATCATGGCGCTGCGTCAGGGCGGCAAAGTACTGGAAAACTATCGTCTGCTGGATACCACGCTGTATGTCACGCTGGAACCCTGCGTGATGTGCGCCGGTGCGATGGTGCACGGCCGCATCACGCGGCTGGTGTACGGCGCTAAAGATGAGAAAACCGGCGCGGCCGGTTCACTGCTGGATGTGATTGGTCATCCCGGCATGAATCATCAAATTCAGATTGATTGCGGTGTGCTGGCGGAAGAGTGTGCCGGGATGCTGAGTGACTTTTTCCGCATGCGTCGCGAACAGAAGAGGGCGCTGCGTCAGGCGCAGCGCACCGGTTAATTCATCGCAATTTTCGGTTCGACCGCCGGGTAACCGGCGCCTAACTCCGCTTCCAGTGCCGACTGCTGCGCTAAACGCTTCTCCTGTTCCTGCAAATATCCCACCAAACTGATCTGATATTTACGGATATTCTCCACGTAGTTATAAGCTTCGTGGCCGCGCGCGTAGCCGTAGGTGGTTTGCGTGTAATAGCGCTTCTGGCTCAACATCGGCAAACGCAGCTTCACGTCGGCCCAGCTGTCGGGATTGCCGCCCTGTTTCGCCGTCAGCTTGCGTACGTCCAGCATGTGCGCATAGCCCATGTTATATGCCGCCAGCGCGAACCAGATACGTTCATCTTCAGGAATCGTTTCCGGGACTTTCTCCATCATGCGCTTGAGATATTCGCTGCCGCCGCGAATGCTCTGTTCGGGATCGAGGCGATCGTTGACGTCAAGGCTGTCGGCGGTATTACGCGTCAACATCATCATGCCGCGCACGCCGGTTGGCGATGTGGCCTGCGGATTCCAGTGCGACTCCTGATAAGAGATCGCCGCCAGTAAACGCCAATCCATGCTGGCGGAATATTTCTCAAACAGCGGTTTGATATCCGGCAGCGTGTTATCAATGGCGCGCAGGAAGGTGCGGGTATCAACGTAATCGAAGGTGCCAACGTGGCCGAGATACTTCTCTTCCAGCCGCGCCATCGTGCCTTCCTCGCCCATCTGGCTGTAGAAGTCGAGCATCGCCGCACTCAGGCTGTCGTCTTCGTTACGCGGTAAATACCAGGTGACCGGCTCTTCGTCGGTCACATCAAACGCCACCGCCAGCTGCGGATGAATGCGCTGCAGCAGGCCGATGGTGACCGAATCGCCCACCGTGTAATCGAGTTTGCCGTCAGCAACCGCTTCAAGCAGCGCTTTCTGGCCCTGATCGGTGGAGATCGCCCAGTCGAGATCGGGATAGCTGTCAGCTTTGGCGGAACGTAAAGTTGACAGATATGCCGAACCGGACTGCACAATCAGACGGCCTTTGAGATCGCCGAGATTCTTCGGGCGAGGCTTATCAATGCGGTACACCAGCTGCTGCGACACCGAATAGTAGCTCGGGCCACTTTGGTAGTGCGCGAGGCGCTCGCTGTTGTAGATCAAGCCGGCCGCCAGCAAATCCGCTTTACCGTCATCGAGGTCGTCAAACAGATCGCCGAGATTAGGACGCACCTCAACTTCCAGTTTCACGCCAAGGTAATCGGCGAAGCGCTTCGCCAGCTCGTAATCCATACCGGCTGGTGCATTGTTAATGGTGTAGTAAGTCAGCGGAGAGTTAACGGTACTGATGCGCAGCACTCCGCGTGATTTGATCTGTGATAGCGCGTCTGTTCCGCCCCCGTACCACGGGATTGAAGGCCACAATGCTAGCGCAAGTAGCACGGTGATCAGACCGATAAACAGATAGTTTATTTTTAGGCGTTTCAAATAGTTGTCTCGTAATGGCTCACAGGCCTCTGTCTTTTAAAGGCAGTATTTATGTTGTTTTAACTCCCAGAGCGAGGGGCATTTTGCGCAACAAAAAGGGGCAGGGCAACTTTTATAGCAAGAATTGTGCAAAATTCAGCCAAACGCCAGGTGCCAGAATTTATGCGCAAACGGTTTCGTAACCCGAGCTGTTTCTCTATAATACCGCCCGTTTTCCCCTGTTGCGCCCAATGAAGCGTCGCCCGGCACTTCAAAGACGAGAGATCTTTAATGATGGAAATTCTGCGTGGTTCGCCCGCTCTGTCGGCATTTCGTGTAAACAAACTGCTGACCCGCTTTCAGGACGCTCACCTTCCGGTGAGTGATATTTACGCCGAGTACGTCCATTTTGCCGATGTTAGTGCACCGCTCAGCGCGGACGAGCAAGCCCGCCTGCAACGCCTGCTGAAATACGGTCCTTCTCTCGCCGAACATGCGCCTCAAGGGCGTCTGTTGCTGGTAACGCCGCGTCCCGGCACCATTTCACCGTGGTCATCGAAAGCCACCGACATCGCCCATAATTGCGATCTGCCACAGGTATTGCGTCTTGAGCGCGGTATGGCCTTCTATGTGCAGGCACCTGAGCTGACGGAAGCACAGTGGCAGCAGCTGGCGAGCCTGTTGCATGACCGCATGATGGAAACGGTGTTCGCTGATCTCAACGATGCGCAGCAGCTGTTTGCTCACCATCAGCCGCAGCCGCTGAAAAGCGTTGACGTGCTGGGCGCAGGCCGCAGCGCGCTGGAGCAGGCCAACATCACGCTGGGCCTGGCGCTGGCTGATGATGAGATCGATTACCTGCTTGATGCCTTTACTAAGCTGGGCCGCAATCCAAACGACATCGAGCTCTACATGTTTGCGCAGGCAAACTCCGAGCACTGTCGTCACAAGATCTTCAATGCCGACTGGATTATCGACGGCGAAAAGCAGCCGAAGTCGCTGTTTAAAATGATCAAGAACACCTTTGAACACAATCCTGAGCACGTGCTGTCTGCCTATAAAGACAACGCTGCGGTAATGGAAGGTTCTGAGGTTGGCCGCTTCTACGCCGATGCGCAGAAGGGCGAATATGAGTTCCATCAGGAAGCCGCACATATCCTGATGAAGGTCGAAACCCATAACCACCCAACCGCCATTTCACCGTGGCCGGGTGCCGCGACCGGTTCTGGTGGCGAAATCCGTGATGAAGGCGCAACCGGACGTGGCGCGAAGCCAAAAGCCGGTCTGGTCGGTTTTTCGGTATCGAACCTGCGTATTCCAGGCTTTGAACAGCCGTGGGAAGAGGATTTCGGTAAGCCGGATCGCATCGTCACTGCGCTGGATATCATGACCGAAGGTCCATTGGGCGGCGCGGCGTTCAACAACGAATTTGGTCGTCCAGCCCTCAACGGCTACTTCCGTACCTATGAAGAGCGCGTTAACAGCCACAATGGCGTGGAGCTGCGCGGCTATCACAAGCCCATCATGCTAGCGGGCGGCATCGGTAACATCCGTGCCGATCACGTGCAGAAAGGCGAGATCGTGGTCGGCGCCAAGCTGATCGTGCTGGGTGGCCCGGCTATGAACATCGGTCTGGGTGGTGGCGCGGCATCGTCAATGGCATCAGGCCAATCGGATGCCGATCTCGACTTTGCGTCAGTACAGCGCGACAACCCAGAGATGGAACGTCGTTGCCAGGAAGTGATCGACCGCTGCTGGCAGCTGGGCGAAGCCAACCCGATTCTGTTCATCCACGACGTCGGCGCGGGCGGCCTTTCGAACGCCATGCCAGAGCTGGTGAGCGACGGTAATCGTGGCGGTAACTTCAACCTGCGCGACATCCTCAGCGATGAGCCAGGCATGAGTCCGCTGGAAGTATGGTGTAACGAGTCGCAGGAACGTTATGTGCTGGCGGTCGCGCCGGAGAAACTGGCGCTGTTTGACGAGCTGTGTCAGCGTGAACGCGCGCCTTATGCGGTCATCGGTGAAGCCACCGAAGAGCTGCATCTGAACCTCGCCGACAGCCATTTCGACAACAAGCCAATCGACATGCCTCTCGACGTACTGCTGGGCAAAACACCGAAGATGACGCGTGATGTTGCCAGCCAGCAGGCCAACGGCGAAGCGCTGCAGCGTGACGGGATTAGCGTAGCGGATGCGGTGAATCGCGTGCTGCACCTGCCGACCGTGGCGGAAAAAACCTTCCTGATCACCATTGGTGACCGCAGCGTAACCGGCATGGTGGCGCGCGATCAGATGGTAGGACCGTGGCAGATTCCGGTCGCGAACTGCGCCGTCACCACCGCCAGCCTCGATAGCTATCACGGTGAAGCATTCTCGCTTGGTGAACGTGCACCCGTCGCATTGCTCGACTTCGCGGCTTCAGGTCGCCTCGCCGTCGGTGAAGCGCTGACCAACATCGCCGCAACCTCCATTGGTTCGCTGCAACGCGTTAAGCTCTCTGCGAACTGGATGGCCGCCGCCGGTCATCCAGGCGAAGACGCGGGCTTGTACGCGGCGGTTAAAGCGGTCGGCGAAGAGTTGTGTCCCGCGCTGGGTATCACCATTCCGGTGGGCAAAGACTCGATGTCGATGAAAACCCGCTGGCAGCAAGGTACTGAGCAGCGCGAAATGACCTCGCCGCTGTCGCTGGTGATCACCGCCTTTGCGCGCGTGGAAGATGTGCGTCGCACCGTGACGCCGCAGTTGCAGGCGGATCAAGACAACCTGCTGCTGCTGGTGGATCTCGGCAACGGCGCGAACACCCTTGGCGCGACTGCGCTGTCGCAGGTTTATCGTCAGCTGGGCGATAAGCCTGCCGACGTGCGTGATGCTACGCAGCTGGCGGGCTTCTTCAACGCCATTCAGGCGCTGGTGGCCGAGCAGAAACTGCTGGCTTACCACGACCGTTCTGACGGCGGCCTGCTGGTCACGCTGGCGGAGATGGCCTTCACCGGTCACTGCGGTATCGAAGCCGATATCGCCGCGCTGGGCAGCGATGCGTTAGCCGCATTGTTCACCGAAGAGCTGGGCGCGGTGCTGCAGATCAACGCAGCGGATCGTGCAGCCGTCGAGAAGGTGTTCGCTGACCACGGTCTGAGCGCTAACCTGCACGTGATTGGTAAAGCCCTGCCAGGCGATCGCTTCGTGATCCGCTCTGGCGACAGCGCGGTGTACAGCGAAAGCCGTAGCACGCTGCGTACCTGGTGGGCAGAAACCACCTGGCAGATGCAGCGTCTGCGTGATAACCCAGCCTGTGCCGATCAGGAGCATGAAGCGAAGAAAGACGATAACGACCCAGGTCTGAACGTCCATCTGACCTTCAAACCAGAAGAAGATGTTGCGGCACCGATGATTGCGACGGGCGCACGTCCGCGTGTGGCAGTGCTGCGTGAGCAGGGCGTTAACTCACACGTAGAGATGGCCGCCGCCTTCCATCGTGCGGGCTTTACTGCAGTTGACGTACATATGAGCGATCTGCTGGCGGGCCGTCGCGGTCTGGAAGAGTTCCAGGCGCTGGTCGCCTGCGGTGGCTTCTCGTACGGTGACGTGCTGGGCGCGGGTGAAGGCTGGGCGAAATCCATTCTGTTCAATGGTCGCGTGCGTGATGAGTTCGAAAATTTCTTCCATCGCCCACAGACGCTGGCACTTGGCGTGTGTAACGGTTGTCAGATGATGTCGAACCTGCGCGAGCTGATTCCAGGAAGCGAGCTGTGGCCACGCTTTGTGCGCAACCAGTCCGAGCGTTTCGAAGCGCGTTTCAGCCTGGTTGAAGTAGCGGCGAGCCCATCGCTGCTGCTGGATGGCATGGTCGGATCGCATATGCCAATCGCGGTATCGCACGGTGAAGGTTTTGTCGAAGTGCGTGACGGCGCGCATCTGGCACAGCTGGAGAGCAAAGGTTTGGTGGCGCTGCGCTTCGTCGATAACTTCGGCAAAGTGACAGAAAGCTATCCGGCTAACCCGAACGGATCGCCTAACGGCATCACTGCGGTAACCAACGAGAGCGGACGCGTCACCATTATGATGCCGCACCCAGAGCGTGTGTTCCGTACCGTGAGCAACTCCTGGCATCCGGCAGAGTGGGGCGAAGACAGCCCGTGGATGCGTATCTTCCGCAACGCGCGTAAGCAGTTGGGATAAGCAAAACAAAGGCCGCTAAATAGCGGCCTTTTTTATTCTGCGCGTTTTGCAGGTCCACCATTCATGGCGACCTTACTGAAATCCGCATAATCTCTAAACTGTCGGAAAATAACGACAATCCCGCCAATACGTTGTCGTCAAAAGGTGACATTTAACCCATTGATTTATATAGCCAGTAAATTACCACCACAAACACGTTGCTAATCAGCGACACTTTTCACAGACCGTCCGGTCCGCTTTTCTCTGGGAGAGCGCTTCATCTAAGGCATTTCTCTGATAATAAACGCTATTTATTTATTGGCACGATACTTGCTATAATCTCTACGTGGCTCATTCACCTGTTTATGATTGCCCCGCTTCAGCGGCTGAGCTCATAAAAACCGAATGACGCACCAAACGGAGCCTGTCGTCCACCTCACCGATAATCGTTTGCTTTGCAACGTTATCAAACATCGGGCGCAACGTTGAGTTAGGCTCCACCTATTTTGCAAGCGATGCTGCGGCGTCGCTCTCACGGCAGGCCAAAAGGCCTGCCGTTTTCATATCTGGCCTTTCTTCCGTTTTGATACTTCGCTAGCATGCCTGCAGCTCACATTTAAGGAAGCGCGGTTGTGATGAAATGGCGTCTGTTTCCCCGATCCCTGCGGCAGTTAGTGTTAATGGCTTTCCTGCTGGTACTGCTACCGTTACTGGTGCTGGCATGGCAAGCGTGGGAAAGTCTTTCGGCGTTAAGCAACCAGGCGGCGGATACCAACCGCAATACCTTTACCGATGTGCGTCGCAGCGAAGCGATGGCGCGTACCGCGCTGGAGCTGGAGCGCAGCTACCGCCAATATTGCGTGCTCGGCGATGCGTCGCTGGCGAAGCTGTATCAAACGCAGTGGACGCGCTACGGCCAAATGCTCAGCAGTCACGCTGCCAGTTTGCCCGATCTGCCTTCCTTCAAAGTGCTGCAAACCACCTTGCCTTCGCTGCAGCAACTGCAGTGCGATAACGGCAATCCTGAGGCGCAAGCCGCCAGTGCGCTGGAGCGTTTTTCCGATACCAACACGCAAATGGTGCAGGCAACGCGTGAAGTGGTATTTTCGCGCGGCTTACAGCTGCAGCGTGAAATCGCCGATCGCGGTCAGTTTTTTGGCTGGCAGGCGCTGATTCTGTTCCTGATTAGCCTGGTGCTGGTTTTGCTGTTCACGGGGATGATCATCGGTCCGGTGAAGCGGGTTGAACGCATGATCAATCGATTGGGCGAAGGTAAGGCGCTGGGCGATAGCGGCAGTTTCCGTGGTCCGCGTGAGATCCGTTCGTTGGGGCAGCGCATCGTCTGGCTGAGTGAGCGGTTAAGCTGGCTGGAAGAGCAGCGCCACGAATTTTTGCGCCACCTGTCGCATGAGCTGAAAACGCCGCTTGCCAGTCTGCGTGAAGGCACTGAACTGCTGGCCGATCAGGTCGCTGGACCACTGAATGCCGAGCAGCAGGAAGTGGTGGCGATTCTCGATACCAGCAGCCGTCATTTACAGCGGCTAATTGAGCAGTTGCTCGATTACAACCGCAAGCTGGCCGATGGACCGATGGCGCTGAAGCCCGTGGCGCTAAATGAGATCATTGATTCGGTGGTAAAAGTGCACTCCTTGCCAGCCAATGCACGTGAAATGACCACCCACGTTGATCTGCAAGTGCATCATTGTCTGGCGGAAGCGACGCTGCTGCAGCGGGTGATCGACAACCTCTATTCGAACGCCGTGAACTACGGCAGTGAATCCGGTAACATCTGGCTGCAGAGCCAGCAGAAGGGCAACCAGGTGTGGATTGAGGTGGCAAACACCGGCACACCGATTCCGGCTGAAGAGCAGGCGATGATTTTTGAGCCCTTTTATCAGGGCAGCCAACAGCGCAAAGGGCCGGTTAAAGGCAGCGGGCTGGGCTTAAGCATCGCCAAAGATTGTCTGCGCAGGATGCACGGCGATCTGCAGTTGGTAACGCGCAAGGATGCGGATGTCTGTTTTCGTATCATTCTGACGACCAGCGCCGGGAATGCCTGATTAATGAAATTAACCCTATTCAAACTTGTGGCCAGTGCAGTGCTGGTTTTCGGCCTCAGCGCCTGCCAGGCACCGTCACAAGATCGTACGCAGCATAATGGCGTTAGCGTGCCTGAACCGGAGGTACGCCTGCCGGATTATCTGGCGACCGATTGCCAAAACGTGTGGCAAATCGAAACGCCAGCCGCCGCAGGCAATCCGCTCTATTGGCAGCGCGCAATGGATTGCGCCGAGCGCTTATCGCCGGCCGAAGCGCGTGCAGAAGCGCGTCGTTGGCCGGTGCAAGGCTGGGCGCGCGCCTTCAAGCAGGGCATCTTGCTCGCGAACGGTAACGTCACGCCAGTTGAGCGCCGTGATTTCGTCACTACCTTAGACGGTTACAGCGCGGCTTATCCGACGTCGGTGCGTCCGCTGCTCCAGCTGTGGCGCAGCAATCAGGCGGCCCAACTGGAGCTGAGCGAAGCGCGTGGACGCTACGCCGCTTTGCAGCAGAGCAATGACGCGGAGATGGATAACCTGCGCCAGCAGCAAACCAAAATGCGTCAGTCGCTGGCCGATACCCAACGCAAGTTAGAGCGTTTAACCGACATTGAACGCCAGCTGTCGTCGCGTAAAGCGCCTGATAGCAGCGACACATCGCACGGCGGCAGCGATGTGCAAAGTGAGGATCAATAACCATGAAACAAGCCGCACGTTTATTGCTGGTGGATGATGATCCGGGCTTATTGAAACTGCTCGGCATGCGTCTGAGCAGCGAAGGCTATCAGGTGGCGACGGCCGCCAGCGGGCCGGAAGCCCTGCGCCATCTGCAGAAAGAGAAGGTCGACTTGGTGATCAGCGACCTGCGCATGGACGAAATGGATGGTCTGGCGCTGTTCGGCGAAGTGCAGAAACGTCATGCGGGCTTGCCGGTGATCATTCTCACCGCGCACGGTTCGATCCCGGAAGCGGTATCCGCCACGCAACAAGGCGTGTTCAGCTTTCTGACCAAACCGGTCGATCGTGATGCCTTATATAAAGCGATAGATGAAGCGCTGGCTCAACGCGCGCCGATCAGCGATGACGGCTGGCGCGAAGCGATTGTGACGCGCAATCCGCAGATGCTGCGCTTGCTGGAGCAGTCGCACATGGTGGCACAATCTGACGTCAGCGTGCTGATTAATGGGCAAAGCGGCACCGGTAAAGAAGTGCTGGCGCAGGCGATTCACGCCGCCAGCCCGCGCGCCACCAAGCCGTTCATCGCCATCAACTGTGGTGCGCTGCCGGAACAACTTTTAGAGTCCGAACTGTTTGGCCACGCTAAAGGCGCCTTTACCGGCGCGGTCAGCGCACGTGAAGGTCTGTTCCAGGCGGCGGAAGGCGGCACGCTGTTTCTTGATGAGATTGGCGACATGCCTCAGGCGCTGCAGGTGAAACTGCTGCGTGTGCTGCAGGAGCGCAAAGTGCGGCCGTTAGGCAGCAACCGCGATCTGGATATCAACGTGCGGATTATTTCCGCGACGCACCGCGATTTGCCCAAAGCGATGGAGAAGAAGAGTTTCCGCGAAGATCTCTACTATCGTCTTAACGTGGTGAATCTGAAAATTCCCGCGCTGCACGAGCGCGCTGAAGATATCCCGCTGCTGGCGAATCATCTGCTGCGCCAATCCGCCGATCGCCATAAACCTTTCGTGCGTAGCTTTTCGGTTGATGCGATGAAGCGGCTGGTCAGCGCCGCCTGGCCGGGCAATGTACGTCAGCTGGTCAACGTGATTGAACAGTGCGTTGCCTTGAGTACCGCGCCGGTCATCGGTGATGCCCTGGTTGAACAGGCGCTGGCGGGGGAAAATACCGCGCTGCCGACTTTCGTCGAAGCACGTAATCAATTTGAGCTGAACTATCTGCGTAAACTGCTGCAGATGACCAAAGGAAATGTCACCAACGCTGCGCGTCTGGCTGGACGTAACCGCACTGAATTCTATAAGCTGCTGTCGCGACATGAATTGGACGCCAGCGAATTTAAAGAGTAGCTTGCTGCGGCAGCGTCAGGAACAATTATACTAACGGTATCCGTCCATCATGGAGGGAGTAAAAAAGGATCTGTCATGAAAAAGATCGATGCAATTATCAAACCATTCAAACTCGATGATGTACGTGAAGCCTTAGCTGAAGTGGGCATCACCGGGATGACCGTCAGTGAAGTGAAAGGCTTTGGTCGTCAGAAAGGTCACACTGAGCTGTATCGCGGCGCTGAGTACATGGTCGATTTTCTGCCAAAAGTGAAAATCGAAATGGTGGTAGGTGACGATATCGTCGATACCTGCGTAGAAACCATTATGAAAACCGCGCAGACCGGCAAAATCGGCGACGGCAAAATCTTTGTCTTTGACGTGGCGCGCGTAGTGCGTATCCGTACCGGTGAAGAGGACGAAGAGGCGATTTAAGCCCCTTCGCGCATTGCCTGCAAAAGCCTGCCTTGCGCAGGCTTTTTTGTTTTACAGCACCTTGTGCGGGCCAAATACTTCGTAGTGGATGCGATCGGCATTGATGCCGGCATCGACCAGTTGACGTGCGACAAACTGCATAAACGGCAGCGGACCACAGATCCAGAACTGACGATCGGCCTGGTTCAGCGCGGAGGACACGCTCGCCAAATCCATCAAGCCCTGAGCGTCGTAACGTCCGGCATCGGCACTTTCCGGCTGACGATACCAAACGTGGCTGGTGAAGTTTGGCAGGCGCGCGCCGAGGGATTTTACCTCTTCAGCAAACGCATGCTGCGAACCGGCTTCCGCAGCGTGTAGCCAGTTAACCGCCGCCGGATGTTGCTGCTGCGCCAGAGTAGCCAGCATCGCCAGCATGGGAGTTTGGCCGACGCCAGCAGAGATCAGCGTAATCGGCGTAGCGGCTTCAGCCTGCAGGAAGAAATCACCGGCTGGTGCCGCGCATTGCACGATATCGCCCACCTGCGCGCGGTCATGTAGCCAGCCCGACACGCTGCCCAGCGCTTCGCGTTTAACCGCGATGCGATAAAATTGCCCATTTGGCTGGTGCGTCAGCGAATACTGGCGATGCTGAATATTTTCACAGCCTGCCGGTTGTAGGCTGATGGCCAGATACTGACCTGGCAGAAAGGTTGCCACCGGCTTACCGTCGTTTGGCACTAGTTCAAAACTCTTGATCACCGAACTCTCCTGATTGATAGCGCGAATACGAAAATCACGCGCACCGCGCCAGCCGCCGGTTTTCTCTTCGGAGGCCGAATAGATGGCTTCTTCACGCTGGATAAACACATCAGCCAGCACGCCGTACGCTTTGCCCCATGCGGTCAGCACTTCTTCACCCGGATGCAGTAGCTCATCAATTGTCGCCAGCAGGTTTTCACCCACAATCGCATACTGCTCGGGCTGAATGTTCAGGCTGGCATGCTTCTGCGCGATTTTCTCCACCGCCGGCAACAGCACGGCCAAATTTTCCAGGTTGCTGCCGTAAGCCACAATGGCGTTGAACAACGCTTCCCGCTGATTGCCGCTGCGCTGATTGTTCATGTTGAACACGTTTTTCAGTTCAGGATGTTGCGTCAGTAAACGTTGGTAGAAATGGCCGGTCAGCTGCGGTCCAACCTGGGCAATGGCGGGCAAGGTCGATTTGATGGTAGCGATGGTTTGCGCGTCGAGCATGGTGAAATCCTCAGAGTGAATTTAAACATGTATTTTAAATGCATCTTATGAGTAATCGAAGCGCCTGTAAATCCCTTGTTGTGATTAAGGATTAAGCAAGAAAGGTGCGGGCTGGCGCGCAAAGCTGAAATTCTTTCGCCATGAAAGTGAGCAAATTTCGTGATTTTCTGGCTTGCAAAAAAGCGTAAAAAACCCGTTCCAGCGCCATGCCAATCGTTTGCGCAAAAAGAGGGGATTGACGCTACCGTCACCTGTCAAAACCGTTTACACTGTTCGCCTTCGCCCCCTAGCCGGGGCCTAAACTGCCGTTAAAAAGTTAGCTGAGTCAGGAGAGTCCGGATGTTAAAGCGTGATATGAACATTGCCGATTATGATGCCGCGTTGTGGCAGGCTATGGAGCAAGAGAAAGTGCGTCAGGAAGAGCACATTGAACTGATTGCTTCTGAAAACTACACCAGCCCACGCGTAATGCAGGCCCAAGGTTCACAGCTCACCAACAAATATGCCGAAGGCTATCCGGGCAAACGCTATTACGGCGGATGTGAATACGTCGATATCGTTGAGCAACTGGCGATCGATCGCGCTAAAGAGCTGTTCGGCGCAGATTTCGCTAACGTACAGCCGCACTCCGGTTCTCAGGCCAACTTCGCGGTTTACACCGCGCTGCTGCAGCCGGGCGATACCATTCTGGGTATGAACCTGGCGCACGGTGGTCACCTGACGCACGGTTCCCCGGTAAACCTGTCGGGTAAGCTGTACAACGTTATCCCTTACGGCATCGATGAAACCGGCAAAATCAACTACGAAGAACTGGCTGAGCTGGCACAAACCCACAAGCCAAAAATGATCGTCGGCGGCTTCTCTGCTTACTCTGGCGTGTGCGATTGGGCCAAAATGCGTGAAATCGCAGACAGCGTTGGCGCCTACCTGTTCGTCGATATGGCACACGTTGCGGGCCTGATCGCCGCAGACGTCTATCCGAACCCAGTTCCTCATGCCCACATCGTGACTTCAACCACCCATAAAACCCTGGCGGGTCCGCGCGGCGGCCTGATCCTGGCGAAAAACGGTGACGAAGAGCTGTATAAAAAACTGAACTCCGCGGTGTTCCCGGGTGGTCAGGGCGGTCCTCTGATGCACGTGATCGCCGGTAAAGCGGTGGCGTTCAAAGAAGCGATGGAGCCAGAGTTCAAGACTTATCAGCAGCAGGTGGCTAAGAACGCGAAAGCGATGGTGGAAGTTCTGCTGGAGCGCGGTTACAACATCGTTTCCGGTGGTACACACAACCACTTGTTCCTGATCGATCTGGTCAGCAAAAACCTGACCGGTAAAGAAGCCGATGCCGCTCTGGGCCGCGCCAACATTACCGTGAACAAAAACAGCGTACCTAACGATCCGAAGAGCCCGTTCGTGACCTCTGGCGTGCGTATCGGTACCCCAGCGGTGACGCGTCGTGGCTTCAAAGAAGCTGATGTTCGCGAGCTGGCTGGCTGGATCGCTGACGTGCTGGATAACATCAACGACGAAGCGACCATCGAACGTACCAAACAGAAAGTGCTGGAAATCTGCAGCCGTCTGCCGGTGTACGCGTAAGCGTTACGCTTCTCGATGCAGTGCAAAAAAGGATGGTGCAAGCCATCCTTTTTTATTGCCGTCGCAGCAGTGCTCTGACAAAGTAGCGCCCACTCGTGCTGCTCAGCAGCATTTTTGCTGGAGGGAATATGGCAATCGGCTCCGCCAAATGGCTCGGTTTGGGCTACTTCACTTACTTCTTCTGTTACGGCATTTACCTTCCTTTCTGGAGCGTGTGGCTCAAAGGCACCGGACTTGATGCAGAAAAAATCGGTCTGCTGCTGGGGTGCGGCATGGTGGCGCGCTTTGTCGGCAGTTTGCTGATTGCCTCGCAGGTAAAAAATCCCTCACAGCTGGTCACTGCGCTGCGCCTGCTGGCGCTGATGACGTGCCTGTTCGCTATCGGTTATTGGCTGGGACAACAGTGGATGTGGCTGCTGTTCGTGATGATCGGCTTCAACCTGTTTTTCTCACCGCTGGTGCCGCTGAGTGATGCGCTGGCCGCCACCTGGACGCAGCAAATTGGTCTGACATATGGCCCGGTTCGTTTGTGGGGCTCGCTGGCGTTTGTCATCAGCTCTGCCTTAACCGGCATGCTTGTCACGGCGTTCTCATCGCAGGCGATTCTGGTGCTGCTGTCACTGGGCGCGATCGGCATGTTAGGTGGGATGATGTTAACGCCAGCGACGAAGCCGCAGGGCAGTGAACGTCAGACGTCAACCGATGGTGGCTGGCAGGCATGGCGTGATTTGCTGCGCGAAAATGCGGTGTGGCGTTTCATGTTATGCGTGACATTGTTGCAGGGCGCGCATGCGGCTTACTACAGCTTCAGCGCGATCTGGTGGCAGGAGAGCGGTTATTCCGCGTCGATTATTGGCTACTTGTGGTCGCTGGGCGTGGTGGCTGAAATCATCATTTTTGCTCTCAGCAGCCGACTGTTCCGCCGCTGGAGTGCGCGCGATCTGCTGCTGTTATCAGGCGTGTGCGCCATTATCCGCTGGACAATGCTGGGATCCAGCACCGCGTTGCCGTTGCTGATCGTGGCGCAAATTCTGCACTGCGGCAGCTTTACCGTCTGCCATTTAGCGGCGATGCGGTTTATTGCCGCGCGCAAAGGCGCGGAAGTGATTCGTCTGCAATCGCTCTATTCGGCGCTGGCCATGGGCGGCGGTATTGCGGTGATGACTATGATTTGCGGCGTGCTGTTTACGCATCTGCAAGGACATCTGTTCTGGGTGATGGCGTTAGTGGCGTTGCCGGCGCTGTTCCTGCGTCCGCGCGCCGCTTAACTCTCCAGCAACTGGAGAATACGCTGCTGCTGATGACGACTCAGCGGCAGCTCCGCCTGGATTAGCGGCGGTGAGAACAGCGGCAATGAAATGGCATACGGCGTGATCACCAGCGCGATGTCGCGCGGCGCGCCTTCACGCTGAAAATGCACGACGTCCTGATAGCTGATGTTAATCGGTAGCAGCGTCATTTCCCGCAGCTGCTGCTCCAGCAACTGCTCAAGCGCCGCATCCGCGCCCGTCAGCAGCAGCACCTGCTTTTCCTGCAATGCACTCTCCTGCATCAACCAGGCACCAAATAACACCGCCACCAGACTTATCTCTTCAGCACTAAAGCGCGTGGCAAAGTTACGGCTGAAATGCTCAAGTGCGCGTTCAGTGGTGCGCAGCAGGCGCGGATAGAGTCGTGCGACATCCAGCGCCACGCTGTTATCGATGCCGATGGCAAAATGGCTGCGATCCAGCGCCTGCGCCAGATGCGTAAAGAGTTGCTGAGTGAGTTCGGCGCGATTTCTGAAGGTGGTTTGTGCCAACTGCTCAAAGCGCGCAATCAGCGCTTCCACTGACTGCATCAGCTTTACTGCCTGCGGATGCTCCAGCTGCGTAGCGGTTGGCGCGTGAATCAGGCTAAATAGCAGCGTCCAGAAGTCGGTCTCGCTTACATCCGGCGCTAAGTGGCAGCGCTTCTGCCAGTGATGGATGACGTCGTCGGCGGCAGCACGTTCGACTTTTTCCGCCAGCCACGCGCGCTGTCCGTCATTGAACAAGGCGTTTTGGCGCTGGCACAGCGCATACTTCATGAAGATTTGCAGAAACAGGCGGTCGCGCGGGCTGAAGTCGCGCGCCAGACGCAGGCTGCAGTGCTGAATCAGCGCCTGCAGGTTGGTTTCATCCCACAGCGCTTTCTCGATTTTCAGGACTTTCAGGCGCTGACGCAGCACCGGGGCAAAATGCTCGCAGACAAAATCCTGCGACAAACGCAGCGCGCGTCGCAGCCAATGGATCAGGCACAGCCGCCTGTCCAGTTCCGTCCCGTGAATGCGGAAGCTGCCATCGACCATCTGGTGTAGCTCCAGTTGATGGTAACGCTGTATCTCCTCTCCCACATCCGCGATATCCTGTCGGGCGACAACAGGCGCCACGCCATTCAACTGGCAGAGCTTTTCAAGCGTCAACGCGGGAGCAGGCAGAAATAGCAGCAGTAACAGATGACAACGACGCTGGGAACGGCTGAAGAGTGGTGCAGAGGAGGGTGCAGAACTCATCAATGGTTTATCCGCAGGTCACTTTTGAGCTAAGAATAGCTAACTCCACGCGGTAACCTTGCACTTTGTCGTGACTTTTGTTCAGAGCTTTAGGGCGGGTCACAATTTTTCTGGGCCACTCTACACTTCACTTTAAAATTGTTACTTTATAACACATGAAAATTGCACTCATTACGTTTACGCTGTTATTCAGCACCGCAGCCTGGTCACATCCGCATAGCTTCATTGACATGAAAACCGAGTTCATCAGTGACAACCAACATCTTAGCGGCATGAAAATGATGTGGACCATGGATGAGATAACCTCCGCCGATCTGTTGTACGACGCAGGTAAAGCCAAGCCCGGTGATGTGGTGTGGAAAAAGCTGGCGGCGCAGGTGATGGCAAATGTGCTCGGTCAGCACTATTTCACCGAAGTGTGGCAGGACAAAAATCGGGTCAAATTTCTCAATCTGCCGAAAGAGTACAACTTATCGCGCAACGGCAACAAAGCGGTGCTGGAGTTTATCGTGCCGTTTGGCGAGCCGCAGTTATTGAGCGCGAAGCAGTATCGCATTCAGACTTTTGATCCCAGCTACTTTGTTGATATGTATTACGATAATCCACAGGCATTAACCATGGACGACACCGTTAAATCGCATTGCCAGATCGATCTGCATACGCCGAAACCGGATGACTCGCTGAAGCAATATGCGCTGTCGCTGGATAAAGCCGATGCGCCGCCAGAGGATATGGATCTTGGCCAGCAATTCGCCCAAACGGTGACACTGACATGTCACTGATTTCGCTTCCCTCCCGTTCACGTCGTTTATGGCCGCTGTGGCTGATGGCGGTGTTATTGCTGCTGGCGGGCGTGCTGCTGTGGCAGCACTGGTCGCAGATTTTGCTGCAAAGCGTGCTGTGGCAAAAAATCCTCAATCGCGAAATGACGCAGCTTTTGCAGCAGGTGGCTGAACAACCGCAGCATGCGGGCGTGACGCTGATGCTGTTCAGCCTCGCTTACGGCGTGCTGCATGCGCTGGGGCCGGGACACGGCAAAGTGGTGATCACCACCTTTCTTGCCACCCATCCGGCAAAGTTGAAAACCAGCATGAAGCTAACGTTGCTGGCTGCTTTGCTGCAGGGCGGCGTGGCGCTTGGTTTGGTAACGCTGATGCTGGTAGTACTGCAAACCTCGTCGCGTCAGATGCATCTCGGCAGCTACTGGCTGGAGAAGGGCAGTTATCTGTTAGTCGTCGCGCTGGGTATTTGGGTCGGTTGGCGTGCATTGCGATCGCTGCGTCAGCAATGGCGTCCTCAGCCAAAGTTGCAGATCCACGCTATTCGCCCAGCGCATCAGCACGATGAACACTGCGGCTGCGGACATGCGCATCTGCCCAGCGCTGCGCAGATGGATCAGGCAGTTAGCGCTAAAACGCAGGCGCTGGTGGTGTTTTCCATGGGGCTGCGGCCCTGTTCCGGCGCCATCATGATGCTGCTGTTTGCGAAAGTGATTGGTGTGTATGCGTGGGGCGTCGCCTCTGCCGTGGCGATGGCGTTGGGCACTGCTGTGACGGTTTCGGCGCTCGGCTTGTTAGTGCAGCGCTCCCGTCTGCTGGCTCAGCGCTTAGGGCAGGCCGGCGGTACTCATCCTGCGACCAGGCTGCTGGTGCCGCTGCTCGCCATGTTAGGTAGCGTGCTGTTAATCGTTGCGGGCGTTGCATTATGGCAAAGTGCCTCGCCGGGCATCGGCGGTGGAATTCGTCCTTTCTGACATTAAGGATATTTGGGTAGTGTAAATATTCCACTGTTGCAAGTATTCTCCCCCTCAACAGTTAATTAAATATCTCCGCTTAGCGCGCTGGTGAAAATAGATTTCTCTGTCTAAGCTCAATTACACCAGTCAATATCCTGGTGGATTAGCAATTATAAAATTTCAGCGAAATATTCTGCGAGGAGAAAACGATGCCTGAAACTCGGATTAATAATGGCAGCGTAGATACGGTGCACGACGTGCATGGCGGCCTACCATTAAAACGTATTTCATGGAGCGCAGTATTTGCCGGCGTTATCGCTGCGCTAATCATTCATATTTTATTGGGGATATTGGGTACAGCGATTGGTGCAACAACCATCGATCCACAACAGGAACAAAATCCGCTGCAGCATCTGGGAACCGGCGCGTTAATCTGGACCGGCGTGAGTATGCTGATTGCCATGGGCGTAGGTAGCTACGTTGCGGGGCGTCTGGCGCAGCGCGAAGGGGCGATGCATGGTTTGTTGATGTTTGGTGTTAGCACCATTTTGACATTATGGCTCGCGATTACCCTGGCAACTGGCGTTATTGGCGGTGCGTTTAATATTTTAGGCGCCGGCGTAAATGCTGTTGGTAATGGAATTTCCGCAGCGGCGCCATCACTGACCAATATGGCAAAAGAGAAGCTGCAGGAAAGTAATATCAATTTAGATGATTTAAAAAACGAATTACAAACTACGCTGCGTCAAACCGGCAAGACAGAATTACAACCTGAGAATCTGCAAAAGGATGTAAATAACGAAGCCAATAACGCGCAAAATCAAGCAGAGCAAACGGCACAAAATCCACAGAATGCTGATAATGATCTGGCTAATTGGTTGAAAGGCGTTATGAATCGTCACTCAGATACATTGCAAGCTGCCGATCGTGATGCGCTGAAAAATATTATCAAAGCGCGCACCGGTAAAAGCGATCAAGAGGTTGAGCAGATAGTAACTCAAACCGAGGAGAGCTATAAAAAAGCCGTGCAACAGTATCAGGAGTTGAAACAGCAGGCGGAGCAAAAAGCCCGTGAAGTGGCTGAGCAAGCGGCGGCCGCAACGGCGAAAGCGAGCTGGTTCACCTTCTTTATGCTGGTCATTGAAGCAGTACTGGCAGCATTGCTGGGGCGCGTGGGTCGCAAGACGCAACCGCGTCAGGTATTAAGCCACGAACGTCGGTAACAAAAAAAAGGCGGCTGATTCAGCCGCCTTCTCGCATTTAGCGCTTCAGCGCTTCACTTAACTCTTCACGCATCGATGCCAGCATTGCTTTCACTACGCGTGGGTTACCCGCAACGATGTTACCTGACATCACGTAACCGTGGTTGCCGGTAAAGTCAGTCACCAGGCCGCCCGCTTCACGCACCAGCAGTTCGCCCGCCGCAAAATCCCACGGCTTCAGGCCAATCTCAAAGAAACCATCAACGCGACCTGCAGCGGTGTAAGCCAGATCCAGCGCCGCCGAACCGGTGCGACGGAAATCAGCGCACTGGGTGAACAGTTTGCCAACAATGTTGATGTAAGGGGTTGCGTGCTGCTTCAACTTGAACGGGAAGCCGGTCGCCAGGATGGTGCCATCCAGATCGCGCGCCGTGCTGCCGCGCAGGCGATAGCCATTCAGCTGAGCGCCCTGACCGCGTACGGCGGTAAAGAGTTCGTTGCGCATTGGATCGTAAACCACAGCCACTTCGGTGCGGCCTTTGATGCGCACAGCGATAGAAACGGAGAAGTGTGGTAAACGTTTAATGAAGTTGGTGGTGCCATCCAGCGGATCGATTACCCATTGAATGTCTTGATCTTCGCCCGCCAGCTCACCGCTTTCTTCGGTGATGATGGTGTGTTTCGGGTACGATTTACGAATTACTTCGATAATCAGACGTTCTGCGTCACGGTCAACATTGGTAACGAAGTCGTTGCTGCCTTTCTGGCTGGCTTCGACAGCGTCCGGGGTTTCATAATTCTTGGCAATTAAATTTCCGGCCTTGCGCGCGGCGCGCACGGCTATGTTGAGCATCGGATGCATCGGTATCTCTCGCTGGATGTTAAAGAACGGGGAAAACGGCGCGGAGTATATCAGCGTGTTCAGCAAATGTCCTCTTTTTATGTTAGGATGCGCGCCATCATTTCCCTGACCGCCTCTAATTATGCTGCAGAATATCCGAATCGTACTGGTAGAAACGTCGCACACCGGCAACATGGGCTCCGTCGCACGCGCGATGAAAACCATGGGCTTAACCAACCTTTATCTGGTCAATCCGCTGGTGAAACCCGATTCACAGGCCATTTCCCTCGCCGCCGGTGCCAGCGATGTCATTGGTAATGCGCGCATTGTCGATACCATGGATGAAGCCATTGCCGGTTGTAGTTTGGTGGTTGGCACCAGCGCACGTTCACGTTCACTGCCGTGGCCCATGTTGGATTCACGCGAGTGCGGCATTAAAAGCGTGGAAGAGGGCCAGCAGGCGCCGGTGGCGTTGGTGTTTGGCCGCGAGCGCGTGGGCCTGACTAACGAAGAGTTGCAGAAATGTCACTATCACGTCGCGATTCAGGCGAACCCGGAATACAGCTCACTGAATCTGGCGATGGCGGTGCAGATTATCGCTTACGAAGTGCGCATGGCCTGGCTGGACGCGCAGGAAAAAGCCGCGCCGACGGAAGAGCCGGTCGAATCACCGTATCCGCTGGTTGACGATTTGGAGCGCTTCTATCAGCACATCGAACAGATGATGCTGAACAGCGGCTTTATCCGTGAAGGCACGCCAAGCCAGGTGATGAGCAAGCTGCGTCGTTTATATACACGTGCGCGCCCCGAACGCGACGAACTGAACATCCTGCGCGGCATGATGGCATCGTTCGAAAAGCGCAAAGGTAATGTGGATAATAGTTGAGTAAAACAGTTGGTTAAATAGTTGAGCAATTTACTTGGTTAAATAGTTGACCGTTTTACTCAGGAATGTCAGACTGGCATCAATTCTTCAGATAACCCGCCGATAACCGGACGGACGCTTACGAGGTTGTATGCTATGAGACTGACATCCAAAGGACGTTATGCCGTAACCGCTATGCTGGACGTTGCACTGCACTCCAATGAGGGCCCGGTGCCGCTAGCTGACATTTCTGAGCGTCAGGGCATCTCTTTGTCCTATCTGGAACAGTTATTCTCACGTCTGCGTAAGCACGGCTTAGTGGCCAGCGTTCGTGGTCCAGGCGGCGGTTATCTGTTAGGCAAAGATTCAAGCGCGATTGCTGTGGGCGCGGTTATTACCGCCGTTGACGAATCTGTCGATGCCACTAAATGCCAGGGCAAAGAGGGCTGCCAGGGCGGCGAGCGTTGCCTGACCCACGTTTTGTGGCGTGATCTGAGTGAGCGCATCAGCGACTTCCTCAACAACATCACGTTGGCGGAACTGGTGAATAATCAGGAAATCCTCGAAGTGGCCGATCGTCAGAACACCGTCGACAATCGCCGCTTTCAGCAGCATCGTGTGCAAGAAACCATCAACGTTAATCTGCGCGCTTAATCAGTTCTCCTTCGGCCTTTCCTGTTCATACGGGCGAGGCCGAATGTGCTATAAAGACGTATGATTTTTTATACGGAGTTTTAGCGCAATGAAATTACCGATTTACCTGGATTACGCAGCCACTACGCCTGCGGATCCGCGTGTTGCCACCAAAATGATGCAGTTTCTCACAATGGATGGCACTTTCGGTAACCCCGCGTCCCGTTCCCACCGTTTTGGCTGGCAGGCTGAAGAAGCTGTTGATGTGGCTCGCAATCAAGTTGCTGAGCTGGTCAATGCCGATCCCCGTGAAATCGTTTTTACCTCCGGCGCGACCGAAGCGGACAACCTTGCGATCAAAGGTGCCGCGCAATTCCATCAGGCGCGCGGCAAACACATTATTACCAGCCAAACCGAACACAAAGCGGTGCTCGACAGTTGCCAGCAACTGGCGCACGAAGGCTTTGATGTCACCTTCTTACAGCCGGGCAGCGACGGTATCGTTACGCCGCAGATGCTCGAATCTGCACTGCGCGACGACACGGTGCTGGTGTCGCTGATGCACGTCAATAATGAAACCGGTGTGATTCAGGACATCGCCGCACTCGGCGCGCTGTGCCGTGCGCGTGACATCCTGTTTCACGTTGATGCCACGCAAAGCGTCGGCAAATTGCCGATTGACGTCACTGAACTGCCGGTGGATTTGATGTCGTTCTCAGCGCACAAGCTGTATGGACCGAAAGGCATCGGCGCGCTGTGGGTGCGTCGTAAACCGCGTCTGCAAATCGATGCACAGATGCACGGTGGCGGTCACGAGCGCGGCATGCGTTCGGGCACGTTGCCGGTGCATCAGATTGTCGGCATGGGCGAAGCCTACCGTATTGCGCGTGAAGAGATGAGCAGCGAAATGGCGCGCCTGGCCGAGCTGCGCCAGCGTCTGTGGCGCGGTATTAGTCAATTGGGTAACGTGAACCTCAACGGTTCGCTGGAGCAGGGCGCTCCGAACATCCTCAATATTAGTTTTGCCCACGTCGATGGCGAATCGCTGATTATGGCGCTGAAAGATTTGGCGCTGTCATCCGGTTCCGCCTGTACCTCGGCCAGTCTCGAACCTTCCTATGTGCTGCGCGCGATGGGCGTTGAGCAGGAGCTGGCACACAGCTCGCTGCGTTTTTCGCTCGGACGCTTCACCAGCGCAGAGGAAATTGAGTACGCTATCGAGCTGGTCAACAAAGCGGTAACACGTCTGCGGGCACTTTCGCCTGCGGCAAACGCCCGCTAATTCATGCACCCCTTGCGCCGGTTCTGGCGCAAGGTGACACCTAACGCAAACGGAGCCACGCGATGACAACACAACCGATGATAATTACGCTCAGCTCCCAGGCCGCCGATGCGCGCTGGGGTGACAAAGCGCTGCTGAGCAGCAACGAAAGTGGCATGACCGTTCACCTGACTGGCGCAGACGCGCTGATGAGCATCCAGCGCGCGGGGCGCAAGCTGGACGGCCAGGGCATTCGTCACGTCTCGCTGCAGGGCGAAGGCTGGGATGTGGAAAAGTGCTGGGCGTTCTGGCAAGGCTACCGCAGCCCGAAAGGCAAACGTCAGGTCGAGTGGCCGGAATTCAATGAAGACGATCAGGCTGAATTTGCACGTCGTCTGAAGATTGTTGACTGGGTGCGCGACACCATCAACCTGCCGGCGGAAGATCTTAGCCCGGAACAGCTGGCGCACAACGCGGTTGATCTGATCAACGAAGTGGGCGGCAAAGCAGTCAGCTATCGCATCACCAAAGGCGAAGATCTGCGCGTTCAGGGTTACGCCGGCATCCACACCGTGGGCCGTGGCTCTACGCGCGCACCGGTATTATTGGCGCTGGATTTCAATCCAACTGGCGATGAAGATGCGCCGGTTTACGCCTGTCTGGTCGGTAAAGGCATCACCTTTGATACCGGCGGTTACAGCCTGAAGCAGAGCGCTTTCATGGACTCAATGAAGTCTGATATGGGCGGCGCGGCAACGCTGACTGGCGCGCTGGCGCTGGCGATTTCACGCGGTCTGAATAAGCGCGTGAAGCTGTATCTATGCTGCGCAGACAACATGGTCAGCGGCAACGCGTTCCGTCTGGGCGACATCATTCGCTATCGCAACGGTAAAACCGTGGAAGTGATGAACACCGATGCGGAAGGTCGTCTGGTATTGGCCGATGGCCTGATCGATGCCAGCGAGCAAAATCCTGAACTGCTGATCGATGCGGCAACGCTGACCGGCGCGGCGAAAACCGCGCTGGGTAACGATTATCACGCGCTGTTTACCTTTGACGATGTGCTGGCGGAATCGCTGCTTGGCAGCGCAACCGGCGAAAACGAAGCCTTCTGGCGTCTGCCGCTGGCCGAGTTCCATCGCAGCCATCTGCCTTCGAACTTTGCCGATCTGAATAACATCGCCAGCCCGTCACATGCGGCGGGTGCCAGCAGTGCGGCGGCGTTCCTGTCGCATTTCGTCAGCAAATATCAGCAAGGCTGGCTGCACATTGACTGCTCCGCGACGTACCGCAAAAGCGCGGTGGATCAGTGGTCCGCGGGTGCGACCGGTTTGGGTGTACGCACCGTCGCCAATCTGTTACTGAAATAATCCTCATCACGGCAGGCGCAAGCTTGCCGTCTTTTTTGGAATACGATAAATGAGTAACCGTCTTGAAGAGGTGCTGAAGCTGGCGGCTACTGAGCCTGCGCACCGTCCGGAATTTTTCCAGCTGCTGCTGGAAGCCGATGTGTGGGTGCCAGGCGAAAGTCCCGCCGAACAGTTTGATGCGACTTCGCCGGTCGAATTACAGCATTGGGAAAAAGAGGGTGGCGGCAGCGTGATCCCGTTCTTCACCTCGGAAGAGGCGATGGGCGAGGCCATCAAAGATGAACAACCTTACCTGCGTATGCCGGTGCGCACGCTGTTTGAAATCACGCAAGGCGAAACGCTGTTCCTCAATCCGAAACTGCCTGCGGGTAAAGAGTTTTCGCCGGGTGAAATCGCCCATTTGATTGGCGAAGAGGGCAGTGCGCTGAGCCAGCAAACCGTGCTGGAAGGTGGTCATGCGTTGCTGTTGTCCGAAGTGGCCGAGCCGCCAGCGCAGATGATTGATTCGTTAACGCAACTGTTTGCCAAGTACAAACAGGTACGCCGTGCTTACATCGCCAGCATTCGTGAAAGCGCTAGCGAAGCACCGAACCTGCTGATTGGTATCGAAGCTGATAGCGATATCGATGAGATTATTCAGGCGGCGGGCGGTGTAGCGACGGATACGCTTGCGGATGATGCGCCCATTGATATCTGTGAAGTGGTTAATGAAGATCGCGGCGTGAGCCACTTCTTTACTGCCCACATCACGCCGTTCTATGAACGTCGCTGGGGCAGTTTCCTGCGCGATTTTAAGGGCAGTCAGCGGATTATATAATGCGCGGTCGCCATTGATGAACTGCACCCCAAATGTTGGACCATAATCTGACATTGAAGGTGCAGGTCTATGGCGACAAAATATCCCGTCGAATTCAAACTCTCGGCCATT
>NZ_QKMJ01000014.1:0-93198 GCF_003208415.1 Pantoea sp. AG1095 | reverse complement strand
TGCTCTGGCGTGTAGTTAATCCGAGTTCTTCGTTTCATGGCAACGCCCCCCTTGATTAAGGATAGCGTTGCATCGACCCATTGAACTCACAGCACTAAACGGACTGTCGCCTATATAAACCCTGCAGAAGGTGAAATACTGTAAGCTTATGCGTCAGTTTTCTGGTAGTGACTAGACCGTGCCACCAGAGGTAACGCAGAAAAACGCAACATTATTCTCGCTGTACTGTTTGTGGTGTTGGCGAACCGTAACGAATGTCAGCTGTTTCTGAAAGTCACCGGACTCGGCAGCAACGGCAAAAGCATTATGGCGGAAATCGCCACCATGCTGTCCTGTGCGGACAAAGCCGTGTCACGAAACGCTGGAATCATCCCGTGAGCTTGCGGCGGTAATTGGCCACTCGCTAATAAGGCTGCCCGATCAGAAGAAATGGAGTGGCGACGGCGCTGGCCTAAAGGCAATTAGCGGCGCGATACGAAATACCAGCACGCCTATTCCACACATATTCCGGCGGTGATACTAGCGGTGAATAATAACCCGATGCGCTTCACTGACCGCAGTGGCGACGTATCACGCCGTTTGGTAATCCTGCATTTTCCTGAAATCATCCCGCCAAACGTGCGATATCCCCAACTGAAGGAAAAAATCAGCGGCGAGCTGGCCGTTACCGTGCGACAGCTAATGCAGCAGTTCAGCCAGTAGCAGGACGCCAGAGCGTTGCTTCAGTCTCAGCAAAAAAAGATGAAGCCATGCGCATCAAACGTGACGCAGATCGGATAGTAAACTTCTGTGGCTACCTGTTCACCACGTCAGAGCCGAATGCGCTCTATATGGGGAACGCCAGCATCAGGCCTCTCCAGCCTAAGCGCTACCTCTATCACACCTATGTGGCCTACATTAAGGCCAAGGGTTACATGAATCCGCTCAGCAGGAATATGTTTGCCTGACACTTGAGCCATTATACGTGTGTAAGGGCATCACCATCTCAAGCTACGTAAAGTGTGCAAACTAATCTCGTGCTCACGGAAGAGAGCAGCACCTGCTAGCCACCGAAGTGCTATGTTCCCACAAGGATATGACTATCCTTTAACGGACAAAGACGGTTTTTTCACGACCAGACTTCACCGGAGATGAATGATAACCGTCACCCTGCACCCATTGATCACAGCATAACAGCCTGTTTTTATAGATAAAAAAACATGAGTGAATAGTGTGAAGAATAGTTAGTAAAATCTTTTCTGCACATTTCGATAATGTGTTTCATCATTCTCATAACGCATTCACGCAAAAGAAATGTGTATAGATTCATGTATAAATAGAAAGTCATTTATATAATGATCCAATTATTTTCAATAACTTAATCTTCTGCAATGACTCCTGTGATCTTCCGCCACTTACAGTTCATCCCAGCTAACTCAACAACCCCGCCCCCACATTCACCGACAACCCTAAAATCGCCAGATTGAATACAAACGAAATCACCGACTGTAACAGAGCGATTTGCCGCATATCCGTGGTGCCCGTTGCCACATCGGCAGTTTGCGAAGCTACCGCGATGGTGAAAGAGAAGTAGAGAAAATCCCAGTATCCCGGCTGCTCGGGCTTTTCAGGAAAGATCATCGGTGTGACATCCTTGCTGCGACGCAGATAGTGATGATGCGCGTAATGCATGGCGAATGACGTCGGAAGCAGCGCCCAGGAAACCACCAAGGTTGCCGCGGTCAGCAGCAGATGCAGCACGCGTGGCGTTCCCGTCAGGCTCTTCAGCGTGGTGAGTTCCATCAGAATTGCCAGAATGCTGACCAGGCAGGTAAGTGTCACCATACTCAACACCAGCGTCGCGCTCTCATCCTCGATTTTCGCAATATGCGGAATATCTTTGGCCTCGGTGCCTAGCATGCGCAGCCACAGAAATGCGAGATAGAGCCATGCCAGCACGTTCCAGCCAATCAGCAGACGCTGCAACATGCCCAGGTGCGCAGGCAGGAAGAAATAACAGGCCACGCCAGCCACAATCGAAATCAGCAAACGCAGACGCGCGCGAAGGTAATGCATCAGGGAAAGGCTCATGGTGTCAGAGGCTTAGTGAAGGGAGGTGGATAAGTTAACTGTAGACGCTGATAAAGAGGTTGTAATTGCGGAGCACCCCAACCGTTTACCAAATCTGCTGCGCTGCAGTTGATAAAATAATCGCTAATCGACTAATGAGCTTCATTGCGTCTCTCTGGCATACTGTGCACCAGATCCTAAAAGAGCGGAGGCGACATGTCAGAGGAGCAATCCACACCATCACCAGCAGGCGAATTTGTCATGTTTGCGAGCGGCGATGGGAAAGTGCGGGTTGAATGTCGCTTTGAAAACGAAACTCTGTGGCTTTCTCAGGCCATGATATGTGAGCTGTTTGATAAAGCGAAAGCGACCATCAGTGGGCATATCAAAAACATCTTCGAAGAGGGTGAATTGCTGGAAAATTCAGTTGTTCGGTTTTACCGAACAACTGCCAGCGATGGAAAAAATTATCAGGTTCAATACTTTAGCCTGCCAATGATTCTCGCCATAGGTTATCGCGTCCGCTCTGCACGCGGTACTCAGTTCCGCCAATGGGCAACGCAAACCCTGCAAGAATATTTGGTCAAGGGCTTCGTGATGGACGATGAGCGGCTGAAAAATCCGCCGGTTGGTTCATCCGCAGTACCTGACTATTTCGATGAGATGCTGGAGCGTATTCGCGACATTCGCGCCAGTGAGCGTCGGATGTATTTACGCGTTCGCGAGATTTTTGCCTTAGCGGCTGACTATCAACCTTCCCTCAAAGAGACCACGCAGTTTTTTCAAACCATTCAGAACAAATTGCACTTTGCCTGTACCGGTTATACCGCTGCCGAGCTGATTCATTTGCGCGCCAACGCCAGCCAACCTCATATGGGTTTGACCAGTTTCAAAGGTGAAGAGGTGCGCAGAAGCGATGTCACCGTGGCTAAAAATTATCTGGTTCAGGACGAAGTGAGCGAGCTTAATCGCGTGGTCACGATGTGGCTGGATTTCGCAGAAGATCAAGCGCGCCGCCGCCAGCAGGTTTTTCTTCGCGATTGGCAGAGCAAACTCGATCAATTTTTGCAGTTTAACGATCGCGATGTGCTGCAAGGTGCAGGTTCAATCAGTAAGAAAATGGCCGATGAAAAAGCGCAGGCTGAATACGGTCAATTCGCCGAGCAACAGCGTCGTTTAAAAGAGGCAGAAGGTGAAAACAACATTGCCGGTCTGCTGCAGTGGCAGACAATCCCTAAGAAATCGAAATGATCGCCGCTGGGCCGCATCCCGCCCTTTCACTCCTCAACTTATACACACCCACGCTTTACTTCCCCACCTATCTCCGCCACTTTGCTCCTTCATCGCATTGTGGAGCCTGGCATGTTAATCCATCCAACCGATACTCTGACTTTTTCCGGCAATCCGCGTCAGGCTGAGCTGCGTCAGCGCCTGCTGCAGCCGGATGCGCCGAAAGTGATTGCCGCTGCGTTAGCGAAGCAGCTGGACCGTGAAACCTTCACCCATCGCCACGCCGCCGGGCAACTCTTCTGTTTGAAGCAGGGATTGATGACGGTGAAAACGCCGTCGGGTATTTTCGCCAATCCGCCGCGACTGGTGGGCTGGATTCCGCCCTACTTTGAACATGCGATCATCGGGCCGGGCCCGGTGCTTGGCTGGACAGTATTGGTGGACGATGCGCTGGCCACGCCCTTGCCGGATCATCCCGTCCTGCTTTCCTGCCCGTCGGTGCTGGAGCCGCTGGCGGAAAGACTGGCAACCTTATCGCCCGATCACTGGGGCAGCGCGCGCTACCATCGCCTGTGCGAGGTGTTCCTGGATGAGTTATATGAATCAACGGAACATCCGCTGACGTTACCGCTGCCGGCGGAACCGCGCTTGCTGCAGATTGCACGCCTGTTGATGGACGACCCCGCCGATACACGCACCGGGCCCGAACTGGCGCGCTGGGCGGGACTCAGCCCGCGCAGCCTCAGCCGTCATTGGGCCAGCGCGGTCGGCATGAGCTTGACGCGCTATCGCCAGGTTTCACGTTTACTCAAATCACTGGAAGGATTGGCCGCGGGCAAAAGTGTGCAGCAAGTGGCGTGGCAGGTCGGATTCGACAGCGTTAGCAGCTACATCAGCGCTTTTCGCAGCGCGTTTGGCTCAACGCCCGGCAAATACTTTACGCCGCCAGCCGACTCTGCGGATGCAAAAACAGCAAACTAGCAGGCCCATCAATGTCCGGCAAACTGTGCTGATATTTGCGACGGAACGCGCCTGGCGGCAGGTCGAACATGCGGCGGAAGGTGCGGCAGTAAGTTTGCTGCGAGTCGAAGCCATATTTGATGGCGATATCCATCAGCGGCATATTGCTGTTCAACAGCGCAATCACCGAAGCCGTTAACTTGCGCTCGCGAATATAGGTACCCAGCGCGACGCCGGTGTAACTGCGAAACAGTCGCTGCAGATGCCACTGCGAATAGCCGGCGCGGCGCGCCACGGTTTCCAGAATGAGTTTCTGCTCAATGTTGTCCTCAATCCAGAGCATCAGTTGTTGCATAAAGGCGGCGTGCATATCCATCTTTCCTCCTGATGTCGAAATGAATACCGTGATACCGATAAATCGTCGCACATCCCGTAGCGGCGCGATTTATCGCGCAATAAATTGCGCCGCTACGATCAGTGCGCTCTGAAATTTCGGTGTCAGCGATTAACTGATAAGCATTATAAGAAGACGTTAGCTGGCTATGTGATGGTCAAAAGCCAATAAATAACGATAACTCGCCAATTTATGGCTGTTCCTACAGCTAGGACTCTTCGGCATCTTGTAGCCAAATGCATCATGTAATATTGTTAGTTACATGAAATGATACTTTGAGATGAAAAGGAGAATGTATGAGCAGCTTAATAATATCGAACCTGTCAATATGCCTGGCGATCGCACTGGCATCGGCCAGTATTTCCATGACAATTACCCAAACTGAGCTATTCGCGGGATTACGCGCATGGACCGCTAAAAAGAACGCATTATTGGGTCATTTGTTTCATTGCTTCTATTGCATGAGCCACTGGGTGGTATTTTTCGGCATGGTGGTTTATCACCCTGATTTATTACATAGCGGAATGGCAATTGCTGACTGGCTGATGACAGCATTTATCACCCTCACGCTAACAACCTTTATTAATGGTTTGATGTTTAAGGTTTTCCAAGCGGCCATTACTACGCACGTCATGAAGCATGAAGCACAAATCACCTTACAAAAACAGGATTAACCGATGTGATGAATAGCCGGGAAAAATCGGTTATTCACTGCATTTAGGGAAGGTATCGGACGGGAGGCCAAGTTTAGCCATTTTACTCAGATAATCGTCGCTAATATCGGCAACAGTAATTTGGCTAAAGCGCTTCAACAACAGCGCTTCCGCTTCGCTAAGGGTTTGATCGAGTTGCGCATCAACGGCATGCTCAACCAGACAAGGCGAGGGCTCCGCAGCCGGACCAATGCTAAACAGCGCTGGTGCGCCGATTGCCTGATAAACATCCAGCAGGGATATTTCCGTTAACGCCACACGCAGCTCCCATCCACCACCGTGCCCTTTTTCTGACACCACATACCCTTTATCACGCAGGCCGGACATCATCCTGCGCACCACCACCGCATTAGTGCCCAACATTTTAGCCATCGTTTCTGAAGTGGCGCGTTTAACGTGCCGATCCAGATGTATCAGTGCGTGCAACGAGCGGGACAAGCGATTATCGCGCGGCATAAATCATTCCTCTAAAATTCACCACACTCTAACAAAGGAGTGAAGTGGCAACAATTTATCGCGCTATCATCGAGTCAAAAGCTTAATCATCAGCGTTTACGGATATGACACGAAAATATCAAGGAGAACACCATGAAAGGAATTTACCCCGCGCAGAGGAGCGATTTCGAGGCGATAACCACGGTATGGGAAGCCTCGGTGCGGGCGACGCATCATTTCCTGCAAGATGCGAATATCCGCGCTCTGCGCCCGTTAGTGCGCGAGCAATATTTGCCGATGGTTGAGCTGCGTGTTTATCGCGATGAACAACAGAACATCGTCGGTTTTCTCGGCGTGGCGGATAATCGGCTGGAGATGCTGTTTGTCGCGCCGCAAGTGTTTGGTCTCGGCATAGGCAAACAGCTACTGCGCTTCGCCATCGAACAAATGAATGTCACCGAACTGGATGTGAACGAGCAGAATCCGCAGGCGCTAGGTTTCTATCAGCATCAGGGATTTGTTATCACCGGCCGCTCGCCGCTGGATGGTCAGGGAAATCCTTTTCCGCTGCTTCATCTGCGCTATGCGCCGTGATTTAAATGGTCGCGCCCATTGAAAGGCGATAATGCAGGTCGACCTGCTCGATGGTGGGCTGCTGGTTGATCTTTTTCAGGATGATCTCCGTCGCCACTTTTCCCATCTCAAAGCGCGGCGTGATCACGCTAGCTAAGCGTGGCGTGGTTGCCTGACCAATTTCCAGCCCGTGAAAACCGGCAATCGCCATCGCTTGTGGCACGGCAATGCGCGCCGCCTGACACTCCTGCAGCACGCCAACCGCCAGATCGTCATTGGTACAAAGAATCGCATCCATCTCCGGATAGAGCTGGCGCGCCAGCGTCATCATGCCGGTACCAATCGATACCGAAGAGACTTTGTTCGGCACAATCCGGCCCGCAGGCAACCCGGCCGCTTCAACCGCATCGCGATAACCGGCGTAGCGTTGCTCATCACGGCGATCGGACATCGAACCAAAATAGATAACGCGCTGTTTGCCGCTGGCCAGCAGCATCGCCGTCATGTCGTAGCCGGCGCGATAGTTGTCGAAACCCACATTGATGCGTCCACGCGCCTCGGTCAGCCCCATCACTTCCGCCACCGGAATGTTGGCGGCGTTTAGGTATTTTTCTGCGCGCACAGTGTGCACAGATTCGGTCAGGATCAGCCCTTTGATGTTAAAGGCCAGCACCGTGGCGATCTGCTCCTCTTCACGCTGGGCGTTGTAGTCGTAATTGACCACCAGCGTTTGATAACCGTGCGCGCTGGTCACCGATTCAATACCCGCCAGCAAGTCGGCAAAGATTTGATTATTAAAAGAAGGAATTAACACGCCGATGCGCGGTGGGTTCTGTTTGGTCGCTGAGACATTTTCGCTATCCGCGACGTAGCCAATTTCGGCAATCACGCTGGCGATTTTCTCCGCCGTTTCCGTTTTGACCTTTTCCGGCGTGCGCAGATAGCGACTTACCGTCATTTTGGTGACGCCCGCCAGGGTAGCAATATCGTCCAGAGTGATGCGCTGCGTTTTCATTACGGCGTCCGCAAAGAGGGGCTGATAATCAACGTATTATGCCCGTTGCCTGTTAAAAAATGAAACGCACCCGTGCGCTCCGTCGGGTGAAATAAACCCGGCAAACCCACATATTCAACAGAATGAAAATTCCAATAAAAAGCAAATTGTGCAATGCCCTTACTGAGTGAGTTGATGAAAAACCTATCATTTCATTGGGCTATAAGCATACTCCTGACGACTTATTCGGCAATTTTCGCCACCCCCTTCACACTTTTCGGAAAAAATGATCCAAATACCATCATTTAGAACATATATTCCAACACGAAGACCTCGCGTGAATAAAAGTTGAACATCGAAACCTACACCACCCTCTTTCTGGACAAGTAACGTTCAGGCCGTAGAGACAAGGGGCTATAACAATGGATACCAGGCAAAAACGCTACAACATGAAGTATGTCATTCTCTGCTGTACTGTCGCGGCATTCGGCGGTCTGCTGATGGGATATGACTCTTCCATTATCTCCGGTGCAATCGAACCCTTAAGTGAATATTTCCAGTTAACGCCCGCTGAAACCGGCTGGGCCGTTTCCAATATCCTGCTCGGCAGTTTGATCGGCTGCTTTATGGCACCGCGCCTCAGTGACAAGCTGGGACGTAAAAAATCCCTCGCCATCACCGCCCTGCTGTTTACCGTTTCGGTGATCGGCACGGCGCTGGCGCATAACTTCACCGTGTTCGTCATCTTCCGCATGATTGGCGGATTAGCGATTGGCCTGGCCTCGGTGATTTCGCCTATCTATCTGGCCGAGCTGTCGCCTTCGAAGTTTCGTGGCCGTACCACCGCGCTCTATGCGGTGTGCTGCGTCGGCGGACAATCGGTAGTGTTGCTGACCAACTACTTCATCACCAAATCCACCTTGCCGGATGTGATGATCAACATAGGCTGGCGCTACATCCTCGCCACCGCGCTGGTGCCGTGCGCGCTGTTTATTTTGTTCATCGCCTTTATCCCAGAATCACCGCGCTGGAACGTGCTGAAAGGCAAGTACGATGAAGCGTTGGATACGCTGACCAAAATCTCTAACCGCGAACATGCCGAGAGCGTGTTCAACGAAATCAAACATTCGTTTTCTGATAAAACCGCGCAGCAGCACAAATCGCGTCTGCGTCTGGATAAAACCACCATTCCATTGCTGATTGTCGGCATCGGTTTGGCGGTGGGTAACCAGATCAGCGGTATCAACGTCATTCAGTACTTTGGGCCAACCTTGCTGAAAAACGTCGCGGGCAGCACTGACTCAGCGCTGCTGCAAACCTTCTGGCTGTCGATTTGTCAGTTTATTGGCGTGCTGGCGGGGATGATGCTGATCGATAAAGTCGGTCGTCGTAAGCTGCTGCTGCTGGGCGCAATCACCTCTTGCGTGTGCCTGACCTACTCCTTCATCGCCTTCTATTACCACTTGCCGGGTATGCTGGCGGTTATTGGCCTGTTCGCTTACATGATTTTCTTCGGTATGACGTGGGGGCAGATCGTCTGGACGGTGCTGGGCGAAGTGTTCCCAACCGAGATTCGTTCGATTTGCGTGGGGATTTCCATCTGCGCGATGTCGATGGCCAACTTTGTTATCAGCAGCACCTTCCCGATCATGAACAGCAGCCCGATGCTGCTGGATATGTTCCACGGTGGCTTCCCGCTGTTGCTGTTCGCAATCTTCTCGCTGGGTATGTACTTCTTCACCTTCCGCTACCTGCCAGAGACGGCCGGCGTGTCGCTTGAGAAGATTCATGCGCTGGTGCTGCGTAAATTTAACGTCGAAGCAGAGTTGCCGGAGACGACGTCCACCGTGAAGGCGAGCGAATCATTTGATATTCCACGGCATTAATCGGTAAGGATAGGGATCTGCAGGGCGCCCTTTATGGCGCCCTTGTTAACTCAGGCGTTCGTACTGCTCAATCACCGCCAGCGCTAAGCCGTTGGCCGGATCGATACGCAGCGGCAGGAAATGCAGCGCGGTATGGGCGAAGGTAAAGGCCAGCGCACCGGCCTGCGCCGCCTGCTGCACCGCCTGCACAAACGCTGGCTGCGCATTCCACGGCCCATCAATAATGATGCTGGCCGGATTCACCAGCTGCATCACCTGACTCAACGCGTTGCCCAAGTGGGTGCCCGCCTGCGTCATCACCTCTTTCAGGATTTCCGGTTCGCTCTCGCCATTCTGCCAGCGCAGGCCCGGTTTGCGTTTTGCCAGCTGCTGCTGAATGGCCGGTTTGCTCACCAGCGTTTCCAGACAACCTAAGCGACCGCAGCTACAGCGTTCGCCGTTAGGTTGCACGATAAGATGGCCGATCTCGCCCGCCGTCCAGCTGCTGCCGGTAAACACTTCGCCGTGTTCCACCAGCGCGCCACCTAATCCTTCAGAAATTCGCAGATAGAAATGGCTTTGCGACTTATTCAGTTCGAGTTGCTGCACCGAAAGCAGCGCCGCCGCTTTGACGTTATTCATGATGCGCAGCGGCAGCGGCATCTCGTGGCTGAGGATGGTCATCACATCCACATCCTGCCAGCCCAGATGCGCGGAAAAATGCACCCAGCCGCGATGCGGATCGATGATGCCAGGGAAACCAATCGCCACGCCGAGCAGCTCGGGATGCGCCGCGTGCAAGGTCTGGCACACTTCCACCAGCTCATGCAGCAACTGCTCAGGATCGCTGGTTTCGGTGCGCCAGGTTTGCTCGGCAATCACCTGCGAGAAATAGTCGCACACGCGCCAGTGAATCGCCTGGCGCTCCACCATGATGCCCGCGCTTTTCAGCTTTTCGGCGCGCAGCGAGATTTCGATTTTCGGCCGGCCCGCTGACGCCACGCTAACCGGGCCGAGCTCATTGATCAGCCCGGCTTCCAGCAAATCATCGACAATCAGTGAAACGGTGTTTTTGCTCAGCTCGAGCGCTAATGCCAGATCCTGGCGGGAGGTGATGCGGGTGGTGCGCAGTTGCATCATCACCCGCTTCAGGTTGTTCAGGCGAAGTAGTGCTGGACCTTTACCGGCTGCTTTCATAGCACTCCTCAATACTCATCACCGCGCACACGGCTGCGATAACTTTCCCAGTCAAAGCGCACCCACAAGCTGTTGCCGAGGCGCATACGGTCCATCACGCGTTCACCCAGCAGCGAATTCATGCCGGCGGGATCGAGGTTCGATAACATGCCCGTTGGGCGTTTCGACGATGAGCGGCGATCAACAATCTGATTGATGATCACTTTTTCATAGCGCGATTCACTCTGCATGCCGATCTCATCGATCACCAGCAGATCCACATGGCTGAGATCGTGCAGCAGGCGCTCTTCAGTTAAATCGCTGCCGCCGCTGAAAGTGCCCTTCATGCTCGACATCAAGTCGGCCACGGTCACAATCAGCACGCTTTTACCGCGAATAATCAGATCGTTACCAATCGCTGCGGCAAGGTGGTTTTTACCGGTGCCGGGACGACCGGAAAAAACAAAACTGGAGATGCTGTTTTCAAATCCGGCGGCGTATTCGCGCGCCATGGCCAGCGCTTTGCGCTGCCCATCATTTTCCACGCGATAGTTGTCGAACGAGCAGTTCATGTGCAGCTCGCGGATGCCCGAGCGCCCCATGATGCGCTGCATTTTCATCGCGCGGTTTTCTCGCACAATCGCTTCCGAGCGCAAGCGGCCCTGTTCCTGGTTCCAGGCCAGCAGCTCCGCGCCGCTTTTGAATTTCGGCTGCACTTCGGACGGCATCATCTTTTTCAGGCGACTAAAAAGATCGTTCGGCGTTTTCATTACTCACCTCGGAATCCATCGGGAATATCGTAATCAGTATTGCTGATTTGCGTGAGATCGCGCTTTGGCTGTCCGCCATTGGCGGCGCGATTCATCTGCACGCTGCGCGCTAGCTTCTGCTGCCACTGCACATGATGGAACAAACGGCCTTCCGCCTGCCAGTACGCCACAAACGTGGCCAGCTCGGCGGCGGTAACCGGTTCACTCAATGCCACGCCCCAGATGGCGGCCTGACGCTGAAAATCGCTATCGGGCTGCCAGCCTTCATACATTGCGAACTTGCCCACCGGCGTGGCGATGGGCGCGCTTTCGGTCTGAAACAGACTCTCATCCAGCGTGACATCATTGGGCTGCTGCGCGGCGGCTTCCAGCGCCAGCAGCTGCGCCAGACGCTGCGGCGTGAGCGCATAAAACGCCGGCGTATTGTTATGCAGCACCGCCAGCGTGCCGTTATCGGCCTGCTGCAGCACGGCGAGCGGGTCATGGCAGAAGCCATCCAGCCCCACCAACGTTGAAGATAAGATTTTGACTGACATGAAGAAACCTGACGTTAACCAGCATGGTGCGCCGGGCGGCAAATTCAGCCCGGCGTTATGCGGTAAGTGTACCTGTTTTAGGACAAGTGATCGTCAAAAAGGTCGCAGCGATTAGCGTGGCATCGTCAGCGGTTCGGCGCGATCCACATGGCGTGACGCGTGCGGCACCCGAGCCGCGACAGGCTGCGGCCGGGTTTGCCAAAGATAGCGAGCCGATGCGATCAGGCACAGGCTGTAGCCAAACATCTCGCTGCCCTCTTCCGCCATGTTTTTTACCACGCGGTTATAGCCATCGAGCATCAGATGTTCCCACAGCTGATGCATGCCAAACAGGCGCGAAAACACCAAAATAGCCAGTAAACCTGCGGCCATCATCTGCCAGCTGCGATGCTGAACCAGCGACGCCAGGCCGGGCAGGATTTGGCGCGGCTGGCGGAAGGCCATCGCCAGACAGGCCGCCGTCGTCGCCAGCGCAAACCACAGCCATGCGCCGTGCCTGATGAAATCGAACAGGAAGTCCATCTCACGAATCAGCATGCAGCTGTAAAAACCGCCGACCAGGATCAGCACACTGCGTTGTGATGGCCGCTGCCAGGCCGAGAGGAAATAGAAGGTGGCGATGAGCAAGAGCATCAGCTCCTGGGTGATTTCGGTGAAGGAGGTTTCGTGCAGGGCATCGTTCATCCAGTTGACGTCGATGTAGACCATCGCCATACAGAAAACGAGCACCAATCCACTGATGAGAAAGGCCGTAACTTCACGGCTAATAAGAATAATATTGTTGCGCATATTGTGACCAAAGTAATGATTAGCGCGCTTAGTATATGGACCTCACGTTTTGTCACTTCTCTTTTTATGCCGATTAGAAGCTGGCGCTGACGCCCAGGCTATAAATAAACTGCTCGCCGCTGGTCACTGCGCCGGTTTGCGCAAAAGAAGCAAAGGCCGCCATATTTTGCCCCAGCGGCATATTTGCGCCGACGCTGACATCCACCCAATTGCTTTCCCGTCCGTTGATATCCTCGGCTCGTTCGCGGGTGGGCGATGGCAACTCTTCATTTACCAGATGGCTGTAACTCACCTGCGCCCACGGCGATATCCCACTAAGGCTGGAATCCACGCGCCAGCCAACGGAGGCAATGTGCTCGGCGTTGTTGCTATCCACTCCTGCGCACTTCGGACAGCTCAAGGTCGAATCATCTACCGCAAACTGCGCCACCGGCCCGGTGCTCACCGCTTTACTCATCGGCATCGACCAGCCGGCAGAGTAGCGATTAACAAAAGGCGTAGCGCCGACGCTGGCGGTTTCACTGTGCAATACCAACGCATAGTCATTCGGCGAGTTAAGCGCGGCGTCAAACAGGTTGGCATCGGGGTTTTCTGTCAACATCAGGTGATTACTGGAAATTTTTTCAGCAAGTATGGCGTTGTAATCGGGTGCGCTATTCTGGCTCGATTGATCAAAGGCATAGGTATTCCCGGCCAGAAAAAATAGCCATACACTGCCAAAAGCCAGCGCGATTATATGCTGGCCTGTCCGCTGACTTTTCTGCAACATGAAGGACTCCTGACGAGCCGGGAAGAGATGGGCGTTTAGGTTTTATAAGATCTATATCGGCGCCCCTTGTATAACTATTAATCGCTTTTGCCATTCGTCAAGGGAACTACCGCTATTTCATAGGCTAAGGGAGTGATGCAATGCAACGTTGTGGCTGGGTAACTGAGGATCCACTGTATCTGGCGTACCACGATAAAGAGTGGGGCGTGCCGCAAACCGATAAGCGAGTCTTATTTGAAATGGTCTGTCTTGAAGGCCAACAGGCCGGACTTTCATGGATTACGGTACTGAAAAAACGCGAAAACTACCGCCGCGCGTTCCATGAATTTGATCCCGCAGCCGTGGCGTTGATGGATGAAAGCGACATGGCACGGTTGATGCAAAATGCGGGACTGATTCGCCATCGCGGCAAGCTGGAAGCGATCATCAACAATGCGCGTGCCTTGCTAGCGCTGGAAGCCACCGGAGAGGAGTTTTCACGCTTTATCTGGTCTTTTGTCGACCATACGCCGATTTTGCACCGTTACGCGAATTACAAAGACGCGCCAACGACCTCCGAGCCCGCGATTGCGCTGTCGAAAGCACTTAAGAAGCGTGGTTTTAAATTCGTCGGCCCCACAACCTGCCACTCATTTCTACAGGCCTGCGGCTTAATTAACGATCATCAAACCAGCTGTTTTTGCCATCCTGATAATCTTTAAAGCAAAAGTTTACAAATTAAGACTGACCCTCACGTATTTCCCCATAATTGAACGGCATAATAGTGCCGTTTTGGGGCTTTTCCCCGTTTAAATCTGTGAGGGGTTTTTCATGAATAAGCGTATTTTGGCGCTGACCTTGTTACTGAGCGGCAGCCTCGCGCTGTCGGGTTGTACCACCAATCCCTATACCGGCGAATCGCAGGCGGGCAAATCGGGTATCGGTGCTGGTTTGGGCGCGGTGCTGGGTGCGGGCGTGGGCGTGCTGTCGTCGTCGAAGAAAGATCGCGGTAAAGGTGCGTTGATTGGCGCGGCGTCCGGTGCCGCACTGGGCGGCGGCGCGGGCTATTATATGGATGTGCAGGAAGCGAAACTGCGCGACAAAATGCGCGGCACCGGCGTCAGCGTGACGCGTCAGGGCGACAACATCGTGCTCAACATGCCGAATAACGTCACCTTTGATTCCAACAGCAGCAACCTGAAACCGGCGGGCGCCAACACCCTGACCGGCGTGGCGATGGTGCTGAAAGAGTATCCAAAAACCGCCGTGAATGTGGTGGGCTATACCGACAGTACCGGCACGCGCGCGCTGAATATGCGCCTGTCACAGCAGCGCGCCGACAGCGTGGCCAGCGGTCTGATTCTGCAAGGTGTGGCACAAAACCGTCTGCGCACCCAGGGTTTAGGCCCGGATAATCCGGTTGCCAGCAACAGCACCGAAGACGGTAAAGCACAGAACCGTCGCGTTGAGATCACCCTCAGCCCACTGGGCTAAAAGTAAAGAGCCGATCTGCACGAACAGATCGGCTTTTGTCACATTTTTCCGCCTCTTTTGACGCCATCTTTGTTAGAAAAAGCTAAAAAATTCGTAACCGATAGAGCCGCCTTTTCCTTTATGCTAGCGTGATCAAAAATTGATCAGTGGGACGCTATCATGTCACTCAAAGCCATCGCCGCTACCCTTGGCCTCTCTGTTACTACCGTGAGCCGGGCGCTAAATGGCTATGACGATGTAGCGGCCGTCACGCGTAAACGCATTGAAGACGAAGCGAATGCGCGCGGCTATCGCCCCAACGACGCTGCCCGCCGCCTGAAAACCGGGCGCGCCAATGCGGTCGGTCTACTCTTTCCCATCAGCCACGCCTCGCTCAATGACAGCTATTACAGCCAAATGCTGCTGATGCTGGATCAACGCCTCGCCCAGCACGATATTGATTTGCTGTTGCTGCCTGACAAACCGCAAGGGCAACAGCGTAAGCTGATCCGCATGCTGCGCAGCGGCGCCATCGATGCGCTGATTTTAACCCACACCCTGCCGCAGGATGCGCGACTGCAACGCTTGCAGCAGAAGGGTTTCCGCTTCCTGACGCTCGGCCGCAGCGAGCTGCCGCTGCCATACGCATGGATTGATTACGATAATCACGCCGGTACCTTTCTGGCGGCAGAACACTGCCTGCAACAAGGGTGGCCACGTCTGGCCTATCTCGGCAGTAACGAAACGGCAACGTACATCCTCGATCGCCGCCAGGGATTTATTGATGCGCTGATTCGGCATCAGGCGCCGGTCGATCAATCCCTGATGGCCGCGCTACCCGCCACACGCCGCTCCGGCTATCAGCAAACCAATGACTGGCTGGCCCAAGGCGACGCGCCGCAGGCGATCATCACCGATTGCAGCACGCTGGGTGAAGGTGCCGCGATTGCGCTGCAGCAGGCGGCCCGCCTGAAGGGCGCGCAGGCGATTCCGCTGTATGTGTATGATGGATTGCCGCCCGATTCGATTGTCGATCAGCCGGTGAACACCATTCTGCAATCATCGCAGCAGCACATTGGCGAGCGCATCGCCGAAATGGTGCTGCAACTGCTCGATGATGTGCCGCCAGGCGATCTGCAAACGCTCTGGCAGCCGGTGCTGCGACTCACTTCTGACGCGCAATGATTGCGCCTGGCGCGAGCTGTGTTAGTCTTCGCCTGTTTCTTTTCAGCAGGTGTAAGCAATGAAAACCAGGCCGCCACGAGCCACAATCAGTGACGTTGCCCGTACGGCAAAAACCGGTAAAACCAGCGTTTCCCGCTATCTGAATGGCGAAGTGAATCTGCTCTCGCCCGATCTCAAAGCCCGTATCGAACAGGCCATCGCCGAACTCAACTATCGTCCCAGCCAGATGGCGCGCGGATTGAAACGCGGCCGCACGCGTTTGATTGGCCTGATCATTGCCGACATCACCAATCCTTACTCGGTTGACGTGCTGAGCGGCATCGAAGCGGCGTGTCGTGCGCAGGGCTTTACCCTGCTGATGTGTAACACCAACAACGAAGTCGATCTCGAACAACATTACCTGCAACTGCTCAGCAGCTATCAGGTGGAAGGCATTGTGGTTAATGCCGTGGGCATGCATGAAGAAGTGCTCAATCGCCTGCAACAGTCGATGCTGCCGATGGTATTGATTGACCGGAAAATCCCCGATTTCGCCTGCGATATGGTGGGGCTCAACAACGTTGAAGCCTCCACGGTTGCGACCCAACATTTGCTGGATAACGGCTATCAAGCCCTGCTCTTCCTTAGCGAGCCGCTCGGCAGCGTTAATACGCGCCGTGAACGTCTGCGCGCCTTCTACGACACGGTAAAAAACGCGCCAGAGATTGCGGCAGAGAATGCCGAAGTGGCGCTGCATCAGCCCGACGCGCTGGAAAAACAGCTGCGGGAATTCCACCAGCGCCATCCCGACAAACGCTGTGCGGTGATCGCCGCCAACGGCGCGCTGACCTTGCAAGTGGCGCGCGCGCTGCAGCGCCTTGCGCTGCGCTGGGGCGAAGCGATTGGCCTGCTGGGCTTTGACGAACTGGAATGGGCGGCGCTGGCGGGCGTCGGCATCACCACCTTGAAGCAGCCCACCTGGCAGATTGGTTACGCCGCGCTGGAGCAGGTTATCGCGCGCATTGAGGGCAGCGAGCAATCGGTCAGCGAACAGCTCTTCTCCGGCGAACTGATCGTACGCGGCTCCAGCCAGCCGCTGCGCTAAGCCGGCCTTTTATGGCTCACTTCGTGAGCATGATCATAATTTCACGGTCTGCGCCTTTCCTTTGGAACCGGTTCCATTTAGGTTTTTTATAACGAATGGGATGTGGTCATGCCCGGAGAAACGTGATGAAACCAGAAATTATTGTTGTAACTGCCGCATACGGCGCGCAGAAAGTAGCGGAGTTGGGTGGCCAGGCCGCGCTGTTGCCGCTGATCAAACAGGCCGGCGCAGATGGCGTCGAAATTCGTCGCGAGCTGTTCAACGAAAATGAACTCTGCCTGCTGCATGCGCTGGGCAATGCGATTTCCCAGCATCAGCTGAGCGCCAGTTATTCCGTGCCGGAAGCGTTGTGGCTGGATGATGGTGCGCTGAATCCGCGTCTGGCGCAGTTCCTGCAGGAAGCCGAACAAATCGGCGCTCAGCGCCTGAAAGTGGCGCTTGGCCATTTCGTTGAACTTGATGCGCGCGCGCTGCTCGATGTACTTAAAGCATCAACGGTGACGCTGGTGGTTGAGAACGATCAAACGCCAGACAGCAAACTGGCGCCGATGCTGCGCTTCTTCCATCAGGCTTGCGATGCCGCATTGCCGCTGGATATGACCTTCGATATGGGCAACTGGCAGTGGACCGGCGAAGACGGTTTGCAGGCCGCCGCGCAACTCAGTCGCTACGTTAGCTACATCCACGTTAAAGCGGCGGTGCCACACGGCGCTACTTTCCGCGCGATCGCGCTGGATCAGGCCGACGATAGCTGGCGCACGCTGCTGAACGCGCTGCCAACCGACGCACCGCGCGGCATCGAATTCCCGCTGGAAGGCGGGGATTTGCTGGCGGTCACGCGCCATTACGTTGACCTGCTGCGTGCAGCGTAAGGAGCCGATGATGACGCAAAAAACGCTGGATGTGGTGACGATTGGTGAAGCGATGGCGATGTTTATCGCCCAGCAAACCGGCGATCTCGCCGCAGCAGAAGGCTTCGTCAAACGCATTGCTGGGGCCGAACTCAACGTGGCGATTGGCCTGGCGCGCCTCGGTTTGCAGGTCGGTTGGGTGAGCCGCGTCGGCGACGACAGTTTTGGTCGCTTCACACTGCAACAGCTGGAAAAAGAGGGCGTCGATCACCGCTGCGTCACCACGGACGCGCGCTATCGCACCGGCTTCCAGCTCAAGTCCCGCGTCGATGACGGCTCCGATCCGGAAGTCGAATATTTCCGCAAAGGCTCCGCCGCCAGCCATCTGTCACCCGACGATTTCAACGACGACTACTTTGGCAGCGCGCGCCATCTGCATTTAAGCGGCGTGGCGGCGGCAATCTCTGACAGCTCGCTTGCCCTGGCGCAACACGCGGCAAAAGAGATGCGCGCGCGGGGCAAAACCATCTCCTTCGATCCTAATCTGCGTCCGGTGTTATGGCGCAGCGAAGAGGAGATGCGCAAGCAACTCAATCATCTGGCGGAATACGCCGATTGGGTGCTGCCGGGCGAGAAAGAGGGTTTGATTCTCACCGGCTACCGCCAGCCGGAAGCCATCGCCGATTTCTACCTCGATAAAGGGGTGAAAGCGGTGGTGATCAAAACCGGTGGCGACGGCGCCTGGTACAAAACCGCCGACGGCCAGCAAGGCCAGGTCGCACCGATTCGCGTCGAGAATGTGGTCGATACCGTGGGTGCCGGCGACGGCTTTGCGGTTGGGCTGATCAGCGCTTTGCTGGAAGGAAAATCCCTGCCGCAGGCGATTCTGCGCGGTAATAAGATCGGTTCGCTGGCGATTCAGGTCGCTGGCGACAGCGAAGGCCTGCCGACGCGCGCGGCATTGGGCGATTACTGATAACAGCACAATCCCGTAGCGGCGCGATGCATCGCGCGCTTTTCGCAGCGGCTTCGCTGCCAGAAGCGCAATAAATTGCGCCGCTACGGGTCCGTACGAAACCAAATAGCTGTACCCACTACAACAATATAGCGAGACGCATCCACTGAATGCGTCCACCTCAACCAGAGGAGTCACCCATGAAATCGCAGACAATCGCGCCAAAACGCTGGTGGTTTATCATGCCCATCGTGTTTATCACCTACAGTCTGGCGTATCTGGACCGGGCGAACTTCAGCTTCGCCTCTGCCGCAGGGATAAATGACGATCTCGGCATCACCAAAGGCATGTCATCGCTGCTGGGCGCCCTGTTCTTCCTCGGCTACTTCTTCTTCCAGATCCCCGGCGCGCTGTACGCCGAACGTCGCAGCGTGAAGAAGCTGATTTTCTGGTGCCTGATTTTATGGGGCGGCTGCGCCTCGCTGACCGGCGTGGTCAGCAACATTCCGATGCTGGCGGCGATCCGCTTTGTGCTCGGCGTGGTGGAAGCGGCGGTAATGCCGGCGATGCTGATCTATATCAGCAACTGGTTTACCAAATCCGAACGTTCGCGCGCCAATACCTTCCTGATCCTCGGTAATCCGGTGACGGTGCTGTGGATGTCGGTGGTTTCCGGCTATCTGATTGAGTCCTTTGGCTGGCGCGAGATGTTTATCATTGAAGGCATCCCGGCAGTGATCTGGGCGGTGGCCTGGTGGTTCCTGGTGCAGGACAAACCTGCCCAGGCCAAATGGATGAGCGAAAGCGAGAAAGCCGCGCTGCAGGCGCAGCTGCAAAAAGAGCAGGAAGGGATTAAAGCGGTACGTAACTACGGTGAAGCGTTCCGTAATCGCAACGTGATCCTGCTGTGCCTGCAATATTTTGCCTGGAGCATCGGCGTGTACGGTTTTGTGCTGTGGCTGCCGTCCATTCTGCGTAACGGTTCGCAGATGGGCATGGTGGAAGCCGGTTGGCTGTCTGCGGTGCCGTATCTGGTGGCGACCATTGCGATGATCGTGGTGTCGTGGGCGTCAGATAAAACTCAGAACCGTAAACTGTTTGTCTGGCCGCTGCTGCTGATTGGCGCGCTGGCGTTCCTCGGTTCGTATCTGGTGGGTTCCAGCAACTTCTGGCTGTCGTATACGCTGCTGGTAATTGCCGGTGGGGCGATGTATGCGCCTTATGGTCCGTTCTTCGCCATCATTCCGGAGATGTTGCCGCGCAACGTCGCCGGTGGTGCGATGGCATTAATCAACAGCATGGGCGCACTGGGTTCCTTCGTCGGATCGTGGATTGTAGGCTATCTTAATGGCGCGACCGGTTCGCCTGCCGCCTCCTACATTTTCATGGGTGCTGCGCTGCTGGCTTCGGTTTGGCTGACGTTGATCGTCAAACCAGCCCAGAACAAAACGCCGCCGCCCGTTCACGGGGCGAAGCACGCGTAATCGATTCGGGAGGCCTTAAAGCCTCCCCTACATTTTAAAGGGAGCAAAAGATGAAACCTGCTGTGATTCTTTATAAGAGCCTGCCAGATGACCTGCGCACCAAACTGGATGCCCATTTCACCGTCACTGAAGTGCACGACATTTCCCCGGAAACTATCGAAAAACACGCGGCGCAGTTCGAACAGGCGCAAGGTTTGCTCGGCTCTGGCGGCAAAGTGGATGGCGAGCTGCTGGCAAAAATGCCCGCGCTGCGCGCCTGCTCCACCGTGTCGGTGGGTTACGATAACTTCAACGTTGATGCGCTGAATCAACGCAAAGTGCTGCTGATGCACACACCAACCGTGCTGACCGAAACCGTCGCCGATACCATGATGGCGCTGGTTCTGAGCACCGCGCGTCGCGTGACCGAGCTGGATAAGTGGGTCAAAGCCGGCGAGTGGAAAAAGAGCATCGGCCCGGATCATTTCGGCATTGATGTGCACCACAAAACTCTCGGCATTCTCGGCATGGGCCGCATCGGCCTCGCGCTGGCGCAGCGTGCGCACTTTGGCTTTGGCATGAACATTCTCTACAACGCGCGTCGTCAGCATGAAGAGGCGGAAACCCGCTTTGGTGCGCGTGCCTGCGATCTGGAAACCTTGCTGAAAGAGAGTGATTTTGTCTGCATCAGCCTGCCGCTGACCGAACAGACGCACCATATGATTGGCGCAGCGCAGCTCAAGTTGATGAAGCCAAGCGCAATTCTGATCAACGCCGGTCGCGGTCCGGTGGTGGATGAGCAGGCGCTGACGGCGGCGCTGAAAGACGGCACTATCCACGCCGCCGGTCTGGATGTGTTCGAAGTTGAGCCAGTGCCTGCCGATGCCGAAATTTTGACGCTGCCTAACGTGGTAGCGCTGCCGCACATCGGTTCCGCCACGCATGAAACCCGTTACGGCATGGCGCGCGACGCGGTAGATAACCTGATCGCCGCCCTGAGCGGCAAAGTCGAGAAAAACTGCGTTAACCCGCAGATCCAAGGCTAAGCGGCCGCTTTACCCATTGCGCCTGCCAGCGGCGGGCGCTATGGTGGTTCCCCATTCGATTTCACAACGTTTTAACTTCCTATGTCCTTTTCTCAGTTCGGCGACAAATTTACTCAAAACTCCGGCATCTCACGTCTGATGGAAGACATGGGTGAAGGCCTGCGCACGCCCGGCACCATCATGCTTGGCGGCGGTAATCCGGCGCAGATCCCGGCGATGAATGACTATTTCAACCAGTTGCTGATGCAGATGCATCAGGACGGCCAGCTGAGCGAAGCGCTGTGCAACTACGATGGTCCGCGCGGCAAAGCGCTGCTGCTGGATGCGCTGGCGAAGATGCTGCGTGAAGAACTTGGCTGGCCATTAACCGCGCAAAACATCGCGCTGACCAACGGCAGCCAGAGCGCGTTCTTCTATCTCTTCAACCTGTTCGCCGGACGTCGCGCCGACGGCAGCAAAAAGCGCGTGCTGTTCCCGCTGGCACCGGAATATCTCGGCTACGCCGATGCCGGTCTGGAAGAAGATCTGTTTGTCTCCGCCAAGCCAAACATTGAGCTGCTGCCGGAAGGCCAGTTCAAATATCACGTTGATTTCGACCATCTGCCGCTGAATGACGATGTCGGCCTGATCTGCGTATCGCGCCCGACCAACCCAACCGGCAACGTGATCACCGATGATGAACTGCTGCAGCTGGATGCGCTGGCGCAGCAGCACGGCGTACCGCTGCTGATTGATAACGCGTACGGCGTGCCGTTCCCCGGCATTATCTTTAGCGAAGCGCGCCCGCTGTGGAATCCCAATACCATTCTGTGCATGAGCCTGTCGAAACTCGGCCTGCCCGGCGCACGTTGCGGCATTATCGTCGCCGATGAGAGCACTATCACCGCCATTGGTAACATGAACGGCATTATCAGCCTGGCGCCGGGCAGCATCGGTCCTGCGATTGCCAATGAGATGATCGTACGCGGGGATCTGCTGCGGCTGTCGCAAGAGGTGATTAAGCCGTTCTATCAGGCCAAAGTCAGCGAGACGATTGCGATTCTGCGCCGCTATTTGCCGGAAGATCGCTGCCTGATTCATAAACCCGAAGGCGCGATTTTCCTCTGGCTGTGGTTCCGCGATCTGCCGATCAGCACCGAAACGCTGTATCAGCGCCTGAAAGCGCGCGGCGTGCTGATGGTGCCCGGCCACTTCTTCTTCCCCGGGCTGGAACATGAATGGCCACACACCCATCAATGCATGCGCATGAACTATGTACCGGATGCGGAGAAGATTGAGCGCGCGGTGCAGATATTGGCGGAAGAGCTGGAAGCCGCGTTTAAGAATTAAAGCTTCAAAATCGCGCGATGAATCGCGCCGCTACGATTGTGTGCACATTCCGTAGCGGCGCACTCTATTGCGCTATCCCTGCGTTATAGATAGCTGGCACCACTGCGCCAGCTGCTGAATCGCCTGCTCCACTTCGGCATTCCAGCCAAAACCGGCATTGAGTCGAAAACAGTGATCGTAGCGGTGATCGGTCGCGAAAATATGGCCCGGCGCGATACCGATACCCGCGTTGCGCGCCTTGAGAAACAGCGCGCGCACATTCAGCGCACCGATCGGCATTTCCACCCATAACACATAGCCGCCTTCAGGATCAGACACCCGCGTGCCCGGCGGGAAGTAGCGCAGCACCGCCTGACGCATATGCTGGATTTGATTCTTCAACTCGCGCCGTAGCTTACGCAGATGCGCATCATAGCCGCCGCTGCGCAGCAGTTCGGCAATCGCTGCTTGCGACAACACCGACGTGCCCATGCTGGTGGTGTATTTCAGCGAGGCGATTTTGCGCATGTAGTTGCTGCTGTGCACCCAGCCGATGCGAATGCCCGGCGCAACCGTTTTCGAGAAGCCGCTGCACAAAATAGCGTTCGGGCTGAAGGCACGCATCGGGAACGGACGGCGCTCGCCAAACGCGGTATCACCGAAGATATCATCCTCAATGATCACCACATCGTTCTCGTCGGCCTGACGCGCGATATAGGCTTTCTGCTCGTTGGGAATGCTTTTGCCGAGCGGATTATTGATGTTGTTGATGGTGAGATACGCCTGCACCGCTTTGCGCTGGAACAGCGAAGTAAGTTTCTCCACATTGACGTAGCCTTCCGGCCCCGCTTCCACCTCAATCACCCGCAGATTGAGGTTATGCAGCATCTGCAGCAACACGAAATAGCACGGCGATTCCACCGCAACGATATCGCCTGGCCGCGTGGTGGCGCGTAGCGCCAGCGAAATCGCTTCGATGCAGCCGTTGGTGATCAGGATGTCATCCGCATTGATATTGCAGCCATAATCCACCGCGCGGCGTGCAATTTCATTTTTCAACGGCGCGTAGCCGGTGCCTTTTACGGTATTCCCCAGCAGCGCCGGTTTGCTGTAACCCATCTGGCGCATCAGCAAACCAATCTTCTTCACCGGATAGAGTGAGAGGTCGCCGTTGGCCAGATCCAGCCGCACGCGGCAGTCTGAACCGAGCATCGCCAGATGCAGCTCGGTCTGCTCATCGAGCGGCGCCACTTCGCGCGCTTGCTCGTTGATGACCGTGGGAAAGGTTTTATTAACAGGCCGCGGGGCGACAAAAAAACCGGACTTGGGACGCGCCACCGCGTAGTGCTCATCCTCAAGCGTGCGTAATGTTTTCAGCGCGGTGGTCATGCTAACGCTGTACTGCGTCGCCAGCGTGCGCACCGACGGTAAACGGCTGTCGGGCGGCAGCGAGCCGCTGTGAATGGCTTGTTTTATCTGCTCTGCGATTTGACGGTAACGACTGCCCTGTTCCGTTTCACCCGCCATCTGTTCCACCCTATTTCGTCCGGATCTGTGCGTTTTCACCAGATTACATTCAAAGTACTTTAGGCTGCATTAGTTAATTGATAACCCGCGCAATCGTCTTTAAGGCATTCATTCCGTAGCACCTTCGTGGCCCATTTCCCGTCTGATGCCGCCAGCACGGCAGCAGCGACTTTTTAGCCAAAGGATGAAGTGAAAAATGAATAATCTGTCCACCCTGATGCGAGAGATTAGTGGATATCTCACCCCCACGATTATTGATTCCGCGCAACACTGTTCACGCCGTTTACTTGCCGCGCTCCCGGATGCCACTCACCCGGAGAATAACCGCGTGCTGCTGGCCTACGGCGGCGGCAAAGACAGCAGCTATATGGTGGCGTACGTGCGCTACATTCAGGGACTGATCTGGCAGCAACATGGCAGCACCTTTCAGCTGCGCATCAGCACCAACCGCCATGCGGCCATGAACGACAGCGTGATGGAGAATATCGATCGCGTGTATCGCGCGCTGCACATCCCCGATGATGACTTTACCGAATGTCTGGTGACTGACGGCCTGCAAATCCGCCACTTCGATCGCCATTTACCGATGCCAGACAGCGTGCGCCAGCAGAATCGCAACGATGTGTTGATGAATGGCCACCGCTTCCGCGCCGATGCGCGCTCCACGTTTTGTAACGCCTGCAATCTCAGCATGGTGAACTCGTTTGGCCTGGCGGCGCATTACGACGGCGGCGTTGATGTGATCATCACCGGCGATTCGCCGCAGGAACAAACCGCTTATCTGGCGTGGGCGCGCCATCTTTCGCGGCTGTTTTCTGCGCCGGTGGCGGATAAATCGCGCGGCTTTAGCGGCTTCCTACAGACGCTGGATGGCGTGGCCGAACGCTACTTCGCCGATATCTACGGTGCCGATCAGGTGACGCCCGCGCACCGCATTACCTGGCAGCTGGAACGCGATCCGCTGTTCTTCAATATCTATCAGGACACCGCGTATGAAGCGGGCGCGCACTGGGCGCTGCTGACTGAATTTATGCATTTCCGCTTCGATGAACTGATGTTCAGCTTCTCCGAATCGGACTGCGGGAACCCGACGTTAATGGCACATATTCGCGGTCTGCGTGCGGAGACGCTGTTGCAGCGCAGCTACGCCGAAGGCATTCGCGAATATGTGCGCTTTGCGCTCGGGCTGATGGTGAAAAAAGATTTCCCGCCGCAGCTGATTGATGAGATGGCGGCACGTTATCAGGACGATGAGGCGATTAAGCGCGCCCGCCAGCGCGCCGCGCAGTTCGCCGAGCAGGCATTTGGCCTCAATGAAACCCAACTGGTTTGCATGATCTATTCGCCGTTTATCGCCGAAGGTAATCAGCTGAAAAGCTGGCTGCAGCAGTTAGTCGATGCACCGGACGAAGCGGCGGTGCGCGCCTTGCTGCGCGGCGAGAGCGACGACCTGGGGCTGGCGCAGCAGCTGGAGCAACGCTCTGGTTTGACCGTGGCGCAGATGCGTCACTGCTGGCGTAGCAAGCAGGTGAGTTCACTGCTGGACGAACAGCGCGGCGATGCGCTTTCGCGCGTGCTGCGTTTTGACCCGCACAAAGCAGTGATTCAGGTGAATAACGGGGTCATGCACGACGTCGTCACTGAAGTGATCTCCGGGCGTTAACCCGGTAAGGCAACGCGATGAGAAAGATTTTCCTGCAGATTGGTGCCACCCGCGACGGACAAAATCCTTACTGCGCGGTGGCCAAACGCGACGGCTACTTTACCGTGCTGGCGGAGATGGGCGATTTCGTCGATTACCAATCGCTGAGCATCCCGTTGCCGTTCGATCTGATTGTGCGGCTCGATCGCCCGGAAAATCCGTGGGATGTACTGCAAGCCTGTTTGCATGCCGGGTTGATGGAGCATCCTCACGTGGTGCTGGCGGGCTTTGAAGCTTACAACGCCAGCGCCGGTCGCGTACGCGAACTGCTGGCGGGGCCCGACGCCGGTGCCAGCTTTATTCCGCCGGATAAGTACGCGCAGCGTATGGCGTTGCGCAAAGCCTGGCAGCGCTTTCCGCAGCCGGAGTTTCGCTTTTTTGCCTCGCCGCTCAGCATTCGGGATGCGCGAGACGCGTTGCTCTATCCCTGCGTGATCAAGCCGGTTGACGGCGGCGGCGGTCTTGGCGTCTGGCTGGTGAAACAGGCCAGCCAGCTTGATGCGGTGATCGGCAAGCTGGTCGACACCATGAATTACGGCGGGCGCGGCTTCAGCGGTTTTATCGTCGAGAGCTGGCTGGCGGGCGATGAGTATTCGCTGCAAGGCGTGGTGGCGGACGGCCATGCGGTGGCGCTGACCTGCAGCCAAAAGGTGATCGAACACCATAGCGATGCCGACGGCTGCGTCAGTTTTTACGAATCCGGCCATGTGGCGGTCGCCGCGCAGCAACTGCCCGCCAGCTTTAGCAGCCTGATGAGCTTCTGCTGTGAAACCTTCGGCTATCGTCAGGGCGCATTTCACATCGATTTCATTTTGGTCAACGGCGAACCGCATTTCCTCGAAATGGGCTTCCGCCTTTCCGGCATGGGCGTGGTGAATCTGGTGCAGGAAGTCACCGGCATCAACTGGGCGGAAGTGGCGTTCCACATCGAAGCCGGTCACGGCATGCCGCCGCTGCATTTTCCGGCGCAGCCGCAGGCGGTGGGCCGCGTGCGTTTGCGTCAGCGCCTGCAGTATGACGCGGCTGAGCGCTGGATCGCACAGCATCAGCGCGGTCAGCTGTTGCCGCCGCTCAATCTGCCCGCGCTGGCAGTTTCGCCACGCTCTTCGCTGTATGCCGATTTAACCCGCCACGCCGGCATTCTCGCCACCTTGCGTCTCGCAGCCACCAGCCGCGACGACATTCTGGCGGTGTTCCATCAGATCCTTGAGGCCTCATCGCTCACCATTCGGAGAGATTTACTATGTGCAGAATGATTGTGGCGCACGGCCAATTCGATGCCGCCGCAGTGCTGGACGCCGCGCGTGCCATGAGCTGCGGCGAAACCGCCACGCACGAAGGTCCGATTAAACAGCATCCCAACGGTTGGGGCTGTTTATGGCTGGAGCAAGGGCACATTCGCACGCTGCACGGCACCGGCACGTTCGCCGATGCGCTGCCGACCATTGATGTTGATCGCCTGCGCGGCCGCTTTCTGGCGGTACATGTGCGCCACGCCACGCTGAGCAAAAATCACGGTATCGAATTTTCCCATCCGCTGTGGCGCACCAGCGGCGACACGCAGTGGTACATGATGCATAACGGTTTTTTGCCCACCGTTTATCAGCAATTGGGCATGGCGGAGTCGCGTTTCGATTCCGCCGAGTATCTCGAATATATGGTGGATCGCGCCACGCCCGCCGATTTCACCCGCGATTATCTGCGCGACAAGATGGCGCAGGTCGCGCCGGGCGGCAGTTCGGCCAACGCCATTTTTGTCACCCGCGATAAAGCCTGGGCGTGGCAATGGCATCCCGACGACACGCCCTATCCCAACTATTTCACGCTGCACCGCTTACAGAAAAACGACACCACTTTCATCTCTTCTGAACCTATTTCAGCACTGGGCACGGCGTCTGAATGGCGTCGTATGAACAACCATGAACTTCATGAATTTCCAATTGGGGAGTGATCAACATGGCGATTTTCAATCAGATCCGCGTTATTCATCCAAACATGTTTGTGGAGAGCACCTGGCTGGATGACATCGTGACGGCGCGCGTGCCGCTGCTGGTGTTACGTAACTTCCTCAAGCCGGACGTGCGCGCAGCGGTGGTGGAGGATTTGCAGCAGTGCCGCGAACAGGTGCGGGTATCGCACTATCCAAACGGCGCGCTGACCACGCTCGGCCCTTATCTGGCGAAGCACACCGCCGCGCCGGAAAACTACTTCACCGAGCTGCGCGATATTCAGGCGGCGCTGCCGTCGTCGCTGCACTGCCTGCGCGATCAGATCTACAACTGGGTGCAGCACGCGCTGCGCCTGGAAAGCCTGCAAACCGCTAATGAGCCCGAGCTGGGCGATTACGCCGGTTCGATTGTGCGCTTCCACGCTGACGGCGTCGCCAATCCCCTGCATAACGACAACATCGTGCGCGATGCCGCCGGCAGCGGATTGGCGGTGACCCGCATCTTGCACCAGCTGAGTTGCGTGGTTTGTTTGCAAGAGTGCAACGCCGGCGGCGCGCTGCGCATCTTCAACAAGAAGTGGCAGCCGGTGGATGAATGGTACAAAACGCCGGGCGAACTGGGTTATCAAACCGGCGTCATCGAACACAGCGAGGTGTGCGAGTTCTCACCGCGCAGTGGCGATATCTATCTGTTTAATCCAGCGTTTTATCACGAAATTGATCGCGTGGAAGGCGACACGCGCATCACCATGGGCTTCTTCTTTGGCCTGACCGACAAAAAAATGAAACACGCCATCGCCTGGAGTTAACGCCAGGTTTTCGACGAGGAGACGAACATGAATACCTATGAAAAAGTAGCGGCCCTGCTGGATCATCATCAGGCGCGTTATCGCGTGGTGGAGCATGAAGCCATCGGCCAGACCGACCTGATTAGCGAGATTCGCGGTAACGATCTCAATCAGGCGGCCAAAGCGATGGTGCTGGAAGTGACGATGCCGGATGGCGCGGATGCGCGCTATCTGCTGGCGATTGTGCCGGGCGACTGCAAGATCAACTTCAAGAGCGCCGCGCGTGCCATTGGCGGCAAGAAGTCGAGCTTTGCGGCGCCAGAGAAAGCGCAGGAGTTAACCCAGTGCGTAATGGGCGCGGTGCCGCCGTTTAGTTTTGATGACCGGCTAGCGCTGCGCGTCGATGTGCGCCTGCGCGATGTCGGCACGCTGTGGTTTAACGCCGGGGCACTGGATCGCTCCGTGGCTTTACAGGTGGATGATTTCTTTAAGGTTGTCGGTGATGAATGTTGTGCCGAGATCGCAACACCGGTGACGGCAACCGCCTGATCGCGGCAGTAAGGACTGTGTATGTCAGTGAAAGATATGTTGTTAGCCCTGCTGGTTGTGGTGGCGTGGGGCGTGAATTTTGTGGTGATTAAGCTGGGCCTGCAGGATATGCCGCCTTTTTTACTGGCGGGATTGCGATTTAGCCTGGTGGCGTTTCCGGCGATCTTGTTTGTGAAGCGTCCGGCGATTCCGCTGCGCTGGCTAATCGTCTACGGCATGACCATCAGCTTCGGCCAGTTCGCCTTTCTGTTCCTCGCGATCAAGCTGGGCATGCCGGCAGGATTGGCGTCGCTGGTGTTACAGGCGCAGGCCTTTTTCACGCTGCTGTTGGGGGCGCTGTTCCTGGCGGAGAAGTTACGCTGGAATCATATCGTCGGTATTTTGGTGGCGACGCTCGGCATGTTTATGCTGGCAACCGCAGGCATGGCAGGCCAAACCACAGCGGGCATTACGCTCACTACCATGATGCTGACGCTGGCTGCGGCGCTGTCGTGGGGCCTCGGCAATATCACCAACAAAATCATTTTGCGTAACCGCAAAGTGCCGGTGATGTCGCTGGTGGTGTGGAGTGCGCTGGTGCCGATCGTGCCGTTCTTTGCCTGCTCATGGCTGTTCGATGGCGAAGCGGCGATTATCACCAGCCTGCTGCACATTTCACTGCAAACGGTGTTGGCGCTGATCTATCTCGCCTTTATCGCCACCATTGTCGGCTACGCGATATGGGGTAATTTGCTGAGCCGCTATGAAACCTGGCGCGTGGCACCGCTGTCGCTGCTGGTGCCGGTGGTGGGGATTCTCAGTGCGGCGCTGATTCTCGGTGAAACCTTGTCGATTCAGCAGATGATCGGCGTTTCAGTGATCATCCTCGGCCTGCTGGTGAATGTGTTTGGCGGCATGGTCAGTCAGCGATTATTGGTGCGCACCTAAACAAAAACGCCGCTTTTCAGCGGCGTTTTTTTAACTCACATCCTGATTACAGAATTTCGATACGACGCGGTTTCGCCTCTTCCGGGACAATGCGAATCAGATCGATGCTCAGCAGACCATTTTCCAGACGCGCATCGCGCACCGTGATGTGATCGGCCAGCTGGAATTTTCGCTCGAAGTTGCGCTCGGCGATACCCTGATACAGGTATTTACGCTCCGGCTGCTCTTCAGGATGTGCGCCGCGCACCACCAGCACGTTGTCATGCGAGGTGATATCTAACTCGCTCTGGGCAAAGCCCGCCACGGCAATGGTGATACGGTAGAAATTCTCATCCACCAGCTCAACGTTATACGGAGGATAGCCACCATTGGCCTGGTTTTGGTTGGACTCAAGCAGGTTAAACAGGCGATCGAAACCAATGGCAGAGCGATAAAGTGGGGTGAGATCAAAGTTACGCATAATAAGACTCCTGATATTCAGCAAGTTTAGGCAACCTTCCACCATGGACAGGTTGTGCAGTCCGTTGCTGTCCCTTCCGGCAACAGCAACAAGACCGTTCCTTAAAAGTGGGTGCAGCCTGGTCGCTTTCAAGGGCTGATGCGTATTTTTTTACAGCAAATCTGACGATATGACATACACTCAGGGGACCAATCGCCTGAGATCCAAGACGCAGCCACAGAGCTTTGCTTAACGTCAGGTGACACACTCCAGCCAGGGCCATGCCATGACTGAAGGGATGATGATGATGAATATGATGAAACGCTTTCCACTCACAGCTGTGCTGGTTTGCAGTACCTTTGTTACTTCAGGTTGCTCCAGCGTTATGTCTCACACTGGCGCCAGTCAGGGCTACTATCCCGGCACGCGCGCCAGCGCAGAGATGATCACTGACGATAACACCAGCTGGGCGATCAAGCCGCTGGCGCTGATCGATCTCCCGTTCTCAGCGGTGATGGACACCTTGCTGCTGCCATGGGATTACTTCCGTTCTGACGACGATAAAAGTAAGGATTCGATTCACGAGCGCGTGATGCAGAGCGAAAAAATGGCCGGCACGCAAGCCAGCCTGGCGACCGCCGCGTCTATGCCCGCGCAGCCGCACTGACGCAAAACAGCTGCCGCCAGCCGTCCACTTCCCGCATATAAGCGATCTTTTCTCCATCCGGCGACCAGACCACTGCATCACCGGATGGCGCGTGATCGCTACACGGCGTTAAGCGCGTACAGGCTCCCGTCGCCATTTCACAGCGCATCACACTGTTATCACAGATAAAGCATATCGCGCCGCCTTGTGGATGCCAGCTAAAGGCCGACTGAATGCTGCTCGCCAGCTGCGTCACCTGGCGTGGCTGGCCGCCATTCGGTGAAACCGTCCACAGCTGAATCACGCCCTGTTCGTCCGCCAGCAAAAAGGCGATGGCGCTGCCATCCGCGGAGGCGCGCAGCCAGTGGCGCGGTTGCAGTGCCAGGCCATGGGTGTACGTGATGCGTCGCTGCTGCACGCCAGCTGGCGGCGCAGGCAATTTATCCGCCGTGCCCTGTAAGGGCGAAGCACCCACTTTGGCGTAATCGGCTAACGCGGCGGGCAGATCCACCACAAACACTTCCGGCACTTTGTCGCCGTTGGCGGCGCGCGTATCGCCGATAAAGGCGATAGCCCAGCGCTGCCAGCTGCCATCCGCTTTCTGATAGCCTTGATTCCCGATCCAGCACTCTTCATAGGCGCGGTCAATCTGGTCGCTGCCCGGCTGAGGATCGCGCTGCGTCTGGCTGACCAGCACGCAATAATGGCTGCCCTCATATTCACGCGGATGCTGTTTAGGCGGACACACCGGATGCAGCGGCACGGCCACGCCGACGTTACGCAGGTCGTCGCCAGCATCCTTTTCATGCATCACATGATCGTTATAGGTAAAGCTCAGGCGCGAACCATCCGGGCTGAAGACGTGGACATGCGAGCCACCGCGCAGCGCGCCAGGCGTGTAAGGCGCGGTGATATCGCAGGCATCGAGGTTCTCGGCGATGCCTTGCTGCACGATCACGCCGCGTCGGTGATGAAAATCGTAGCGCCAGTGCGCATCCGGATGTTCCGGACCATGAATGCAAACGTAACGCGGCGGCAGATCCGAACTGACGGTGACCACGCCAACGTGCGCGCCATCGCGAGCCTGATACAACACTTCAACGGCACCGCTCGCCACGTTGACGCGCTCGATAGTCAGGCCGGTAAAAGAGGCACCGGAAGGTCGCACATCAAATGCCAGCCACTGGCTGTCGCCGGTCCAGACGTTGATGTTGGTAAGTTGATGATGACGCGCGGCAAAGGTGATTTGTTTTTCTGACATGTGGCAACCTTCCATCTAACAGTTGCCGGATAAATTACGTGATTCTGCAGTGAGAAGCAGCAATTTCGCCGCGGTTGATTGCGCAAGGAACGGCGCCGCTACGGATTGTGCCCGTATTTGTAGCGGCGCTATTCATCGCGCGAATTTATTCACCTACGCGTTTTACATCACCGACCAGCAGGATGTAGGACAGCGCGCCAATCAGCGCCACCGCCGAGATATACACCAGCGCCGGTGCAAAGCCGTAGTCCTGCGCCAGATAACCCACCACCAGCGGCACGGTGATGCCACCCAGGCCGCCAACAAAGTTGAACATGCCGCCGGTCAAACCAATCAGGCGCACCGGTGCCAGCGAGGAGACCAGCGACCAGGTAATTGAGGCGAAACCGTTGCCGAAGAAGGCGATCGCCATCAGCGTCATAATCCATATTGGATCGTTGGTGTAGTTCGCGCCCATGATGCAGGTGGAGATCAGCAGACCGCAGATGATCGGCGTTTTGCGCGCAAAGCCCAGCGAACGGCCACTGCGCACCAGACGATCGGCGACGATACCCGAGAGAATCACGCCAACGAATGCCGCGAGGAAGGGCACGGTGGTCATGAAGCCCGCGGTGAGCGCCGCGATGTGTTTTTCCTGCGTCAGATAGTTCGGGAACCAGGTCAGGAAGAACCACAGCGTGGATGTGACGGCGAACTGGCCAAGATAGACGCCGCACAGCTTGCGGTGGAACACCAGTTTCCAGTCGGCGGCGGTAAGTTTGGTGCGGGCTTTCTTTTCGCTCGGCGCATCACCATCCACCATCGCGCCACCTTCACGGATGTAATCCAGCTCGGCTTTATTGATGCCTTTGCTTTGGCTGGGTGCCTGATAGAACTTAATCCAGATGAACGACCAGATGATGCCGATGCCGCCGGTAATAATAAATACCCAATGCCAGCTCAGCAGTTCCTGAATCCAGATCAGCAAGGGCGTGAGGAACGCCAGACCAACAAACTGACCGGACGTGTAGAAGCCGACGGCGGAAGCGCGCTCCTGCTCCGGGAACCAGCTGGTCACCAGCCGGTTATTGGTCGGGAAAGCCGGCGCTTCAAATATGCCGGTAATCGCACGCAGACCAATTAATGATAATAAGCCGGTGGCAAAACCCTGCAATAACGTCGCAACCGACCAGCCAAAGATGGCAATAAAATAGGTTAAGCGTGAACCCACGCGATCAAGGAACCAGCCGCCGGGAATCTGGCATAACGTATATAACCAGGCAAAGGCCGAAAATACATAACCCATTTGCGCTTTAGTAATACCGAACTCTTCCTGAATATGCGCGGAAGCGACGGCTAAATTAGCGCGATCGACATAACAAATGACCACCGTAATAAATATCATCAGCAGCGTGATATAACGACGGCGCGTCGGTTTGGCGTGAACAGCAGAGAGATCCATGGTGTTTCTCCGTAATCGGTTTTGCCGTTTGGGCACGACAGAGCACGCCCCGGCAAATGTAGGGTAGCGATATCAAAGGTAAAACCGCGTCAGCGGTAAATAAGCTGTGCCGGGAAACAGGCTGAACGCAGCCCTATGCCTTATTTCACCGGCATATAATTATCGAGATTTAATAAAATTTAATACCCTAAAGAATTCGAGTTGCAGAAAGGCGGCAAGCGAATGAATCCCCCGGAGCTTACACTAGTAAGTGACTGGAAGAATGAGCGCAGCCAACGCATCTGCAGCTTGAATTATGACGGGTATTTACCATTCAGCGACTGAACCGTCCGGGAATCGCCATAGTGGATTACGCCAGTCGGGGGCATTTTTACTGCGCTCGATCACCAGCTCTTCGTTAATTTCCACGCCGAGGCCCGGTTTATTTAACGGATAGAAATGACCATCATCCATTTTAAAATCGTCTTTATTGATCACGTAATCGAGCAGTTCGGCGCCCTGATTATAGTGAATCCCCATGCTTTGCTCCTGGAACACCGCATTGCGTGACACGAAGTCAACGTGCAGGCACGCAGCCAGCGCAATTGGGCCGAGCGGACAGTGAGGCGCCAGCGCCACATCGTAAGATTCGGCCATCGCGGCAATTTTGTAGCACTCGGTGATACCGCCCGCGTGTGACAGATCCGGTTGCAGAATCGCCAGTCCACCCGCTTCCAGCACGCGTTTGAACTCGAAGCGCGAGAACATGCGTTCGCCAGCGGCGATCGGAATATGAGTCTGCGCCGCCAGACGCGGATAATATTCCGCCTGCTCCGCCAGCACCGGCTCTTCGATAAACAGCGGGCGATACGGCTCCAGCTCTTTGATCAGCACTTTTGCCATTGGCGCGCTGACGCGGCCGTGGAAATCGAGGCCAAATTCAATCTCTTTACCGAAGGCTTCACGAATTTGCGCTACGGTATTCACCGCGTCATCGACTTTGCGCGCGTTATCGATAATGCCCATCTCTTCGCAGCCGTTGAGTTTGAAGGTATCAAAACCGATGGTGCGCAGTTTCTTAATGCCGTCAATCACGTCGGCCGGACGATCGCCGCCCACCCAGCTGTAAGCTTTAATGCTGTCACGCACTAATCCGCCAAGCAGTTGATAAACCGGCACGCCGAGCGCTTTGCCTTTGATATCCCACAACGCCTGATCGATACCGGCGATGGCGCTCATCAGGATCGGGCCGCCGCGATAGAAGCCGCCGCGATACATCACCTGCCATAAGTCGTTGATGCGTGCTGGATCCTGACCAATCAGGTATTCCGACAGCTCATGCACCGCCGCTTCCACGCTGCGCGCGCGGCCTTCAATCACCGGTTCGCCCCAGCCAACGATGCCTTCGTCAGTTTCGATTTTCAGGAACATCCAGCGCGGCGGCAGGCGATAAGTGGTCAGTTTGGTAATTTTCATCGTACAGCGTCCTTATATGCAGCAATAAATGCGCGAGCTTGTTCCACAGTGCGTGACAGCGGTTGACCGGCGCGATAGAGATCGCTGCCTAAGCCCGCGCCAATGCAGCCTGCGGCCATAAATTCATGCAGGTTTTCCGGCGTCACGCCGCCCACGGCAAACACCGGCACCTCTGGCGGCAGCACCGCTTTCAGCGCTTTGATGTAGCCCGGACCAAAGGCTGACGATGGGAAAATTTTCAGCGCCTGCGCACCGGCCTGTAAGGCGGTGAACGCTTCCGTCGCGGTAGCGCAACCGGCGGCAACGATCATCCCTTTGGCGACCGCCTGGCGGATCACCGCAGCATCGGTATTCGGCGTGACGACCAATTTGCTGTTCAGCGTCGCCAGCTCATCAACCTGCGCCGGATTCAGCACCGTACCGGCGCCAATCAGCGCTTTATCGCCGAAGGTTTTCACCATCGCGCCGATGCTTTTCGCCCACTCCGGTGAATTGAGCGGGATTTCAATCGCATCGAAACCCGCTTCAATCAGCGCGCCAACGTGCGCTTCGGCTTCATCCGGCGTGATGCCGCGCAGAATGGCGATCAGCGGGACTTTAGTTTGCCAGGACATTCGCAATACTCCTTATTCCGTTCTGGAAAGCACGATCGCCTTCCAGCGTGACTGAATCCATGCCGATAAACTGCAGCGCCTGCTGATAACGTTGCGCCAGCGCGCTACCGGCAATAATGGTGATCGGTTGGCTTGCGGCGTCGGCCTGTTGCGTCATCAGCGCCACTTCGTGACCAATCAGCAAGCCTGAAAGAAAGTCGCTGATATGGCGGCGATCGCGCGCGCCGAGTACGTGTGAAGCACGCACTTCAAACAGGCGCGCCAGAATCGAGGCATCGTTGCTGCCGACTTGCACACCTGCGCGGAAAGCCGCCGCGTTCTCTTGCTGTTCGGGTAAACCTGCGCCAACCAGCGACTGTTTGAGCAGCAGATGATGCAGTTCGCCGGTCATCACGGTGCGGAAATCCAGCACGCGATCCTGTTCCATCTGCACCCATTTGGCGTGCGTGCCTGGCATCACATAGAGCGGCGCAGGCTGCAGTTCCAGCGCGCCAAGCAGCTGCGTCTCTTCACCGCGCATCACGTTGTAGTTGTCGGCACCTTCGACGCTCAATCCCGGCACGATCCACGCTTTATCCTCGACGCGCGTCAGGCGGCTAGCGATGTCACCCAGCGGCACTGGACAGGAGAGATAGGGCACCGACCGCCAGCCGGCATTGCTGCCTACCATGCCCGCCATCACCACCGGCACGTCATTGACTGGCCAACCTGCGGTGACGCTGGCAAACACTTCGGCGGGTGTGCGATCGCCCAGGCGCGTGACGCCGGCTTCCGAACGACGCTCATCGATGCAAACGCCGGCTTGGTAATGCCAGGCGCGCAGGTTGGTTGAGCCCCAATCAATCGCGATATAGCTGGTCACATAATCTCCTTGAGTCGCGCCGTTGAGCTGGCAATCATCGCTTTCGCCGCCTGCTCGGCAGCATCGCCATCCTGATGACGAATGGCATCAAACAGCGCTTTATGTTCGGCAAGCGTACGCGGCATGTTGCCTTCGTCCGCCATGTAAGTTTGCGCGAACACCGCTTTTTGCAGCTGGCTGATCGCCACGTTGAGCTGCTGCAGCACCGGATTGTGTACCGAATTCAGCACCGCTTCGTGATAGCGGATATCCGCTTCATTAAAGGCATCACGATTGAGATGGTTGGCCACCATGTCGTTGTACGCCAGTTCAATCGCAGCCAGATCGCTTGAGGTGGCGCGCTCGGCAGACCAGCGTGCAATCTGCGGCTCGACCAGCACACGCACTTCGTTCATGGCGGCAATCAGACGCGGGTCCTGATCGTGCGCCAGCGCCCACTGCAAGACGTCGCTATCCAGATAGTTCCAGTGATTGCGCGGCGTGACGAACGCGCCGCGATAGCGTTTCATCTCCATCAAGCGTTTCGCCATCAGCGAGCGAAACACTTCGCGGATGATATTGCGCGAGGTGCCGAAGCGTTCACACAGCTCAGCTTCCGCGGGTAACGCCGCGCCCGGCACAAACTTGCCGGCCACAATCTCTTCACCCAGCGTCAGGATGATGCGCTCTGTTTTGCTTAGTTGTTCTTGCGTCATGATGTTCCATTCAGTGAAAGGCAGGTACGCATCAGATTACTGCTTTCGCCTGGCGAAGCCTAACGGCCGCCCTGACCTGCGTTGTCGATTGTAGTACCATTAATCCAAGTTGTACTACAATGTGGATCACAAAATAGACAAGTCATGTGTCATAACGCGATAAGGTCGCCATAAATGGCGACCTTATGAAGGCTTGGTGAGATTTGAAGTGTCGCCATGGATGGCGACCTAAAAACAGCGTGACGAGGAATAACGAGGGTTTACAGCACCAGCTCTTCAATGGCGTGCGCTACGCCGTGTTCCATGTTGGTTTTGGTGATGAATTGCGCGATTTTCTTCACGGAATCAATCGCATTGCCCATTGCTACGCCGGTTCCTGCATACTCAATCATCGCCAGATCGTTTTCCTGATCGCCAATCGCCATCACCTCTTCACGCGCCAGGCCGAGCTTCTCAGCCAGCATTTTCACGCCTTGCCCTTTATTCACGCGGGCATCGAGGATTTCGAGATAATAAGGTGCGCTTTTGAGGATGGTGTAGTTGTCACGCGCCTGCTGCGGCAAGCGCTGAATGGCAGAATCCAGCAGATCGGGCTTATCGATCATCATCAGCTTAGGGAAACGCGTGGCGCGATCCATCTCTTCCACAGAACGATAGCGCACCGGAATGCCGGTCAGACTCGCTTCGTGGATGGTGAACTCACTGATGTCTTTGTTCGGCGTATAGAGGAAAGATTTATCGAAGGCCTGGAAGTGGACGCCAAGATCGCGCGCCAGCTGTTCGATATACAGATAGTCGTCGAAACCCAAGGTGATTTCCGCGACGCACTCGCCATCATTAGCGCGATGCACCAGCGCACCGTTATAGCTGATGCAATATTGGCCTTCATCAACCAGATTCAGCTCCATCAGATAGCGCTGAATACCGACAAACGGCCGGCCGGTGGTGAGCACCACCATCACACCTTTTTTATGCGCGCGTTCAATGGCCGATTTAACGGCAGGCGTGATCTCGTGCTGCGGATTGAGCAGCGTGCCGTCCATATCGATTGCAACCAGTTTTATAGCCATAACGTCCTCATTGAGTCAGGGTTTTGATCAATGCTAGCGCGATTCAGCTCACATTGACCAGTTTCGCGCCCCATTCAGATTTTTTACCGCAGCGGGCTTTGCGCGTTTTGCCGGGCGGAAAACAAAAAAACCCTTCCACCAGGGAAGGGTTTTTACGTGTTGCCGTGTCGATCAGATATCGATGTTGGCGGCTTTCAGCGCATTCTCTTCGATGAAGGCGCGGCGCGGTTCTACCGCATCGCCCATCAAGGTGGTGAACAGCTGATCGGCAGCAATCGCATCCTTGATGGTCACGCGCAACATGCGGCGGCTATCGGGATCCATGGTGGTTTCCCACAGCTGCTCTGGGTTCATCTCACCCAAACCTTTATAACGCTGTACTGACAGACCGCGACGGGACTCTTTCACCAGCCACTCAATCGCCTGCTCGAAGCTGGTGACCGGCTGACGACGTTCGCCACGTTCGATATAGGCATCTTCTTCGATCAGGCCACGCAGCTGCTCGCCCAGCGCACAGATTTTGCGGTATTCCGGTCCATCGATGAATTCGCTATCCAGCGGATAATCGGTATCAACGCCGTGCGTACGCACACGCAGCACCGGTTCAAACTTCTGCTCATGGTTGGCGCGGACATGGGCCAGATAGCTGCTGCCGTGCGCTTCACGCTCAGTCAGATACGCCACTAAACCGTCGATCCAGCCTTTTACAGCGGCTTCATCGCTGAGGTCGCTTAAGGTCGGATGGTAGATCAGGCCGCGCAGCAGAGCCGTAGGGAAACGGCGCTCCATACGTTTGATCATGCGCTGCGTGCCGTTGAAATCCGCCACCAGCGTTTCCAGCGGCTGGCCGCCTAACGCCGGTGCGCTGGCGTTGGTGTGCAGCGTTGCGCCATCGAGGGCGATGGAAATCTGATACTGATCCATCGCTTCGTCGTCTTTAATATACTGTTCTTGCTTGCCTTTCTTCACTTTGTACAGCGGCGGCTGCGCAATATAGACGTGACCACGTTCGACGATTTCTGGCATCTGACGGTAGAAGAAGGTCAACAGCAGCGTACGAATGTGCGAGCCGTCGACGTCCGCATCGGTCATGATGATGATGCTGTGATAACGCAGTTTGTCCGGATTGTATTCATCACGGCCGATACCACAGCCCAGCGCGGTGATCAGCGTGGCAACTTCCTGCGAAGCGAGCATCTTGTCGAAACGCGCTTTCTCCACGTTCAGGATTTTACCCTTCAGCGGCAGAATCGCCTGATTCTTACGGTTACGACCCTGTTTGGCTGATCCGCCTGCAGAGTCACCCTCCACCAGGTAGATTTCAGACAGCGCCGGATCGCGCTCCTGACAGTCGGCCAGTTTGCCCGGCAGACCGGCCAAATCCAGCGCGCCTTTGCGGCGCGTCATTTCACGAGCTCGACGGGCAGCTTCACGCGCACGCGCTGCATCGATAATTTTGCCGACCACGATTTTCGCGTCAGACGGATTTTCCAACAAGTATTCCGCCAGCAGTTCGTTCATCTGCTGCTCAACCGCCGATTTCACCTCTGAAGAGACCAGCTTATCTTTGGTCTGAGAAGAGAATTTCGGATCCGGCACTTTCACGGAAACCACTGCAATCAGGCCTTCACGCGCATCATCACCGGTCGCACTGACTTTGGCTTTTTTGCTGTAGCCTTCTTTATCCATGTAGGCATTCAGCGTACGCGTCATTGCCGCACGGAAGCCCGCCAGGTGCGTACCGCCGTCGCGCTGTGGAATGTTGTTGGTGAAGCAGTAGATGTTTTCCTGGAAACCATCGTTCCACTGCAGCGCCACTTCCACGCCAATGCCATCTTTCTCCGTCGAGAAGTAGAACACCGTTGGGTGAATCGGGGTTTTATTCTTGTTGAGATACTCTACGAACGCCTTGATGCCGCCTTCGTAGTGGAAGTGATCGTTCTTGCCGTCGCGTTTGTCTTCCAGACGAATCGAAACGCCAGAGTTCAGGAACGACAGTTCACGCAGGCGTTTCGCCAGGATTTCGTACTCAAACTCAATCACGTTGGTGAAGGTTTCGTAGCTCGGCCAGAAACGCACGCGGGTACCGGTTGCATCGGTATCACCGGACACCGCCAGCGGTGCCTGCGGCACACCGTGCTGATAAACCTGCTGATGCACTTTGCCTTCACGGCGAATGGTCAGCTCCAGCTTCTGTGACAGGGCATTTACGACTGAAACGCCAACGCCATGCAGACCACCGGAAACTTTATATGAGTTATCATCAAATTTACCGCCTGCGTGCAGGACGGTCATGATCACTTCAGCAGCAGAGACGCCCTCTTCCGGGTGAATGCCGGTAGGAATACCACGACCATCATCTTGCACCGAGACAGAGTTATCTGCATGAATAGTAACGGTAATATCACTACAGTGACCGGCGAGCGCTTCGTCGATTGCGTTATCCACGACTTCGAATACCATGTGATGCAGACCGGTGCCGTCATCCGTATCGCCGATGTACATACCCGGGCGTTTGCGTACCGCATCAAGCCCTTTCAGGACTTTGATACTTGAGGAGTCATAAGAATTCGACATCAACGTTTCTCGCTCATTTAATCTTCAGGTTGAACCACTATTTTACCCTGTTCCACGCGGAACATCTTGCCCTTTTCATCACTCATGTCGATTACATGCTCGACACCAATGGCGCTGACAAATACTTGAGCCTGCGTGGCTTTTAGGCGTTCAGCTAACAGCCGACGACGGGTGTCATCCAGCTCTGAGGCAAAGTCATCAATCAAATACAAACAGCGTTGTCCGCTGCTGCGCGTCAGGTATTCGCCCTGCGCTAAGCGCAGCGCGCACATCAGCAGTTTTAACTGGCCGCGTGAGAGTAAATCTTCCACCGGCGTGCCCTCAGCACGGATGCGAAAATCGGCTTTATGCGGGCCGCTGGCGGTATACGTGAGCGCGCGGTCGCGCTCGAAATTGCGTTCCAGCAGTTCGGCGTAGTCGCTCTCTTTATCCCAGCCGCGCTGGAAAGAGAACGTCAACGCAAACTCCGGTAAAAACTGACCGCAGGTGGCGATGATCTCGCGGGAAATCGCCGCGCTGTATTCGGCGCGCCAGGCGCTGATCTGTTCGGCCAGCGGCACCAGTTCCTGATCCCACGGACGAATCTGGCTGTAGCGCGAAACCTGACGCAGCGCCGCATTGCGCTGTTTCAGCAGGCGACGCAAATTGCTCCAGGCATGGAAAAAACCAGGCGAGGCGTGAAAGCAGCCCCAATCGATGTAGGCTCGACGGTATTTTGGACCGCCATTGAGCAGGGTAAAACCTTCCGGCGTAATCAGTTGCATCGGCAGCAGCTGCGCCAACTCGGCGACTTTGTGACCATCGCTGCCATCAATACGCACTTTGCTGTCGCCAGCGCGATTCTTGGTCAGACCGACCGACATTTCACGTTCGCTGCCTTCAATGCGGCCGTGCAGCACAAAGGCGTCCTGATCGTGACGAATCACACGGCCCGCTTGCAAACTGCGAAATGCGCGACCGTGCCCCAGCGTGTAAATCGCCTCCAGCACGCTGGTTTTACCGCTGCCGTTGGCACCGACAAGGAAATTAAATCCCGGCGCCAAAGCCAGATCGGCCTGCTCGATATTGCGAAAATCTTTAATCAGGAGGCGGGTTAAAGCCATAACGAATCCAGCGAGAAGGGGATTTTACCTAACATTTGAGATCCAGGCCGTCGGCGGCGCAGCCAGTCTGGTTACGGCCAGCGCGCAGAACTTGGGAGCATACTGAAGTATGTGACCAAGGGCGAGCACTGCCCGGGACCAGAATGGCAAGTAAGCCAGGCCGATATTTATAAACGCATTGGCATCACGACGTAGGCTGCAGCCGGACTGGCCACATCCTCAATCTGCACGCTCGATACGCCATCGGTCAGCAGCAAACGCACGTTCTCGCACTTGAGCGCATTCAACACATCCAGCACGTAACTGACGTTGAAGCCAATCTCCAGATCGGTGCCGTTGTAAGAGACATCCAGCATCTCTTCCGCTTCTTCCTGCTCTGGGTTATTCGCCGTGATCTTGAGCTGATTTTCGGTGATGTAGATGCGAACACCGCGGAATTTCTCATTCGAGAGAATCGCCGCACGCGCAAACGCCTGCTTCAAAATATCACAGCCGGCTTCCAGCGCTTTGTCGGGATTCTTCGGCAATACGCGGCGATAATCCGGGAAACGGCCATCAACCAGCTTCGACGTAAAGATAAAGTCGCCAACGTGTGCGCGGATGTTGCTGCTGCCGATTTGCACCTGCAGCGGCGTTTCGCCACCGTCGAGCAAACGCATCAACTCAATCACCCCTTTACGCGGCACGATCACCGAATGGTTTGGCAGCGCCTGACCAATCGGCATGGAGCACACTGCAAGGCGGTGACCATCGGTGGCGACGGTACGCAACTCTTCGCCTTCGGTTTCGAACAGCATACCGTTGAGGTAATAACGCACATCCTGATGCGCCATTGAGAACTGCGTGGCTTCAATCAGGCGTTTTAGCGTCGCCTGCGGCAAGGTGAATTCCACCTCGCTCTGCCAGTCATCCAGATTCGGAAAGTCGCTGGCGGGCAGCGTTGACAGCGAGAAACGGCTGCGGCCAGAACGCACCAGCATTCTGTCGCCTTCCAGCGTCAGGCTGATTTCAGCGCCTTCCGGCAAACCGCGGCAAATATCGAGGAATTTACGCGCAGGAACCGTGGTGGCGCCCGGCTCGTGTGGCTGCGTCAGCGCAACACGGGCTACCATTTCCATTTCCAGATCGGTACCGGTCAAGCGCAGCGAGCCTTCGCTTACTTGCAGCAGTAAATTTCCGAGGATTGGCAGCGTCGGGCGTCCGCCAAGTGGGCCGCTAACCTGTTGCAGTGGCTTCAGTAACTGCTCACGTTCTACAATAAATTTCATATGCGTCAGGAAGATAGTGTTCGAATGAGGTTAGAGAAATCTTCTTTAATGTCGTGGCTCTCTTCACGCAGCTGCTCGATTTTACGGCAAGCGTGAAGCACGGTGGTATGGTCGCGACCACCAAACGCATCGCCAATCTCCGGCAAGCTGTGATTGGTGAGCTCTTTCGCCATCGCCATCGCCATCTGGCGCGGACGCGCTACCGAACGCGAACGGCGTTTCGACAGCAAATCCGCCACTTTAATTTTGTAATACTCGGCCACCGTTTTCTGAATATTATCGATGGTGACCAGCTTTTCCTGCAGCGCCAGCAGATCGCGCAGCGCTTCGCGCACGAAATCGATGGTAATCGCGCGACCGGTAAAGTTCGCGTTGGCAATCACGCGGTTCAGCGCGCCTTCCAGCTCGCGGACATTAGAACGCAAACGCTTAGCAATAAAGAAGGCGACTTCACCCGGCAGGCGAATATCGTTTTCATCGGCTTTCTTCATCAGGATCGCGACACGCGTTTCCAGTTCAGGCGGCTCGATCGCCACCGTTAATCCCCAACCAAAACGTGATTTCAGGCGATCTTCTACGCCGTTGATCTCTTTTGGATAGCGATCCGAGGTCAGGATGATCTGTTGATTGCCTTCCAGCAGCGCGTTGAAGGTATGGAAGAACTCTTCCTGCGAGCGCTCTTTATTAGCAAAGAATTGAATGTCATCGATCAGCAGCGCATCAACCGAGCGGTAGTAACGCTTAAACTCTTCAATGGCGTTGTTCTGCAAGGCTTTAACCATGTCCTGCACAAAACGCTCAGAGTGCATGTACACCACTTTGGCATTGGGCTTGCGCGCAATAATGCCGTTACCCACCGCGTGCAACAGGTGAGTTTTACCCAGGCCGGTGCCGCCATAAAGGAACAGTGGGTTATAAGCGCCGCCAGGATTATCCGCCACCTGACGTGCCGCCGCGCGCGCCAGCTGGTTCGATTTACCTTCAACGAAGTTGTCGAAGTTATGACGGTTATTCACATTGGAGCGGTAAGTCACATCGGCCGGTGCGGGAACAGAATCCCAACTTGGACGCAAAATTTGCGCGGGTGCCGGACGATTTTCGATCGGCGCGGGCGCATTGTAACTGGCCATCGCCGGTTGGTTAGTAGTGACCTGTGCTGCAGGGCGCGTACCGACTTCGAAACGCAGTAACGGCACATTTGCACCGCAGAATTCATTCAGCAGCCCATTGATACTATTGAGATATTTATCTCTAACCCAGTCGAGTACAAACCGATTTGGTGCATACAAGGTCAGCGTATTGTCGTTTAATTCAGCTTGCAGCGGACGAATCCACATGCTGAATTCGGTGGCAGGAAGCTCATCCTGCAAACGGGCAAGACACTGTTGCCAAAGCGTAAGTGACACGGCGGACTCCACTCGTACAAAATCGATAAGAATTTTAGGCGCTAATAAATAGAAACGTAATTTTTAGACACAGACGGTTGGAAAGCGCCTGCGACCGCTATTCGCGGTAGTCTTCCCCGGCGATCGCAGCGAGGATCGTCAGCGGAAGGGCGGATCATAACGTAAAGCTGCACAGAGATCTTCCCTTTCTACACAGTTTTGATCCAATTTATCCACAGGCTACTGAAGCGATAATGAGTTTACGCTTTCTGCGAAAAAAGCCAGCGTTAATGTGGCTGAAAGCGTTAATTTTTCTGGCAAGCTCTCGTTTCCGCGCAGCAAATCTGCAAACTGATCGCAAGAAGATCCTGCGCGATCCTTGCGCTTTAACCCACAGCCCGTATAATTCCCCACCCGGCATTATTGCGTGAAGCCTTGATGCCCGGAATCAGCGGGCTGTATCTGGGTTTCCAGGTGCCGCGACCAGCGAAGTGAATTGACTCTGGACTGTACAATTATTACAATCCCGCCTCTTTATTAAAGACACATTGAGGCGTTGGTCGATTTACTGGCCCGAAAACGCGTCACCCAGTGAAAATTTTCAAGTTTAGGTAGAAATCGCCATGAAACGCACTTTTCAACCGTCCGTACTGAAGCGCAACCGTTCACACGGTTTCCGTGCTCGTATGGCAACAAAAAATGGTCGTCAGGTTCTGGCACGTCGTCGTGCTAAAGGCCGTTCTCGTCTGACCGTTTCTAAGTAATAAAGCTAACCCTCGTGGTTAAGCTCGCATTTCCCAGGGAGTTACGTTTGTTAACTCCCACTCATTTCACTTTCGTCTTCCAGCAGCCACAACGAGCCGGTACGCCGCAAATCACCATACTCGGCCGACTTAACGCGCTGGGGCATCCCCGCATCGGTCTCACCGTCGCAAAAAAACATGTAAAACGCGCCCATGAACGCAACCGGATCAAGCGATTGACCCGCGAAAGCTTTCGTCTGCGTCAACATGAGCTCCCTGCAATGGATTTTGTGATCGTGGCTAAAAAAGGGATTGCTGACCTGGATAACCGTGCGCTGACGGAAGCGTTGGAGAAACTATGGCGTCGTCACTGTCGCCTGGCTCGCGGCTCCTGATTGCCCTGATACGCGTTTATCAACGCGCCATCAGCCCACTGCTGGGACCTCATTGCCGGTTCCATCCCACCTGTTCGCAGTATGGGATTGAGGCCTTGCGCCGCTTTGGCGTTGTAAAAGGCAGTTGGTTGACGATAAAACGCGTATTAAAATGCCACCCTTTGAACCCGGGTGGTGACGATCCTGTGCCGCCAAAAACCTTTGATACCAGAGAACATTAACGATGGATTCGCAACGCAATCTCTTTCTCATCGCTTTTCTGTTCGTGTCTTTTATGATCTGGCAAGCCTGGCAGACGGACCACGCTCCGCAGCCACAGCAAACCCAGACCACGCAAAACACAAACAGCGCAGCGGGTGATGCCGCCACTTCCGGCGTGCCGGCTAGCGGACAGGGCAAAACGATCACCGTTAAGACAGATGTCCTGTCACTCAACATCAATACGCGTGGTGGCGATATTGAGCAGGCTCAGCTGCTGACTTACCCGGACAAACTGGGTTCAGATGCACCGTTCCAGCTGCTTGAAACTACACCGGCCTTCGTTTATCAGGCGCAGAGTGGCTTAACTGGCCGCAACGGCCCGGATAACCCGAACAATGGCGCACGTCCGCTGTATACCACTTCGCAAGATAGCTTCGTGATGGCAGATGGCCAGAGCGAACTGCGCGTACCGTTGAGCTGGACCGGTGAAAACGGCGTGGTTTACACCAAGACTTTCGTCTTCAAGCGCGGTGAGTATGCGGTAAACGTTGACTACAACATCAACAACACCACTCAGCAGCCGCTGGAAGTGTCGATGTTTGGTCAGTTGAAGCAGACCATCGAGGTGCCTAAGCACCGCGATACCGGCAGCAACAACTTTGCTCTGCACACCTTCCGTGGCGCAGCGTACTCAACCAGCGATGCGAAATACGAAAAATATAAATTCGACACCATCGCGGATAACGAGAACCTGAACACCACCACCAGCAATGGTTGGGTGGCGATGCTGCAGCAGTACTTTGCTACCGCCTGGGTGCCGCGCACGCAGGGTAATAACACGCTGTACACCACTAACCTCGGCAATGGCGTAGCGGCAATTGGCTACAAATCTGCTCCTGTGACCGTTGGCGCAGGCGCACAGCAAGATCTCGGCGCAACGCTGTGGGTAGGCCCGGAAATTCAGGACCAGATGGCAGCCATCGCGCCTCACCTGGATCTGACCGTAGATTACGGCTGGTTGTGGTTCATCTCGCAGCCGCTGTTTAAGCTGCTGAAGTTCATCCACAGCTTTATCGGTAACTGGGGCTTCTCCATTATCGTTATCACCTTCATCGTGCGTGGCATCATGTACCCGCTGACCAAAGCGCAGTACACCTCGATGGCGAAGATGCGTATGCTGCAGCCAAAGATTCAGGCGATGCGTGAACGTCTGGGCGATGATAAGCAGAAACAGAGCCAGGAAATGATGGCGCTGTATAAGGCGGAGAAAGTGAACCCGCTGGGCGGCTGTCTGCCACTGGTTATCCAGATGCCAATCTTCCTGGCCTTGTACTACATGCTGTCAGGCTCGGTTGAACTGCGTCATGCGCCGTTTATTCTATGGATTCATGACCTGTCAGCGCAGGATCCGTATTACATTCTGCCGATCATCATGGGTATCACCATGTTCTTCATTCAGAAGATGTCACCGACCACCGTGACCGATCCGATGCAGCAGAAGATCATGACCTACATGCCGGTGATCTTTACCGTGTTCTTCCTGTGGTTCCCATCAGGTCTGGTGCTGTACTACATCGTCAGCAACCTGGTGACCATTCTCCAGCAGCAGCTGATTTATCGCGGCCTGGAAAAACGTGGTCTGCATAGCCGCGACAAGAAGAAAGCATAACGCCTGACTGCAACCAGCAGCAGCGTATAATCAAAGGGCGACATTTATGTCGCCCTATTTTTATTTATTAATACCCTAAAAGTTTAAGGTGGAATCATGAGCCACAGCGACACTATCGTTGCCCAGGCGACGCCTCCCGGCCGTGGCGGCGTTGGCATTCTGCGTATCTCCGGCGCCAAAGCCGCTGAGGTAGCGCAAGCCGTGCTCGGCAAGCTGCCAAAGCCGCGCTATGCCGACTATCTGCCCTTTACCGACGCCGATGGCAGCGTGCTGGATCAGGGCATTGCGCTGTGGTTTCCTGGCCCGAACTCCTTCACTGGTGAAGATGTGCTGGAGCTGCAAGGCCACGGCGGCCCGGTGATTCTCGACCTGCTGCTCAAGCGCATCGTGGCGCTGCCCGGCTTACGCATTGCGCAACCAGGTGAATTCTCCGAACGCGCCTTCCTTAACGACAAGCTCGATTTGGCGCAAGCCGAAGCGATTGCCGATCTGATCGATGCCAGCTCAGAGCAAGCCGCCCGCTCGGCGGTAAACTCGCTGCAGGGCGCGTTTTCCCTGCGCATCAACGCACTTGTGGAAGCACTTACTCACCTGCGCATCTATGTGGAAGCGGCCATCGACTTCCCGGATGAGGAGATCGATTTCCTTTCCGACGGCAAAATTGAAGCACAGCTCAATGTGGTGATCGGCGACCTCGACGGCGTGCGTGCCGAAGCGCGTCAGGGCAGCCTGCTACGTGAAGGGATGAAAGTGGTGATTGCCGGTCGTCCCAATGCCGGAAAATCGAGCCTGCTGAATGCCTTAGCCGGACGCGAAGCGGCGATTGTGACTGATATCGCTGGCACCACGCGCGACGTCCTGCGCGAGCATATCCATATCGACGGCATGCCGCTGCACATCATCGATACTGCCGGTTTACGTGAAGCCAGCGACGAGGTCGAGCGCATTGGTATTGAACGCGCGTGGCAGGAGATCGAGCAGGCCGACCGCGTGCTGTTTATGGTCGATGGCACCACCACCGACGCGACTGAAGCCGCCGCCATCTGGCCAGATTTTGTTGCCCGTTTGCCGGAAGCGCTGCCAATTACCGTGGTGCGTAACAAAGCGGATATGACCGGCGAAGTGCTGGGTCTCACTGAAGTGAACGGTCACTCACTGATTCGTCTCTCGGCGCGCACCGGTGAAGGTGTGGAAGCGCTGCGCGATCACCTGAAACAGAGCATGGGATTTGCCGGCAATATGGAAGGCGGATTTCTCGCACGCCGCCGCCATCTGCAAGCACTGGAGTTAGCCGCAACGCACTTGCAGCAGGGCAAGCATCAGCTGTTAGGCGCGTGGGCCGGCGAATTACTGGCAGAAGAGTTACGGTTAGCGCAGCAGGCGCTGAGCGAAATCACCGGTGAATTCACCTCCGACGATTTGCTGGGCAGAATTTTCTCCAGTTTCTGTATTGGTAAGTAATGGCCTGCGGCGTTCTCATGTCGGGTGCGCATTCACGCGCATCTGGCGCCCGGTAGACATGCGTCTTTGTTATTTGGCTCTCCCACGCCTTTGCAGTATAACGATCATTGCCCGGCGAACAGGTCCTGCTGGGTACATTCATTATTCATGCTAAATATTGGGCGCAAGTTGCTGCCTGAACAGGAGAGAAACATGAGTACATCGCTCGACAGCGTGGCGCTGAACACGCTGTTCATTGAAGCCCGCACCCACAGCTATTGGCAGGACAAACCGGTTTCTCGGGAGGTGCTGGAGCAGCTCTATCACCTGACCGCGCTGGGCCCAACCTCGGCTAACTGCTCGCCGGGCCGTTTTGTGTTTGTGACCTCGCAGGAAGGCAAAGAGAAGCTGAAACCCGCGCTCTCCTCCGGCAACGTCGACAAAACCATGTCCGCTCCGGTAACGGTGATCGTGGCGTGGGATCCTGAGTTCTACGAAGCGCTGCCGAAGCTGTTCCCGCATGGTGATGCGCGCAGCTGGTTTACCAGCAGCCCGGATCTGGCGAAAGAGACCGCGTTCCGTAACAGCAGCTTGCAGGCAGGTTATTTGATTCTGGCCGCGCGTTCGCTGGGCCTGGATGCCGGCCCGATGTCCGGTTTCGATCCGTCAAAAGTGAACGACGCCTTCTTTAGCGAGAGCAAATGGCAGGTGAACTTACTGATCAATCTCGGCTATGGCGAAGCCAGCAAACTGCACGCGCGTCTGCCGCGTCTCGGCTTTGATGAAGCCAGCACCTTTGCCTGATTGAGAAAAGGCGTCGGGCTTAGCCCACGACGCCCGTTTCAAGCGGTTATCCCAGTGAATGGAAGCCGCTGTTGAAGTAGATCATCGGCTCTGCCGCTTCACCTGGCAGAGCAATGCCCACGATACGCGCCAGCAGCACGCTGTGCGTGTTCCACTCCACTACCTTCTCCAGCTGGCAATCAAAACTCACCAGCGCATCAGCCAGAATCGGCGCGCCGGTATTCAGCGTCTGCCACGTACCGTTTTGAAAACGCTCGGCGCGGCGTGAGGATTGGCTGAACTGGGCACATAAGTCGTCATGCTGCTCACGCAGCACGTTCACGGCAAAATGGCCGGCTGCGATAAAAGCATCATGACTGGACGCGCTACGATTCACGCACACCAGCAGGCTGGGTGGCTCAGCCGCCAGCGAACTGACCGACGTGGCAATCAGCCCCAGCTTTTCGCCCTGAAATTCGGTGGTAACCAGAGAAACACCCGCGGTTAAGCGACGCATGCCGTGACGAAACTCATCAAGCGAGATCGATTCCTGGCGAGAAATAGCGGTATCTGACATAAAAAACTCCGACGTGCCTGTTTTAACCATGCGCACAATGGGCAGATGAATGAAGAGTTAGCGCACTTTGATGTGCTGTTTTACTGCCCAAATCCTACACCACATCACACAGTTAGGCACTCAATCCGGCAGGTTTCTGCAAAAGCGTTCTATGCAAAGTTGCCAAATGGGATTGCCGCATGGCTTCGTCCTTATCTGAAATATCGCCTATTCCATCTTAAGCCGGATGCAAACCCATGAGAAAATTCTTACAATAGCACTGATGATTATTCGACCATTTTCATGGAGCGACAGATGGCTAGTCATTTTGTACGTTGGATAGGTAATCCGCCCTTTTCTTCTGAGAACATGCGGGTGCCACAAGAAGTAATCAACAGCGCTCAGCGCTTCGCTGACAAGCGTCGCGGACGCTTTCTCGCCGCACGCGAACTGCTGGCTCAGCTGATGTTACGCGTCTACGGTATCCGCGAACTCCCCGCGCTAACGACCAGCAGCAGCGGACGTCCCTGTTTTGCCGATGCCAACCTGCCCGATTTCAGCATCTCCTACGCCGGAAACACTATCGGTGTGCTGCTGGCCGAAGAAGGCGGCCGCGCCGGACTGGATATGGAAATTGTGCGCGCACACAGTCGCCAAACACAGGATATGCTGACACAGGATCTCTCCTCCGGCGAAAAAGCATGGATTAACGCGCAGCAGGATTTCATGGAAGCGCTGACGCAAATCTGGACGCTGCGCCAAAGCATTCTCAAGCTCACCGGCGAAACCGATAGCGGTATTGATTCACTGCGTTTGCATCCTGCGGCCGGTCGGCTGCGTTCCACCGTGTTCCCCGATATTCAGGCGGTGTGTGATGCTGAGCCCACGCTGGTGTGGTCGTGCGCGCTGTCGCCCGGCACCGAACGCTTACATCTGTGGGAGATTGATGGCGCGCAGCAGTGGCAAGCACTGCGCGATGTCGAGATGAGTAAACCCAATATAGGGCCGCATACGCTGCGCCTGACCAGTTTGGTCACGCCGCATGAGATGGGACATCCGTAAAAAAGGCCGCATCAGCGGCCTTTACTGTTTAGTGGGCATCGATAAAGACGATTTTCAGCACGAACAGTAGCGCGACCACCACCACGCACGGGCTGATTTCACGCCAGCGGCCGGTTCCCAACTTCATCACGCAGTAAGAGATAAAGCCCAGCGCGATACCTTCCGTGATCGAGAAGCTGAACGGCATCATCGCCGCAGTAACAAACGCTGGCACCGCTTCGGTGAGATCGTCCCACTGCACGCGTGACAGCGACGCCGTCATCAATACGCCAACGTAAATCAGCGCACCCGCCGCCGCATAAGAGGGCACCATCGCCGCCAGCGGTGACAGGAACATCACCAGCAGGAACAGAATCCCGGTGATCACCGCCATCAGGCCGGTACGACCGCCGATCGCCACGCCGGACGAACTTTCAATGTAGGCGGTTACCGATGAGGTACCAATCAGCGAACCGGTCACCGAACTGATGCTATCAACGTACAGCGCCTGCTTCATGCGTGGGAAAGTGCCTTTCTCGTCGGTCAGCCCGGCTTTATCGGTCACGCCAATCAGCGTGCCGGAGGAGTCGAACAGATTGACCAGCATAAAGGAGAAGATCACCCCGGCCATGCCGATATTGAACGCGCCTTTGATATCAACCTGGCCTACAACAGAAGTGATCGCTGGCGGAGCGGCGATCACGCCGCTGAATTTCACATCGCCAATGATCAAGCCCAGCGCGGTCGTCACCACAATCGACACCAGCACCGCCGCATGGATATTGCGGGAAGCCAGAATTGCGATGATGAAGAAACCCAGCGCCCCAAGCAGCACGCTGTGTGAGGTCAGATTACCCACAGCTACAATGGTATCGGCGTTTGGCACGATAATTCCGGCGTTTTTCAGCCCCATCATGGCGATAAACAGACCAATACCGGCAGTGATGCCAACACGCAGGCTGAGCGGAATGTTAGCAATCATCCAGTAACGCACGCGCAGCAGTGTGAGGATCAGCAGACCCAGCGCGCCCCAGAAAATCGCGCCCATACCAATCTGCCACGAGTATCCCATGGCCCCGACCACCACAAAGGCGAAGAAGGCGTTCAGGCCCATCGCCGGTGCCAGTGCTACCGGCAAATTCGCCACCAGCCCCATCAGAATACTGCCGAACGCGGCAATCAAGCAGGTAGTAACAAACACTGCCTGCGTATCCATGCCCGCTACACCGAGAATTTGCGGGTTAACGAAAACGATGTACACCATCGTCAGGAAAGTCGTGCAACCGGCAATCACTTCGGTACGCACGGTGGTTCCGTGTTCCTGCAGTTTAAAGATGCGCTGCAAAAGGCCCTGATTAGTCATTCCACTGTTCCGCTAAAAAATTTATCGCCGCGTATCCTATAGAGTTTAGCGTGGCAAAACACTGATTTTTCGCAACCGGTTGCTCAGGGTCGCTTTCTACGCTCAGTGCGCTAGAGTGTCAGCTTATTGTTTAACAAAAGGATGATGTGCGATGTCGGTGGAATGTATTTTTTTTGATTGCGACGGCACGCTGGTCGACAGCGAAGTGATCTGTACGCAAGCTTACGTCAACACCTTTGCCCGCTACGGTATTGAACGCTCTCTGCAGCAAATGTTTGAGCAGTATAAAGGGGTAAAGCTCTACGACATCATCCGCGATGTGGCGGCCGAACATCAGGTTGAACTGCCGCTCGAAGAAGTGGAAACCGCCTATCGCGCCGAAGTGGCGAGATTATTTGATCTCGATTTAAAGCCGATTGCCGGTGCCAAAGCGCTGGTGGAGCGCGTGAAAGTGCCAACGTGTGTGGTTTCAAACGGCACGGTGAAGAAGATGCAGCATTCGCTGGGATTGACCGGCATGCTGCCGTATCTCGATGGCAAGCTGTACAGCGGGTATGACATTAACCACTGGAAGCCGGATCCGGAATTGATGTATCACGCCGCCGAGCAGATGCAGGTGCCGATTGAGAAGTGCATTCTGGTGGATGATTCCGAAGCGGGCGCGCGTGCCGGGATCGCGGCCGGGATTCCGGTGTTTTACTACTGCGCCGATGCGCACAATCCCGAACTCGATCATCCGCTGGTGACGCGCTTTGATGATATGGCGCAGTTGCCGGATTTGTGGCGCGCGCGTGGCTGGGATTTGGTGGGGTAGTGCTGGCTGTCCCCCATCCCGACCTTCCCCCATGAATGGGGGAAGGAGATGCTGCCACATGCAACTCCCAACTCACATATTGCAGCATCTTCCTCCCCCATTCATGGGGGAGGACCGAGGAGGGGGACAGTCAGCACAATCCAAATCAGCCAATCGCCCCTAACGAATCCTCGTTGCTCTGCTTCTTCGGTAGCAGGAACAGCGTGGCGGCGATATCCAGCAGATAAATCAGCGCCAGCAGCGTGATCGCCGCGGTGAAAGAGATATTGGTCGCCAGCAGGCCAATCACCAATGGACCAAACCCGCCTACGCCACGCCCCAAATTAAACAACACGTTCTGCGCTGTTGCGCGCGCCTGCGGTGGGAAAGTATCGGAAATCAGCGCGCCGTAGCCGCCGATCATGCCGTTCACAAACATCCCCATCAGCGCGCCGGTAAACAGCATCACCGTAGGATCGCGCAGCTGCGCATACACCACCACCATCACCACCGCGCCAAACTGATACAGCAGGAAGATTTTCCAGCGCGCGAAACGATCGGCCAGCACGCCAAACAGCCAGATGCCGAACGTCATGCCCACCACCGTCACCGCGGTCCACAAGCCTGATTTGGTCAGGCTGAAACCGAAGCTGGACGACAGATAGCTCGGCATCCAGATCATCAATCCGTAGTAACCAAAGTTCTGCACCGAGCAGAGAATGAAAATCCCCAGGCTGGCTTTACTGGTGGCGCGATCGGCAAACAGCAATTTAAGACGTGCGCCAAACGAGAGCTGCGGCGTTTTCTCCACGTGGCGGGTAAAGCTCTCCGGCTCGCCCATGCTGCGGCGAATCACAAAGGAGACCAGCGCCGGCAGCAAACCGACGAGGAACATGCCGCGCCAGCCAATCACGCTCAGCAGCGGCGGCGTGATAAAGGCCGCCAGCAGCACACCGAGCTGCCAGCCAATGCCCACCCACGCCGAGGCGCGGTTGCGCTTCTCTTTCGGCCAGGCTTCGGCAATCAGCGCCATGCCGATGCCGAACTCGCCGCCCAATCCCACGCCCGCCAGCGTGCGGTACACCAGCAGATCCCAATAACCCTGCGCCACAGCGCACAAGCCAGTGAATACCGAGAACACCAGAATAGTGACGGTAAGGATACGGATGCGACCATAGCGATCGCTGAGATGGCCAAACACGATGCCGCCGATCACCGCGCCGATCAGCGTCCAGGTGACTAGCGAACCGGCCTGAGAAGGATCGAGCGCCAGCGAGACGCTGATCGCCGGCAGCATAAAACCAAGAATCAGCAGATCAAATCCGTCCATCGCGTAGCCGCTGATAGCCGCCACCATGGCTTTCGCCGGTGTAATGGCTTGTTTTTTAGGAGTTGGGGAAGACATGTAACAGCACCTGGCAGAAAAAAGTGCGCCAAGTATAAAGAGAGGGAATCGATGAGAACAGACAGAATTTAAGCAGGCAGCCCGTTAGCCACAGTGGCAACGGGCCGCCGACGCATCAATCAAGAGGGTTTATTGCTGCCGTCATCGCCCGACAGCAGTTCATCCAGCTTGTCGCCGCCCACATGACGGAAATCCTGACCTTTGACGAAATAGAAGATAATTTCGCAAATGTTCTGGCAGCGATCGCCGATACGCTCGATGGCGCGGGCGCAGAACAGCGCGGTCAGCACGCTTGGGATAGTGCGCGGATCTTCCATCATGTAGGTCATCAGCTGACGCACGATGCCTTCGTACTCTTTATCCACCTTCTTATCTTCGCGGTAGATTTTGATGGCTTCGTTGAGATCCATGCGCGCGAACGCATCCAGCACGTCGTGCAGCATCTGCACGGTGTGATGACCAAGCGCTTCAAGGCTCACCAGTAGCGGCAGATGCTGCTGGCTGAACTTCTCCAGCGCGGTGCGGCTGATTTTTTCCGCCACGTCGCCAATGCGTTCCAGCTCAGAAATGGTCTTGATGATCGCCATTACCAGGCGCAAATCGCTGGCGGTCGGTTGGCGTTTGGCGATGATGCGCACGCAGGCTTCATCAATCTCCACTTCCATCATGTTAACCTTCTGGTCGCCGTCAATGACGTGACGCGCCAGCTCGCCATCCTGGTTGTGCATCGCGGTGATGGCGTCCATCAGCTGCTTCTCAACCATGCCGCCCATGATCATCACTTGCGTGCGAATGTGCTCCAGCTCCGCGTTGAACTGACCGGAGATGTGTTTGTTCAGATTTAAATTATCCATGTGCGTCTCCTGAATCAGCCGTAACGACCGGTGATGTAATCTTCGGTCTGCTTCTTTGCGGGCTTAGTGAACAAGGTATCGGTATCGCTGAACTCAATCAGCTCGCCCAGATACATAAAAGCGGTGTGGTCAGAACAACGCGCAGCCTGCTGCATGTTGTGAGTCACGATCACCACAGTGTAATCCTGCTTCAGTTCGGTGATCAGCTCTTCAATACGACCGGTTGAGATCGGATCCAGCGCGGAGCAAGGCTCATCCAGCAACAGCACTTCCGGGCGAATCGCGATGCCGCGGGCGATGCACAAACGCTGCTGCTGACCGCCGGAAAGACTGTAACCGCTCTGATGCAGCTTGTCTTTGGTTTCATTCCACAGCGCGGCTTTGGTCAGCGCCCACTGCACGCGCTCATCCATATCGGCACGCGACAGCTTCTCAAACAGCCGCACGCCGAAGGCGATGTTGTCATAAATCGACATCGGGAATGGCGTAGGCTTCTGGAACACCATACCGACGCGTGCGCGCAGCAGGGCGATATCCTGATTGGAAGCCAGAATGTTATCGCCATCCAGCAGGATGTCACCTTCAGCACGCTGCTCCGGATAGAGCGAGTACATTTTGTTGAAGGTGCGCAGCAAAGTGGATTTACCGCAGCCTGATGGGCCGATAAACGCGGTCACCTGGTTTTTGGTGATATCCAGATTGATGTTTTTCAGCGCGTGAAACTTACCGTAATAGAAGTTCAGATTACGGACCTGAATTTTACCGGCTGATGAAGTCACGTTACTCATTCTCGTCTCTCATAAGCAGCGCCGCCGAAGCCGCGCCGGGAAATTAGTGTTTGCCCTTGGCGAAAACCACACGCGCCACAATGTTCAGCAGCAGCACGCACACGGTAATAATCAGCACACCCGCCCACGCCAGGCTTTGCCACTCGGCAAACGGGCTCATGGCGAATTTAAAGATGGTGACCGGCAGGTTAGCGATCGGCTGCATCATGTCGGTGCTCCAGAACTGGTTCGACAGCGCAGTAAACAGCAGCGGTGCGGTTTCACCGGCGATACGCGCCACGGCCAACAGCACACCGGTGATGATGCCGGAAACCGAGGCTTTCAGCGTAATCGCCGAAATCATCTTCCACTTCGGCGTACCCAGCGCATAAGCCGCTTCACGCATGCTGTCGGGTACCAGACGCAGCATATTTTCGGAGGTACGAATCACAATCGGGATTTGCAGCAGCGCCAGCGCTACTACGCCCGCCCAACCGGAGAAGTGCTGCATCTGCGATACCACAATGGTGTAAACAAACAGGCCCACCACAATCGACGGTGCTGACAGCAGAATGTCGTTGATGAAGCGAATCACTTCCGCCAGCCAGTGTTTACGGCCATATTCCGCCAGATAAATCCCAGCCATGATGCCGAGCGGCGTTCCGATGATCGTTGACCAGAAAATCAGTAAACCGCTGCCGAGTAAGGCATTGGCTAAACCACCGCCTGCGGTGTTGGGCGGCGGTGTCGATTCGGTAAACAGCTCCCAGCTCAACCCATCAACGCCGCGCGTAACAGTGGTGAACAGAATCCACACCAGCCAGAACAGACCGAATGCCATGGTCATCAGCGACAGCGTCAGGGCAATTTTATTTTTAGTACTGCGCCATGCCTGCATTTTGCGGCGCGAGGCTTCCAGCTCAGCGCGAGCCTGAACTTCAATAGCGGTCATGAACGGGCTCCTTCACTCTTCGCCAAACGCAGGATCATCAGTTTGGAGATCGCCAGCACGATAAAGGTAATCACGAACAGAATCAGACCCAGCTCCATCAGAGCCGCAACGTGAACACCGGATTCCGCTTCGGCGAATTCGTTGGCCAACGCGGAGGTGATGCTGTTGCCCGGCATAAACAGCGAGGCGCTGTCGAGCTGGTAGGTGTTACCGATGATAAAGGTCACCGCCATGGTTTCACCCAACGCGCGGCCCAGGCCAAGCATCACGCCGCCGATCACGCCATTTTTGGTGAACGGCAGCACGATGCGCCAGATCACTTCCCACGTGGTGCAGCCGATACCGTAAGCCGACTCTTTCATCATCACCGGCGTTTGTTCAAATACGTCGCGCATCACCGAGGCGATGTACGGAATGATCATGATGGCGAGAATCACGCCCGCCGCCAGAATACCGATACCGAATGCCGGGCCAGAGAATAGCGTGCCGACAATCGGGATATTCGCCATCACGTTGCCAACCGGCGTCTGGAAATATTCGGCGAACAGCGGCGCGAAAACAAACAGGCCCCACATGCCGTACACGATGCTGGGGATGGCCGCCAGCAGCTCAATGGCGGTGCCCAACGGGCGACGCAGCCAGCCTGGCGCCAGTTCGGTCAGGAACAGCGCGATGCCGAAGCTCACCGGCACGGCAATGATCAAGGCAATAATCGAGGTGACGAGGGTGCCGTAAATCGGTACCAGCGCACCAAATTGTTCGTTTGGCGCATCCCAGGTTTTGTTCCACAGGAAAGAGAAACCAAATTTTTGGATGCTTGGCCAGGAGGAGAAAATCAGGGAGACGATAATGCCGCCCATCAACAGCAACACGATAAGCGCGGATAGCTTCACCAGCGCGCCGAAAATCATGTCGCCTTGTTTACCGGGGGCTTTGAACGTCGGCTTAGTGGCAGCCATAGAATTCTCTGTTCTCAGGGGGATGTCAGGGCGGCACGCAGGCCGCCCATTGGGGTTGGCCAACCGTCTCGGCTGGCCGGGTCAATCTGTTACTGGTACAGCGCTTTACCGGAGCTATCTTTGATGTTCGCTTTCCACGCTGCACGAATCTGGTTAGCTACGCTTTCTGGCAGCGCGGCGTAATCCAGGTCGGTTGCGGTTTTGCTGCCACCTTTGTATGCCCAGTCGAAGAACTTCAGCACTTCGCTACCTTTCTCCGCATTCGCCTGATCTTTGTAAATCAGGATGAAGGTGGTTGAGGTGATCGGCCATGCATCGTTGCCTTTCTGGAAGGTCAGATCCTGAGCAAAGGTTTTGCTCCAGTCTGCGCCTTTCGCGGCGTTAGCAAAGCTCTCTTCACTTGGTGCGACCGCTTTACCGTCGGCATCAACCAGTTTGGTGTAGGTCAGGTTGTTCTGCTTGGCGTAAGCGTATTCCACATAGCCAATTGAACCCGGCAGACGCTGTACAAACGCGGCCACGCCGTCGTTACCTTTACCGCCCAGACCGGTTGGCCAGTTAACGGTGTTACCTTTACCGATTTTGCTGTTCCACTCTTCGTTCACTTTTGCCAGGTAGCTGGTGAAGACGAAGGAAGTACCGGAACCGTCAGCGCGGCGAACCACGTTGATGTTGGAATCTGGCAGTTTCACGCCTGGGTTCAGTTTAGTGATCGCCGGGTCGTTCCACTTTTTGATGGTGCCGAGGTAGATGTCGCCCACGGTTTTACCGTCAAGAGTCAGTTCACCGGATTTCACACCTGGGATGTTAACCGCCAGCACCACACCACCAATGACGGTAGGGAACTGGAACAGGCCGTTTTTCTGCAGATCTTCTTCTTTCATTGGCGCATCAGACGCACCGAAATCGACGGTTTTCGCGATGATTTGCTTCACGCCGCCGGAAGAACCAATACCCTGATAGTTGATTTTGCTACCGGTGGCTTGCTGGTACTCGGCTGCCCACTTGGCATAAACCGGCGCCGGGAATGTCCCGCCTGCGCCCGTCAGATCGGTGGCTGCAAAAGCAGAAACCGCGCTTACTGCGAAGGTGGCGGCGAGGATTCGGGCTACGGTGCTACGCATCAGTGTCATGTTCCCTCCAGGGGATTCAAAAAAATCAGGCTCAATGCCTTTTTAGTAGGAGTCAGTGATTGCTGCTGGAGGGAAAATAGGACAGTTTGATGACAGTGAAATGTACGAAATGTGACAGTTATATGACAGCGTACAGAAATGAAGCGGGCCCATTGCGGGCCCACTCTTGTTACTGATTATTCAACGGTAACCGATTTCGCCAGGTTACGCGGCTGGTCAACATCGGTACCTTTAATCAGCGCCACATGGTACGAGAGCAGCTGTAACGGCACGGTGTAGAAGATCGGTGCAATCACCTCTTCTACGTGCGGCAGGGAGATGATTTTCATGCCATCGCTGTCGCTGAAACCGGCATCCTGATCGGCAAACACATACAGCAAACCGCCGCGCGCGCGTACCTCTTCAATATTAGATTTCAGCTTCTCCAGCAGTTCGTTGTTGGGCGCGACCACGATCACTGGCATATCCGCATCAATCAGCGCCAGCGGGCCGTGCTTCAGCTCGCCCGCCGCATAGGCTTCGGCGTGGATATAGGAGATCTCTTTCAGCTTCAGCGCGCCTTCCATCGCGATCGGATACTGATCGCCACGGCCAAGGAACAGCGCGTGATGCTTATCAGAGAAACCTTCCGCCAGGTTTTCGATCACTTTGTCCTGCGCCAGCATCTGTTCGATGCGGCTCGGCAAGGCCTGCAGCGCGTGCACAATCTCGTGCTCGGTTTCGGCTTTCATGCCGTGCAGACGACCGAGTTTCGCCACCAGCATCAGCAATACTGCCAGCTGCGTGGTGAAGGCTTTGGTGGATGCCACGCCAATTTCAGTGCCGGCTTTGGTCATCAGCGCTAAATCGGATTCACGCACCAGCGATGAACCGGCCACATTACAGATGGCCAGCGAACCGAGATAACCCAGCTCTTTCGACAGGCGCAGCGCCGCCAGCGTATCGGCGGTTTCACCCGATTGTGACAGCGTGATCAGCAGGCTATTTTTACGCACTGCAGATTTGCGATAACGGAATTCCGAGGCGATTTCCACATCACAAGGCAGGTTAGCCAGCGACTCAAACCAGTAACGCGAAACCATGCCGGAGTTGTATGACGTACCGCAGGCAATGATCTGAATATGTTCGACCTGGCTCAACAGCGTCTCAGCATCCGGGCCCAGCTCGCTGAGATCGACTTCGCCGTGATTAAAACGACCGGTGATGGTGTTTTTGATCGCGTTCGGCTGCTCGTAAATCTCTTTCTGCATGTAATGACGATAGATGCCTTTGTCGCCGGCATCGTACTGAGCGGTCGATTCGATTTCAGCGCGCTTAGTGGTTTTACCGTCACGATCGATGATGGTGACTTCGCGGCGGGTGATCTCGGCAATATCGCCCTCTTCCAGATAGATGAAGCGACGCGTCACCGGCAGCAGTGCCAGCTGATCGGAAGCGATAAAGTTTTCGCCCACGCCACGGCCAATCACCAGCGGACTGCCGGAGCGCGCCGCCACCAGCAGCGAAGGATCGCGGCTGTCCATGATCACCATGCCATACGCACCGCGCAGCTGCGGAATGACGCGCAGCACCACTTCACGCAGCGTGCCGCCCTGCTTCTGCTCCCAATGCACCAGATGCGCCACCACTTCGGTGTCGGTTTCTGAGGCAAAGTGATAGCCGCGCTCAAGCAACTGCGCGCGCAGCGGCTCATGGTTCTCAATGATGCCGTTGTGCACGATGATGATGTGATCGGAAACGTGCGGATGCGCATTGGCCTCCGACGGTTCACCGTGTGTCGCCCAGCGCGTATGTGCGATACCGGTGCCGCCAATCAGCGGCTGCTGCTCTGCGGCTTCCGCCAGGTTCTGCACTTTACCCAGACGACGCAGGCGCGTCATATGGCCCTGACGATCGACGACGGCTAATCCCGCGGAGTCATAACCGCGATACTCAAGACGACGCAAACCTTCCAGCAGAATTTCTGCGATGTCACGCTGCGCTACTGCACCAACAATTCCACACATAGTAATTTCCTGACTTCATGGCTTTCGGCCATTGCGTTGTCATACGACCTGATTTCCCCGAGCCTTGTAGAGAGTGGGGATATTTTTTATGGCACTGCTAACAGGCCGATCGTTGTCGGCCTTTAAAATTTATTTTTTCTTAACAGGGCGCTGCCAGCCCGATTTTTGATTCTGTTCTTTACGGTTGTAGACCAGATCCGCAGCTAACACATCTTTCATTATCGTGGTGCCCGCGGCGATGGTCGCACCGCTCGCCACGCTGACTGGCGCCACCAGCTGGGTATCCGAACCGATAAACACGTTGTCGCCAATGATGGTTTTGGATTTGTTGGCGCCATCATAGTTACAGGTAATGGTACCCGCACCGATATTCACGCCCGCGCCAATTTCCGCATCGCCGAGATAAGAGAGATGACCGGCTTTGGAGCCTTTGCCGAGCGTGGCTTTCTTCATCTCTACAAAGTTGCCCACATGCGCCGCTTCCGCCAACTCGCTGCCCGGACGCAGACGCGCAAAAGGCCCAACCGTACAAGCAGCGGCTAACGTGGCATCTTCGATCACCGAATAAGGGCTGATTTCACAGTCGTCAGCAATCACGCTGTTTTTGATGATGCAGCCGGCACCGATTTTGACGCGGTTGCCAAGCGTGACTTTGCCTTCGATGATCACATTGGTGTCGATCTCCACATCGCGGCCGTGTTGCAACGCACCGCGCAGATCGAAACGCGCCGGATCGCGCAGCATCACACCCGCCAGCAGCAGCTTTTCTGCCTGCTCGCTTTGGTAGACACGCTCAAGCGTTGCCAGCTGCAGGCGATTGTTGACGCCATCGGTTTCGCTGATGCGCGCCGGATGCACCGCATTGATCACGCGGCCTTCGTGGTGCGCCATGGCGATGATGTCGGTGATATAGAATTCGCCCTGCGCATTATTGTTGTTAAGTTGTGCCAGCCAGCGCTTGAGGTCGCCGCCGTTGGCAATCAGGATGCCGGTGTTAATTTCCTGAATTTTTAGCTGTTCTGGCGAGGCATCTTTCTGCTCAATGATGCCGATCACCGTGCCGTTTTCACGCACGATACGACCGTAGCCGGTGGGGTTATCCAGAACCACGGTGAGTAAGCCAATGCCGCCCGCGGGTTTCGCGTCGCGCAGACGTTGCAAACTGGCCTGCGAGATCAGCGGCACGTCGCCGTACAGCATCAGAATATCTTCGTCATCGGCAAAGAAGGGTGCCGCCTGCTGCATCGCATGACCAGTACCCAGTTGCTCAGCCTGCAGCACCCAGTTGAGTGCGTTATGCGCTAACGTTGACTGCAGTAAATCTCCGCCGTGGCCGTAAACCAGATGGACCTGCTGGGCGCCCAAACCGGTTGCGGCATCAATAACGTGCTGAACCATTGGTTTACCTGCAAGGGTGTGCAGAACTTTGGGCAGGTCGGAATACATTCGGGTGCCTTTGCCAGCGGCTAAGATCACCACACTCATCGCGTTCGTAGACATAACTATCCTGATTCTCTTCAACTTTCGAAAGTGTAAGGTTTAACCCCGAGATTACTACATTTTTCTCGGGTCGAAATTAGCCGGGCTCAGCGCCAGGCCGCAAATTTTGGGCAAAAAAAATGCCAACCCAAAGGGCTGGCATTTCGTGACGCATAAAGCCTGATTACATCGCTTTTTTGGTCAGCTCGATGACACGCAGTTTCGCGATGGCTTTCGCCAGTTCCGCAGAAGCCTGAGCATAATCCACGTCGCCGTGGCTGCTGTTCATGTGCTCTTCCGCTTTACGTTTCGCTTCCAGCGCGCGCGCTTCGTCGAGGTCTTCACCGCGAATCGCGGTGTCGGCCAGAACGGTGGTGCTGCCAGGCTGAACTTCCAGCACGCCGCCAGAGAGGTAAATAAACTCCTCTTCGCCGTGCTGTTTCACGATGTGAATCATACCAGGCTTGATGGCTGTCAGCAGCGGGGCGTGGCCAGGACGAATCCCCAGCTCACCTTCGCTACCTGACACCTGGATACGCTCGACCAGACCGGAGAACATTTGTTGCTCCGCGCTGACCACGTCCAGATGATAAGTCATAGCCATACCATTCCTCCTGGGAAACCTAAATTACAGTTTCTTCGCTTTTTCTACGGCTTCTTCGATAGCGCCGACCATGTAGAACGCCTGCTCTGGCAGGTGGTCGAATTCGCCTTCCATGATGCCTTTGAAGCCACGGATGGTGTCTTTCAGGGTGACGTACTTACCTGGAGAACCGGTGAAGACTTCAGCAACGAAGAACGGCTGAGACAGGAAGCGCTGAATCTTACGCGCACGTGCCACCAGCAGCTTGTCTTCTTCAGACAGCTCGTCCATACCCAGGATGGCGATGATGTCTTTCAGTTCCTGGTAACGCTGCAGCAGAGACTGCACGCCACGCGCAACGTCATAGTGCTCCTGACCCACGATCAGTGGATCCAGCTGACGGCTGGTAGAATCCAGCGGGTCAACGGCTGGGTAGATACCCAGAGAGGCGATCTGACGGCTCAGCGTAACGGTTGAGTCTAAGTGAGCAAAGGTGGTTGCTGGTGACGGGTCAGTCAAGTCATCCGCAGGAACGTAAACGGCCTGTACAGAGGTGATTGAACCGGTTTTCGTGGAGGTAATACGCTCCTGCAACACACCCATCTCTTCTGCCAGCGTTGGCTGATAGCCTACCGCAGATGGCATACGACCCAGCAGTGCTGATACTTCAGTACCGGCCAGGGTGTAACGATAGATGTTGTCGATGAACAGCAGAACGTCACGGCCTTCATCACGGAATTTTTCCGCCATGGTCAAACCGGTCAGTGCTACGCGCAGACGGTTACCCGGCGGCTCGTTCATCTGGCCATACACCAGCGCTACTTTATCGATAACGTTGGAGTCAGTCATTTCGTGGTAGAAGTCGTTACCCTCACGAGTACGCTCACCCACACCAGCAAATACCGAATAACCTGAGTGCTCAGCCGCGATGTTACGGATCAGCTCCATCATGTTTACGGTTTTACCTACACCCGCACCACCGAACAGACCGACTTTACCGCCCTTAGCGAACGGACACATCAGGTCGATAACCTTGATGCCGGTTTCCAGCAGTTCCTGCGAGTTAGACTGATCTTCATACGAAGGTGCTGCACGGTGAATAGAGGAAACCTCTACTACAGTGCCGTCGTCATTCTGCAGGTCGCCTTTCATGTCGATTGGCTCACCCAATACGTTCATGATACGGCCGAGGGTTGCTTTACCAACCGGAACCTGGATAGGTTTTTTCAGGTCGGTAACTTCCAGACCGCGCTTCAGGCCGTCAGAAGTACCCATGGCGATGGTACGAACCACGCCACCACCCAGCTGCTGCTGAACTTCCAGCACCAGACGAGCATCACCATTTTTCACCTCGAGAGCGCTGTATACCTGCGGTACCGCGTCCTGAGGGAATTCGACGTCAACTACGGCGCCGATAATCTGGACAATCTTTCCAGCTGCCATCTTGAATCCTCTACCTAATACGAAAATACCCAGCCGCGCTCGCGCGACAGGATATATGCCTGGTTAAACCGCGGAGGCTCCCGAGACGATCTCGGTAAGTTCCTGGGTGATGCTGGCCTGACGAGCTTTGTTGTAAACCAACTGCAGCTCTTTGATCAGGTTTCCGCCGTTGTCGGTTGCAGCTTTCATTGCAACCATACGTGCGGCCTGCTCACTGGCCAGGTTTTCCACCACACCCTGATAAACCTGCGATTCGACGTAACGACGCAGCAGGGTATCCAGCAGCGCTTTCGGATCGGGTTCGTACAGGTAATCCCAGGTCTTCGCCTTCATCTCTTCTTCACCTTCCGCTGGCGGTAACGGCAGCAGTTGGGTAATGGTCGGAGTCTGAGACATGGTGTTGTTAAACTTGTTGGCAACGATATACAGCTTGTCGATGCGACCTTCATCGTAGGCCTGCAACATCACTTTTACCGGGCCGATCAAATCAGACAGTGCAGGCTTATCGCCCATACCGGTGACTTGTGCCACGATGTTGCCACCTACAGAGCCGAAGAATGAATTGCCTTTCGAACCGATAACAGCCAGATCGCTCTGTACGCCTTTATCCGCCCAGCTTTTCATATCTGCCAGCAATTTTTTGAACAGGTTAATGTTCAAACCACCACAAAGCCCGCGGTCAGTCGAAACGACCAGGTAGCCGACGCGCTTAACGTCACGCTCATCCAGGTAAGGGTGCTTGTATTCCAGATTACCCAAGGCAAGGTGACCAATCACTTTGCGCATGGTATCTGCATACGGACGGCTGGCCGCCATGCGTTCCTGCGTTTTACGCATTTTGGAGGCGGCGACCATTTCCATCGCTTTGGTGATCTTCTGCGTATTTTTTACGCTTCCGATCTTACTACGTATTTCTTTTGCGCCGGCCATTAGCTTCTCCTCAAAGCCTTGCGGCCTGCCTTTTCAGACAAGCCGCCAGACATTACCAGGACTGGGTTGCTTTAAACGTTTCGAGGAGGCCTTTCAGCTTCTCTTCGATTTCGTTATTGAAGTTACCCGCTTGGTTGATTTCAGCCATCAGCTCAGCGTGATCGCGATCCGCGAACGCCAGCAGAGCGGCTTCGAAGCTGCCGACTTTCGCCAGTTCAACATCGTTCAGATAGCCGCGCTCAGCAGCAAACAGCACCAGACCCTGTTGCGCGACTGACATCGGCGCATACTGTTTCTGTTTCAGCAGCTCGGTCACTTTCTGACCGTGGCTCAGCTGTTTGCGCGTTGCATCGTCCAGATCGGAAGCGAACTGAGAGAACGCAGCCAGTTCACGATACTGTGCCAGCGCGGTACGAATACCACCGGACAGTTTCTTGATGATCTTGGTCTGTGCAGCACCACCAACACGGGATACCGAAATACCCGGGTTAACGGCTGGACGAATACCGGAGTTGAACAGGTTAGATTCCAGGAAGATCTGACCATCAGTAATCGAGATTACGTTGGTCGGAACGAACGCAGAAACGTCACCCGCCTGAGTTTCGATGATTGGCAGTGCGGTCAGAGAACCGGTCTGGCCTTTCACTTCACCGTTGGTGAAGCGCTCAACGTAGTCAGCGCTAACGCGTGATGCACGCTCCAGCAGACGAGAGTGGAGATAGAACACGTCACCAGGGAATGCTTCACGACCTGGTGGACGGCGCAGCAGCAGAGAAATCTGACGGTAAGCAACAGCCTGCTTAGACAGGTCATCGTACACGATCAGTGCATCTTCACCGCGGTCACGGAAGTACTCACCCATCGCACAACCGGCGTACGGTGACAGGTACTGCAGTGCTGCAGATTCAGAAGCAGAAGCGACAACCACGATGGTGTTAGCCAGCGCGCCGTGCTCTTCCAGTTTGCGTACTACGTTAGAAATGGTTGACGCTTTCTGACCAATCGCAACGTAGACACACTTGATGCCTGAATCGCGCTGGTTAATGATGGCGTCGATTGCCATTGCAGTTTTACCGGTCTGACGGTCACCGATGATCAGCTCACGCTGGCCACGGCCGATTGGAATCATCGCATCGACAGATTTGTAACCGGTCTGAACAGGCTGGTCTACTGACTGACGGTCGATAACGCCCGGTGCAATCACTTCAACAGGCGAGAAGCCGTCGTTTTCGATTGCGCCTTTACCGTCGATCGGTGCACCCAGGGTGTTCACCACACGGCCCAGCAGGCCACGGCCAACTGGAACTTCTAAAATACGACCCGTACATTTTACTTTCATGCCTTCCGCGAGGTCAGCATACGGGCCCATCACTACTGCACCAACCGAGTCACGCTCGAGGTTCAGTGCGATAGCGTAACGGTTGCCCGGCAGGGCAATCATCTCACCCTGCATGACATCGGCCAGGCCGTGTACGCGGATGATACCGTCACTTACAGAAACAATAGTACCTTCGTTGTGAGCTTCACTCACGACATTGAACTGAGCAATGCGCTGCTTGATCAGTTCGCTGATTTCGGTGGAATTCAGTTGCATATGCTCCAGTCCCCTTAAGACTGCAAGACGTCTGCCAGACGATCAAGACGGCCGCGTACGCTGCCATCAATGACCAGGTCACCCGCACGGATAACCACACCTGCCATTACAGACTTATCAATTTTGCAATTCAGCTTAACTTTACGTGACAGACGTTTTTCCATCGCGGCGCTGATTTTAGTCAGCTGACTGTCACTCAGCGTGCTGGCAGAAATAACATCAACTTCGGCTGTCGCTTCATAAGCGTCACGCAGTTGAATGTACTGAGCCAGTACGGCTGGAAGCGCTGTCAAACGTCCGTTTTCGGCCATTACCTTAATCAGGTTCTGGGCGTTTTCATCAAGTTGATCGCCACAAACTGCAATGAAAGAAGCAGACAAAGCTTCCGGTGCGAGCGCACCGGAAAGAAGATCTGCGATCTGTTCGTTGCGAGCCACTTCTGCGGCAAACGCCAGCATTGATTGCCAGCGATCGATGCTTTGATGCTCAACAGCAAAGTCAAAAGCTGCTTTGGCGTAGGGGCGAGCTACAGTAATCAGATCAGACATCAGCCCCTCCCTCCTTACAGTTCAGCGACCAGTTTATCAACGATGTCGCTGTTAGCAGCTTCATCCACGGAACGTTCGATGATTTTCTCGGCGCCAGCTAATGCCAGCAACGCGACTTGCTTACGCAGCTCTTCACGGGCACGCGAACGCTCGGCATCAATTTCTGCCTGCGCCTGCGCCACGATGCGGTTACGTTCAGTCTCAGCTTCGGTTTTCGCTTCGTCCAGAATCTGGGCACGGCGTTTGTTCGCCTGCTCGATAATGACCTGAGCGTCTTCTTTCGCTTTTTTCAGCTGGTCGGTCGCATTGGCCTGCGCGAGATCTAAATCTTTCTTCGCGCGCTCAGCAGAAGCAAGGCCTTCAGCAATTTCTTTCTGGCGCTTTTCGATGGCAGCCATAATCGGCGGCCATACGTACTTCATGCAGAACGCGACAAACAGAATGAACGCGATGGCCTGGCCGAGGATTGTTGCATTAATGTTCACAGCACAATGCCTCTTATTAAGTTAACTTGCTCTGCCGCTATCAGAGATAAACGGCAGAATCCGTCCCTCATCACACCAGGTGCCATGAGTGAACAAGGCTACCAGGTTTAAGCGACAGCAAACATCACGTAGAGACCCAGACCTACAGCGATCATCGGGATTGCATCCACCAGACCCATTACAACAAAGAACTGCGTACGCAGCAGAGGGATCAGATCCGGTTGACGCGCGGCGCCTTCCAGGAATTTACCTCCGAGGATGCCGATACCGATCGCAGCACCGATTGCCGCCAGGCCCATCATCACAGCGGCAGCCATGTACAGCAGATCCATATTCAGGTTTTCCATGACAGTCTCCAGTTTGTTTCAGTTAAAAGCTTAAGTGTTGAGATAAAAATCAATGTTCTTCAGATGCCATCGACAGATAGACGATCGTGAGGACCATGAAAATGAAAGCCTGCAGCGAAATGATCAGGATGTGGAAAATGGCCCAAGGCACATTCAACAACCACTGCGACCACCACGGCAGCAAGCCGGCAATCAGGATAAAGATCAACTCACCCGCATACATGTTGCCGAACAGTCGCAGACCCAGTGAAACAGGCTTGGACAGCAGGCTAACACCTTCAAGAATCAGGTTAATGGGGATGAAGATCGGGTGATTAAAAGGCTGCAGCGTCAACTCTTTGGTGAAGCCGCCAATGCCTTTCATTTTGATGCTGTAGAACAGAATCAAAATAAATACGCCCAGCGCCATAGACAGCGTGATGTTCACGTCTGCAGACGGCACGACGCGCAGCGCCGGCAGGCCTAAATAGTGCTCGCCGATAAACGGCAGCAAATCGATAGGCAGCAGATCCATGAAGTTCATCAGGAAGACCCAGACGAAGATCGTCAGAGCCAGCGGGGCGATAAGTTTGCTTTTACCGTGGTACATGTCGCGCACGTTGTTATCAACGAAGCCGACAACCAGTTCGATAGCCGCTTGTAATTTCCCTGGAACACCGCTGGTAGCGCTTTTCGCCACTTTGCGGAACAACACCAGGAAAATCAGTCCCAGCACCACAGAGAAAAACATGGAATCGATATTTAATACCCAGAACGTCGCGGGAGCGTCGTGCGGATTCACCAACTCGAAAGTACGCAGGTCCAACTGAAGGTTATTCAGGTGGTGACCTATGTATTCTTGCGGAGTAGAGATTTCTCCAGCAGCCATGATGCCTCTTACCCTTTGTTGTTAATTACAGCCGGAGCGACGATCTGCACCACCAGCACCGATAACCACGTGATTGCGAGTGGCCAGAAGACCGCTCCAAACACACCCAACGCCACCGCGAGGAAAATGACGGTTGTGAACACCTTCAACACTTCACCAAGGGCGAAGCTCCAGGCAACACGTCCTTTCGCAGGCGTTTGATCCTGCAGGCGCCAGGCCAAAAACATAAACAACACGTTCGGCAGCCAGGCTGCCACGCCACCCGCGATGGCGGAGGCGCCCCAGGTAACCTCTTTCAGGGTAAAGAGCGCACCGATGATGACAAAGGTCACCAGCTGAATGATCAGCACGGCCCGGGCTAATTTCACACTGTAAAGAGACACTGACATGACGCTGAACTCTCCTGCCCCGAACGGGGTATGTCGCGTGTCGTATAAGACTGCCTTTACTCATTTGAGTCAAGCAGCAAAAGCCGTGCAAATTATACGGGCGCCACCTGCGATTTCAATCGGTAAGTAGCGAAAAGGTGAACAATTATTTAAATTTCTTTCTGAAGGGCTATTTTTCAAAACATCGTCTTCAGGCAATGTCTGACTTTAAGTCTGAAAATGCCCGACCGACTTGCTTTTAAAGCGTGCTTTAGATCACATAATAAACAAGGAATGCCTGACTGAAATTGTTTCAGACAAGATTTATACGATTTCTACATTGTATTAAGCACTTATAAATCAGAGTTTTAATTTTATTATTTAACTGTTGCGCTTCGATTTTCGAGAAAAACACTCTATTGACATCATGCGCTGCAATAAAAACGCAAAACTGATATTACGTACGCCAATTTATTGCAAAGTTATATTTTCACCAGTGATTATTTGGTTGGGTAAATACACCCAAAAAAGTGATCTCCGTGATAATGAAATGTGAATTATTCGTTAAATGTAACAGAGATTTTCGGATAATTTCCGCCGGGGATGTTAACTCGCGCGCCCTGCCCTGCGAAATAAAAGCTTTTACCTAAAAGTGTTCAATCGCTGCTTTTTCGTTCAGGGCAATAACTAAGACAAACGGCATGAAGCAGCTTAAATCCATACCGTTTAAAAGGCTATTGGCGGGTAATCACCACCAGATGACGTTCACCATCCAGCTCGGGTACCTGCAGAGGTTGAATTTTTTCCACCGTAAAGCCAGCGGGTAATGCAGCAATCTCATCATCCGGACGCACACCTTTCAGGGCATAAAAGCGACCTTCAGGACCCGGCAGATGATGACACCAGGTCAGCATATCCTCGAGTGAAGCAAATGCACGACTGATAACACCGTCGAATGGCGGCTCAGACGGGTACTCTTCAACGCGGCTCTGCACCGGCGTGACGTTAGTAAGTCCTAACTCATGTTGTACCTGACGCAGGAATCGCACGCGTTTGCCGAGGCTATCCAGCAAGGTGAAATGCGATTGCGGGCGCACAATGGCCAGCGGAATGCCTGGCAAGCCCGGACCGGTGCCGACATCAATAAAGCGTTCGCCCTGCAAATGTGGCTCAACCACCACGCTGTCGAGAATATGGCGTACCAGCATCTGCTGCGGGTCGCGCACTGATGTCAGGTTATAGGCCTTATTCCACTTATGCAGCAACTCAACATAGCCAACCAACTGCTGTTTTTGTTGATCGGTAAGGGAAATGTTTGCCGCTTTTAGCAGCGAGGAGAGTTTGTTGATCACAACGAGAATTCCATTAACGGGGGCGAGTTGCCTCGCCCCAAAGTCGATCAGGCGCTTTTACGCAGCAAGCCCTGTTTTTTCAGGTAAATCAGCAGAAGTGAGATGGCCGCAGGCGTGATGCCCGAAATACGAGAAGCCTGGCCGATGGAAGTCGGTTTGTGATCGTTGAGTTTGGCGATCACTTCATTCGACAAGCCATTTACCTGACGATAGTCGAGCTCGACAGGCAACAAGGTGTTTTCATTGCGCAGCTGGCGATCAATCTCTTCCTGCTGACGCGCAATGTACCCTTCGTATTTCACCTGAATCTCCACCTGCTCAGCAGCTTGCTCATCTGACAGTGCCGGACCGTAGCTGGCGAGTGACGTCAGCAGCGGATAGGTCATCTCTGGACGACGCAGCAGATCTTCACCGCTGGCTTCTTTGGTGAGCGGCGCACTGATCACCGCGTTCACTTCCGCCACGTTATCCGATTTTGGATGCACCCACAGATCGCGCAGGCGTTGACGCTCCTGCTCAATCGCCTCCAGTTTCTGGTTGTAGCGCGCCCAGCGGTCATCATCAACCAGACCGAGTTCGCGACCGGCTTCGGTCAAACGCAGATCGGCGTTGTCTTCACGCAGCATCAAGCGGTACTCCGCGCGCGATGTAAACATGCGGTACGGCTCTTTCGTGCCCAACGTGCACAAATCATCAACCAGCACACCAAGGTAAGCCTGATCGCGGCGTGGCGCCCAGCCCTCTTTGTCGGCGGAAGCGCGTGCTGCGTTGAGGCCGGCCAGCAAACCTTGCGCTGCCGCTTCTTCGTAGCCAGTGGTGCCGTTGATCTGGCCGGCAAAGAACAGGCCGTGGATAAATTTGCTTTCCAGCGTCGGTTTGAGATCGCGTGGATCGAAGAAATCATACTCGATGGCGTAACCCGGACGGATGATCTTCGCGTTTTCCAGTCCTTTCATCGAACGAACGATCTGCATCTGTACGTCAAATGGCAGGCTGGTGGAGATGCCATTCGGGTAGATCTCGTTGCTGGTCAGGCCTTCCGGCTCCAGGAAGATCTGGTGCGCATTACGATCGGCAAAGCGCATCACTTTGTCTTCGATCGATGGGCAATAACGTGGACCAATACCTTCGATGATCCCGGCATACATCGGGCTGCGATCGAGGTTATTGCGGATCACGTCATGCGTCTGTTCGTTGGTGTAGGTGATCCAGCATGGTACTTGTTGTGGATGCTGTGAAACCTTGCCCATGAACGAGAACACCGGCATCGGATGATCACCGTGCTGCGGTGTCAGCACCGAAAAATCAATCGAGCGTGCGTCGATACGTGGCGGCGTACCGGTTTTCAGACGGTTTACGCGCAGCGGCAGTGCACGCAGGCGTTTTGCCAATGGGATTGATGGCGGATCGCCTGCACGGCCACCGCTGTAGTTATCCAGCCCGATGTGGATTTTGCCATCGAGGAAGGTCCCGACGGTCAGCACCACGGTTTTGGCGCGGAACTTCAGGCCCATTTGCGTCACAGCACCGACGACACGATCGTTTTCCACAATCAGATCGTCAACCGCCTGCTGGAAGATCATCAGGTTTGGCTGGTTCTCTAATGCGGTGCGTACCGCCTGGCGATACAGTACACGGTCAGCCTGAGCACGAGTGGCGCGAACGGCGGGGCCTTTACTCGCGTTTAGTATCCTAAACTGGATACCTGCCTGGTCAATTGCCGTGGCCATCAAACCGCCTAAGGCATCCACTTCCTTTACCAGATGTCCTTTCCCGATGCCACCGATCGCCGGGTTACAGGACATTTGTCCAAGCGTATCAATGTTATGGGTGAGTAACAGGGTTTGCTGACCCATTCGGGCTGCGGCCATCGCGGCCTCTGTGCCCGCATGACCACCACCGATTACGATGACGTCAAAAGGATCTGGATAAAACATGAAGTGGGTCCTCGTTAGTGTTTCGGACAGGGATCGTTGCCCTGGGCGGTGGATTCTACTGAAATAATGTCGGCGGCGAAAGTCGCGGGATCCCGAGGTTTAAAAGAAAGGATCTTAAGTCTTTTATATGATCTTTCTGTTAGATCTACTATTAGGATCGCATCCGGCTGTTGATAACCCCAAAAAGTGAAGGCTAAACAGCAAATTAGCGAGGATCATTAGCTGTGAATGATCGGTGATCCTGATCCGTATAAGCTGGGATCAAAATGGCTACTTATGCACAGCCTAAAAAAGAAACAGGCGTTGTTCTTTGGATAACTACTGGTTATACGCATGAAACAGGCCATGTTATCCACAGTCGATCGCGGGTTTAAGGTAAAAAAACAGCGCAATCAACTGGGGATCATTCTATTTTCCCGATCCCCAGCCACTAAAGATCGTTTTAAATCTGCGTTTTCCATGTGGCGACCCACACTTCGGCCGCGTCTTCCGGGATCTCATGCTCCAGCACGTCGATCTCCAGGCGATCGCCAATGCGTTTGGCGCCCAGTTGGTTCAATTGCTCTTCCAGCAGCTTGATCGCGCCGCAGAAAAGATCGTATTCATGATTACCGATGCCGACTGCGCCATAACGTAAGCCAGAGAGGTCCGGTTTTGTTTCCTGCAGTGCTTCATATAAAGGAAGCAAATTATCAGGCAGTTCACCGGCACCGTGCGTGGAGGTAACGATCAGCCAAATCCCTTCCGGTTGCAGCTCATCCAGCTCTGGGCCATGCAGCACCTCGGTTGAGAAGCCCGCTTCCTGCAGTTTTTCTTCCAGATGTTCAGCAACATATTCGGCGCTGCCAAGGGTACTTCCACTGATTAACGTAATATCGGCCATGATGCTCTCCCGCACTAAAGGCGAGCATTGTACGCTGTGATCAAGCCGTGATCCACCTGTGGAAAACAGGGTTAATAGTAGAAAGCATCAGGCGGCAAGTCGCGCCATACGCGCGATCTGCCGGGGATAAGTTTGTGCACAGATTAGAGAGGGGTTACGGCTTAATGGTGCGCATGATCGGGTTTTGCAGGGAGATCAGGGTTTCGGTGGACTGAATTTCGTCGATGGTCTGGATCTTGTTGATCAACACCTGTTGCAAGGCATCGATTGATCGGCACATCACTTTGATAAAGATGCTGTAGTGGCCGGTGGTATACCAGGCTTCCACCACTTCATCCAGCGCGTCGAGTTTGCTCAGAGCCGCCGGATAATCGCGCGCGCTTTTAAGGATAATGCCGATAAAGCAGCACACATCGAAGCCGAGCTGACGCGGATCGATCTCCACGCGCGTGCCCAAAATAATACCCGCCTGACGCATCTTCTCCACCCGCACATGAATGGTGCCGGGGCTGACGTTGAACTGCTTGGCGAGCTCGGCATAGGCGGTACGCGCATTCTGTAGCAGCGCATTCAGAATCCCGCGATCCAGGTTATCCAGCTGAAGGTGTTCCGCCATTGTCCATCCTCGTTGAGTTCTTCTTCTATGAATAGAGGAGAATGTGCAGCAAATTAGCGGTGCAGGCAAGGTGCAGACAACAGCCATGCCGTTGTCTGCCTGCTTTTTAGCGCTTACGCCAGAAGGTCACTTGCGCCTGCGTGTGCTGGAATTTGCGCGCCGTTTCGCGGATCACAAAGGGTACATCCTGCGGCGGTGCCACTTCGTCAAAGGCATCACGTAACAGACGCTGCAGCGCCTGATAGGTTGTCAGCGCTTCACCATTTTCGCGAACACCGCCCAGCCAGTTCTCTTTCGGCGTGAAATCTTCCAGCCAGGTATACGGCGATGACAGCACCAGCAAACCACCGGCGCGGATCATCGGCGTGACATCCTGCAGGAAACGTTTTGGCTGACGCAGACGATCGATCAGGTTAGAGGCCAGCACCAGATCGTAACGGTCCGGCTGCGGCTTCAGGTTACAGGCATCGCCCTGCACAAACTGAATACGCTGCGCTTGCTCAGCTTCCAGACCAAACTCTTTCAGCCGCACCTGACGATACTCCACCAGATCGCCCTCTTCGGGCACCACATAGCGGAAATCCTCACCGGAGGTCAGCTGCAGCGCAACATCAATAAAGCGCGCCGAGTAATCCATGCCCGTTACTGCCTCGAAGTGTCGCGCCAGTTCAAAGCTGGCCCGCCCGGTGGCACAGCCGATATCCAGCGCCTGACCAAGCGCAGTACAGTGCGGCAGCAGTTTTTCCACCAGTGCAGCTGCGTAGTTGGGTACGTTGTAGTAGCTCGGTCCGTACTGGAAATCGAGATACTGCGACACCATGCTGTCGGTTTCATAAGGATTGAGCGTCATGCTCTCTTCATGGGAAGAAACGACATAGCGGAAACCGGCGTGCTGGAAGAAGTGACGACGGAAAGCGTAGCGCGCAGATTTCAGCGCTTCGTTGCCGGTGGAAATCCAGCTGCCACCTTTGATCAGCGCATGTTTGCCATCAAAGGTTGGTGTGGAGAAATCGTCGTAGAGCGGATGCACCTTAAAGCCTTCGAAACCGTTGGTTGGCGTCGTGGTCCACTGCCAGACGTTGCCGACGATGTCGTAAAACTCACCTTGTACGAAGCGATCGACCGGGCTGGAGGAAGCCCAGTATGCCAGATTGATGTTGCCCGGCGCTTCAGTCCAGTCCGGCTGATCGCCGCCAACTTGCTCACGCAGCTGCGCCCATTCGGCTTCGCAGGGAAGCTGAACAGATTTACCGGTCTCTTCCGCCAGCCAGCGACAGAACGCGGCGGCTTCCAGTTGATTCACTTCCGCCGGCCAATCCCACGGCATCGCCACTTCTTCGGCCAGCACGCGCAGTTTTAGCTGATCGGGCAGCTTTTCGTCACCGACCCAGAATGTCGGCATCTGCGCACCGGAAAATTCACGCCAGCCCCAACCTTCGTCATCCCACCAGCGGCGATCGTTATAACCGTCCGCCGCAATAAAACGATAAAACTCGGCATTGCTGACCAGCATTTTGCTGGCCTTAAACGGCTTAAGTTCGGTTTGCTGGCTACCGTATTCGTTATCCCAGCCATAAGTGTCGTCGGTTTTACCCTGCTGCACACGGCCGCCGGGCATCGCGATCAGAGAATTTTCCGGTACCGATCGACGATCGTGACGCGCCTGCGGGCAGACTGGCCAGTGCGGCTGCGGTTTAACCCATTCAATCGGCAACTGGCGCATCAGCACGCTGGAGGTTTCCAGATGAATACGTTCGTGTTCGATGCCCATCAAAATCACCCACGCCGGGCTGTTCCAGTCGATCGGCAGTTCCAGCGGCATGGTGCGAATAAACTCACTCACCAGGCTTTTCACTTTGCCACGATAGTCGCGCACTTCTGCGATGGTCGGCCAGTCGTAATGGCTGTCGTTGAGATCGTCCCAGCTCATCTCATCCACGCCGATCGCCATCATCGCCTCAATACGATCGTCAACGCGTTGATCGAGATAGCGGCCCGCCATCAGCTTATTAATGTAGAAGGTTGCGGTGTGACCAAAATAGAAGATCAGCGGATGGCGCAGCGAAATGGCTTTGTTAAACCAGGCGCGCTCGTCCGCCAGGCAATCAAACAGGCTTTCATACAGTTCCCAGGTTTGGGTGAAGTACGCCAGCAGCTCGGCCCGTTTTTGTTCGGAGTGTTGGCCGGAAAGTTTCAGCGTACGGGTCGGTGCGGGAAGTTGGGCGGTCGTCACAAGGTGCTCCAGTTTGCTAAATGCTCGAACTTATCAATATAGCAAATTAGCATTTCCGCCAGATGAATTAGCGCTGCCAGCGGCGCAGCAGACGGCTTTTCAGGCCGGTATCGAAGCGCCAGATGTGATCGAAGATGCGCAGAATGCCGGGTTTGCCATGCAGCGACATTGCTACCGCGTGGAAGCGCTGTTGATGTTGGCGCTGACGCTGCTTAATGGTGCTGACGATGTCGTCCGGCAAACGCTGGGCAATAAAATCCGAAACGATCACCGCATCCGCTTCCTGCCACGCGCTGCCTTCCATGTGTTTCACCACCGCCGCAAGGCAGGCAGCGAGATCGGTACCGCCGCGAAAACGCTGGCTGAGGAAACGGATCGCCTGCTCAATGCCGTTATCAGCGGTGAGTTCATAACCGATCACTTCATGAGCGAACAGCATGATATAGCAGCGGCGCTTATCCGCCAGCGCCACTTTCAGCAGCGCCAGGCAAAAGGCTTTGGCGCAGCGTTCATTGAAACCGCCCATCGATCCGGACGTATCAACGCAGACGATAAACGGGCCGCGCGGTTGCTCTTCATGCTGCTGGTGGCTGACTGGACTCATGGTGATTTTTTCGTGCCACGCATCGCCCTGTAGACGATAAGTCAGCAAGCGTTTCTCGACTAAACGCCGATAAAACTCCAGCTCTAACTCGCTTATGCTCAATGCCGCTAGCTCAGGTGGCAACAGACGCAGCACATCATCGCTTTGATGAATGCCGCTGACTTCTTCCGGCACGTTATCCGGTTCGCGCACCAACTGGTGAAACGCTTCCAGCGGCGCATCCTGCGACGGCACCGATTTGGCCTCGCGGCTGCGACCCAGCTGCTGCGCCAGCTTCATCAATTCCGGCTGCTGGACGAGGAAATCGCCGTACTGCACGATCAGTTCATAATCGCCGTGCTGTAGCGGCGCTTTGCTTAAATCCCACAGGCGTCCGGCGGCGGCTTCATCGTCATCGGTAAGAATCGGCGCCAGCTGACCGCTGATCGCCATGCGCTGCTGCAGCTCGGCCATCAAGCGTTCGCGCTGCTCTTCCAGAAGGGTTTCATTCAGCGTCAGCGTTTGCAGCGTCAGGCTGAGGCGCCAGCGTTGCAGGAACAAGGTATGTTGCGCGTTGCTGAGCTGGTCGCTTTCAGCATTCAGCAGCAGTTTGCTGGCTTCTTCAATGAACGGCGACGGCAGGCTTTTCAGCTGCTTCATAATGTTGGGTAACTGCTGGGTGAAATGTTGCGTGCTGAGTAGCTGCATCTGTTGAAACAGCTGAAACTCCTGAGCCAGCGATTCTGGCACCGGCGTAACTTTGATCTGCTCGGCGATCTCCGATCGCCAGCGCGGCAGATCGCGCATCATGGCTTGTTTCAGGCGGGGAAATTTCTCAAAGAACATCGCCAGTTGCGGCGAGGCGAGCAGCGCGATAATCAGCTCTTCGATTAACTCGGTTTCGCCAATCGACAACAGCGCACTCAGCGTCTCCAGTGAGATCATTTTCTCGCCTGTTTCAGCTGTTCCGCGACATCCTGCAGGCTGGTTTCGATGCGTGCCAGCCAGTCATCGCTAATGAACAGACAGCGCTGATGCTGGCTGAACAGCGTGCGCTGCGCGCGCAGCTGGGTTTCCAGCGCGTCATATTCATCAGCGATCTCCTGCGGCATCTCGCTGCTGCTGCTGGCGCCCGGCAGCGTCAGACGCGTGGATTGCAGGCTGACATCGCGCAGCGTCAAACAGTGATGGGTATCCACCAGCATATCCAGCGTCTGACCAAAGCCGATGCCGTTCAGCTTGCCACGGATTTCACCGCCCTTCAGCAGCCACTGATCCAACGCTTCGCGGCCAATCAGAATGTGCGTCACCTGCATGTCGTGCAGCATCAACGGTTGTTGCAGCATTAGCGTCAGTTGATCATCGGTGATGGCGGCGGGTAATTCGTAGTGCGGTTTGCGGCTGAACATGCCGCTGTGTTTCTCCAGCGTCAGCGCTTGCGCCACGCTTTGCTGCTGTTGCAGCGCCAGCCGGCGGCTTTTGATCTGCTGCAGCTTGTGTAGCAGCGCCTGTTGCTGCCACGCGTGTTGCGACATTAGCGTATCGATTTCGCGATCCAGCATTTTCATCGACGCCACGTCATGCCACAGGCAATCTTTCAGCAGCACTAAGTCGATGGGCGCGATGGCCACGCGGCCGCTGTAAAAGGCGCTAGCCTGCAACAGGTGAATGGCTTTCTTCCAGCGACGATCGGAAATGTACGGCGCGTCCGGCAGCGTTTCTAACTGCTGACGAAGCTGATAAATCAGTTCAAACACATGATCCGGCAAACTGACCTGGCTGATGCCTTTCTGCCACTGCTCATACTCTTCGTCGCTGATGCGCAACGATTCCGCCACTGGATTGTCGTTTTCATCCTGCTGGTGGGTGAGCATGCTGCGGAAGTTCTGCTTCTCATGCACGTTATCCAGCCACAGGCGAATCAACATGCGGTCATACAGCGCTTCCAGGCCACTATCGGCTTCCGGCAATTCATTGGAAGCGGTAACCAGCAGGCGCATTGGGATTTTTTCTTCGCTGTCGCCATTGCGGAAGCGGCGTTCGTTGATGGCGGTCAACAAGGTATTAAGAATCGCCGGTCCGGCTTTCCAGATTTCGTCGAGGAAGACAATTTCGGCATCCGGCAGATAACCTTTGGTCAGACGCTGATAACGCCCTTCATCTTTCAATGCCTGAATCGACAGCGGGCCAAACACCTCTTCGGGGGTGGAAAAACGGGTCATCAGGTATTCAAATGCGCGGGCGTGCTGGAAGGCATATTTCAATCGGCGGGCAATCAGACTTTTGGCGATGCCCGGCGGCCCGAGCAGAAACACGCTTTCGCCACTTAAGGCAGCCAGCAAACAGAGGCGGATCGCATGATGGCGTTCATACAGCCCTTTTTCCAGAGCGTTGCTCAGGCGAGAAATTCTTTCTGCCAAAAGATGGGGTTGAGCCATAATCACATCATTATCCTTTTGATACTGGTGCCGTCATAGTCTGGCGAGCGCAATACTCTACTGATTATCATGCGCGATTGCGTTGATAGCCGTCAGCTTTTTTGTTTCAGAAGGTTGATGCGAGAAAACTCGCCGCTTCCAACGGTTTTTTGGCGCTATTTTCGGCGAAAAACCGCGTCACCGACGCGATGGTGACACTTTGTAAGAGTAGGTTTTTTTGGGAATATGTGCATACTGTGCGCTTTTTGATGGCTTGAGCGGAAGGCAAGCGCCTCCGGCTCCAACAAAAGACAACTTATGAGCTCGGATAAGAAACAGTCCCTTGGGGCAGTCACGCTGGCGGCAATTGGCGTGGTGTATGGCGATATCGGTACCAGCCCACTCTATACATTGCGTGAATGCCTCTCTGGTCAGTTTGGATTTGGCGTGGAGCGCGAAGCGGTTTTTGGCTTCCTGTCGCTGATTTTCTGGCTGCTGATTCTGGTGGTGTCGCTGAAGTACATCAGCTACGTGATGCGTGCAGATAACGCCGGTGAAGGCGGGATTTTAACGCTGATGTCGCTGGCCGGACGAAATACCGGCGCCAGAGCCACCGCGATACTGGTGATCATGGGCCTGATCGGCGGCAGCTTCTTCTACGGGGAAGTTGTGATCACGCCGGCGGTGTCGGTGCTATCGGCGATAGAAGGTCTGGAAATTGCCGCGCCGAGCCTCGATACCTACATCGTGCCGTTGGCGATTGCGGTGCTGACCTTGCTGTTTGTCATCCAGAAGCACGGCACCGGCATTGTCGGTAAGCTGTTCGCGCCGGTAATGCTGCTGTGGTTTATCATCCTCGCCGTATTGGGTGCGCGTAGCATCATTAATAATCCTGACGTGCTGCACGCCATGAATCCTTACTGGGCGCTGCACTTCTTTATTCAATACAAAAGTGTCTCTTTCTTCGCGCTGGGCGCGGTGGTGCTGGCGATTACCGGCGTGGAAGCGCTGTATGCCGATATGGGCCACTTCGGTAAATTCCCGATTCGTCTCGCCTGGTTTATCGTGGTGCTGCCTTCACTGGTGCTCAACTACTTTGGTCAGGGCGCGCTGCTGCTCAAACATCCTGAAGCGATCAAAAACCCGTTCTTCCTGCTTGCGCCGGATTGGATGCTGATCCCGATGTTGATTCTCGCCACCTTAGCCACAGTGATCGCCTCGCAAGCGGTGATTTCCGGCGTGTTCTCATTAACGCGTCAGGCAGTGCGTCTCGGCTATTTGCCGCCGATGCGCATTGTGCACACCTCAGAAGAGGAGTCCGGGCAGATCTATATTCCGGTGATTAACTGGCTGCTCTACTTCTCGGTGGTGATTGTGATTGTCGGCTTCGAGCACTCCAGCAATCTGGCGGCGGCTTATGGCATCGCGGTCACCGGCACCATGGTGCTGACCGCCATTCTCTGTTCTACCGTGGCGATTCAAAACTGGCACTGGAACCGCTATCTGGTGGTGCTGATTCTGATTGCCATGCTGATCATCGACGTGTCGCTGTTCTCCGCCAACCTGATCAAGGTGTTCTCCGGCGGTTGGCTGCCGCTGACGCTGGCGCTGATGATGTTCATCATCATGACTACCTGGAAAAGCGAGCGTTTCCGTCTGCTGCGTCGTATGCATGAGCACGGCAATTCACTGGAAGCGATGATTGCGTCGCTGGAGAAATCGCCGCCGGTACGCGTGCCGGGCACCGCGGTGTATATGTCGCGTGCGCTGAATGTGATTCCGTTTGCCATGCTGCATAACCTCAAGCACAACAAAGTGTTGCATGAGCGCGTGGTGCTGCTGACGCTGCGTACGGAAGATGCGCCTTACGTGCACAACGTCCGTCGTGTGACCATCGAACAGTTGTCGCCGACTTTCTGGCGCGTGGTGGCGAGTTACGGCTGGCGCGAAACGCCAAACGTCGAAGAGATTTTCCACCGCTGCGGTCTTGAAGGCCTGAACTGCCGCATGATGGAAACCTCCTTCTTTATGTCGCATGAATCGCTGATTATCGGCGATCGTCCGTGGTATCTGCGCCTGCGCGGCAAGCTGTTCCTCGCGCTGCAACGTAATGCACTGCGCGCGCCCGATCAGTTTGAAATCCCACCGAACCGCGTGATCGAGCTGGGAACCCAGGTCGAGATTTAACGCTGTGCGCGTCACCAACTTAAGGTGACGCGCAATCCTCCGCTGGCGCGCTGGCTGAACTGCAAGCGAACGCCGTGCAGCTGGGCAATATTTTTCACGATGGAAAGCCCTAATCCGCTGCCGGTTTGCGCCTGTCCTGGCGGTCGCCAGAAGCGTTCACCCAACCTTATCAACTGCTCATCGCTGACGCCTGGCCCGTTATCATCAACGGTAATGGCGCGGGCATTGAGCTGCACATCAACAGTGCTGCCCGACGGCGAATAGCGCAGCGCGTTATCCAGCAGATTGCGCACCATCAACCCCAGCAACAGCGGATGACCGTTCATCACCGGTTCGGCATGGCTGGTGAACTGCAAAGCGGTGTTTTGTTGTTCTGCCTGCGGGAAGTGCTCCGCCAGCAGGTTTTGCAGCAGCGACGCCAGCGCCACCGGTTGAAACTCGCTGCGCAGATCGTCTGCTTCCACGCGTGACAGCGTTAAGAGCTGATCCACCAGACGCGTGGCGCGCACGATGCCGCTATCCAGTTGCTGAATGGCGCGTTTGCGCATCGCCTCATCATCATCAGCCAACTGAATCACTTCACTCTGCACGCGCAGCGCCGCCAGCGGGCTGCGCAGTTCATGGGCGGCATCGGAGGTAAAACGACGTTCGCGCTGCACCAGATGCGCCATACGACTGAACAAGCCGTTTAGCGCCACCACCAGCGGCTTCACCTCTTTAGGCAAGCGCGTGTCCGGCAATGGCGTGGCATCATCCGGCGCACGCTGATGCAGGGAAAGCGTGAGGCGTTTCAACGGGCGCAGCTCGAACCACACCAGCGCCAGTAGCAGCAGCAACATAAAGGGCATGGCAATCAGCCACGGCAGCAGGCTGCTGAGCGCCAGATCGCGCGTCATATCTTCGCGGTATTCCCATTCTTGCCCGACCACCACGCGATAGCGCTTATCCTCGGAGGTGAGCCACACCAGGCGCCAGCTGTCTTTATCGCCGCGCAGTCGTCCATCAACAAAGCCATCGCGCTGATGATCGAATTGCAGATCGCGGCCGTTTTCGCCGTCGTTCAACAACGGTTGGCCTGCCGCGCTGAAAATGGCAAATGCCAGCGCATCATCATCCTGATCGCCGCGGTGATGGCGCAGGATCGCTTTGGTTTTCGGCAACGTCACGTCCTGCAGTGAGGTGGGATCAAGCGCTATCAGCCGTTTGGCGAACAGCATTTGCTGAGTATCAAACAGCTCGTTCACCGTATCGCGGGTTTGATGCCAGGCGCTGAGGCCGGCCAGGCCGCCGCACACTATAATCAGCAGCACAAAGCCGATGGCGAGGCGCAGAAACAGACTCATTCCGCCGCTCCCAGCGTATAACCGACGCCGTGTACGGTACGAATAAACTGGCTGCCGAGTTTCTTGCGCAGATGATGAATGTGCACTTCCACCGCATTGCTGGAGACATCTTCATCCCAGCTGTAGAGCTTCTCCTCCAGCTGACTGCGCGTCAGCACGCGGCCAGGATTACGCAGAAACAGTTCCAGCAGCGCCAGTTCGCGGCTCTTCAGGCTGACGGCTTCGCCATCGCACAGCACGCTGTGGCTGCCGGGCGCCATTACCACGTTGCCGTGTTTCAGTTCCGGCTGCAGTTGCCCGTGACGGCGACGGATTAGCGCCTGCAAGCGTGCCGCCACTTCTGTTAACGCAAACGGCTTACACAGGTAATCGTCGGCGCCGAGTTGTAATCCCTGGACGCGCTGATCGAGCGCATCGCGCGCGGTGAGGATCAGCACCGGCACATCGTGTCCTTGCTGGCGCCACTGACGCAGGATATCCAGACCATCGCGTTCGGGCAGCGACAGATCCAGCACCACTGCGTCCCAGGGCGCGGCGGTCAACGCCTGAAATCCGGCTTCGCCGGAGACAAACCAATCCACGCTGAAACCGAGTTTGGTCAACCCGACTTTCAAACCGTCGCCAATCAGCGTGTCATCTTCAATCAGTAAAATGCGCATCAACTCTCCTTCTGTTAAGCGGAGTTATACGAAGCACAATTGCTCTTGTACAGCGAAAATCCCGTCAAATAGACTATTTTTCATGAATGTTAGACAAACGGATTCTCTTAAGATCCTGTTAAGAACCTTATGGTGAAATAGCTCCCGTAAACCGACACATTCATGGAAAAGAGGTGAATTATGAAAAAGTCTGCAGCTCTGTTAGCGATTGTCGCCCTGGCCGCCACGCCGGTTCTTGCCGCTCAGGAAGGTGGCTTTGTTGATCCCAATGCGCCATCCGCGCAGGTGAAGTCCGGCGGGTTCAAAGCCGATAACACCAGCGTTGTCACGGTGAAACAGGCCGAAGAGATGAAAGACGATAGCTGGATTACCGTGCGCGGTACGCTTGAGAAGCAAATCGGTGATGAGGATTATCAGTTCCGTGATGCCACCGGCACCATGAAGGTTGAAATCGATCATAAACGCTGGAACGGTTTGACCATCACGCCGAAGGATCAGGTAGAACTGACCGGCGAACTGGATAAAGATTTCAACTCCATCGAACTGGACGTGAAACAGGTACGTAAACTGCCGTAATCCCATCTTCGGGGCCGCAGCAGCGGCTCCAAAATCCCACCAAACTCAAATTCTCTCTGGCACAAGCGAAACGTTTCGATGGCGATCACATTTCCGTGATGCCGCCATTGAGTTGCCGTGCGCATTTTATACACTCCCGATCAGCGAAACGTTTCGCTGTGGAGTGGAATAAATGAAAAAAGGTCGCTTGTTAAACGCTGAAGTCTCACATGTGATTGCTCGCCTGGGGCACACCGATACGCTGACGATTGCAGATGCAGGCTTGCCGATTCCGGCCGGTCCACAGCGCATCGATCTGGCGTTAACGCCGGGTACGCCCGAATTTCTACAGGTAGTTGACGTTGTCACGCAGGAGATGCAGGTCGAAAGCGCCCTGATGGCGGAGGAGATTAAGCAGCACAATCCGCAGCTCCACAGCGCACTGCTCGCCGTGCTCGAAGCCTTGCAACAGCACCAGGGAAATGTCATCACCATCCGTTACACCAGCCATGAACAATTCAAACAACATACGCAGCGTAGTCAGGCGGTCATTCGCAGCGGAGAGTGTTCTCCGTATGCGAATGTCATCCTGAGCGCCGGCGTGACCTTCTGAGGCCGCTATGCAACCGTTATTGCAACTCAAAGGAATTGAAAAGTCGTTTCCTGGCGTGAAGGCGTTGAATGGCGCATCGCTGGCCGTTTATCCAGGACGCGTGATGGCGCTGGTGGGTGAAAACGGCGCGGGCAAATCCACCATGATGAAAGTGCTGACCGGCATTTACAGCATGGATGCCGGTTCCCTGCAGTGGCTGGGTAAGGATGTGGCGTTCTCCGGTCCAAAGGCGTCGCAGGAAGCAGGCATTGGCATTATCCATCAGGAACTGAACCTGATTCCGCAGCTGACTGTTGCCGAGAATATCTTCCTTGGCCGCGAATGTGTTAACCGCTTTGGCCGCATCGAATGGAAAAAGATGTATGCCGAAGCGGATGCGCTATTAAAGCGCCTTAATCTGCGTTTCGACAGCCACAAGCTGGTGGGAGATTTGTCGATTGGCGATCAGCAGATGGTCGAGATCGCCAAAGTGCTCAGCTTCGAGTCGAAAGTCATCATTATGGATGAACCGACTGATGCGCTGACAGATACCGAAACGCTGTCGCTGTTCCGCGTCATCAATGAACTGAAAGCGCAGGGCTGCGGCATCGTCTATATCTCGCACCGCATGAAAGAGATCTTCGAGATTTGCGATGACGTCACTGTGTTCCGCGATGGGCAGTTTATTGCCGAACGCGCGGTGTGCGATCTCAGCGAAGAGAGCCTGATCGAGATGATGGTCGGCCGCAAGCTGGAAGATCAATATCCGCGTATCGATCAACAGCCGGGCGAGATCCGCTTAAAAGTCGAAAATCTCAGCGGTCCGGGCGTTGATAACGTCAGCTTTACGCTGCGCAAAGGGGAAATCCTTGGCGTGTCGGGTCTGATGGGCGCAGGACGTACCGAACTGATGAAAGTGCTGTACGGCGCGCTGCCGCGCAGCAAAGGCAAAGTGACGCTGAACGGCCGCGAGATCGTGACCCGCTCTCCGCAGGATGGCCTCGCCAGCGGCATTGTGTATATCTCGGAAGATCGCAAGCGCGATGGTCTGGTGCTCGGCATGTCGGTGAAAGAGAACATGTCGTTGACCGCGCTGCGCTATTTCAGCACTGGCGCGGGCAACCTGCGCCACAGCGACGAGCAGCTGGCGGTGGGCGATTTTATCCGCCTGTTCAACGTTAAAACCCCGTCAATGGAGCAGCCGATTGGTCTGCTGTCTGGCGGTAATCAGCAAAAAGTGGCGATTGCGCGTGGCCTGATGACGCGCCCTGATGTGCTGATTCTTGATGAGCCGACACGCGGCGTCGATGTCGGGGCAAAAAAAGAAATTTATCAGTTAATAAACCAGTTTAAAGCCGAAGGGCTGAGCATCATTTTGGTGTCGTCGGAAATGCCGGAAGTGCTGGGCATGAGCGATCGCATCGTGGTGATGCATGAAGGCCATCTGAGTGGCGAATTTTCCCGTGAGCAAGCTACCCAGGAATCCCTGATGGCGGCGGCAGTCGGTAAGCAACACAGCGAGGAGTTAGTTGTATGAGCACCCAAACCTTACCCGCCAGCCGTCGTTGGTTCAGCAAAGCCTGGCTGCTGGAGCAGAAATCACTGATTGCATTGATAGTGCTGATTGCCGTGGTTGCCAGCCAGAGTCCGAACTTCTTCACGCTGGCCAACATGTTCAACATTCTGCAGCAGACGTCCGTCAACGCCATCATGGCGGTCGGCATGACGCTGGTGATTCTGACCTCGGGCATTGATCTATCGGTGGGATCGCTGCTGGCGCTGACCGGCGCGGTGGCGGCATCGATTGTCGGATTAGAGGTGAATGCGCTGGTGGCCGTTGCGGCTTCGCTGGCGCTGGGGGCGGCGATTGGCGGTATTACCGGCGTGATTGTAGCGCGCGGCAAGGTGCAGGCTTTCATCGCCACGCTGGTGATGATGTTGCTGCTGCGCGGCGTCACCATGGTTTACACCAACGGCAGCCCAATCAATACCGGTTTCAACGATAACGCCGATCTGTTCGGCTGGTTCGGCATCGGTCGCCCGTTGGGCATTCCAACGCCGGTGTGGCTGATGGTCGCGGTGTTCGGGCTGGCGTGGTACATGCTGCATCACACGCGCCTTGGTCGTTACATCTATGCGCTGGGTGGCAACGAAGCGGCCACGCGTTTGTCGGGCATCAACGTTAATCGCGTTAAAATCATCGTATATTCGCTGTGCGGCCTGCTGGCGGCATTGGCGGGCACCATCGAAGTGGCGCGTCTCTCTTCCGCACAACCTACAGCGGGCACCGGTTATGAACTGGATGCGATTGCTGCGGTGGTGCTGGGCGGTACCAGCCTGGCGGGCGGTAAAGGTCGCATCATGGGCACGCTGATTGGTGCGTTGATCCTCGGTTTCCTGAATAACGGCCTGAATCTGATGGGCGTATCGTCTTACTACCAAATGATTGTTAAAGCCGTCGTCATTCTGCTAGCGGTGCTGGTGGATAACAAAAGCAGTAAATAACTCTGACCTTCACACAGGATTTAAAAATGAAAAAGTTAACTGCATTGGCCGTCATTCTTGGCGCCACCCTCAGTGCTGGCGCGATGGCTAAGGACACCATTGCTCTGGTGGTATCTACGCTGAATAATCCGTTCTTTGTGTCACTGAAAGATGGCGCACAGAAAGAAGCTGACCAACTGGGTTATAACCTCGTGGTGCTGGATTCGCAGAACAACCCGGCGAAAGAGCTGGCGAACGTGCAGGATTTGACGGTGCGCGGCACCAAGCTGCTGCTGATCAACCCAACTGATTCTGATGCGGTGGGTAACGCCGTGAAGATGGCGAACCAGGCAAATATTCCGGTGATCACACTGGACCGCGTAGCAGCACAAGGCACCGTGGTGAGCCACGTAGCTTCTGACAACCGCTTCGGCGGCAAAATGGCCGGTGACTTCATCGCCAAAAAACTGGGCGATGGCGCGAAAATTATTGAGCTGCAAGGCATTGCCGGTACGTCTGCGGCGCGCGAGCGTGGCGAGGGCTTCAAACAGGCAGCCGATGCCCACAAATTCAACATCCTGGCGAGCCAGCCTGCTGACTTCGACCGTACTAAAGGTCTGAACGTCATGCAGAACCTGCTGCAGGGACATCCGGATGTGCAGGCCGTCTTCGCTCAGAACGATGAAATGGCGCTGGGCGCGCTGCGTGCGCTGCAAACCGCGGGTAAAACCGACGTGCTGGTGGTGGGTTTTGACGGCACCGCTGACGGTGTGAAAGCCGTAGAATCGGGTAAACTGACCGCGACTGTGGCGCAGATGCCAGACAAGATTGGTGTGATTGGCGTGCAGACTGCCGATAAAGTATTGAAAGGTGAGAAGGTGCAGGCGGTTAATCCGGTTGACCTGAAGTTGGTGACCAAATAATAAGTAAAGAAAAGCAGGGCAACGCGCCACCGTCCTGGTGGCGCATCTTTCTGGATGAATCCCAATGACCACAAGCGCAAAACTGGCCGTTCTCGGCAGCATCAATGCCGATCACATCCTTAACCTCGCCCATTTTCCACGTCCGGGCGAAACGGTGATCGGGAAACAGTATCAAATTGCTTTTGGCGGCAAAGGGGCCAATCAGGCTGTGGCTGCGAGCCGTGCCGGTGCAGACATTGCTTTTATTGCCTGCGTAGGCGCTGATGATATTGGCGAGCGTATTCGTCAGCAGTTGCAGCAAGACCGCATTGATACTGCACCGGTTGAAACCGTCGCAGATGAATCGACCGGTGTAGCGATGATCTTCGTGAATGGCGAAGGCGAAAATAATATCGGCATCTATTCCGGTGCCAATGCCGCGCTGACGCCGGCTCGCGTTGCGCAGCATCAGCAGGTGATTGCCGATGCTGATGCGTTGCTGATGCAGCTGGAATCTCCGCTGGAAAGCGTTCTGGCCGCCGCGAAGATTGCTCGCGCGCAGCAGACGCAAGTGATCCTGAATCCCGCACCGGCCACGGCGCTCTCTGATGAGCTGCTCGCGCTTATCGACATCATCACGCCAAATGAAACCGAAGCTGAAATTCTCACCGGTATTGCGGTGAAGAGCGATGAAGATGCCGCGCGTGCTGCTGCGGCATTGCATGCGAAAGGTATTGCTACCGTGTTGATCACGCTGGGCCGTCGCGGTGTGTGGCTGAGTGAGCAAGGCAACGGCGTGCGCATTCCGGGCTTCAGCGTGCAGGCCATCGATACTATCGCAGCGGGCGATACCTTCAACGGGGCATTTATTACCGCACGTCTGGAAGGTGTGGCGATGCATGATGCTGTACGTTTCGCCCATGCCGCCGCTGCGATTGCAGTGACGCGTCCGGGCGCGCAGCCCTCAGTGCCGTGGCGCACTGAGATTGACGCCTTCCTGCAACAACAGGACTAAGCGCTTGGCTACCATGAAAGATGTCGCCCGCCTGGCGGGCGTCTCTACCTCCACCGTTTCACACGTCATCAATAACAATCGCTTTGTCAGCGAGCAGGTGCGTGAAAAGGTGGAACAGGCAATTCGTGAGCTGAACTATGCGCCGTCCGCGCTGGCACGTAGCCTGAAGATCAAACAAACCCGCACCATCGGCATGCTGCTGACCGCCAGCAGTAACCCGTTCTATTCCGAAGTGGTGCGCGGCGTAGAAAACAGCTGCTACGAACGCGGCTACAGCCTGATTCTGTGTAATACCGAAGGCGATGAAGAGCGTATGAATCGCAGCCTCGAAACGCTGATGCAAAAGCGCGTCGATGGTTTACTGATGATGTGCACCGAAACCCATCTGCCGTCGGCGGAGATCCTCAATCGTTATCCCTCGGTACCGATGGTGATGATGGACTGGGCGCCATTTGAAGGACGCGGCGACATTATTCAGGACAACGCGCTGCTCGGCGGCGAACTGGCCACCCAGCATCTGATCGATCGTGGCTATACGCGCATTGCCTGTATCGCCGGGCCGCAGGATAAAACGCCCGCGCGTTTGCGTCTTGAAGGTTTCCATAAAGCGATGGCCAACAGCGGATTATCGGTTCTGCCGGGTTTTGTGGTTGATGGTGATTTCGAGTTTCAGGGCGGCTTCAACGCCATGAATCAACTGCTGACGCTGGATACGCTGCCAGAAGCGATATTTACCAGCAACGATGCGATGGCGGTTGGCGTCTATCACGCCTTGTTCCAGGCCGGATTGCGCGTGCCGCAGGATATTGCGGTGATGGGCTATGACAACATTGAGCTGGCGCGTTACCTGACTCCGCCGCTTAGTACCATCCATCAGCCGAAAGATGAGTTAGGTGAACTGGCGATTGATACCTTGATTCATCGTATGGGCGATCCCGACGCCAGTCAGCAAACGCTGGTGCTGACGCCGGAGCTGGTGGAGCGCGGTTCGGTCTAAGTCGCTTTCTTCTTTTTCTCGCGGTTGGCGATCAGATTACGCCCATCGCTCGGACGTAACATCATAAAGGTAAAGGCAGACAACACCGTGACGACGCCCATCGTCAGGAAGGTGGCGTGGAATTGCGCGACGGTTGTGGCCTCGACATCCTGATAGAAACGCAGCACTGCGGCACTCACCGCCACGCCAAAGCTGATCGACAGCTGCTGCGTTACCGCTAGCACACTGTTCCCGCCGCTGGCGTTCTCATCATTTAAATCTGCCAGCGTGATGGTGTTCATCGCGGTGAACTGCGTTGACATCGCCATCCCCAGAATCAACAGTGCCGCCAGCAACATCACCACGCTGCCACCCGGCGATTGCAGTGAGAAGGTGGCGATCAATATGCCAATAATAATGGTGATACCTACCAGCGTATGGCGATAACCAAAGCGGCGTAGCACTTGCGTCACCGTGGATTTCGCCAGCAGCGCGCCAATCGCCGTTGGACCCATCATGCAACCGGCAATCAGTGCGGGATAACCAAAGCCCACCTGCAACATCAGCGGCATCAGGAACGGAATGCAGCCGGTACCCAGGCGCGAAGCTATGTTGCCAATGATGCCGACCGAGAAGGTGCGGGTTTTAAACATTGGCAGATTAATCAGCGGTGCCGGATGGCGACGCGCGTGCACTATATAGAGAAGAAGTAATGCAATGCCGCCAAACAGCACCAACAACGCTTGCCACGGCAACACCACGCGCTCGCCAAACAACTCGATACCGACCGAGATCAGCACCAGACCTAAACCAAACAGCAGGAAGCCTGAAAAGTCGAAGCGGCGTTTTGGAGTAGTGAAGTCCGGCATATATTTGCGTGCGTAGAAGATGCCGGCGATACCGATGGGAATGTTGAGGAGGAATATCCAGTGCCAGCTGGCGTAGGTTACTAACAATCCGCCCAGCATTGGGCCCAGAATCGGGCCCACTAAACCCGGCATGGTAACGAAGTTCAGCACCGGCAGCAGTTCACTGCGTGGATAAGCGCGTAACAACGCCAGGCGCGCGACGGGCATCATCATCGCCCCGCCAATCCCTTGTACCACGCGCGAGACCACCAACATGCTCAGCGAGCCGGATAAGGCGCAGGCCAGCGAACCCAGCGTAAATAGCGATACCGCAAGAATGAAGATTTTGCGTGTGCCGTAGCGATCGGCTAACCAGCCACTCACCGGAATCAGCATCGCTACCGTTAGCGTGTAACTGATGATGGCGGATTGCATGGCAAGAGGGGAACGTTCAAGGCTGGTGGCGATAGCAGGGAGCGCAGTATTCAGGATGGTGGCATCAAGTGCTTGCATGAAAAACGCCATGGCGGCGATCCAGGGCAAGCCGGCCATGCTGCGCGCGGAGCGAATCATTGAAAGTCCTTCTCGAATAATTGTCAGCCTGCGACAAAGAAATTACGTTTGGTTAAAGAGAATAGCATTGGTGTTTAAGGTGATGGCGCTGATTTATGCCGATGAAGCGGCGATTTTGACTGATTCTTCGCCGGGAAATGTCCGTTTTTAACGCGTTCGTTTAAAAAAGAGGCGCTCAGTCATTTTTTTGCAATTAACCCTTGTCAGCTCCGAATAAATCCCTATAATGCGCCACCACTGAGACGGCAAAGCGGCAACGCAGACGGCTCGGCAGGGAGTGAAGAAATTCATCCCGCCGGATGAAGACGCTGAAAAAAGTGTTTGACTCCGAAGGAGAGTAGCGTAGTATACGCCACCTCGCGACAGACGGTTCAGCCGCTGTTCGCAACGCTCTTTAACAATTTATCAGACAATCTGTGTGGGCACTCGCAGGATTGATATCCGCGTCTCCGGACGCAAAAAAATATCAAAGCCTCACGAGTGA
>NZ_QKMJ01000013.1:0-103954 GCF_003208415.1 Pantoea sp. AG1095 | reverse complement strand
GGGTGGGCTGAGTCCGGTAGCGTACAGGACTCAGCATTACGCAGCGCTTTAACTAAACGGTCCAGGTTATGGGGTTCAGTTCATTCATGGCGACCGTTTCAAACCTTAGAGCTGCCGCTCTGGAATCCGCCGCCCAAATCCTCAATCAAAACCACCGCAAGGTTAATTTGCTGCGCCTTCAGCGCCACCATTTTTTGGTCGGATTCGATCAGCTGATTTTGGATTGTCAGCACATCAAGATAAGGACGCAGGCCCGCTGCGTATTCACGATGCAAATCATCCCACGCGCTGTGAATCAGCTGGTTAGCGCTTTCCTGTTGCGCCAGCTGATCCTGAATCGACTGCAACTGAGTAATGGTGTCGCTGATATTGCCCAGTGAACTAATCAGCAATTTGTTGTACTGCGCTACCGCCAGATCGTAATCGGCGTCGCTCTCTGCTAAATCGGCGCGACGTTTGCCCGCGTCAAAGATCGGCAATGACAAACTCGGTCCCACATTAAAGAAGCGGCTTGGCGCACCAAAGAAGGCATCGCCGAGCAGTGATTTGGTGCCGGCTTCGGCCACCAAATTGATGTTGGGATAGAACTCGGTTTTGCTGGCGGCGATCTGTTTTGATGCCGCTTCAACGCGCCAGCGCGCGGCCACCACATCCGGACGACGACCCAGCAGTTCGGCCGGAATGGCGTTTGGCAGCATGGCGGCGACCGGCACATTCATCTGCGCCGGTTTTAGCTGGTGCCAGTAATCCGGGCCTTTACCTATCAGCGTCGAAAGCTGAATACCGGCATCGGTGACTTGTTGTTGAGCTTGCGTCAATTCGGCTTGCGCGGTTTTCTGCTGCGACAGCGCCTGCTTATATTGGTAATCGGAAGTGAGTCCAGCGCTGACATATTGCTGCTGAATTTTGGCGATACCCGCCGCACGCTCGGCATTCTGCTGCGCCAGTTCGGCATTATTCCAGGCGAGATTAAGGTTGTTCCACGCTCGCGTCACGTTCGCGGCCAGCGTTAACTGACTGGCCTGACGATCCAACTCGCTGGCACGTGCTTGCCCCAATGCGGCTTCAGCGGCATCTTTTTTGCCGCCCCATAAATCGAAGGTGTAGCTCAAGCCAACGTTAGCGGTGCGCAGCGTGCTATAGCTTTTCCCCTCCAGCAGCGGATCATCCACTTTTGCCACACGCGAGCGCGTAATGCCCGCGTTGAGATCGACATCCGGATAGCGTTCGGCATCGGCGGCAATCACTTGTGCATTGGCTTTATCCGCTTGCGCGTTGACTACCTGCAAATCCGGGTTCGATGCCATCGCATCATCAATCAGTCGATTGAGTTGAGCATCGTTAAAACCTTGCCACCATGCGCTTTTTGGCCAATTCGCGGCGCTGAAATGCGCGTTTTTCAGGGATTGACTGGCTTGCAGAGCGTTAGCATCAAGCAGCGTGTTTTTGGGGTGTAAGCCGTGTGGATTGGCACAACTGGCCAGCAGCGCAGTGGCAACGGCCAGCGCGAGAAATTTGCAGTGAAAGTGCTGTGTCATGGTTCTGGTCAAAGAGAGGTGAAGGCGACCATTACAAGAGGCGGGGCAGATTTTGACAAACCTGTTTTTCGTTAAGAATGGTTGTTAAATGTGAGCAGAGAAAATGAGCAGCAGGCGAAAACCTGCTGCATCAAGAGATTAGATATAGAGAGACGCTTCACCCGGCGGACGGGTTTTAAAGCGACGATGCAGCCACAGATATTGGTCGGGCGCGCGCAGAATTTCATTTTCAATCACGCGATTCATGTAAGCAGCGGCAGCGGCTTCATCTTCATACGGATAATTTTCCAGTTCAGGCTGAATAATCAGCTGATAACCGCTCTTATCCTGGTTACGAATCAATACGATGGTCAGCATCGCCGGTTTTGCCAGACGAGACAAAACATAGGTGCCGTTGGTGGTCGCCGCTTGTTTCACCGCAAACAGCGGAGCAAACACGCTGCCTTTGGGGCCGTAATCCTGATCCGGTGCGAACCAGACCGCTTCGCCTTTTTTCAGCGCCTGCACCATGCCGCGCAAATCGCGACGATCGATCATCGCTTTATTCGAACGCATGCGACCTTTGGTTTGTGCCCACTCCATCGCCTGATTATTGTGCGGACGATACATCGCCATCATTGGCTGGCATAAACCGGTAATGCGGCCGCCCAGCTCCAGCGACATAAAGTGCACACCGATGACCATCACACCACGCTGGTGGCTTTGTGCGTGCTGCAGGTTTTCCAGACCATGCACTTCGAAGTAACGACGCACGCGTGCATCAGACCAGAACCAGGCAATGCCGGTTTCTGCCAGCGCCATTCCTAGCGATTCGAAGTTGCCGGCGATCATCGCCTCGATTTTCTCTTCCTTAATATTGGGGAAGCACAGCTCGATATTGCGACGGGTGATGCGTTCGCGGCGCTTCAGGAAGTGACGCGACAATTTGCCAGCGCCAGCACCAAGCCGGATCAGAATGGGGTAAGGAAGTTGCACCAGCAGCCACAGCACACCTAGCCCAAACCAGGTAAACCAATAACGGGGATGCAGAAGTTTGGAACGGAACTGCCTGGATTTCGTCATAACGCCTTCATGTCGGGGAAAAAATGTATCGCACGAAGAAAAAGGGTCCCTGAGTTCCTGGAGCGGTACAACTGTATTGATTACGACCAGCACTTTAGCAAAAAGTGCCGTCAATGTTACCCAATCTCTGCAATCCTCAGGATTGAGCACATTCATGGTTAGAACGGCCTTATTCTATCACCTTTTATTCATTCCCTTTAAAAACAGCAGGGTAAACTCATCCTAAAGAAGTCAAAATAGCCATCACGTAGTGGATTAAGAACTGTCTGTTAATAAGGACACACTAATCTTTACGCTTTATTTACTTTGTTCAGGAAGATTAAAGCGTTTGTCTTCAGGAAAAAGCCGATGACCGCGCTGATGCAGTCTCTGTTGCCATTCCATGTCTCCCTGCAACATGGCAATTTTAAGCAGTGAATAGGTAACGTTGGCATCATGGTGCTTTGTCAGGTATTCCCTTGCCCACACTTTGAATTGGATTAATTGTCCGACATCTTTTGTGCTGTTGAACGTCATTAGACGATGAAGGTTTGCATCAAACTGATAGCGCTCCCATTGGACGTAAGGATTGATAAGTTGCTGAGCATGGGAAAAATCAGCAAACCTGTTGCGCTCAATTTGCGTCAGGATGGCATTGGTGTGCAAACCTGTTGCCGCAAAAACCATCAATGCGAGAGCAAAAAGGGTGACAAACCCAGCCGCAGCGTAATGCGCCAACGGGCGCAGAGTCAGGCTTTGCAGATCTGACTCAGATTGCATCAGACGGATTAGCAGTAGTAATACCAGACCATGCGGCGCGGACTGGTAGAGTGGATACTCAAAAAGCAGATGGGTCACGATAGGTAAGGTCATCGCCCAAAACGTAAAGGCGCGTCGCCTTGCATGAGGGCTACCGGTTACGACGGGCTTGAACCATGCCCAAATTATTAGTGCCACTCCCGCCAGCGCAATAACGCCATTTTCCACCCACTGAAACAGGATTTCATTATGCGGGTGCGTTGGGGGACGAGAATTCAACGGATGCGCCGTTTCCTCACGTACGTGCAGCAGATAATCGTGCTCAAAATGACCGGCACCCCAACCACGTAAAGGACGTTCGGCGATCATATGCAGGCTGTGCGTGATCATCTGCACACGGCCTGCCGTTGAATGGGTTTTATCCACTTTTTGTAATCCCGCCATGGGGGCATACGCGAGCAGGGTCTGGCAAGCTATCACAATTGCTAATGCAATCGGTAAGCCAATCAAGAGGTGTTGCCGCCAATGGCGATGCCGGCGGAATGTCCAGATAAGTAAAGCGCTACTGGCCGACGCACCAAGCCAGGCAACGCGAGACTGGATGATCGTTAAAATCACCAGCAATACAGCCATGATCGCTGCCAATAGTAAACGAAGCCCGCCATGACGCACCTTAAAGCTAAAATACAGCGCTAACGTCCAGCCAGTAGCCAGAAAACTACCCAGTAAATTTACCTGCTGGAAAATGCCATAGACGCGGGTGCCATCTGCCGGAAATTCCATCCAGTTATTTGCCCCCGTCATGAAGAGTTGGCATAGCGCCAGCATCGCTTGCGCCACGGCCGCAGTAATAATGCATACCAGCCAGAGCCTTTTAACGTTTGGCGAAAGGGGGATTTGTAGCATGGCCAGGTAAAACAGCAATGCCAGAGCATAGGCAGTTAGCTGAGGGAGTAAGGTCACATCATGATTGCCGTAAAACGTATAGAGTATGGGCTGGCTAAGGAGCAGAAACGCTAGCAGCCATATTGGTGTCACCTTTGCCACTCGCACCCCGTCCGTCGAGGGGGTCGAAAAGAGGCATTTTATTGCCACAATAAAAATACAAATGCCCATAAAAATGAGCGTAATAAGATTTTGCGGCAGGCGAAAACCTGAACCGCCCATATTGGCAACGTAAACTTGCAGCATCAATAGTAAGTCGCTCGCCACGACCAATGACATAAGTAATGTAGTAAATGGGGGCTTGCGAAAATTAGGGATAAAAAACATGTTTTTCTTCAAATCAATAAGCGGAAATGATGAGCGTGCCGGCACCATTAAATGCGCCAGGTGCGACTGCTCCATGAGTACGCAGCGTTGAGCTAAGCGTAAATGTTGCCAGCGAGTCGGCTGAATTTACTTTAAGCTCAATGCCTTCAGAAGCATCTTGATCGTTGACTTTTAATTCAGTCTGCAAACTGTTATCCGAACGGAGTGAGACAATATTGGTGTTAAACCCTACCGCGTAAATTTGTGCCGTTGTCGCTGAGCTACAGGAGAGTGTTAACTGCGTTTGAGCAGTATTACCGTTTATGCTTTTATCAGAAACATAGCCGTGATAGAGATTAGTATCACCCAAAAGTGAACAGCTGACGGGATATTTATGATGCTTGATACAGATATTATCAGGCAGGAAGGTTGCATCACGCCAATCATTTTGAAATGCTGCCAATCGGAAACAATTGTATTCAGCTGACCTGCCGTCTATTTGGAAGGTATGTTCTGTCGATAAAGGGTATTTAGCTTTATACGCTTTTCCCAGTTCTCCAATGGTTGCATAGTTTTCTGCAGATAAGACATTTGGCGCATGAATGTCTGCGGGAACCCCATTATTTTCCGGAAAAGATGCGATCTTACAGCCCGGCTGCTTATAACACGGATTTTTCAAAGGGCTATCTTCATCCCAGTGATAAACATACACACGAAAGGTAGTATATTGCCCAATCCAGGAAAGAAAAGTATTATGGCTGATGATCGTGGCTTGTGCTAATGCAGGAGTAATTATGCAAATAAAATAAAAGATGAGTTTAAAAATGCTCATTAGTGATACTCCAGTTCTACAGTTGCGCTGGCATTGATTGTCCCGGGTTGTAATTCGTTATTTTTAATGCTTTCACGATTAGCAGACAGGAATAAGTCAAAGACAATTTTGTTGTCACCAGAATGGAAAATCCTCTCGACGCTTTTGTTTATCGTAATAAAAATACCTTTTTCTTCAATGCCAATGGCGATACCTTTTGCGGTACTGGATGGATCAAGTGCCATCATGCCCGCTTGCTGTGCATCTTCTGTTGCCTTAAAGGTGATTGAGAGTTTATTGGTTGTTGAGGTATCGCAACCCTGTAAATTAAGCGTTATGGGAATACCCGCGGTACGCTGGTAGCGATAAAGAAATTTATTAATGACGCTGCCAAAATCAATAACAATATCACTGCTGTTGGGGTCAAGTATGCAGGGTTCCTGCACCAATCCGCCCTTAAAAGAAAAGTCAGCAGCTGCAAAGGCGTTTATAGAACATGTCGATAGCAGAGCTATTATTAACATAATATGGAAGCGCATAATCATTACTCGTATTTAATAACAAGCGTTGCGAGCGCTTTAAAACGTCCGCTTTTAAGAGCGCTGCCAGCTCGCTTTACCGGAACGGCATAAAATATTGGCTGCGTAACATCATCAAGCGTAAAGCGCTGATTAATTATAACCGGTTGATTATTTTGCATTATCCTGATACCTAAATCATCAATCCCTGTAAATAATGCGCTGGCATCAAAATTGCTGGTTATGCCCAAAAATGCCAGTTCCAGCTGTTTTCCCGGCGGGGTCCGACATACGATGCTGATGGGAACACGCTGTTGATATCTCACACCATCAATATGATTTACTCCTACTGCATCACCAAAATCAACGTCTGCCGGTTTGTCATTGTTTATTACGCAATTAATACTGATCAGTGTGGCTGAAAAATTTATTTTCACAGCGTGTGAATTACAACAATAAATAAAGAGTGACAGTATGAGTATTGCAGTTTTCATTCACTGAGGCTCGACAATCAGTTGAGCACTTATTGTTAACTTACCTGGCAAGGGTATTGAACCAGATTTTTTAACAGGAACCACCTTTAGAGAAAAATCCCCTGTCTGCACGTAATTGTATTTTTTGTTTATTTCGAGTGGTGTGCCATCTTTACCATTGATGAATTTTATCCCAACGTTGGTGATGTTAGTGCGTATTGCTGCTTTATCAAATGTTGCTGCGCTACCCGATACACGGAAGTAAAGATTTTCGGAATAGTTTTCATCGCACTTAATCGACAGCGTCAGCAATTCAGTGTATTTCAGACCATCTATTTCATTAATATCCACACTGTCGCCAAAGTTGACATCGATATCTTTATTATTGTCAATTTTACACGGGACGTTAATCAGCTTTCCTGAAAAGTTGACGCCTGCATTGGCATTAGACAACGTGCTATGCAACGCAAATGCAATGATCAGTGGACAGAGCATTATTTTTATAATCTGCATTCCGTGTCTCCTCAACGAACATTCAATACCATGGTGGCGGTTGCAGTAAAGTTACCCGCTGTGACTTTGACCTTGTTTTTAACCGGCACGGCAATCAATGTGTTTGATATTCGCCAATCAATGTTGTGTGCTTTATTTATTTCAATGTCTTTACCGTTTAATATTAATTTGATGCCCACGTTGGCGTTGGTGGTAGAAATGACATTATTATCAAACGCCGCCGCTGTAGCTGAGATAAAAACTTCCTGCTCCCCGTTGAAAGCTCCCGGACACGTGACGGTGAATGGCACCGATTTACTGAACCGGATACCATCAATTAGTTGAATGATGATATCGCCGAAGTTAACACGACTTTCTCGATCACCATTCAAAGTACATTGGGAGCTGACGATAATCCCCGACACATTAATTGGATATCTATTCGTGCCGGGGATAATTTCTTCATGCGGCGCGATCGGCGCTGAGAAGAGCATTTCGCAGTGCAGCAGTGCGAAGAAGATGACCAGCCACTTCATGCTGTTCATGCTTATTCGCGGCTATCAGTTACACGGCACACATTGGCTTTGCAACTGAATGTCAATTTTGGCCGACCGCCGAAATCGTCGATATAGCTTAATACCGGATGCGAACCTAACTTACTGGCTTTTACGTTAATAGCGGCACTGCCCTGTGGCGGAATCATGATCGGTTTAAAATCACTTTCTTCTTTACCATCAACATGACTGGCTGCAGTAATCAGCGTGACATAATATCCGGTAGGATTTATCACCGTGTATTGATCACCGTTTTTTTTCAACGTGAGTTGATTTTGTACGGGTTTGATTGAAGCTCGTGGATCGATCATTAATTTTACTGGGCGATAAAAGAGTTTGATGCGGGTCTGTAACGCAATTTGTAATACGTTTTGTTTTTCACTGCGTGGCGGAATCTCGCGCAAATTAAAGTAAAACAAAGATTCACGATCCTGAGGCAATGATTTTGCGGCAGGTAAAGATTGGATTTTAATCGCGCTTTTATGACCCGGCTCAATACGCTGAACTGGAGGGAGCGCCATAAGCGGCGACTTTATTTTTTTTCCTTGCTCATCTTCCAGCCAGCTTTGCGCCAGATACGGACGCGCTTTATTTTCATTGCTGATATTCAAACTGATTGAGCGTTCAGCGCCGTCATAAATGACGCGGGTGCGATCCAATGCAACAGCAGCCAGCGTGCTTTGTGAAAAAATCATAGCGCCAAACAGCATCGCCACGGTAGCGAGAGAAGCCTTCAGGTTCATAAAATTAATACTCACTCTATATGTCTGGGGTAATAGAGCGACAGATACTCAACAAACTTTAATGCGCAAAAATTATTCTTTTTCTGTACACGGAAGCAGCAGGTTTGTTTCTCCACTCTCATCAATGGGTAATACTTTTGGGAAGGTAATTTGGCATTGAATATTGCCGTTCCAGCGGACATCCATCAGCATTTCAGGGTTTACACCACTAAGCCAGACGCTGCCCATCTCATCAACAATGCCGGTCTCACGCCCTTTACTTAATACGCTCGCGCCAAACGGCGGATAACTGCCATCACTTAGGCGAATAACCGCCATTAGCTTTTGACCTTTAATTAATCGAAAGCGACGATAGCCAATGGCGCCTTCGGTTAAGGTTAATTGCAAAACGGGCGACTCCGCTTCAATGTCATCGTTGAGTTGGTTGATATCCAGTTGTGCCTGATTACGTATATAGCTACTGACATCCGCCAGTACCGCTTTTCCGAATTTGTTGCTATGAGTGGCCGCACCGGAAGACTTAATGGGCACATCGCTAATACCTTCAGTATCCAGCATCAGACGCGTGCCTCCAGGTATTATGGTGCGATGTAATGCTGCTCCATGTGCTGTGGCCGTTAATCCTCCCTGCATGGACAGGGCTGCGGAGCGATACTGACCGGGTTTATAACTGGCACTATAGTTCGTTAGCGTGTTATCGCCGGTATGGGTGTAGTAGCCACTATAAGCGCTTCGTTGTTGGCGATCGACATTGGCGCCTAAGCGATAACTGTTGCGTTCATCCATGCGGTTATACCAACTCAGGCTATTGATTTGGCCGGCATCTGAATTTTGTGCATTGATATTCAAGCCCGATGAGGTCCCGAAAGGCACGTTCAGGCTTAAGAACACTCCGTCATCTTGTATACCTGAATTTTGTGCGCGATAGGCGGAGAGATTGAAACTGACGTTTTTAAAATTTCCCACATCGAAATAACGCGCAAACGACATATTCCAGCGGCTGGTCGCCTGACGATTCCAGTAAGTCTGATAGTTATAATTTAAAAATGCGCTGACGCCGAGTGTACGGAATTGTTTATTAAGTGAAACGGTATAGGTCTGCTTATTCGCTGCATTATTACGAATAACCAAATGCTTACGGCTCGCCTCAAGATATTGATTTAGACTAAGATAGCTCTTCTCCGTAAAGCGATAACCTGCGAAGGTAACCTGCGTGTCATAGTTTTCGAAGCGTTTAGAATAACTCAGGCTATAGGAGCCGCCAGAGCGCGTTTGGTTATTAGGCAGCTTTGCATAAGATTGGGTTGCGGTGAGTGCCAGGGCCCCAAACGATAAGAGGTCACGCCCTGCACCCAACGACGCGGCATGATATTTTCCAGAGGATAATCCACCCCCGAGCAGCGACCAACCGTTACTAATACCCCATGAGAATTCCCCTGCCATTAACCTTTCATTCTGCAGATGAAATCTATCGTCTGTCGTTTGCCCTACCGCCGCCTTAAAGCGAACCTGTCCAGGGCGACTAAGATAGGGAACAGATGCGGTTTCGACCTGAAAGGTCTGAATGCTGCCATCTTGCTCTTCAACTTTGACATCCAGCGTGCCAGTAATAGAGTCGCTCAAGTCCTGAATAATAAAAGGACCGGGAGCCACCTGGCTTTCATATAACACACGTCCAGCGTGACTAATGGTGACTTTTGCATTGGTCTTCGCCACGCCACGGACCTCCGGTGCGTATCCACGCAAATTGGGGGGTAACTGGCCATCATCACTAATAAGGCTGGCGCCAACATAGCGTGCATTTTCAAACACATCACTGGCGAGGTCATTCTGACCAATAATTAATTTTGCGCCCCAAGGTTTGATTGCCCTAAATGCCTGATATTGATTCCAGTTAAAAGTAGAGGTTTTAGTGTTATTGGCAGTGTAATGAGTACCATTCCAGAACGCACGCATACGCCAGGGACCGGCGTTGACACCTACCACGCCATTACCGCTTAATTCGCGTGATTCACTGCCTTGTGCCGGGGAGGAGTAATTAAAATTGGTGTTATAATCCGCAATAAATCCAGCAATCCCTTCGTCCCAGCGTGAAGGGGGATCCCAGTTAGCCGTTTGATATTCAATATATGCCTGAGGAACACTCATGTAGAGCGTTGATGACGCGAGATCAGGACGCAAAATGATACCCGGCATGATATCAAGCCGGGCACATTTTTCATTATTCCAGTAGGTAACTTTATCTAACCATGACTTCTTTAAACCGAAGCCTGCCATCATTTTTGGTGTTAAGCAGGCGACAGTTTCGTTTTCATCATGTTCAGACGGTAAAAAAGTAACCTCCTCGGTGGGTGATTCATTGTCATTAATTTTGATTGCCATGTCATATTGACCAGGCATCATATATCCTGCCCGGGAAAATTGACTCATATCAATGTTTTCCCGGTCGGAAATATCCATGTTGTCCAGATTAAACTCAACTTCCTCTGCTAATGCACCGCTAATAGCACTGCTAAAAAAAGCCAATGATAAAGCAATTACTAACGGGCGTAAGCGCCAGTTATTTTGAAAAGGAAATGAGTTCCTGGTATGGACTGACATACTACTAACACCCTGTTGAAATAAACAAGAGATGCGCAGATTACGCATGTCTCTAATTAGCGTGGAAAACGATTACTGATAATCCAGGCTAAAGTCGACGGTGCTTTGAAATACCCCCGGTGTGATGGTTGCAGAGGCACCATCACCCTGCAGATATGCAGAGAACGACAAAGTGTTGCTACCATTCTGCAGAGTCATAGTTGATGGCTGGCCCAATTTAATTAGCTGGCCTGAGCCATCTGTCAGGCCAATGCTGGCACCGCTAGCGGTACCGGTCATGCCAATCAGGGTCGGTACGGCAGCAGAGGCCTGGCCGGTAAAGGTCACACTCACATCTTTACCTGCGGTGAAATCGCAATTCTCCAGTTTGATGTTGAAGGGTACCGGTGTTGATTTACCACCCGCTGCCAACTGCTTTTTCGATACCTGACCCAGATCAATGGTTTGATCCTGCGAGCCTGGGTTGATTGAACAAGGTGCATCAATAATTGAGCCCTTAATGGTGACAGTACCTGCACCCTGGCTATTTACAGCGTTAGCCAGGCTGGCGGTCATCATCAATCCCAAGCCGAGTGCGACTGACATCTTGTTAAATCTCATAATATTTACCTGTTCCTATATGGGTGTTTGAAGGCGCAAAGGAAAAGAACCGCGATAGTGATGAGCATAAAATTCGCTTTCCTTAAACGATCCATTGCATGTGCACGAATTGAAGGGCGACAGGTTTCTCGAAAAAATTAATAGGAAAAGTAAAATATTACGATCACGAGTAATATTCAGAAAAACAGGGTCTTTTTCTTTTCATCCTTAGGGCATTAATAAGTTTTGTGCTAGAGATATTAAGGAGGAAATTTCAAAATTAGAGACATTTCTTATACACGGAAATGAAAATGTCTTATTTAAAATGAAATAAGGCGTTGCCTGATGATGAACATTTTTTTCATGTATAGCTTTCGCTACCTGGTACAGGGGATATTTACAAAGAGTTGATCAGGGCGGATATCTTTTGGATCCCTAACTGTTATTTTATGCATAATTTCCCGATCTTAACCTGATGCTTACCAAAGAGAATAAATTCTATGACACATAAACGTTTGCTGGATTGCTCAGCTTCCGAGCTGCTGCCGATGGATAAAGATGCGTTGATATATGCTGTGCGTGCCAGCGAAGGACGGGTGGTAGTCAGCGAAACTATCGGCATGACTTCACCTTTGCTGCATAATATTACTAACGCCGAATTGGCGGCCTCTCAGGGTGCTGATATTGTATTGATCAACATGTTCGACAGTGAAAACCCTATTATTCATGGCATGCCCGCAAACATTGCGCCGGAACAAACATTACATGAATTATGCCGGCTGACCGGGCGTATTATTGGGGTCAATCTTGAAGCGGTAGATCCTGATTTTGATGCCACGCATCTTGATGGATTACAAATGGTGCCAGGGCGCGCGGCAACAGCGGAGAACGCCTGCCGTTTGGTGCAAATGGGAGCCAAAATTTTGGTTCTCACGGGCAATCCTAATAACGGTGTGAGCAATCGTGCGCTGGCTAAAGCGGCGAAAATGATCCGCGAGGCGGTTGGTAACAGCGCACTCATTATCACCGGTAAGATGCATGGTGCTGGCATTGTTCAGGAGAGTGGCAGCGACATCCTCACCGAGCAAGATATTGCTGAGTTCGTGCAGCAAGGGGTTGATGTGGTGTTGGTGCCTGCACCCGGCACACTACCGGGTATGAGTCAGCAGAAAGTTGCCTCACTGATTGAATGTATTCATTCGCATGGCGCTTTGGCGATGACCGCGATCGGGACATCGCAAGAGGGGGCAGATGTGAATACCATTCGTCAAATCGCGTTAATGAGTAAGATGGCGGGCGCAGATCTTCATCATATTGGTGACACCGGTTACATCGGGATGGCATTGCCTGAAAATATCATGGCTTACAGCATTGCCATTCGCGGTATCCGGCATACTTACACGCGCATGGCACGCTCAATAAATCGCTAACCCGCATTAATCGTCAAGCCCGTAGGATGACGGACTTGACGTTATTAATGGAGGGCGTGATCACTCGATGTTCTGAATCTGTTCACGCATCTGTTCAATCAACACTTTCAGCTCAATCGCTGATGTCGTGATCTCGGCATTAATTGATTTCGAAGCCAGCGTATTCGACTCGCGGTTGAACTCCTGCATCATAAAGTCGAGGCGGCGGCCAACGGCTTCTTTCTTTTTCAGGATGTTGTAGGTTTCTTTAACGTGCGCATCCAGGCGATCCAGCTCTTCAGACACATCGGTGCGCTGCGCCATCATCACCAGCTCTTGCTCCAGGCGATTATTTTCCAGCTGCACTTCGGCTTCTTCCAGCTTGGTGACCAGACGCTCGCGCTGCCATTTAATCACTTCTGGCATCTGCGCGCGCACTTTGCTGACTTCGTGCGATACGCCTTCCAGACGCTGTTCAATCATCGCTTTCAGCGCGGTGCCTTCGCTTTCACGCGCTTCGATAAAGTCATCTAACGCGCCATCCAGCGCCACCAGCAGTTCGGCGTTGATGGCATCGAGATCCTGCTCTTGCGCAGACATCACGCCCGGCCAGCGCAGAATATCCAGCGGATTAATCGCGCCTTCATCACTCTGCATCTTCACCCAATTGGCGGCCTGCACCAGTTGTTTGGCCAGTGATTCATTCAGCTGCAGTTCGCCTTGTGCGCTGGCATCGGCGTCATAACGCAGGTTGCATTCGATTTTACCGCGCGTCAGGCGATTACGGATGCGCTCGCGGATGACCGGCTCCAGGCCACGAAATTGCTCCGGCAGACGGATATAGGTTTCCAGATAGCGCTGGTTAACCGAACGGATTTCCCAGGCGGCGCTGCCCCAGTGGCCTTTGGCTTCGCGGCGGGCGTAAGCGGTCATACTGCGGATCATAATCGTCTTCTCTTTTTCAGAAATGTTGGGTGAAGTATAGCGAGGCAGCCTCGACGCTAACAGGCATAAGCGCACTTAAGCGTGAATAACAAAAAATTACCTCTTTTACCGACAGACACTTATGCTTAGCGCTGGTTCGCTTAAAAGGATGAAGTGATGTTCCGCTCTCTGGCTCTTCCTGCTTTATTAACCTTACTGCTCGCTGGCTGTCAGGCTCCGTCGACGAAAATGCATCAGATCCCGCCCAACACCGCGCCAGTTGCGGTATGCGGTTCTGGTGACGTGATGATGCAAACTACGTTGTGGTTTGGCATGAATAAACCGAAAGGTGGCATCGTCAGCAGCAGCGAATGGCAGCAGTTTGTCGATAACGATGTGACGCCGCGTTTCAAAGACGGTTTATCGGTATATGACGCCAAAGGTCAGTGGCTGGGCGAGAACGGTAAGCTGGCGCGGGAAAACAGCAAAGCGTTGATGCTGATTCACACTCCGGATGTGGCGAGTTCTGACAGCATCAATAAGCTTCGTGACGTTTATAAACAGCGTTTCGAGCAGGAATCGGTGATGCGGGTTGATTCGCTGGTGTGCGTGGCGTTTTAAAAATGGCGGCCATGCAGCCGCCATGCGTTATCAGATAAACAGCCCGGCGAACGCGGCCGAGAGCAAGCTCACCAGCGTGGAACCATACACCAGCTTCCAGCCAAAACGGGAAACCACATTGCCCTGTTTCTCGTTCAGGCCTTTAATCGCACCGGCAACGATGCCGATTGAGGCGAAGTTAGCGAACGACACCAGGAACACTGACAGAATCCCCAGTCCGCGTGGCGTCATTTCAGCCGCCACTTTCTTCAGCTCGATCATCGCGACAAATTCATTCGCTACCAGTTTGGTGGCCATAATACTCGCCGCTTGCAAAGCATCGGCGGAGGGAATGCCAACCAGCCACGCAAATGGATAGAAAACGTAGCCAAGCAGCTGCTGGAAGCTGTAGCCAAATACCGCAGAAAACAGCGCATTGATTGCTGCAATCAGCGCGATAAAGCCAATCAGCATCGCCATGATGATCATCGCCACTTTAAAGCCGGCGAGAATGTATTCGCCCAGCATCTCAAAGAAGCTCTGATCTTCATGCAGCTTATCCAGCGCAATCTGCTCTTCGTTTTCCGGGCGGGTGGGATTAATGATCGACAGGATAATAAAGGTGCTGAACATATTAAGCAGCAGCGCCGCAACCACATATTTGGCATCAATCATCGACATATACGCGCCAACAATCGACAGCGAAACCGTCGACATCGCCGTCGCCGCCATGGTGTACATGCGTGGCGCGGAAATATCGGCGAGAATGCCTTTATAGGCAATGAAGTTTTCCGACTGGCCGAGAATCAAGGTGCTGACGGCGTTAAACGATTCCAGCTTGCCCATGCCATTCACTTTTGACAACAGAGTGCCTACGGCGCGAATCAGCAGCGGCAGAATGCGCCAGTGCTGCAAAATGCCGATCAGTGCGGAAATAAACACAATCGGGCAGAGCACGCCGAGGAAAATAAAGGCTAATCCCTGATCTGCCATATTGCCGAAGACAAAGTTGGTTCCTTGCGCGGCGTAGGTTAATAAGGTTTCAAAGAAGCCGCCCACCGCAGTGACCACCGATTGTCCGCCCGCCGAGTGCAGGAAGAACCAGCCCAGCGCGGCTTCGACAACCAGCAGCTGAATAATAAAGCGGGGACGAATGCGTTTGCGGTCGTGGCTGACCAACAGCGCAAGGGCAAATATCACCACCAGCGCCAGCAGGAAATGGAGTATCGCGATCATCATTTATCTTTTTAAGGGAGGAAACGCGCATTTAGCCACAGCCACCAGAGAATTTCATCCAGGATTGTGGCGATCGCGGGCGGGACAGCCGCAGCTGAAGTCCGTATAATGCGCAGCCAAACCTAAGCAAGCCGGAGAGAAACCATGCGTCCAGCAGGCCGTAGTGCATCTGAAACACGTCCCGTCACACTCACTCGTCACTACACCAAACATGCAGAAGGCTCTGTGCTCGTTGAATTCGGCGAAACCAAAGTGCTGTGCACCGCAACCGTCGAAGAGAGCGTGCCGCGTTTCCTCAAAGGCAAAGGTCAAGGCTGGATCACCGCGGAATACGGCATGCTGCCGCGTTCGACCCACAGCCGCATGGCGCGTGAAGCCGCCAAAGGCAAACAGGGCGGACGTACGCTGGAGATTCAACGTCTGATCGCCCGTTCACTGCGTGCAGCAGTGGATTTGCAAGCGCTAGGCGAATTCACCATCACGCTGGATTGCGACGTGATTCAGGCCGATGGCGGTACGCGTACTGCATCCATTACCGGTGCCTGCGTGGCGCTGGCCGATGCGTTGAATGCGCTGGTGGCGGCGGGCAAGCTGAAAGCCAGCCCGCTGAAAGGCATGGTGGCGGCGATTTCTGTGGGCATCGTCGGCGGTGAAGCGCTGTGCGATCTGGAGTATGTGGAAGATTCCGCCGCAGAAACTGACATGAACGTGGTGATGACCGAAGACGGCCGCATGATTGAAGTGCAGGGCACCGCAGAAGGTGAGCCCTTCAGCCACGACGAGTTACTGCAGCTGCTGGCGCTGGCGCGAGGCGGCATTGAGCAGTTGATTCAGGCGCAGAAAGCGGCGCTAACTAATTGATGTAACAGGCGACCATAGAGTCGCCTTTTCTTTATTTGAGGAGTGAGAAATGAAAGCCTGGCAGCGTCAGTTTATTGAATTCGCCCTGAACAAAGGGGTGCTGAAGTTTGGTGAGTTCACCCTGAAATCGGGACGTAAAAGCCCCTATTTCTTCAATGCCGGTCTGTTTAATACCGGTCGCGATTTGGCGCTGTTAGGCCGTTTCTACGCGCAGGCGCTCGTTGATGGCGGCGTTGATTTCGATCTGCTGTTTGGCCCGGCGTACAAAGGCATCCCAATTGCCACCACTACCGCGGTGGCGCTGGCCGATCATCATGAACGTGACGTGCCTTACTGCTTCAACCGCAAAGAAGCCAAAGATCACGGCGAAGGCGGTTTGCTGGTGGGCAGCCCGCTGCAAGGCAAAGTGATGCTGGTGGATGATGTGATCACTGCCGGTACCGCGATTCGTGAATCAATGGATATCATCAGTGCACATAACGCGACATTGGCGGGCGTGTTGATTTCGCTGGATCGTCAGGAACGCGGTCGCAGCGATATTTCGGCGATTCAGGAAGTGGAACGTGACTATAAGTGCAAAGTCACGGCGATTATTACCCTGGCTGAGCTGATTGATTACCTGGAAGAGAAGCCGGAGATGGCTGACCATCTGGCGAAAGTGCGCGCGTATCGTAAAGAGTACGGGATTTAATTATTCGGTAATGAGGTCGGCATTTATGCCGACCTGGTCTTTTAAACCAACTGTGCAGCCATCAGCGGCCAGCGGCTATCGAAATCCACGGTCGGACGAAACCGAAACTCCGAGCGCACATAGCGCGACAACAGCCCTTCACAAAACGCCAGTAACTGGCTCGCCAGCAGCGTTTCGTCGTTCTGGAAACCTTCACCATCACGCATTTTCTTCTCGCGCATCACCTGACGCAGCTGCACTTCAATACGCTCAAACAGCTGATTAATACGCCCTTGCAGGCGATCCTGTTCAAACATCAGCGCGTGGCCGGTCAAAATACGCGTCAGCCCCGGATTACGCTCACCAAATCCCAGAATCAGCTGCACGATTAAACGCAGGCGCGTCAGCGTCTCTTTTTCATCTTTCAGGATCAGATTGATGCGGGTAATCAGACTGTCTTCAATAAACTCGATCAGGCTGTCAAACATGCGCGTTTTGCTGGGAAAGTGGCGATAAAGCGCCGCTTCCGACACGCCGACATTAGCGGCCAGCTTCGCGGTGGTGATGCGCTGACTGCCATCGCCCGACTCCAGCATTTGCGCCAGCGCCTGCAAAATCTCTTCGCGACGATTCCGTTTCGCGACTTTTTTTTCTGCCATGACCTTCAACACCCCTGAAATTCACCAAAAACAGGCAATACTGCCTCATCTGCCACAGACATAGCGGCCTGTGGCGACAAGAAATAAAAAGATGGCTAAGCGAAAAGTGTCGCGTATTACTGGCGGCCTGAGTGACCGAAGCCGCCTGCGCCGCGGTCGCTGGTGTCAAAATCTTCCACCAGGTTAAATTCGGCCTGCACGACCGGCACGAAGACCAGCTGTGCTAAACGGTCGCCTGGCTGCAGCGTGAAGCTGTCCTGGCCGCGGTTCCACACGGAAACCATCAGTTGGCCCTGATAATCGGAGTCGATTAAACCAACCAGATTACCCAGCACGATGCCATGTTTATGGCCAAGACCGGAGCGCGGCAGAATCACGGCGGCAAGAGCAGGATCGGCAATGTGAATCGCCAAACCGGTGGGAACCAGCGTGGTCATGCCTGGTGTGATTTCCAGCGCATCATCCAGGCAGGCGCGTAAATCGAGGCCTGCGGAACCAGAGGTTGCATAAGTCGGCAGCGGGAATTCGTTGCCCACGCGTGCATCAAGAATTTTAACGTCGATTTTTTTCATCATAACGGCTGACAATCTCGTCTATTAATTGTTGGCCAAGGAGCGTCTTATCACTGAGCGGTAAGACTTTTTCTCCTTCCTGCCAAAAAAGGTGAAGAGCATTGGTGTCGCTATTGAAGCCCTGACCCGCCTGCGCCACATCGTTGGCACAAATCAGATCCAGGTTTTTTCGCACCCGTTTTTGCCGCGCGTATTCTTCCACATTCTGGGTTTCGGCAGCAAATCCCACAACATAAGGGCGATTTTCCTGCAGCGCCGCGACGCCCGCGACAATATCGGGGTTCTTCACCAACTGCAGCGTGACGCTATCGTCGCCACCCTGCTTTTTGATTTTCTCTGCGGCAATGTTAGCCGCCCGGTAGTCTGCCACGGCTGCGCTGGCAATGAAAATATGTTGTTGCTGGATTTGCGCCATCACCGCCGCTTCCATCTCCAGCGCGCTGTCGACGTCCACGCGTTGCACGCCAACTGGCGTTGGCAGCGCCACCGGGCCGGTAACTAATGTCACCTTCGCACCGCGTTTGGCCGCAGCCGCAGCAATCGCAAAGCCCATCTTGCCCGAGCTGTGATTGCTGATATAACGCACCGGATCCAGCGCTTCGCGGGTTGGACCGGCGGTGATCATAATGCTGAGATGTTGCAGATCGTTGACGGGCGCAGCCCATTCAAGCGCGTGCGCCACAATCGCCAGCGGATCGAGCATGCGGCCGGGACCCACATCGCCGCACGCCTGGCTGCCGCTGTCGGGGCCCCAGATCAGCATGCCGCGCTGCTGCAGACGCTGCAGGTTATCTTGCGTGATCGGCGCGCGGTACATCTGCTGATTCATGGCCGGGACGATGGCAACCGGCGCTGCGCTTGCCAGGCTCGCGGTAGTGACCAAATCATTCGCCATGCCGGCAGTGACGCGGGCAATCAGATCGGCGGTAGCCGGCGCCAGCACAATTAAATCGGCCCATTTCGCCAGTTCAATATGGCCCATCGCCGCTTCGGCTGCCGGGTCGAGCAAATCATCAAATACCGGATAACCGGAAACCGCCTGCAGGCTCAGCGGAGTAATAAAGGCCCTGGCCGCTTCGGTCATCATTACGCGCACATCAGCACCGCGATCGCGCAGCCGACGCACCAGCTCCGGCGCTTTGTATGCAGCAATGCCGCCGCTCACGCCCAGCAGAATTTTCTTTCCAGCTAATCCCGTCATGTTGTTCGCCTCAAAGCAAATTGCCGCGTCAGGGGCGGCAGATGCAGGCAACTTTATCACAAAATCCACAGTGCGCCTTTTCACTGCCTGCGGCCTTTGCGAGCTGGCTCTGAAATCGTTCAGCGCGTGCTGGCGCTGACGGTGGCTGACGCGCAGAATCGCCGCATTGCAGGGAGGAGATGGTCATGACGGAACTTGCACCACGGGAAAAACTGATGTTAATGGGCGCTGAAGTGTTGAGTGATGCTGAGCTGCTGGCGATTTTTTTGCGTACCGGCATCAGCGGCACCAGCGTGCTGCTGTTGGCGCATCAGATGTTGAACGAGTTTGGTTCGCTCTATCGCATTATGACGGCCAGCAAAGAGGAACTCGGGCAGATTAAAGGCGTGGGTAGTGCCAAAATGACGCAGCTGTATGCCATCGCCGAGCTGGGAAGGCGATTTTTTGCCAGCCAGCTGGCGCGGGAAAACGTGATGGAGAATCCGCAGGTGACACGCCATTACCTGCAAAGCGTGCTGGCGCATCAGGAGCGCGAAGTGTTTATGGCGCTGTTCCTCGATAATCAGCACCGCGTGTTGCAGGCGCAGAAGATGTTTTCCGGCTCGATTGCCAGCGTGGAAGTTCACCCGCGCGAAATCGTGCGCGAAGCGCTGAAACTTAACGCGGCGGCGGTGATTCTGGCGCACAATCATCCGTCGGGAATCGCTGAACCCAGTCGCGCCGACCGCGATATTACCGGAAAAGTCGGGCAAGCGTGCGCGCTGCTCAATATCCGTTTACTTGATCATTTGGTGATCGGTCACGGCGAGTTTACCTCTTTCGCCGAGCGCGGTTGGTTGTAATTCATCGATTCAACTGAACAGAAATAGGGCATTTTTGCGCGATCCAGAGGGATCTTTATCTGTTCGGGACTTGAGCACTCGGGCTGAGCGGCGTATACTACGCCACCTTTGAGAATCTCGGGTTTGGCGTTTGGGCCAGCTTAGCGGGTTCACATGGAACTCGCCTGGGCGGGCTAAGGCCTGACGAGGCGGCCAAAACCTAGTTTTTAAAGCTCGAGCTGATTTGATTTTTGGAGAATAGAAATGTCACGAGTCTGCCAGGTAACTGGAAAGCGTCCGGTAACGGGTAACAACCGTTCCCACGCAATGAACGCGACGAAACGCCGTTTCCTGCCGAACCTGCACTCTCACCGTTTCTGGGTTGAGAGCGAAAAGCGCTTCGTTACTCTGCGTGTATCTGCTAAAGGTATGCGTGTTATTGATAAAAAGGGCATCGATACGGTTCTGACCGAAATCCGCGCCCGTGGTGAGAAGTACTAAGGAACTGAATCATGGCTAAAGGTATTCGTGAGAAGATCAAGCTGGTTTCCTCTGCTGGTACAGGTCACTTCTATACCACCACGAAGAACAAACGTACTAAACCAGAGAAATTAGAACTGAAAAAGTTCGATCCGGTTGTACGTCAGCACGTGATCTACAAAGAAGCTAAAATTAAGTAATTTTAGTGTTCTGTGAAAAACCCGGCTTCGGCCGGGTTTTTTGTTTCTGCGATTCGTTGAGGAGATGAGATGCCTGAATTACCTGAGGTAGAAACCAGTCGTCGCGGTATCGAACCCCACATGGTGGGTGCCACGATTCTGCATGCGGTGGTGCGCAATTCACGTTTGCGCTGGCCGGTCTCGCATGAAATCCACGCGCTGAGCGACCAACCCGTATTGAGCGTGCAGCGTCGCGCTAAATATCTGCTGCTCGAACTACCGCATGGCTGGATCATCATTCACCTCGGCATGTCCGGCAGTCTGCGCGTGCTACCCGGCGAACAACCGGCCGCCAAACATGACCATGTCGATTTAGTGATGAGCAACGGCAAAGTGTTGCGCTACACCGATCCACGTCGCTTTGGCGCCTGGCTGTGGAGCAATGACCTCGCAGGCAGCAGCGTGCTGGCCCATCTCGGTCCGGAACCGCTCAGCAGCGAATTTGATGGTGCCTATCTGTTTGAAAAGTCACGCGGCAAACGCACCGTGATTAAACAGTGGCTGATGGATAACAAAGTGGTGGTGGGCGTCGGAAACATCTACGCCAGCGAATCGCTGTTTACTGCCGGGATCTTGCCCGATCGTTCGGCAATGAGTTTGAGTCAGGAAGAGGTCGAGCTGCTGGTTAACACCATCAAAGCGGTGTTGTTACGCTCGATTGAGCAGGGCGGCACCACGCTGCGTGATTTCCTGCAAACGGACGGTAAACCCGGCTACTTCGCGCAGCAGTTGCAGGTTTATGGCCGCGCCGGCGAACCTTGCCGTGCCTGCGGTACGCCGATTGTCAGCGGCAAACATGGTCAGCGCAGCACCTTCTGGTGTCCACGCTGCCAGCACTGAGTTAAGGCTGTGCCAGTCGCGCCAGTAACGCCTTATGCACAACGGCAGGCAGAAATGCCTGCACGTCACCGGCATGGCGCGCGACTTCTTTGACCAGCGAAGAAGAGACGAACGAGAAACCCTCTGACGGCATCAGAAACACGCTCTCCAGCGTGGGCAACAGATGACGATTCATCTGCGCCAGCTGCAGCTCATATTCGAAATCCGAAACCGCACGCAATCCACGCACCAGCACATTGGCATTCTGCGCCTGAGCAAAGTTCGCCATCAGGTCGCTAAACCCGATCACCTCGACATTCGGCAGATGTGCCGTCACCTGACGCGCCATATCCACGCGCTCATCGAGACTAAACAGCGGCTTTTTACTCGGGCTGGCGGCAATCGCCACGACGATGCGGTCAAACATCTTCGCTGCACGCGTCACAATATCCAGATGACCCAACGTGAAGGGATCAAAGGTGCCGGGATAAATCGCTTTCGTACTCATACGCGACCTTGTGTTGAGGTGTGATGCAGCGCCCAGAGCGCCGAGTATTTGTTGAAAGTGTACTGCGCATTAACCACCGCCAGAATCCAGCCCTGTTTACCATCGAGAAAACCCGCACGCAGCAGCAGGGTTTTAACAAATGCGCCGAGCGTGTGGCTAAAGATCGAGAACAAGCCGCAGCGTTTGCCGCGCTGGAAACGCTCATTTGCCCAGGCTTCGGCATAGTTCATCTGCTTACGCTGAAACGCCATCAGGTCACGACAGGTGAGATGTTGCAGATCGCCCGCCAGCTTCACTACCGGCGCACCCTGCGTCTCCAGTGATTCATGCACCAGATTGTCGTTGTAATTGAACTTGCGCGGATAGAGGCGCATAACGCGATCGGGATACCAGCCGCTGTGGCGCATAAAGCGGCCGAGAAACAGGTTGCTGCGACCGAGGCTGTAAACGTTGTCCGAGGCGGGCTGTGCGAGAACCTGCTCGATAGCGCGACGCAATTCGGGTGTAACGCGCTCGTCGGCATCGATCATCAAAATCATCTCGCCTTGCGCATGGGCCTGCGCGCGCTGGCGCTGCTTGCCAAATCCCTGCCAGCCTTCAGCCTGGAAAACCTGCGCGCCCTGTTCGCGAGCGACCTGCATCGTGTTGTCGCTGCTGCCGGAATCGAGCACCACAATCTCATCTGCCCAACTGACAGAAGCCAGCGCCTCCGGCAGCAGTTCAGCTTCGTTTTTGGCGATCATCACCACGGAGAGACGTTGGCGTTGCGACATGAATTAGTGAGCTCGCGGCGGTAAGTGAGGTTCGAGTAACTGTAGCAGACGCTGTAATGCGCCCTGATTTTGATGCAGCACTTCCACAGCATGACGGCCGTAATAGCGGCGATAATCGTCATCCTGCAGCAGGTTAGCGACTTCTTTCTGCAGCGATACCACGTCAGTAACGGTAATCAGCCCTTCGGCCTGCTGCAGCTTGGCGCAGATATCTTTGAAGTTCCAGATGTGCGGGCCCATCAGCACCGGAATAGCATGCGCGGCCGGCTCCAGCGGATTGTGGCCGCCGCGCTCAACCAGGCTGCCGCCAACAAAGGCGAGGTCGGCGATGCCGTACAGCATCATCAGTTCGCCCATGGTGTCGCCAATCACCACTTGCGTGGAGCTTGATGGAATTTCGCCGCTGCTACGCAGGATAAAGCTGAAGCCGCGTTTTTGTGTCAGATCGCAGGCATCTTTGAAACGTTCCGGATGGCGCGGCACCAAAATCAGCAGCAGATCGGGGAACTGCTGCAGTAGACGTCGATGCGCATCGAGCACAATTGCCTCTTCGCCTTCGTGAGTGCTGGTGGCGATCCACACCGGACGACGCGACGCCCACTGACGACGCAGCGTGACCGCTTTTGCCGCCAGCTCTGGCGTTACGGAGATATCAAACTTGAGGCTGCCGGTAACGGTGAGATGCGAACGTTTCAGGCCAAGGCTGAGGAAACGGTCGCCATCTTCGGCGTTTTGCGCGGCAATCAGCGTGATGCGCTGCAGCAGGTCGCGCATAAAGCCGCCGAGCTTTTTGTAGCCTTTGGCCGAGCGCTCAGACAGGCGCGCGTTGGCAATCACCAGCGGAATCTTGCGCTGATGCAGAATACGGATAATGTTTGGCCACAGCTCGGTTTCCATGATGATCACCAGTCGCGGATCGACGGTATCGAGGAAACGGTTAATCGAACCAGGCAGATCGTAGGGCAGGTAAACATGGTGCACATCCTTGCCAAACGCGGACTGCGCACGTTCGGAGCCGGTTGGCGTCATGGTGGTGACGGTAATCGGCAGCGTTGGATAGCGGTGGCGCAACGCGCGCACCAGAGGCACTGCCGCCAGCGTCTCGCCGACGGAAACCGAGTGCAGCACAATGCCATGTGGCAGCACTTTTCCGCTGCAATAGCCGTAGCGTTCTGCCCAGCGTTTACGATAGGCCGGTGCTTTTCGACCGCGCAGCCACAGGCGCAACCAGATTAGTGGCTGAATCAGGTAGAGCAAGGCTGTGTATAGAGTCGTCATAGTTACCGTTACGACAGAATCGCGTCAAAAAACAGATGAAAGGCGGCATGTTATCAGAAATTAACCGCCTGCTCATACCACTTCGTCAGCTGGTCTGCAGCACTTGCTGATACAGTGAGGTCAGCGCTTGCGCCAGCCGCTGCGGACCATAAGGTTCAATTCTGCGACGTGCGGCTTCGCCCATGGCAGAATTGTGCGTAAGCGCCGGTGTTGCCAGTACGGCTTCGTTTAACGCGTTGATATCTAATGCATCGCAGACAAAACCTTCCTGACCCGCAGTGATAAACTCTGCGCCGCCGCAGCCGGTGCTGGTGATCACCGCCAGGCCGCAAGCCATTGCTTCCAGCACCACATTTGGGAAGGGATCATAAAGCGTGGGCAGCAGCAGCGCATCGGCTGCATGGTAGAACGGTTGCACATCCTGCTGCACGCCGACGAAGCGTAAGCGATCAAGGCAATTGAGCTGGTTTGCCAGCTGCTGATAGCGCGACAGCTGCTTATCCTGGCCGACCACCACCAGATAGCGATCGCTTTTCGCCACCGCTTCAATCGCCGCTTTTAAGCCTTTGCGCTCAAAGCCCGAACCCACGTAAATCATCACCGTGGCATCTTGCGGCAGTTTGAGCTGCTGACGTGCCGCATGACGCAGCGCTTCGCTAGCTGGCTGGAAGCGTTGGCTATCAATGGCGTTGTGAATCACATGGATCTTGCTGGCATCAAGAGAGAAGTGACGCAAAATATCCTGCTTCACCATCTCTGAATTACAGATCACCGCTTTCAACGATGGCGCGTTGAACATGTCGGCTTCTGCCTGTAACACATAACGATGATAAGGACTGAGGCGGGCGCTTAAGCGCTGCCACGGCGACACGATGCGCGCGCGCTGCTCCAGCCAGATGCGATGCACGCCATCACCCGCACGAAAGATATCGCAACCGGCGATGCGTTCGTGGCTTTGCACAATATCGAACTTTTCGCGTTCCCAGCATTCACGCGCGGCACGCGCAAAACCGCGCTCGCGCGAGATGCGACCGAATTTCGCTGGATTGCAGATGTGCAGATGCCAGGCCGGATTCGGCGTGCCCTGCCAGCTGCGAGTGATGATATTGAGATCGAGCTGCTCACCGTCCAGCGCTTCCAGCGCACGCGAGATAAAGCGTTCGGCGCCGCCGTCTGGGCGGTATTTCTGCCGGACAATCGCCAGGCGTAACTTACTCATGCAAAAAACTCCGGGCGGCAGCCACCACATCCTCAACGGGAATGGCAGAAAGATAGCGCTGTTGCGTGTTGGTATCGATGTCGTCTGGCGAGGGTAGCGGGCCATAATCACCGGCCCAAATCACGCGATTGTGATCGCCCCACGGACGCCAGTGTTGCAGCTTGGTGGGTCCAAACAGCGCAAGACACGGCGTTTCCAGCGCGGCGGCCATGTGCATCGGCGCAGAATCTACGCCGATAAACAGCTGTGCCGCATCAATCAGCGCCGCCAGCTGCGGCAAGGATAATTCTCCCGCCAGCGACACCACGTTGTGGCTGCGACACAGCGATTGAATATTGGCGATCATTGCCATTTCTTTCTGGTCCGGCGCCGCCGTGAGTACCACGGTGCGGCCTTCGGCAGCGAGCGCATCAATTAGCTGTGCGACTTTTTCATCTTCCCAGCATTTGAACAGCCAGCGTGAAGTGGGTTGCAGCACAACAAACGGCATTTTCACCGCATGATGAGCCAGTACATCCTGCACTTTTTGTTGATCGGCTGTGCTGAAATGCATCGAGGCTTTTGCGCCGGCGGCGCTGATGCCCAGCGGCTTGAGCGCGGCCATATTCTGTTCAACCGTATGCAGCTGATGATGATCTTCCGTACTGACCAGATGGTTGTGCATCCAGCGCCATAAGGCGTTATCACGTTTGCGGAAGGCAAAACCGATACGCACCGGCGCGCCAGAGAATCCGGTAATGATGGCGCTGCGCCACTGATCGGCGAGGTTAATCACCAGGTCATAATGGCACGCGCGCACCGCGGAAAGCAGGGCCATTTCATGCCGGAATTTCTGCCAGCCGCCTTCCTTCTTCCAGTTGCGATCAATGATGTGCAACTGGCGAATGGCCGGGTGCGCCTCCAGCATTGGACAGGTTTCTTTGTAGAGCAGAACGTCGATGTTCGCCTGAGGATAGCGTTGGCGCAGCGCGTTTATCGCGGGCGTGGTCAGCAGCATGTCGCCGTGATGACGCAGCTTGATCAGCAGAATATTTTTCGGTGCAAATTGGTCTGGAATCGGGCTTGCCATACTCAAATGATCTCAGAATTCAGTCAGCTGATTGTAAGGCAAACCCCAAAGGCGTGAAAGCCGGACGCGGCGCTTATTTCTTGCGCCAGCGGTAAATCCGGCTTAGCCATAGCAGCAGTTGATACCATTGCTTTATACCGCGCGCGTTACGCAGCATGCGCCGGTGAGTTTGCGTAGCGAACAAATCGGCAATCATCGCCTGACGTGCGCTCTCTTCGGGTTCGCGTCGGATACAGTGGCAGACGCTGAGCGCCTCATGCGTAATCTGGTAGTGAAATGCCGGGTAGATTTTTACCTTATGACGGTAGCGTGCATTGAGCTCTTCCAGCACCTGCGCGATTCTCAGGTAGTGACGCTGATATTCCACATTACGCTGGCCGGTGCGCTTACGGTTGCTGATGGAAGCATCATGCATGTAGTAGCAATACAACACTTTATCGGTGTAACGCACACGTTGTGCGTTGAGCATGAACTCGGTGGTCCATGGAATGTCCTGATGATGCAGGCCGGGTTCAAAGTAGAGTTTGAGCTGTTCGATCAACTCTCGGCGGTAAATGCCCAGCCAAACCACATGCATGTAGCGATGCGTTTGCAGCGCCTTATTAAGCCACTCAGGGCCGCTCAGTACCTCGGTGCTGGTGAGGCGATCGAGCGGAATCAGCGGTTTTACTTGCTGGCTGGCTTTGAAAAACCATTCCGCGTTGCACTGTGCGGCATCCAGATTGTCGCGCTCCGCCATCTCAACCAGCGTTTGATACATCGCGGCATCCATGGTGTCGTCAGCATCCGGAAACGAAACGTACTTACCGCGCGCCACCGCTAAGCCCGCATTGCGCGCGCGCGATACGCCGCCATTGGTCTGATGGATAACGCGAACATGGGGATGCTGCTGCGCATAAGCATCAGCACGCTCCCCCGAACCGTCAGTGGAACCATCGTCGACAATGATAATTTCCAGTGAGGTGAGAGTTTGAGCCAGTAGCGAATTCATAAACGTCTCAAACATCACACCAGCGTTGAACAGGGGCGTGATGACCGAGAGCAAAGGGATAGTTTGCGACATTGTTCATCTAATAATTTACAAATTTATTACATCAATTATTAGTAGGGAATTCAGAACTTTTTGCACATTAATGGTCAAAAGCCTTTTGTTCCCTGGTTTTCCGCATTTTTTTTTGAGTTTGTCTTAGTGGATAAGCGAGACAACGCTCCTCAATCTGGGCATCAGCATGAAAAATATTCTCGTGATTAGGCGCGATAACATTGGCGACATGGTGTGTACCACCCCGCTACTGGAAGGATTAAAACGGGCCTTTCCCGAGGCAAAACTTACCTTGTTAGTAAACAAAGTTGCTGAGGATGTGGTGAGCCATAATCCGCATGTTGATCGCCTGTATGTTTACAAGAAAGCTAAGCACCGCGCTAAAAACGAAACCACGCTAGGTGTCTATTGGCAGCGAATAAAGGTCATGCTGGCGCTGCGTAAAACGCGCTTTGATGCGACCATTCTGGCGAATCCTGTGCCGTGTAAATACAGTCTGCGATTGGCGAAAATGGCCGGTGCAGGGAATGTGATTGGCGCGGCTCAGAATGACGCACAGCTTGATCATCCGTTCCAGAAAAGTGATTTCCACGGCGAGCATCAGGTTGAACACACCTACTCTTATCTCTCTGCGCTAACCAGCACGCCGCCTGCTATACCCGCTGTGAATCTCTATCTCTCCACCAGCGAACGTGAAGCAGCTGGCAAACGCATCAGCGCTTTGTTCCCCTCATTGGGCAAGGTTTATGGCGTGCACATCAGTAGTCGCAGCCCAAAGCGCCGCTGGCCGGCGGAATCCTATGCGGCTTTTATCAATAAGCTGCTGGAAGATGAGCAGGCGCGCGTGCTGGTATTCTGGTCGCCGCAGGGAACGCTCGATCTCAATGATAAAGGCGATGCAGCACGCACCGATGAGCTGATGCAGTTGGTCAATTCGCCGCGGGTGGCGCGCTATCCCACCGCATCTGTGCGCGAACTGGTGGCGGGTTTTGATCGCTGTGAGCAGATTCTGTGTAGCGATGGCGGGCAGATGCATCTTGCCGCCGGGCTGCACAAAAAGCAGGTGGTGTTTTTTGGTGATACCAATGCCAGCCAGTGGCATCCGTGGTCAGGGGAATATCGGATCATGCAGACCGCTTCAGGCGAATGTCAGGATGTCTCGCCAGAAGCAGTATGGGAAGCATGGCAACAACTCAGCGTTAAGCCTGTTGCAGTTTGAAGTTGTCGTGATACTCCGACAGTGTTTGTCCGACGAAGCGGGGGGCTAACCAGCTAAACAACGCTTCTAAATCTTCGTACAGTCGCTCGATATCCTGTTGGTTTTTGAACGTTGGACTGCCGTCAGGCATAAATTCTGAGCTGTGCAGCATAAACTCGGCGTAATCCTGGCCTTCGGCCAGCGACATTTCAACCACGCGTTTCATGTCAGCCAGATTCCCGCCTGATGGACGTAACCAATAAACGGCAGGACTCTTTTGTTTGCCGCGTAAGCGGTACAGACCCTGTTTGACCGTATTCATCAGCGGTGAATACTTGTATTGAATGCTCATGGGGATTTCGAGCAGCGAGGAGCGACCGCTGCGTGAGATGTCGTCAGGATCGATAAAATAAGGTTTATGCGGGAAGTGAGTGTAGTTCGTGCCGCCTTTCCCCTGCGGCGCACCACGGGTGAAGGCCCAGTTAACGCGCGGTGTGACGGAGCAGTCTACCTTATAGCCCAGTTCAGTTAAGATCGCCGCATAGCGCTCATCAAAAGCCCAGCGTCCGGCACGATGGCTGAGCATTTTTGTCTGGAACTTCTCCTCCAGCAGATCAGTCATATAAGCAACTTTATCCCGCAGTACTGCATCGGGATATTCAATCAGAAAAGGTTGCCAGCGCCAGTCATCATCGGTGAGTGGCGCTTCCGGTGGGCTGTTCCAGGCGTGAAGATGCATGCCGATTTCGCCCTGCTTGCGTGCAATCACATCTTTGCCGAATTCGACAAAAGCAGGATCCGTTGCCATTTCATAGTTGGTTAGCCAGGTAGGTTTAAAACCATAGCGCTCACATAAAGCCTGAAAGCGTGGCAAATAGCCGGTATTTTCAGTGGTGATGGAGCGATGATTGCGCCAAAGGTTGTCGCCTTCGGTGTCTATGGTAATAAGGAAAGCATGCCGGGTCATGTTTGCCGCCTGAGGCCAATAAAATCGCAATGTTACGCTGTGCTTTTCAGTGACGCAAAACTAATTGCTGCGGATGCTTAGAGCGAAAATAGCGCCGTGAAAAATCGGATTTGCTAGCAGACTGCGTTAAGATTCACGCGGCAATATTTAGTCAAACAGAGTTTTAAAATCAGACAGGTGGAGCATTTTGTCAAAGCGCATACTGATGGTGATTGATGGTTTACCGGGCGGTGGAGCCGAAAAAGTCGTGCTGACGTTGGTGACCGGTATGCTTGAGTTGGGACATCGGGTGTCGCTGTTTTCGCTGCGCAAAGTATGCGATTACCCTTTGCCTGACGGCGTTGATTATCAGGTCATCCAGGATACGAATCGTCAGCCCTGGCGCAAGCTGACCGAATTAACGCGTCGCGCCAGATTGCTGGATGACGCTGTTCTGCGGGCGGAGCAGATCGCCGGTAAGTACGATTTAGTGGTATCTCATTTACACAAAACCGATCGTATTGTGCGCCGTTGTCGGACGCTCTTGCCTCGTAAAACCTGGTTTTGTCTACACGGTGTATTCTCCGCCTCCTATCTGGGCCATCGTGCGGGACTATCGCGCTGGTTAAAAGCACGCAAAATTCACCGTGTCTATCAGGCACGCAACGTGATTGGCGTCTCTGCTGCGGTGGTGGAAGACCTAAAGACTGCTTTTGCGGTTACGCCGGCGCGCGAGGCCGTGATTGGTAATCCGTTCGATATCGAAGATATTAAGCAACGTGCAGCCGAGCCGGCTGATGTGCCGCCGCAGGGATTTCTGGTGCATGTGGGGCGATTTCACGAAACCAAACGTCATGATCGCTTGTTGCAAGCCTATGCACTGAGCAACATACCGCTGCCGCTGGTGTTATTAGGCCAGGGATCACCGCAGCGTAAAGCTGCGCTGCAGACGCTGGCCCAGCAGTTGGGTATTGCGGATCGCGTCATCTTTCAGGGATTTACGCTCAATCCTTATGCGTGGATTAGCCGGGCAACAATGCTGATAGTCAGCTCGGACAGCGAAGGTTTTGGTAATGTCCTGATTGAAGCGATGCTGTGCGGTACGCCGGTGGTGAGTACGCGCTGTCCGGGTGGGCCAGCTTCGTTACTACAAGGCGATTTGGCGCGCGGACTGGCGGATTTAACACCTGAATCAGTGGCAGAAAAGATGCTGGAGATTTATCAGGCTCCGCCTCAGCTCCATGCTGATGAGTTCGCTGCTTTTGATACCAAAGTGATTTGCCAGCGCTATCTGGCGCTGGCTGAATAATCATAAAAGGGAGCATTGCTCCCTTTTATGAGTGCTTAATCCCAGCTCAACACCACTTTGCCGGATCTTCCCGAGCGCATCTCATCAAAGCCCTGCTGGAACTCATCAATGTGATAGCGATGGGTGATGATAGGCGTGAGATCGAGGCCGGACTGAATCAGCGCCGCCATCTTGTACCAGGTTTCGAACATCTCGCGGCCGTAGATGCCTTTGATGAACAAGCCTTTAAAGATCACCTGATTCCAGTCGATGGACATCTCGCCCGGCGGAATGCCCAGCAGCGCGATGCGACCACCGTGGTTCATTACCTCCAGCAAGGTGCGGAACGCCGGTGGCGCACCAGACATCTCCAGACCGACATCAAAACCTTCGGTCATGCCAAGTTCGGCCATCACATCACGCAGATTTTCCTGCGCCACGTTGACGGCGCGCGTTACTCCCATTTTGTGCGCCAGATCGAGGCGATAGTCGTTGACATCGGTGATCACCACATGGCGCGCGCCGACGTGCTTGCACACCGCCGCCGCCATGATGCCAATCGGCCCGGCACCGGAGATCAGCACATCTTCGCCCACCAGATCGAACGACAGCGCAGTGTGCACCGCATTGCCAAAGGGATCGAAAATCGCCGCCAGTTCGTCAGAAATGTTGTCGGGAATTTTGAAGGCATTAAACGCCGGAATCACCAGATATTCGGCAAAGCAGCCCTGACGATTAACGCCAACGCCTACCGTGTTGCGGCACAGATGCGTGCGTCCAGCGCGGCAGTTGCGGCAATGGCCGCAGGTGATGTGGCCTTCACCGGAAACACGATCGCCAACGGCAAAGCCCTTAACTTCCTGGCCCATTCCCACCACTTCACCCACATATTCGTGGCCGGTGATCATCGGCACCGGAATGGTTTTGCGCGACCAGTCATCCCAGTTGTAGATGTGCACGTCGGTACCGCAGATAGCGGTTTTACGAATCTTAATCAGTAGGTCGTTATGGCCGGGTTCAGGTATTGGCGCGTCCTTGACCATCCAAATGCCTTCTTCGGCTTTTAATTTGGCGAGTGCTTTCATTTCCCTGCTCCTGAAATAACGCCCAGCTGTTGACCAATACGGGTGAAGGCCGCCACGGCGTGTTCCAGCTGCGCCTGCGTATGTCCGGCAGAGATCTGCGTGCGGATACGTGCCTGACCTTGCGGTACCACCGGATAGAAGAAGCCTGTGACGTAGATTCCTTCCTGCTGCAACAGGCTGGCAAATTGCTGCGCCACTTTGGCATCGCCCAGCATTACGGGGATGATGGCGTGATCGGCGCCGGCCAGCGTGAAGCCTGCGGCAGTCATCTTCTCGCGGAAGAAGCGGGCATTTTCCCACAGACGCTGGCGCAAACCGTCACCTTCACTCAGCAGCTCCAGCACGCGCAGCGAGGCAGCCACAATCGCAGGCGCCAGCGAGTTGGAGAACAGATACGGACGCGAGCGCTGACGCAGCCACTCAACCACTTCTCTTTTCGCCGCCACGTAGCCGCCCGATGCGCCACCCAGCGCTTTACCCAGCGTGCCGGTCAGAATGTCGACGCGATCCATCACGCCGCAATATTCGTGCGTGCCGCGTCCGGCAGAACCCACAAAGCCCACCGCATGGGAATCATCGACCATCACCAGCGCATCGAACTCATCGGCCAGATCGCAAATGCCCTGCAGATTGGCAATCACGCCATCCATCGAGAACACGCCATCGGTGGCAATCAGGATGTGGCGCGCGCCTTTGTCGCGTGCTTCCTGTAAACGCGCACGCAGCTCACTCATGTCATTATTGGCGTAACGATAGCGCTGCGCTTTACACAAACGCACGCCATCAATGATCGATGCGTGATTAAGGGCATCTGAAATAATCGCGTCTTCGGCGCTGAGCAGCGTTTCAAAAAGGCCGCCGTTGGCATCAAAGCAGGACGAGAACAGAATCGCGTCTTCCATGCCGAGGAACGCGGCCAGCTTGTGTTCCAGCTGCTGGTGGATGTCCTGCGTGCCGCAGATGAAGCGCACCGAGGCCATGCCAAAACCGTGCGTATCCATGCCGTCTTTCGCCGCCTGGATCAATGCCGGATGATTAGCTAAACCCAAATAGTTATTGGCGCAGAAGTTGATGACGGGCGGGCTGTTAGCTACGTTGATTTCTGCCTGCTGCGCCGACGTGATGGTGCGTTCTTGTTTGAACAATCCGTCCTGACGTGTTGTCTCAAGTTGTTGACGAATTTGCGAATAAAACTGACTGGACATGATTATGCTCCTCAGATAGCAAATATTTGGCACATATTACTGATCGAAAAGCGAATCAACGACATTTCAGCCATCAATATCTCGGTTTTGCAGCATAGTTCACGCTGCGAACAGGAATTGTGCAGCGCATACGGCGTCATCTGGCTGCCTGCGTCTGGCTGAAATGTTATGATGATAGGCATTCGTGGGTGAAACCTCCTGTTTCCCCCCAACTCTTTAAAGGCAAAGCATATGATTATCGTAACCGGTGGCGCTGGCATGATTGGCAGCAACATTGTTAAAGCGCTGAACGACCGTGGTCTGACCGACATTTTGGTGGTGGATAATCTGAAGGATGGCACCAAGTTCGTGAATCTGGCGGATCTCGACATCGCCGATTACATGGATAAAGAGGAATTCCTCAGCTACATCATGTCTGGCGAAGATCTCGGCCCCATCGAAGCCGTGTTCCATGAAGGTGCGTGTTCCGCAACCACCGAGTGGGATGGCAAGTACATGATGGATAACAACTATCAGTACTCCAAAGATCTGCTGCACTTCTGCCTCGAGCGCGAAATCCCGTTCCTCTACGCCTCATCTGCTGCCACTTACGGCGGCCGCAATGAGAACTTCATCGAAGAGCGCCAGTACGAGCAGCCGCTGAATGTGTACGGCTACTCAAAAATGCTGTTCGATCACTACGTGCGCCAGATTCTGCCTGAAGCAGACTCACCGGTGTGCGGCTTCCGTTACTTCAACGTGTACGGTCCGCGTGAAGGCCACAAAGGCGGCATGGCGAGCGTCGCGTTCCACCTCAATACGCAAATTAGCAACGGTGAAAATCCAAAACTGTTCGAAGGCAGCGACGATTTCCGCCGCGACTTCATCCATGTTGATGACGTGGTTGCGGTAAATCTGTGGTGCTGGGAAAACGGCGTTTCCGGTATCTACAACTGCGGAACAGGCCGTGCTGAATCTTTCCAGGAAGTGGCGGATGCGGTGCTGAACTTCCATCAGAAAGGCCAGATTGAATACATTCCGTTCCCGGACAAGCTGAAAGGCCGTTATCAGGCGTTTACCCAAGCCGATCTCACCAATCTGCGTGCAGCCGGTTACGACAAGCCGTTCAAAACCGTTGCGCAAGGCGTGGGCGAATACATGGCCTGGCTGAACCGTAACGTATAAGGAAACCGGCAGCAGCGATGAAAATTCTGGTTATTGGCCCATCATGGGTCGGCGATATGATGATGTCGCAAAGTCTCTATCGCACGCTCAAGGCTGAGCATCCTGAAGCGGTGATCGACGTGATGGCGCCGGCCTGGTGCCGCCCATTGCTGTCGCGTATGCCGGAAGTGAATCAGGCGCTGGCGATGCCGCTCGGCCACGGCGCATTGGCGCTGGGCGAGCGTCGTCGTTTGGGGAAAACCCTGCAGGCCAGCGGCTATGACCGCGCCTATGTGCTGCCGAACTCCTTTAAATCTGCGCTGGTGCCGTTTTTCGCCGGGATCAAACGTCGCACCGGCTGGCGCGGCGAGATGCGCTATGGCGTGTTGAATGATGTCCGCGTGCTGGACAAAGCGGCCTTTCCGTTGATGGTTGAGCGCTATGTGGCGCTCGGCTATGACAAACCGGTTGCTTCCGCGCAGCAGTTGCCGCAGCCATTGCTGTGGCCGCAGTTGCGCGTCGATGACGATGAAAAGCGGATGACGGCGGCGCAATTTGTGCTGTCCGCCGATCGTCCAGTGATTGGATTTTGTCCGGGCGCAGAGTTTGGCCCGGCGAAGCGCTGGCCGCATTATCATTATGCCGCGCTGGCAGAGCAGCTGATTGGCGAAGGTTATCAGGTGGTGCTGTTCGGTTCGGCGAAAGATCGCGAAACCGGCGACACCATTGTGCAGACGCTATCAGAAGCGGCGCGTGCGCACTGCAAAAATCTGGCGGGTGAGACGCAACTCGAGCAAGCCGTGATTCTGCTGGCGAACTGTGTGGCGGTGGTCAGTAACGATTCCGGCCTGATGCATATCGCTGCGGCGCTTAATCGTCCGCTGGTGGCGCTGTATGGCCCAAGCAGCCCGGACTTCACTCCGCCGTTATCTCAGCACGCGCGCATTATTCGTTTGATCACCGGCTATCACAAAGTCCGCAAAGGTGATGCCGAGCAAGGTTATCACCAGAGCCTGATTGATATTCAGCCAGCGCGCGTCCATCAGGAACTGAGCGCGCTGTTGCATCCGGTGCAGGAGTAAAGATGCACGTTTTGATTGTTAAAACCTCCTCGATGGGAGACGTGCTGCATACCTTGCCAGCGCTCACGGATGCGATGCAGGCGATTCCAGGCATCAAGTTTGATTGGGTGGTTGAAGAAAACTTCGCTCAAATCCCCGCCTGGCATCCGGCGGTGGATAGAGTGCTGCCAGTGGCGATTCGCCGCTGGCGCAAGCACTGGTTCGGTAGCCAGCAGCGTGAAGAGCGTGTGCAATTTAAGCGTGAGCTGCAATCGCGTCAGTATGATGTGGTGCTGGATGCACAAGGTTTGATCAAAAGCGCCGCGCTGGTAACGCGCCTGGCAAAAGGCGAGAAGCACGGGCAGGACAGCCGCAGCGCACGCGAACCTTTCGCCAGCTGGTGGTATGACAAACGCCATGAAATCAACAAGCAACAGCATGCCGTCGAACGTACGCGCGAGCTGTTTGCCAAAAGTCTCGGCTATGAAAAGCCTGCAACGCAGGGCGACTACGCGATTGCCGGCCATTTCCGCTCTACGCTGCCCAATGACACGCAGCCTTATCTGGTGTTTCTGCATGCTACCACGCGTGATAACAAACATTGGCCGGAGTCACACTGGCGTGCGCTGATTGAGTTAGTTCAGCCAACAGGATTGCGCGTGAAATTGCCGTGGGGCGCAGAGCATGAACATCAACGCGCACAGCGTCTGGCCGAAGGCTTCGACCATGTTGAGGTATTGCCTAAGTTAACGCTGGAGCAGGTAGCGCAAGAATTAGCTGGCGCGCGCGCGGTGGTGTCGGTAGATACCGGTTTAAGTCATCTGACGGCGGCGCTGGATCGTCCGAATATCACGCTATTTGGTCCCACCGATCCGGGACTGATTGGCGGGTATGGCAAGAATCAGCATGAATTAAAAGCAAGCGATGGTACCATGCAGGCAATTACGGCCGAGATGGTTATGGAAAAATTGAAGGAACTGCTCTGAATGACCTCAATTTTTAAACAAATCTATCGTTATACTCATGCAAGGGCATTGAGACATAACGAAAACTTGTGGCCCCATATTAAGATTCGCCGAGCCAAAACCGATAATATTCAGCGGTTAAGCTACTGGGGAAAGCAAGTTAAGATTGAGGATCTCATCGCATTGCGTGCCACGATAACGGGAGATGTGACAATCCTGGCTACTGGCCCTTCGGTTAAATCATTAGACATTGAGAAACTTGCCAGCACCACATTCGTGGGCGTTAATGGCGCCTATAATCTGCGCGATAGAATTACCTTTGCATATTATGTCATCGTCGATCGGGGATTTATCGATAAAAGATTCGATCTTGTCACAGATATTATTAATGATGAAAAGCTGGTTCTGTTTACAACCGTGCACTGCTTCAATGATATCTTGCAGCGCGCTGATTTACGGGACGTTAAGTGCCGCCTGGCAATTATTGAAGATCTCAGCTTTAAAGTATTCAGAGGTATCGTTCGCCCTGAAGAGTATGCCCTCAATTATCAGGGGAAAATGGGGATCTCACTCTCTGAAACGCCATTCATCTCTGGTTTTTCCTGGGATATTTGTCAGGGGGTTTTCGATGCCGGCACGGTTGCTTATTGGGCCTTGCAGATATCCGTCTGGCTGGGTGCCAGTCGTATTTTATTAGCTGGCGTTGATATGAATAATTTTTCAGCGCCGCGCTTTTATGAAAGCGACAATGATAAGCTTCCAAGCCTACTTGAATCTAACTTTAGCGCGGTTATTAAACCCGCCTTTATCCATGCAAGCCGGGAATTAGAACGAGCGGGGATTAAAGCGTATAACCTTTCATTAGAAAGTGCTCTTGATGAGAATATTTTTGAGAAGGCTACACCAGAAGCTATTTTTTAAAATAGATCACAACCTGAAATCTATTTATTCTTTTTTATTTTTCTAATTTCTAAAAAACTATACCAGGCTTCACATTAAAACCTGGTATATATTATCAATTTAACGTTTTCAACACTGCGTTATAGACCTGTTCCACATTGATTTTCCGCATAGGAAATTGTGGGTCATCATTTTCCTCAGGCTCAATACGGATTATCTGGTGAATATCCAGATCCTGATAAGGTCCAGTATGGCGAGGATTGGCACCCACATACAGACTTACCGTCGGCGTTTGCGCGGTAACAGCAATATGTAATGGTCCCGTATCGCCCGTTATCAATACATCAATTCGCTTAATAAGCTGAAGCAGTTCGGGCAGACGCGTTTTGCCAATATATGAAGTGACCCGATGATGATACTTTTCTGGCAGTAGTGCAAAGAAGGCGCTTTCGATCGGGCGATCCTGGCCGGCTCCAGTCAGAACCAAAGTGGATTCTGGACTGTGGCTAAAAATACGCTCTGCCAATTGTGCAAAGTGTTCCACGGGCCAGCGACGGTTATCACCTGATGCGCCCATTTGAAAACCGACAATGGTTGAGCTTTCCTGCTGGTGACCATCATCAACTTTTATAGGAAATTCCATGCGGATATCAGTGGTGTCACAGCCTAATGAACCAATAAGATTCAGTTTACGTTGAATAATGTGTGATTCTGCTCGCGGTGAGTAGAGATCAAGCCAATGATTAAATACAGGATTATCGCTACCGAAATTATCTCTAACCAGATATTTTGAGCCGCTTAACCGCGCGCAAAGAATATCGTAGCCTAAGCTGGAGTGCAGTAGCAGCGTTAGGTCAGGTTTGAAGCGGCGTAGTTTCCTGATCAGATTAGGCGCGCGGACAATTTTATTGTCCCAAATAGCCACTTGATCAAACCATTCGCTGTCTTCAACCAGATCGCGGTTTTTATCGCTGGAAACCAGCATGATTTTGGCGGATGGATAACGGCGCTTAATCGCTTTTATTGCTGGTGTGTTAAACAGCAGGTCACCTAATGCCGTCGTCGAAAAAATAACGATGCGCTCGAACTCATGGGTCGCGCTCAGCGGGGACTTATTTCTGTCGATTTGGCTCAGTTTAGCGTGCAGACTCAGCACGGAGTTAATTAGATTTATTTTCCAACGCTTTTTCATTAATACGGCTTACCCTAGAGAATCTGACTATTCGACAGCCATAGCAAAAAATAATTTCGCCATTATAACGAAAAAAACATCAGCCCCGTATAGAGGCTAACGTTAAGGCCGGTTTGCACTTTGACTTAATTTAGAACAAAGACTCTAAATGCTTGAACAATGGGCTTTGCACAATGCTTTCACTGATCAACTCAACGGCATAGTGCTGCGGCACGGGCGGCAACGGTTTGCCCGGCTTACACACGCCTGGCGCACGGAATCGTGGCGGCTGGGTTTTGGATGGCGGCGGAGTCGTACCCTGATGCAGCGGCTCATTCAGCAACTGGCTTGGCCGCACTAGCGTGATATCGGCTGGCAATGTCGGCAGCATCTGCTGCAAGACGCGCACCGTCGTCGGATGCGGATGACCAATCGCAATGGCATAACCATCGCGCTGCGCAAGTTTCACCGCGCGGGTAAACTGCGCGCGGATTGAAGCCTCATCCTGACTATCATCAAGGAACACGCGGCGTTTCAGGACTTTAACGTAGGTACCTTGCGCGGCTGGGATCGACTGACTATTGCCAATCGTCATGCTATCGAGAAAGTAATAGTTGTAGTGATTGAGCACCTGCATCACTTTCTGCATGCCGGGCAGGCTGGAGGTCATTTTGCTGCCCATATGGTTATTCAGGCCAACCGCAAAAGGCACTTTGCCGCTGGCTTCTCGAATAATCCGCTCGATTTCCGTGCTGCTCATCTCGGGCGTCAGCGTGTCTTTCTCCAGCGGCTGTTTGCTAAGCGGTGCCATCGGCAGGTGGATCAGCACTTCGCGACCACCCTGATGCGCTTTGGTGGCCATCTCACGCGCATGGGGCGCATTCGGCAGGACCGCAACGGAAATCGCGGTGGGCATCTGCAGCACTTTATTCTCTTCTTTTGGCCGATAACCAAAGTCATCGATCACGATGGAGAGTTTTCCCGCATGGGCGGAAAGTGACAGAAACAGGCCGCACAGGGCGGCCGAAAGCTTAGAGGGTTGAAACAAAACTTATCTTCCTAACCACGGTAGTGGATTGACGGCCTGTCCCTGGCGTCGGATTTCAAAGTAGAGCGAAGGCGTGCCGCGGCCGCCGCTGGTGCCCACAAGGGCGATAGGCTGTCCTGCCTTCACCTGAGCACCCACGCTCACCAGTGCGCTTTGGTTGTAGCCATAAAGGCTCATATCACCTTTACCGTGTTCCAGAACGACAACCAGACCATAGCCTTGCAGCCAGTCGGCCATCAATACGCGTCCATCAGCGATGGCTTTCACTTCGGTACCTTCTGGCGCATCGACCACCAGGCCTTTCCAGCGTAATTCGCCCTGCATCGATTCACCGAAGCGATGTTCAATACGTCCCCGTACCGGCCAAACCGCTTGCCCGCCGGGCTTGCCTAATCCGCCGGTACGCGCCATCAGCTCGCGCTCACTCTGCGTTGGCTGATAACTTGATCCTTTGGCTTTCGCCTGCGCCTGACGCTGACGCACTTTTTCCGCCTCGCGCGCTTCACGTTCCGCACGTTCGCGTGCTTCACGCTCTGCCTTAGCGATTTTGCTTTGCAGGCGGCTTTCGTTCTCACGCATTTCAACCAGGTCCGCCTGATCTTTCTCCAGCGAGCTTTCCAGTATGGTGAGCGTTTTCTTACGCGCCGCGCTGGCGACTTCCAGCTTGCTTTGCTGCGTCTGCTGCTGGGCCAACAACGTTTTTTGCTGCTCCTGTTTGCCCTGCAATGATTGACGCTGTTCCGCTAATTGCTGCTGGGTTTGCTTGAGGTCGTCGATGTTTTTCTGGCGTGCGGCGTTGAGATAGCCGAAATAGGCAAGAATACGCTCACTGCGCTGGGCTTCTTCGCCTCCGAGCAGCAACTGCAGACCATTATGTTGTCCCTGACGGAAGGCGGCATCAAGCTGTTGTGCCAGCAGTTTTTCCTGCTGTGCTTGCTGCTTTTCCAGCCGCGAGATAGAAGAGGTGACCTGCGCGATTTCACCCTCAAGCGTGCTGAGGCTGTTACGCGTTTCGCGCAGCTGACGGCTGGCCTGCGCAATCACTTTTTCCTGGCTTTGCAGCTGATCCAACAACTTACTGCGCTGCACTTTCTGCGCTTTAACGCTCTTTTCTTTCTCGGCAATGTCCTGCTGAATGGACTTCAACTGCGTTTTACTGTCATCCGCACTGCGTGCAGCGGCAGGAAGTAATAATGTGCCCGCCAGAAGCAGACTCAGGGAGATTTCGGACCAGCGAAATGACAACGGAAGCGCAGTGCCGTTGTAACGGGTCCTTGTGTGTGTAACGGTCGCTTTTCCCTTCATAGTCGATAATTATTCCACGATGAACAGCCGCTTACCAGTTAGCCCGGCCGGGTTTTACTTTACTAAAAATGTCTGTGCCGAGCTTACCGGCATAAACTTTGTCTTAATTTTGGGATTAGAACACTTTTTTTGGAAAATGACGCACAAATCGTAACTCTGTCCCCTTAGCGACTGTACATGCGAAGTGGCGCAGGTATACTCAGAACCCTTGTTTTAGCTTATCAGCCCGGTTTGGAGTCGTTACCCCTCATGCAAGAAATTATGCACTTTGCAAGCAATCACCCCATCCTCAGTCTGGCATGGGTCGCTTTACTCGTTCTCGTGATTGTGACCACCGTTAAAGGTATGTTCTCTAAAGTAAAAACTATCAGCCGTGGTGAAGCTACCCACCTGATAAACAAAGAGGACGCGGTGGTGGTAGACGTGCGTTCACGTGACGATTACCGCAAAGGACACATTTCTGGGGCTATCAACGTAGCGGCAGCAGACATCAAAAAAGAGAGCTTTGGCGAGCTGGAAAAGCACAAGTCACAGCACATAATTGTAGTTTGCGCGACCGGTCAAAGTGCGGGTGAATCTGCAGCGAAATTGAGCGCAGCGGGTTTTGAAAAAGTCTCCGTACTAAAAGATGGCGTGAGCGGCTGGAGTGGTGAAAATCTGCCACTGGTGCGCGGTAAATAACTTCTCAGAGGTAACCGTATGGCGAATGTAGAGATCTACACCAAAGTCACTTGTCCTTATTGCCACCGTGCAAAGGCGTTGTTGGATCAGAAAGGCGTGTCGTTCCAGGAGATTCCCATTGACGGGAACGCGGCGAAACGTGAAGAGATGATTCAACGCAGCGGCCGCACTACGGTGCCACAGATTTTTATTGATGCGCAGCACATTGGCGGCTGTGACGATCTTTACGCGCTGGATGGGCGTCAGGGACTTGATCCTTTACTCCAGGCATAACTTTTCGGTCAGACAATTTTAACTCACAGGATTTAGTCACATGTCAGAGCAAAGCAGCAGCGAAATGCAGTTCCAGATTCAACGTGTTTACACCAAAGATGTTTCTTACGAAGCGCCAAATGCACCGCAGGTTTTCCAGAAAGAGTGGGAACCGGAAGTGAAGCTGGATCTGGACACCGCCTCTTCTCAGTTAGCTGATGGCGTTTTTGAAGTCGTTCTGCGCGTTACCGTAACGGCAACCGTTGGCGAAGAAACCGCATTCCTGTGTGAAGTACAGCAAGCGGGCATTTTCACCATTAGCGGTATCGAAGGCACGCAGATGGCGCATTGCCTCGGCGCGTACTGCCCGAACATTCTGTTCCCGTATGCACGCGAATGCGTAACCAGCCTTGTGTCTCGTGGTACTTTCCCGCAGCTCAACCTGGCGCCAGTGAACTTTGATGCGCTGTTCATGAACTATCTGCAGCAGCAAGGTGAAGGCGAAGCGCCACATCAGGATGCCTGATGACTACACTCAACGCTTCAATTAGCGTCATCGGTGCCGGCTCGTACGGCACCGCATTGGCCATCACGCTGGCCCGCAACGGCCATCCGGTTCTGCTCTGGGGCCACAATCCTCAAAGCGTGGCGCAGCTGCAAGCTGACCGCTGCAATGCCGCTTTCCTGCCCGATGTCCCTTTCCCTGATAATCTTGTTCCTGAAGCCGATCTGGCAACCGTGGTTAACGCCAGTCGCGATCTGCTGGTCGTAGTGCCGAGCCATGTATTTGGCGACGTACTGACGCAGCTTAAGCCGCATTTGCGTGCCGATTCGCGGATTGTCTGGGCGACTAAGGGGCTGGAAAAAGAGACCGGCCGGTTGCTGCAGGATGTGGCGCGTGAAATCCTCGGCGATGCGATTCCACTCGCGGTGATTTCCGGACCCACCTTTGCCAAAGAGCTGGCAGCCGGCATGCCAACGGCCATCGCACTGGCATCCACCGATGCGGAGTTCGCTGAAGACCTGCAGCAGAAGCTGCACTGCGGCAAAAGTTTCCGCGTCTACAACAATCAGGATTTCATCGGCGTGCAGTTAGGCGGCGCGGTGAAGAACGTGATTGCGATTGGTGCGGGGATTTCTGACGGCATTGGCTTTGGTGCCAACGCGCGTACCGCCTTGATCACTCGCGGCCTGACGGAAATGAGCCGTCTTGGCGCAGCGCTGGGCGCCGATGCCACCACCTTTATGGGCATGGCCGGTTTAGGCGATCTGGTGCTGACCTGTACCGATAATCAGTCGCGCAACCGTCGTTTCGGCATGATGCTGGGGCAAGGCGAGAGCGTAGACGAGGCGCAACGCATTATCGGACAAGTTGTAGAAGGCTACAGAAACACCAAAGAAGTCAAAGCATTGGCCGCGCGCGTCGGCGTAGAAATGCCGATTACCGAGCAGATTTATCAGGTGCTCTATTGCGGAAAATCAGCGCGAGAGGCAGCATTGACCTTACTTGGCCGTGCAAGGAAGGACGAAAACAGCCAAAGCTAAAGCAGGATGCGCCAGCGTCACCACCTGTAGCGCCCCATCAGGCGCTTTTTTTATCGGGAGCAAACAGCAATGTCGTCTGAAGAGTTAGAACTGGTCTGGAACCATATCAAAGCCGAAGCCAGAGCCCTGGCCGACTGTGAACCGATGCTGGCCAGCTTTTACCATGCGACACTGCTCAAACACGAAAACCTCGGCAGCGCGCTCAGTTACATGCTCGCTAACAAGCTGGCGAACCCGATCATGCCCGCTATCGCTATTCGCGAAATCGTGGAAGAAGCCTATCGTGAAGACCCGGAGATGATTGTCTCTGCGGCCTACGATATTCAGGCTGTACGCCAGCGCGATCCCGCCGTTGATAAATACTCTACGCCGCTGCTTTACCTCAAAGGTTTCCACGCCTTGCAGGCCTATCGCATCGGCCATTGGCTGTGGAAAGAGGGCCGCCGCGCGCTGGCTGTCTATCTGCAGAACGAAATCTCCGTCTCATTTGCCGTGGATATTCACCCGGCGGCACGCATTGGTCGCGGCATCATGCTTGATCATGCTACCGGCATTGTCATCGGCGAAACGGCAATCATTGAAAATGATGTTTCAATTCTGCAATCGGTGACGCTCGGCGGTACTGGTAAAACCAGCGGCGATCGCCATCCGAAGATCCGTGAAGGTGTGATGATTGGCGCCGGCGCCAAGATTCTGGGCAACATTGAAGTGGGGCGCGGCGCAAAAATCGGAGCCGGTTCGGTTGTCCTGCAGCCTGTACCGCCGCATACCACGGCGGCCGGCGTACCAGCGCGCATTGTCGGTAAACCGACCAGCGATAAACCGTCGATGGATATGGATCAGCACTTCAACGGCGCAGGCTTTGAGTACGGCGACGGCATCTAGCCTTTGATCAGTGCGCCAGCATAATCGAGTTGGCGCCACGCTTCATACACCACCACTGATACTGCATTAGACAGGTTCATGCTGCGGCTCTCCGCCATCATCGGAATGCGGATTTTCTGCTCAGCGGGTAGCGCGTTGAGAATTTCTGCGGGTAAACCGCGACTCTCCGGACCAAACACCAAATAATCACCCTTCTGATAGCTCACCGCGCTGTGCGCAGGCGTTCCTTTGGTGGTGAGGGCGAACATGCGCTGTGGCGTTTCTGTTGCCAGAAACTCTGCGTAATTGGCGTGTTTTTTTAAGGCGGTATATTCGTGGTAATCCAGCCCGGCGCGGCGCAGGCGCTTGTCATCCCAGGCAAAGCCCAGCGGTTCAATCAGGTGTAACTGGAAACCGGTATTTGCGCACAAGCGAATGATGTTGCCGGTATTTGGCGGAATTTCAGGTTCAAATAAGACAATGTTTAGCATAAGGCCCCCAGAAACGAGGGCCGAAGCATAACAAATTATTGACGGGCGGAGTACAGCGGCAGCCACAGCGTGAGGCGTAAACCGCCGAGCGGGCTGTCATCCGCTTTAACCCAGCCGCGATGCTGCTGGATGGCGGTTTCGACAATCGCCAGGCCTAATCCGGTGCCGCCTGACTCACGATCGCGCGCCTCATCGGTGCGGTAGAACGGACGGAAAATCTGCTCGCGATCTTCTGGGCTGACTCCTGGACCATCATCATCGACATGAATGGTGATGCCCGCAATATCTACCGAGAAGCTGACGCTGATGTGCGAATTCGAATAGCGCAGCGCATTACGCACGATATTTTCCAGCGCACTCTCCAACGCATGGGGATTACCGTACAGCGGCCACGGGCCAGGCGGATAGGGCACTTCCATCAGTTTGCCCATCTGCTCGGCTTCAAATTTGGCATCTTCCAGCACGCCATTCCAAAGCTGATTGGCCTTCATCGCTTCGCTAACCAGCGCGTTATTGTGCTGCGTTCGCGACAGCACTAGCAGATCGTTAATCATGCCATCCAGACGCTGCGCTTCCGTTTCAATGCGCTGCAGCTCTTTGCCTTCACCGTTACGGCGACGCAGGAGCGCGGTTGCCAGCTGCAAGCGAGTTAACGGCGTACGCAATTCATGGCTGATATCGGATAGCAGACGCTGTTGCGCCGTCATCATGCGTTCGAGCGCGCTCACCATTTGGTTGAAACTGGAACCCGCAGCCAGAAACTCTTGCGGCCCCGATTCCAGTTCCGGATGCTGGCGCAAATTGCCGCTTGCCACTTCATCCGCCGCATATTTAAGTTTGCGCGCGGGGCGCGCCAGGCTCCACGCCAGCCACAGCAGCAGCGGCGAGCTGATCAGCATCGTGACAATCAGCAGCAGTAGCGGGCGGTCAAACAGCAGATTAACGAAATCGAGCTGCGAGCTGGTGGCAGGACGAATCAGGTAAAGCTGATAGTTGTCTTCGCCATCGCGGACCGCGAAAGGTCCAACCATCTCCACGCGGCCATACTTTTTCTTTTGTGGGTGGTCGGCGTTATCCGACTGCCCAATAAAGTTGCGGATGATCTGCATTTCATTGTGCTGCGCGCCAATCACCCGGCCTTCGCTGGTCACCAATAACAAACGCTGACCAGGCGGCGCCCATTTGTCGATGGAGCGGAACAGGCGACGCCACCACATTAAGTCGTTGGGTGGATCCTGAGACAGCTCCGCTTCAACGTGCTGTTCAATCATGGTGCCCTGACGTTGCTCGCTTTCCAGTAACGCGGTCATCTGGCGCGAATCGAGTTTAGGCACCATGAGAACCAGCATCAACACCAACGCTAGCGTGAGCCAGAAGATGGCGAAGATGCGGGTGGTTAAACTTCCAATCATGATGCCGAAACCATCAGATAGCCGCGTCCGCGTAGGGTTTTAAACCACGGATGACCATCACGACGTTCCGGCAATTTACGACGCAGGTTAGAAATGTGCATATCGATAGCGCGGTCAAACGGTGTCAGACGTTTGCCCAACACTTCCTGACTAAGGTGCTCACGCGATACCACCTGACCCAGATGCTGTGCCAGCAAATAGAGCAGGGTGAACTCGGTGCCGGTGAGGTCCAAAGTTTCGCTGTCGAAGCTGGCTTCCTGACGACCCGGATTCAGGCGCAGGCAGTCGACTTCCAGCGTTGGTGAGCTGTTATCGTGCTGCTGTTGCTGCTCGCTCCAGTTTGAACGGCGCAGAATGGCACGAATACGCGCTACCAGTTCACGATCGTTAAACGGTTTAGGCAGATAGTCATCTGCACCCAGTTCGAGGCCCAGAACGCGGTCCAGTTCGCTGCCACGTGCAGTCAGCATAATGACCGGAGTTTGGTGCTGTTGGCGTAGTTCTTTCAAAGTGTCGATACCGTTCTTCTTCGGCATCATCACATCAAGCAATAGCAAGTCCACGGTGTTGTCTAGCAGGTTAAGCGCCTGCTCACCATCGCTTGCCACAATGACTTCAAAACCTTCCATCTCAAGCAGTTCTTTAAGCAGCGAAGTTAATTCGCGGTCGTCATCAACCAACAGGATTTTATTCATTTTTTATTGCCCTCCGCAGGCAAAATACCGTGTTCCTTGACTTGCAATCCAACGCTTTACGTACTTTTACACCCCCTGACGGATGTTTGCAGCCACCGCCGTACACTGGCTCTCGTTGAATCGCAAAACGGAACGAACTGGGAGTTAACGATGCGCTACTTAACCGCCGTCGTCATTGCCTCAGCGATGGTTCTCAGTCACGCCAGCGCCGAAGCAGCAGACACGACGACGATTGATGAGATGCATCCGAACAGCGGATTGACGACAGGCAGTATGACGCAAAATCCGCAAAGCTACATGTTCGATGGCATTGAGCTGACTGAACAACAGCGGCAACAGATGCGAGACCTGATGCAGCAAGCGCGACACGAACGCCCAACAATCAGCGTTCAAGATATAGAAACTATGCATGACCTTGTCATTGCAGACAAATTTAACGAATCGGCTATCCGACAGCAGGCAGAGAAACAAGCCCGCGCAGCGGTAGAACAGCAAGTCGAGATGGCTCGGGTTCGTAATCAGATGTATCACCTGCTAACGCCTGCACAGCAAGCGACATTGCAGAAAAATTATGAGCGACGATTAGCTGAAGTTCGTCGGCTCTCAGGATTGCAGCCATCATCACCGCTGCAAGCAGTGAGTAGTACCAGCAGTAACCAGTAACATAGTATCCCTGTTTTCCTTGCCATAGACACCATCCCTGTCTTCCCCCGCATGATGCGGGGGTTTTTTTTGCCTGTCATTTCTCTCTAACATCATTGCCTTAAAATTCAATCACGCAGCACACTTATGCCGATGATAAACTTTAGCCATCTTGAGACCTAAAGGCCGCACCTATAAGGCGTGCGATCCGACGAGGCATAGCATGGATTCTTCCTATGCAAAGTTAGTTAATCGGGCGGCGCTGGCGGCAACTACGCTGGCGACATTGCTGTTAATCGTAAAAATTTTCGCCTGGTGGCATACCGGTTCAGTCAGTATGTTGGCGGCGTTAGTGGATTCATTGGTGGATATCGCCGCTTCACTCACCAATTTGCTGGTGGTGCGCTATTCACTGCAGCCGGCCGATGACGATCACACCTTCGGCCACGGTAAAGCCGAATCTCTGGCCGCGCTGGCGCAAAGCATGTTTATCTCCGGCTCGGCGCTGTTTCTGTTTCTCACCGGCATTCAGCATCTGGCCTCGCCCGAAACCTTACATGCGCCGCTGGTGGGCATTGTGGTGACGGTGATTGCGCTGTTTTCAACCCTGACGTTGGTTGCCTTCCAGCGCTGGGTGGTGCGACGCACGCGCAGCCAGGCGATTCGCGCAGACATGCTGCACTATCAATCTGACGTGGTGATGAACGGCGCAATATTGGTCGCCCTCGGTTTGAGCAGCTATGGTTTTGTACGGGCGGATGCGTTGTTCGCGCTCGGCATCGGCGTTTACATTCTCTATAACGCGTTGCGGATGGGTTATGACGCGGTACAGGCGCTGTTGGATCGTGTTTTGCCCGAGCATGAAACGCAGGAGATTATCAACGTGGTGACCAACTGGCCGGGCGTACGCGGCGCGCATGCATTACGCACGCGACAATCGGGCCCCACGCGTTTTATCCAGCTGCATCTGGAGATGGAAGATCAGCTGCCGCTGGTGCAGGCCCATCAGGTGGCCGATCAAATTGAGCAGGCGTTACTCAAGAGGTTTCCCGGCTCAGACGTCATCATCCATCAAGATCCCTGTTCTGTTGTGCCGAGCAATCAACATGGATTTTTTCAAGGTTAGCGACTTAAAATCATGCAATTACACAAAAAAAGTGACGTAACGCTAACAACTCTGTAAAAAATTAGCGAAAACTTGTCTGACCTGAATCAATTCAGCATCAAGCGTTTGATATACTATTTTGCAACTATTAAGCCATGCGATCGCGAGCTGGTCCACGCCGGACACATGGCAGGAATAATCCTTAGTTTTTGAACAATCCAGAGGTTGTCATGATCAAAAAAATCGGAGTACTGACCAGCGGCGGCGACGCCCCAGGCATGAACGCAGCCATTCGCGGAGTTGTACGTTCCGCGCTGAGTGAAGGACTGGAAGTTTTTGGTATTTACGACGGCTATCTGGGATTGTACGAAGATCGCATGATCAACCTTGACCGCTACAGCGTGTCAGACATGATCAACCGCGGCGGCACCTTCCTCGGTTCCGCCCGCTTCCCAGAATTCCGCAACGATGAAGTGCGCCAGACCGCGATTGATAACATGAAAAAGCGTGGTATTGATGCGCTGGTGGTTATCGGCGGTGATGGTTCCTACATGGGTGCTAAGCGCCTGACTGAAATGGGCTTCCCGTGCATCGGCCTGCCTGGCACCATTGATAACGACGTAGCAGGTACTGATTACACCATCGGTTACTTCACTGCGCTGGAAACCGTGGTTGAAGCGATTGACCGCCTGCGTGACACCTCATCTTCCCACCAGCGTATCTCCATCGTGGAAGTGATGGGCCGTTACTGCGGCGATTTAACCCTGGCGGCAGCGATTGCCGGTGGTTGCGAGTTTATCGTGCTGCCTGAAATCCCGTATACCCGCGAAGAGCTGGTTGCTGAAATCAAAGCCGGCATTGCCAAAGGTAAAAAGCACGCCATCGTGGCGATCACCGAGCACATCTGCGATATCGACGATCTGGCGCACTTCATCGAAGCTGAAACCAAACGCGAAACCCGCGCTACCGTTCTCGGTCACATTCAGCGTGGCGGCGCACCTTGTGCCTATGACCGCATTCTGGCCTCGCGCATGGGTTCCTACTCCATCGAGCTGCTGCTACAAGGCTACGGCGGCCGCTGCGTCGGTATTCAGAACGAGAAGATGGTGCATCACGACATCATCGATGCGATTGAAAATATGAAGCGTCCATTCAAACGCGACTGGCTGGATACCGCGAAAAAACTCTACTGATTATTCAGCACCAAGGCGCGACGCGATTCGCGCCTTTTTTATGCCTGATCATATTCCGTGCGGTTATAACAGCTTATTTTTAATTCTTTAATCCGTGGATAAGTTTGTGTCAGTCTTGTTCTATAACGACCTCGGGAGAGCAAGCAATGAATAAGTGGAGTATTGGTGTCACCCTGTTACTGGCTTCAACCAGTGTTCTGGCAAAGGATATTCAGCTGTTAAACGTCTCTTACGATCCAACCCGTGAGCTGTACGAGCAGTACAACAAAGCGTTTAGCGCGCATTACAAGCAGGAAACCGGCGACAATGTGGTGATTCGCCAGTCGCACGGCGGTTCAGGTAAACAAGCAACCTCAGTGATCAATGGCATCCGTGCTGATGTGGTTACGCTGGCGCTGCAATCTGATGTCGATGCTATTGCTGACCGAGGTCGTATCAATAAAGACTGGATTAAGCGCCTGCCGGACAACTCCGCACCCTACACCTCAACCATCGTGTTCCTGGTGCGCAAAGGCAACCCGAAAGGCATTCATGATTGGCCAGATCTGATCAAACCGGGCGTTTCCGTCATCACGCCAAACCCGAAAACGTCAGGCGGCGCACGCTGGAATTATCTGGCTGCATGGGGCTGGGCGCTGGATCAGAACAACGGCGATCAAGCCAAAGCGCTGGCTTACGTGAAATCGCTGTTTAAGAACGTAGAAGTGCAGGATTCCGGCGCACGTGGTGCCACTAACACCTTCGTGGAACGCGGCATTGGCGATGTGCTGATAGCGTGGGAAAACGAAGCCTATCTGGCGGTAAATAAGCTGGGTAAAGACAAGTTTGAGATCGTCACCCCAAGCGAATCGATTCTGGCGGAGCCAACGGTTTCGGTAGTGGATAAAGTGGTCGACGAGCAGGGCACCCGCAAAGTAGCCGAAGATTACCTCAAGTATCTCTACTCGCCGGAAGGTCAGACTATCGCGGCGGAAAATTTCTATCGTCCACGTGATAAAGCCGTTGCGGAGAAATTTGCCAATAAATTCGCCCCGGTAAAACTGTTCACTATCGACAACAAATTTGGTGGCTGGACGCAAGCCCAGAAAACCCACTTCGCCGATGGTGGCAGCTACGACCAGGTGATGAAGCCATAACGTACATCGTCAGGTCGCCATTTATGGCGACCTTTTTACATACGATTACGCCTCTTGCGTCGCCAACCGCCGTCCGGCACGCTGCGCCACCAGCGGCAACAATGCCTGACGTACCAGATAGCCATCTGGATCCAGCCCCCAACCTAAAGCAGCGGCGGCATCGACAATCGCTTTATCCCATTCCAGTTTTTTCCGTCCGTCACCCGCAGTGGTAATCACCACTTCACACGCATGATCGGGTGCCTGATAGCGACGCCAGCTGCCTGCCGGCACGGAAATCACCGAACGCTCCGGCGCGGTCATCGTCACTTCTTCACCATCACGATTGAAGGTCACAGTAAGCGTGCCCTTAAACACCATGAGTACTTGCACCTGTGCGCAGCGGTGCGTACCCATCTCGCCCGCTTGTGGCAAAGCCAGCCACTCTACCGAGAAGCCGTGTGGCGTGTTGATGGGTGGAGCGACCTGACGATCCTGATTGATGCCATAGCCGATGACGGGTGCCATACGCGCACCGTGACCCGGCAACATGGCATCCAGTAGCGCGTGATCGCTCCAGGCGCGCTGCTCACCGGTGACGGCAAACTGCGCCATCTGCTCGGGCGTAAAATGCTGTAACTGCGCCATCTCCACCTCGGGCAGCGGCGGCATACGCTCTGCAACCGGCGGGATCGCCGCGCCGGTTGAGGTATCGATCAGCATGTTATTGGGGCTGAGATAGAGTCCATATTCCGCCGCCGCCGACATCACATCGGGATGCCAGATAATGCCGCCGGTGTTATCGCCGCCCAGCACGGTAAATACCCAGCCATCGGTATCGGTAGCCGACACATTGGTGAAGCCACGGAAAATCCATGTTGGCAGGCTGACAATCGCCGGAGCGTCGAGCTCCAGCGACTCTTCGCCTTTATTCCCCCAGCGGAAACGCCAGCGGCCTTCATGGATCAGGAAGACTTCGGCAGTGAAATGCAGATGCAGATTATTGGTCACGCCTTTTGGCATCGCCGCCGCGCCAATATTAAAACCGTGCGCTTCAGGAATATTGATCACCTGCTCAGACGACTGCGTCACGCCCGGCCCGATAAATGAGTAATTCTGCTTGAGATGCGAACCCGGCAGTTTGCAGTCGATAAACGCCAGATTGCACGACACCATATCTTGCGGCGCGATCAGGCGCGCACGTGCTGCTGTAGCGGACAATGTTTGCTGTTTCATCTTCTTCTCCTCAATAACCCGAACCAGAACGAACAGGCAATGCCTCACCGCGCGCGGTGGCGACAGCGTGGCGTGCGGCATGCGTTAGCTGCATCACATCATTGGCGGGGGTCACCAACTGAAAGCCCTGTGCGATGCGCTGTGCGGCGGCTTCTCCGCTGGTACAAAAAATACCGGCCAGTTTGTGGCGGGCGCGGGTGCGGCTCAGTACCCGTTCAATGGCATTTAACATCTCAGGATGCTGCGATTCGGCGCTGGCCTGGCCGGTGAGCGTAAGAGACAGATCGTTGGGGCCGATAAACACGCCGTCCAATCCCTCGACGTCGAGAATGGCATCAAGATTGGCCAACCCCGCGCGTGTTTCAATCATCGCCAGCGTCAGAATTTGCTGGTTAGCATGCTGCGGATAATCTTTGCCGCCATACAGCAGCGCACGCGCTGGACCAAACGAGCGCGAACCTTGCGGCGCATAGCGGCAGGCATCGACAAACTGCTGCGCTTCGGCGGCATCATTGATCATCGGGCAGATAATGCCGTAGGCGCCGGCATCCAGCATGCGCATAATCTGCGCCGGCTCGTTGTGCGAGACGCGCACCAGCGGCGTCGCGGGTGTGGAGGATAGCGCCTGCAACATGCTGAGTGCTGCGGCGAAATCGATCAGGCCATGTTGCAGGTCAACGGTGACGGCATCAAAGCCCTGATGTCCGGCAATCTCGGCGCTGTAGCTGCTGGGGATCGCCAGCCAGCCGTTAATAATCGGTTCACGGCGTTGTTTTAAAGGGTTGATACGCATAATTCACTCCTCTTAATCCAGGTTTGCAGCGCGCGGGCACAGGCTTGCGGCTGCTCCAGCAGCAGAAAGTGTCCGCACTGCTCAAGCGTGATGTGGCGTGCGGCGGGAGCCGCTTTGACAAGCAGGTGATGGTGTTCGGGGGTGCAGATGGCGTCGCTGTCGCCGTTGAGGATCAACAGCGGTGCCTGCAGCGCCGGTAAGGTATGCCGTAAATCGCGACGTTGTAGGGCGATGGCGGTCTGTTGACGAAAGCGCTCAACGCTGCTGCGTTCTGCCATCGTCACCAGCGCGCCAAGCAGCTCGCGATCCGCCAGCCGTGATGCATGCACATAGCGCGGCCAGAGTTGCTCAATCACCGATCGCATACCGTTTTTCGCAGCTCGATCAAGCAAGGCAATACGTCCTGCAGCGTTGACCGGCGCATCCGCCAACGGATTCACCGCCAGCAGCGCGAGGCCCGCGATGCGTTGCGCGGCTTGCGCCTGCATCTCCAGCGCCACCAGCGCACCCAGCGAGAATCCCACCAGTAAAAAGCGCGCCGGCAAGTCAGTTAGCAGCTGCGCCGCGAGCTGTTCGGCGCTGTCAGCACCGCTCATCTCGGGAATGATCATCGGCTGCGGCGGTAGATGGCGGCAAAGCGGTTGCCACAACGCGCCGTCGCACAAGGTACCGCCCAGTAACACCAAAGGCAGTGACATGATTAGCCCTCCGCCACAGGACGGGCATTCACCATCCGCATCACATGGCGCACCAGCAGCAGCGACAGCAATGAAATAATGCCAATCACCATAAAGCCCTGCTGCATCGCGAAGTAATATTTGATGTAGCCGACCAGCACCGGGCCAAAGAAAATCCCGGCGGAGTAGATGCTTTGATATAGCCCAACGCGAGTGGATTGCTGCCAGGCGGGCGTGCGGGTGACGATCAGCGAATTCAGCACGGTGGAGATCATGCCGAAGGCACAGCCCGCCAGCGCCTGCAAGCCATACAGCAGCCAGATATTGGGCGCGTAAGGCATGGCTATCGCTACGGCCCCTTGCAGCACGCCGCCGATAATTGCCGTGTTGCGTAAGCCCAGCAGGCGATAGAAGAAGGGCGCGCACAGCGCGGTGGCCAGCGCATAAAAGAACAGATGGATGCCGCTTAGCGTCGCCAGCGAAGCGGCCGCCATGCCAAAGCCTTCTGCCAGTAGCGGCGTCAGCGTGTCGCGCGTGGCAAATGGCACCATCATCACCAGTGCACAGAGTCCGCCGAGATACCACACCGAAGGATCACGCAGCTGAGTGCGAACCGCAGAGAGACGTTGCGCCGTGGGCATCGCTTCCGGGCGTTTTTCACGGATAAAGAATGTCAGCAAAAAAGCCAGCAGCGCGGCAGCGGACGCCACCAAAAAGCTCGATTCGGCACCGAAATGACGGGCAATAAATCCCGCCACCGAAATCCCGATAAAAGTGCCTACCGGCGAGGTGACGCTCAGCATGGCGATCGCGGCGGCGGCTTCCAGCGGCGGGAAGTAAGCCACAAACATCACGTTATACACCACCCACGTCGCGCTGGTGACGCCATCGGCGAGCTTGGCGATAAACAGTGTTTCCGGTGTCGGCCAAAGGTAAACCACCGGCCAGGCGATAAGCGTAAACAATAAGCCAATCTGGATAATGCGTTTGCGGCGGCGAAAGCGGTCCGACAGAATGCCGGTCGGAAAACGCAACAGCATCGAGGCCAATCCGGTCGCGCCGATGATGATTCCCATCACGCGCGCCTCGACATTCAGCGACATGATGTAGGGGGAGAGAAACGGATCAAAGGCGTGAATGCTGATAAAAAACAGCAAGCTAATAATGAAAAACAGCAGCACATCACGACGCAATAACGCTTTCATAATGAGTTCCTCAATAAGCCGTCCAGCCGCCATCCACCTTCAGCGCGCTGCCGGTGATCAACGCTGCGGCCGGTGATGCCAGAAACACCACCGGCCCCATCACATCTTCCAGCGTGCCAAGACGACCAATCTGAATGCGGCGCAGCGTCTGCTGGCGAAACGCTTCATCTGCCAGCGAGGCCTGCGACAGTTCGGTTTCGATAAAGGTGGGGCACAAGGTGTTGATGCGAATGCCATCGCGTCCCAACTCCAGCGCCATGGCACGCGTCAGCCCTTCCAGCGCCGCTTTTGATGCGCAGTAGACGCTGCGCTGCGGGCCGCCGACGTGCGCCATCTGCGAAGAGAGATGGATAATGCTGCCGCCGTGTCCGGCGGCCTGCATGCCGGTCGCGACCTGCTGCGACAGGAAAAACGTGGCGCGCAGGTTGACGTCCATCACCGCATCAAAGTTGGCTTCGCTGACCTCGCTAAACGGCTGATGGCGCGCCAGCCCGGCGCTGTTGACCAGCACATGAAAGCTCGGCAAATCGTGTAGTGCCTGGCGCACCGCGCGCGTGTTGCAGACGTCGAGCGGCAGCGGATGCAATGTCAGGCCGGCGCTCGCCGCCTGCTGCACGGCGTGCGCCAGGCGATCGGCGTCGCGCGCGGCAATCCACACCTGCGCTCCGGCGTCGGCCAGCGCGATAGCGGCGGCAAAACCGATACCGCGCGAGCCGCCGGTCACCAGCGCGCGCTGTCCATCCAGGCGAAATGAAGGGGTAGTCGGAACCATGCGCGCCTCCTTATTTCACCGTAACCGGCGCGGGTGCGGCGTAGGCCACTTCCTGCTGGCCGTAGCGGCGCACGCGGATATTGGCCTGTTCAGCATGACCGGCAAAGCCCTCCAGCAGCGCCAGGCGCGAGCAGTAAGCGCCGATTTCTGCCGAAGCCGCATCGCTGGTGACGCGCTGCCAGGTGCAGGTTTTCATAAATTTGCCCACCCACAAGCCGCCGGTATAACGCGATGCACCCAGCGTGGGCAGCGTATGGTTGGTGCCGATCACCTTGTCGCCATAAGCCACATTGGTATGCGGCCCGAGAAACAGCGCGCCGTAATTGCGCATGTTCTGGTGATACCAGTCATCGCGATCGGTCATCACCTGCACGTGTTCAGAAGCGATGCGGTTGGCTTCTGCCAGCATCTCGTCGTGATCGGCACAGAGAATGATTTCGCCATAGTCGTGCCAGGCTTGTTGCGCCACATCGGCGGTAGGCAGTTGCAGCAACAGCTGGTGAATATAGCGCTCGGTCTCCTGCGCCAGCTGGCGCGAGCAGGTCAGCAGAATCGCGGGTGAGGTGGGGCCATGTTCCGCCTGGCCGAGCAGATCGGTTGCGCAGAGTTCACCGTCAACGCTGTCATCGGCGATCACCAGCGTTTCGGTCGGGCCAGCGAACAGGTCGATGCCAACGCGGCCAAATAGCTGGCGTTTGGCTTCGGCCACCCACGCGTTGCCCGGCCCGACTAACATATCTACCGGCGCAATCCGCTCAGTACCAATCGCCATGGCGCCCACCGCCTGAATGCCGCCGAGCGCATAGATCTCGTCGGCGCCGGCCATCGACTGCGCCGCAACAATGGCTGCAGCCGGTTTACCGTGAAACGGCGGGGCGCAGCTCACGATGCGATCGCAGCCTGCGACTTTGGCGGTAATGATCGACATATGCGCCGAAGCCAGCAGCGGGTATTTACCGCCCGGCACGTAACAGCCAACATTGCTGATGGGAATGTTGCGATGGCCAAGTATCACGCCCGGACGCGTTTCAATCGCCAAATCGGTCAGGCAATTTTTTTGCGCCTGAGCGAAGTTATGCACCTGCTCCTGAGCGAATTCGATGTCGCGAATATCTTGTTTGGTCAGCTGTTGCAGGCAGGCATTGATCTCCTGCGGCGTTAAGCGGAAATCATCGCGGGCAAAGCCATCGAACTTAATCGAGAGTTCGCGCACCGCGTCATCGCCGCGCGCTTCAATTTGCGCCAGCACTGCTTCCACATCGCTGCGAACGCGCTGTTGCTGCTGTGGGCGTTCTGCTTTCGCTGCCGCCTGTTTTAACCAGATTGCCATGCTCTTTTCCTCATCATTGATTGCTGTTAATCAGATTTGCATACGTATGCAAAGAGCGTAAAGAGGCTGAAAGGGGAAAAAATGAAAAGTGAGAATGTGCGCAGTTTTTTCAAATTGCAGGCAGCAGAAAGCCCCGCAGAACGGGGATTAACATGATGAATTTTCTGGTTTTACAGTCGCTCTATCGCCAAAGCGAGCGCCAGCAATGCTTCTTCATCAGGCGCTGGATAGAGCAGTTCCAGCCCCAGCGGCAAACCGTTAGCTAGTTGACCAAACGGCAACGTTACGGCGGGTAAGCCGCTGATGGCCGCCAGCTCCGGCGCCCAGCCCGGCGGCATCTTCTCCAGTGAAATCGGAGTGCGCTGGCTGGTGGGATAAATCAGCGCCTCCAGCCGCTGATCCTGCATCTGCTGTTGCAGTTGCTGACGCAAATGGCGTTGAAAACGGCGTTGCTCGCGCCATGCGGCACACACCAGCGCGCTGCGCGTGAGGTGTAATTGCAGCAGTTCATCGAACTCGGCGAGATGTTCGCCTCGTGCCAGCAGATCCGAAAGCGAAGCAGGCGCATGGTCCATTTTGCTTAGCCAGCGGGACATCGCCGGATGGAATTCGCGCAGGCTGAGACAAGGTTCCTGCGCCACGCGCGATGATAGCGGTAACCGCAGCGGAATCAGTGTGGCGCCTGCCCGCCGCAGACGAGAGAAAGCCAGTGCTAATGCCTGACGTTGCGCGTCATCATCGCCTGACAGATCGTTAATCATACCCAGCCGCACACCCCGCAAGGTTCGCTGCGCTAGCGGGCGCACCGGCAGCCCATGCGTTACCTGATGCAGCAGCGCCGCATCATCCACGCACCATGTCATCGGCCCAACGGTGTCTTTGCTGAGCGAAAGCGGTGCGACGCCGCGCAGCTGGCGGCGGCGAAATGCCGGACGCAGTCCCACCAGACCGGTCCATGCCGCGGGAATGCGAATCGATCCGCCAGTATCACTGCCGAGTGCCGCATCCGCCATACCGGCCACCACCGCCGCTGCGCTGCCGCCGCTTGAGCCACCGGCGGTCAGCTGTGGATTCAGGGGATTGCGCACATCGCCGCCGAGCGAACTGCGCGAACGTACGTCAAAGGCGAACTCAGACAGATTCGCTTTGGCGAGAATCAGCGCACCCGCAGTTCTCAGGCGTGCAATTACGCGCGCATCTTCACGTGGCTGTGCTTCGGCCAGCGCCCGGCAGCCGAGCGTGGTAGCCATGCCGACGCAATCAATATTATCTTTTATCACCAGCGGAATGCCGTGCAGCACGCCAACCGGCGCGCCGCTACGCCATAAGCGATCGCAGCGCTGTGCCTCTTTCATCACCTGGGGATTAATACTGATAATCGCGTTGAGCGCGCGACCTGCGTTGATAGCGGCTAAGCGGCGTTCAACCTCTTCCGCACTGTTGCGCTGCGGTTGCAGGCGCGCGGCACTCATTTCACCGCATCCTGCGACAGCATGCCGCTCGCTTTACGTGCCGCTGGCGGCAACTGACGCTGCTGCACCCGTTTTGCCGCTAGCGGTGTTAACACGCCAGCGATCAGACACAAGCCACCAATCACCCAATAACCCGCGTAGACATTGACGTGTTGCAACAACACGCCCATCAACACCGGGCCGAAAAACATGCCGCACGAATAGATGGTTTGAAACAGACCCATCCGGGTGGTTTGTTCATGTTCCGAAGTGTTAACCACGCTCAAGGACATAAACACGGCAAACGCCATGCCAAAGGAAAAACCGGCCAGACCTTGCCACAGGTAAATCAGCCACATGTTGCTGGTCAAAGGGACGAAAATTGACGAGATGATTTGTAATCCGATGCCCACCAGCGCGGTGTTAACCAAGCCCAGCCGCTGATAAAACACGGAACTGCACAATGCCACGGCCACACCATAAAACAACAAGTGGATATTACTCAGCACTGCCAGCGTGCCCGCCTTGGCACCTAACTGCTGAGCGTATATGGGCGTGAGCGTGTCGCGAGTGGCAAACGGGACCAAAATCACCACCGTCGCCAGCAGCCCAATAAACCAAATTGAGCGGTCCGCTAGCTGGCGTTTAGCGCTGTCGATACAGGCTTTGAGGTGCGGCGCTTTGTGGCTATCTTCCTCTTCACGAACGCGCAGGCTGAGAAGCAGCGCCAGGCAACCGGCAATCGCCGGCACAAAAAACGCCTGCGTACTGCCCAGCCATAGGGCAACGGCACCGCAAATGGCATTGCTAATAAACACGCCAATCGGCCCGGCCAATGCCAACAGCGCCACCGCAGCCGGCGCGTCATCACGAGGAAAATAGCGGATGAAAATGATGTTATAGAGCACCCAACTCGCGGCAGCGATGCCGCAGGCCAGCTTGGCCAGCCAGAATGTCAGCGCAGCGGGGAACATCCACGCCAGCGGCCAGGCAATCACCGGCAGCAGCAGGGCGAACTGCATAAACACTTTGCGATTTTTCATCACGTCAGAGATGACGCTGAGCGGAAAACGGATGCACAGCGACGCCAAACCAGAGGCGCCCATAATCATGCCGATGGTTTGCGGTTCAATGCCTAATCTCACCATGTAAGGCGCCATGAAGGCATCGAAGCCGTGAATGCAGATAAAAAACAGCACGCTCATGGTGAAAAACGTCAACAGCTCGGGACGGCTAAACAGTGCTCGAAACATGTTAAACCTCTTATCAACGCAGATAAGTGACTAAAAACGCGGGTTTCATCCTGAGTCCGGGTCGGTTATGTTGCATGCATTGAATACGTATTCAACGGGCGAAGTTACGAAATGATTTCATGTTTGTAAAGCGCATGCTTGGCAATGTGAAAAAAAAGTTATTGAGTGTTGCATACGCATGCAAAAAAGGTGTAAGAGTAAAAAACACACACCGAAGCAGGTGAGTCCGGTTGATGAAATTGGCTACAATGCCCGGCAGTCACCCGTGCATCAGTGTGCTAAACAGGAAGATAACGCCATGAAACGTAAGACCTTCGGTCCAGTGACCTCACAACACGTTGCGCAGCACGCCGGCGTTTCACAGTCTGCGGTCTCGCGTACCTTCACGCCGGGCGCCAGTATTTCACCGGCCACGCGTGAAAAGGTGCTGCAGTCTGCCCGTGAGTTGGGTTATCGACCCAACGCGTTGGCGCGATCGCTGAACACCGCACGTTCGCGCATCGTTGGTGTGGTGATCTCCTGTTTCGATAATCCGTTTTATCCCCATGTGCTGGAAGCGTTGGGGCGTGAACTGGATGCGCTTAACTACCATCTGCTGCTGTTCGTCAGCGATCGGGATAGCAATGTTGACCGCATTTTCGATCAGATCATGCAGTACCGCGTGGATGGCATTGTGCTGGCATCCGGCGCGTTATCCGATGCCTTATCCGAAGAGTGCCACGGCGCGGGCATTCCGGTGGTGCTGTTCAACCGCACCGCCGAAAGCGAAATGGCGTCAAGCGTGAATACCGATAACCGTGCCGCCGCACGTCAGATCGCCGAATTTCTGTTGGCAGGCGAACATCAATGCTTTGCCTGCATTACCGGCGCGGACAACGCTTCGGTAAATCAGCTACGGCTGGACGGTTTTCGCGAGGCATTGCGCGCGCGCAACATCGACGTCACGGTGTTAGCGGGTCAAAACGACAGCGAGCAAACCGCACAGGCGGCGCGTCAATTGTTCAGCAGCGGCACGCCGCCCGATGCGGTGTTTGCCGTCAACGATCATATGGCGCTGACGGTTATGGATGTGGCGCGTTACGAGTTTGGTCTGCGCATTCCGCAGGATGTGTCGGTGGTGGGTTATGACGATGTTGGTCCAGCGGGCTGGCCTTCGTATGCGCTGACGTCTATCTGTCAGCCGGTTGAAGTGATGGTGCAACGCACCATTGGCCTGCTAATGCAGCAAATCGACAGCGCGGTGATGGCACCCGAGCAAATTGTTATTCCCGGCACGTTGGTAGTACGCCACTCCGCGCGGCGTCCGCGTCACGGCGTGGTAGAAGAGAACGGCCAGCTGCTATTTCGTTCAGAGGAGGTTGAGTAATGCGATTGCCGGGTTTCAGTCCCCAGTTTGATTCTATTCAGCAGTTTATTCTGACGTTAACCCACGTGGTATGGGAGCAGAAGGATATCGGGCAGCTGGCTGATTTCTACGCCACGCCGGTGGTATTTCACACGCCGGAAAAGCGCCTGACCGAACTCAGCGATTTCATGCGTTTGACGCTGGAAGCGTTACATTGCTTCCCGCAGCGTCAGGTGCTGACCGAAGATATTCTCACCGCGCGTGAAGGCGATACCTGTTGGTACGCCTCGCAGCGCACGCAGGCACGTATTCAGCATCTGGGCGAAGGCTTCTTTGGCGCGCCGAGTGGCAAAACGGTTTGGGTACGTACTTTCGCCGATCGTATTTGTCGTGATGGGCTGGTGGAGCAAGAGTGGCTGCTGCAGGATCGCGCGGGCATTCTTGCGCAGATTGGTACCAACGTGGCGGAGTTTGCCCAGCATCTAACGCAGATGCGCCAGCAACAAGGGCTGGAGATGCCCGCGCCCGAAGAGCTGGAAGCGCGTTGGGCTGGCGGCCCGGATGGCGATGATGCCGAAGGAACCATCGCGGGTTTGATTGAGCGCTATCTCAGCATGTGGGCCGGCGGCAACAGCGGTGTGGTGCCAGGTGTTTATCATCCCGCCGCCACCTTGCACGGACCGGGCCACAGCAGCTTTACCGGCGAGCAGGAGATTGGCAGCTTCCTTTCCGGCTATCGCGCCTCATTCGCTGACAGCGAAACGCAGCTGCATCATTTGGTGGTGCGCCGCGATGCCAACGAACCGGTGCGCATCAGCCTGCGCTGGTCACTGTTGAGCTGGCATGACGGCTACGGAAAGTTTGGTCCGCCGTCGCGCAAGCCAGTGTGTATTTCCGGTATTTCTCATTTGGAATTACGTGATGGCGTCATCATGCGGGAATATTTAGGTATTGATGAACTCTCAATCTGGTTACAGCTACTCAGCTGATTAATCAGCACTTTTAAATAACGCATCACGTCACGGTAATTAATCCCTTAATTACCGACGGCGTTCTGCACCCTGAATTCAGCCGGGTGAATCGGCAGCGCTTGATTGCGAGGACCGCGCTCACCCTTAATTCGTCAAAAGCAGGAGTGTTTATGTCTACAACGGATACGGCTAATAAAGCCACCGCCAGTGAAAAGAGCGCAGAAAAAACCTCAGCACGCACCCAGGCCGAACCGGTTTTGCAGGTTGAGCGACGGGATTTTGTCGATCTGGTTCCAGAAAACCGTGCGCGGGTGCAGCCAATGCGCGGTTTCGATCCCTGCTATACCGATATCGTTGATTACATTGTGCGTTGTACCCACAAGATCTGGGATGAGCGCGATGTCGGGCTGATCTACAGCCATTACACCCATAACTGCGTGTTATACAACGCATTGGGCACCATTTATACCCGTGAACAAGTGGTGCTCGATACCTTGCAACGTTTGGTCGCCTTCCCGGAACGCCGCGGCATGGCAACGCAGGTGATTTGGAACGGCAACGACGTGGACGGCTTCTACACCTCGCATCTGGTCACCGGTAGCGGCCGCCATACACAATCAAGCCAATACGGTAAACCCACCAACCGCACCTTCACCACGCGCACCGTGGCGGACTGCATGATTCTGGAAAACAAGATTTACCGCGAATGGGTGGTGAGCGACAACATGTCGCTGATGCGTCAATTGGGGCTGGATACCGACCAGATCGCGTACAACATGGCGAAAGAGCAGTTTGATAAGGGTTTCCGACTGACGGAGATTGGCGAAAACCGTCGTCTGCTCGGCCAGTATCCGCCAGAAAGCGATCCGGATTACACGCTGGCGCACAGTGATACCGAAGCACAGGTGCTGGGCTGGCTGCACGAGATTTACAACAAACGCATGCTGGGCAAAGTGAAAGAGGTTTACGCCAGCAATGTGCAGTGGCACGGCCCACTGATGAAAGAGTTATATGGTCAGGCATCGGTGATCCATCAGACGCTGGCGCTGATCGGCATGATCCCAGACGGCGCATGGATGCCGCAGCATATCTGCTCCAATCCATGTGAAGAGGGCGGCACCAAAGTGGCGGTGCGCTGGGTAATGGAAGGGCATCATCTTGGCTACGGCGAATTGGGTAAACCGACGGGACAGCGTCTGCTGGTGATGGGCATGAGCCACTATCACGTAGTAAACGGCAAAATTGTTGATGAATGGGTGGTTTACGATCACCTGGCGATGCTGGCGCAGATCAAACTGGGACAACTGGCGGAGACGGAAGCATGAGCAAACAACGCGTGCAGTTTATCAAGCAAGCCGCGGGCGAGGATGCGCAGGCGGATGCCAGCCTGATCGCCACCGTGAGCGACATTATTAGCAACGTGCGTCAGCGCGGAGACGCGGCACTGCGTGATTACTCGCAGAAATTTGATGGTGTCGCGCCGGAGCAGCTGGAAGTTTCGGCAGCAGAGATCGAGCAGGCGCTGGCGCAACTCGCCGATCAAACCCGCCAGGACAGTGAGTTTGCCATTGCGCAGGTGCGCCGCTTCGCCGAAGCGCAGCGCGCCACCTTGCAGCCGCTGGAGATTGAGACGTTGCCGGGCGTTCATCTGGGGCATCGCATCATCCCGATTGAAACCGTGGGCTGCTATGTGCCGGGCGGACGCTATCCGATCCTCTCCGCGCCGGTGATGTCTATCGTGCCAGCGGTGGTGGCGGGCTGCGATAACATCATCGCCTGTCTGCCGCCGGGCGCTCATCCGGCAATGATTGCAATTTGCCACTTGGCCGGAGCGCACCGCATTTTCAAAGTTGGTGGTGCGCAGGCCATTGCCGCGATGGCATACGGCACCGCATCGCTGCCGGCGGTGGACAAGATCGTCGGGCCGGGCAACGCTTTCGTCAATGAGGCGAAGCGTCAGGTATTTGGCAAAGTGGGTATTGATGCGTTGGCGGGGCCGAGCGAAATCTTTATCGTCGCCGATGACAGTGCTGATCCGCGCGTGCTGGCAGCGGATCTGCTGGCGCAGGCGGAGCATGACGTGCGCACGCGTGTTGGGCTGGCGACCACCAGCGAACGCGTGGCGCATGCAACATTGCGGGAAATTGAGGCGCAGCTGGCATCCTTGCCGACGGCGAAAACGGCTGGTGAGGCGTGGCAGCGTCAGGGCGAAATTGTTCTCTGTGCCGACGAGGATGCGATGGTGGCGTACACCGATGAGATCGCCACTGAGCATCTGCAAATCCATGCGCGCGATCCCCATGCGCTGGCGGCGCGCATCCGCAATTACGGATCGCTGTTTATCGGGCAAAACGCCAGCGTGGTGTTTTCTGATAAATGCTGCGGCACCAACCACACGCTGCCCACCATGGCGGCGGCACGTTACACCGGCGGATTGTGGGTCGGTGCGTATCTGAAAACCTGCACGCATCAATGGATTGACGATCAGGGTATCGTCGCCATCGCTGCTCCTGCGGTGCGCCAGAGCCGTACCGAAGGGATGCAGGCGCATCGTCGTGCGGCGCAGATTCGTTTGCAGCCAGAAAAACTCGACGCCATCCTGCGTGGCGCGGAGGATTAGTCCGTGACTTTCATCACCTGCCAGGCGAGGATGCTGGCAGGTGATGAACAGAGGAATCGGGCTATGCAGGGCAGTCGTCGTACCCTGAAGTTACTTACCGCTTTATTGGTGCTGTTGATTGTCGGACTGATCGCCGGCGCCATCCATTTCCATAAAAACGCCAACGCCTTATGGCAGATCATCAGCGAAAAGTGCGTGCCGAATATGGCGGCGACGGGCAACCCAGCGCCGTGCCAGCAGGTGAATAGCGCGCAGGGTTACGTCACGCTGAAAGATCTCAACGGGCCGTTGCAGTATCTGCTGATGCCGGTCGAAAAAATCACCGGCATGGAAAGTCCCATCATTCTTGAACCTGCTACACCAAATCTGTTTGCCGAAGCCTGGCAACAGCGCGGATTACTGGCGCAAAGGCACGGCGCGCCCATTCCCGATAGCGCGCTGTCGCTGGCCATCAATGCGCAATACGGGCGTACGCAGAATCAGCTGCATATTCATATTTCCTGTCTGCGTCCGGATGTGCGCCAGCAGCTGGATGCGCTGGCACCGAGACTGAATGCACAGTGGCAGAGTGAAACGCTGCGCAAGCATGGTTATCTAGTGCGGGCGCTTTCTAAGCAAGAGCTGTCGCAGCAGAGTGCGTTTATCCGTCTGGCGGATGAAGTGCCGCATGCGCGCAGCGAGATGGGGAAATATGGCCTGGCGCTGGCACAGCTGCCGGATGGCCGTTTAGCGCTGCTGGCGCTGGAACGTAACTGGCTGAAGCTGAACAGCGGTTCGGCGGAAGAGCTGCAGGATCATAACTGCAGCATATTGCCGCAATAACTCTTTTTCGTAGGGACGCAATTAATAGCGGCCAATAAAAAAGGCGGCTAATCAGCCGCCTTAATCTGCATCTAAACGCTAAGTTACGCGTTTTTCGCTGCTGCTGCCGCTTTCACGATTACCGCAAAAGCATCCGCTTTCAGTGAAGCACCGCCAACCAGCGCGCCATCGATATCTGGCTGGGTGAACAGCTCAGCGGCGTTTTTGTCGTTGACCGAACCGCCGTACTGAATGATCACTTGCTGAGCGATAGCCGCATCTTTCTTCGCGATGTGGTCACGAATGAATTTATGCACCGCCTGAGCCTGCGCTGGCGTAGCTGATTTTCCGGTACCGATAGCCCAAACCGGCTCATAAGCGATGACTGCGCCTTCGAACGCCGCGGCGCCCTGCGTTTCCAGCACGGCGTCGATCTGACGTGCGCACACTTCTTCCGTTTTGCCCGCTTCGTTTTCTGCGTCAGTTTCACCGATGCACAGAACCGGCACCAGACCCGCTTCTTTCACTACGGCAAATTTCTTCGCGATGAACTCGTCGCTCTCTTTGTGGTAGGTGCGGCGCTCAGAGTGGCCGATGATGATGTATTTCGCGCCAACGTCTTTCAACATGTCTGCGGAAGTTTCGCCAGTGAATGCGCCAGACAGATTAACGTCAACGTTCTGAGCACCCAGAGCAATGTGGCTACCGGAAATGGCGTGTTTCGCCAGGTCCAGATAGATGGCTGGCGGTGCAATCGCGACGCCACAACCATCAACACCAGACAGCTCTTTGCGCAGGCCTTCAATCAGCTCTTTGGTGATCTGCTTGCTACCGTTCAGTTTCCAGTTACCCATAACCAGTGGATGTCGCATTCTTTCCTCCGCATAACGCGATTCATGAAATAGCGCTGCCATCGGGCAGCGATGTCTGCGAGACAGTATAGAGATCAAATGTGTTGCTGGCTTTGCTTTTCGTCATTTTTGCCGGTGCGATCAGGGCGTCGCGAGCGCCAGTTTTATCGGTTCAACGGCGAAGGTCAAACCCTTGTCGCCGTTGTCTGCCACCACGAAACGCAATGCACCTTCGGTGCGGGCAAAATAGCGCGCACCTTTACCGGCGCTCAGCAGGGAATCGAGTTTTTTACGCCCCTCTTCAGGCGACAAGCCGGGAATGAAGAAGCGCAGCAGGGCGGTCATGTAATCCATGGCGCGAGCCTGCGCGGCTTTCATATCGGGGCCGGGAACCGGCAGCCAGGTGATTTGCAGGGTTTTGATTTTGCCGGTGCCTTGCTCCAGTGCGGTTGAGGCATACAGCGTTTCGCTGATTTTGCTGGCGGCACGCGTCAGATTGCTTTTATCGCCGCGACTATCAATCGCGCGATACTCCTGCAGCAATGCATTGGGATTAGCAGCGTTGTACTTCTCACGGAACTGAGCAACGGTCATATCGAACGTCGGCGCACCCGCGAGCAGATAGGGCGCTGCAGGCAGATGATCGTTACGATCCAACGCGGCTGCATCGTCCGCCCAGGCGGGAAATGTCAGTGCGAGGCCAAGCAGCAGCGCGACTGGCAGGTTGTTCATTGCTTCGGCCCTAAATCATTCACTTAGCCCACGATTAGAACGGTTTTTACCGGGCAAAGTCAAAACCCACACTGGGAAAAATCTCAGATTATTCGCTCCGCGCCGATTACCAGTAATGCTCGCTGGTCATGTGGCCGGGTTTGCGTTTGAAATGTTTGCGCATCTCACGCGTATCTTTCAGCAGCTGCTGGGTATCGCGCACCATCTGTGGATTGCCGCACAGCATCACATGGCTGGTTTCTGCCGTCAGCGGCAAGCCAACCGCACGCTCCAGTTCTCCGCTTTCAATCAACTGCGGTACGCGGCCGTGCAGCGAACCGGCGATCTCTTCGCGGCTCACCACCGTTTGGATGTGTAACTTGCCCTGATAGCGCTGCTGCAACGCCTGCATCAAGGGCAGGAAGCTCAGGTCATCGGCGAAGCGCGCGGCGTGTACCAGCACAATATTGTCGAAACGATCCAGATCTTCGCCCTGTTGCAGGATCGATAAATAGGGGCCGATCGCCGTGCCTGTCGCCAGCATCCACAGCGTTTGGCAATCTGGAATTTCGTCGAGCACAAAGAAACCCGCCGCCTCTTTGGTGATCATCACCTGCTCGCCGGGCTGCAGCGCCTGCAAACGCGGGCTCAGTTTGCCTTCCGGTACCGTGACCAGATAAAACTCCAGCAGCGGATCCTGCGGCGCGTTGACGTACGAATAGGCACGCTGCACGCGCTCACCGTCAATTTCCAGAGCCAGCTTGGCAAATTGTCCCGCGGTAAAGGTATCAATCGGCGCTGCAACGCGCAGGCTGAACAGTGCATCGGTCCAGTTTTTTACCTCTTTCACTTCAGCATTGATCCACTCTGCCATGTTGGCTCCTTAATATTGTTTAGTTAGGTACATCATCGCCATCGGCCTAACGGATTTCCAGTCCATGCACGGGCAAAGGGCTCTCAGCGACAAACGCAGCGCACAGATCAGCAACTGTAGCGGGCGGTTTACAATCTGGACAAACAGCTTGACGGCTTGAGACATACAGCTTTGCCCGCGCCTCTCGATTTGTCACTGAATCCTGATATTTTTGCCGCCATAAATCCGAGGCGGCCTTTTTTGTGCTGCTTATTCTTTGTTTCTCAGGCAGACATTTTGTTCCATGTTGATAAGTAAAACGCAAAATCGCTTTCTGTTATTCATGCTGATCGTGCTGGTGGCGGTTGGGCAGATGGCGCAAACCATCTATGTGCCAGCCATGGCCCACATCGCCGAAACGCTTAATGTGCGCAGCGGGGCGATCCAGCAGGTGATGGCCGCCTATCTGATGACCTACGGCGGATCGCAGTTGATCTACGGCCCGCTGTCGGACAGTTTTGGCCGACGTCCGGTGATCCTGATTGGCATGACGATCTTTGCCGTCGGCGCGTTGATCGCCATGTTCGCGCCCTCGTTGGAGATTCTGGTGCTGGGCAGCGCGGTACAAGGTTTAGGTACCGGCGTGGCGGGCGTGATGGCGCGCACCATGCCGCGCGATCTCTACGCCGGCATCGCACTGCGCCAGGCGAACAGCTTGCTTAATATGGGCATTCTGGTCAGCCCGCTGCTGGCTCCGGTGATTGGGGCGCTGCTGACGCATCTGTTTGGCTGGCACGCCTGTTTCGCCTTCCTGCTGCTGCTGTGCGCCGGCGTCACCGCGTCGATGGCGCGCTGGCTGCCGGAAACGCGTCCAGCGGATACGCCCGCCACGCCGTTCCTGCGCCGTTATGCCACTTTGCTGAGCGACGGCAACTTTGTGCGGTATCTGCTGCTACTGATTGGCGCGCTGGCGGGCATCGCGGTGTTTGAAGCCAGCTGTGGCGTGCTGATGGGAGGCGTGTTGGGGCTGGATGGATTAACCGTCAGCATCCTGTTTATCCTGCCGATTCCGGCGGCGTTCTTTGGTGCCTGGTTTGCCGGACGTGAGCAGAAATCCTGGCACACGCTGATGTGGTACGGCGTGAACAGCTGCCTGTTAGCGGGCTTGCTGATGTGGGTTCCGGCCTGGTTTGGCGTGATGAACATCTGGACGTTGCTGGTGCCGGCTGCGCTGTTCTTCTTTGGCGCGGGCATGCTGTTTCCGCTGGCAACCTCGGGCGCGATGGAGCCATATGCGTGGCTGGCGGGCAGCGCGGGTGCGTTAATCGGAGGCTTGCAGAATCTCGGTTCCGGCGTGGTGGCTTGGCTTTCTGCGCTGTTGCCGCAGCACGATCAATCCAGCCTTGGCATGCTGATGTTCGTGACATCGCTGGTGATGCTGCTGTGCTGGTGGCCGCTCTCACGCCATCCGGAGAGCGGCAAGCAGGCGATTACAGGATAAATTGATGCAGCGCCGCGTCTTTGCGATCCAGATAGTGGATTGACTGGATGCGGCGAATGGTGCGCGATTTACCTCGCACCAGCAGGGTTTCGCTGATGGCGATGTTGCCGTTACGCGTGATGCCTTTCAACAAATCGCCGGTGGTGATGCCGGTGGCCGCGAAGATAACGTTATCGTTGCGCGCCATCTGATCCAGCTTCAGTACCTGACCCGCTTCAATGCCCATCTCGGCGCAGCGTTGCAGTTCATTCTCGCCCAGACGACGATTCTCTTCGCTATCCCCTTTCACATGGTGACGCGCCAGCAGGCGTGCCTGCATGTCGCCGTCCATCGCACGGATCACGGCCGCCGACACCACACCTTCCGGCGCGCCGCCGATGCCGTACATCACATCCACTTCGCTATCCGGCATACAGGTCAGAATCGAGGCTGCAACATCGCCATCCGGGAAGGAGAACACGCGCACGCCGAGCTGCTGCAGCTGGGCAATCACCGCATCGTGGCGGGGCTTGGCAAGAATCGATACCGTTAACTGGCTGAGCGGTTTGCCCAATGCCAGCGCGATGTTTTTCAGGTTGATATCAAGCGGCAGATTGAGGTCGATGGCGCCACGTGCGCCCGGTCCAACAATCAGCTTTTCCATGTACATATCAGGTGCGTGCAGGAAGCTGCCCTTATCACCAACCGCCAGCACCGCCAGCGCATTGGCCTGGCCCATGGCCGTCATGCGTGTGCCTTCAATCGGATCGACCGCGATATCCACCGCGTCGCCACGGCCGGTACCGACTTTCTCACCGATATACAGCATCGGCGCTTCGTCGATTTCGCCTTCGCCAATCACAATCTGGCCGTCGATATCAATAGTGTTGAGCATAATGCGCATGGCGTGAACGGCTGCGCCGTCGGCCGCATTTTTATCGCCGCGTCCTAACCAGTGATAGCCCGCCAGAGCGGCGGCTTCAGTCACGCGGGAAAATTCAATCGCGAGTTCTCGTTTCATGGTGGCACCTGACAAAAAACAGGCAGGCAGTTTAACACAGCGGGGAAGCGGGACGGGGGAAAAACCCGCGGCAGGGCACCGCGGGTCAGCAGGATGTTACTCTTCGTCTTCCCACGCTTTGGCGCGAGCGACGGCTTTCTTCCAGCCCGCATAACGGACGTTACGTTCGGTGGTTTCGATGCTTGGGCGGAACTCACGCTCAATCACCGCTTTAGCGCGAACTTCTTCCAGGTCGCCCCAGAAGCCAACGGCCAGGCCAGCCAGATATGCCGCACCCAGCGCTGTAACTTCGCGCACTTCCGGACGCTCAACGCGCGTGCCGAGAATGTCAGACTGGAACTGCATCAGGAAGTTGTTGGCGACTGCACCACCATCCACGCGCAGTGACTGCAGGCGGGTGCCAGCATCGTTCTGCATCGCTTCCAGTACATCGCGCGTCTGGTACGCAATCGACTCCAGCGTGGCACGGATGATGTGGTTAGCGTTCGCACCGCGCGTCAGACCGAAAATCGCGCCGCGTGCATACGGGTCCCAATAAGGCGCGCCCAAACCGGTGAAGGCCGGCACCATATATACGCCGTTAGTGTCTTTCACTTTCAACGCGAAGTATTCAGAGTCGGTTGAATCACTGATCAGCTTCATCTCATCGCGCAGCCACTGAATCGACGCACCACCGATAAACACCGCACCTTCCAGCGCATAGTTCACTTCGCCGCGTGGGCCGCAAGCGATGGTGGTCAGCAGGCCGTGCGTAGACGTCACGGCTTCGGTGCCGGTGTTCATCAACATAAAGCAGCCGGTGCCGTAAGTGTTTTTCGCCATACCCGGTTGTACGCACAGCTGGCCATACAGCGCCGCTTGCTGGTCACCGGCGATTCCGGCGATAGGAATACGCGTACCGCCTTTACCACCAATGTTGGTCTGGCCGTAAACTTCGGAAGAACCTTTCACTTCTGGCAGCATTTCACGCGGGATATCGAGGATCTCCAGCATGCGCTCATCCCACTCCAGCTTGTGGATGTTGTACATCATGGTACGTGAGGCGTTGGTGTGATCGGTGACGTGCACACGTCCCTGCGTCATTTTCCAAATCAGCCAGGTATCAACGGTACCGAACAGCAGTTCGCCGCGTTTTGCACGCTCACGTGCGCCTTCAACGTGGTCAAGAATCCACTTCACTTTGGTGCCGGAGAAGTACGGGTTAATCACCAAACCGGTGGTGTGCTGGATGTACTCTTCCAGACCCTCTTTCTTCAGCTTGTTACAGTAATCTGCGGTGCGCGGATCCTGCCAGACGATGGCGTTGTAAACCGGTTTGCCGGTCTCTTTATCCCACACGATTGCGGTTTCACGCTGGTTGGTGATACCAATCGCCGCGATTTGATCGGAGTTAATATCGGCGTGCGCCAGCACTTCCACCAGCGTCGAGCTTTGTGACGCCCAGATATCCATTGGGTCATGTTCAACCCAACCCGCTTTCGGGTAGATCTGGGTAAATTCGCGCTGAGAAACCGCAACGATGTTGGCATCATGATCAAGCACCACGGCGCGTGAGCTGGTTGTGCCCTGATCGAGTGCAACTATATATTTTTTATCAGTAGTCATTGTGCTGTCCTGATGTGGTATCGATGAAACTTACGCTTTACGCTGCTGAGCGCGCGCAACCGGTTTTTCTGCTGTGCTGGCTTCCGCGACGTTAACTGGCAGATGGCGGCCAATCAGCGAACGGTAACCAAAGGCTCCGAGGCAAGCACCGACCAGCGGGCCAAAAATCGGAACCAGGAAGTAAGGAATATCTTTGCCACCGGTGAAGGCGACGTTGCCCCAACCAGCGAAGAAGGCGAACAGTTTTGGACCAAAGTCACGCGCCGGGTTGAGTGCGAAGCCGGTCAGTGGACCCATTGAGCCACCGATGACCGCCACCAGCAGACCAATCAACAGCGGAGCCAGCGGACCACGCGGCACACCGTTGCCGTCATCGGTCAGCGCCATGATCACCGCCATCAACACCGCTGTAATCACCATCTCAACCAGGAACGCCTGAGCTACGCTGATGTGCGGGTTCGGGTAAGTCGAGAAGATACCGGCCAGATCGAGGCTTTCAACACTGCCGCGCACCATTTGATGGCCCGCTTCGTAATCGAAGAACAGATTGTAGTAGAGACCGTAAACCAACGCGGCAGCGCAGAACGCGCCGGCAACCTGCGCCAGAATATAGGGAACAACTTTACGACCTTCAAAATTAGCAAACAGGCACAGCGCGACGGTAACGGCTGGGTTAAGATGCGCGCCGGAAACGCCTGCGCTCAGATAGACTGCCATGGAGACGGCTAAACCCCAGATAATACAAATTTCCCACTGACCGAATGACGCACCGGCCAGTTTCAGTGCAGCAACGCAGCCTGCACCAAAGAAGATAATCAAACCTGTACCGAGAAATTCAGCGATGCACTGACCTTTTAGTGTGTTAGTTGTCTGACTCATAATGGCATTCCTGAAGCGAGGTTAAATTTTATCAGTTTTTGTTCTCATCCATGAGTCGCCCAGCTATCAATGTAGGGTTGATGTGAATTTATCGTTAACGAGCATAAACGAGAAATAGCGAAATTGAAAACTGTGTACTCCGTCATAAAAATGCGCGTTTTCGCGTCTTTTGCGTTTCTTTAAGGCCCATTCACCGCGCTTTACTGGTCGATGCTGACGTGATCGCGCACACAGATGCGCGAAGATGCGCATTTTTTTAGGCATAGACTGAAAAGTGTTACAGACTGCCCTCGCAGGCCTTGTGCCGCTGGACTTGCTGGGTTTGGCTACATACAATCGAGTCATCGTGGCTGAGCGCACTGTAATAAGGCATGCACTAGCCCCATCAACGCCTTGCAAGATTTAGGAGAGGTCAGAAAGATGTCATTTGAAGTGTTCGAGAAACTGGAAGCGAAAGTACAGCAGGCGATTGATACCATCACTCTGCTGCAGATGGAAATTGAAGAGCTGAAAGAGCAAAACAACACGCTGAAAAACGAAGTCAGCCAGGCTTCAGGCAACCAGGATGCACTGGTGCGTGAAAATCAGCATCTGAAAGAAGAGCAGCATGTCTGGCAGGATCGTCTGCGGGCACTGCTGGGAAAAATGGAAGAAGTTTAAGCGTCAATGCTTAAACCAACGGGTGCCGCGGCACCCGTTTTTGTTGCGGCTTACTCGATGTCGAGCGCGTCTTCAGACAGGATGATGCCGGTATTGTCGGCATACAGATGGTCGCCAGAGAAGAAAGTCACGCCGCCGAAGTTAACGCGCACGTCACTTTCGCCAATGCCTTCACCCGCTGCACCCACCGGAATCGCCGCAATCGCCTGAATGCCGATTTCCAGCTCTTCGAGATCGTCAACCTGACGCACCGAGCCGTACACCACAATGCCTTCCCACTCGTTTTGCGCCGCCAGACTCGCCAGCTGAGCATCGACCAGTGCGCGACGGACCGAACCGCCGCCATCCACCAGCAATACGCGACCCCGACCGTTCTCTTCCAGCAAATCGTAGAGTAAGCCGTTATCTTCGAAACATTTCACTGTGGTGATTTGACCACCGAATGAGCTGCGCCCACCAAAGTTCGAAAAAAGCGGTTCAACAACATTCACAGCTTCGTGGTAGATGTCACAGAGTTCAGATGTATCGTATTTCATGAGGGTTTTCGTCTGTTTGCCACAGGAGCGCTAAGTATATCGCTATCTGGCGATTGTTGGCAAAATCATCAACCGCTAAAAAAAGCGTTGCATCAATATCCTGCGTAAAAAAAAGCCCGGCACAGTGGCCGGGCAGAGATTTCGCGGGTGAAGCTTACAGAATGAAGCGGCTGAGATCTTCGTCGGCCACCAGCTCATCCAGATGCTTACCAACGTACTCGGCATCGATAGTGATCGACTCACCGTTACGATCGCTGGCGTCATAGGAGATATCTTCCATCAGACGCTCCAGCACGGTATGCAGACGACGCGCACCGATGTTCTCGGTGGTCTCGTTCACCTGCCATGCGGCTTCTGCGATACGCCGCACTGCGTCATCAGTGAAGTCGATATTGACCCCTTCGGTGCCCATCAGCGCTTTGTACTGCACAGTAACCGAGGCGTTTGGCTCGGTCAGGATGCGCTCGAAGTCATTAACGGTCAGCGCCTGCAGTTCAACGCGAATCGGCAGACGGCCTTGCAGTTCTGGGATCAGATCTGACGGGCTGGCGACCTGGAACGCGCCGGAAGCGATAAACAGAATGTGGTCGGTTTTCACCATGCCGTGCTTGGTGGAAACGGTGCAACCTTCCACCAGCGGCAGCAGGTCGCGCTGTACGCCTTCGCGTGACACGTCTGGACCGCCCGCATTCTGGCCGCCGCGCTTACAGATTTTGTCGATTTCGTCGATGAACACGATACCGTGCTGCTCAACCGCATCGATGGCATCCTGCTTCAGCTCTTCCGGGTTCACCAGCTTGGCCGCTTCTTCTTCAATCAGCAGCTTCATGGCTTCTTTGATTTTCAGCTTACGCGGTTTCTGCTTCTGCCCACCGAGGTTCTGGAACATCGATTGCAGCTGGCTGGTCATCTCTTCCATGCCCGGAGGCGCCATGATCTCAACGCCAGCCGATGAAGCGGCCAGATCGATCTCAATCTCTTTGTCATCCAGCTGGCCTTCGCGCAGTTTCTTGCGGAAGGATTGACGCGCTGCCGATGGCTCCGCCGCTTGTTCAGCCTGGCCCCAATTGTTTTTCGCGGGTGGGATCAGCACATCCAGGATGCGCTCTTCCGCCATCTCTTCCGCGCGGTACTTGTTCTTCTCGATCGCCTGGCTGCGCACCATCTTGATGGCAGAATCGGTCAGATCGCGAATGATGGAATCAACCTCTTTACCGACGTAACCGACTTCGGTGAATTTGGTGGCTTCCACTTTGATGAACGGTGCGTTCGCCAGTTTGGCTAAGCGACGGGCGATTTCGGTTTTACCGACACCGGTTGGACCAATCATCAGAATGTTTTTTGGCGTCACTTCATGGCGCAGCTCTTCGTCGAGCTGCATGCGGCGCCAGCGATTACGCAGGGCGATCGCGACCGCCTTCTTTGCGCCGTCCTGGCCGATGATAAAGCGATTAAGCTCGCTGACAATCTCGCGTGGAGTCATCTCAGACATGATGTTTAGTCCTTAGCCTTAGACGGTAATGCTTCGAAGTTAATATTGTGGTTGGTGTAGATACAGATATCGCCAGCGATGTTCAGCGCTTTCTCCACGATATCGTGTGCACCAATGTCGGTGTTTTCCAGCAGCGCGCGTGCCGCTGCCTGGGCGTAAGGCCCACCAGAACCAATTGCGATCAGGTCATTTTCCGGCTGGATAACGTCGCCGTTGCCGCTGATGATTAATGAGGCGTTTTCGTCGGCCACCGCCAGCAGCGCTTCAAGGCGGCGCAGCATGCGATCGGTACGCCAATCTTTAGCCAGTTCGACCGCCGCTTTCACCAGATGGCCCTGGTGCATTTCCAGCTTGCGCTCAAACAGTTCAAACAGGGTGAAGGCATCTGCGGTACCGCCAGCAAAGCCGGCGATCACTTTATCGTTGTAAAGACGACGGACTTTTTTAACGTTGCCTTTCATTACGGTATTGCCGAGCGTAGCCTGGCCATCACCGCCAATCACTACCTGGCCGTTGCGTCGTACACTTACTATTGTTGTCACGGGCAGACCCCTTGTTGCAGTAGAAAAGGAACTCCGCGCACTCGGCGCGGAGTATCATGCAACCAGATATGGGGTAGGAAAAAGGGGTTTCAACCCCCGAGAGCGAGGGGAATACAACTTCCGTGGCCGGAACTGTGTAAGCGTTTGACTGTGCTGTCGGCGCTGCTGCGATCTTTGAACGGCCCGATCACCACGCGATTCCAGCCACCGCCGGTGGTAATGCGGCTCTCAAATCCTTCAAATGCCAGACCGGCGCGCACGGATTCCGCCTGATCGGTACCTTTGAACGAACCACACTGTACCATCCAGCGTTGTGAAGCGGCTTCCGCTTTCGCCTTGGCCGTTTCCTGCGGCTTGGTTTGCTGCGTTGGCTCACGCGTGATCGGCGCAGCTTGCTGTTGCTGTTGCTGCTGCTGACGCGCGGCCTGTTGTTGCTGCAACTGTTGCTGGCGCTGCTGCTGCTGTAACTGTTGCTGCTGACGTTGCAACTGCTGCTGTTGTTGTTGCTGAACCTGCTGTTGCTGCACCTGCTGACGCTGCAGCGTTTGCTGGCGCTGCGCCGGGGTTTGTTCGTTCCACGGCACTTCGTTCAGCTGCGTCGGCTGCTGGCGCATATCGGCCTGCATCTGCTCCAGCAGCTGGCGCTGTTCATCGGTCAGCTGAGTTTGTGATTGCACGCCACCAGCCGAAGGCTCAGTCGGCGACGGAACGGTAATTTGGCGATTTTCCAGCTCTTTGATGTACTTCCAGCGCTCTTCCGGCTTCGGCGGCAGGCCGTTACCGTTGGCTTTGTGGTTTGGAATGACCTCAATCTCTTCTTTCTTATGATGCGAGATAAACCATAAACCACCGGCAAAGGTGACCAGCACGGCCGCGGCCAGTACCATCATGAGCTTTGAAGTGCCTGATCCGCCTTTGCTTTTCTTGCTGCGGCTGGCGGGTTTTTTGCGACGCGTCCCTGTTGAACGCCCGCGGCCTACATAATCTTTCTGTGCCACTTTCGTTCTGCTACCCTTCAAAAAAATGCCAATGGGCATGTAAATGTGCTGTTAATTGCCCGGCAATGAGTGCGCCATGTTACGCAAGGGCTGGAACTTTGACCAGCACAGTCTGCCTTCAGAATCCGCTGAAAATGCAGGCGTCTACGCACTATTTTTCCCGTTTTGCCGCCGGTGCCGTACTGCCGCGCACGCGCAGCTCCGCATCCAGCAGGCGCGAACCGTTATTCACGCGTTTACCCTGCAGCTCATCAAGTAACAGCAGCATCGCCTCTCGGCCGATGGCAAAACGCGGCTGGGCCACGGTGGTCAGCGGCGGATCGTAGTATTGCGCCAGTTCGATATCATCAAAGCCCACCACCGACAGATCCTGCGGAATGCGCATGCCAAGTTTACGCGCCTGGTTCATCGCGCCCAGCGCCATCAAATCGCTATGGCAGAAAATCGCTTTCGGCGGCTGCGGCAAACTCATCAACTGCTTAAGCGCATTCGCGCCGGCTTCAAAGGTGAAATCGCCGTGCACAATCATCGTTGGGTCGATGGCGATGCTGCTGCGACGCAGCGCCTGAATGTAGCCCTGCAAACGATACTGGCTCAGCGGAATGTGTTCTGGCCCGGTGATGCAGGCAATTTGGCGATGACCAAGCTGCAGCAGGTGATTCACCGCTTCAAAAGCGGCGGTGAGGTTATCGATATGGACCGTGGGTAATGCCATCTCCGGCGCAAATTCGTTGCCCATCACCATCGGCGGCAGGTTGCGCTGATCTTCAATGCCCGCCTCAAACGGCAGCTGTGAACCCAACAGCACCATGCCGTCGATCTGTCGCGTCAGCATTAAATTCAGAAAGGTTTTTTCCTGTTTATTCTGATGCGCGCAATCGCCAATCAGTACCAGATAACCTTCATGCGCAGCGGTGACTTCCACGCCGCGAATGATCTCACTGAAGAAGGGATCACAGATGTCCGGCACAATCACCAGAATGGTTTGCGTTTCACCGCGTTTGGCATTGCGCGCCAAACCGTGCGGCGCATAACCCACGGCAATCACCGCTTTTTCGACCTTGAGCCGGGTAGCAGCAGAGACTTTTTCTGGATTCATCAACGCACGTGAAACCGTAGCGGTTGAAACGCCTGCTTTCTCGGCCACATCTTTCATGGTGGCGGCGGTGGAGGGTTGCTTCTGGTCCAACGTATAACTCCTGACGCGGTACAGCGCATTGATTTTCAGACATTACCGGGCTTCAACCGGGTCGGCACTATTGTTAACCCAAGGTCGCGTCGGGTTGTTACTTAATTTGCATAAAAATTGTGACTTGTGCGACTTTTTTCGATCTGGCTCGCAGTTGTGGCGTGGCTTAGCTCTCGGTGGGATCGATATCCAGCGTCCATTTCACTTTGCGTGACGCCGGCAAGGTGGCGATCAGCGGCAGCGATCCGCTCAACAGCTGTTGCAGACGTTTGCGCGACGGATGCTGCAACAGCAGCTGCCAGCGCCAGCGTCCACTGCGCTTCGGTGCCAACGCCGGAACCGGCCCCATCAGCCACATCGCCTCATCTTTAAGCGGGCTGGCTTCCAGCAAATTACGCAGCTGTGTGAGGAATTCCGCCGCCTGCTGGTTATCCATATCCTCAGCGCGGAACAGCGCATGGCTGGTCCACGGCGGCAGCTGAACGGACTGACGCTCCAGCAGCGTTTGATCGGCAAAGGCGAAATAGCCGCGATGCAGCAATGTTTGCAGCAATGGATGTTCCGGATGATGGGTCTGCAGCAACACTTCGCCCTGTTTACCCGCACGACCGGCGCGACCCGCGACCTGCGTGTAGAGCTGAGCGAAACGCTCGGCGGCGCGGAAATCGGCCGAGAACAGCGCGCCATCAACATCCAGTAGCGACACCAACGTGACATCCGGGAAATGATGGCCTTTCGCCAGCATCTGCGTGCCCACCAGAATGCGCGCGCCGCCGCGATGCACATCGGCCAGATGCTGCTCCAGCGCGCCTTTACGGCTGGTGGTGTCGCGATCGATGCGCGATACCGGCACGCCGGGGAACAGCGTGCCCAGCTGCTGTTCCAGCTGTTCGGTGCCGACGCCGACCGGCATCAAATGCGTTGAACCACAGCTCGGGCACTGATTTGGCAGCGGGCGCTGGCTGTCACAATGGTGGCAGCGCAGCTGACGATGGTTCTGGTGCAGCGTGTAGTAGCTATCGCAGCGCTGGCACTCGGCCAGCCAGCCGCAATCGTGGCACATCAGCGCCGGAGAGAAGCCACGGCGGTTGAGGAACAGCAGAACCTGATTGTCGGCCTGCAGGTGCTGACGCATTTTGCCGAGCAGTGCTGGCGCCAATCCGCCTTTCAGCTGCTGGCCTTTAAGATCGATCAGCTGCTGTAACGCCGGTTTAGCATTGCCCGCGCGTTTGGTGAGATTGAGCTGGCGATATTTGCCGACGCGCACGTTGTGCAAGGTTTCCAGCGCGGGCGTGGCGGAACCCATCACAATTGGAATATCTTCCTCATGCGCACGGAACACCGCCAGATCGCGCGCCTGATAGCGCCAGCCTTCCTGTTGTTTGTACGAGCTGTCGTGCTCTTCATCAATGATGATGACGCCGGGGCGCGCCAGCGGCGTGAACAGCGCCGAGCGTGTACCGATAACAATCGCGGTTTCGCCGCTGCGCGCACGCAGCCAGACGGCGAGGCGTTCGCTGTCATTCAGTGCCGAGTGCAGCACATCAATCGGCGCATCAAAGCGCTCACGGAAGCGGGCGATGGTTTGCGGCGTCAGGCCGATTTCCGGCACCAGCACCAAGGCCTGTTTGCCGCGTGCCAGCACGTTCTCCAGCACGCTGAGATACACTTCAGTTTTACCCGAGCCGGTAATGCCAGCCAGCAGCCACGGCGCATAGTGATCGTCTTCACTGCGCATCGCGCCCACCGCCATCGCCTGATCGGTATTCAGGCGCAGGCGATCCCCTTTGACGGCAAAGCTGGTACGCCAGTCGTGCATCTGCGGCGTGTGTTCACGCAGTTCGCACAAGCCTTTTGCGCGCAACGCTTGCAGCGCGGCATCGGTAAAATCGTGTTCGCTGACCTGATGACGATAGAGCGGTCGCTGACGTAGCATCGCCAGCGCTTGCTGCTGTTTCGGCGCGCGCTTCAGGCTCTCCATCGCCACTTCACGGCCAGCATCATTAATCACCCATTGCCACAGCGGCGCTTCCTGCGCGGGTTTGCCCTGACGCAGCAGCACCGGCAGCGCATGGCTCAGCACTTCGCCGAGCGGCGAATGATAATAGTTGGCGGCCCAATGCAAAATGCGCCACAGCGCGGGCGAGAACAGACTTTGATCGTCGAGCACGCTCTCTATCTGCTTGAGCTGCGTCAGCGGCAGATCGCTGGTCTCACGCGTGCCAATCACAATGCCGATCATTTTGCGATTGCCGAACGGCACATTCACGCGTGCGCCCGCTACCGGCTGCGGCGCATCGGCAGGCAGCAAGTAATCAAACAGGCGAGGTAGCGGAACGGGCAGGGCAACCTGAACAACGGGCATCTGAATCTCTATCCGGTTCTGAATTAAGGAGAAGTAGTGTACACGGCTAATTAGGAAGCGGCTATTTGCTAAAACCGGTTAATTTCTGTATACTATGCCGCCTTCGATGAGATCACTTGTCGGAGCATACACTTAATGTTCAACCGCGTGTGGTGCTGTGCAGGCTGAGCCTGGCACGGAGAGCGACACGGCCTTTTATGAGGTTCTCCCATGAAACAAGGTATTCACCCTAAGTACGAAGCAGTAACCATGACTTGCTCTTGCGGTAACGTGATCAACACCCGTTCAACCATGGCTTCTGGTCTGAACCTGGACGTGTGCGGCAAATGCCACCCGTTCTACACTGGTAAGCAGCGTATTGCTGACACCGGTGGCCGTGTAGATCGCTTCAACAAGCGTTTCAGCGTGCCAGCAAGCAAGAAATAAGATTTTTGGCCGTCGAATCTTCGCGATTCGGCAGCAAGAAAAAACCCAGCCTCGGCTGGGTTTTTTTATTTCTGGCTTCAGTATTCCCAGCTATCGGGATCGATGCCCATTTCACGCATAATCTGTTTCGCTTCTTCCGGAATCTCATCGCTGCGTTCTTTACGCAAATCGACATCGTTCGGCAGAGGCTGCCCGGTGAAAGCATGCAAAAAGGCTTCACACAGCAGTTCGCTGTTGGTGGCGTGACGCAGGTTGTTCACCTGACGGCGGGTGCGCTCGTCCGTTAAAATCTTCAGCACTTTTAGCGGGATAGAAACTGTGATTTTCTTAACCTGCTCGCTCTTTTTGCCATGTTCAGCGTAAGGGCTGATATATTCGCCGTTCCATTCAGCCATGGGTTACCTTAATCAATAAAAGTTGAATATGGGGAAATCCGTTGATTATGCCCGATTTTTCGATGCCTGACCCCTTAAACCGCAGGTTTTATGCTTGAGCACCGCTTCTGCAAAGGAAAGCGCGCTGAACACCAGGCGATGACGGACAATTTTAGCGGTTATTGATGATTTGCTCAATCTATACGCAAAGACATTTAGATGTCCAGATGTATTGACGTCTATGTGCGGAATGTTATCCTGTTGCTCTTCTTTTTCTTCAGGAACAGTAAGCACCATGACGCGTAAACAGGCAACCATCGCAGTACGTAGCGGTTTGAATGATGACGAGCAATATGGCTGCGTTGTCCCACCGATTCATCTCTCCAGCACCTATAACTTCCTCGACTTCAATGAGCCGCGTGCGCATGACTATTCACGTCGTGGTAATCCAACGCGCGATGTGGTTCAGCGCGCGCTGGCAGAGCTGGAAGGTGGCGCAGGCGCGGTATTGACCAATACCGGCATGTCAGCGATTCATCTGGTGACAACCGTGTTCCTGAAGCCGGGCGATCTGCTGGTGGCGCCACATGACTGTTACGGCGGCAGCTATCGTCTGTTCGATAGCCTGAGCAAGCGCGGCGCCTATCGCGTGAAGTTTGTCGATCAGGGCGACAAAGCGGCGCTGGCCGCTGCTCTGGCCGAGAAGCCAAAACTGGTGCTGGTTGAAAGCCCGAGTAATCCACTGCTGCGTGTGGTCGATATCGCCAGCATCTGCGCCGCCGCGCGTGAAGCTGGCGCCATTAGCGTGGTAGACAACACCTTCCTCAGCCCGGCGCTGCAAAACCCGCTGGCGCTGGGTGCCGACTTGGTTGTTCACTCCTGCACCAAATACCTGAATGGTCACTCTGATGTGGTGGCGGGCGCGGTGATTGCGAAAGATCCAGCGATGGCCACCGATCTGGCGTGGTGGGCGAATAATATTGGTGTAACCGGCGCCGCGTTTGATAGCTATCTGCTGCTGCGCGGTTTGCGCACGCTGTCACCGCGCATCGCCGCCGCACAACGCAATGCATTGGCGATAGTTGATTACCTGAAGCAACAACCGCTGGTGAAAAAACTGTATCATCCGTCCCTGCCGGAAAATGCCGGTCATGAGTTTGCGGTACGTCAGCAGCGTGGTTTTGGTGCCATGCTGAGTTTCGAAATTGATGCCGATGAGGCTCGCCTGCGCCGCTTCCTGAAAGCGCTGCAGCTGTTCACACTGGCCGAATCGCTGGGCGGCGTAGAGAGTTTGATTTCGCATACCGCGACCATGACGCATGCCGGCATGTCTGCAGAAGCGCGCGCGGCAGCGGGAATTTCGGAAACACTGCTGCGTATTTCTGTTGGGATTGAAGATCACGAAGATTTAATCGCCGATCTGGATAATGCATTCCGGATCGCAGCCGAGGAGTAATCATGACGAGTTCAGTGGGCGCGGGAACGCCGATCAAGCAGTTGCATAAATTTGGTGGCAGTAGCCTGGCCGACGCACGTTGCTATCAGCGCGTGGCCAGCATTATGGCGGATTACAGCCAGCCAGGCGACTTAATGGTGGTCTCTGCCGCAGGCAGCACCACTAACCAGTTGATCAGCTGGCTGAAATTGAGCCAGAGCGATCGCTTATCTGCCCATCAGGTGCAACAGGCTTTACGGCGTTTTCACAGCGAATTAATTGCTGCGCTGCTGCCTGCTGAATATGCCGAAACCCTGACGTCTTCCTTTATACGCGATCTGGAAAGACTGGCGGCGCTGCTCGATGGCACCATCACCGACGCGGTGTATGCCGAAGTGGTGGGGCATGGCGAAATCTGGTCAGCGCGCTTGATGGCTGCGGTTTTGAGCCAGCGCGAGATCGAAGCCGCCTGGCTGGATGCGCGTGACTTCTTGCGTGCTGAACGTGCCGCGCAGCCGCAGGTTGATGAAGGCAAATCCTGGCCGCTGCTGCAGGAGCTGTTAACACAGCATCCGCATAAGCGTTTGGTGGTGACCGGCTTTATCAGCCGCAGCGAAGCGGGTGAAACCGTGCTGCTTGGGCGTAACGGCTCGGACTACTCGGCAACGCAGATTGGTGCGCTGGCGGGCGTCGGTCGCGTGACCATCTGGAGCGATGTGGCAGGCGTTTACAGCGCCGATCCGCGTAAAGTCTCTGATGCGTGCCTGCTGCCGCTGCTGCGTCTTGATGAAGCCAGCGAGCTGGCGCGTCTGGCTGCGCCGGTGCTGCACACCCGCACCTTGCAGCCGGTTTCCAACAGCGACATCGACTTGCAGCTGCGTTGCAGCTATCAACCTGAGCAAGGCTCGACGCGTATTGAACGCGTGCTAGCCTCCGGCACCGGCGCGCGAATCGTCACCAGCCACGATGATGTGTGTCTGGTGGAGATTCAAATTCCCGACAATCACGATTTCAAAACCCAGCAGAAAGAGATCGATCTGCTGCTGAAGCGCGCGCAGCTGCGTCCGCTGGCAATCGGCGTGCATCCCGATCGTCGCCTGCTGCAGCTGTGTTACACCTCGGAAGTGGTGAATAGCGCCTTCAACCTGTTGCAGGACGCCGCACTGCCGGGCCATCTGCAGCTGCGCGACGGCTTAGCGCTGGTGGCGCTGGTGGGCGCGGGCGTGACGCGTAATCCGCTGCACAGCCACCGCTTCTGGCAGCAGATCAAAGATCAGCCGGTGGAGTTTGTCTGGCAATCGGAAGATCACATCAGCATCGTAGCGGTACTGCGCGTCGGCCCGACGCAGCACCTGATTCAGGGACTGCATCAGTCGCTGTTCCGCGCAGAAAAACGCATCGGTTTGATGTTGTTCGGCAAAGGCAACATCGGTTCACGCTGGCTGGAACTGTTTGCCCGCGAGCAGGAAACGCTGTCGGCACGTACAGGATTTGAATATGTGCTGGCGGGCGTGGCAGACAGCAGCCGCAGTTTGCTGAGCTACGACGGTCTGGAAGCCAGCCGCGCATTGGCGTTCTTCGATGATGAAGCGGTCGAGCGCGATGAAGAGTCGCTGTTCCTGTGGATGCGTGCGCACCCGTTCGATGATTTAGTGGTGCTGGACGTCACCGCCAGCGAGCAGCTGGCGCAGCAGTATCATGATTTCGCCAGTCACGGTTTCCATGTTATCAGCGCCAACAAGGTTGCCGGTGCGTCGAGCGGTCAGAGCTGGCGTCAGGTGCGCGATGCTTTCGCCAAAACCGGTCGTCACTGGCTGTATAACGCCACCGTCGGTGCCGGTTTGCCGGTCAATCACACGGTGCGCGATTTACGCGAAAGCGGCGACAGCATTCTGGCGATCAGCGGCATCTTCTCCGGCACGCTGTCGTGGCTGTTCCTGCAATTTGACGGCACGGTGCCGTTTAGTGAGCTGGTCGATCAGGCGTGGCAGCAAGGCTTGACCGAACCTGACCCGCGTGTGGATTTGTCCGGGCAGGACGTAATGCGCAAGCTGGTGATTCTGGCGCGTGAAGCGGGCTACGACATCGAGCCGGATCAGGTGCGTGTCGAGTCGCTGGTGCCGGCAATTTGCGACGGTGAGTCGATTGATCACTTCTTTGAAAACGCCGACGAGCTGAATGATCAGATGCTGCAGCGTCTGGAAGCGGCGCAAGAGATGGGCTTAGTGCTGCGTTACGTGGCGCGTTTCGATGCCAATGGCAAAGCGCGCGTCGGCGTGGAAGCGGTGCGCCCAGAGCATCCGCTGGCCGCGTTGCTGCCGTGCGATAACGTGTTTGCCATCGAAAGCCGCTGGTATCGCGATAATCCGCTGGTGATTCGCGGACCGGGCGCAGGCCGTGATGTTACGGCGGGCGCGTTGCAATCGGATATCAATCGCCTCGCACAGCTGCTGTAATCTGCCTCACTCTGCAGACGGCATCGTCCGTCTGCATTCTTCACCTTCCCCCCGCGCATCATGAAACGCTTTCACCTTGAGTGAAGATTTGTCACGCCTATTCATTAATTTTCAGTTGACGCTAACGTGGGAATCGTTCATTTTGTGCATCTGGACGTCTAAACGTATGGATGTTCGAAGGCCGCAAAATAATCGATATGTGATGACGAGGGATTAGGATGAGTTTCTTTCACGCCAATCAACGCGAAGCGTTGAACCAGAGCCTGGCTGAGCTGAACGGGCAAATTAATGTCTCTTTCGAATTTTTCCCGCCACGTACCAGCGAAATGGAAGAAACCCTGTGGAGCTCAATCGATCGACTGAGCAGCCTGAAGCCAAAATTCGTCTCCGTCACCTACGGTGCCAACTCGGGCGAGCGCGATCGTACACATAGCATCATCAAAGGCATCAAAGATCGTACCGGTCTGGAAGCCGCACCGCATCTGACTTGTATCGATGCCACGCGTGATGAGTTGCGCGGTATCGCGCGTGATTACTGGGATAGCGGCATTCGTCATATCGTGGCCCTGCGCGGTGATTTACCGCCGGGCAGCGGCAAGCCGGAGATGTACGGTTCGGATTTGGTGGCGCTGCTGAAAGACGTTGGCGATTTTGACATCTCGGTGGCGGCCTATCCGGAAGTGCATCCCGAAGCAAAAAGCGCGCAGGCCGACCTGATTAACCTGAAACGCAAAATTGATGCCGGTGCTAACCGCGCCATCACGCAGTTCTTCTTCGACGTGGAAAGCTACCTGCGCTTCCGCGATCGCTGTGTCGCAACCGGTATCGACGTGGAGATCGTGCCGGGTATTTTGCCGGTCTCTAACTTTAAACAGCTACAACGCTTCGCCACCATGACCAATGTGCGGGTGCCGGGCTGGATGAGTGCAATGTTTGAAGGTCTGGATAACGATCCGGAAACGCGCAAAATGGTGGGTGCCAGCGTCGCCATGGACATGGTGAAAATCCTGTCGCGCGAAGGGGTGAAGGATTTTCATTTCTATACGCTGAACCGCGCCGAGTTGAGTTACGCCATTTGCCACACGCTGGGTGTGCGTCCGGCGATGGGAGGTTAATGCCCTCACCCTGTCCCTCTCCCGCCAGCGGGCGAGGGAAGGGTTAGGTGGAGCAATGTTGAAACACCTGTGCTTGATTGGTTCCCTCTCCCGCCAGCGGGAGAGGGTTAGGGTGAGGGGAAAAATTAACCGGTATTACGCATACCCGCTGCAACACCCGCGATCGTCACCATCAGCGCTTGTTCTACACGCGCATCTGGCTCATCACCGCGCTCTTCCTGCGCACGTGAACGATGCAGCAGTTCAGCCTGCAACACGTTCAGTGGATCGGTATAAACGTTACGCAGCGCGATGGACTCAGCAATCCACGGTTGGTCAGCCATCAGATGGGCATCGTTAGCGATGGTCAACACCGCTTTGATATCCGCATCCAGCTGATCGCGCAGCTGCTTGCCGAGCGACCACAGTGATTTATCCACCAGACGCTGATCGTAGTACTCCGCCAGCCACAAATCGGCTTTCGAGAACACCATCTCCAGCATGCCAAGACGTGTGGCGAAGAACGGCCACTCGCGGCACATGTTCTCCAGCTCATCCTGATGACCTTCATCCATCGCTTTCTGCAACGCGGCACCCGCGCCCAGCCAGGCTGGCAGCATCAGACGGTTCTGCGTCCAGGCGAAGATCCACGGAATGGCACGCAGCGATTCCACACCGCCGGTTGGGCGACGTTTAGCCGGACGTGAACCCAGCGGCAATTTGCCCAGCTCCTGCTCTGGCGTGGCTGAGCGGAAATAGGGCACGAAGTCCGGATTCTCACGCACATAGCCGCGATACATCGCGCAGGAGTGCGCCGACAGACCATTCATGATCTCCTGCCATTCGCGCTTGGGTTCCGGCGGTGGCAGCAGGTTGGCTTCCAGAATCGCACCGGTGTACAGCGACAGGCTGGCGATGGTGACTTCGGGCAAACCGTATTTGAAGCGAATCATCTCGCCCTGTTCGGTCACGCGCAGGCCACCTTTCAGGCTGCCCGGCGGTTGTGACAACAGCGCCGCATGGGCTGGCGCGCCGCCACGACCGATTGAGCCGCCGCGTCCGTGGAACAGCGTCAGCGTGATGCCCGCGCTTTCACAGGTTTTGATCAGTGCGTCCTGCGCCTGATATTGCGCCCAGCTGGCGGCCATCACGCCGGCATCTTTCGCCGAGTCGGAATAGCCAATCATCACCATCTGTTTGCCATTGATAAAGCCGCGATACCAGTCGATGTTCAGCAACTGCGTCATCACGTCGTTGGCGTTGTTCAGGTCATCAAGGGTTTCGAACAGCGGCGCAACCGGCATGGCGTAAGGAATGCCGGCTTCTTTCAGCAGCAGATGCACGGCCAGCACGTCCGACGGCGTTTTCGCCATGGAGATCACGTAGGAAGCAATTGAACCCTGCGGCGCTTCGGCCACCACTTTGCAGGTATCCAGCACTTCGCGCGTCTCATCGCCCGGTTCCCACTGATGCGGCAACAGCGGACGCTTGGAATTCAGTTCGCGAATCAGGAAGGCTTGTTTATCCGCTTCTGACCAGCTTTCGTAATCACCGAGGCCGAGATAGCGCGTTACTTCGGCAATCGCCTGGGTATGGCGGGTGCTCTCCTGACGGATATCGATGCGCACCAGCGGCACGCCGAAACACTTCACGCGGCGCAGCGTGTCCAGCAGCTGACCATTGGCGATGATGCCCATGCCGCACTGCTGCAGAGATTGATAGATAGCGAACAGCGGATCCCACAGCTGATCGTTAGAGACCAGCAAATCGGCCGGACGCGGCAGGCGCTCGCCTTTAAGACGACGGCCAAGATAAGCCTGCGTGGTCATCAGCTGGCCGCGAAGGCGCTTCAGCACCATGCGGTACGGCTCCAGCGCTTCCGCATCGCCGCACAGCTCGCGCACTTCGTCGCTGCATTCGGACATCGACAGCTCGGAAATCAGCACGCCGATATCGCGCAGGAACAGGTCCGCGGCCTTCCAGCGGCTCAGCTGCATCGCGTGGCGGGTAATCGGTGCAGTGACGTTCGGGTTGCCGTCACGGTCGCCGCCCATCCACGAGGTAAATTTAATCGGCACGAAATCGACCGGCAGCTTAATGCCAAAAGTCTCTTCCACTTGCTCATTCAGCTCACGCAGGAAGGCTGGCACGCCTTGCCACAGGCTGTTTTCCACCACGGCAAAGCCCCATTTGGCTTCATCGATCGGCGTTGGACGATATTTGCGGATTTCGTCGGTATGCCACGCTTGTGCCACCAGCTGGCGCAGACGGCGCATCACCTGGGTACGTTCGTAGTCAGAGATATCGCTATGATCGAGTTGCTGCAAACAGCTGTTCACTTCGCCCAGCATATGGATCAGCGTGCGGCGGGTAATTTCGGTGGGGTGCGCAGTCAGCACCAGCTCCAGCGACAGCTCTTCAATCGACTGGCGGATCGCCGCTTCGCTGATATCGCCTTGCTGTTTCAGACGTTCGAAAGTCTTTTTCAGCAGTTCAGGATGGTTCGCGCCATCGCCGCTACGCGAAATGGTTTGATACTGTTCAGCGACGTTGGTGAGATTAAGGAACTGGCTAAACGCACGCGCCACCGGCAGCAGCTCGTCGTTCGAGAGATTTTGCAGCGTGGTCAGCAGTTCCTGACGATGAGTGTCATTTCCCGCGCGGGATGACTTAGAGAGTTTACGGATGGTCTCCACCTGGTCGAGGATGTTCTCTCCTAGTGCATCCTTAATCGTATCCCCGAGCAGTTTGCCGAGCATACTGACATTACTTCGCATTGCGGAATATTGTTCGTTCATTGGACCCTGACACCCTTATCGTCTTTTTTAATACTCTTACGCCCAACGGGCATAACATCGTCTTTTATCTAGCCACGTATCTTCCTGCGCGTCAATTGCCTTAAATCTACGTAAATGTGCTGCTAAATGGCGGAAATTCAAAGAATTTGCTTGCAGCGAAGCGAGATAAGTTATTCTTATTATCAAATCCCGAACAATGAGGGGGCAATTTGCTGATTTAACAGTGAAATGCCCCATTTGTTGTTCATCAATGACAAAAATGCTGTACGACTTGGGTGATAAGCGCATGAGTCGGCTTGATAAATGCGGTATCAATAAACTCATCAGGTTGATGGGCTTGATTGATAGATCCCGGGCCTAATACCAGCGTTGGGCACAACTGCTGGATAAAAGGCGCTTCAGTGCAATAGTTCACCACTTCGGTTGGCACGCCCAGCAGCTTCTCCACCACTTGCACCAGCTCATGATCGGCCGGACATTCATAGCCTGGAATCGGCGGATGCAGCTCGCCCACGGTAAGACGTCCCGGCCAGCGCGCACTTACCGGCGCCAGCGCGTCATTTAGCAGACCATCCAAATCGCTCAGGGTTAAGCCCGGCAGCGGACGAATATCCATGTGCAATTCACAGCAGGCGCAGATGCGGTTGGCCGCGTCGCCACCATGAATATGACCAAAGTTCATGGTTGGATAAGGAATGGCAAAACCATCGTGGTTGTAACGCTCTTTCAGCGTGTTACGCAGCTGCATCAGCTGGGTAATGGATTCATGCATCAGTTCAATGGCGTTAACGCCGCGTGACGGATCGCTGGAGTGGCCTGATTGCCCCTGAATACGAATCACATTCGACAGATGACCTTTATGCGCGCGCACCGGCTTAAGTGAGGTGGGCTCGCCGATGATGGCGCAATCCGGACGCAATTGGGTGGATTCAGAGAAATACTTCGCGCCCGCCATGGTGGTCTCTTCGTCGGCGGTGGCGAGGACGTAGAGCGGCTTGCTGAGTTTGGTCACGTCAACGTCACGCAGCGCGTCCAGAATAAAGGCGAAGAAGCCTTTCATGTCGGCGGTGCCGAGGCCGTACAGCTTGTTGTCGTGTTCGGTCAGCGTGAACGGATCGCGCGTCCAGCGGCCATCATCGTAAGGCACAGTGTCGGTATGACCCGCCAATAACAAGCCGCCTGCGCCCAATCCGCTGCGCGCCAGCATGTTGAATTTATGCCGCGTGCCAGGCACCGGCTGCACTTCGACACTGAAGCCAATATCGCGGAACCAGCCGGCCAGCAAATTGATTAAAGTTTCATTACTCTGATCCAGTGCGCTATCGGTTGCGCTGATTGATGGCGTGGCAATCAACTGGCGGTAGAGTTCGATAAAAGGTGGTAATTTTGTCTTCACTGTTGACGGTCCTTGGGTTAGGATGTATCAATATTCATGCATTAATAGTGAATAAAAATACAATAACGTCGCTTGCATGTGAAGCATCAAATCTTCTGCAAACGGCATTCTGGGCAACGGGGCAAGGCCGCGACCCGATACGTGACTGTAATAAGGTATACAGCCTGATGTTGAATACGCTGATCGTTGGTGCCAGTGGTTACGCTGGCGTAGAGCTTGCCACCTACCTGAATCGCCATCCGCATATGAACATAACCGCTTTGGCGGTTTCAGCGCAAAGCCCGGATGCTGGAAAGTTATTGTCGGATTTGCATCCGCAGCTCAAAGGCATTGTCGATTTGCCGCTGCAGCCGCTGAGCGACGCCGCTGAATGGGCCGACAAAGTGGATGTGGTGTTCCTCGCCACGGCTCACGAAGTCAGCCACGATCTGGCACCTGAATTCCTCAAAGCTGGTTGCGTGGTGTTCGATCTCTCCGGCGCGTTCCGCGTAAACGACGATGCGTTCTATACGCAATATTACGGTTTCAGCCATCAGCATCAGGATTGGCTGGACAAGGCGGTTTACGGCCTGGCCGAATGGCAGCACGACAAAATCAAAGATGCGGAGCTGGTTGCGGTGCCGGGTTGCTACCCAACCGCAGCCCAGCTTTCGCTGAAACCGCTGATCGCAGCGGGTCTGCTTAACGATGCACAGTGGCCGGTAATCAATGCCACCAGCGGCGTGAGCGGCGCAGGGCGCAAAGCCAACGTTGGCACCAGCTTCTGTGAAGTGAGCTTGCAGCCGTACGGCCTGTTTAATCATCGTCATCACCCGGAAATTGTGGCGCATCTCGGTACGCCGGTGATCTTCACGCCACATCTGGGCAGCTTCCCACGCGGGATTTTATCGACCACCACTTGCCGCCTGAAAGCGGGCGTGACGCAGCAGGATGTGGCGGATGCCTTCCATAACGCTTACCACGACAAACCGCTGGTGCGCGTCTATGACAAAGGCGTACCGGCGCTGAAAGCGGTGGTCGGTTTACCGTTCTGCGACATCGGCTTCGCCATGCAAGGCGAGCACCTGATTGTGGTGGCTGCCGAAGATAACCTGCTGAAAGGCGCCTCATCGCAGGCGGTTCAGTGTTTAAACATTCGTTTCGGCTTCCCCGAAACGCTGTCTCTGATTTAACGAACGGATAACGCAATGAATCCATTAATCATTAAACTGGGTGGCGTGCTGCTGGATAGCGAAGAAGCGCTGGCCCGTCTGTTTGATGCCCTGCTGGCGTACCGCAATGAACATCAGCGTCCGCTGATCATTGTGCACGGCGGTGGTTGCGTGGTGGACGAGCTGATGAAGAAGCTCGCGCTGCCGGTGAAAAAGAAGAACGGTTTGCGCGTGACGCCAGCCGATCAGATTGACATTATTACCGGTGCGTTAGCCGGTACCGCCAACAAAACGCTGCTGGCGTGGGCGAAGAAATATGGCATCGGCGCGGTGGGTTTGTGCCTCGGCGATGCCGGTCTGGTCAACGTGGCGCAGTTCGATGAAGAGCTGGGACACGTTGGCAACGCGACGCCGGGCAATCCGGCGCTGGTGAACACGCTGCTGGCGGCGGGCTACATGCCGGTGATCAGCTCGATTGGCATCACCGACGGCGGTGAGTTGATGAACGTCAACGCCGACCAGGCGGCAACCGCGCTGGCTGCGACCATCGGTGCCGATTTGGTGCTGTTGTCTGATGTCAGCGGTATTCTCGACGGCAAAGGTCAGCGCATCGAAGAGATGACCGCCGCGAAAGCGGAGCAGCTGATTGCGCAGGGCATCATCACCGATGGCATGATCGTGAAAGTGAACGCGGCGCTTGATGCCGCCCGCACGCTCGGTCGCCCGGTCGATATCGCCAGCTGGCGTCATGCTGAACAACTGCCAACCCTTTTCAACGGCGTGTCGATTGGCACCCGGATTCTCGCATAATCAAGGATTAAGACATGAGCACGCAAAACATCAAAAAAATCGTTCTGGCCTACTCCGGCGGTCTGGATACTTCAGCCATCATTCCATGGTTGAAAGAGAACTATGGCGGCTGTGAAGTGGTGGCGTTCGTGGCGAACATTGGCCAGGATCCAGCCGATCTGGAAGGCGTTGAGAAGAAAGCGCTGCAGTCAGGTGCGTCTGAGTGCCACGTGGTTGACCTGCGTGAAGCGTTCATCAGCGAATACGTGTATCCGGTTCTGCAGACTGGTGCCCTGTACGAAGGCACTTATCTGCTGGGTACGTCTATGGCGCGTCCGATTATCGCTAAAGCCCAGGTTGAGCTGGCGCTGAAAGTGGGCGCAGATGCGCTGTGCCACGGCGCAACCGGTAAAGGTAACGATCAGGTGCGTTTCGAAACCACCTACACCGCGCTGGCGCCACAACTGAAAGTGGTTGCGCCATGGCGTGAGTGGGACCTGCGTTCACGTGAAGCGCTGCTGGATTACCTGAAAGAACGCAATATCCCGACCACTGCGTCGCTGGAAAAAATCTACAGCCGTGATGAGAACGCATGGCACATCTCTACCGAAGGCGGCGTGCTGGAAAGCCCAGCCAATGCACCGAACAAAGATTGCTGGGTGTGGACCGTTGATCCGCTGGAAGCGCCCGATCAGCCAGAAAATGTCACGGTCACCGTGGAGAAAGGTCGCGTGGTGGCGGTGAACGGCGAGACGCTTAGCCCGTTCCAGTGCCTGGAAAAACTCAACGTGCTGGGCGCCAAACACGGCGTCGGCCGTATCGACATCGTGGAAAACCGTCTGGTAGGCATCAAGTCCCGCGGCTGCTACGAAACTCCAGGCGGCACCATCATGGTTAACGCGTTGCGTGCGGTTGAACAACTGGTGCTGGATCGCGATAGCTTCAAATGGCGTGAGCAGCTGGGCCATGAAATGTCTTACGTGGTTTACGATGGTCGCTGGTTCGCGCCGCTGCGTAAATCTATCCAGGCCGCAGCTGAATCCCTGGCAGAAGAGGTGAATGGCGAAGTGGTACTCCAGCTGTATAAAGGCCAGGCCACGGCGATTCAGAAAACCTCTGCTAACAGCCTGTACTCAGAAGAGTTCGCCACCTTTGGCGAAGACGAAGTTTACGATCACCGTCACGCGGGCGGCTTTATCCGCTTGTTCTCACTCTCTTCACGCATTCGCGCGCTGAACGAGCAGAAGAAGTAATACCGCGGCAATCGACATATTTTGCAAGGGCGGCTTCGGGCCGCCTTTTCTATAACAGATTCAGGAGTAATGCAGATGGCACTTTGGGGCGGACGTTTTTCGCAGGCAGCAGACCAACGGTTCAAACAGTTCAACGACTCGCTGCGTTTTGACTATCGTCTGGCCGAGCAGGACATTACCGGCTCGATTGCCTGGTCAAAAGCGCTGGTGACGGTCAACGTGCTGACCAATGAAGAGCAGCAACAGCTGGAAAGCGCGTTGAATGAACTGCTGGCTGAGGTACGCGCCAATCCTGAGCAGATTCTGCAAAGCGATGCGGAAGATATTCACAGCTGGGTGGAAGGCAAGCTGATCGACAAAGTCGGCGCGCTGGGCAAGAAATTGCACACCGGCCGTAGCCGTAACGATCAGGTCGCGACCGATCTGAAACTGTGGTGCAAAGAGCAGGTTGCCGTGCTGCTGGAGGCGACGCGCGAGCTGCAATCGGCGCTGGTCGCCACGGCACAAGCCAATCAGGACGCGGTGATGCCGGGTTACACGCACCTGCAGCGTGCGCAACCGGTGACGTTCGCGCATTGGTGTCTGGCGTACGTTGAGATGCTGGCGCGTGACGAGAGCCGTCTGCAGGATGCACTGAAGCGTATGGATGTCAGTCCGCTGGGTTGCGGCGCGCTGGCGGGTACCGCCTACGAGATCGATCGTCAGCAGCTGGCCGGCTGGTTAGGTTTTGCCTCTGCCACGCGTAACAGCCTCGATACCGTTTCCGATCGCGATCACGTGCTCGAGCTGCTGTCAGACGCCTCGATTGGCATGGTGCATCTGTCGCGCTTTGCTGAAGACCTGATCTTCTTCAACACCGGTGAAGCGGGCTTCCTTGAGCTGTCGGATAAAGTCACTTCCGGATCGTCGTTGATGCCGCAGAAGAAAAACCCGGATGCGCTGGAGCTGATCCGTGGCAAATGTGGCCGTGTGCAAGGTGCGCTGACCGGCATGATGATGACGCTGAAAGGCCTGCCGCTGGCGTACAACAAAGATATGCAGGAAGACAAAGAAGGGCTGTTCGATGCGCTGGATACCTGGCTCGACTGCCTGCATATGTCGGTGCTGGTGCTGGACGGCATTCAGGTAAAACGTCCGCGTTGCCAGGAAGCCGCTGAGCAGGGCTACGCCAACTCGACCGAGCTGGCCGATTATCTGGTGGCAAAAGGCGTTCCGTTCCGCGAAGCCCACCACATTGTGGGTGAAACCGTGGTGGAAGCGATCAAGCAAGGCGTGGCGCTGGAAGCGCTCACTCTGGCGCAGTTGAAGCAGTTCAGCGCGGTGATTGAGGATGACGTGTATCCAATTCTGTCGCTGCAATCTTGCCTGGATAAGCGTAATGCGCAAGGTGGTGTCGCTCCTCAACAGGTCGCCTTCGCCATCAGCGAAGCGCAGAAGCGTTTGGGTTAAAAGCTATGCGCATTAGATTGCGCCGCTGCGGTATATGCAGGAATGCGTAGCGGCGCGATTTATCGCGCTCTGTTGATATCCAGCAGGCGAGCGACAAGCAAAAAAAGCGGGCACCTCTTCGGTAGCCCGCCAACCTCTAGCTTCGGAATTACATTTTGTTATAGGCACATCATCAAGGGCAGGCCACTCCCGGCCAGCACAGTGATTGGTTTTAAGCAGTTTGCAGGTTCTGCTCCAGATCATTTGATGCGCGCATTATTCCCGCTCACGCCTTGATAGGGCCAATCGTTCATTGCTATTCTATCTATCGCCACGGGCTATCGTGGTTTGGAGGATTTCAATGAATATTCGTGATCTCGAATACCTGGTTTCACTTGCGGAGCATCGCCATTTCCGGCGTGCAGCTGACGCATGTCATGTCAGCCAACCTACCTTAAGTGGACAGATTCGTAAGCTGGAAGATGAACTTGGCGTGATGCTGCTGGAGCGAACCAGCCGTAAGGTGTTGTTTACTCAGGCTGGACTGTTGCTGGTGGATCAAGCGCGAACCGTGCTGCGCGAAGTGAAAGTGCTGAAGGAGATGGCGAGCCAGCAAGGCGAAGCGATGTCTGGACCGCTGCACATTGGTTTGATTCCAACCACCGGGCCGTATCTGCTGCCGCACATCATTCCGATGCTGCACAAAACCTTCCCCAAACTCGAAATGTACCTGCATGAAGCGCAGACGCAGCAACTGCTGGCACAGCTCGACAGCGGCAAGCTGGATTGCGCCATCGTGGCGTTGGTGAAAGAGAGTGAAGCCTTTATTGAGGTGCCGCTGTTTGATGAGCCAATGACGCTGGCGGTGTATGCCGATCATCCGTGGCGCGATCGCGATCGCGTGCCGATGTCGGATCTGGCCGGTGAGAAATTACTGATGCTGGAAGATGGGCACTGCCTGCGCGATCAGGCGATGGGCTTCTGCTTCGAAGCCGGTGCCGATGAAGATACGCATTTCCGCGCCACCAGTCTGGAAACGCTGCGCAACATGGTTGCCGCCGGTAGCGGCATTACCTTGTTACCTGCGCTGTCCGTGCCGAATGAACGCGAACGTGATGGCGTCTGCTATTTACCGTGCTACAAGCCGGTGCCGCAGCGCACCATCGCGTTGGTCTATCGTCCAGGATCGCCTCTGCGCAGCCGCTATGAGCAGTTGGCAGAAGCAATCAAAACCCACATGAAGGGTTATCTGGATACCTCGTTAAAACAGGCGGTTTAAGCCGTTTAACGCTGCCACGCGATAAGCTTCGGCCATGGTGGGATAGTTGAAGGTGGTATTCACGAAGTACTCGATCGTGTTGCCGCCGTTCTTCTGTTCCATGATGGCCTGGCCGATGTGAATGATCTCCGCAGCACGCTCGCCAAAGCAGTGAATCCCTAAAATCTCTTTGGTTTCGCGGTGGAACAGAATCTTAAGGCTGCCGACATGCATGCCAACAATCTGCGCACGCGCCAGATGTTTAAACTGCGCACGACCCACTTCATACGGCACTTTCATCGCCGTCAGCTGCTGTTCGGTTTTACCCACTGAGCTGATCTCCGGAATGGTGTAAATCCCGGTTGGAATATCTTCGATCAGGTGCGCGGTAGCTTCACCTTTGATGATCGCCTGCGCGGCAATGCGGCCCTGATCGTAAGCAGCAGAAGCCAGGCTTGGATAACCAATCACGTCGCCAACCGCGTAAATATGCGGCAGCGCAGTTTGATACATGCTGTTCACCTTCAGCAGGCCACGACCATCCGCTTCCAGTCCGACGTTTTCCAGCGCCAGTGAATCGGTGTTACCGGTTCGACCGTTTGCGTACAGCAGGCAATCGGCTTTCACTTTTTTGCCCGATTTAAGGTGAATTATCACCCCGTCATCAACGCCTTCAATCTTCTCAAACTCTTCGTTGTGACGAATCACCACGCCGCTGTTCCAGAAGTGATAGGAGAGGGAATCTGACATCTCCTGATCGAGGAACGCCAGCAGACGGTCGCGGGTGTTGATCAGGTCAACCTTGACGTTCAGGCCGCGGAAAATCGAGGCATATTCACAGCCAATTACGCCGGCGCCATAAATGATGACGTGACCAGGTTCATGATGCAGGTTGAGGATGGAGTCGGAATCGTAAACGCGCGGATGGGTGAAATCGACATCTGCGGGATGATACGGACGAGAACCGCAGGCGATCACGAATTTCGCCGCGGTTAATCGCTCGCGGGTGCCGTCGGGTTGTTCCACTTCGATGGTGTTGGCATCAACAAATCGGGCATCGCCCTGATAAAGTTCACAGCGGTTGCGCTCGTAGAAGCCCTGACGCATCGCGGTTTGTTGACTGATCACGTTCTCGGTGTGGTTGAGAATGTCGGCGAATGAGGAGCGCAGGAGGCGAGTGTGATCGCTGTAAAGTGGGTTTTGATTGAACTCGATGATACGGCTAACAGCGTGACGCAGGGCTTTGGAAGGGATGGTTCCCCAGTGTGTACAACCGCCGCCGATGTTGTGGTAGCGTTCGATCACTGCAATACGCGCTCCCTGCTTCACCAGCCCCATCGCCGCACCTTCGCCGCCCGGACCGGAGCCAATCACAATGGCATCGTAATCGTAAGACTTTTGCATACCAGTACGTCCTATTTTTTTATCACATTTTTACAACGAGATTCTAACATCTCGCCGCGCACATCTGAATTCTAACAGCGTAAATTGCTGAAGTTTGACAAAGCGTGAGGTTCACAGGCGTTCACAAAGTTTGCACCGCTGTACGCTGAAAAGTTTGTTATAGTGCCTGCCAAATCACCTAAAAGGCCGGGAAAATGGGCGTCAGAGCGCTACAAAAAGAACGTACACGACGTTCACTGATTGAGGCTGCCTTCAGTCAGTTAAGTGCAGAAAGGAGTTTTGCCAGCCTGAGTTTGCGCGAAGTTGCACGCGAAGCGGGGATTGCGCCGACCTCATTTTATCGTCACTTCCGCGATGTCGATGAGCTGGGCCTGACCATGGTGGACGAAAGCGGCTTGATGCTGCGCCAGTTAATGCGTCAGGCGCGCCAGCGTATTGCCAAGGGCGGCAGCATTATCAAAACCTCGGTGGCAACTTTTATGGAGTTCATCGGGAACAATCCCAACGCTTTTCGGCTCTTACTACGCGAGCGCTCCGGAACCTCGGCGGCCTTTCGTGCCGCAGTCGCGCGTGAGATTCAGCACTTCATCGCCGAACTGGCCGATTATCTTGAATTAGAAAATCGCATGCCGCGCAGCTTCACCGAAGCGCAGGCCGAAGCCATGGTGACGATTGTGTTTAGCGCGGGTGCCGAAGCGCTGGACGTTGATATTGAGCAGCGCCGTAAGCTTGAGGATCGATTAGTGCTGCAGCTGCGCATGATCGCCAAAGGCGCTTATTACTGGTATCGCCGGGAGCAAGAGCGTCTGGCGGTTACCCTGGAAAAACCCGAAGAGTAATGTGATAAGGATAATGAAATGATTGAGCAAAACCCACGCGATAAAGGAACGCTTTTATTGGCTTTTATCACCGGTTTAGCGATCAACGGCTCCTTTTCGGTGCTGTTCAGCACGTTTGTTCCCTTTTCGATATTCCCGCTGATTGCGCTTGGCCTCGCGGCCTGGTGTTTGCATCAGCGTTATCTCAACCGCAATATGCCAGACGGCATGCCTTCACTGGCGGCGGCGTTCTTCCTGCTGGGTATTTTGGTTTATAGCGCGCTGGTGCGGGCTGAATATCCGGATATCGGCTCTAACTTCATCCCGACCATTCTGATGGTGGCGCTGGTGTTCTGGATTGGTATGCGTTTTCGCCGCGCGAAGAGCAAGCAGTGAAAAAACGGGAACCTTGGGGTTCCCGTTGTTGTTTAGGCCTTGCGCGTCAGCAGCACGCCGCATTCCATATGATGGGTATACGGGAACTGATCGAACAGCGCCAGACGCGTGACATCATGCGTTTCTCCCAGCACCGCGAGGTTGTCGCACAGCGTTTGCGGGTTGCAGGAGATATAAAGGATGCGCGGATAGGCCTGCACCATCTTCACAGTTTCCTCATCCAGCCCGCTACGTGGCGGATCAACAAAAATGGTTTCGCATTGATAGCTCTTCAGGTCGATGCCTTCTAAACGATTGAAGCTGCGAACGCCCGTCATCGCCTGGGTAAACTCTTCAGCGGCCATACGAATAATCTGCACATTATCAATATGGTTGGCGGCAATGTTGTATTGCGCGGACGCGACCGACGGCTTGGCAATCTCCGTGGCCAACACGCTGCGGAAGTTACGCGCCAGCGCCAGCGAGAAGTTGCCGTTACCGCAATAGAGTTCCAGCAGATCGCCTTGCGAATCCTGCGTGACGTCCAGCGCCCACTCCAGCATCTGAATATTCATCGCCGCGTTTGGCTGGGTGAAGCTGTTTTCCACCTGACGATAAATCATCTCTTTCCCCGCGACCGGCAGGCGCTCATCCACGTAATCGCGATCGAGGCAGATTTTGGTTTTGGTAGCGCGGCCAATCAGCTGCACATCAAAGCCTTCGGCACGCAGGCTGTCGCGCAGGGCGCTGGCGGCGGCGGTCCACTCCTCTTCCAGCTTGCGGTGATAGAGCAGCGAGATAGCAATCTGGTTGCTCATCGTCGACAGGTAATCGATCTGGAACAGTTTGAAACGCAGCGTGCGGTTGTCACGGATCGCCGCGATCAGTTTTGGCATCAGCTGGTTGATCAATTCACTGGCCGCCGGGAATTGATCGACGCGGATACGTTGCTTGGTCTGTTGATCAAAGATGATGTGGTAGAGATCGTCTCCGTCGTGCCAGATGCGGAATTCGGCACGCATCCGATAGTGGCTGACCGGCGAACGGAACACCTCCACGTCGGGCGCGGCAAAGGGCATCATCATCGCCTGTAAGCGGCTGACTTTTTCCGCCAGTTGCGCGTCGTATTGTTCAATCGGGAGCTGTTCGGGTGTCATCTTTAATCCTGGTAATAAGCTGGCTTGCCGGGCGATTGTAGGCATTCAACTGCTGATGTCCAGCCCTGCGGAAAACAAGATGGCTGGAAGTCTGGATTTCCGGCCTTCCTGGCCGTAGACTGCGCCTGCCGGCCTCCTTGAGTTAAAAGGGAATCCAGTGTGAATCTGGAGCTGACGCGCAGCGGTAAAGAATGTCGTGGTGATGGCAATTACAAACACTGTCCTGCCGGATGGGAAGTTTTTTCACCATTTATGATTCTCAGCCCGAAGACCTGCCGGTGTGACGTCGCAATACATACGACCATCGCGAGCTATTGGTTGTAGTCGTGCGGCATCCTGCTTCGTCTTTTGGATGCTATAACAATGAAAAAAACACATGCTTCGCTGTTTGCCTTCAGTGCAACGGCGTTGTCTCTCTGGGCGCAATTTGGCTACGCGCAGCAGAATGATGATACGCAAATCGTTACCGCTAACCGCTTCGCGCAGCCTGTCTCGTCGGTGCTGGCTTCGACTTCTGTTGTCACCCGTGATGAGATCGATCAGTGGCAATCCAAGAACCTACTGGAAGTGTTACGCCGCTTGCCGGGCGTGGATATCGCGCAAAGCGGCGGCATTGGGCAAAGCGCTTCTATGTATGTACGTGGTTCTGAAGCGCGCCATACGCTAATTCTGGTTGACGGTGTGCCGTTCTCTAAGCCTGGCATTACCGGCGTTGCTGACTTCAACCAAATCCCTGTTTCCATCATCCAGCGCGTTGAGTTCATTCGTGGCCCGCGGTCTGCGGTTTACGGCGCAGATGCGATTGGCGGCGTGGTGAATGTCATCACGCAAAACCCGAACAATCAAAACTCGCTGACGGCTGGCTTTGGTTCGAAGGGCTATCAGGAATACAGCGGCGGCATCAATCAAAATGTCACGGACCAGACGCGCGTAACGGTGGCGGGCTCTTATCAGGCCACCAACGGCTACAACGTTCAGCCGGGCTCAACGTCTCCGACCGATCGCGATCGTGATGGCTGGCGCAATAAGGCGTTCTGGGCTGGCGTTGACCACAAGTTTAACGAGGCGTTTTCTGGCTTCTTCCGGGGTTACGGTTACGCCGCGAACTCAGATTACGATGCGGGTTATGTCGGTGGTCAGGATGAGCAACAGATCTATAATCACTCGTTTGATACCGGTCTGCGCTTTAATAAAGAGGAATACTCCTCGCAGCTGACCGCCAGTTATCAAAAGTACAAAATCTATAACTACGTTGGGTCTGACGGCCGCTATGCGGATTCCAATAGCCTGGATGACATGGAGCAGCGCAACCTGCAATGGGGCAACACCTTTGCGGTGGGGCATGGCATGGTCAGCGCGGGTCTGGATTGGCAGCAGCAGAAACTGAGTTCGATTGGACAACTTTATTCTGGCGCACCGCGTGATGAAGATGGTTACAAGCAAGACAACACCGGTGCTTACCTGACGGCTCAGCAGCAGTTTGGCAATGTTACGCTTGAAGGTTCGGCGCGTGGCGATGATAACCAGGACTTTGGCCGTCATGGCACCTGGCAAACGGCTGCGGGTTGGGAGTTTGTGCCGGGTTACAAGGCATCACTCTCTTACGGCACGGGTTTCCAGGCGCCGACGTTAGGCCAGCTATATGGTCTGAAGCGCTTTGGTATTAGCTCTAATCCCGATCTCAATCCTGAGAAATCAAAACAGTGGGAAGCCGCGCTGGAAGGTTTAACCGGTCCGGTTAATTGGCGTGTTGCTGCGTATCACAATAAAGTCAGCAATCTCATTACCTATGCTTCTGATCCTGTGACTTTTGAGGGCGGCTATTACAATGAAAAAGCCGTTACGCTGAAAGGTATTGAAGCCACCGCTGATTTTGATACCCGCTTCCTTCATCACCAGATCACCTTGGGTTATCTGGATGCGCGTCGTGATTCAGATGGTGAAACGCTGGCGCGTCGTGCGCGTGAGCAGGCCAAATATCAGCTGGGTATGACGGTGTATGACTTTGATATTGATGTCATCTACCAGTACTTCGGTAAGCGCTACGATAACAACACCAGCGAATATGCCAGCGAGCAGCGTCGTTTATCGAGTTACAGCACGGTAGATCTCGCGGTCTCGTATCCGGTCACATCACAGCTCACCGTTCGTGGTAGAATTGCCAACCTGTTCGATAAAGATTATGAGACAGCGTATGGCTATCCAACTCCAGGAACGGAGTATTACCTCAGCGCCAGCTACAGCTTCTGATCTGCGTCCCACCGTGCTGGTGTTTGACTCCGGCGTGGGTGGGCTCTCCGTTTATGATGAGGTCCGGCATTTACTGCCGGATCTTCACTATCTCTACGCCTTTGATAATGAAGGTTTCCCGTACGGCGAAAAATCCGAAGACTTTATTGTCGAGCGCGTGGTGGCGGTGGTGACGGCTATCACTCAGCGTTTCCCGCTTGCGTTGGTGATCATTGCTTGTAACTCGGCCAGCACCATCTCTTTGCCGGCTCTGCGTGAACGTTTCGAATTCCCGGTTGTGGGTGTGGTGCCTGCGATAAAACCTGCTGCGCGTCTGACGCGTAACGGCGTAGTGGGATTGCTGGCCACGCGCGGCACGGTGAAACGTCCTTATACCCATGAGTTAGTGGCGCAATTTGCCCGTGACTGCAAAATCGAAATGCTCGGCTCTGCTGAGCTGGTGGAGCTGGCGGAAGCCAAGCTGCATGGCGAAGATGTTGAGCTCGCTGATGTACGCCGTGCTGTGCAACCCTGGCTACGGATGAAAGAGCCACCTGATACCGTGGTTCTCGGATGTACGCATTTCCCTTTACTACGTGATGAGCTGCAGCTGGTGCTGCCGGAAGGGACAAGGTTGGTGGATTCGGGCGCGGCGATTGCGCGTCGTACCGTCTGGTTATTAGAGCATGAAGCACCGCAGGCGGTTTCATCCGGTCAGAATTTAGCGTTCTGTACGCGTATAGATGATGAAGTGACGAAATTGTCACCGATTTTGCAGCGTTATGGCTTCCCGTTGCTGGAAAAATTAGCAGTTTAGTGGCGTTTCGACGAAAAAATCAGCACTCGGAAATTAATTTGAAATTAGCGCTTGTCAGCTCCGAAGAAATCCCTATACTGCGCCTCCACTGACACGGAACAACGGCTTACGAAGTGAAGTGTTCAGGAGGTGGTCTTCAAGGCAACCTTCAGAAAAGCAAAAATAAATGCTTGACTGAGAATGCGGAAAGCGTAATATACGCATCCCGCGCCGCTAGAGAAATCGCGGCATGCTCTTTAACAATTTATCAGACAATCTGTGTGGGCACTCGCAGGATTGATATCCGCGTCTCCGGACGCAAAAAAATATCAAAGCCTCACGAGTGAACACATAATGAAATTCATTATGACGTTTTACAGATGAGCACCGCTGAACTTGTTTCAGCAAATCAAACTTAAATTGAAGAGTTTGATCATGGCTCAGATTGAACGCTGGCGGCAGGCCTAACACATGCAAGTCGAACGGTAGCACAGAGAGCTTGCTCTCGGGTGACGAGTGGCGGACGGGTGAGTAACGTCTGGGAAACTGCCCGATGGAGGGGGATAACTACTGGAAACGGTAGCTAATACCGCATAACGTCGCAAGACCAAAGTGGGGGACCTTCGGGCCT
>NZ_QKMJ01000012.1:0-134563 GCF_003208415.1 Pantoea sp. AG1095 | reverse complement strand
ACCTGAAGAAAAAGTCGATCACCATGGGTAAAGGATGTTAAAAAGTGTTCACCATGTCCCCGAACACCTGTCTACCATGTCCCCGGACTGTACACTTGCGGGAGAGGGTTAGGGTGAGGGGCCAGGCGCACTCTGTTTAACCCGCCAACACCGCAAACACCTTCTCAATCGCATACGCGCCCGGATCTTTCACGCCATCCAGACTCTGTTGATTAAGATACGCGGAACGCCCCGCTTTGGCGCTCTGCATCTGCGCAGTGGCGTCGGCGCCTTTCTGCGCCGCTTCTGCCGCCGCAGCCAGCGACTCGCCCGCCACTAACGCTTCCAGCGCCGGTTGCAGCGCATCCACCAACGTACGATGACCCGGCTGCGCGCCGCCGTAATGTTTCATGCGCTCCAGCCCGTGCATCAAGGCCTGCGGCAGCGCGCTGCCCTCTTCCAGCTGCTGGCCGGCGCTGGTGAACAGAATTGACATCAACACGCCGCTCGATCCTCCCATCACCGTCGCCAGCTGCTCGCCAATCAGCGCCAGCAAGGTTGGCAGCTCATCCAGCGGCAGCTGTTTTTCCTGCAGGCCGCGCTGAATTTTCTTCGCCCCGGCGGCAAAGGTTGAGCCGGTATCGCCATCGCCCACTTTGGCATCCAGCGCGTTCAGCTCGCTTTCCAAATCGATCAGCGTCTGCGTGACGCTGGCGACGATGCGCGCCACCTCCGCATTCTCAGAGGCATCAAAATCCAGCACGCTGCCGATTTTCTCTGCACGTTGCAGGCTGATCGGCGCAAAGTCATACACCGGCACCCAACCCAGCACCTGAACCGGCGCGTTTAACGCTTCAAGGAACGGCTCCTCCAGCGCCAGCAGCGTCAGCGAAAAACCTTTCATATCCAGCGCGCTGACCAGCGTTGCCGGCCCCAGCAGATGCGTGATGCGTGCCGCCAGCGGCGACTGCAACACTTCACGCGTTAACAGCGCCAGCTCCAGCTGCGAGAAGCCACCGAGATTGTTGATCAGCAACAGCGCTTGCTTGCCGTCCGGCAGCGCATGCGCCAGTTTATCGGTCATGATGCTGGTGATTTGGCGGCTGTCTTGCGTATCCAGCGTGATTACACCCGGCTCGCCGTGAATGCCCATGCCGAGCTCGCTGTGCCCGGGCTCGACGCGCTCATCGCGTTTTTCGCCCGGCACATGACAAGTGGCGAAAGCCAAACCAATGGACGATGTGGCATCAATCGCACGCTGTGCCAGCGCTTTGACCTCATCCAGCGATTGTCCCTGCTCCGCCGCAAAGCCAGCGATTTTGTGCACCAGCACAGTCCCGGCGATACCGCGCGGCTGCGGGTTTTCCGGCAGCGCGATATCATCCTGCACCATCACCAGCTCAACTTTGTAGCCGAGGTTTTTGGCTTTCTCTGCCGCCAGACCGAAGTTAAGACGGTCGCCGGTATAGTTCTTCACAATCAGCAGGCAACCGGCATCGCCGGTGACGTTAACAATGGCGTTCAACACCGCATCGACGCTCGGCGAGGCGAAAATATCGCCGCACACCGCCGCCGTCAGCATGCCTTTGCCGACAAATCCGGCATGCGCCGGTTCATGGCCAGAACCGCCGCCCGAGATCAGCGCCACTTTGCTTTTATCCCAGTCCGAACGCACCACCACGCGAATCTCATCACCGAGATCGAGGCGACTGAGGTTGTGCCACGGCGTACTCAGCAAAACCCCTTCGATGGCTTCGTTAACCAGATCGTTTTTCTCATGCATAAAAAACTGGCTCATTGCATCCTCTCCATTGGTGTTGTCGTCCTACAAGGTAGCGTATGTGCGTAAAGAATAGGCGCAGCGAAGTGCGGAAATGCAAAGGGCGGCACAAGCCGCCCTTTAATTCAGACTATTACCGCTTATAAAGCGATACGCAGCACGCTATCTGGATTCTTTGGTGGTTCTTTGCGTGAACCCGGCTGCTTGATGCTGACAAACAGGGTTTTGCCATCGGCGGAAAGCGCCAGGCTGTTTGGCAGGCCCGGCGCTTTCACCGTACGTTTTACTTTGTAACTGCTGGCGTCGATGATACTGATTTCGCCCGCTTTACGGTGCGTGACGTACAGCTCATCACGATCGGCATTAAACAATACCGCCAGCGATTCCGGCACATCGATCTTGTGGATCACCTGCTGGGTGCGGGTATCCAGCACCAGCACCTGCGGTTGTTTTGAGTCGCTGAGGAAGGCGCGATGGCCTTTGGTATCCAGCGAGATATTGAGGAAGAAGTGATCGTTGTCGCCATCGATTTTCTGACGCTTTTCAATCGCGTTCAGGCGCGTATTGATGGTCACCAGTTCGCCATCGGAGTTAGTGACGTACAGTTTTTGCGCCGCAGAATCGATCGCTAAACCGGTGCCCATTTTGCCGGTGTTCGGCACGGTGCTGATCAGTTGCAGGGTTTTGCCATCCACCACCCACACCACGCTCTGCTCACCGAGGCCGGTGATGTAGACGCGATTGGTCGCCGGATCAACCGCCAACTGGCGCGGCTGCAGCGGACGCACAGTTTCACTGCGCTTACGACCATCCAGCACCAGCGTGTTGATCACTTTGCCGCTGGTGGCATCCACTGCAGTCAGTGCAGCATCGCGCGTGTTACCGAAATAGAGCGTGTTGGTTTTCTGGTTGATCGCCGCGCCAAAGGTCGGCAGATCGGTGTTGATGGTTTGCTTAACCGCCAGATCCTGCGGATCGAGACGATAAACGGTGCCGCCTTTTTTGTCGGTGGTGCTCTGCGCGGTCGCCAGGAATAGCGCGTTATCGCTGTTGCTGAACGCCAGTTCGTATGCGCCTTTTGAGATCGCCTGGTTCAACGGCTGAGACTCCGCCGCCATCACCGCAGAGGTTGAGAACAGCGCCGTTGCCAGCAGCAGTGGACGCAGCGCCCACGATTTTTTATTCGCCTTCATAACTTCTCCATAGCAAAAACACCGCCTGATGGCAGTGAAGTGAAAGCCCGACATTACAACCAATGTTAAAAAGACAGCCCGAGGCGAGCCGACGAAGGATGCTACTTTTTGAGAATAGTAATCATTTCGAAGGGAAAGTGACAGGATTTTATCCACTTACAAACGCCGCCAGGGCGCCCGAAGGCACCCTGTCAGCACAGAACGTTAACGCAACTTATTTGGTCAGTTCGGCAGTCATGTGCACGCCGTTGTTGAAGTTGGCTTCGGTCACTTTATAGGAAGCACCAGCTTCGTGCGCCTGAGCAGCGATTTGCGCTTCTGCACCATCCAGCGTTGAAGCGGTTGCAGTGATACTTTGCGCAAAGCTAGCGAATGGCAGAACGGTCAGAGCAACAACAGCAGCAAAAGTTTTGATAGATTTCATGGTCAATTCCTTAATGTACGTTTGATTGAGTAAGGCGTCATCGCCTTGTTGAGAGATATAATAGGCGCAGAATTGATCAGTAAAAAGCGGAGAGATTTGCCGTTGTCATTCGAATATTTTGAACATAAAAAGCACGTTTGGATTAACCTTTGTGCAAAGGGTTAAAAATCTGACATTTAATTAAAAGGCAGGATATATGGCTGCGATAGGCACAGCGCACATCTCTGTAGCGGCGCGATTAATCGCGCACCTTTCTGCCTTATATAAGGTCAAAGACGCGCAATAAATTGCGCCGCTACGGATTGCAGACGCATCAGCCGTGATGACGAACGCGGGTGAAGATGGTGATGGCCGCCAGCAGCATCAGCACGCCGCTGGCGAGGAACACGCCGCCAGCGCCTTGCAGATCAAACATCCAGCCGCCGGCTGCGGCACCGGCGGTGATCGCCAGCTGAATGGTGGCGACCAGCAAACCGCCGCCTGATTCCGCATCGTCCGGCACCGCGCGGGAGATCCACGTTGACCACCCGGTTGGCATCGAACCAAACGCCAGGCCCCACAGCGCCACGCCCGCCGCGACCAGCCACGACACCTCGCCGAAGCTCACCAGCAGCAGCGCGGTCACGCTCATCACCAGCGCCATCGCGGTTAACGTCAGCGATACACTGCGCGTCACCAGATATCCTGCCAGCGAAGTACCGAAGAAGTTCGCCACGCCAAACGCCAGCAGCACCAGCGACAGCTGATTGACGTTCAGCTGCGCGCTGCCTTCGAGGAACGGACGCAGATAAGTAAAGAAGGCGAAGTGGCCAGTAAACATCATGATCACCGCCAGCATGCCCCAGCGCATCACACTTTTACGCAGCAGATCCAGCACGCCACCGCTGCGCGCTTTATTAATCGGCGGCATCGCGGGCAAGGTGAAGAACTGCCACAGCAGCGCCAGCACGCCTAATGCAGCGGTCAGAATGAAGATGTTACGCCAGCCAATAATGCCGCCCAGATAGCTGCCGAGCGGCGCAGCAATAATGGTCGCCAGCGAAATACCGCTAAACACGATGGACAGCGCGCGCGGCACCTGATCGCTCGGCACCAGACGCATGGTAATCGCGGTCGAGAGCGTCCAGAAGCCGCCAATCGCCACGCCCAGCAGCACGCGGGCCAGCAGAATCATCGGCAGATTCTCGGCAAAAGCCACCAATAGCGCCGAGGCAATCAGCAGCAGCGTAAAGGCCAGCATCACCACGCGACGATCGAGCTGGCGCGTCACGTTGCCAATCACCAGGCTGGTGAGCAGCGCCACCAGCGCAGTCACGGTCACGGTTTGTCCCGCCTGCCCTTCGCTGATACGCAGCGTGTCGGCGATCGGCGTCAGCAAGCTAACCGGCAGAAATTCTGCGGTAATCAGGCCGAACACGCCAAAGGCCATGGCAAACACCGCGCCCCACGCCGGTTTATCCACGTCTAACGGTGTTTCGACTATTTCAGTATCCAAGCTCATCTGTGATCCCCATCACAAAATATTTAGCGTTAAGCATAGTGACTGTTCACCAGACGATCTATGATGCAGAAACTTTGTTTTTTGATTATTCGTCTGGGATTGGTATGAGCCGCTATGAAGATCTGACCAGTGAACTGCTGATGGGCATGCGCCTGTACGGCGTCAGATACCAGCGTATCGCGCTGCACGCGCCTTTTGGCCTGCAATATGACGACGCGCCTGGTCGCGCGCAGCTGCATTTTGTTGGGCGCGGATCATTACTGATTCGCTCGGCGTCAGGCGTGATCTATCCGCTGCAGGCCGGCGATGCGCTGCTGATCCCGCACGGCAAACCGCACGCGCTGATCTCCAGCGAAGAGGCCGTTTGCGAACCCATTTCGACGTTTAATAGCCGCCCGATTTGCGCCAGCGTCTGCGCCATCGACGACAGCACCGAACTCTGCCCGGATAACAGCGATGTGATTCTGTTCAGCGCCTGCATGGCGTTTGAACTGGGCGGCATGCAGCCGCTGGTGCACACCATGCCCGACGTGATGCTGGTGAGTACGCTGCTGGCGCAGTATCCGGAAATTCAGCCGATTCTCGATGCGATGGAACGCGAAACGCGGCAGCGCAAAGCCGGTTTCGCCGGGATTTTGTCGCGGCTGGCGGATGTGGTGGCGGCGCAAATTGTGCGGGGCTGGGTGGAGAACGGCTGCGGCAAAGGCAGCGGCCTGGTGCAGGCGCTGCGCGATCCGCGTCTCAGCCTGGCGATGGCGGCGATGCATCGCGCACCCGGCGAAAACTGGACGGTGGAGCGGCTGGCGCGCGAATCCGGCAGTTCACGCTCGGTGTTTGCCGCGCGCTTCCAGACGGCAACCGGCATGACGCCGCTGCGCTATCTTACCGAGCTGCGCATGCGGCTGGCGGTGGAACGTATCGTGAACGAGGGCGAAGCGGTGGAAAGCGTTGCCTTCCACCTCGGTTACGGTTCGCTGGCGGCGTTTAGCCGCGCCTTCAAACGCATTGTTGGCACGCCACCCGGCGCACTGCGCGCCGAACGCGACATGCGTTAACGGAACACGCTGATCGCTTCCACCAGACGATTGGCCTGATGCTTCATGCGACCGGACGCTTCGGCGCTTTCCGCCACGCGCGCGGCGTTTTGATGGGTGATTTCGTCGAGATCTTCCACCGCCGTGCTGACCTGCGTTAGCGCGATGGCCTGCTCGGCGGTCGCGCCGCTGATTTGCGCGATCAGCGCAGTGACATTCTGCACCTGATCGACAATCTCCTGCATGGTGTGCCCAGCGGCATCGGCGTGGACGCTGCCCGATTGCACGCGGCTGGCGCTGGTTTCTACCAGATGTTTGATTTCGCTGGCGGCTTTGGCGCTGCGTTGCGCGAGATTGCGCACTTCACCGGCCACCACCGCAAAGCCTTTGCCCTGCTCACCGGCGCGCGCGGCTTCCACTGCGGCGTTGAGCGCCAGAATATTGGTCTGAAAAGCGATACCGTCAATCACGCTGGTGATGTTGGCGATGCGCTTCGAGCTGTCGGCGATCTCCGCCATCATGCCCACCATCTCCTGCATCACTTCGCCGCCTTTGATCGCCGCATGACTGGTGTTTTCCGACAGCCCATTGACCTCTTTGGCGGTATCGGTGTTGCTCTTCACCGTGGCGGTCATTTCGTTCATGGTGGCGGCGGTTTGCTGCACGTTAGCCGCTGCTTGTTCGGTGCGGCGGCTCAATTCGTCGTTGCTGCGCGCAATGGCATCGCTGGCGCTCAGCACGTTGATCGCCTGGCCGCTGACATCATCCACCAGCCAGCGGAACATCAGACCAAGCTGGCCGATCGCCCGCAGCGTCACGCCAATCTCATCAACGCGGTCGATCTGCTCCACTTTATGGCTGGCGCCGGTCGCCACGCTCAATGCCTGACGGCACATGCGCTCCATCGGACGTGAAATTTGCTGCTCCAGCCACAGACTCGCCAGCAGTAAAAGGCCCGCCATGCCGCCGGCAAAGCAGCCAATGGCGAGAGGTGCAAGGCCCAGCAGCCAGACGCCAATCACCGAGAGCGGCAGCAGCGTTAATAAGGTTGAGCGGATGCGCCAGCGCAGCGGCAGAGTTTTCAGGATCGAGCCCAGGCGACGCCAGCCGGTGCCGACCATCAAGCCTTTATGGAAACGGCGTCCTTTGACGCGCCCTTCGCGGAAGTCGCGGTACAGCGCTTCGGTCTGGCGAACCTCCTCCACCGACGGCTTGGTGCGCACCGACATAAAACCCTGCACCTTGCCTTCACGCACCACCGGAATGGCGTTGGCGCGCACCCAATAGTGATCGCCATTTTTACGGCGGTTTTTCACCAGCGCCGTCCACGGCTCGCCCTGTTTGAGGGTCGCCCACATATCGGCAAAGGCTTCCGGCGGCATATCCGGGTGGCGCACCATGTTGTGTGGCTGGCCATTCACCTCTTCCGGACTGAAGCCACTGACTTCAATAAAGGCATCGTTGGCATAGGTGATGTAGCTGTTGAGATCGGTAGTCGACATCAATGTGGCGTCATCGTCAAAAGCGAATTCACGCTGAGTGACGGGCTGGTTGTTACGCATGTGTGTGTCCTTGCAATACGCAGGCGAAAAGAAGCAATCGATAATACTTTTTTATCTTTTCGGCATCGTACGGCTTGAGCTTTAGCACCAGTTTCAAATTCAGGGCAATAAAAAAGCTGCTTTGCAGCGGCTTTCACACTTTTTCACTTAGCTCATCGATTAACCGGGTTTTACAGTAAACCAAATCAATCTTTAATTAAAAACCCAGTTAGCAGACCTGCAGCGCAAAGGGCGCAGAGAGATGGGATTTCCCAAAGCCATTTGTGTTGCAGGAAGGCGGCAAGCTCGCTCATCCCCGGGAGCAGAGTGAACTCTGTGACCGGGGTGAGTGAGCGCAGCCAACGCACCTGCAACGCAAAGGGCGCAGGGAAATCAGAATTGCCAGCGAACCCCCACGTTATACCGCCACCCTTTGGCACCATTACCATCAATCTCTTTGCGATAATCCGCCTCGGCGTAGAGTGACACATCCTTCTGCAGGGTTGCGGTGCCGCCGGCGCCCACTTCCCACATCTGTCCAAACTTGCCGCTGCTGAAGGTGGCGCCAAACGCCGGATTATCCACCGAAGACACTGACGTATCCGCAGAGCCGCCCCAACCTTTGTAGTAGTTCGCGCGCAGATAAGGGGTGTATTGACGATTGCTGTCGTCGGTCCACGTACGATCGAGGCGCGCGCCGAGACGACCAATAGTTTGGTTATAGTCGCCGTAACGCACGTTGTTGCCGTCTTTATCGGTGAAATCATTCATATTCAGCTTCATGTACATTAGCTGCGCCTGCGGCTCAAGCTTGTAGCCATCGCCCAACGCAAACGGATAGCCGCTCTCCAGCGATGCCGTCCAGCCGTGGCCTTTCAGCTTCGCTACTTCTTGCGTGCGGGCGATATCGGTTTCGCCGCGATGCCAGTCAAATGACAACACACCGTCCAGATAGAAGCCGCTCTGACGCTGCCAGGTGCCGTAAAACGCCAGGCTGTCGCTGTCGAAAGTGGTGCTGCTGTAACCGTCGGCCGCATGCGGACGAATGCGCGTATTACCGCGCGTATAGGCTAAACCGCCGCGCAGGCTATCCTGCTCGCCATCGAGTCGCAGCAGATTGCCGCCCACCTGCACCGCACTGTAATCAAGGTCAAAGTCATAACCGAAGTCACGGAAACTCTTATCGCTCTTGTACTTCAGGTTCGAGCCGATATAGCGCAGGAACATCTCGCCGCCGTTGCCTTGCGGACGTGTCTGCTCGTGGCGCAGTTCACCAAGACGTTTATGCAGATCGTCGATAATCGCCGAGGTGTAATAGGCCAGGCCAACCGGTGCCGACACATAAGATGGCACCTGCGGCACCACCGCCGGACGCGAATCGTAGCTTTGCGGCGTGCCAAAGGCATCGGTGACGAAGGTCGGCTGACAGTTAGCGCTATCCTCACACACGTAGTAGTTCGCCAGACGGTAATCCCAATAGTTATTGCCGCTGCCGCTGACTAAACGCTGGCTGGGATCGCTGCTGCCCGGTGCAAAGGTGTAGAGCCGATATTGCCACGGCCCGGCACCGAGATAGCCATCCTTCAACGCGAAGCTGTTGGCGCTGGCATTACCGCCTACCTGCGCCAGCGAGATCCCTTCGTTGCCCTCTACCCCTCCATTTTGATTGAGATCGGTGAGTGCGCCGATGCTGGCATCCGCCAGTTTCACATTCACCAGCGTGGTACCGCTGGCATTGCCGGTGACGTTAATGTGGTCGGTGAACTGATTGCTTAGCGCACCACCCTGGTTGAGGTTAGTGACCAGATTGAGCTGGCCGCCGCTCGACGCCAGCGAGCCAGCAATATCCAGCGTGTTGCCCGGTGAACCCGCGCCGTTGGTGAGATCCAGCGTACCGGCGTTGTTCACCAGCAGCGAATCGGCGGTGCCGCCGGATAGCGTCGGATGCACGTTATCGCCGGCATACAGCGTGGAATCCGCATCGACATTGATGGTGCTGTGCGCCAGCTGCAGGTTATCGGTTAGTGTCCATTGGGTATTGGCGAAGTTGATGGTGCTCCAGCCGCTACCAAGATTAACGCCTTTGCTGAGATCGTCGGCGCTGAAGCTGCCGCCGCGCGCGCCAATCTGATTGAAGGTCAAGGTGTTGCCGGTGCCATTACCGCTGGTGAGATGGTAGGTGGTGCCGAGATCGACATTGCTCACTTCAGCGGTGTTGTTGTTGTCGTTGCCCATGGTCAGGCTGCCGTTGAGCGTTCCGCCCGTCCAGCGGAACCGATCCGATCCGCCGCCCGGATTGATATCGCCCTGCACCGCGCCTTCGGTCAGCAGAATTTCGTCATCGGCGTTGCTGCCCGCTACCGCCACGGTTTGTGGATTGGCGGTGATAATGTTGCCGAGGTTCTCGAAGATGGTTTTACCGCCGCGCAGATCCACCACCGGCGCCGTCAGGCTGTTGGAGGTGAAGTTGCCGGTATTGACGATGGTGCCCGCCGTGCTGGAGACCAGCGCCGATCCGCCCGCCGCATTATCGATATCGACGTTGGCGGCGGTGGTGACATTGCCGGTGGTATTGGCGCGAATACCGGTGCCGCCTGCGCCGGTAACATTAAATTGATAGCCCGACCCCAACGTCAGATCGCCGCGGGTGGTGGAACCATCGGCATTGGCGATATTCAGGCCGCTGCCGCTGCCGGAGACGTTGGTGGTCACCGTCGAAGCCGGATCAAATGGCACAGCGGTGCGAATCCCGTTGCCGTCGCCGACGTTAATGGTGAGATTGCTCAGACCAACGTTGCTCAGTTCGGCGCGGTTTTCGATGCCGTTGCCACTGCCCAGCACGTTCACCGTGGCGTCGCTGGCGCTGAGAGCGGTCGCACCGCTGTCCAGCAGGATGCCGTGCGCATTGCCGCGCGTGGTGATCACCGTGTCGCTGCCGGTAAGCGCCAGCTGCGCGCCGTCGCTGATGCGCACGCCCGCGATACCGTTATCGACATTGATGGTGCCGCCTTTCGCCAGCGTGCTGCCGCTGCCGGAGACATCCAGCCCGGTGCCGTTGGCTACGTTGACCACGCCGTTGTTGGTCAGCGTGCTGCCGGCGCGCGAACGGATCCCAATATTGTTGCTGCCGGTGAGGTTCACATTGCCGTTGTTGACCAGCTCTGCGCCGTTAGTGACATCAAAACCCATCGCGCCATTGCCCGCGCCGCTCACATTGCCGTTGCTGGTAACGCGGGTGGCCGCTGACGTGCCATCCAGCGCGTTGCTCAAATCGGTACGCAGATTATTAATCAGCACGCCGACCGCGTTGCTGCCGCTGAGATTGATGCTGCTGCCGCTATCGAGCGTGGCGTTCGCACCGCCCTCAGCACGGATCGCCGTACTGCCTTGGCCGCTGGCGGTGAAGTTGGCGTTGCTGCTATTCAGGCTGCTGCCGCTGCCGGAGATAATCGCGCCGGTGCTGTTGCTGGCGCTGGCGGTGAGGGTGGTCGGCGTGGTGAAACTCAGCGCCGCGCCGTCATCAATGCGATAGCCGGTTGAGCCGCTACTGTTGATATTTAACGCATTGGTGGCGGAGCTAATGCGCGATCCGCTGCCCGCCGCGTGATAGGCAATTTGGTCACTGTTGTTGAATACCGGCGCTGAACCGGCGGCGATATTCACCAGCGCGCCGTTGAGCGCTTCCGCCCCAATCGCGCCGGCGCCGTTGAGATTCAGCGTGCCACCGTTCAGGTTGGCTACCGCGCGATTGCCGCTGGCGCTGACGCCTCGGCTGCGGTTGGTGGTGCTGCCGCCATTAACATTGATGGTGCCGGTGTTATTGGCGGTGGTGGCAAAGGTGCTGCTGCCGCTGTTCACCGCGATGCCGGTGCCGCCATCGTTGATGTTGATATTGCCGCTGTTGGTGCCGGTCGCACCGCTCTCGACGCGAATGCCGGTGGCGTTGGCGCCGCTGAAGGTGATATCGCCGCTGTTGGTCAACTGCGCGCGATTGCGGGCCAGATAACCAGTCAACCCACTCTGCGACGCATTCAATGACGCCGCAGAGTTCAGGCGGGTGCTGGTCACCGGCGAGCCGCTGTTTCTGCCAAAGATATCGTGTTTTTGTCCGTCAACGATCGCGCCAATTGCGTTGCTACCGGTGAGATTCATGGTGGTTGCGGCATCAATACTACCCGTTGCACCCCCTTCCACCGTGATGCCATTGGCACCGCTGCCGCTGACGTTGATCACCGCCGCATCGCTGCTCACTTCGGTGCCTGCGCCGCTGCCGAGTACGGCGGTAGAACCGGCACCCGACGCGGTGAGCGACAAGGCATTACCGTTGAAGTCTGCGCCCTGCTCAACACGAAACAGCGTGGAGTTCTGCGTGGTGACATCAAACGGATTGTTGCCCAGCACGTTAATCAGCGCATTGGGGCCGTAGGCAAAGAAGGCGATCTGATTGGTACCGTTAGAAAAGGTCGGCACGGCAGCCGGGTCCACGGTCACCGTGGAATTGCCGCGCGCATGTACGCCAATCGCGCCATTGCCGCTGAGATTGATCGGGCCATCGACGGTGGCCTGCGCCGTGCCGGTTGCACCTTGCCCTTCCACCCACACGCCATAGTTGCGCGTGCCGCTGGCAGGATCGGCGCCGCCTGCCACGTTGATGGTGCCAGTTGAGGTGGCGCTGGCGGTGTTACCATTGGTCGCCAGCACTTTCAGGCCGGTGCCGTTCACGCCATTCAGGTTAATGGTACCCGCGTTATTGATGTTGCCGGCACTGTTGGTCACCAGCATGCCGACGTTTTCACGCGGAATGGTGGCAGCCGCACCGTTCACATTGATGGTGCCGGTGTTGATCATGGTGGCGTTATTTGCGCCGGTCGCCGACATCCCCGCCGCATTTTGCGTTCTCGTGCCGAGGGTAATGCTGCCGTTGTTAACCGCGTTGCCGTTGGCGACCAGGGCGATACCGCTGGTCAACCCGCTTTGGTTCATCGCGGTATCCGCAGTCGCTTCACCCAGGCTGTTTTGCGGTCCGCGACCAATGTAGATATTGCCGCTGGCGTTATTGGTGAAGCTGGAAGTGGCGTCGGTCAGTAACACGCCAGACGCGGTGCCGCGCGCGCTCGAACCGTTGATGCCGACGTTGATATTGCCGCTGTTATTGGCGGTGGAGGACACGCCAAGATTGATGCCCGCCACGCCATATTGTGAATTTGCTGCCGGTGGTGGCGAGGTTGAGGATGCCGTTGTTGTTAAAGGTGCTACCGGTTTGCACGGCTACGCCGTTGGCACCGTAGCCGGTCGAACCAATGCCGGTACCATCCTGACGATTGAGGAAGCCGCCGTTAATTACCCCATTATTGGTTCCACTGCTGTTATCGGTTAACACCAGCGCCGTGCCGTTATTGGTGATGCTGCCGCGACTCGCCAGTTTGCCATCAATCACCGCTTGCGCGCCGTTGGAGGCTTTGATCGCACCGCCCGTCGCGCCCACCACTTCCAGCGTTTTACCCGCCGCCAGATTGACTCTCGCGTCCGCGCCATTGGCATTGATCACAATGCGATTGCCGATCGCCTGCGTCACCTCGTCTGGCGGCGTGGCGCTAACGTTGTAGACGATGTTGGCATTGGTGAAGGTGACGGCTTTGTTGAACTCAGGCAGATAACGGGTTTTATCAAGATTGCCCGCCTGCAGCTGACCGATCAGCCAGTTGTTGTAGTTTTGCAGCTGGCTGGCGTTGGTGACGGTAAAGCTGGTGCTTTTGCCATCCAGCGTCTGCACGCTGAATGCGCCGTTGTAGGTGGCGAGGTTTTGCAACTGATAGCTGCTGGTGGCCGATTCCGCGCCGTCCGGCGTGGCGGTGGCACCGAAAAAGCTGATGCGGTTATTGCTGTTCCAGTTCACCGTGCCAGTGCCGCTCACATCAAACAGCTGTGTCTGTTTGGCGGCCATGGTCCAGCTATTGGTGCTGGCGCTGCTGAGCGCATTCGCCTGGCCGATATTCACATCCAGCGTACCGCCGGTAACATCCGCAATGCGCGCATCGATGTACTGCGCATCATTGACGTTCTGCACATCCGGCACGCTGGTGGCGCTGGTGACGGGCGCTAAGGCGACGAGACTGGCGGAGTTATATACCTGGAATGTGCTGTTGGTGCCGGTCGCGGGATCGGGCGTAGTGATCGCAAAGTTTTGCGGGCCGGGATCCAGGCGATCCTGATTGAGATACTGCGATCCAGAAGTGATCGCCACTTGCCCGAGCGTGGTGGTGACCGCGCCATCCGTTCCTGCCGTGAATGCCTGATTGCCGGTCAGGGTTTCATTGCCGCTGCTGACGGTAATTTTACCGGTTTGGTTGTCATTATTTTCTGGTGTGTAAGTCCCCAACGTAACAGCCTGACTTTGCATTGCTGGATAGATCAGCAATTGCGCCGCCAACATCCCTAATGCGATAGGATTTAATGTAAACCTCATACTTCCTCCAGTGGGCGTGCAGCGTCCGCGCTGTTATTGCAACAGCGTTAAATTCTTCGCGTGGGGATAAAGCGGCAGATAATGACCAATCCCGTGTAGCAATCTAATTTGAGAACAACTGTGTGAAGAAATACGGTGCAGTGAAAAAAGGGATGGAATTGTTGTTATATATTAATTGGCTTTAGGTATAGACTTTTTCGCTGGTGAGTGCAAAAGACAATTATGAGTAACCTGTTGTCATCTCGGGGAATTAATTGCGATGCAGGTTGGATATTCTAAATAATTTGAGGCCATTTTAAATATTAGGTCTGGCTTTCTATCTCCTTAATAAAACCTTTATTTTTTGCTAACGCTTTACTTACAAACGGTACTTAAGCAGTGAATGTGGCTGTGACGGGTTAAGCGACTTGAGAGAGTTTAAAAGCGTGATCCTGATCACGGTTAGACCAGGTCACGCTTTATGCCGACCTGGTCGATATCCGTACTTCACTTAACTTAAATCCACATTGCGGGTGCCGCCCCACCAGGTAAAGGCGAACCCGCCAATCCACGCCACGATCAGCCCGGCGAGATACACCGCCATGCCGGCAAAAATGCCCTGCGATGAGGTCATTAGCGGCAATGTGACTAAACCTGAAGGGCCAAACACAGTGTTCATTCCCACTGGCAATCCCAGCCATGCCACCAGCCCGATAAAGAAACCGCCCAGCGCACCGCCAAAACAGGCGGTGATAAAGGGTTTCAGACGCGGCAGCGTGACGCCATAAATCAGCGGTTCGCCGACACCGAGCAAGCCCGGCACAATGGCGCCTTTGATCTGTTTACGCAGCAGTGAGTCTTTATCCGCTTTGCACCATAACGCCAGTGACGCGCCGACCTGCCCGGCACCGGCCATCGCCAGAATTGGGAAGAGCGAGTTAAAGCCCTGGGTTTCCATTAGCGCGAAATAGACCGGAATAAAGCCTTGATGAATGCCAAACATCACCGCGATCAAAAACAGTCCGGCCAGAATAGCGCAACCAAACGGATTGTTATTTAGATGAATGAACAACCACGACATGCCTTTAAATAATTCGCCGCCGATTGGCATAATCACCAGGAAAGTCACCGCGCCGGTAATTAATAACGTCAGCAACGATGTCAGGATCATATCGAGATTATCGGGAATGATTTTTCGCAGTTGTTTCTCAACCCAGGCACCAAATATTGCCGCCAGCAGCACGCCAATAATATTGCCGCGCGGATCGATCACCATGCCGAAGAAATCCTGCATCCCGCTGTAATAACCGACCTTCGCGTCAGGGATATAACCGAGCACAAACAGCGAGGCGATAATGGCCCCGTTGACGCCGGTACCGCCAAAGGCTTTCTGCGCGTTATAGCCAATCAAAATACTCAGGAAGGTGAACAACCCTTTGCCGAACACCTTCATGTACGCCACGGTATCCAGCAGCCAGCGTGCATGATCGCCAGGCTGATTAAGGTGGAAGATCTGCTCAATCAGCGTGGCGAAACCCAGCAGCAAGCCGGCACCGATAAAACCGGGGATCAGCGGCGTAAAGATGGTGGCGAAGCAGGAGAGAAAACGGTGCAATGCGCTGGTCTGCTTTGCCTTCATCTGCTGCTTTTGCGCGCTGGCGATGGCCTGCAGATCGCCCGGCGCCTGTTGATTAAGCAGTGCCTGCATTTTCTCTGCTGCAGTTTGCGCTTTACCGGGACCGAGCACGATCTGCAGCTGCGCATCGCTGTCGATCACGCCCAGCACGCCCGGCAGCGTTTTGAGTGTGGCGCTATCCACTCGCGCGGCATCGTTGAGTGTCAGACGCAGGCGCGTCATGCAGTTGCCGCACTGCACCACATTATTGGCGCCGCCCACCGCCAGCAAAATGTCGCGCACCAGATCTTCGGTAATGGCCGCCATTATTGCGCTCCTGCGTCACGCAAAGCGTTGCGAATGAAGCCCTGATTCTGACTCAGCAGCGATTTTGCTTCATCGGCCGTTAATTCCGCCAGCACCATGACAATCGCGGTTTTACAGTGCCCATTACACGCCGCCAGCGCCTGCTGCGCGGTAGCATCGTCACAGTCGGTGGCTTGTTTGACGATGTTCACCTGGCGCTGCACCAGCTTCTGGTTGGTGGCTTCCACATCGACCATCAGATTGCCGTAAACCTTGCCGCTGCGAATCATCGCGCCGGTGGTGAGCATATTCAGCACCAGTTTCTGCGCCGTGCCGGCTTTCATGCGCGAAGAACCGGTGACCACTTCCGGGCCCACCACCGGGGTCAACGCCACATCCGCGGCCTGCGACATTGGACTGTTGGGATTACAGGTTAACGCTGCGGTAAATGCGCCTTGCTGACGCGCGTACGCCAGCGCGCCCAGCACATAGGGCGTGCGGCCGCTGGCGGCAATCCCGACCAGCACATCGTTAGCGTTGAAATTGATATCACGCAGATCCTGCGCGCCCTGCTCCACGTTGTCTTCGGCGTTTTCTACCGCCTGCAGAATTGCGGTGTGGCCGCCAGCAATTAGCCCAACCACCTGGCTGCGCGGCGTGCCGAAGGTCGGCGGACATTCGCTGGCATCCAGAATCCCCAGACGACCCGACGTGCCTGCGCCGCAATAGATCAGGCGACCGCCTTTGCTGAAGGCGTGGGTGATGGCATCCACCACCTGCGCAATCTGCGGCACGATGGCTTCCACCGCCAGCGCCACTTTTTTGTCTTCATCATTGATCACCCGCAGCATCGCTTCGGTGGTCAGCTCATCAATGTTGTGGCTGGCGGGATTACGACCTTCGGTGATCATCTGGCTCAGATCGATCTGCATGAGACACTCCTGTGTAAGAATAATTTATTCGTAAAACTATATATCACACAGAATTGTTAATTCCTCTGCTGCGCGGGATTTTTTTGCTTTTTGCCGCAGCGGACATAAAAAAACCCGCCGAAGCGGGTTTCTGTGCGTAGCGGTCGCCATGAATGGCGAGGTTTTCGTAGGGTGCGCATTCATGCGCACCTGGAAGATTAGCTGGCGCTTTGCGTGCGCAGCTGTTGCTCGTAGGCGGCAGCTTGTTTGGTGTCGAACTGGTCTTCCCAGCGCGCAATCACCAGCACCGCCAGCGCGTTACCGATCACGTTCAGCGCGGTACGCGCCATGTCCATGATGCGATCGACACCAGCGATAAATGCCAGGCCTTCTAGCGGAATGCCCACGCTGCCCAGCGTTGCCAGCAGCACCACGAAGGAGACGCCCGGCACGCCAGCGATGCCTTTCGAGGTCACCATCAGCGTCAGCACCAGAATGATCTCGTCGGTCAGCGACAGATCGATGCCATACAGCTGGGCGATAAAGATCGCCGCGATGCTCTGATACAGCGTTGAACCGTCAAGGTTGAACGAGTAACCGGTCGGCACCACGAAACTGGTGATGGCTTTCGGCGCACCGTAGGCTTCCATCTTCTGCATAATGCGCGGCAGCACGGTTTCTGAGCTGGAGGTGGAATAGGCAAGAATCAGCTCGTCTTTCAGAATGCGCATCAGCGTGGTAATGCGCAGCTTACAGAAGCGCGCCACCGTGCCGAGCACCACGAAAGCAAAGAACAGAATCGCCACGTACACCAGCAGCACCAGCTTGGCGAGCGGATAGAGCGACGCAAAACCGAAGTTAGCAATGGTGACCGCAATCAGCGCAAACACGCCGACTGGCGCATAACGCATGATCATGTGCGTCACTTTAAACATGGTTTCGGAAATCGAACGGAATACCGTGACCAGCGGATCGCGATGTTCCGATGGCAGCGCCGACAGGCCCATACCAAACAGCACCGAGAAGAAGATAATCGGCAGCATGTCGCCCTTCACCAGCGAGGCGAAGATGTTCTGTGGGATCAGCGACAGAATGGTGGTGACCAGACCGTGCGGTGCACCCTGAACCGCTTCGGTGGTGGCTTCGTATTTAGAGATGTCCACCGTTGCCAGCGTTGACATATCAATGCCGCTGCCGGGTTGGAATACGTTGGCCAGCGTAATGCCGACCACAATGGCAAGGGTGGTGATCACTTCAAAATAGATAATGGTTTTAACACCAATACGTCCGAGCTTTTTCGCATCACCCACGCCGGCAATGCCGACAATCAGTGAGGAGATAACAATCGGTACCACAATCATCTTGATCAGATGAATAAAGATGTCACCCGCTGGCGTCAGAATGTTGGTGATTAACCATTCACGATCGTCGGGCTGATTATGCAGCACGGTTCCCACAATCACGCCCAGAATCAGCGCGACTAAAATCTGCCATGCAAGGGTGAACTTAAAACCTTTCATAACGCGTTATTTCCTCAGTTAAAAACCCCTTTGCTCTGCTGCGAAGGTGCAGGAGAAATGTCACACAGGGAAGTGAGCAAAAGCCCGATAAAATAGAGGGTTATTTATGACTACGTCGGTTACAGCTGTGCAGGCATTTTGCGCCTGCGGGGTGATGCAGTCTGAGTTGATACCTGCTGAACAGGGCCGAGATAAGTACCATTTTCACTACGGTAAATGCAACCCCCGGCGCGATAGCGCAAATCTTATTCAGGTTAGTAGCATAAAATGCTGACGAAGGTTAACGGCCATAACTCGCTGTTATGAAAAGTGTTAATTCGATAAGTTTCAGCATAGCTATGCAATATTGCGCAAAAAGCGGCCCGGCGCGTTTGCTGATTATTTGCACAACAGAGGCAGCGATCTTGTAGGCTTAAGGCAGAAGATCACGCTGCTGGCGCGCCGTTTTTGCCCGCCGTTCGCCGGGGATTTGGCAGTGATAAAAGGTCGTGATCCAGACTACAAAACAGAAACAAAGCCCTGTCGTAGTCTTCAATTAACCATTGATTGACATATGATTAACATCTTCAAGGAGGTCAGCCATGAGCCAAATACACAAGCATCCCGTACCCGCTGCCATTGCAGCGAATGCTCTCATTAATGCCGATCAGTATGCGGCGCTGTATCAACAATCGGTTGACGATCCCGACACCTTTTGGGGTGAGCAAGGCAAAATCCTCGACTGGATTAAGCCTTACAGCAAAGTGAAAAATACCTCCTTTGCCCCCGGCAATATTTCGATTCGCTGGTATGAAGATGGCGCACTGAACCTCGCCGCGAACTGCCTCGATCGCCATCTCGCCACGCGTGGCGACCATCCCGCCATCATCTGGGAAGGCGACGACGCCAGCGAAAGCAAAACCATTACCTTCCGCGAACTGCATGCGGACGTCTGCCGCTTTGCCAATGTGCTCGGCAGCCTGGGCGTAAAGAAAGGCGACGTGGTGGCGATCTACATGCCGATGGTGCCTGAAGCCGCCGTTGCGATGCTGGCCTGTGCGCGCATTGGCGCGGTGCACTCGGTGATTTTCGGTGGCTTCTCACCGGAAGCCGTCGCCGGGCGCGTGGTCGATTCCAACGCCAAACTGATCATTACCGCCGATGAAGGCGTACGCGCCGGACGCAGTATCCCCCTGAAGAAAAACGTTGATGATGCCCTGAACAATCCAAACGTCACCACGGTGAAAAATGTGGTGGTGTTTAAGCGCACCGGTAAAGATACTGGCTGGCGTGAAGGCCGCGATCTGTGGTGGCACGATTTAGTGGCGAAGGCCAGCGATCAGCATGAACCGGTCGCCGTTGATGCCGAACATCCGCTGTTTATCCTTTATACCTCCGGTTCCACCGGCAAGCCGAAAGGCGTGCTGCACACCACCGGCGGTTATCTGGTGTATGCCGCCAGCACCTTTAAGTATGTGTTTGATTATCATCCTGATGATGTTTACTGGTGTACCGCCGATGTCGGCTGGATCACCGGCCACAGCTATCTGATTTACGGTCCGCTGGCGTGCGGCGCGACCACGCTGATGTTTGAAGGCGTGCCGAACTGGCCAAAACCAAGCCGCATGGCGGAAGTGGTGGATAAACATAAGGTGACGCTGCTGTATACCGCGCCAACCGCGATTCGCGCGCTGATGGCCGAAGGCGATAAAGCGATTGAAGGCACCGATCGCAGTAGCCTACGCATCATGGGTTCGGTGGGTGAACCGATCAACCCGGAAGCCTGGGAGTGGTATTACAAGAAGATTGGCGACAGCCGTTGCCCGATCGTCGATACCTGGTGGCAAACCGAAACCGGCGGCTTCATGATCACGCCGCTGCCGGGCGCGACCGAACTGAAAGCCGGTTCCGCTACTAAACCGTTCTTCGGTGTGCAGCCAGCGCTGGTGGATAACGAAGGCAATCCGCTCGAGGGTGCCACCGAAGGAAACCTGGTGATTGTCGATTCCTGGCCAGGCCAGGCGCGTACGCTGTATGGCGATCACGATCGTTTCGAACAGACCTACTTCTCCACCTTCAAAAATCGCTACTTCAGCGGTGACGGCGCGCGCCGTGATGAAGAGGGTTATTACTGGATCACCGGCCGCGTCGATGACGTGCTGAACGTCTCCGGCCACCGTCTCGGCACCGCCGAGATTGAATCGGCGCTGGTGTCGCATCCGAAGATTGCCGAAGCGGCGGTGGTGGGCATTCCGCACAGCATCAAAGGCCAGGCAATCTATGCGTATATCACGCTTAACCACGGCGAAGAGCCGTCGCCAGAGCTGTATACCGAAGTGCGTAACTGGGTGCGTAAAGAGATTGGCCCAATTGCCACGCCGGATGTACTGCACTGGACTGACTCGCTGCCAAAAACCCGCTCCGGCAAGATTATGCGTCGCATTCTGCGCAAAATCGCTACGGGCGATACCAGCAATCTCGGCGATACCTCTACGCTGGCCGATCCGGGCGTGGTAGAGAAATTGCTGGAGGAGAAACAGTCCATCACCATGCCGTAACCGGCTTCTGTTGTAGGGGCGACCATTTGGCCGCCCTTATATGCCACGTATTTCTGAGTTCGCACAACTTATAAAACTAGAATATTCAGCCAGTTAAATCACTTTATCGTGAGATATCTGTCTGCCTTGCCTCTGGAGAAAATGTGATGAACGAAACCCCTGAACAGGAAGCAGTCTGGCAACAAGTCGAGAATAATCCGCGCTTTCATGAACTGGTGCACAAGCGCCAGGCGTTTGCGCTGCTGCTCAGCGTGATCATGCTGGTGCTCTATATCGGCTTTATTCTGCTGATCGCTTTTGCGCCCGCCTGGCTCGGTACGCCGCTGCACGCGGGCACTAACGTTACGCGCGGCATTCCGATTGGTGTCGGTTTGATCGTGATGTCATTCGTGCTGACCGGCGTCTACGTGTGGCGCGCCAACGGCGAGTTTGATCGTCTGACCAAACAGATCCTGAGCGAGGTGAAATCATGAAGCGCCTGCTTTCGGTATTTTTAGCCATCGTGCCCGCCAGCGTGTTTGCCGCCGATGCCATTACCGGCGCGGTGCAACGGCAAGCCACCAACTATGAAGCCATCATTATGTTCGTGGTGTTTGTCGCGGCGACGCTCGGCATCACCTATTGGGCCTCGAAACGCACCCGCTCGCGCAGCGATTACTACACCGCAGGCGGCAATATCACCGGTTTCCAGAATGGCCTCGCCATCGCCGGTGACTTTATGTCTGCCGCCTCTTTCCTCGGTATTTCTGCGCTGGTTTACACCTCGGGTTACGACGGGCTGATCTACTCGCTCGGCTTCCTCGTCGGCTGGCCGATGATCCTGTTTTTGATCGCCGAACGTCTGCGTAACCTTGGGCGCTACACCTTCGCCGATGTCGCCTCCTATCGCCTGGCGCAGAAACCGATTCGCACGCTGTCAGCCTGCGGCTCGCTGGTGGTGGTGGCGCTGTATCTGATCGCGCAGATGGTGGGTGCCGGTAAGCTGATCCAGCTGCTGTTCGGCCTTGATTACCATATCGCGGTAGTGATGGTCGGGATTCTGATGGTGCTGTACGTGCTGTTCGGCGGCATGCTGGCGACCACCTGGGTGCAGATCATCAAGGCGGTGCTGCTGCTGTTTGGTGCCAGCTTTATGGCGATTATGGTGATGAAAGCCACCGGCTTCAGCTTCAATACGCTGTTCACCGAAGCGATGGCGGTGCACCCAAAAGGCGCGGCGATTATGCAGCCGGGCGGTCTGGTGAAAGATCCCATCTCGGCGCTGTCATTGGGTCTCGGCTTGATGTTCGGTACCGCCGGTTTGCCGCATATTCTGATGCGCTTCTTCACCGTGGCCGATGCGCGTGAAGCACGTAAAAGCGTGTTCTGGGCCACCGGCTTTATGGGCTACTTCTACTTCCTGACCTTTATTATCGGCTTCGGCGCAATTTTGCTGGTGGGATCGAATCCAGCCTTTAAAGACGCCAGCGGCGCACTGCTCGGCGGCACCAACATGGCAGCGGTGCATCTGGCGAACGCGGTTGGCGGCAGCCTGTTCCTCGGCTTTATCTCGGCCGTGGCCTTCGCCACCATTCTGGCGGTGGTGGCAGGTCTGACGCTGGCGGGGGCTTCGGCAGTTTCACACGATCTCTATGCCAGCGTGATCCGTGAAGGCAAAGCGACGGAACGCGATGAACTGCGCATCTCGAAGATCACCGTGCTGGTGTTAGGTGTGGTGGCGATTGCGCTGGGGATTCTGTTTGAGAAACAGAACATTGCCTTTATGGTCGGTTTGGCGTTCTCGATTGCTGCCAGCTGTAACTTCCCGATTATTCTGCTGTCGATGTACTGGTCAAAACTGACCACGCGCGGCGCGATGGTGGGCGGTTGGCTGGGACTCGTTACTGCGGTACTGCTGATGATCCTTGGCCCAACGATTTGGGTGCAGGTGTTGGGGCATGAGAAACCGATCTATCCGTATGAGTATCCGGCGCTGTTCTCAATGCTGGCGGCATTTATCGGTATCTGGCTGTTCTCAATTACCGACCATTCTGCACGCGGTGCCCAGGAACGTGCCCGCTTCCGTGGGCAGTTTATTCGCTCACAGACGGGGATTGGGATTTCGCAGGGGAAATCGCATTAAGTCCGTGCTGGCTTTCCCTCACCCTAACCCTCTCCCATAAATGGGAGAGGGAACCGATCGAGCTCGTTTTTCTCCTTCTCCCATTAATGGGAGAAGGTCGGGATGAGGGGCAAGCCGCACTTTAATCAGACAATTAGAAACGCAGTGATGCGCCAACATACGGGCCATCGACCAGTACGTTATCTTTGCGGCTGCCTTTGTTGTTCAGCTCAATATACTGATAACCCACACGCAGGTTCAGCAGCGAAATCGGCGTGAAGCTCAGGCCGCCTGAGGCTTCCTGGTAGCTATCCAGACGATCGGAGAACGCTTCCGGCGCATAGTAATATTCGCCGTACAGGCCCCACATGCTGTTGAAGCTATATTGCGCTGCGCCACCGACTGCCACGGTGAAGCCATCACGACCATCTTCCGGATGGGTGAACAGCGCTTTCGCAGTAGGCGCAATGCGGAAATCACCCACGTCGATGTTATAGCCGAGGCCCGCACCGTAGGTGCTGCCATCGTGATCGCTGCGCAGCCAGTTGCCTTTCAGGAACAGGCCCGGTGAAGTGGTGCCGAGGCCAAGGTTCAGGTTGGTGCTATGCTCACCCACGTCAACACTGCCCTCAATTGCCTGTGCGCCGCTGCTCAGCAGTGCCAGACCCAAAACGCTTCCAGTAACAAGTTGCTTTAACATGTGATTCCACTCCATGAAGGACAATTAATTCGGCGGCAAGGGTACCAGCCTGGCGACGAGAGACAACATTATTTGGAAAGCTTTACGTAAAAATGGATTACGGCGGGGAAAAAAGTGGCCCTAAAAGGCCACTTTTCAGATTAGAAGCGCCAGGCTGCGCCGATAAAAAGACCATCAATCGCACGATGGGTTTTATATTCGTGCAAGCCACTGCCGAGATAGCGGTAACCGGAACTCAGCGTTAACCAGTGGGCCGGTTGGTAGTAAACTCCGGCCTCAAACTGATGCAGATGATCGAGCTTATAGGTGCTGAAGTTAGGCGCCATGCTGAAATCGAGGTAGAGCCAGGTATGGCGCGCTTGTGGCAGTGGAGCCATCGCGCGTATACCCGCATTCACGCCGTAGCTGGACGTTTTATCATGGTTCAATTCAGCCCAGAACAAACCGATGCGCGGCACAATGCGCATTGCGCCTACAGCCACGCCGTAACCCAGATTGGCGTCCAGCAATTCTGACTGATGTTTGGCATTCACGTATTCCACGCCATATTGCAGGCCTGGCGCGGTTTTTTGGCTGTTGATGGCGGCCGCAAAGAAATCACTGCCCCCCTTTACGCCGATTTCCTGAGCAGTTACCCCAGCGGAGGCCAACAGGAGCCCCATTGCAAAATACTGACTTTTCATTTTTCGCTTCCTTATCGTTTAAGCGGGCAAACAATAAGCAAAGCGATCGGGCTGCTGTATGAGCAATGACTCAAAACCAGCGGATTACGATACCCACAGTAAGTGGCTTAACAGCGGCGCGAGAATGACGGTGACGACGCCAGACAGCATCATCACCAGGCTCGACACCACGCCTTCCTGCTGGCCGAGTTGATACGCGCGCGCGGTGCCTGCGCCATGTGATGCAGCACCAAAACCGGCGCCTTTAGCCACGCCCTGCTTGATGGCGAGACGCAGAAACAGCACGTCGCCCACCGCCATACCAAACACACCGGTGATCACCACAAACAGCGCCACCAGATCCGGCTGGCCGCCAATCGGCTGCGCGGCTGCCAGCGCAAACGGCGTGGTGATTGAGCGTACCGCCAGGCTGCGCTGAATGGTTTCCGGTAACGTCAGCCAGCGCGCCAGCCACACCGAACTGCATACCGCCACCAGCGTGGCCGTCAGCACGCCCACGCTCAGCGACAGCCAGTGACGCTTGATGATCTCAAGATTCTCATACACCGGCACGGCAAATGCCAGCGTCGCCGGGCCAAGCAGCCAAATCAGCCAGTGGCTTTCAGCGATGTAATTTTTCCAGCTGACGTGAGTGAGCAGCAACAGCGCCACCAGCACCAGCGGCGTCAATACCAGCGGCATCAACAGCAGCGTGCGCCAGCGGCGATAAAGAATTTTGTTGAGGTAGTAGACCAGCAGCGTGAACGCCAGACACAGCAGACTAATCAGCAGATCATTCATGATGCGCCTGCTTGCGTGCGGCGCGCGCCAGTTCGAAGCGATATAAACGATCAACCACCAGTGACGTCGAAGCCAGCACCAGCAAGGTACTGACGCCGATCACCACGCAGATGCGCCAGCCTTCACTGCGCAGCAAATCGCTGTAGTTCACTACCGCCACCACCGCTGGAATAAAGAACAGCAGCATTTCTGCCAGCAGCCAGTTGGCGCCAGCTTTTACCCAGCGCAGCGGCACGATGCGCGTCATGATCAACACCAGCAGCAGCACCATGCCCACCACGTTGGCGGGCAGCGGCAGATGCAGCCAGCTCACCAGCCTGTCGCTGAAAATAAACAAACCGACATACAGCACCAGCTGCAGCGGAACAAACGTACGTTGCAGGAGATCCGTTCTGCGCGGACTTAATGCCATCATTGCTTGTTACCTGGATGAAGAATTGAGGTGACCAGTATAAATCCGCGGCAAACTGTGAAAGAAATGAATTAAAATTATTCAAACTATGCCAAAAAGGAATGTTTATGGATGTGCGCGCCCTGCGCTACTTCACTGAAGTGGTGCGCCAGCAAAGCTTCACCCGCGCCGCTGAGAAGCTTTTCGTGACGCAGCCGACCATCAGCAAAATGCTGCGTCAGCTGGAAGAGGAGCTCGGCTGCACCTTACTGCTGCGCGAGGGCCGCAAACTGCATCTAACGGATAGCGGTCAGGCGGTTTACCAGCGCGGACTGGTGATTCTGCAAGAGTTCCACCAGCTTGAAGCGCAGTTGGGCGATATCAACCAGCTGAAAACTGGCGAGCTGCGGCTGGGTATTCCGCCGATGGTCGGCATGCAGATGGCCGGATCGATCTCCGCCTTTCGCCGCCGTTATCCCGGCGTACAGCTGAAAATATCCGAGTTCGGCGGACTGACGGCGCAGCAAGCGGTGCTGAGTGGCGCGCTGGATATCGCTCTCACCGCGCTGCCGATCGAATCCGAACTGCCGCTCAATACGCTGGAGTTGATGCACCATCCGCTGTGCGTGCTGCTGCCGCGCAGTGAACAATGGCGCGATCACCGTAAAGTCGGTTTGGCAGAGTTAGCCGAACATCCGCTGCTGATCCTCAATGAAGAGTTCGCCTTGAATCGCCAGATTCGTAAAGCGTTTCAACGCCAGAACCTGACGCCAACTATTGCGCTGCGCAGCGCGCAGTGGGATTTTCTCGCCGCGATGGTGCAGGCGGGCATGGGACTGGCGATTCTGCCGGAGCCCATTTGTCAGCGGCTGGATAAGCAGTCGCTGCTGTGGCTGCCACTGGAATCGGAGCTGCAGTGGAGTTTGGGGTTGATTTGGCGGGAAGGCAGTTATCTGTCGCGCAGCGCCGAGGCGTGGATTGAATGTTGCCGTGAACACTGGCCGGATAGTGCGCCGCGGCTGTCGGTGTAAAAACAACTGTAGCGCATTAATGTAGCGGCGCAATTTATTGCGCAATGAATTGCGCCGCTACCGATGAACAATATAGCTTGCCTCTATTCCTCTTTCTCAATCAGCAACGCTTCCAGCAGATCAAGATCGTGCAGCAGTTTCTGCATTGTCTCGTTGGAGATCTCCTGCGTGGCGCGCAGATGATAGACCTCGGCGCGCTCGGCGCGCAGCGCATTGAGGCGGAAACGACGCTCAAGATTTTCGGCAAATTGCGCCTGCTCGATATCGTTTTTCCCCTCCGCACGACGACGCAGGTTACCAATCACGCGCAGGCTGACCTCTTTCAGCAGCTCAGGATCGATGTTCTCTTCGGTGTCGCTCTCAAGACGCTGCTCCATTTTATGCAGGCTCTCAATCGCCACACCCGCCATCGCGGCACGCGCAAACTGAATTTCACGTCGATGCCCGACCTTATCGATGCTTTCTACGTCGCGCAGCAGAATCGGCAGCAGCACCACGCCAACCAGCAGCGACACCAGAATCACGCCGGTAGCGATGAACACCAACTCATAGCGCGCCGGGAACGGATCGCCGTTGCTCAGGAATAGCGGAATTGACAGCACACCGGCCAAGGTAATGGCGCCGCGCACGCCGGCAAAAGAGGCAATCAGCAATTCACGCAGCGAGTAATTGGTAAACTCCAGCGGCTTCTTCTTCAGCAGACGCATGCTGGTGCGCTTCATGATCCACAACCACCCGAAACGCACCACCATCAGCGCGGCGTACACCAACAGAACGTCGGTAAACAGCATCCACAGTTCCACGTTAGGATCGGCTTGCGCCTGCGCAATCGAGGTGGAAAGAATGTCGGGCAGCTGCAGGCCGAGCATCAGGAACACCATGCCGTTGAACACGAACTCCAGCATCTGCCACACGCTGTTCGCGCGCAGACGCATCGCCAGCGGTGCCTGGCGAATAATGCCGGAACGCGTAATGGTCATACCGGCGGCGACGGCGGCGAGAATGCCCGACACGCCAAGGTGTTCCGCAATCAGGTACGAGGCGAACGGTAACAGCAGCAGCAGCACGGTTTGTGTTGCCGGGTCATCCCCGCTCCAGCGGCTCAGCAGACGCAGCGAGCGGCCATACAGCCAGCATATCGCCACACCAGCGACCAAACCGCCGACCGCCACTTTGAGAAACTCAACGCTGGCGCCGCCCCACGTAAACACCATGGTGCCCATCGCCACCGCGACGGCAAACTTCAGCGATACCAGACCCGACGCGTCGTTCATCAGGGCTTCGCCCTGCACAATCGACATAATTTTTTTCGGGATGCGTCCTTCACCGACAATGCCGGACAGCGCCACGGCATCGGTTGGCGAAAGCACCGCCGCCAGCGCGAAGGCGGGAATCAGCGGAATCCCTGGCACCAGCCAGTAGATCAGGTAGCCAATCCCGACCACCGTGATCAGCACCAGAACCAGCGCCAGCCCCATGATTTCGCGACCGTGATGCAGGAACTCGTTTATCGGCGTTTTCCAGCCATCCGCAAACAGCAGCGGCGGAATGAACAGCACGAGGAACAGTTCCGGATCAAAATCGACATGCAGGCCGAAGACGGGAAATGCAAGCAGTGCACCGGCGGCAATTTGCACCAGCGGCAGGGGAATTTGAAACGGCAGAATACGTGCCGCCACGCTGGAGAGTGAAACCACCAGCGTCATGATGAGAATAGTAAAGAAGATTTCCATGCTTTCCTTAGGCGAATCAATTTCATTAAAGCGATGTTGTTGCGTGGGAAAGTGTAAAACAAAACGCCGCACAGCGGAGCAACCCGATGTGCGGCGTGATGCAGAAAGCGAATAATCCTGGAATTATTCAACTTTCAGGTCAGATGGCCCAGCCACCGGCATAGAACGCGACCAGCGCGACAGCAATCACCACGGTGCCCACGTTCAGCTTGCGCCACTCACCGGCAAACAGGCGTCCAATCACCAGTGAAGCGAAGCCGAGCATGATACCGGTGACGATGTTGCAGGTCAGCACGATGAACACGGCGGTCAGCAAGCCGGACATCGCATCAACGAAATCGTTGAAGTCGATTTTTGCCACGTTACTCAGCATCAGCAAGCCAACGTACATCAGCGCCGGCGCGGTCGCGTAAGCCGGAACCAGATAGGCCAGCGGCGACATAAACAGGATCACCAGGAACAGCAAACCCACCACAATCGCCGTCAGACCGGTTTTACCACCCGCCGCCGTGCCCGCCGCCGATTCGATATAGACCGCAGCTGGCGAAGCGCCGACCAAGCCGGCGAACAGGCTGCTGACGGAATCGGTGGTTAACGCACGACCGCCGTTGATGATCTGCCCCTCTTTATCCAGCAGATTCGCCTGCCCCGCGACCGCGCGGATGGTACCGGTGGCATCAAAGACGGCGGTCATCACCAGCGCCAGCACGCTTGGCAACACCACCGGTTGCAGCGCACCCATGATATCGAGGCTAAACATCGCTGATTGCCCGTTAGCATCCTTCAGGCTCGGCATGGCAAACAGACCTTGATAGGTCACCGCCGGATCGAAAATCAGGCCAAGAATCGAGATGGCGATGATGGTCAGCAGAATGCCGCCCGGCACGCGGCGTTTTTCCAGACCAAAAATCGCCGCCAGTCCCACCAGCGACATGATCACCGGGAACGAAGCGAATTGACCCAACGCCACCGGCAAGCCAGGAGCCGGATTTTTCACCACTAAACCAATGCCGTCAGCGGCGATCAGCAGCAGGAACAAGCCGATACCTACGCCGGTGCCATGCGCCACGCCCATCGGTAAATTGCGCAGAATCCATGCGCGGATGCCGGTAACCGAAATCAGCGTGAACAGCAAGCCCATCAGGAACACCGCACCAAGCGCCACCGGCACGCTAATGTGCTGGCCGAGCACCAGGCTGAACGCGGTGAAGGCGGTCAGCGAGATGGCGCAACCAATCGCCATCGGCAGATTGGCCCACAAACCCATGATGATCGATCCAAAACTGGCGACCAGACAGGTAGCGACGAACACCGCCGTTGGCGAGAAGCCCGCTTTGCCCAGCATGCCGGGCACCACGATGACGGAGTACACCATCGCCAGAAACGTTGTCAGACCCGCCAATACTTCCTGACGCACGCTGCTGCCGCGTGCAGAGATATTGAACCAGGCGTCCAGTTTTCCACTGGCCGGGCGCGATTCGCCAGACATAATTCTTCCTCAATTTTTTTGTGATGTGAGTCGCCGCGCGGCGCACGTTTGCCGTTCCCTGATGGCGGTTTTTCATGATGAAAATCCAGGCAAACGTTTACGTCGCCGCGTATTCCAGGCCGTAAAGGGGGACGCGGAAAAAAGGCAAACGATTATCTGGCGTTTGCCCTGGGGTTTTCAACTCTTAATCACGGGCATGACAGGATAAATCCAGGCGATTGTTCGCCTTTAGGCGTGTCGCAATGGCATGCACAATTTGTAGCGGCGCGATTTATCGCGCACATAAATGGCGGCTCCGTGCCCGTCCATATATTGCGCAATAAATTGCGCCGCTACGATGCGTACGAGATTCGATAAATCAATTGCTTAATTCAATCGCGCCGCCCTGCTGAATCGCCCGCTGCCAGGCCGCGCGCTGCTGCATGGTTTCCAGCCAGCGGGCGGTGGCGGGCGTATCGCGCAGGGAACCACGCAGTTGCAGCGCCAGCAGCGGGAAGCTCATCTGCACATCGGCGATGCTAAAACGTGAACCGGCAAAAAACGCATGCTGCGTGAGATGCTCTTCAATTACCCGACCATGTAAAGCCAGCTGTTTATTCAGCCAGGCTTTCTGAATCCCTTTGCTCAGGGCGATGCCGGCCGGACGCAGCAGCCACGGCACCGGCTTTTTGCCAAACTGCGCAAACACCAGTTTCATTACCAGCAATGGCATCAGCGAACCTTCAGCGTAATGCAGCCAGTAACGCGCCTGAATCTGCTCATCTTCATGACTCAACGTCAGCTGATGCTCGCTGTCGTACTTCAGTTGCAGGTATTCGAGAATTGCGCCTGACTCGGCAATCACGCGATTGCCGTCGGTAATCACCGGGGATTTGCCCAGCGGATGCACTTTCTTTAAGGAATCGGGTGCCAGCAGGCTGTTTTCACGCTGATAGCGTTTGATTTGGTAAGGCACCGCAAGCTCTTCCAGAAGCCATAACACGCGATGCGAGCGGGAATTTTCCAGATGGTGAACGGTGATCATACGGTTTCCTTGCCGGTAAAAGTGTTCCGCCAAGTATAGTCGATCAGCGTTTTTGCTCGTCCTGTTCCGGATCGAGTAACACCGCGCCCGAACCTTGCTCGCCCAACCGGTCACCGGGATTACGCAGCGGGCAATCGCGCATCGATAAACAGCCGCAGCCAATGCAGCCATCAAGATCGTTACGCAAGCGCGTGAGGGTTTCGATGCGTTTATCCAGCTCCTCGCGCCAGTGCTGCGTCAGCGCGTCCCACTCTTGTGTCGACATCCGTTTATTAGCCGGCACATGCGTCAGGCTGTCGCTCACCGTCGCCAGCGGAATGCCAATGCGTTGTGCAATTTTGATGATGGCAACGCGACGCAGCACGTCACGGCTGTAGCGACGTTGGTTGCCGCCGTTGCGCGAGCTACAGATCAATCCTTTGGTCTCATAGAAGTGCAGTGCCGACACCGCCACGCCGCTGCGCTTCGCCACTTCGCCCGGCGTCAAAACCGGCTTCGGGTAATTGCGTTCTTTTTTCATTTAGGGCCTTTACCTCAAGTTAACTTGAGGAATTATACTCGCACCCCAGCAAAACTTCGAATTTCTTACCAGGCAAAAAACATCAGAAGGATGAGGCTATGATGCAACAGGAAATCATTCATTCGCTGTCCAACTGGATCGATCAGAATCTGGATAAAGCGCTGTCAATTGATGAAGTCGCGGCAAAATCAGGTTACTCAAAATGGCATCTGCAGCGTATGTTCCGTGCCGTCACGAAACAAACGCTGGGTGGCTATATTCGCGAACGTCGTCTGACGCTGGCCGCTGAAGCGCTGCGTCAAACCCAGCGTCCGGTGTTCGATATCGCGATGCAATACGGTTACGATTCGCAGCAGACGTTCTCGCGCGTGTTCCGCCGTCAGTTCTCGCAAACGCCAACCGCTTATCGTCATACCATGCGTCGCCAGGCGATGATTCAGCGTCCGCGCTTGCTCAGTTTTGACTGTGCAGACAATAACATGACCAGTTTTGCCCAGCGTACCACCGGCGAATGTTGCCCGGTTAGCTAACCCTTTCTGCGCGCCCCTTGCGGGCGCACCTCGCTCTTCCTGCCTGTTTTTTCCTCAGTTCGATAAAAATCTTTCTACCTGACCCGGTATAAATTTTGTTCAAAATTTAAAATCGAGTGATATAATGTGAGCCAAGTCACACTTTTCTGTCTTCAGTTAGACGGCCAGAAGGACTTCCCTGACCTTCCTTCTTAGCCGCCAGTGATGTCGATTGAATGTCGGGGATATCACTGATTCTAAGAGGTTTTTGCAGATGGCCACCCTAACCACCAGTTTGATTGTAATGCGCTGGGAACTCCTGAGTGCGGTAATGATGTTTTTCGCCAGCACCATGAAAATTCGACTGCGTCAGAACAGTCACCACGTGATGGCGCTGCTGTGCGGTGGCATCGGCGTTGGCATGTCATGCTGGTTCGTTACTGGCCTGCTCGGTATCACGCTGAGCATGGAGAATTTGCATAACTTTATGGAAATCTCCAAAAACGCCTTTATCGAAGTGATGAGCCAGACGCCAACCGATTGGCCAATGCCTTAATCGCAGCCAATAAAAAACCCCGCCGAAGCGGGGTTTTTTATTTTGCTGTGTGATTCTAAATTTTCTTCAATACGGCCGGAATGGTCACTTCCGCCACCGTGATGCCCGGTATCTTCGTACCGCGGCGATCCTGAATCCACATATCACCCATCATCTGATTTAGCCCGCGATCCAGACCGGTCACCAAACCCGCGCCCGGCGTGAAGGTTAATTCGCCGAAGTAGATCTGCTCGTTATCGATGTACCAATCCACGCGCACATAATCGAAATCGCTCGCCAGCTTTTTACTCAACGCCAACGCGTGCTGCAACGAGGCCATTTGCGGCGTCACATCCAGGCCGGTATCACGAATTTTGTGATACGCCTCGTTGAGGTTGTTGACGTAGAAGTTCATCGACAACAGCGGATTGCAGCGGTTGTAGATCACCTGCAGCACATACTCAAAGCTACCGTCGCGCTTGTTGAACATATGGAACTTGTAGTCAATCGGTGCCGATTTCCCATCGCCAATGTACTGCTCCACCAGAATGCGTGGCTTGATGTAGCGATAGTGAATCTCGCGCGCTTCGTTGGCGAAATCGGTCTTCAGCCAGCGATGGCAATCGTTGATAATCTGCTGCTTCTTCAACGCATCCGGCTCTTCCAGCAGGATCTCCACCATGTTGGAGGCGTGATTCGGCTTGATAACGGTATTTTTCCAGCTCGGCAGCGTGTGCAATGAGCTGGGATCGCTGGTCTCGTAAACCAGCGGGATCAGGTATTCGCTGCCCACTTTCTCGGCGATATATTCACGCACCGAATATTTGTCCGACAGACGACCATAAATCTGATAATCGCCATGGATGAATTTGCGATACAGCACCTTCTCGTTAAACACTTTCGGCTCGCGCAGATTAGGCAATTTGCGGAACTTGTGAAAATAGTAGATACGATCCTGGTATGCCCAGGGCATCTTCTTGATGAAGTACTGAACGCTTCTTCTGAGTTCATCTTTCAACTTGAGCATATCTGACCTCATTTGTAGGTTTTGTAGTTGAGTGAGGAAACCTGGATTTTTTGGATGACGCCGTTTTTGAAGAAGTAATTCATTACGGTAAGAGACAGCAATTCTGAGATGAAAACGCTCCATGCGGCACCCATGATGCCGTAGCTCTGGATCAGCCACCACGACAGCGGCAAGCTGATGACCATCAGGCAAACGATTTTCTTCAACAGATAATTAAACCCGCCTTCTTTGACCATGTAGCGATACGCCACGGTCCCCATCGCCGAAAAGCAGGTTGCTAACGACAACAACGTAATGAGACTTCCTGACTGTGTGTACTCGTGACCATATAAAGCGATGATGATTTTTTCGCCGTACATCGCGATCACCGCTAACAACAACAATGAAACACCCATGACATAACCATTAAGCCGTGCTGTCAGCTTGATGGCGGTTTCTCCACGCTCACGGAAGATTTCCGAAAAGCAGGAAGTGATGATGGCGACCGGGATAAAAATCCAGGAGGCCGAAATGGTATTGGCGGCGGCGAACAACCCAAGATCGCGCGCTGAGGCGATGCCTGCCAGGAACATCTGTGCCGCTTTCACCTGCACCGAGATAAAGATGCTGGAGATGGCCAGCGGCAATCCGGCGTACAGCAAATAGCGCAGATAGGTGTTGCGCTTATCCTGTGGCGGCGCCACATCCTGATTTTCGCGATAAAAGTTAAAACGCTTAATGACGTACGGCACCAACGTGACGGCGACAATCGAAACGGTCAGCCATAGCGGATTGAGGTGCAGCCAGGCAATGGCGAAACTTAAGCTGAAGCCCAGCAGCAATCCGACAGAGTTGGCGATGGTATTCAGCCGCGACGCTAAGCGCGCATTGTTGTAGACACTGAAGGTGTCCTGCGTCACGAAAACCGAAGAGATAAACGAGGCCAGTGCAAAAGCGAGGAAGTTTTCCTGCATGTTGTACCAGACCCAAATCAAGACGGGCAGCGATGTAAGCAACAGTAAAACCATGCGCATGTTGCGCGCTACGGTCATCAGGCGCAGCCCTTTCGGTGCACTCTTACTGATACGTTTAAACAGAATGGTTTCCGTACCGAAAATCGCCACGGTCTGCACCATGGAAAACAGTGAGGTCGAAAACGCCATTTGGCCAAAGATGGTTGGACCAAAGGATTTTGCCACGTAGGAGGTCACAAATATGACGCCGAACACGGAGACGATCTTTTCAGACATCATCCAGGCGGCATTCGACATTACGCTCAATTTCATTGACTGATCCTTAGTATTACGAACTACAACAACTTTCGGTACAACGTCCTTGAAATGAATTAACAAGCGCTCAGTGGGCCTGACTTAATTTATTAACTTCAAACCAAACTGGTCCGAAAAATGAGACTCGCGTCAGCAATTAGGAATTATATTCAGGAAAATTCCGATTATATCCGGTGCGAAACTCGGTGGATGTAAACGATTTCAGCCTAAATTCTAAGCAAACGTTTACTGGCATACCCTGACATTTCTGCAAGTGGTTTATGCCGATTTTCCAATGAATGTAGTATTTTTCTGCATTTGGGATGGAGAGAATTTATATCAAAAACCTAAAGCCAGGAAGGCGTTCAATGCCATTCGGAATAAAATAAGATTTATCCCATGATGATATTTCTTCTAAATATCTTAATTTAACCCTCGCAATTCAAATCGCGCACTTTAATACTGCATTAATAGTGTTTTTGCAGTGCCAGATATTAATACAGTAATTCTCATCCACTAATTGATAAGAAAGGTAATAGCATTTATGAGAAAGTCACGATATAGCGAAGAGCAAATCACAAATGCCATTAAAGCTTCTGAAACGGGAGTGAAAGTCAGGGAGATTTGTGAGGAGCTTGGCATTTCCGAGGCCACTTTCTATAGCTGGAAGAAGAAGTTTTCTGGGCTCTCTTCCGAAGAAGGTAGAAAAATCAAGGAGCTGGAAGATCAGCTACTTAACCTCACGCGTGAGCTGCAATCACTGAGTTCCGATAAAGAGATGCTGCAAAGCGTATTGAAAAACTTCTTCACCACCAATGAAAAGCGTCAGGCGGTTAACTTTCTGCAAACGACATTCGACATAGGTACCCGTCGTAGCTGCCGTTTACTGGATATTAGCCGTAGCGTTTATCATTATCCTGCAGGTACAGATAATCGCTAATACCATTAAGGCCGATGTTATTTGACCTAATGCTGAGATTTGTTCTTACCAGAAGATATGAAGATCATTTAATACGGCGTTCACAACATAACAATTCGCACCAATTTTTCCTGATGAATACCATCGCGGAATTGCTTCCTTTTTTGCGGTAAAATAGATTCACATCAGCAAAAGTCTCTCTATTCAAGCCATTCTAACGAAGTCCAATCTCATTTCGGTGAGATTGGCGCTTCGATTATTACTTTACCAACATTAATCATCAGTCCTGAATGCGGATAGTTCTGTTAAGCATTAATGAACAACCGCGTGTAACCGCTCACACACAACCTCTGTTTTCATCTGGATCTGTTCTGAGATCGATTCGTCAATCGTTTGACACGCGTAGACCATAACTCCCTCTTCTGTTGCCAGGAATAATCCTGATAACAAAGGTTACCTGCCCTAAACAATAACGGCCAAAAAGCGGGAAATAAGTTAAATTCCTGCACCCTATCCATCGCTACGCTTAATGGTTTTTTGCCAAAGGTTAATGGAATCTTTCTTAACATCTCTCGATTCCCTTAAGCAAAAAGTGGTTTTCAAGTGCCAATCTTCAGTGCCAAATGGCAATAAAAGGTAGGTTAGATGCATGTTTTTGCGCGTTAATACGTCGGTTTTTTCCGCTTTAGGGCCTGCGATAGCCAGGAAGATCGGAGATTCGTGAAGGTTCAGGAAGCCTTAATACGGTCAAACACTCATGCGCCGGACGAAACGGTATGACTTTTTATGACAAATCAGCGCTAAAAAGAGGGCTGCAATTAGCCAAAATGTTATATCGATGGCCAGCTGAGCGCCTGAATGGGCGAAGAGGCGCGTGAAAAGGGTTAGTCAAATTCTTAAAATACAGCGTAGTACGCTGCCGAAATGATTTTTCAGCAGCCCTATTTTGATGACCTATACCGCAGTGATGCGCGGCTCGGGTTTAATACGCATCGCGTAGATCACGCCAATAATCAAACAACCAATGCCAAGCGCGGTTAGCAGCGGCGGCCAGCTTTGTCGCCACAGAAATGTCCATAGCAAACCGGCTAAGGTTTCGAACACAATCAGCGGCCCCATGATCACCGTCGGCACGCGTTGGCTGGCCGCATTCCAGCAGAGCGTGCCCAACCATGAGCAAATCAGCCCGATACCTAACATCAATAATAGAAAGCGTTGCGGCTGCGTCCCGAATGGCAGCGCAAATGCAGGTTGCTGCCAGTGAAGCTGCACGCAGACTAATAGATAGAACACTATTGCCAGCGGCAGCGTCACCAAACCTTGTGCCGTCGCCCAGCTGGATGGCTTGTGCTGGGGATGCGCGCGTAACCATAAACCATTACGCAGCGGATACCATGTCCAGCATGCCACCGCCAGAACCGCTAACCCTAAACCGGTGAGATAGCGCGACCAATCAAAATCGGGGCCTTGCGTCTGGAGTTCGGCGGCATTCACGCAAGCCAGGCCCACAGCAATAATCAGCAACGCCGGCGTCAGTTTACGCCACGGCAAGCGCCCTTCAAGATGGCCATAACAGAGATTGGCCGTCACGGTAATCACCACCGGCAAGGTGCCGATAATCATGGTAGAAATGGGCGCACCGGTGCGTTGAATCGCGCTGGCGAGAAACGCGTAATAGAGCAAATTGCCAATCAGCGACAGCTTCAGCGCTTCAATCCAGTCTTTGCGTGCGAGCTGACGCAAACGACGGCGATCCAGCCAGGCGAGCGGCAACACCACCAAACCAAAGGCAACGTAGCGGCCGGCCGATTGCAAGGTGCCGGGATAATCCGGTATTAACAGCGGGCCCACAAAGATCAATCCCCACATCAGTCCCGCCGCCAGCGCAAACAGTATTCCAGCAAACATAAACTCTTCCTTTATATGCATTCCGCTGCAGTGTGACGCAGGTGGAGGCTAAAGGCTTGTAGCAGATTGCGGTTAGCGTGAAGGGAACACTTGTTTTTGATAGCGGCCCGGCGTGATGCCGTAGCGATGCGCGAAGGCGCGGGTGAGATGAGCCTGATCGGTAAGACCAACCGATGCCGCGACGGTTGCCGCACTGTCGCCGCGTGCCAGCTGCTGTTTTGCTGCGAACAGACGAAAAGCCATCAGCATTTGATGCGGCGTGACGTGGAAGTGTTGTTTAAAACTGCGCAGGAAATGCCACGGCGACAGTGATGCCAGCGCAGCAAGTTCTTCGAGGCGCACCGGTTCGGCGAGATTTTCACGCAAATAGTCTCTTACCGCATCAAAGCGATGTGCACCTTCGACAGGTCGCAGCTGTCCCTGACGCGCCAGCGGACGCATTAACTCCAGCAGTTCGAGCAAAATGCTTTCACGCTCCAGCGGGGTTTCCGCCTGCCACATCTGCGCCAGCAATTGAGAAAACGGCTGCGCCAGACGCGCATCGGTGCGCAGAGCGTCGGTGAACCACCAATGACGATCGCCGGAGAGACGATCCATCTCCTGCGGATCGATATAGATCATGCGATAACGCCAGCCTTCGTCGCAGGCAGATTCACCGGTGTGCAGCTCGTCAGGATTCATCATCACCAGCGAATGCTGCGGCGCGGTGTAACTGGCGCCGCGATAGCGAAAGCGCTGGGCGCCCGATTCGATAGTGCCGATGCCAAAGGCTTCATGGGTATGCGGTTCAAAAGCGTAGCGGGAGATGTGCGCCTGATACAGCTCGATGCCAGGCAGCTCAGCGAAATGCTGAAACTGCGCACGATCTTGCTCACAAGGAAAGATTTCAGGAACCACCTTCACGACACACCTCCGGGAAAAATCGCTTATAAGCATGCGCGGCAGTGGCGATAAATGCAAAGCGGATTTGCTTTACCTCGTTGCGAGTTCACCGGACACTGTAAAAACTTAACAGGAGATCAAAATGGCTAATCGTGTAGTTGTGGTAGTGGATATGCAAAACGGCGTGCTGGCATCGCCGCGTTTTGATCGTGCCGGACGCTGCGAGCGGATCAATCAGTTAACCGCTGCGGCCGATCAGGTGATCTTCATCCAGCACGTTGGCCCAGGTTTAGAGGTCAATTCAGCAGGCTGGGCCATCGTCCCCGAGTTACAGCAGCCGGCCAACGCCATCTTTGTCAATAAAACCGCCTGCGACAGTTTCTGGCAAACCGATCTCGCCGCTCAACTCGACCAACGCGGTATTAAAAGCTTCGTTATTTGCGGCTGCGCGACCGATTACTGTGTCGATACCACCATCAAAGTCGGCACCAGCCTCGGCTATCACATCACCGTCGCCGCCGATGCGCATACCACCGCCGACCGCACCTATGTTTCCGCACAACAGCAAATTAATCAGCACAACGAAGTGTGGGCCGATTTGATTATGCCGGGCAACCCGGTGCTGGTACGTGAGACGGAAGCGTTATTGCGGGAATGGCGACCGCATTAAGGGTTCTGCTATTGAAGTGCTTGGCTGCTGTCAGCTATACAAATAGCTATTTCTCTACTGAGGCTAGAGCATGAAGGTCATATGTATTCGAGTGCCTGATAGCTTCAAAAAACGAAGCCCAGGATTCAGTATTATTGCGGATCAAAGATGTTTTTCCCGGAAAGTGAATACGGTAGTGCAATTCTTTGGTGGTAATAAAGAAGCTGCTTACCAATGGATGTACAGCCCAGCGAAAGCTCTGGGATCAATCTCTCCACTATCTTTATTTACGAATGAAAACGGAATAATGGATATTGAGGACTTGATTGGGCGTTTAGAACACGGTGTATTTACATAAATGTATATTTATCAATGCATTAAACATGTATTTTCAACTAAAAAATTTTCAGTAGTCACCTCTATGCTTTGACCATACTTGCACAATAGTGACGGACGCGCAGCTTCTGCTGGTGCGTAAGGGCTATCCGCAGCGCTGAAGTGAAAGCGTTGGGCCAGGAGACAGCCGCTGGATGCGGCTGTCAGTTCGGGCCGGGCAGGAAGCCCGATCCCGAACGGTCCGTCGGCATAATGCTGGAACTGAAGGCACCGCGTAAGCGGCGCGAGGACTGCCCAGCAACAGCAGAAGCTGCGCGTCCCGCACAAAGCACTAAAAAAAATGCCACTCCTCGCGGAATGGCATTTCTTGATTCGATAACGTCCGGCCTGAGATTGCTCAGGCGGAGTATCAGAACGGAATATCGTCGTCAAAATCCATTGGCGGTTCGTTGTTAGCAGGCGCGCTCTGCTGCTGTGGACGCTGCTGCGCACCGCCGCTGAACTGGTTGCCACCGCCCTGCGGCTGCTGTTGTGGCTGCTGTGGCTGGCCCCAACCGTTGTTATTGCCGCCGCCCTGGCCGCCCGCCGGTGCGCCACCTGCGTTCGCGCCCTGCTGACGTCCGCCCAGCATCTGCATGGTGCCGCCTACGTTAACCACCACTTCAGTGGTGTATTTTTCCTGGCCGGCCTGATCGGTCCATTTGCGGGTACGCAGCTGACCTTCGATGTAAACCTGAGAACCTTTACGCAGGTATTCGCCAGCCACTTCCGCCAGCTTGCCGAACAGCACAACGCGGTGCCATTCCGTGATCTCTTTGTTTTCACCGGTTGTCTTATCGCGCCAGCTTTCTGACGTGGCCAGCGTAATGTTGGCTACCGCGCCACCATTTGGCATGTAGCGCACTTCCGGATCCTGACCCAGATTCCCGACTAGAATCACTTTGTTTACGCCACGACTGGCCATGTTGCTGTCTCCCGATGAGTTGATGCTAAAAGTCTAAGCGAAAAATTGTATCACGTCACATTGGCGTGTGCCCACTTTAGAGCGGGATTCCAAAATTTATCGGCGGACAGAATAGCAAAAACACTGGATATTTATTCAGTTTATTTTTTGTGCCATAATGGACCGTTTCTGCTGGTCGTGCTGGCAAGGCATGGCGAGTGTTGTTCAATCCGGGAAAGGTGAATGGATAAGATCGAAGTCCGCGGTGCTCGCACCCATAATTTGAAGAACATCAACCTGATCATCCCTCGCGATAAGCTCATTGTGGTCACCGGTCTGTCAGGTTCCGGTAAGTCTTCGCTGGCGTTTGATACGCTGTATGCGGAAGGCCAGCGTCGCTATGTCGAGTCGCTTTCGGCCTATGCGCGCCAGTTTCTTTCATTAATGGAGAAACCGGACGTTGACCATATTGAAGGTCTTTCGCCCGCCATCTCCATTGAGCAAAAATCGACTTCGCATAACCCGCGTTCCACTGTCGGCACCATTACCGAAATTCACGACTACCTGCGCCTGCTGTTCGCGCGCGTGGGTGAACCGCGTTGTCCGGATCATGACGTTCCACTGGCCGCGCAAACCGTGAGTCAGATGGTCGATCAGGTGCTGTCGCAGGAAGAAGGCCGTCGTCTGATGCTGCTGGCACCGGTGGTGAAAGATCGCAAAGGCGAACACACCAAAACGCTGGAAAACCTCGCCGCGCAGGGCTATATCCGTGCGCGTATCGATGGCGAAGTGTGCGATCTGTCGGATCCGCCGAAGCTGGAGTTACAGAAGAAGCACACCATCGAAGTGGTGATTGACCGCTTCCGCGTGCGCGAGGATCTGGCAACGCGTCTGGCCGAATCCTTTGAGACCACGCTGGAACTGAGCGGTGGCACCGCGATCGTCGCCGATATGGACGATCCCAGCGCCGAAGAGATGCTGTTCTCGGCCAACTTTGCCTGCCCAATCTGTGGCTACAGCATGCGTGAACTCGAACCGCGCCTGTTCTCGTTCAACAATCCGGCTGGCGCCTGCCCGACCTGCGATGGCCTGGGCGTGCAGCAATATTTCGATCCCGATCGAGTGGTGCAGAACCCCGAGCTGTCGCTGGCCGGAGGCGCCATCCGCGGCTGGGATCGCCGTAACTTCTACTACTTCCAGATGCTGCGCTCGCTGGCAGAGCATCTGCAATTCGATGTCGAAGCTCCGTTTAACAGCCTAAGCGACAAAGCGCGCGAAGTGATTCTGTACGGTTCCGGCAAAGAGAATATCGAATTCAAATACATCAACGATCGCGGTGACACCTCAGTGCGCCGCCATCCGTTTGAAGGCGTGCTGCACAACATGGAGCGCCGTTATAAAGAGACGGAATCCAACGCGGTGCGCGAAGAGCTGGCGAAATTTATCAGCAACCGTGCCTGCGCCAGCTGTGAAGGTACGCGTCTGCGTCGTGAAGCGCGTCATGTTTTTGTTGAAGACACCAACCTGCCGACCATCTCAGAAATGAGCATCGGTCATGCGATGGATTTCTTCGCCAACATGAAGCTGAGCGGCCAGCGTGCGCAGATTGCGGAAAAAATCCTGAAGGAGATTGGCGATCGCCTGAGCTTCCTGGTGAACGTCGGCCTGAATTACCTGTCGATGTCACGCTCGGCGGAAACGCTCTCCGGCGGTGAAGCGCAGCGTATCCGTCTGGCCAGCCAGATTGGTGCCGGTTTAGTCGGCGTGATGTACGTGCTGGATGAACCCTCAATCGGCCTTCACCAGCGCGACAACGAACGCCTGCTTGGCACGCTGATTCACCTGCGCGATCTCGGTAACACAGTGATTGTGGTGGAGCACGATGAGGATGCGATTCGTGCCGCTGACCATGTGATCGATATCGGCCCAGGCGCGGGCGTGCACGGTGGTCAGGTGGTTGCCGAAGGTGATGTGCACGCGATCATGGCGAATGAAAATTCCCTGACCGGCCAGTTCCTCAGCGGCAAACGCGAGATTGCGATTCCCCAAGAGCGCGTCAAAGGCGATCCAGCCAAAGTGCTGAAACTCACCGGTGCGCGCGGTAACAACCTCAAAGATGTCACGCTGACGATTCCGGTCGGCTTATTTACCTGCATCACCGGCGTGTCCGGATCGGGTAAATCGACGCTGATCAACGATACGCTGTTCCCAATTGCGCAGCGCCAGCTTAACGGCGCGACCACCATCGAAGCCGCGCCTTATCGTGAGATCGCCGGTCTGGAACATTTCGATAAAGTGATCGATATCGATCAGAGCCCGATCGGTCGCACACCGCGTTCGAATCCCGCGACCTACACCGGCATTTTCACTCCGGTGCGTGAACTGTTCGCCGGCGTGCCGGAAGCGCGTTCACGCGGCTACAATCCGGGGCGCTTCAGCTTCAACGTGCGCGGCGGACGCTGCGAAGCCTGTCAGGGTGACGGCGTGATCAAGGTAGAGATGCACTTTCTGCCCGACATCTACGTGCCGTGCGACCAGTGCAAAGGCAAACGCTATAACCGCGAAACGCTGGAGATTAAATACAAAGGCAAGAGCATCCACGAAGTGCTGGATATGACCATCGAAGAAGCCCGCGAATTTTTTGATGCGGTGCCAGCGCTGGCGCGTAAGCTGCAAACGCTGGTCGATGTTGGCCTGTCGTATATCCGTCTGGGCCAGTCGGCTACCACGCTGTCTGGTGGTGAAGCGCAGCGCGTCAAGCTGGCGCGTGAGCTGTCAAAACGCGGCACCGGCCAGACGCTCTATATCCTCGATGAGCCGACCACCGGCCTGCATTTTGCGGATATTCAGCAGTTACTGGAAGTGCTGCATCAGCTGCGCGATCAGGGCAACACCATCGTGGTGATTGAGCACAACCTCGACGTGGTGAAAACCGCAGACTGGATTGTCGATCTCGGCCCGGAAGGCGGTAGCGGCGGCGGTGAAATCCTGGTGTCCGGCACGCCAGAAACGGTGGCGGAGTGTGAAAAATCACACACGGCGCGTTTCCTTAAGCCAATGTTGAAGAAGTAAACTTCTCTCAGGCCCGCCATTGCGGGCCTGTTTTTTTCTGTCGGATTCCGCAACGAAATGCAGGAACAGGCAAGAATCAGACAACTTCAGGCATATACGCATTCCCCCCTGCTGACTATCCTTACAACGTTCCTTTTGGCGTCCCTTACGCCCTTTATCCCTTCAGTGCGCTGAACGGGATCCCGCATAGAAATCACGACACATCCTACTGGAGACACCATGAATATTACGCATGCCTATGCCGCACAGGACGCGAAAGCAAAACTCGCCCCGTTCGATTTTAAGCCACGCGAACTGCGCGCTCATGATGTGCAGATTGAAGTGTTGTACTGCGGCGTCTGCCACTCGGACCTGCATACCGCGCGCAACGAATGGCGCAACACCATTTTTCCTGTGGTGCCTGGCCATGAGATTGTCGGTCGCGTGACGGCCGTTGGCGCTCACACCCACAACTACAAAGTGGGCGATTTGGTCGGTGTTGGTTGTATGGTTGATTCCTGCCGCAGCTGTCCAAGCTGTCAGGAAGGGCTGGAGCAGTATTGCGAAAATGGCTTCGTTGGCACCTATAACGGCGAAGACCGTGAAACCGGCGCAATCACTTACGGCGGTTACTCCACCAGCATGGTAGTAGATGAAAGCTTCGTGCTGCGCGTACCAGAAAATCTCGATCTGGCGGGCGTTGCGCCACTGCTGTGTGCCGGTATCACCACTTACTCACCGCTGCGCCACTGGAATGTCGGTCCGGGTAAAAAAGTCGGTATCGTCGGTTTGGGCGGCCTTGGTCACATGGGCGTGAAGCTGGCTCATGCGATGGGCGCACATGTGGTGCTGTTCACCACGTCACCGTCAAAAATTGAAGATGGTAAACGTCTGGGCGCTGATGAAGTGGTGATCTCGAAAGATGCCGACCAAATGGCCGCACACACCAACAGCTTCGACTTCATCCTGAACACCGTTGCAGCGCAGCACGATCTCAACCCGTTCATTGCCCTGCTGAAGCGTGATGGCAACATGACGCTGGTCGGCGCGCCGGAGCACGATCACCCGGCACCGCAGGTCTTTAACCTGATCTTGAAACGTCGCAGCATCGCCGGTTCACTGATTGGCGGCATCGCGGAAACCCAGGAAATGCTGGATTTCTGCGGCAAGCACGGTATCACTTCAGATATCGAACTGATCGCGATGAATCAAATCAACGAAGCCTACGAACGTATGCTGAAAAGCGACGTGAAATACCGCTTCGTGATTGATATCAATACTCTGCGCGAGGAATCTGCGGCTTAATTTGCCTCAGTGTTCATCATGGTTGACGCCCGCCGCGCGCGTGGCGTCAGCCTGTTGCCAGGAAGCATCCACCAGATAGTAAATCTGCGAATCTTTTAGCGAACCATCCAGCCACAGCGTGCTCCAGTGCGACTTATTTAAATGTTCGCTGGGAAACACATCGTTGTGCTCCTCACGTAACAATTCCGCCAGCGCAGGCGTGGCTTTCAGCGACAAGGCCGGACGCCCTTTTACCTCATAAAGCATGGCAAACAGCACACCTTCACTTTTAATCTGCGTCGCCTGCCAGCACTCTTTAAAGCTTTGCTCCGCGCCCGGCTTGCTCATGCAGTACGTCAGTAAATCCGAAGTATTCATCTTTATTCCCCTTGTAAGGTTGCCACGATACGCCGCGCACCGCCCTGCACCCGATGTTCACCCAACCAGATTCCCTGCCACGTACCTAACATCAGGCGACCGCGGTTGACCGGAATCAGCAGCGAAACGCCGAGTAGTGACGATTTGATGTGTGCCGGCATGTCGTCAGCCCCTTCGTAATCGTGCTGATAAGGCGCACTTTCTGGAACATGGCGTAAGAAATGCTGCTCCATATCGCTGCGCACGGTGGGATCGCAATTCTCATTGAGCGTTAACGACGCCGATGTATGTTGCAGCAGCAGATGCAGTTGGCCGACGCGCACATCGGATAAGCCATGAAGCTGGCCGACAATCTCGTCGGTGATCAGATGAAAGCCGCGCGCTTTGGCGCCAAGCGTAAGCGTTTGTTGATGCCACATGCCAGAATCCTAAAAGTAATTACACCGTTTAAGTGTGCAGCATGTCGGCGAAAGGTAAACCCTGAAGAGAGGAAAAAGCGGCAGAGCGTGAACTCTGCCGACTGAAGGTTAGTCGCTCAGCTTAGCGGCCATGGTTTTGATGCTGCCCACATCGTCTTTAGTAATTGCAGCCAGACGCTCGCCGTACTCTTTATCAGCCTTGTAGAAGTACGACAACATAATGGCGCGGCTCTGCACATCCACACCTTTCAGCGCGCCGCCCAGAGAATTGATCAGATCGGTTTTCTCTTTGTCATTGAAGGAACGATACAGATCGCCCGCCTGCTTAAAGTTCTGCGTTTTAGCAATCATCGCCTGCTGCGTGGTGCCGCTCAGCGGGCTGTGGCTGTATCGGGCGCTCTGCAGCTCTTCGCGTGGATAGACACGGCTTGGCTGATAGTTGACGCCATGATCGTCAGCCTTGCCGCTGTTCATCGCGCCGTCCTGATTACCGTTGCTCACCGGCACGCGCGGCGCGTTGACCGGCAACGTCAGGCCATTGGCGCCCAAACGGTGCATCTGGGTATCGGCGTAAGAGAACAAACGACCTTGCAGCAAGCGATCTTCCGATGGCTCTATGCCCGGAACCAGATTCGATGGCGCCATCGCCACCTGCTCGGTTTCCTGGAAGAAATTATCCACGTTGCGGTTCAATTCCATCTGGCCGACTTTCACTTCTGCGATACCCGGCCAGATTTTGGTGGCGTCCAGCGGGTTGAAGTCGAATTTATCCAGATCGCTGGCTTTAATGGTTTGAATATAGAGATCCCATTTCGGGAAGTCTTTGTTGTTGATCGATGCCACTAAATCTTCGGTCATGTGGCTGAAAGTGCTGCTCTGAATAGCCGCCACTTCGCCCGGATCGAGATTTTTCTCGCCCTGCAGGGTTTTCCAGTGGAATTTCACGTAGTGCACTTCAACTTTGGCGTTGACGAACTTATAGGCGTGCACGCTGTTGCCATCCATCTGGCGATAGTTTGCTGGCGTCCCCATGTTGGAGAACAGCATGGTCAGGCCGTGCGTGGCTTCCGGTACGTGAGAGAAGAAATCAAAGGTGCGCGCGTCGTTGCCAAGATTGGTGCGTGGATCAGGCTTAAAGGCATGCACCATGTCCGGGAATTTAATCGCGTCGCGGATGAAGAATACCGGCAGGTTGTTACCCACTAAATCCCAGTTGCCCTGGCTGGTGTAAAACTTGGTGGCAAAACCGCGTGGATCGCGCAGCGTTTCCGGTGAATGTTTGCTGTGCACCACGGATGAGAAGCGCACAAATACTGGCGTCACGCTGCCTGGTTTAAAGACTTCGGCAATGGTTAAGTCGCTAATATCTTTGCTGGCGCGGAACTCGCCGTGCGCGCCGGTACCGCGTGCATGTACCACGCGCTCTGGAATGCGTTCTCGGTCAAAGCGTTGCAGCTTTTGGATCAGCTGCACATCTTGCAGTAACACTGCGCCATTTTCGCCTGCGGTTTGTGAGTTCTGGTTATCGCCGACGGGTGCGCCGTTATCACGCGTTAAAGCGGTGCTGTAAACCGGAAGGGAAAAGGCTAAGGCTAATATACAAGCGAGGGGTTTGACTGCAAAAGAGTAAGCGGTCCGGGTCATAAGCGTGCTTCCTTGTGAGTTTAAATATGCGACTACATTGCCGCTCTCGCGCCGTTTCAGGCTGGAGGATATTTACACTCATGGGGAGAAGCGCTAACGAGACCAGTCCGGTTTATAGTTAAAAAAAGTTATAAATAAAAAACCGCCAAACCATGTTGGCGGTTTTTTGTGGCGCGCCGTCGCAGTGAAGTTACATCACCGCAGCAAACGCCTCAGCAACCTGGTTGACGTTACGGCTGTTCAGGCCGGCAACGCACATGCGGCCGCTGGCGATCAGATACACGCCAAACTCATCACGCAGACGGTCAACCTGCTGCGCGCTCAAGCCGGTATAGCTGAACATGCCACGCTGTTTCAGCAGGTAATCAAAGTTTTGTCCCGGCAGTTTGGTACTCAATACTTCAACCAATGCCTGACGCATGTCGATGATGCGCAGACGCATCGCTTCGACTTCTGCCAGCCAGTTGTTGAGCAGCGCTTCGTCGTTCAGTACGCAGGAAACCACCTGCGCACCGAAGTTTGGCGGGCTGGAGTAATTGCGGCGCACGGTGGCTTTCAGCTGGCCCAGCACACGAGCAGACTCTTCCGCGCTATCGCAGACAATAGACAGGCCGCCAACGCGCTCGCCGTACAGCGAGAAAATCTTGGAGAACGAGTTGCTGACCAGCGCAGGCAGACCCGCTGCCGCAATCGCGCGAATCGCATAAGCATCCGCTTCCATGCCCGCGCCAAAGCCCTGATAAGCGATATCGAGGAACGGAATCAGCTCCTGCGCTTTCAGTACTTCGGTGGTTTCATCCCACTGTGCGTTGGTGAGATCGGCGCCGGTTGGGTTATGGCAGCACGGGTGCAGCAGCACGATGGATTGCTTCGGCAAGGTTTTCAGTTTGGCGATGAACGCATCAAACTTCACGCCGTTGGTTTCCGCGTCATACCACGGATAGGTATTCACCTCGAAACCGGCACCGTTGAAGATCGCGACGTGGTTTTCCCACGTCGGATCGCTCACCCACACGTTGGACGCCGGGAAGTAACGCTTAAGGAAATCAGCACCGACTTTCAGCGCGCCTGAGCCGCCCAACGTCTGGATGGACGCAATGCGGCCCGCTTGCAGCATCGGATGTTGTTTACCGAACAGCAGCGGTGCAATGGCGTTACGGTAAGCGTTCAGACCTTCCATCGGCAGATACAGCGACGCCTGATGCGGCTGCGCCTGCAGGCGCTCTTCTGCTGCGGCAACCGCCTGCAGCTGAGGAATGATGCCCGCTTCGTTGTAATAGAGACCAATGCTCAGGTTTACTTTGTTATCGCGCGGATCTTGTTTGAAGGTTTCCATCAACGACAGAATCGGATCGCCGGCATAGGCATCAACGTTTTGAAACACGGTGCAGATCTCCATGATTGGTCATAAATAAGAGGTAAAGATGCGTCATCAAACCATGTAACGGCCGGGACGATGATTCATTGCGATGATGAGATTGAGGATCACCGCGCCCGCGATTGAAGCAAACAGCATCGGTAACGACACCACAAACAGCGACGCTAATACCACGCAGGTATCGACCGCCATTTGCAGTTTTCCGGCACGCAGACCGATGCGGTCCTGCAGCCAGAGCGCCAAAATATTAATACCGCCGAGGCTGGCTTTGTGACGGAACAACACTATAAACCCAATGCCCATCACCACGTTACCGAACAGTGTCGCATAAAACGGATTTAGCGCAGAAAAATGCACAAACAGTGGATGCAGATGGGTGAACAGCGACACCAGGCCAACAGCGCAGAAGGTTTTTAGGGTAAATTCCCAGCCCATGCGCCGCACGGCCAGCCAGTAAAATGGCAGGTTGATCAGGAAGAAGGCGCTACCGAAGGAGAGCGGTGACAAATAGCTGATTAAGAAGGCAATACCGGCAGAACTGCCGGTGAGTGCGCCCGCCTGTTTCAGCATAATGACGCCGAAAGAGACCATTAGCGTGCCGAGGACTATCGCCAGCGCATCTTCAATCAGGGAATGCGGAACTTTAGTGGGTTGAACAATGTTATCCATGGGTTAATCTCATTGCAAATGATGCGGTTCAAATGCAAAAAACGCACCACATCGGCGGCGTACGCTCGCCGCCGATGGGTGCCAGTGATTATCCAATTGATAACTAGGGCGCTTTATTGCAGGTTTTTGTGTATCAGTTGAGAGTCAAACCATCAACTCATGCACAAATCTGTTTTCTGGTGCGCGTTTTTTGCATTATTAAGGCAATAATTGCACCAGATTAGCACGTCACGCACTTTTTTGGCGCGTTTTGTGCTGCGGGATGATCATCAAACCGTTCTCTTTCAAACGGCTCAATACCACGGAAGTTTTCACGTGCGCCACGCTTTGATGGCCAGCCACTAACTGGCTGATCAGCGCGCTCAGTGAAGCCAGATCGGCCACCGCCACTTTCAGCAGATAATCAGCATCGCCGGTGGTTTTGAACGCATCAACGATCGCGGCTTCTTCTTCCACCATGCGATGGAAACTCTCTTCATAATCCGGCGTATGGTTTTTCAATCGCACTTCAATCAATCCCACCATGCCAAGGCCCACCGCGTCGGGCGAGAGGCGTGCGTGATAGCCGAGAATGAGATTGGCCTGCTCAAGATTGATGCGGCGGCGTGAACATTGCGACGCCGAAAGTCCGACTAAATCACTGAGTTCCTGGTTGGTGAGGCGTCCGTTAGATTGTAATAATGTCAATATCTTAAGGTCGTGATCGTCTACCTGAGTCATTCTGTTTCCACAGCGTAATAAGGGGCGCTTTGCTACAGATAACCTGATTAAAGCCGGGGTTGTCCAACACTATTTTCTGATGACGTGAAATGCATGCACAAAACGTGCATGCATCCGGAATGAAAGGGTTATTCGTCGTCGTATTGCGGGCCAGCGTAGTTATCAAAGCGCGACCATTGGCCATTAAAGGTCAAGCGTACCGTACCGATCGGGCCGTTACGCTGCTTACCCAGGATGATCTCGGCGATGCCTTTAAGATCGCTGTTTTCGTGATACACCTCGTCACGGTAGATGAACATGATCAAGTCGGCATCCTGCTCGATCGAACCTGATTCACGCAGATCCGAGTTCACTGGGCGCTTATCCGCACGTTGTTCCAGTGAGCGGTTTAGCTGCGACAGCGCCACCACCGGCACATTCAGCTCTTTCGCCAGCGCTTTAAGTGAGCGCGAGATTTCAGCGATCTCCAGCGTACGATTGTCCGACAGCGCAGGCACGCGCATCAGCTGCAGGTAGTCGATCATGATCAGGCTCAACCCGCCATTTTCACGGAAGATGCGGCGCGCGCGTGAGCGCACTTCGGTGGGCGTCAGGCCAGAAGAGTCATCGATAAACATGTTCTTCTTCTCAAGCAAAATCCCCATGGTGGCGGAAATGCGCGCCCAATCTTCATCTTCCAGCTGACCGGTACGAATGCGCGTCTGATCTACGCGCGACAGCGACGCCAGCATACGCATCATCAGCTGCTCGCTGGGCATCTCCAGGCTGAAAATCAACACCGGCTTGTCCTGCAACATCGCGGCGTTTTCGCACAAATTCATGGCGAAGGTGGTTTTACCCATCGAAGGACGCGCCGCGACGATGATCAGATCCGAGCCCTGTAAACCGGCGGTTTTTTTGTTCAAATCCTGATAGCCGGTATCGACGCCGGTGACGCCGTCGTGCGGCGTTGAGACCAGCGACTCAATGCGCGATACCGTGGCTTCCAGAATCTGCTCGATATTCTGCGGGCCCTGATCTTTATTAGCGCGCTGTTCAGCAATTTTGAAAACATTCGATTCAGCAAAGTCGAGCAGATCTTCACTGCTCCGTCCTTGCGGATCGTAACCGGCATCGGCGATTTGGTTCGCCACAGAAATCATTTCGCGCACTACCGCACGTTCACGCACGATATCGGCATAAGCACCAATGTTCGCGGCACTTGGCGTATTTTTTGCCAGTTCGGCCAGATAGGCGAAGCCGCCGGCCATCTCTAATTCACCCAGCGTTTCCAGCGATTCAGAGAGCGTAATCAGGTCGATCGGTTGGCCAGCTTCCAGCAAACGCTGCATTTCCGTGAAAATCAGACGGTGCGAGCGGTTGAAGAAATCACTGGCGACGACGCGTTCAGAAACGTTGTCCCAGCGCTGGTTATCCAGCATCAACCCACCGAGCACCGACTGCTCCGCTTCTATGGAATGCGGCGGCATTTTCACGCCTTCCAGCTGCCGATCGCGGGGTTCGTTCGATTTGTTGGTGGGTTTATTTCCTGCCATAGTGAATGCATTACCGATCGTGAAAGGGACGCGCAAGTATACCGTCCCAGGATGAACAATCACAGGAGTCAGAATGGCAAAGCGTATTCAGTTCAACCAACACGGCGGCCCAGAGGTACTGCAATGGGTCGATTTCGAACTGGCCGATCCCGCCGAACATGAAGTGCAGGTGGAAAACAAGGCAATTGGCATTAACTACATTGATACCTACGTGCGTAGCGGCTTGTATCCGCAAAGCAGCTTCCCTTCCGGCCTGGGTACCGAAGCAGCCGGCGTGGTGAAGCGCGTCGGATCGGCGGTGACGCGGTTTAAGGCGGGCGATCGCGTGGTCTATTGCCAGGCCGCGCTGGGCGCCTACAGCGAAGTGCACAATGTGGCGGAAGATCGTCTGGTGATCCTGCCGGACAGCATCTCCTTTGAGCAAGGTGCGGCCTCTTTCCTCAAAGGTTTAACCGTGCAGTATCTGCTGCGCCAAACCTATAAAGTGAAAGCTGATGAAATCTTCCTGTTCCATGCCGCTGCGGGTGGCGTGGGATTGATCGCCTGCCAATGGGCCAAAGCGCTCGGCGCACATCTGATTGGCACGGTGGGTTCGGCTGAGAAAGCGAAGATAGCTAAAGATGCCGGTGCCTGGGCGACAATTAACTATCGTGAAGAGGATATCGCGAAGCGCGTCAGCGAGTTGACCCATGGCGAGAAAGTGGCCGTGGTGTATGACTCGGTGGGGAAAGATACCTGGGAACCTTCGCTAGATAGCCTGCGTCGCCACGGGTTAATGGTCAGCTTTGGTAATGCGTCGGGTCCGGTTACCGGCGTTGATCTCGGCATTCTCAACAAGAAAGGCTCGCTGTTCGTCACCCGACCTTCGCTGTTCGGTTACATCACCAACTGTGAAGAACTGGATGCCGCCAGCAATGAGTTGTTCTCACTGATCGCCAGCCGCGCGATTCAGCTTAACGTGCCCGAGCAGCAGAAATTTGCCTTGAGTGACGCGGTGCGCGCGCATCAGGTGCTGGAGAGTCGCGCGACTCAGGGTTCCAGCCTGCTGATTCCCTGATCGCTAAATGCAAACGGGGCTTCCCGTAGGAAGCCCCTTTTTTTCTTTCTTTTTATAGTTCGCACTGGTGTAGGGACAGCGGCGATGAATTCGTTTGAAGCAACGCCAATCATCCTGACAGAAAACATAAGTAAAAAATATGTTTAAATGCGGAATAATGCTAAGCAATATCCGAGTCTGTGATCGTCACCGCAATTAGCGCCAGTCCCTTCTATCTAAGTCGCTGATTTTTCTTTTCAGCCTGCGCAATTTTGCCTCACCTGAAGGCGTGGTAAATGCCCGATAAAGCCAGACAGCGACAACCGCCAACACCAGCCATGGCAACACTTTAATAACAATTGCCAGCAATCCGCCAAAGAACATCAAAGCGGTCGCCACCACCAATGCCGCAATAACGCCCAGCAACGAAACGCCGGTGAACAGCAGCATCAGAAAAAAGCCGATAACAAATAGAATTTCCACGAAGGCTCTCCTGTGTAAGTAACATCAGGAACATTACAAGATACGTGCCAGGTTATAAAAAACAGCTAAATGCTTGAAAGAAATGGACAAAGTTTAAATGAAGAAGCATTGAGGTGATGAAAAAAACTAATTCCAGGCGTAGAAATAACCATCTATAAAATTATGGTACTGGCTTTACGGTGCGCATGAAGGCGCACCGTACCAAATCGGAACGTTCCGGCATGCTAAACAGTGATTACATCACTTCCTGCGGGATCTTATCCGCTACCAGCGCTAACGCCGCTTCCAGCACGCGCACATCGGCGCCGGGTTTGTGGGCGTTTTCACTTAAATAGCGACGCCACTGGCGCGCACCCGGAATACCCTGGAACAGGCCAAGCATATGGCGCGTCACATGGCCGAGGTACATGCCTTTGGATAGTTCAGCTTCAATGTAAGGATACATCGAGCGCACCACCGCTACCGGATCGACGCGCGGCGTATCGCGACCAAACAGCTCGCGGTCAACCTGCGCCAGAATCCCCGGATTCTGATAGGCTTCGCGCCCCATCATCACGCCATCCATATGCTGCAGATGCAGTTTGGCTTCTTCCAGCGTTTTGATGCCGCCATTAATCGCCATGGTCAGCGCCGGGAAATCGCGCTTCAGCTGGTAAACGCGGGGATAATCGAGCGGCGGAATCTCGCGATTCTCTTTCGGACTTAAACCCGACAGCCACGCTTTGCGAGCGTGGATAATAAAGGTATCGCAGCCGCCCTGTTGCGCCACGGTGCCAATAAAATCACACAGGAATTCGTAGCTGTCCTGCTCATCAATACCGATGCGAGTTTTGACCGTCACCGGAATGCTCACCACATCGCGCATCGCTTTAATGCAGTCGGCAACCAGCGCCGCATCGCCCATCAGGCAGGCGCCAAAACGTCCGTTCTGGACGCGATCGGATGGACAACCCACGTTGAGGTTGATCTCATCGTAGCCACGCTCTTCTGCCAGCTTAGCGCACTGCGCCAGGGCGGCGGGATCGCTGCCACCTAGCTGCAGCGCCAGCGGATGCTCTTCCTCGCTGTAGGCCAGATAGTCACCTTTACCGTGAATGATCGCGCCGGTCGTCACCATTTCAGTATACAGCAGCGTGTCACCGCTCAGCTTACGGTGAAAATAACGACAGTGACGATCGGTCCAGTCGAGCATTGGGGCGATGGAAAAACGTTGCGAGGAGAAAGTATCGGTCATGAAACGCAGTAAATCCGCAGTAAGTAAGTGATGAGAAACTGCGCAATCATATCACAGCAAAACGGGCGGCACAGCCGCCCGTTATCAGACGGGTAATTAGAAGTTGAATCCGAGCTGCAGCATGGCACCTACGGTGTTGTCTTTACCCACAGAACCGGCCAGGTCCAGATGGACAGCATTGTTGAACGGTGACACACCCAAACCGGCGGTGAACACGTCGGTATCGGTCGACTTCAGATCGGCGCGATAGCCGGCACGCAGCGCCAGCCAATCCAGCACACGATATTCCGCACCTACGCCAGCATATTGGCTGGTGTCTTCCGACTTGAAGCGCTTGGTTTCAGTCAGATCAACATCCCCAGCCAGCGTAAACGGCCCGTTATTCCAGGAAAGCCCTGTAGTGACCAACGGACGAATTTGATAAGTATCGCGGTAACCGTTCACCTCTTTGGTATCGAGATCGCGCGAGATCAGGTTTTGTCCGGTCACGCCAAAGGTCCAGTTCTCACCGAAATCTGTTGCGACACCCGCATCCATGTTGAAACCGGTATCGCTGCTACGGTAGCGGCTGCTGTTGATGTCGCTCTTGTCGTAGTTGTAGATACTCGCGGTGTAGTTATACAGCCAGGTTTTCTGCAGCTTTGGCGTCACGCCGACAGAAACCGGATGGCCGGCAATCGAGAACTCATGCGCGACTGACACACCATAATCGGTGACTAATGCCGCCAGGCCATTGGCACTGGAGCGTAAGTTATTTTCATCACCCGGCACAGGCACTCTCGTGCCATTGGCAACCGCGCGCAGGTAGGCAATATCGCTATCAGCCACGTTGGCGCGCACAATCGCAGTGCCGTAAGCCTTGGTGATAAAGGCAAAAGGTAAGGTTTCATTCGGAACGGTGACGGCCACGGCCACACCGGCTGTCGCGTGAGCTTTATTACCACGCAGATCGCTGAGCTGGTCTGCCATATCGCCTGCGGCGGCCTTCAGCTGCGGGTAACCATTGAGGTAATCCTGAAAGGTTAGGTCATCGATCACGTCCTGATAACGATCAACGGTATCGGTAATGTCGTCAACGCGATCGATCAATTTGTCTTTATCGGTAACCTGTGCGCCGGCTGATGGCAGAATGATGCTGACGTTATCTTCAGGCTGCGCCTTGGTCATCAATGCTGGGTTAGCCAGCACCGCTGAACTCCAGGTGGAAGAGGCTACGCCGGTACCGCCCATTGCGTCGTTACGCGCGTCGTACCATGTACCTGCTGCCAGAGCTGAGGAAGAGAGAAATACTGCATTCAAACCAACAAGATAAGCTACTTTTTTGTGCCTGAATAATGTCTTCGCCATGAGCCTGCCATCACCTTTGAAATGTCGCTGAATCACTCACCGACTGAAAGTTTAGTTAGCCGCTATTCTGAACCCTGGCTAACGCTTCATTGCTGTGAATTAAAAGGAAATAGCACTGCTATTCGCAGAATTGGACGCTTCCACGCCATTCCGCTGTGTTTTTATGCAGAAAAATTAACAGTGAGTTAATTGAGACCAGAAATTACTTAAGACCTTTTGAACCATAGCCGCTAACCCGGTGAGTTGCAAAGCAAAATCCGTGCAGGCGTTGCGCTGCCTGGCCGGACGCATTTTACAGACATAAGGGTTGCAGCAATATTGACGGGAAAATGGCGATGGTAATCTATTGATTGGGGAGAATTTTCTTAGGGATTTTAAGGACAATAAGCAATCACAGCAGCGTAAAATTTTGTGTGATAAAATAACATCACCTGCAACCCGGAGAATGCTTATGTCAAACCTCACGCCAGAACAACTTCTTACCCAGGCTGAATCACTTTGCCTTGATCGCGGCGTGCGCCTGACCACTCAACGCGCCGAAGTGTTGCGCTTAATGGCAGAGCAGAATGGTTCGATAAGCGCTTACGATTTGCTGGATCAACTGCGTGTCAGTGAACCGCAAGCAAAACCGCCCACCATCTATCGCGCGCTGGATTTCCTGCTGGAACAGGGATTTATTCATCGCGTAGAGTCAAATAACAGTTACGTGGTTTGCCATCATTTTGATGAGCCAGCACATACTTCGGTGATGTTGGTGTGTGACGGTTGTGCGGCAGTTAGCGAAAAACATGCTCATGGCGTGGAAAAAACCATCGCTGCATTAGCGGATCAGGCGGGATTTTCTCTGCGACATACCGTGATTGAGGCACATGGCCTGTGTGAAAATTGCGCAGAAGTGGCGGCTTGTACGCACCATGAAAGCTGCGATCATGACCATCAGGTCGAGAGTAAAAAGCGGGTAAGAAAATAGGGAGGCACATCCTTGTGCCGGGCCAATCACTACGCTAAATGATTGGCGGGTAGGAGCATCATCCGTGAAGTGAGATTACCAGCGGTAATCTTTGTTGGTTGTTTCCCAGTCTTTCACTTCTTTCTCGGCCTGGTCTTTACCATAACCGTAGCGTTCCTGGATTTTACCAACCAGCTGATCGCGTTTACCTTCGATCACAGTGAAGTCGTCATCGGTCAGCTTGCCCCATTTCTCTTTAAATTTGCCTTTGAACTGCTTCCAGTTTCCGCTCGCTTCGTCTTTGTTCATAATATTCCTCCACTACATCCTGAGTGAGATAGATATATTGCCTGCTTAGCTGGCGATATACCCAGACAACGCGCTACTCATATGCGCCGTATGAGGTAATTGTAGTAGCCGCTTCGCAGTTTGCAGGGAAATACAGATTAATCTGTAGGTTACGCTTCGCTTATTCAGGCGTTAAACCAGCTATCGCGCCGCCAGTGACCACGCCAAATGAGCCACAGCGTGAGTCCGCGTAACGCGAGGAATACCGTCACCGCCAGCCATAAACCGTGATTACCGAGCCACGGCAGCGTGAGCAGCGAGACACCGTAGCCGATCGCCGCCATCACCATGCTGTTGCGCATCTCACGCCCGCGCGTCGCGCCGATAAACATGCCGTCCAGCAGATAGCACCAGACGCCAACCAGCGGCAGAATCACTTGCCAAATCAGATAGCGGTCGGCCATCTCTCGTAGCGCTTCCAGTGACGTCAGCATCGCCACAATCTCCGGACCGGTGAATGCATAAATCAGCGCAAAGATCGCGGCGACGAAGCATGCCTGGCGACAAGCCGCATGCCAAATCAGCAATAGTCGGCTGCGATCTTTGGCCCCAACCGCTTCACCCGAACAGGCTTCAACCGCGTAGGCAAATCCATCAAGCGCGTATGCGGTGAAAGTGAGGAACATCAGCAGCACCGCATTGACTGCCACTACATCCGGCCCAATGCGTGCGCCAAGGATGGTGAGCGACGCGAAGCAGATTTGCAGCATCAAAGACCGCAGCATAATGTCGCGATTGAGGCGGAATAGCCGCGCCGCATCGCCGCGCCAGCTGCTTTTGAGTAAAGCAAAATGGATACCGCGCATCTTTAGCACCCGCGCCACCATCCACAAACCCACGCCCAGCGTGACATATTCTGCCAGCGCGGTAGCCGCCGCCGCTCCGGCGACACCCCAATGCAGTTTGAGCACGAACAGCAGATCCAGCAAGATATTCACCAGGTTGCCGATGATTAGCAGCACCATCGGTGCCCGCGCATACTGCACGCCCAGCAGCCAGCCAAGAATCACCAAATTGGCCAAGGTTGCGGGCGCACTTAGCCAGCGAATCTCAATAAATATTTTCGCCTGTTGCTGCACTTCCGGGCTGCCACCCATTAACGCTGCCGCCAGGCTGCTGACCGGCGTTCGCAGCACCATAAACAGCGCACCAAAAACCAGCGCAATCAGTAGCGGCTGTGTTAAGGCGCGCGCCAGCGCCGTTTTGTCATTGGCGCCAAATGCCTGAGCGGTGAGTCCGGTGGTGCTCATGCGCAGGAACAGCAGGAGCATAAAGATGAAGCTGGTGGCGGTTGTGCCCACGGCGACGCCACCGAGGTAGATCGGGCTATCGAGATGACCAATAACGGCGGTATCCACTACACCCAGTAATGGGACGGTGATATTTGACAGGATCATCGGCAGCGCTAGCCGCCAGAGCGTTTTATCTGAAGAGGAAAACAGCTGCATTAGCCCATTCCGTTGTGTGCGGTAATCAGCGTAATGGCGCCAGAATGAGCCGCAGAAAGAGTCACAGAGAAGTAAAACAGCAGACTGCGGTCAGCGCAAACACGCACCGCCGCAGTTAAGGAGCATCAGAAACTGATCAGAGCCACTCGCCGTTGCGCACAATCCCGACAGCTAAACCTTCAACGGTTAGCGACTGCTCACGGGTATCCACGACAATCGGCTGAAAATCGGTGTTTTCCGGCAGCAGATGGACAATCGCACCCTGCTTTTTCCAGCGTTTCACTGTGACTTCATCATCAATGCGCGCCACGACAACCTGGCCGTTACGCACTTCCTGCGTTTTGTGTACCGCTAACAGATCGCCATCCATAATGCCGATATCTTTCATCGACATACCGCTCACGCGCAGCAGGAAATCGGCGCTCGGTTTAAAGAGATTAGCATCCACCTGATAGTGGGCTTCGATGTGTTCTTGTGCCAGCAAAGGTTCACCGGCAGCGACGCGGCCAATCAGCGGCAGCCCTTCGCTCGGTTCTTCTTCCATCAGCAAACGAATCCCGCGCGATGCGCCGGAAACAATTTCAATTACGCCTTTACGCGCCAGCGCTTTCAGATGCTCTTCGGCAGCATTGGGCGAGCGGAAACCCAGTTGCGCAGCAATTTCCGCACGCGTTGGCGGCATGCCCGTCTGGTTAATATGGTCGCGAATCAGGTCATAGACCTGTTGCTGCCGTGCAGTTAACGCTTTCATCCCGCCCCCTGGTTGTTTATACAGTCGCTGTGAGTATATACAGGTATTCGCGAAATGAAAACCGTAACAGAGGGAAAAATCAGCGGTTTGATGAATCTGGAATCCCTATCTCAAATGCGTCCAGAGCAGCGCGATCCAGACGAACAGAGCCAGTAAGATAGTCAGCAATACGGCAGCCGATCCCATATCTTTAGCGCGGCCCGCGAGCGGATGTTGCTCCTGCCCGATGCGGTCGACCACCGCTTCGATAGCGCTATTAAGGATCTCAACGATGATAACCAGCACTACCGAGCCAATCATCAGGATGCGGGAAAGGGTATCTACATCCAGCCAGCAAGCCACGAGAATGGCCACCAGCGCGGCAATGGCTTCCTGCCGAAAAGCGGCTTCGTGCTGCCATGCGGCACGCAGGCCCTGCCAGGAATAACCGGCGGCTTTCACTATTCTTACTAAACCGGTGACGTTATTTGCCATGTCTATGGAACCCTTGAACTATTTTGACGTCAATGTGTGGGCAGTATGAGGCGGCAGAGCCACAGACCTTCGCTGCGCTTTCTGGTATGCTTGCCGCGCTTTGCTAACAAGAGGCTTAAAGTTGTCTATGTCAGGTTGGCGTAAACTCTATTACAAATTATTGAATTTACCACTCTCTATTTTGGTAAAAAGTAAGGTCATTCCGACCGATCCTATCTCTGAACATGGGATCGATCCGACACGTCCGGTGATGTATGTTTTGCCTTATGATTCAAAGGCTGACCTGCTCACACTGCGTGCTCAATGCCTGAAACATGATCTGCCCGATCCGCTGGCTCCGCTGGAGATCGATGGCACCCTGCTGCCGCGCCACGTGTTTATTCACGATGGCCCACGCGTAATTCCCTATTTCGTGGCCAATCCCGAATCGGTAAAGCTGTTCCACGATTATCTGGATTTGCACCGCAGCAACCCGCAACTCGATGTGCAAATGCTGCCGGTCGCGGTGATGTTTGGTCGTGCGCCGGGACGTGAAACCTCCGGTGAATCCACGCCACATCTGCGCGTGCTCAATGGCGTGCAGAAGTTCTTCGCCATTTTGTGGCACGGCCGCGACAGCTTTGTTCGCTTCTCGCAAACCGTTTCGTTGCGCCAGATGGCGACCGAGCACGGCACCGATAAGTCGATTGCCCAAAAGCTGGCTCGCGTGGCGCGCATTCATTTTGCCCGCCAACGTCTGGCCGCGGTCGGCCCGCGTCTGCCTGCACGTCAGGATCTCTTCAACAAGCTGTTACAATCCAAAGCGATCGAAAAAGCAGTAGAAGATGAAGCGCGCAGCAAAAAGATTTCGCATGAGAAAGCCCAGCAGAACGCCATCGAAATGATGGAAGAAGTGGCGGCGGACTTCTCTTATGAAGCGATTAAAGTCACTGACCGCGTGATGGGCTGGCTGTGGAGCCGCCTGTATCAGGGCATCAACGTGCATGGCGGTGAGCGCGTGCGTCAGCTGGCGCAGGATGGTCATGAGATTGTCTATGTGCCCTGCCACCGCAGCCACATGGATTACCTGCTGCTCTCCTACGTGCTTTATCATCAAGGCCTGGTGCCGCCGCACATTGCTGCCGGTATTAACCTGAACTTCTGGCCAGCCGGCCCGATTTTCCGTCGTCTGGGCGCCTTCTTTATTCGTCGTACCTTTAAGGGCAACAAACTCTATTCCACCGTGTTCCGTGAATATCTTGGCGAGCTGTTTAGCCGGGGTTACTCCGTGGAATACTTTGTGGAAGGCGGACGTTCACGTACCGGTCGTTTGCTGGATCCAAAAACCGGCACCCTATCAATGACGCTGCAGGCGATGCTGCGCGGCGGCAGTCGTCCAATCACCTTCGTGCCGATTTACATTGGCTACGAGCATGTGATGGAAGTGGGCACCTACGCCAAAGAGCTGCGGGGTGCGGCCAAAGAGAAAGAGAGCTTCCTGCAGATGGTGCGCGGTTTACGTAAGCTGCGCAATCTGGGGCAGGGCTACGTTAACTTCGGTGAACCCCTGCCGTTGATGAACTATCTGAACAAAAACGTGCCCGAATGGCGTGATGCGATTGATCCTATCGAACCGCAACGCCCTGCCTGGATGACGCCCGCCGTGAATGACATTGCGGCGAAGCTGATGGTGCGCATCAACGAAGCCGGTGCAGCCAACGCCATGAACCTGTGCGTCACTGCACTGCTGGCGTCACGTCAGCGTTCACTGACCCGCGAACAGCTGATTGAGCAGTTAGAGTGCTACACCCAGCTGCTGCGCAATGTGCCCTATTCGCCAGAAGCCACGGTGCCTGACATGAGCGCCGAAGCGCTGCTTGATCACGCCATGGGCATGAACAAGTTCGAGACCGAGCAAGACAGCATTGGCGACATCATCATTCTGCCGCGCGAGCAGGCGGTGCTGATGACCTACTATCGCAACAACATTCATCACATGTTGGTGATGCCATCGTTGATTGCCGCCATCGTGCAGCAACATCGTGAAATCAGCGAAGCAGAGCTGCTGCGTCAGGTTAGCCTGGTATATCCGATGCTAAAGAGCGAGTTGTTCTTGCGCTGGGACAAGGCGGAGTTGCCTGCGCTACTTAACGCACTCTGTGCAGAGATGGCGCGTCAGGGCCTGATCACCTTGCAGGATGGTCAACTAAGAATGACGCCGGCACGTCACCGTTCGCTGCAACTGCTGGCGGCGGGTATTCGTGAGACGCTGCAGCGCTTCGCGATTACCTTCGCTATCCTCAGCGCGAAACCGGCCATCAACCGTGGCACACTGGAGAAAGAGAGCCGCACGCTGGCTCAACGCCTGTCTGTGCTGCACGGTATCAACGCACCAGAGTTCTTTGATAAAGCAGTGTTTACTGCGCTGGTCCTCACGCTGCGTGATGAAGGATATATCAGTGACAAAGGCGATGCCGATGCCGAACGCAGTCATATGATGTGGCAGATGCTGGCGGAACTGGTAACTAGCGACGTGCGTCTGACGATTGAAAGCGCGGTCACCCACGATTAACGCGGCGACAAGCTAATAAAAAGGCGCACTTCAGTGCGCCTTTTTTGTTTATAACAGATCCGCGAACGGCACGGTGCTGAGCAGAATGCCGAGAAACAGCACCATGCCCACATAGTTGTTATTCAGAAACGCCTGGAAGCAGGGATCGCGCTCGCGCTGGGCAATTAGCTTCTGCTGATGCACAAACAAGCCTGCTGCCAGCAGCAGCGACCAGTAAAACGCCCCATTCAGATGAAGCATCATGCCCACCAGCGCCATCAAACCGAGCGTTGCCAGCTGCAGTAAACCGATAATTAGTTTGTCGTAACGGCCAAACAGAATCGCCGTCGATTTTACGCCAATCTTCAAATCGTCATCGCGATCGACCATCGCGTACTGCGTGTCATAGGCCACCGTCCAGCAGATGTTCGCCAGGAAAACCAGCCAGCAGACTAAAGGTAAGGACTCACTAACTGCTGCCCATCCCATCGGAATCGCCCAACCAAACGCTGCGCCGAGCACCACCTGCGGCAGATGCGTGTAGCGCTTCATAAACGGATAAACCCACGCCAGCGCCAGGCCGCCAAACGACAGCAAAATAGTCATGGTGTTCATGGTCAACACCAGCATAAACGCCAGCAAACCGAGACCGGCAAACAGCAACTTCGCCTCTTTCCCGGATACCGCGCCGCTGGCCAGCGGACGTGACGCCGTGCGCTTGACGTGACCATCGATTTTGCGGTCAGCGTAATCATTGATGACGCAGCCAGCAGCACGCATCACGATAACGCCGAGCACAAACACCAGCAGCACCGGCAGCGGTGGAATCGCCATGCCGGAGAGCCACAGTGCCCACAGAGTTGGCCACAGCAGTAACACAGTGCCGATGGGTTTATCGATACGCATCAGGCGGCAGTAAGCCTGCCATTTGGTCATGGGTAAGGTGTTTTGCACAGTGGTTTTATCCTTGATCCAGCGCGCGATAGAGCGGCGACGCCGGTAAAAATAGTTCAGTTAACAGCAGCGGCTTGCCCGACAAACGCAGGCGGGAACGGCGTCCCCATAAATCGCCAACCTGACCGGGATTGATAAAATCGCGACTCAGGGTAGATGAAGAGAATAGATAGCGGCCAAGCGGGCGCGTACCGAGCTGTTGCAGCATCTGCTCGGGGCCGTTCAGCGTGCTTTCTGGCACCACGGTGCGGCCAATCAGCCAGGGTTCGCCATCACCGCACAGCACAATTTCACGTAACCAGAAGCGCGGGTCGGCGGGCAAAAATTCCGCTTCCTCCGAGATCTCTTCAGCGCCAATAAACACTTCGCGGATCAGTTTTACGGTCACTTGCTGGCAATGCTGCTCGAAGCGACGCGTCATGGAGTCTTCTTCCATTAACCAGTCAAGTAGCGGGGCAGAAAGCTGCGGTGAAGAGGCTGGCAGCCAGTGCAGTGCGCGTAACTGGCGCAGCGCGTCATGCGACATCAGGACATCTCCGGGAAAAAAGTTGCCCTAGTTTAGCGCAGAGGAGAATGCGTGGCACGGCTCGTTGTGCCACGCGATATTATTACTCGCGTTTCAAGCGGTTACTGTTCGCTAGCCACAGCGTCACCACCAGAATCAAAATCGCCGCCGAGTAGTAGAGCGTATCGAACGGATTTTTATGGTCGACGATGATCAGGCGGATAATCGCCGTGATGCCGATGTAGATGAAGTAGCGCAGCGGGAAGTGATAGCCAGACTGAAAGTACTTCACAATCAACGCGATAAATTCGAAGTAGAGGAAATAGATAACGATGCCTTCAATCAGCAGATAGGAAGACGTCTGCTCGCCGGTGCTCAACAGCACGTTGGCCAGATGAATGGTTTCTTTACCGAGGAACACCACCAGAATAATGGCCAGAATGATCAAACCAATATTCAGCACCCACTGCAATGCTAAAGAGATGTACTGCCCAACCCCTGTTTTTATTGTCATTTTTGCGCCTCACGCTCTCAATTACTCACTGGCGCTATCATGCTGTAGTGTGATCAAAATCACAATATTTATACTTCGACATCCACACACAGCGCGTCATAGCGCCAGAACTCGCAGTCGCAATCAATCACGCGCTTGTGCTGATCGCGATTGATGCGGGTAATCAACAATCCAGGCGTGCCGCTCGCCACGTTGAGCGCGGGCGCAGCGCGCACCGGCAGCGGTCCCGGCAAAATGGTAAAACGCGCGCCGCCGTAGCGAATGCCATAGCGCTGGTCATAAAGATCGGTGAGTGAACGCGTCAGGTCTTCATCCAGCAATCCCGGAAAGAAGGCGGGATTGAGGTAATGCTCGACATACAACACGGCGCGGCCATCAATACGGCGCAAGCGGCGGATGCGGTAAACCCGATCGCCCTCCAGCAGTTGCAGATGACGCGCGATGGCTAATTGCGCTGGCACTTCGCGCGCCTCCAGCACTTCAGTGCTGGCAATACGGCCTTGCTCAGCGGCCATGGCGTGAAAATGGCTATGATGAGAGGGGTTGTAGACTAGCCGCGGCGGTGCGAGAAACCAGCCACGACGCAGTTCACGATAGATAATGCCCTGCGCTTCCAGCAAACCCAGCGCCTCACGCAGCGTAATGCGCGTGGTGGAATAGTGTTCGCTTAAGCTACGTTCGGCGGGCAAACGACCACCGGCAAATTCACCGCTTTCAATGCGTTCCCGCAGCCCTGCTGCAATCACATCCGCCGTTTTCGACATCATTTTTCAGCCTCATTTTGGGGCAAATCTGCACTATGACAGTTCGATGACTACAATGTGACAGAGAACAACCCACGCTTTAGCGCGCTGTAACCGCATGTGGATCGTCGCGCCACACCCCGTTTCACCACCATGGTCATAAAACCTTCATCTATTCGGGCTACATTGGCTCGGTTCTTGCTGGACTAGACCAAGAAGTCCCACAACATATACCGGGAGCAATCGAGATGAAAGCGTTTATCGCCTCTGTAGTAGCCAGTGCCGTACTGCTTGCGCTGCCTGCCGCGCAAGCCGCAGATAATGACCTCGCCGCGTTAGAAAAAGCCGCGCGCGCCGAAGGTCAGGTCAACAGCGTCGGCATGCCAGATAGCTGGGCCAACTGGAAAGATACCTGGAGTGACCTCAACAGCAAATATGGCCTGAAGCACAGCGACACCGACATGTCCTCGGCGCAGGAACTGGCAAAATTTGCTGCAGAGAAAGAGAACGCCAGCGCCGATATCGGTGATGTGGGCGCTGCTTTCGGTCCGATTGCCGTCGCTAAAGGCGTGGCGCAACCGTATAAGCCAACGCATTGGGAGCAAATCCCGAGCTGGGCAAAAGATCAGGATGGCAACTGGATGCTGGCGTATACCGGCACCATCGCGTTCCTGGTGGATAAGCAGCAGGTCAAAGATGTGCCGCACAGCTGGGCCGATCTGAAGAAAGGTAAGTATGTGGTCACTATCGGTGACGTCGGCACTGCGGCTCAGGCAGCGAACGGCGTGTTGGCGGCCAGCTATGCATTAAGCGGTGACGAGAAGAATGTGAAACCGGCGTTGAGCTTCTTCGGCGATCTGGCGAAAGAAGGCCGTCTTGGCGTGACCGATCCGGTGATTGCCAACATTGAAAAAGGCGAAATTCAGGTGGCGGTGGTGTGGGACTTTAACGGTCTGAACTACCGCGATCAGATCGACAAAAACCGCTACGAAGTGGTGATCCCTTCCGACGGTTCCGTCACTTCTGGCTACAGCACCATCATCAATAAATACGCCAAACATCCGAACGCCGCCAAGCTGGCGCGTGAATACATCTTGTCTGATGAAGGCCAGATCAACCTGGCGAAAGGCTATGCGCGCCCGATTCGTGCCGAGCATTTAACTCTGCCCGCCGACGTGCAGGCCAAGCTGCTGCCGCAGTCTGAGTATAAGAATGCCCGTCCAATCAAAGACCAGGCCGCGTGGGATAAAACTTCGAAAATGCTGCCGCGTCTGTGGCAAGAGAACGTCATCATTAATATGAAGCAGTAAGGAGCGAGGGATGAAAACTATCCTGGTGGTGTTGGATGGGCTGAGTAATCAGGTAGCGCAGCACGCAATGGGCTATCTGTTTGCTGAATGCGCGCAGGGCAACGGCCAATATTATACGCTGACTTGCGAACTGCCTTCGCTGTCGCGCCCGCTGTACGAATGCATTCTCACCGGCATTCCACCGGTGCGCAGCGGTATTATTCACAACGGCGTCAGTCGCATGAGTAATCAGCGCAGCATCTTCCATTACGCACGTGCCGCCGGTCTCACCACCGCGGCAGCCGCCTACCACTGGGTGAGTGAGCTCTACAATCAATCCCCGTTCAACGCGGCGCGCGACCGCCACACGGTCGCGCCCGATCTGCCGATTCAGTATGGCCACTTTTACTGGGACGACGGTTATCCGGATTCCCACCTGTTTGAAGATGCAGAAAGCCTGCGTTTGCGGCACGATCCCGACTTCCTGCTGATCCACCCGATGAACATTGACGATGCCGGACACAAGCACGGCCTGTCATCGCCGCAGTATCGCAACCGCGCGCGCATGGCCGATGGTTATCTGTCGCAGTGGATGCCGGACTGGCTGGCGGCCGGTTATCAGGTGATTGTCACCGCCGATCACGGCATGAACGATGACCGCTCGCACGGCGGCATTTTGCCGGAAGAGACGCAGGTGCCGCTGTTCGTGTTTGGTAAAGGTTTCTCGCTGCAGCCGGATCTTCAGCCGCAGCAGACCGAAATGTGTGGCATCGTGTGCACCTTGCTCGGCGTCGAACATGACAAACCGCTATGTCGCGCGTTACTGGCGGAGCCGCAGTAATGAAAGGCAAAACGCTCGCCGCGCTATTGCTGCTGCCGTTTGCGCTGTTCTGGGTGGCATTCCAGCTCGCGCCGCTGCTGTGGATTGCCATCAACAGCTTCTGGAGCGACATCAATGAGCGTTGGGGCTTCGACAACTACAGCGATATCCTCACCTCGCCGTTCTATTTGCAGGCGTTTCGCCTGTCGCTCGACATCTCCATCTGGTCGAGCATTTACGGCCTGCTGATTTCGCTGGTTGCCGGATATTCGCTGCATCAGCTCGGCAGCGGCCGCTTTCAGCGTTTTTTGATGTCATTTACCAACATGACCAGCAACTTCGCCGGCGTACCGCTGGCGTTTGCCTTCGTCATTCTGCTCGGCCTGAACGGTTGTCTGACGCTGCTGCTGCGCCATTACGGCGTGCTGGAAGGCTTCAAGCTGTTCTCGCGTGACGGCATGGTGCTGGTGTACACCTGGTTCCAAATCCCGCTCGGCATTTTGCTGCTCTATCCCGCGTTTGATGGCTTGCGACAGGATTGGCAAGAGTCCGCCGCGCTGCTGGGTGCAGGCCGCTGGCGCTATTGGCGGCACATCGGTTTGCCGATTCTGTTCCCGGCGCTGCTCGGTACTTTCGTGATTTTGCTGGCGAACGCGCTCGGCGCTTACGCCACCATTTACGCGCTCACTACCGGCAACTTTAACGTGGTGCCGGTACGCATTGCCGCGCTGGTCTCTGGCGACATCTCGCTTGATCCCAACACCGGCGGCGCGCTGGCGATGTTGCTGGTGCTGATTATGGCGCTGATTACCGTGGTGCAGCAGTATCTGGTGCGCCGCAGCTATCTCAACGCCAAACCTTCCTGAGGAGCTACACGTGTCGCGCGCGGAAAAATTTTATCATCGCCTGATTGTCTGGCTGCTGCTGGCCATTTTAGCCGCGCCGCTACTGGCGACGTTGCTGTATGGCATTTCCACCAGCTGGAGCGACACCATCCTGCCGCAGGGCTTTACGCTGAAGTGGCTCAGCGCGCTGTGGAGCGATGCGCGTTTCCTGACCGCGCTAGGTCATTCGCTACTGGTTTGCTGCGGTGCGCTGCTGTTCTCGCTGGTGCTGGTACTGCCTGCCATGTTTGTGATCGCTTACTACTATCCGAAACTGGATGCGGTTATGAACGTGCTGATCCTGATGCCCTTCGCCGTACCGCCGGTGGTGTCGTCGGTCGGGCTGCTGCAACTCTATTCGTCGTCGCCGCTGATGCTGACCGGCACGCCGTGGATTTTGATCGGCTGCTACTTCACCATCGCCTTGCCGTTTATCTATCGCGCTATCTCCAACAATATGCAGGCCATCAACCTGAAAGAGCTGATTGATGCCGCGCAACTGCTCGGTGCCAGCACCTGGCAGGCGGCGCTGTTTGTGGTGTTGCCGAACCTGCGCAAAGGGGTATTTATCGCGGTGCTGCTCTCCTTCTCCTTCCTGATTGGTGAGTTTGTCTTCGCCAATATGCTGGTCGGCACCCGCTATGAAACCTTGCAGGTTTATCTGTTTAACATGCGCAACGGCAGCGGCCACTTCACCAGCGCGCTGGTGATCTCCTATTTTGCCGTCGTCCTGCTGGTTACCTGGCTGGCGAATGCCCTCAATCCTGAACGAGGCTGACCATGAGTTATTTGAGCGTCACCCAGCTGAATAAAAGCTACGGCCCGACCGCCATTTTTGAAAACATCGATTTCAGTGCCGAAGAAGGCGAGTTTGTTACGCTGCTCGGTCCCAGCGGCTGCGGCAAATCGACGCTGCTGCGCTGCATCGCCGGATTGACCGAAGTGGATAGCGGCAAAGTATTGCTGCAAGGTCAGGATATCGTGCCGCTGCCGCCGCAGAAGCGCACCATCGGCATGGTGTTCCAGAGCTACGCGCTGTTCCCCAACATGACGGTTGAGAAGAACGTGGCGTTTGGCCTGAAGATGCAGAAACTGGCGAGCAGCGAGATTCAGAAACGCGTGATGGAAGTGCTGGCGCTGGTGGAACTCACCGACTTCGCGCGGCGTTATCCGCATCAGCTCTCTGGCGGACAGTGTCAGCGCGTGGCGCTGGCGCGTTCGCTGGTGACGCGTCCACGGTTGCTGTTGCTGGATGAACCGCTGTCGGCGCTGGATGCGCGCATTCGTCGCCATCTGCGTGAACAGATCCGCAATATTCAGCGCGAGCTGAAACTCACTACCTTGTTTGTCACCCACGATCAGGAAGAGGCGCTGACCATGTCCGATCGCATCGTGTTGATGAACCGGGGCAAGATCGTGCAGAACGGCAACGCGGAAATGCTCTATACCCAACCGGCCGATCTGTTTGCCGCCGGCTTTATCGGCAACTACAACCTGCTGAGCGCCGAACAGGCAACGCAGCTGACCGGACAGGCGTTTAGCGGTCAGGTAGCGATTCGCCCGGAATCGATCCAGCTGTGCGCGCCGCAGGCGGGCATTCCCGCCACCATCCTCAGCCACAGCTTGCTTGGCAACGTGATTCGCTATCGGGTGCGCGCGCAAAACGTGGAGCTTTCGATTGATGTACTCAACCGCAGCGTGGCAGATTTGCATCCCGCTGGTATGCAGATTGGGCTACAGTTAGAGATGTCGACGTTGCGCCAGGTTGCTTAATTTAAACGAAAAAAGGCGACACAACGCGGCGAAGGTTTTACCGGTTGTGCTCACCGTCAGGCTGGCAATCGGTGTGGTTTGAGCCTGACGGATGAGGAGCCTCTATACGTGTTAACTCTGCTTAATTTACTTTCTGCCGTTGCGCTGCTGGTGTGGGGCACACACATTGTGCGCACCGGCATCATGCGCGTTTACGGTGCCGATCTGCGTCGCGTACTCAGCCGCAGCGTCGAAAAAAAACCGATGGCGTTTCTTGCCGGTATTGGCGTCACGGCGCTGGTGCAGAGCAGTAACGCCACCACGCTGCTGGTTACCTCCTTTGTTGCACAGAATCTGGTCAGCCTGACGCCTGCGCTGGTGGTGGTGCTGGGCGCGGATGTCGGGACCGCGATCATGGCGCGCATCCTGACTTTTGATTTGTCGTGGCTGTCGCCGCTGTTTATCTTCTTTGGCGTGGTGTTCTTTCTCAGCCGCAAGCAAACGCGCATTGGGCAGTTAGGCCGCGCCAGTATTGGGCTTGGCCTGATTCTGCTGGCGCTGCAGCTGATTGTCGCAGCCGCCAAACCGATCACCCAGGCGGCGGGCGTTCAGGTACTGTTCTCAACACTGACCGGCGATGTGATGCTTGATGCACTGATTGGCGCGGTGTTCGCCATCATCAGTTACTCCAGCCTCGCGGCGGTCCTGATTACCGCCACGCTGACCGCTACCGGTGTCATCTCCTTCAAGGTCGCACTCTGTCTGGTGATTGGTGCCAACCTCGGCAGCGGCCTGCTGGCGATGATCAACGCCAGCGGCTCCAATGCAGCGGGCAAACGCGTCGCGCTCGGCAGCCTGCTGTTTAAGTTGATTGGCAGCATCGCCATTTTGCCGTTCGTCAATGTTGTCGCCGATGTGCTGGATAAGCTGCCGGTCAATGACGAAGAGCTGGTGATCTTCTTCCACGTCTTCTACAACCTGATTCGCTGTTTAGTCATGGTGCCGTTTGCCGATCCAATGGCGCGCCTGTGCCGCCGTATGATTGCCGATGATCCCGAAAACGAAGCCCATCTCAAACCCAAACACCTCGACAGCAGCGCGCTGGATACGCCGGCGTTAGCGCTGGCTAACGCCTCACGCGAAACACTGCGCATCGGTGATGTGGTCGAGCAGATGATTGAGTCATTCAATAAGGTGGTGCATGGCGACCTGCGCGAAGAGCGCGCGGTGCGGCGGCTGGATGATGATGTTGATGTGCTTTACACCGCGATCAAACTCTATCTGGCGCGTATGCCGAAAGAGGATTTGCCGGAGGATGATTCGCGCCGCTGGGCGGAGATCATCGAGATGGCGCTCAACCTGGAGCAGGCGGGCGACATTATCGAACGCATGTGCGCCGACGTAGCGGATAAGTCACTGACCGCGCGCCGCGCCTTCTCTGCCGAAGGGCTGGAGGAGCTGCAAACCTTGCAGGAACAGGTGCTGTATAACCTGCGTCTGAGTTTGTCGGTGTTTTTGTCGCACGATGTCACCAGCGCCAAACGCCTGCGCCGATCCAAGCACCGCTTCCGCATCCTGATTCGCCGTTTCTCCCACGCGCACGTCGAGCGCTTGCATCTGCAGAATGTGCAAAGCATTGAGACAAGCTCGTTGCACCTTGGCTTGCTGGGCGATATGAAGCGTTTGAATTCGCTGTTCTGCGCCGTGGCGTACACGGTTTTGGATCAGCCGGACGATGAGCGGGAAGAGGGTTAATAAGGTCAGAATCGCGCCGCTACAAATCGCGTAGCGGCGCAATGTATTGCGCTGGTTTTACATCACGACAGCAAACTGAACGCAATCATGCCAACAATCGCGCCGGTGGTGCCCAAAATGGTTTCCATCAGCGTCCATGTCTTCAGCGTTTCGGCTTCGGTGGCGCCGGTAAAGCGGCCAAACAGCCAGAAACCCGCATCATTCACGTGACTGATAATTATCGAGCCACCGCCGATACAGATCGACAGCGCGGCCAGCTGCGCGCCGCTGTAGTGCAGCGGTTCTATCACCGGCATCACTAAACCGACGGTGGTTAAACACGCCACGGTGGCCGAACCCTGAATCACGCGAATCGCGCCAGAAAGGATGAAGCACGCCAGCGCAATCGGCATACCTGCGCCGGTCAACGCATGCCCTAAAACCGGGCCAACGCCCGAATCCACCAGTACCTGCTTAAACACGCCGCCCGCACCAATCACCAGCAGAATAATGCCCGCCGGTTGCAGCGCGCTGCCGCACACCTGCATCACCTTCTCTTTATCCATGCCCTGACGATAAGCCAGGCCATAAATCGCCACCAGACAGGCCAGCAGAATCGCGGTGAACGGATGGCCGATAAACTCCAGCCACTCATACAGATGGGAACCCGGCGTTGTGAAGCGTGCGCCGATGGTTTTCAGGCCCACCAGCAGCAGCGGGAACAGAATCAGCGCCAGACTAAAGCCAAACGACGGCAGTTTGCCCTCTTCCACTTCCGGCTGATGATCTTCCGGCGGTGCACTAAAGCTGACGTGCTGCGCAATAACGCTGCCAAACAGCGGGCCCGCAATCAGCATGCCCGGAATCGCGGCGCACAGGCCCAGCAGAATCATCCAGCCAAAATCAGCGTGCATCTGCGCGGCCAGCAGCATCGGCGCGGGTCCCGGCAGCAGAAACGCGGCGGACGCCGCAACACCGGCAAACAGCGGGATCACCAGCTTAACTAAATTGCCTTGGGTGCGACGCGCCACGGCGAACGCAATGCTGATCAGCAACACCACCGCCACTTCAAAGAACAGCGGCAACGCACAGATCAAGCCAGCGACGCCCATCGCATAGTGCGCGCGGCTTTCCCCAAAGGTTTTCAACATGCGAATGGCGATCTGATCGACGGCGCCGGTTTCATGCAGGATCTTGCCGAACATCGCGCCTAACGCCACCACAATGGCGAGAAAGCCGAGCGTTCCGCCCATGCCTTTTTCCATGGTTTGTGCGATTTTATCGAGCGGCATGCCGGAGAACAGACCGGCACCAATGGAGACTAACATCAGGGCAACAAAGGCGTGCATACGCGCTTTCATCACCAAAAACAGCAGCAGCAGGACAGAGCCTGCTGCGGTTAACACTAGCGTTGCGGTACTCATGACTAACCCTTGTTGATTGCACCCTCAATGGTCGCAACCGTGGCCGCAACTACCTCATCCAGTGAATGATTGATATCAACCACCAGTACATCGGGCTCATCCGCGCCGGGTTCCTGCAGCGTGGCGAACTGCGTCACCAGCATCTGCGGTTTGAAGAAGTGACCTTTACGCGCTTTCAAGCGGGATTCAATGGTTTCGAAGTCGCCCTGCAGATAGATGAATTTCAGGTTCTCGTTGCCCTGACGCAGGATATCGCGATAGGACTTTTTCAGCGCCGAACAGACGATGATGGAGATCTCCTGCGTGCGCTGCATGGCAAATGCCGCATCATTCAGCGCCTGCAGCCACGGCTGGCGATCGTTGTCGTCCAGCGGATGGCCATCCGCCATTTTCATGATGTTGCTGCGCGGATGGAGGAAATCCCCATCGAGGAACGCAGTGTTTAACTGATGAGAGACCTGATTGGCGACGGCAGATTTTCCGCTGCCGGAAACGCCCATCAGGATAAAGACGTGGTGCGATGGAGATGGCGTTGTCATTGTTTTGCGCTCCGGCAGTGAATTCTGCCCAATGTTACCGATAACAAATCGAGCTGCCATTGTCAGAGCCCACTGAAAGGCTGGCAACCCTTCTCAGGTGGAAAAGCACGAAAGTGTGAACTGACTCAAATAATCGCCAAAATCAGATGCTGTCACCTTCGGAGATTTCAAAGCCAACATCCAGCGGTTGCGTTAGCGTGCGATCGCCGCCAATTCGCGCCAGCAGCATCGCTGCCGATTCCCGTCCCATACGCTCGCGCGGCGTTAACACCGTGGCGAGGCGCGGATTCACCACTTGCGTAATGTCGTGGCCGTGGAAACCGGCAATCGCCATCTGCTGCGGCACGCGTAATCCCTGACGCTGGCACTCAAACATCGCGCCTACTGCGAGGTCATCGTTGGTACAAAACAGGCTGTCAGTTTCCGGATAACGCTTTTGCGCCTCGCACAGTAGTTGCGCGCCGGCGCTGAAAGAGGAGGCATCTTCCATCATCACGCTGTGTGGCGTGAGCCCCGCTTCGCGCATCGCTTTTTCGTAGCCCTGCTGCTTCTGCAAGGTACGTTCATCAAGGCGCGCGCCGAGGTAAACCGTATGCCGATGGCCTTTTTTCAGAATAGCATGCGTCATCTGCCGCGCGGCTTCGACGTTATCAAAGCCCACCGCCATATCGAGGCACGGCGTGACCGAATCCATCATTTCAATCACTGGAATGCCCGCGACTTCCAGCATGCGCAGCGTGCCCGGTGTATGGGTACGCTCGGTGAGGATCACGCCGTCGATGTTCCAGCCGAGCAGCGATCGCAGCTGTAACTCCTCTTTCTGCGCGTTGTAGCCAAAATGCGCCACCAGCGTTTGGTAACCCGCTTCGTCGGTGACGGCCTCAATGCCGCGCAATACGTCGGCGAAAACCTGGTTGGTTAAGGAAGGCAGCAGCACGCCGATAGCGCGGCTGGTGGCGTTGGAGAGCATATCGGGGGCGCGATTGGGGATGTAACCGAGTTCGTCCAGCGCCACGGCGATTTTGTCGCGCAGCGCCGCAGAGACCTGATCGGGATTGCGCAGGTAGCGGCTGACGGTCATTTTTGTGATGCCGACGCGATCGGCAACGTCCTGTAATACCGGTCTTTTCTTCTTCATCGTATGCGCCTGAAATCAGAGATACGACGAGTTTATCATTTTTTTGTCATGCACTGCTTTTGAGGAAAACCTGCGCGATCAATCGCGCCGCTACAAATACGTGCAGATATTGCAGCGGCGCCATTCATTGCGCGACCTTTAAACCGGTGGCAAATCAAACAGCAGAATCTCTGCATCGCTGTCAGCTTTGATGCTCAGCGCGCTTTCATCCCAAATCGCCAGCGCATCGCTGCTGCCAACCTGTTCGCCATTCACGCTCACCAGCCCTTTCACCACCTGAATCCACACGCGACGACCGGCTTCAACTGTCACTTCATCGCTTTCGCCCTCAGCAAAGACCCAGCGCGACAACGTCATGTCCTGAAACACCTTGAGCGATCCGTCACGTTCATCCGGCGTCAGCACAAACTGGCGGCCTTTAACATCATCGAAACGGCGCTGCGCGTAACGCGGCTCAATGCCTTTGCGCTCTGGAATGATCCAGATCTGATACAGGTGCAGCGGATCGGTGGCGCTGGCGTTGTACTCCGAATGTCGCACGCCGGTACCGGCGCTCATGATTTGGAACTCACCGCTCGGAATCTGCTCTTTATTGCCCATGCTGTCTTGATGTTCAACGGTGCCAGACAGCACATAGGTCAGGATTTCCATGTCTTTATGCGGATGGGTGCCGAAGCCCTGACCACCATCGATAACATCTTCGTTAATCACGCGCAGTGCCGAGAAGCCCATAAAGTTGGCATCGTGATAATCGGCGAAAGAAAAGGTGTGCCAGCTATCCAGCCAACCGTGATTAGCGTGACCGCGTTCTTCAGCTTTACGTACATAAATCATGTTCAATTCTCCTCAATGTTTTTTACAGTTTGGTACTGCGAAGGATTGATTGATAGCTGAAAAACTTCATCCCTCTGTTCAAAAAAAGTGAATGAAAACGAAAAAACGACCCAGGTTTTACTGATGAGGAAGTGCGAACGAGATTGGTCTTGTAGATAACCCACTACATAACAATGAGCATCACGGACCCTGCAAGCAGGAATAACAAGGAAAAATTATGTCAGAACACATCACTCCACCCGCTAAGCGCCCGATTGAGCGCTTTTTGAATACCGTTGAATGGCTGGGTAATTTATTACCGCATCCGATTACTTTATTTGCCCTGTTTTCACTGTTTATCATTGTTGCGTCTGCCATTGCCGCAGCGTTTGGCGTCAACGTGATCGATCCCCGCCCAGTTGGCGCGGCAGGACGCGCACCAGACGGTGTGATTCACGTGGTTAGCCTGATGAGTGCCGAAGGTTTGCAACGCATCGTCAGCCATCTGGTCACCAACTTTACCGGCTTTGCGCCGCTCGGCACCGTGTTGGTTGCGCTGCTCGGTGTGGGGATTGCCGAACATTCAGGGCTGCTCTCGGCGGCGATGCGCGCGCTGGTGTTTAACGCACCGCAAAAGCTCATCACCTTCACCATCGTCTTCGCTGGCATTATCTCCAACACCGCTTCTGAGCTGGGCTATGTGGTGCTGATTCCGCTGGCCGCGATGATTTTCCACTCATTGGGCCGTCATCCCCTGGCGGGCCTGGCCGCGGCGTTTGCCGGGGTTTCTGGCGGCTACAGCGCCAACTTACTGCTTGGCACCATCGATCCGCTGCTCTCGGGCATTACCCAAAGCGCCGCGCAGATTATCGATCCTGACTACCATGTTGGCCCGGAAGTGAACTGGTACTTTATGTTTGTCAGTACCTTCGTGATTGCCATTCTTGGCACCTGGATCACCAACAGCATCGTCGAACCTAAACTGGGCAAATATCACGACAGCGAAGGTGATGCGGTGCGAGGCGATATGGGCGCGCTGACGACGCAAGAACGTCGGGCGTTGAAAGGCGCGGGCTGGGCGGTTCTTGGCGTTACGCTGCTGCTGATCCTGACCGTGATTCCGGGCTACGGCGTGTTACTCAACCCGAAAACCGGCACGCTGGCGGGTTCACCGTTCCTGAAGGGCATCGTGGTGTTTATCTTTGTCTTCTTCGCTATTCCCGGCATGGTATATGGCCGCCTGATCGGCAATATGCGCAACGATCGCGACGTCATTAACGCCATGTCCGCCAGTATGAGCAGCATGGGCATGTATATCGTGCTGGTGTTCTTTGCTGCGCAGTTCGTGGCGTTTTTTAACTGGAGCAATTTCGGCACCGTGGTGGCAGTGAAAGGCGCTAATCTGCTGGCATCAATCGATATGGGCGCGCCGCTGCTATTTGTCTGCTTCATCATGATCTGCGGCTTTATCAACCTGATGATTGGCTCCGCCTCGGCGCAATGGGCGGTGACCGCACCGATTTTTGTCCCGATGCTGATGCTGGTCGGCTTTGCGCCCGAAGTGATTCAGGCGGCATATCGCATCGGCGATTCGGTGACCAACGTGATTACACCCATGATGAGTTACTTTGGCCTGATTATGGCGGTGGCGGCGCGTTATCGACGCGACATGGGCATCGGTACGCTGGTGGCGATGATGTTGCCGTATTCGGTGGTGTTTATGATTGGCTGGACGCTGCTGTTTGTGCTGTGGGTGTTTGTCTTCAATCTGCCGGTCGGGCCCGGTGCGGCAACCTGGTACACGCTGTAAAGGCAAAAAAAAAAAGCCAGCACCCGAGCTGGCTAAATAATACCTGGAAGCAATGTGAGCAATGTCGTGCTTACCCGGTTGTCAGGAGACGTTTCCGAGCTCGCATGGCAATAATAATCATTATCATTCGCGTCTGTAAAGCCCTTTTGCGAATTATTTTGCATTGACGAAGAGCGAGAATTCCTTGATGTTAAAGGGGATTTTATCCATTTTGCACAAGGAGTCGCTCATGAGTCAGATCGTTGTTCGTCATGCTATTCCCGAAGATGCCGCTGCTTTAACGCGCATGTACAGTCAGCCTGAACCGCAAGCCAACACGCTGCATCTGCCGTATCAATCGCCGACGCTGTGGCAGGACCGCCTCAGTAATCTGCGTCCGGGTGTGCATATGCTAGTGGCGTGCATTGACGATCAGATTGCCGGGCAACTCACGGTGGAAGTGCTGTCGGTGGCGCGCCGTCGCCATACCGCGACATTTGGCATGGGCGTCGATTCTGCTTTTCATCGGCGCGGCGTCGGTAAAGCGCTGATGTCAGCGATGATTGATTTGTGCGACAACTGGCTGCAGGTGACGCGCATTGAGCTGACGGTGTTCGCCGATAATCATAAAGCGCTTGGCCTGTATCGGCAGTTTGGCTTTGAGATCGAAGGCACCGCACGTCGCCACGCCATGCGCGACGGCGAAATGGTGGATACGCACTATATGGCGCGCTTGAAATAACCTGTTAAATCGCGCCGCTACAAATGCGTGCACATACCGTAGCGGCGCAATTTATTGCGCATTAGCGATCAATAACCTGCGCTTAAATCATCCACTGAACGCGGATCCGATGCGCCATAACGCGTGCCGTCCGGCCCAATCATAATGCTCTGCGTGCTGCCCATCGCGGGCATCACTTTCACATGCTGGCCTTTGGCTTCCAGCAGGCGCAACGTATCCGGGCTGAAGCCTTTTTCCACGCGCAGCTGATCGGGCAACCATTGATGATGGAAGCGCGGTGCGTTGGTCGCTTCCGCTACGTTCATGCCGAAATCGATGCTGTTCACCACCATTTGCAGCACGGTGGTGATAATACGGCTGCCGCCTGGGCTACCGGTAACCAGCCAGGTTTTACCGTCTTTTGCCACAATAGTAGGCGACATTGATGACAGCGGACGTTTAGCCGGTTGCACCGCGTTCGCCTCGCCGCCGACTAAGCCGTAGACGTTTGGCGTACCCGGTTTGGCCGAGAAATCATCCATTTCATTGTTCATCAAGATGCCGCTTTGTCCGGCGACAATGCCGCTGCCGAAGTAAGTATTCAGCGTGTAAGTCACCGCGACCGCGTTGCCATCTTTATCCACCACCGAGAAGTGCGTGGTTTGATTGCTTTCATACGGCGCCAGTTTGCCCGGCTTGATCTCGCTGGATGGACGCGCTTTATTGACGTCAATCTGCTGCGCCAGGGTTTTGGCGTAGGCTTTGCTGGTCAGCGCCTGCTGCGGCACTTTGACGAAATCAGGATCGCCAAGGTATTCGGAACGGTCGGCGTAAGCGTATTTTTCCGCTTCCGCCATCACCTGCATCGCATCCGCGCTACCAAAGCCGAATTTTGCCAGGTCGAAGTTTTCCAGGATATTGAGGATCTGCACGATGTGAATCCCGCCGGACGATGGCGGCGGCATGGAGAACACTTCATAGCCGCGATAGGTGCCGCTCACCGGTTTACGTTCCACCGCGCGATAGGCCGCCAGATCCTGCTTGCCGATCAGGCCGCCGTGCTGCGCCATTTCACCGGCAATTTCATCGGCGATTTTGCCTTTATAGAACGCATCCGGCCCTTGCTGGGCGATCAGCTGCAGGCTACGCGCGAGGTTTTTCTGCACCAGACGTTCGCCCTTCTGATACGGCTTACCGTCGGCTTTGTAGAAAATCGCGCGGCTGTTGTCGTGGTTGATCAGCGTCTCTTTGCCGTAGGTGGCGAGATCGTCGGCCAGCGCATCGTTCACTACGATACCGTCACGCGCCAGTTTGATAGCAGGCGCCAGTAATGTGCTCAGCGGCAAGGTGCCGTATTTCTGCGCCGCCAGCGCAAAACCGGCCACGGTGCCCGGCGTGCCCGAGGCTAAATGAGAAGTGAGTGACAACTTACTATCAGCGTTGCCCTGCTTATCAAGGAACATATCGCGTGACGCGCGCGCCGGTGCCATTTCTCGGAAGTCGATGGCGGTGGTGCGGCCCGATGCGGTACGTAGCAGCATAAAGCCCCCGCCGCCGAGGTTACCGGCCTGCGGATGCGTCACCGCCAGCGCGAAACCCACCGCAACGGCCGCATCCACCGCGTTACCGCCCTGCTTAAGAATATCGACGCCGACTTCTGTCGCCATCGCATCCACCGATGCCACCATGCCATGTTTGGCTTTTACCGGGTGAAAGGTATCACTATCAACGCCATACGAAACCGGCGGCGCGTTGGCGGGCGCAGCGTGTGCGCCCTGCACCACGGTAAAACTCATCAATAATGCCCAGCCGAACTGACGCACGTTGCCCTGTATCCTCATCCTGCCACCACCCTTTTAAAGTTATTTATACCCTTCATACTTCAAGGTGCAGATGCGTTGGCTGCTCTCGTTCACCCGAATCACTTACTTGTGTAAGCTCATCGGGACTCTCTCGTTTGCCGCCTTCCTGCGCCTTGAATTATTTTGGGTATCCATTTGTTATTTATTGATGCAAGTGTTTGCAAACACGGTAAAAAGCGTAGCAGTAAGCTAAATTCGGCGCACTCCTGGATCATAGGTTTGTGATATCGCATAAACTTATGGCTGCAGCGCGTGTTGCCACTTTGGCAGCATCAGCACACAGCAGGCTGCATGAATGGAGGAAGACCATGAACAAATGGCTAATTGTGATCGCAGCATTGCTGCCGTTAAGCAGCATGGCAAATACGTTGAACAGCACCAACGACCCGAACAAACCCGGCTTCAACCCGAGCCAGCAGCGGATGCAGTCGCAGATGCAGAATCAGCAGCAACAGCAGAAGCTCAGGTTGCAGCAGAATCAGCAGCAGCAAAGTCAGGATGTCCAGCGCAAGGTGCAGGAACAGCGGGATAGCGCCCAGCAGCGGGTGATTCAGTCGCAGCCGGGCCAGAAACAGCAGCAGAACTAGCGGAAGTCGGGACCGATAATATCGATGCGGTCGGTGCAGATAGCATCGACGCCCCAACTCAACAGCTCGCGCGCCCGCGCGGGCTGATTCACGGTATACACCAGAATATGCAGACCGGCCGCTTTCAGCTGCGCGGTGCGTTTGGCGTCGAGTAATTTGTGGTTGAGATGGATCGACACGCAATCCAGACGCGCGGTCAGCGCCTGCCAATCGTCGTGCCACTCATCCAGCAGCAACCCGCGCGGCAGTTCAGGTGCTGCCTCCATCGCCGCCTCCAGCGCTGCGTAAGAGAAGGAGGAGAGCAGCGGTGCGGTTTGTCCTTGCCACAGTTCGCGTGCGGCCAGCGCCACATTGCGGCCAGTTTCCACCTCCTGCCCGGTGGTGGGTTTGATCTCGATGTTCGCCATCATCTGATGCTGGCGACAACGCTCGGCCACTTCGCTCAGCAGCGCCAGCGGTTCGCCTTCGTAATCGCGGCTAAACCAGCCGCCGGCATCCAGCTGTGACAGCTTATGCCACGACAGCGCGCCCGCCACGCCCCAACCGTTGCTGGTGCGATCCAGCGTATCGTCGTGCAGCAGGAAAATTTGCTTATCTTGCGACAGCTTGGCATCAAACTCGATCATGGTGTGACCGTGCTGCGCGCCGACATCAATCGCCGCGAGGGTATTTTCCGGGGCCAGTTTGCCGCCGCCGCGATGCGCGACAATGTGCGGATAAGGCCAGTTGTGTTGACTCATTCCAGACGCTTTCCATAGGTTGAATCGAAGAAGTGTAACGCATCTGACGGCAGATGCAGCCACAAGGTGCTGCCCGCCAGCGGGCGCTCGCTGTGTGGCAAACGGACCACCATGCGTGCGTTACCGATGCGGCCGTGCGCCAGATTGTCCGCGCCGAGCATCTCCAGCGTTTCTACCACCAGCGGAATGCCGCCCGCATCGCGGCTGCTGAGTTTAATGTGTTCGGGACGAATGCCGAGCGTCAGCGGGCGATTGGCCCATTTGGCTCTGCTCTCGCCCAGCAGCAAGCTGTTAAGCGCATCCAGCGTGAAATGCGTGCCGCCGCTGCTGATTTGCCCTGGCAGCAAATTCATGGCGGGCGCGCCGATAAACGAGGCAACAAACTGGCTGGCCGGACGCTCGTAGACTTCCACCGGCGTGCCCACCTGCTCCACCACGCCTTTGTTCATGACCATCACGCGTTGCGCCAGCGTCATCGCTTCTACCTGGTCGTGCGTCACGTAGATGCTGGTGGTTTTCAGGCGGCGATGCAGCTGTTGCAGCTCAAGACGCATCTGCACGCGCAGGCGCGCATCCAGATTCGACAGCGGCTCATCAAACAGGAAAACCGCCGGTTCACGCACGATAGCGCGCCCCATCGCCACGCGCTGACGCTGTCCGCCCGACAGCTCACGCGGGCGGCGATGCAGCAGATGATCCAGCTCGAGGCTGCGCGCGGCTTCCATCACGCGCTGATCAATCTGCACTTTGCCCATGCCGCGAATTTTCAGGCCATACGCCATGTTTTCGCCCACCGTCATGTGCGGATAGAGCGCGTAGTTCTGGAACACCATGGCGATGCCGCGATCTTTCGGCTCCATGTGGGTGACGCGTTTGTCGTCGATGTAGATGTCGCCCGACGATACGCGCTCAAGGCCCGCCACCATGCGCAGCAGCGTCGATTTACCGCAGCCGGAAGGGCCGACCATCACCATAAATTCGCCATCGTTAATGGTGATATTCAGGGGCTGAATGATCTGATTTTTTCCGTCGTACGATTTGGTAACGGTCTGAAGGGTTACGCCTGCCATTTATTTATCACTCTCTACCAGGCCACGCACAAACGCACGTTGCATCACGAGTACCACCACCACCGGTGGAATCAGGGTTAATAACATTGCCGCCATCACTTCATTCCACTGCGTCGGCCCGCCGCTGCTGTTGATCATGCTTTTCACTCCGGCGACGGCGGTGCTGAGGCTGGCATCGTTGATGATCAGCAGCGGCCACAGATATTGGTTCCAGCCGTAGATAAAGGTGATCACGAAGAGCGCGGCGAGATTGGTTTTGGACAGCGGTAACACAATGTCCCAGAAGAAGCGCATCGGGCTGGCACCGTCGATACGCGCCGCCTCAATCAGCTCGTCCGGCAGTGACATAAAGAACTGACGGAACAGGAAAGTGGCCGTCGCCGATGCCATCAGCGGCAGCGTTAAGCCGCTGTAGCTGTCGAGCATATTCAGCGTCGAAATCACTTCCACCGTCGGAAAAATACGCACTTCCACCGGCAGCATCAGGGTGATGAAAATCAGCCAGAAAAACAGCGAACGCAGCGGGAAGCGGAACCACACCAGCGCGAAGGCGGAGAGCATCGAGACGCTGATTTTGCCAATGGTGATGCCGAGCGCCATCAGCAGGCTGTTGAGCATCATCATGCCAAATGCCGGGCCGTTGCCATTCACGCCATGCGTCCAGATCCGCGCGATGTTCTCCCACAAATGCGTGCCCGGCAGCAGCGTCATCGGCACCTGATACACCGCCTCGTTATCCAGCGTCGCCGCGACAAAAGCGATATAGAGCGGGAACAGAATGGTCAGCACGCCCAGCACCAGCAAGGTGTGGCTAAAGATGTCCAGCCCGCGTCGATTCTCAATCATTGGTATTGCACCTTACGCTCGACAAAGCGGAATTGCAGGATAGTCAGGCCAATCACCAACAGCATCAACACCACCGATTGCGCGGCGGAGGATGAGAGATCCAGCCCGGTGAAGCCTTCGCGATAGATTTTGTAGATCAGCGTAGTGGTGGCCTGCACCGGACCGCCGCCGGTGGCGGCATCGATCACCGGGAAGGTATCGAAGAAGGCATACACCAGATTGACCACCAGCAGGAAAAAGCTCACCGGCGTAATCAGCGGCAGGGATAAATTGAAGAAGCGACGCACCGGACCGGCGCCATCGATCGCCGCCGCTTCCACCAGCGATTTGGGAATCGACTGCAGCGCGGCGAAGAAAAACAGGAAGTTGTAGCTCATTTGCTGCCAGATCGACGCCAGCACAATCAGGAACATCGCCTGACCGCTGTTTTGCGCGTAGTTCCAGTTGTAGCCCATTTGGTTCAGCAGATGGCTGAACAAACCGAGGCCCGGATTAAACAGGAACATCCACAGCACCGCCGCTACTACCGGCGCCACCGCGTACGGCAGCAGCAGCAAGGTTTGGTAAAGCTTGCGCAGGCGAATCACGTAATCCACCAGCGCCGCCAGCAGCAGGGAAAAGGTCATACCGCAAATCGTGACCAGCGCACTGAATTCAATGGTGGTCCAAAAGGACGCCAGATAGTACTCGTCGCTGAACAGGCGTTTAAAGTTCGCCATTCCGACGAAGGTGCTGGAGATGCCAAAAGGATCAATGCTTTGCAGTGAATACCACAAGGCTTCACCGGCTGGCCACAGAAAGAAGATGGCCGTGATCACCAGTTGCGGCAGCAGCAGCAAATAGGGCAGAAAACGGGAGCGAAATACCGGGCGCGATGAGGACATAGCAGGCTCAATCCAGGAGAAAAATCGGGGCGAACACCTGGCGTCGGCCCCGAGATAACAGCGTTACTTCACTTGCTGCTCAAAACGGCGCAGCAGTTCGTTACCGCGCTTCACAGCGTTATCCAGCGCAGCTTGCGGTGCCTGTTTGCCGGTCCACACGCCTTCCAGCTCTTCATCCACGACAGTACGAATCTGTGGCATGTTGCCCAGACGCATGCCTTTGGTGAACGGCAGCGGATCTTTGTTCAGCATCTGACGCGTAGCGATGTCTGCGCCAGGGTTCTTGTCATAGAAGCCCTGTTGCTTAGTCAGTTCGTATGCGGCGGTGGTGATAGGCAGGTAACCGGTTTTCTGATGCCATTCGGCAGCGATTTCCGGCTGTGCGAGGAACTTCATGAACTCCGCCGCGCCTTTGTAGGTGTTGGCATCTTTGCCTTTCATCACCCACAGGCTCGCGCCGCCAATGATGGCGTTTTGCGGTGCATTTGGAACAGTTTCATCGTACGGCATCATGCCAACGCCGAAGTTAAATTTGGCGTAGTGTTTGATGTCGGCCAGCGAACCGGACGACGCGGTGGTGATGCCGCAATCGCCGTTGTAGAACTTGGCGGTGGATTCATCTTTGCGACCGAAATAGGTGAAATCCCCCTTCTTGTTCATCGCTTCCAGCATTTCGATGTGGCGCACCTGCACCGGCTTGTTGAATTCAAGTACAGCATCGGTACCGTCAAAGCCGTTATTTTTGGTGGCGACCGGCAACGCGTGCCAGGCGCTGAAGTTTTCAATCTGAATCCAGCCCTGCCAGCCGCTGGCGTAACCGCAGGTCAGGCCCGCTTTACGCAGCGCTTCGGCGTCTTTCGCCAGCTCCTGCCAGGTTTTTGGTGGCTGATCCGGGTTCAGACCGGCTTTTTTGAACGCATCTTTGTTGTAATACAGTACCGGCGTGGAGCTGTTGAACGGCTGCGAGATCAGCTGGCCTTTGCTGTCGCTGTAGTAACCGGCAACGGCTGGCACGAACTGCCTGGGATCCATTTGCACGCCGGCGTCTTTAAACACCTGGTTGACAGGCACGATGGCTTTTGATGCCATCATGGTCGCCGTACCGACTTCATACACCTGCAGCAGCGCAGGCGCTTTACCGGCGCGCACCGCCGCGATACCCGCTGCTAAGCTCTGCTCGTAGTTGCCTTTGTATGTCGGAACGATTTTGTAATCGGGATGAGCCTGGTTAAAACGTTGTGCCAGAGAATCAACTTCTTTGCCTAACTCGCCTTCCATTGAGTGCCAGAAAGGGATCTCAGTTGCAGCCAGCGCATTACCGCTGAGCGCCAGACCGAGCACGGCACTCATCAGGCGGGGACGAAGCGTAAAAGCGGACATAAGGTTTTTCCTGTGCTGTTAAGTACGCGCGAATACGCGCATTTTTTAGTTCGCGACGTAACATGACACGGGGAAATGACGGATTAATAACAGGTTTATGACGGGGATGTGACAGGTGGGTTAGGAGTGCTGGCTGGTACGTGCTGGCTGTCCCCCTCCTCGGTCCTCCCCCATTAATGGGGGAGGAAGATGCTGCTATATGTGAGTTGGGAGTGGCATGTGGCAGCGTCTCCTTCCCCCGCTTGCGGGGGGAAGGCCGGGATGGGGGACAGCGAGCACCAACTTACGCGCCTAAATACGCACTCCGCACTGCTTCGTTGGACAGCAGCGCTTCGCCGCTATCCTCCAGCACTACATGACCGTTTTCGAGCACATAACCCCGATCCGCCAGCTTGAGCGCCTGGTTGGCGTTCTGCTCGACGAGGAATATGGTCATGCCCTCTTTACGCAGCTGCTCAATGGTGTCGAAGATCTGCTGAATGATAATCGGCGCCAAACCCAGCGACGGCTCATCCAGCAGCAGCAAACGCGGCTGGCTCATCAACGCACGACCAATCGCCAGCATCTGCTGCTCACCGCCGGACATGGTGCCCGCGCGCTGTGCTTTACGTTCTGCCAGCCGTGAAAACAGCTGATAAACGCGTTCGATACGCTCCAGATACTGCTGACGCGTGGCGAAAAAACCGCCCATCGCCAGGTTCTCTTCCACCGTCATGCGCGAAAACACCCGACGGCCTTCCGGCACGATGGCAATCGCTTCACGCATGATTTTCGCGGTTTGCCAGTCGGTGATCGTTTTACCATCAAAGGTGATGGTGCCGCTGGTGGCGCGTGGTTCGCCACACAAGGTGCCGAGCAGCGTGGTTTTACCCGCGCCGTTGGCACCGATCAGCGTGACGATTTCACCCTGATTGATGTGCAGATTAATGTTGTGCAGCGCCTGAATCGGACCGTAATGGGCGTTGACATTCTGCAAAGTTAAAATCGGGTTTGCCATGTTACGCCTCACCTAAATAAGCACGGATCACATCCGGATTGTTACGCACCTGTTCCGGCGTGCCGTTAGCCAGCGGCGTTCCCTGATTCACCACGTAAATGCGGTCAGAAATGCCCATCACCAGCTTCATATCGTGTTCAATCAGCAGCACGGAAACCTTGTGCTCACCGCGCAGTTCGGCGATCAGCTCATCGAGTTCGTGCGTTTCTCGCGGGTTAAGACCCGCCGCCGGTTCATCCAGCATCAGGATTTCCGGACGCGTCACCATGCAGCGCGCAATCTCCAGACGACGCTGCTGACCATAAGCAAGGTTACCCGCCTGACGGTTAGCCAGATCCAGCAAACCGATGCGTTCAAGCCAGGTTGCCGCGCGATCCAGCGCTTCGCTCTCACCGCGACGGAAAGCCGGGGTTTTGAACAAGCCGGAGAACACGCCGCTTTTCAGGTGCTGATGCTGTGCCACCAGCAGGTTCTCAATCACCGTCATTTCACGGAACAGACGCACATGCTGGAAGGTACGCACAATGCCCATACGCGCAATCTTCTGGCCCGGCAAACCTTGCAGCTGCTGATCGCGCAGTTTGATGGTACCGCCGGTCGGTTTGTAGAAACCGGTCAGGCAGTTGAACACCGTGGTTTTACCGGCACCGTTCGGACCAATCAGCGAAACAATTTCCTGTGGATGCAGCTCAAGCGCCACGTTGTTGACGGCTAACAGGCCGCCGAAGCGCATCATCAGGCCTTCAACGGCTAATAAAGGCTGACTCATGCCTGCTCTCCTTGTTTACTGCTTTTCATCTTCAGATGCGGACGCTTCATCGGCAGCAGACCTTGCGGACGCCATATCATCATCAGCACCATCAAACCGCCGAGCACCAGCATGCTGTACTCGTTCAAATCACGCATCAGCTCGCGTGATACCACCAGCAGAATCGCTGCAAGGATCACTGCCAGCTGCGAACCCATGCCGCCCAACACCACAATCGCCAGCACAAAGGCCGATTCGACGAAGGTGAAGGATTCCGGGCTGACGAAGCCCTGACGTGCAGCGAACAGCGTCCCCGCGAAGCCGGCGAACACGGCGCTGATGGTGAAAGCAGTCAGCTTGATGCGCGTTGGGCTCAGGCCGAGCGAACGGCAGGCGATCTCATCTTCACGCAACGCTTCCCACGCGCGGCCCAGCGGCATACGCAGCAAACGGTTGATCACAAACAGCGTCAGCACCACCAGCAGCAGCGCCACCAGATAGAGGAAAATCACGCGGTCGCTGGGATCGTATTTCAGGCCAAAGAAATCATGGAAAGTGCTCCAGCCGCCTTCACTGACGCGGCGGCCAAACTCCAGACCAAACAGACTTGGCTTGGGAATCTGCGCGATGCCGTTCGGGCCGCCGGTGATCGCGGTATTATTCAGCAGCAGAATACGCACGATTTCACCGAAGCCGAGCGTGACGATCGCCAGATAGTCACCGCGCAGGCGCAGCACCGGAAAGCCGAGCATCAGGCCAAACGCACCGGCGACTAAACCGGCCAGCGGCAGACTTTCCCAGAAACCAAAACCGTAATAGTGATTAAGCAACGCGAAGGTGTAAGCGCCGATGGCGTAGAAACCGCCGTAGCCCAGCACCAGCAAACCAGACAAACCCACCACCACGTTCAATCCGAGCCCGAGCATTACGTAGATCAGCGTCAGCGTGGCGATATCGACGCTGCCGCGCGAGACCAGAAACGGCCAGATAACGGCGGCGGCAATCACCAGCGCCATCAACAGCTTCTGCTTTGGCGTTGATCCATCAAAACCCGGCAGGACAAAACCTTTGCCGCTGCGTTTGAATTTGCCCTGCACCAGCGGACGCAGCAGCTGGAAGACAAACACCACCGCACAACCCATGAAGATCCAGTTCCAGCGCACCGCGCCTGCATTGGCGACAACCAGTTTGGTGCCGTCCAGATCGAGGCGCACGCCCATAAAGAAAGTAGCGAGAATCAGCAACATCACCGTGGAGATCACGGCGTTGACCAAACCGAGGCGTTTCATACTTTCTCCACCTCCGGACGGCCAAGAATCCCGGTTGGCATTACCAGCAGCACCACAATCAGCAGCGCGAAGGAGACCACATCTTTATATTCGGTCGACAGATACGCCGAGGTAAGCGCTTCTGCGATACCCAGCACCAGGCCGCCAATCATCGCGCCCGGAATACTGCCGATACCGCCCAATACTGCGGCGGTGAAGGCTTTCATCCCGGCCATAAAGCCGATGAACGGGTTAATGGAGCCATAGAATTGACCGAGTAATACGCCCGCTACCGCCGCCATCGCGGCACCAATGATAAAGGTGAGAGAGATAACGCGATCGGTGTTGATACCCAGCAGGCTGGCCATTTTGAGGTCTTCTGCACAGGCGCGGCAGGCGCGGCCCATGCGCGAATAACGGATAAACAGCGTCAGCGCCAGCATCGACAGGAAGGTCACCACCCAAATCACCAGTTGCATGGTGGAGAGCGTGGCCGCAAAGCCGTTGCTTTCGCCCAGCGTCCACTGGCCGGTGATCAGGCTTGGCAGCGCAAGATCGCGCGAGCCTTGCGTCAGGCTGACGTAGTTTTGCAGGAAGATCGACATCCCGATGGCGGAGATCAGTGCGATCAGGCGCTTGGACGATCGTACCGGCCGGTACGCCACGCGCTCGATGCTCCAGCCATAGGCGCTGGAGATGATCACCGCCATCACGAAACCGGCGGCGATCATCAGCCACGAGGTATCGATGCCCATCATCATCAGGGCGGCAATCACGATAAAGGAGACATAGCTACCGATCATATACACCTCGCCGTGGGCGAAGTTGATCATGCCGATAATACCGTAAACCATGGTGTAACCGATGGCGATCAGCGCGTAGGTGCTCCCGAGGGTCACCCCGTTGAACATCTGCTGAATAAAATAGAGAAACTGCTCGGACATAGTGAGGACCTGCTCTGGAGCTAAATAATTCCCTCTCCCGCGTGCGGGAAAGGGAATTTTGGGGGATTACTTAACTGCGGTAGAAGAGCCGTCTTTGTGCCATTTGAAGACACCAAATTCGAAGCCCTTCAGGTCACCTTTCTCATCCCAGTTCAGGTTGCCCATCACGGTTGGAACGGCAGCGCCCTCTTTCAGGTTCTTCGCAATCGCATCGGGTTCATCGCTCTTGCTGCGTTCGATTCCGGCCACCAGCGACTGAATCGCCGCGTAGGTGGTCCAGACGAACGGACCGGTTGGATCTTTGCGGTTAGACGCGGTGTTGGCTTTAATCGCATCAACAATCGCCTTGTTCTCTGGCAGCTGGTCATAACGTTTCGGCAGGGTCACGAACAGGCCTTCAGACGCATCGCCAGCGATGTTAGACAGGGAAGCGTTGCCCACGCCTTCCGGACCCATGAAACCGGCATTCAGGCCAGCGGATTTTGCCTGACGCAGAATCTGGCCCAGCTCCGGGTAATAGCCACCGTAGTAAACGAAATCGACGTTTTCTTTCTTCAGACGCGCAATCAGCGTGGAGAAGTCTTTATCACCGGCGGTGATACCTTCAAACAGCACCACGTTGCCGCCTTTGGCTTTCAGGGTTTTCTGCACCGATTCCGCCAGGCCCTGACCATATTGCTGTTTGTCATGCACCACAGCGATACGTTTTGGTTTGATGTGGTCGAGGATGTAGGTCGCCGCCGTTGGGCCCTGATCGGAATCCAGGCCAGTAGTACGCAGCACGTCAGCATAGCCACGCGCAGTCAGTTCAGGCGCGGTAGCGGCTGGGGTGATCATCAGCACGCCTTCGTCGTTATAAATGTCTGAAGCAGGCTGAGTAGAGGAGGAGCACAGATGGCCGATAACGTATTTGATGCCGTCGTTAACGACTTTGTTGGCAACCGCAACCGCTTGTTTCGGGTCACAGGCATCGTCATATTCCACGCCAACCAGTTTGTCACCGTTAACGCCGCCTTTGGCGTTGATGTCCTTAATCGCCTGCGCGGCACCGGTAAACTGCATGTCACCGTACTGCGCGACCGGACCGGTTGATGCGCCTACGATGGCAATTTTGATGTCTTTAGCCAGCGCCGCATGGCTCATCGCCAGGGCAACGCAGCCCGCCAGTAGTGCGCGTCCTTTACTCATTTTCATGCGAACTTCCCCATCTGTTGTGTCGTGTTTGTTGTGATTGTTTATTTTCTGCCAGTCAAAGAGGAAAACTCATTCTGCAATAATGGGTTAGCGCGCTTTTCTGGCATTTATAGGTAATAAGGCTTTATTTTTCAGGTTATTAAACAGGAACTTTCTTCTGTAAATCAACTGACATATTCAGAATTGACTGAGTGGATCAGCAGAATCGTCTGGTTGTTATGGCCGATTTTTCAGCAGGATACCAGCGCGTTATGCTGGCTTTTTCAACTATCGTTGATGGCTTACTCCACAATCCTGGCAAACTGACTGGCATTTGACCTATTTTCATCAGAAAAAAGTGACAGCGCTCTGACTGTCTAAATTCGCTACACTATCGCCTTTGCACTAGTACAGGTATTAGGTATGAAGCTGACAATCCAGCGCTTAGCATCGTTAACCGCTCAGGATCGTATCGATTTAGCTAAAGTCTGGCCGGAAATCGATATTGTGCAACTGGAAGCACAACTCAGCGACACGCAGCGTTTGTATGCGGCGCGTTTTAACGACCGATTACTGGCGGCGCTGCAGCTGACCCTCAGCGGCACGCAGGGGAAAATCATCCACCTCAACGTTCGCGAAGTCACGCGTCGACGTGGCGTGGGGCAATACTTGCTGGAAGAGACAATCGCGCAGAATAGCGCGTTAGCAGATTGGTGGATTGCCGATGACGGCGACGCCGATCAGGGCGTGCGTGCGGCGTTTATGCAGGCTTGTGGTTTTCGTGCGCAGGCTGAGGGTTGGGTACGTTGAAAGGATGTCGCGCGGAATGTCTGAACATGATGCGTAGCGACCAGGTAATAAAAAGGGCGACTTAAAAGTCGCCCCGTTTTTCCACCCGATCACTATCAGGCTTCAATCGCCACACGCAGTTTCTTCATGGCGTTCTTTTCCAGCTGACGCACGCGCTCCGCAGAGACGCCGTATTTGTCGGCCAACTCCTGCAGCGTGGTTTTGTTGTCATCGTCCAGCCAGCGGGCACGGATAATGTCCTGACTACGCTCGTCGAGGCTCAGCATCGCATCGCTCAGCTTATCAGCCGCATGTGCATCCCAGTTGTCCTCTTCGATGCCATCGGCAAAGTCAGAGGTTTTATCCTGCAGATACAGCACCGGCGCCATCGCTTTGCCTTCGCCTGCTTCGTCATCAGACGACATGTCGAAAGTCATGTCCTGCGCAGCCATGCGCGATTCCATTTCCAGCACGTCTTTACTGCTCACGCCCAGCTCGCGTGCGACCATTTCTACTTCGTCCTGGTTAAACCAACCGAGACGCTGTTTGCTTTTACGCAGGTTAAAGAACAGCTTGCGTTGCGCTTTGGTGGTCGCGACTTTCACAATACGCCAGTTACGCAGCACGTATTCGTGAATCTCTGCTTTAATCCAGTGCACGGCGAACGACACCAGACGCACGCCGACTTCAGGGTTGAAGCGACGCACCGCCTTCATCAGGCCGATGTTACCTTCCTGAATCAGGTCCGCCTGCGGCAAGCCGTAACCGGAGTAGTTACGAGCAATATGAACAACAAAGCGCAGGTGAGACAGGATCAGCGTCTTTGCTGCATCCAGATCGCCCTGGTAATGCAGCCGCTCAGCCAATGCTTTTTCCTCTTCTGCCGTCAGCACCGGCCAGTTGTTGGCAGCCCGAACGTAAGATTCCAGGTTACCCAGAGGAGCAATCGCTAAAGTTTGCATTTCTTTGGTCATTCAAACCCTCACAAATTCAATGGACTTGCTGCACAGTTCCTTGCGCAGACGCTACATTATGTCAACGTCGCGAAAAAACCAGAAGCAATCTGTGCTACTTGGACGACAAAGTTATCCACAAGTTCAATTATAGCAGTGAATATTTTACACACAGATGACGGCGGGGGATATAGGAGAATTCCTCTGCTCCCAGGTCGTCGGCAGCAGAGGAAGAGTATAGCAAAAAACGTTGCTTTTGGTTACTGCGGCGTAAAACGGCGTAAATGTTGCACTGTTGCCAGCCAGGCGGCAATCCAGCCGATGATGGCAGCGATCAGCAGTAACAGCAGCCCTTCATCCCAGGAAAAACCTTCCAGCACAAAGGTGGTACCGAATACGGTTGCTACTTGCGCCACCACCGATTGCAGGCGCAACACCAGCACTTCCGAGAGCAGCAGCGACAGCACCGCGCCGCCCAAACCTAACAGCGCACCGCCGTACAGGAATGGACGCAGGATAAAGCCGTCAGTGGCACCAATCAGCTTCTGCACGTTAATAGTATCGCGCCGCGCAAAGATGCTGAGCCGCACGCTGTTGCCGATCACCAGGAACACCGCAACCACCATCAGCAGGCCAATCATTGAGGCAATCTGTCCCACCAGCCCGGTTAGCGCCGCTAAACGCGCGAACCAGCTGTCATCCATACGCACTTCATCAACGCCCTGCACTTTAGATACGCGATCGCGCAGATTCGCCATGGTGTCCGAATTCTGGAAATTAAGTTTAGGCGTGATGATGGCCACCGCCGGCAGCGGATTCTGCTCCAGCATGTCCATCGAACCACCAAAACCAGACCAGTTGCGGAACTCATTCAACGCTTCTTCACGCGTCAGATAGTTGACGTTGTCCACGCCATCGAGCTGCTTGAGCTGCGCGGTGACATTCTCCGCTGCAGTGTCATCCAGCGCTTTATCCAGATAAACCGTTAGCTGCGGCGCGGGATACCACTGCGTCGCCGCCTGGCTGACGTTCTTCCACACCATGTAGCACACGCTCGGCAGCGTCAGGGAAATGGCGATCACCATCACCGTCAGCAGCGTCGCCAGCGGCTGACGCCACATATCCGACAGCGTGCCGCGCAGCGCATAGCGCCACTGTTCCTGCCAGCCGCCTTTCAGCGCCTTGCTTTTAGAGGGCTGCTTCGCTTTCGGCGCTGGTGCGCGCTTGTTGCGTTTATTGACCATCGTGGCCTCCGTGCAGACGTCCCTGATTGAGCGTCATCACGCGGTAATTCCGGCGTGCAATCAGCCCGACATCGTGCGTTGCCATTAACACCGTGACACCAACGCGGTTGAACTCTTCGAACAGGCGCAGGATGTCTTCCGACAGCGCATTGTCGAGGTTACCGGTGGGTTCATCCGCCAGCAGCACCGCGGGCTTGTTCACCACCGCGCGGGCAATGCCAACGCGCTGCTGTTCACCGCCAGAGAGCTGAATCGGATAGCTTTTCGCTTTGTCGAGCAGGCCGACTTTATCCAGCGCGGCCGACACGCGCCGACGAATATCTTCGCCGCTGGCACCGGAAATGATCAGCGGGATCGCCACGTTGTCGTAGACCGAACGATCCATCAACAAATGGTGATCCTGGAAAATCATGCCGATTTGACGTCGCAGGAAAGGCACTTCGCTGTGACGCAGACGCGAAATATCGTGGCCGCTAAACCAGATCTGCCCGGCGCTCGGGCGCTCAATGCCACAAATCAGCTTTAGTAAGGTACTTTTCCCCGCACCGGAATGGCCGGTCAGGAACGCCATTTCGCCGGGACGCAGATGGAAATCCACTCCCTGCAGCGCCTGACGTCCTCCCAGGTAAGCTTTACTGACCTCTTCAAAGCGAATCATCCCAATCATTCCTCTCGGGCAAACAGTGCCTCAATAAAGTCTGCGGCCTTAAACGGCCGTAAATCCTCGATGCCTTCCCCAACACCGATATAACGAATCGGAATGCCGAACTGATCGGCAACCGAGAAGATCACGCCACCTTTGGCGGTTCCATCCAGTTTCGTCAGGGTGATGCCGGTCAGGCCCACCGCTTCATGGAACAGTTTGGCCTGGCTGATAGCGTTTTGCCCGGTGCTGGCGTCGAGCGTCAGCATCACTTCATGCGGCGCATCTTCGTCCAGCTTCTTCATCACGCGGGTAATTTTCTTCAGCTCTTCCATCAGGTGCGATTTGTTCTGCAGACGACCCGCGGTATCGGCGATCAGTACATCCACATTGCGCGACTTGGCCGCCTGGATGGCGTCAAAAATCACCGAGGCAGAATCTGCGCCGGTATGCTGCGCCACCACAGGAATGTTGTTGCGCTGGCCCCAGACCTGCAGCTGCTCAACGGCGGCGGCACGGAAGGTATCGCCCGCTGCCAGCATCACCGATTTGCCCTGCGCCTGATACTGACGCGCCAGCTTACCGATGGTGGTGGTTTTACCCACGCCGTTGACGCCCACCATCAGGATGACGAATGGCGTTTTGCCACCCACTTCCAGCGGCTGATCCACTTTTTCCAGAATACCTGACATTTCCGCTTTCAGCAGGCCATACAGCGCTTCCGCATCGCGTAGCTGCTTGCGGTTGGCCTGTTGTGTCAGATTGGTGATGATGCGGCGGGTGGTTTCGACGCCAACGTCGGCAATCAGCAGCTGCTCTTCCAGCTCTTCAAACAGATCGTCATCGATTTTCTTGCCGCGGAACAGGCTGATAAAGCCCGAACCGAGGTTTTCGCGGGTTTTTACCAGGCTGCGTTTCAGTCGGGCGAAGAAGCCCTCTTTGGTCGGACGCTCCTGCTCCTGCGCGATGATTGGCGCAGCGGCCAGCGGCAGATCGCTCACGGTATCCTGCGTGGCTTCGGCTAGCTCAGCATCTTCCGCATAGGTTTCCGCTAACGCCAGCGCTTCCAGTTCTTCGTCAGTTAATGGCGCTTCTTCGTGCAGTTCAGGCTCATCAATTGCCAGCTCTTCCAGCTGCGGCTCTTCTTCGATAGGTGCCACATCCGGCGCTGCTATCTCTTCTGGCAGCACCTCTTCAACGATTGCGGTAACCGGCTCAGGTTCCTGCGGCTCGATGACCGGCTCTTCAATCAGTTCCGGTTCAACCTGCTGCTGTTCCGCCACCTGTTCGGTGACGGCGACGGTTTCAACAGCCTGCGCTTCGGCGCGATCGAGCGCACTCTCTTCAACGGCAGGCTCAGCGACCACCTCGGCAGTTTGCTGCTGCTCTTCAGCAGGTTGTTGCGTCTCTTCTTCTTTGCCAAAGCCTAACCAGGAAAAAAAGCCGCGTTTTTTCTCTTTTGCCATTGTGTGACCCTACTCCTCGATGGCTTATTCCCGGTAGCACGCTTGTTCCCAGGGGATAAAATATTCAATTTTAAGCGGGTGAGCGGCGTAAAAATCAGGTAATTACGCGCGCTATACCAACTCAGTAGTCTAACACTTTCCAGCCAGCGCACCACAGCACCCTTTTTTAACGTTTCTTCTGCCCGCTACGCCCGTTAAACTACGCAACAAAATATGACGAGTTGTGAGCGAAATGAGTAAATCCCCCCGCAGCAGCAGCGCTGGCCAGATCCGCATCATTGGCGGTCAGTGGCGCGGCCGTAAATTACCGGTGCCGGATAGCGCAGGTTTGCGCCCGACCACCGATCGTGTACGTGAAACCCTGTTTAACTGGCTGGCGCCGGATATTCAGGAAGCGCGCTGCCTCGATTGCTTCGCCGGCAGCGGCGCGTTAGGGCTGGAAGCGCTGTCTCGCTATGCCGCGTCGGCCACGCTGCTGGAGCTGGAGCGTTCGGTGGCGCAACAGCTGTCACAGAATCTGCAAACGCTGCGTGCTACGCAGGCAAAAGTGGTGCAAACCAACACGCTGCAGTGGTTAAGCCAGCCGGGCGAACCGTTTGACGTGGTGTTTGTTGACCCGCCTTTCCGTAAAGGGCTGTTACAGGAAACATTGTCGCTGCTGGAGCAAAATGGCTGGTTAGCGGCTGAAGCGCTGATTTATGTCGAGAGCGAAGTGGAAAATGGCACGCCTGTCGCACCCGCAAATTGGGATTTGTACCGCGAGAAGATTGCCGGTCAGGTGGCTTATCGCTTATATCAACGCCAACAGGAGACGCACGATGTGGCTTAATTTGGGACGTTTGCTGATGATTTGCGTCTGGGCCTTTTTATTGCTCAATCTGGTGCAACCTTTCCCAACGCCGCTGCGCTATTTCGTGCACGTGGCGCTGTTCTTTATGGTGATTATGCACGGCCTGCAGCTAGTGTTGCTGCGCGCCACCCAGCCAAAAGACGCCCCAAAACTGAGCGGCGTAACCCAGGCGAAGATCTTCTTTTTTGGCGTGTTTGAGCTGCTGGCGTGGCAGAAAAAGCATTATCCGAAGATGTAGTTTCGTGCGGTTTATAGCCAGGTCGCAATGAATGGCGGCCCTATTGTGCCGGAGTAAAACTCACAAAACGCGTGCCTTTCATCTTCAACTCGCCCTTCGCGCCCTTATCGATCTGGTGATACTGGTTCGCATTCACCGTCACTTTAATATCGCTGGCACCGTTCAGCGGATGGAACCAGGCTTCATATTTCATCTCTTCCGCCACAATCTCTTCGCGCTGTCGTGAACGGCGATTGGGCGACGGAAATTCGCGTTTGGTTTTCACTTCCACGCTCAGCGAGCGCACCGGCGAGGCATCGTTCACCGCCGTTTCGCGGCGCTGTTTAATAAACTGACGGGTCGCCAAAACGGCAATAATGGCCAGTACGATGAAAAAGATTAGCGGTGGTTTGCTCATGATTTATCTCGTGCTTTGCGTTAATTCGGAACGGGTAAAGACGACAAAGCATACAACCAGAGTCGGCTGATTGTCACATTCGCCGCCGGTAACTTACACTGAGATCGTGATTTTGGGAAAATTCATCAAACTGGCGGACATTTCGTCCAGAAAAGGGAGAAAACATGCTTTGGTCTTTCCTTGCCGTACTTTTTTCCGGCTGGCTTTACGTCGATGCTTCATACCGTGGTCCGCAATGGCAACGCTGGCTATTTAAACCTGTCACCTTGCTGTTGCTCGTTGCCTGGGCGTGGCAAGCGCCAACCTTCAACACCACCGATTATTTGATTCTGGCCGGGCTGGTCGCCACGCTGGTGGGTGACGCGTTAATGCTGTTACCGCGTCAGCAAATGCTCTATGCGCTGGGCGCATTCTTCCTGTCGCATCTGCTATACACCATCAGTTTTGCCGCACACATGACCATGAGTTTCTTCTGGCCGATCCCCCTCACCTTCCTGATCATTGGCGTGATCGTTATCGGGATTCTGTGGAGCAAACTGGAAGATCTGCGCTGGCCTATCTGCACCTTGATCGGCATGACGCTAGTGATGAACTGGATGGCGGCGGAGAACTACTTCTTCCGTCCAACTGACTTCAGTTTCTCGCTGCTGGTGGGTGCCGCGTTGCTGCTGTTAGCCAATATTGTCTGGTTTATCTCGCATTATCGCCGCCGTTTCAGCGCCGATAGCGCCATCGTCGCCGCCTGCTACTTCGCCGGTCACTTCATGATTGTGCGTTCACTGTGGCTCTACTGAAGATAACCTTACCTTCCGCTTGACTCTGGAGTCCACTCCAGAGTGTAGCATTAGGGCGCGGGCATCAGCCCGCCCCTGATTCCGGAGGTTATATGCATCAACATGCTCACCCTTGCCGCTGTGGCAAATCACACCGTCAGTCACAGCCGCTGTGCTCGATTCGCAGCGTAAAACCCGCAACATTGAACATCTCCGCGGCGCAGCCCATCACGCCAGACAGCGATTGCGGCTGCTGTGACAGCGACAGCGGATCGCCAGGCGGCGAAAGCGACGCCGAAAGCGACAGGCCCGCCCTCTCTTCACATCAATTCCGCTGGCAGATTGCGGGCATGGATTGCCCCAGCTGCGCGCGTAAAATCGAAACCGCCGTGCAACGTGTACCGCAGGTTCAGCAAGCACGCGTGATTTTTGCCAGTGAAAAACTGGTGGTCGATGCCGACCAGGATATCCGCGCCATCATTGAACAGGTGGTGAAAAATGCCGGCTTCGCGCTGAGCGCCAGCGATTCCCCATCGCCTCCACAACCCGAAAGCCGCTGGCAGGAAAACGCCGGTTTGCTGCTGCTTGGCGGAATGATGCTCGCCAGTTGGCTGCTGAGCCAGCTTTCGCCGGTTTGGGGCGATCGCCTGTTTATCGCCACCACGTTGTTAGGTTTAGCGCCGATCGCGCGCAGCGCCTGGAAACTGCTGCGTAGCGGTTCGCCGTTCAGCATTGAGATGCTGATGACCATTGCCGCCGCTGGTGCGCTGGTGATTGGCGCGCACGCCGAAGCCGCGATGGTGCTCCTGCTGTTTCAACTGGGTGAACGCCTCGAAGCGTACGCCGCCACACGCGCACGCCTTGGCGTCACCGCGCTGATGGCGCTGCGTCCCGCTATCGCCACGCGCATTAACGGCACACAGCGGGAAAACGTCCGCTTAGAAGCGCTGCAGCCCGGCGATGTGATTGAAGTGGCGGCCGGCGGACGTTTACCGGCCGATGGCGAACTGCTGCACGCCAGCGCCAGCTTTGATGAAAGCGCGTTGACCGGCGAATCGCTGCCGGTAGCGCGTGAGCCTGGCGAGCAGATCATGGCCGGTGCCACCAGCCTTGATTGTCTGGTGACGCTGAAAGTCATTTCCCAGCCGGGCCAAAGTGCCATTGACCGCATCCTGCAACTGATTGAGGAAGCCGAAACCCATCGTGCGCCGGTTGAGCGTTTTATCGATCGCTTCAGCCGCATCTATACGCCCGCCATTATGCTGCTGGCGCTGCTGGTGATGGTGCTGCCGCCGCTGCTGGGTTTTGGTGCGTGGTTGCCGTGGATTTATAAAGGGCTGACGCTGTTGCTGATTGGTTGCCCTTGTGCGCTGGTGATCTCCACGCCAGCCGCCATCACTTCCGGCCTGGCTGCTGCCGCGCGTCAGGGCGCACTGATCAAAGGCGGCGCGGCGCTGGAGCGCCTCAGTCGCGTGAGTATGATGGCGTTCGATAAAACCGGCACGCTGACCGCCGGTAAACCGCAGATCAGCCACATCCAGCCATTTGGCGTGATGGCGGAAAACAACTTGCTCACCATCGCCGCCGCCGTAGAACAGGGTTCCACCCATCCGCTGGCGCGGGCGATTGTCAGCGAGGCCGAGCGGCGCGCGCTCAGGCTTCCGCAAGCTGCACAGCAGCAAACGCTGGCCGGCAGTGGTATTCGTGCTGCGATAGATGGCGTGACCTATCAACTGCTGGCGCCGCGCGAAGTCAGCCATCTTGATAATGCACAACAGCAGCAGATTGCTCAGCTGGAAGCGCAAGGCCAAACTGTAGTGCTGCTGTTGCAGGAGCAGCAGGTTCTCGGCGCGTTAGCCTTGCAGGATCAGTTGCGCCCTGAAGCCCTCAGTGCGCTGTCTGAACTGAAGAAGCTTGGCGTTAACAGCGTGATGCTGACTGGTGACAATCCACGCGCGGCTGCGGCCATTGCCGCTAAGCTCAACATCGATTATCGCGCAGGTTTACTGCCCGCCGATAAAGTTGCGGCGGTGAGGACGTTAGGCACACAGCACGCATTGGCAATGGTCGGCGATGGCATTAACGATGCGCCCGCCATGAAAGCCGCCACCATCGGCATTGCGATGGGCAGCGGCACCGATGTGGCGCTGGAAGCCGCAGATGTGGCATTAACGCAAAATCAGCTGGCGATTCTGCCGCGCACCATTGTGCTGGCACGGCGCACGCGTGCCATCATTCGTCAGAACGTGGCGCTGGCGTTGGGATTAAAGGCGATTTTTCTGATCACCACGCTGCTCGGCTTCACCGGTTTGTGGCTGGCGGTCTTAGCGGATTCCGGTGCCACCGCACTGGTGACAGCCAACGCGCTGCGCTTGCTGCGTCAGCGTTAGGCGCCTTTTTTAATCAGAAACTGGTACGGCAGGCTTTCGGTCTGCTGTGCCAGCAACTCATGCTCCATAAAGCGGCAGAAACCAGGGATATCGCGCGTGGTGGCGGGATCGTCAGCAATGATCAGCAAGGTTTCACCGGCCTGCATGCTGCGCACGGTTTTACGCACCATCATTACCGGCTCCGGGCAGCGCAGGCCAAGGGCATCAAGCTGATGGTCTGGCGCAGAAAAGGGATCGCTCATGATTCTCTGTCAGTTGTTAGGGATGGCGCTCATTCTAGCGCGCGAATAAGCCAACGCAAGGCGATAACGATTGCGTTAAAATTAACCATTGCATAAATTGCGCAACGCGTTAAGATGCCGCCGATTTTTTATTTACCACCGTGCCAATGCACGAACCTGGGTTCCCTCACCCCATCACTAAAAAGGCTTACAATGATTAACTTCTCTGCACGTCAGCGCATGCATGCGCTGTTTTGGCTATCGCTATTCCATCTGCTGGTGATCACCTCCAGTAACTATCTGGTCCAGCTGCCGGTTTCCATCTTCGGCTTCCACACCACATGGGGCGCGTTTAGCTTTCCGTTTATTTTCCTCGCCACCGATCTGACCGTGCGCATCTTTGGCGCGCCGCTGGCACGTCGCATTATTCTGGCGGTGATGATTCCCGCGCTAGTGATCTCCTACATTGTTTCCTGCGTGTTCTATCAGGGCGAATGGCAAGGTTGGGCGTCACTGGAAGAGATGAATCTGTTTGTTGCCCGTATCGCCTGCGCCAGCTTTATGGCTTATGCGCTGGGACAAATCCTCGATGTGCACGTTTTTAACCGTTTGCGCCGTTTATCGCAGTGGTGGATTGCGCCAGCGGCAGCGATGTTCCTCGGTAATATCAGCGATACGCTGGCCTTCTTTTTCATCGCCTTCTACAAGAGCCCAGATCCGTTTATGGCCACGCATTGGGTCGAAATCGCACTGGTGGATTACAGCTTCAAGGTTCTGATCTGCATGATCTTCTTCCTGCCCGCTTACGGCGTGCTGCTAAATGCCATGCTGAAGCGCTTAGCCGAACGTTACGCGCAGCAGCAGATCAATTTCGGCTAATTGCACATACACTAAATGCCGCATTACGCTAAGATTTCCTGACACTCCGGCGGTTGCTTTTGCTAACTAAATCCGCTTGTATAACGGCTGACTGGAATCATGTAAAAGGGAAAAGAATGCGTAACGTAGTGAAATATGTGGGTATTGGCCTGTTGGTTATCGGCCTGGCGGCATGTGACCAGAAGAAAGATGATGCGGCAGCGAACAGCAACGGTGCGAGCGCCAGCCAGTCGGCCCAGACGGTTAACCTGATGGACGGCAAACTGAGTTTCTCTCTACCGGCGGGCATGTCTGACAAGAGCGGCAAGCTCGGCTCTGAATCCACCAACATGCACGTCTATGCCGACGAAACCGGTCAGCGCGCGATTATCGTAATTGCCGGCGATCCCACCAACGAAGCGCTTGATGCGCTGGCACAGCGTCTGGAACAGCAGCAGCGCGGTCGCGATCCTCAGCTGCAGGTGGTATCTAACAAAGCGGTGACGCTGAAAGACCAGCCGGCACAGCAGCTGGATACGGTGATTTCTGCCAACAATCAGACCTCATGGTCTTCGGTGATTCTGGCGAAAGTGGATGGCAAACTGCTGACGCTGCAAATTACCTTGCCAGCCGACAACCAGCAGCAAGCGCAAAGCGATGCTGATGGGATCGTCAAAAGCATCACGTTGAAATAATACCCTTCATCCTTCGAACGGCAGGTGCGTTGGCTGCATTCGTTCACCCCGGTCACTTACTAAAGTAAGCTCCCGGGGATTCGCTCATTTGCCGCCTTCCTGCCGTCCAAATGATTTTGGGTATCGATTTGGGGGTTCACGTAGGGTCGCCATTCATGGCGACTTGGTTCTGCAATCCTCGCCTTACAATCTCACTGGCGAAATGTGCCAGATCTCATCCGCATATTCCTGAATGGTGCGGTCCGACGAGAAATAACCCATATTGGCGATATTCAGCGCCGCGCTGCGTTGCCACTTATCCGGCTGGCGATACAGCTTGTCCACCTTGTCCTGCGTATCCACATAGCTGCGGTAATCCGCCAGCAGCTGATAGTGATCGCCGAAGTTCACCAGCGCATCAAACAGATTGCGATAGCGCCCTGGCTCCTGCGGGCTGAACACCCCGCTGGCGATTTGCGTCAGCGCCTGATGCAGCTCAGGATCATCCTCATAATACTTACGCGGGTTGTAACCGTCGGTGCGCAGCTTCTCGACCTGCGGCGTAGTATTGCCGAAGATAAAGATATTCTCCTTGCCGACATGCTCCAGCATCTCAACATTGGCACCATCCAGCGTACCGATGGTTAACGCGCCGTTCAGCGCAAACTTCATGTTACTGGTACCAGAGGCTTCGGTACCGGCAGTGGAGATCTGCTCGGAGAGATCCGCCGCCGGAATGATGATCTGCGCCAGGCTCACACCATAGTTTGGAATGAACACCACCTTCAGCTTGTTCTTCACCTGCGGATCGTTGTTGATCACATTGGCGACATCGTTGATCAAGTGAATGATGTGTTTCGCCACGTAATAGGCCGACGCCGCTTTGCCGGCGAAGAGATTAACGCGCGGCACCCATTCGGCGCTGGGATCGGCCTTGATGCGGTTGTAGCGCGTAATCACGTGCAGCACGTTCAGCAGCTGGCGTTTGTATTCGTGGATGCGCTTGATCTGCACATCAAACAGCGCATGCGGATCGAGCACGATATCCATGTTCTTCGCCACCCAGTCCGCCAGGCGTTTTTTGTTAGCAAACTTGGCGTCGGCGATCTGCTGGATAAAGGCCGGATAATCGATCTGCGTGGTCAATTCGTTGAGCTGGCCAAGATCGGTGCGCCAGTTGCGGCCAATCGCCTCGTCCAGCACCTCGGAGAGCGCCGGATTCGCCAGCGCCAGCCAGCGACGTGGCGTCACGCCGTTAGTTTTATTGCAGAAACGGCCCGGGAACAGACGCGCGAAGTCAGCGAACAGCGATTGCACCATCAAGTTGGAGTGCAACTCTGACACACCGTTAACTTTGTGGCTCACCACCACCGCCAGCCACGCCATGCGAATGCGGCGGCCGTCGTTCTCATCGATGATCGAGATGCGCGCTAACAGCTCCCAATCATCCGGGTAATATTCCTGAATGGTTTTCAGGAAGTAGTCGTTAATTTCAAAAATAATGCTGAGATGACGCGGCAGGATCTTGCCAATCATATCCACTGGCCAGGTTTCCAGCGCTTCCGTCATCAGCGTGTGGTTGGTGTAGGAGAACACCTGACAGGTCACTTCAAAGGCATCGTCCCAGCTGAATTTCTGCTCGTCGATCAGTATGCGCATCAGTTCCGGGATCGCCAGCACCGGATGCGTATCGTTGAGGTGGATGGCAATTTTGTCCGGCAAATTGTCCCAGGTTTCATGCATCTGCCAGTGACGATTGAGAATATCCTGCACCGTCGAGGAGACGAGGAAATACTCCTGACGCAGACGCAGCTCGCGCCCCGAATAGGTGGAGTCATCGGGATAGAGCACGCGCGACACGTTTTCCGAGTGGTTTTTATCTTCTACCGCGGCGAAGTAATCACCCTGGTTGAACTTACCGAGGTTGATTTCGTTACTGGCCTGCGCGCCCCACAAGCGCAGCGTGTTGGTGGCATCGGTATCAAAACCGGGAATGATTTGATCGTAAGCCATCGCCACGATCTCCTCGGTTTCCACCCAGCGCACCCGCGCGCCTTCATGTTGCAGACGGCCGCCGAAGCGCACTTTGTAGCGCGTGTTAAAGCGCTGGAATTCCCACGGATTGCCGTACTCCAGCCAGTAATCCGGCGATTCGCGCTGCTGGCCGTCAACGATATTCTGCTTAAACATGCCGTAGTCATAACGAATGCCGTAGCCGCGCCCCGGTAAACCGAGCGTGGCGAGCGAATCCAGGAAGCAGGCCGCCAAACGTCCCAAACCGCCGTTACCGAGGCCGGGATCGTTCTCCTCTTCCATCAGTTCGCTGAGGTCGAGGCCCATCTCTTCCAGCGCCTGATTGAGATCCTCATAAATGCCCATCGCCAGCAACGCGTTGCCGAGCGTGCGCCCCATCAGGAACTCCATCGACAGGTAATAAACCTGCCGCACATCCTGCGAGAGCTGCGCGCGGCTGGAGCGCAGCCAGCGTTCCACCATGCGATCACGCACCGCCAACAGCGCGGCGTTGAGCCACTCATGCTTATTCGCGATCGATGGATCTTTACCAATAGTAAACATCAGCTTATAGGCGATTGAGTGCTTCAGTGCATCAACCGTCAGCGTGGGTGAGGCATAGGTGAAAGGTGCATTCATATCAAGTATCCCAATCTCTCATTACAGCAAACGTTGATAAAGATCGCGGTAGGCTTGTGCTGCCACCTGCCAACTAAAATCCATCCCCATCGCCTGCCGCTGAACGTAACGCCAGAGTGCAGGACGAGACCACAGAACAAATGCGCGCCGAATCGCCCGCAGCAGCGACCAGGCATTACTGTCTTCAAAAGTGAAACCGCTGGCGACGCCATCCGCCAGATTCTCAAGCGAGCTGTCTTGCACCGTATCCGCCAGTCCGCCAGTGCGACGCACCAGCGGCAGCGTACCGTATTTCAAACCATACAGCTGGGTTAAGCCGCACGGCTCAAAACGGCTCGGCACCATAATCACATCCGCGCCGCCAACAATGCGGTGCGAGAAGGCTTCGTGATAACCAATCTGCACGCCAACGCGGCCCGGATGCTCCGCCGCCGCCGCAAGGAAACCTTGCTGCAGCTCCGCATCGCCCTGGCCGAGCAGGACCAACTGTCCGCCCTGCGCCAGTAAGCCCGGTAGCGCTTCCAGCACCAGATCCAGCCCTTTCTGTTTGGTCAGACGGCTGATGACGCAGAACACCGGTGCTTTATCATCCACCTTCAGGCCCATGGCAATTTGCAGCTGGCGCTTGTTCTCCGCTTTGCTCTCCAGCGTTTCGCTGTCGTAGCGCGCGGTGAGCAGCAGGTCGTGCGCCGGATCCCAGATGCCCGGATCGACACCGTTCAAAATCCCGCTCAGGCGCCCTTCACGCAGTCGCTGTTCGAGCAGTGATTCCATGCCGTAACCAAATTCCGGTCGGGTAATCTCCAGCGCGTAAGTCGGGCTGACCGCCGTAATGTGATCGGCAAAGAACAGCCCCGCCTTGAGGTAGGAAATTTGCCCGAAGAACTCCAGTCCATGCATGTCGAAGAACGCGCGCGGGATCTGGATCTCATCCAGATGACGCGCCGAAAACAGCCCTTGGTACGCCAGATTATGCACGGTGAACACCGTTTTCGCCGGACGCCCACGCGCCGCAATATAGGCGCAGGTTAAGCCAGCATGCCAGTCATGCGCATGCACGATATCTGGCTGCCAGTAGGTATCCAGCCCGCTGGCAATCTCGGCGCCCATCCAGCCCAGCAGCGCAAAACGCAGGTAGTTATCGACGTAAGCAAACTGCGACGTATCGTGATACGGGCTGCCGGGACGTTCATACAATCCCGGCGCATCGATTAAATAAATACCAACGCCGTTAAATTGTCCAAAAAGTAAGCGTACCGGTCCCGCAAAAGTTTGCAACTCCGCCAGGACCTCTGTATCAGGAATCCCTTTACGCAGATCCGGAAAGGCGGGAATCAACACCCGCGCATCCGTACCATCGGCTATTTGCGCCTGTGGTAATGCACCGACGACATCAGCCAGTCCGCCGGTTTTCAACAGCGGGAAAAGCTCTGAACAGACATGTAAAACCTGCATCCTGAACCCCTATTGTTATCGCACACGTTCCACGCGGCAATTTTCTCTATATTCTTTCGTCACTTACTGACCGCCTCCGGCCAATTTGGCCAGCATGGCGCGCGTCACCAGTACGATGCCCTCTTCAGAACGGTAAAAACGACGGCTGTCTTCGTCGGGGTTTTCGCCAATGACCATGCCTTCTGGCAGTTCGCAGGCGCGATCGATCACGCAGCGACGCAGACGACACGATCGGCCAACCACCACATCAGGCAGCAGCACTGCGGAATCAATATTGCAAAACGAGTTGATTCGAATACGCGGGAACAGCACCGAGTTCACCACCACCGAACCGGAGATGATGCAGCCGCCAGAGACCAGCGAATTCATTGTCATGCCGTGGCTACCGGATCGATCCTGAACAAATTTCGCCGGCGGCAGCGGCTCCATGTGGGTACGAATCGGCCAGCTGTGATCGTACATATCCAGCTCAGGCGTGACCGACGCTAAATCGAGATTGGCGCGCCAGTAAGCTTCCAGCGTTCCGACGTCGCGCCAGTACGGCTCGGCGTTTTCATCAACCTGCACGCAGGAGAGCGTGAAGGAGTGCGCATACGCCTCGCCGCTGGCGACAATTTTCGGCAGCAGATCTTTGCCGAAATCGTGGCTGGAATCGGCTACATGCAGATCCTCTTCCAGCAGCTGGTAAAGGTAATCGGCGTTGAAAACATAAATGCCCATGCTGGCCAGCGCGCGGGTATCGTCACCCGGCATTGACGGCGGCTTCGGCGGTTTTTCGACAAAATCGATCACGTTGTTTTCGGCATCCACCGCCATCACCCCAAACGCCGTGGCTTCAGCTAACGGCACCGGCAAGCAGGCGATGGTGCATTTGGCACCGCGATCGACGTGGTCGAGCAGCATGCGCGAGTAATCCATTTTGTAGATATGATCCCCGGCGAGGATCACGATGTACTGCGCGTTATAGCGGCGAATAATGTCGAGGTTTTGCGTCACCGCATCGGCAGTCCCGCGATACCAATGTTCGGTAGCGGCACGCTGCTGCGCCGGCAGCAGATCGACAAACTCGTTCATCTCTTCGTTGAACAGCGACCAGCCACGCTGGATGTGCTGCACCAGCGTATGCGACTGATATTGGGTGATCACGCCGATGCGCCGAATGCCCGAGTTGATGCAGTTGGACAGCGCAAAGTCGATGATGCGGAACTTGCCACCGAAGTGCACGGCAGGTTTGGCGCGTTTCGCGGTGAGATCTTTCAGGCGCGTACCGCGCCCGCCAGCAAGGATCAGGGCGACCGTTTGTGTAGGGAGCTGGCGCGCCAGCATCAGATGATCTGTTCTATCTAATTTCACCATGTCTGACTCCTTATGATTGCTTTAGGAACACACACACACCGTGTGCGGGACCGTGCCAGACAGTTGTCAGGATGGGGTTATCTTCCCCGGCGAAAGGAGGAATGGCACGCCACTCTCCGTCTGGTAAGGCGATATCACTCACCGATTCCGTGGCGTTTATTGTTATTAACCAGCGGCCGGAGAGCAGGATCTGCATTCGGTGCGTCCCCTGTTCCCACTGCTCGGTTTCCAGTGGTGTGCCGCTGGCATTGCACCACTGCACGCTGCCATCGTCCTCCTGCCACCAGCGATCCTGCGTCAACGCGGGAATGCGCTGGCGCATACGGATTAACGCAGCAGTGAAGTCGACCAGGCCAAAATCATCCTGTTGCCAGTTCAACCAGGTTAGCGGGTTGTCCTGACAATAGGCGTTGTTGTTGCCATGCTGGCTGTGACCGCGTTCGTCACCCGCCAGCAGCATCGGCGTGCCCTGCGCCAGCAGCAGCGTGGTCAGTAAGCCATGCACGCTGCGCCGCCGCCGTTCGACAATATCGAAATTGACCTGCAGTCCCTCTTTGCCGTGGTTATGGCTGAAGTTACTGCTGCTGCCGTCGCGATTGTCTTCGCCGTTAGCCTGATTGTGTTTGTTGTTAAAACTCACCACATCGCGCAGCGTGAAGCCGTCGTGAGCGGTAATGAGATTGATGCTGGCGTGCGGCAGCCGCGCCTCACGCTGGAAAACGTCGCTGGATGCGGCAAAACGGCGGGCGAAATCGCCATTATTCAATTGACCATGCAGCCAGTAACGGCGCGCCGCATCGCGAAAATGGTCGTTCCACTCGGCGAAGTCCGGCGGAAAGTTGCCGACCTGATAACCGCCGGGGCCGATGTCCCACGGCTCGGCAATCAGCTTCACCTGCGACAGCAGCGGACAGGCTTTGATGGCGGCAAACAGCGGCGCATCCTGATGAAACTCCGGTGTGCGTCCCAACACGCTGGCGAGGTCAAAACGGAACCCATCAACATGGCAAACACGCACCCAGTAGCGCAGCGCTTCCAGCGCCCACGTCATCACCTGCGGATGACTGAGATTTAGCGTGTTGCCGCAGCCGGTCCAGTTTTGATAGTCGCCGTTGCCATCCAGCCAGTAATAGCTGGCGTTATCCACGCCGCGTAGGGAAATCGTTGGCCCGATCTCTTCCAGCTCGGCGGTATGGTTGAACACCACATCCAGAATCACTTCGATGCCCGCGGCATGCAGTGCTTTAACCGCCTGCTGAAACTCCTGCAGCGGCGTTAAACCGTTTTCGCCCGAGGCGTAACGCGCATCCACCGCCCACAAGGCAAAGGGGTTGTAGCCCCAGTAATTACTCAATCCCAAACGGCGCAGGCGCGGCTCGCTGGTGAATTGGGCAATCGGCAACAGTTCCAGCGCGGTGATGCCGAGGTGGCGCAGGTACTTCACCATAGCAGGATGACCCAGCGCCGCATAAGTGCCACGCAATCTTTCCGGAATTTCCGGATGCTGCTGGGTTAAGCCGCGTACGTGCGCTTCATAGATCACCGTGTTGCCCCACGGCGTGCGCGGCGCGTGATCGTCCTCCCAGTCAAAATCTTCGGCAGTCACCAACGATTTCGGCGCGATGGCGGCGTTATCCAAACCATCCGGCTCGCGTTCGCCGCCGTTGAAACGCGCGTCGTCCGCCACTTCACCCGCCACCGCTTTGGCGCAGGGATCGACCAACAGCTTAGCCGGATTGAAGCGATGTCCCTGCTGCGGCGCCCACGGACCGTGTACGCGATAGCCGTAGCGCTGGCCGGGCTTCAGCGCGGGAAAATAGCCGTGCCAGATATCACCGCTGCGCGCGGGCAGTGCGAAACGGCGCTCAGCACCGTGCGCGTCGAACAGGCAGAGTTCAACGCGTTCGGCATGCTGGGAGAACAGCGTAAAATTAACGCCGTGCCCATCATAGTGCGCACCTAACGGTTCCGGCTGCCCCTGCTCCAGCATCAGTCGCTCTCCCGCACCAGCCAAAGCGTTGCCAGCGGCGGTAAGGTCAAACTCAGCGACTGCGGCCGACCGTGACTCTCCATCTCATCGGTGTGTACCAAGCCGTGATTGCGCGTGTCGCTGCCGTGATAATCGTGCTGATCGGTATTCATGATCTCGCGCCAGCCGCCACGCTGGTTGACGCCAAAGCGATAGTTGTGACGCGCCACTGGCGTAAAGTTGCTGGCTACGATGATTTGATTGCCGTCGCGATCGCGGCGCACAAATACAAACACGGAGTTTTCGTAGTCATCGACCACCAGCCACTCAAAACCTTGCCCATCAAAGTCGAGTTGATGCAGCGGCGCGTAATGGCGATAGGTGTGATTGAGATCGCGCACCAGACGATGCACGCCGTTGTGCCAGTTATCCTCACCTTCCAGCAGATGCCAGTCGAGGCTGGTGTCGTGGTTCCATTCGCGACCCTGCGCAAATTCATTGCCCATAAATTGCAGCTTCTTACCGGGGAAACCCCACATCCAGCCGTAATAGGCGCGCAGGTTAGCGAACTTCTGCCAGGCATCGCCCGGCATGCGATCGAGAATCGAACGTTTGCCGTGCACCACTTCGTCATGCGACAGCGGCAGCACGAAGTTTTCGGTGTAGTTGTAAATCATGCCAAAGGTCATCAGCTGATGATGATAACGGCGATGCACCGGGTCGAGCTTCATATAGTCCAGTGTGTCGTGCATCCAGCCAAGGTTCCATTTGAACCAGAAGCCGAGGCCGCCATCTTCTGAAGGGCGCGTAACGCCGGGATAATCGGTGGACTCTTCCGCCACCGTGACGCTGCCCGGTGCGGCGCGACCCAAAACGCGGTTAGTGTGACGCAGGAACGAAATCGCTTCGAGGTTCTCGCGTCCACCAAACTGGTTCGGCACCCATTCGCCTTCGGCGCGGCTGTAATCACGGTAGATCATTGACGCCACCGCATCGACGCGCAGCCCATCAATGCCGAAACGCTCCATCCAGTACAAGGCGTTGCCGGAGAGATAATTGCTCACTTCACGGCGACCAAAGTTGTAGATCAGCGTGTTCCAGTCCTGATGAAAACCTTCGCGCGGATCGCTGTGTTCGTAGAGTTCGGTGCCATCGAACTTCGCCAGGCCGAAATCATCGCTTGGGAAGTGGCCTGGCACCCAATCGAGCAGCACGTTAATGCCAGCATCATGCGCGGCGGCCACGAAGTGGCGGAACTCATCGCGCGTACCGAAACGGCGCGTCGGCGCATACATGCCGAGCGGCTGATAGCCCCAGCTGCCGTCGAAGGGGTGTTCGTTAATCGGCATCAGTTCGATGTGGGTGAAGCCCATCTCTTTAACGTAAGGAATGAGCTGTTCCGCCAGCTCTTTGTAGCTGAGCCAGAAGTTGTTATCGGTGTGACGTCGCCATGAACCAAGGTGCACTTCATAAATCGAAATCGGCTGGTCAAAAGCATTGGCGGCCTTACGCTGCGGCTGCATCTCGGTTTTCGGCGGCAGCCCGCAGATCATCGAGGCGGTTTGCGGACGCATCTGCGCTTCAAAGGCGAAGGGATCGGCTTTGATGCGCATCTGGCCGGAATTATCCACGATTTCAAATTTATACAGCTGACCGTTTACCGCGCCCGGCACAAACAGTTCCCAAACGCCAAGTTCACGGCGAAAACGCATGGGATGACGTCGGCCATCCCAGAAGTTGAACTCGCCTACCACCGAGACGCGACGCGCGTTAGGTGCCCAAACGGCGAACCGCGTGCCGTGCACGCCATCAATGGTGGTGCCGTGCGCGCCGAGGGTTTCGTAGGGACGCAGATGCGTGCCTTCACCCAATAACCATGCATCCATCTCCTCCAGCAGCGGGCCGAAGCGATAGGCATCATCAATCAGGTTTTGCTGGCCGTGCCAGTTCACTGCCAGCTGATAACCAAAGCGGTTTTTACGACGCGGAATCACGCCACTGAAGAAACCGCGTGAGTCGAGGCAGGTAAGCTGAGCACATTTGCGTCCGGTGTTGGTTTCAATGACCCAAACATCGGAGGCATCGGGCAGCAGCGCACGCACTTCAAGGCCTGCAGCCGTTTGGTGCATGCCCAGTAGTGAAAAGGGATCGGCATAATTCCCGGCAAAAAGGGCATTGATCGCCTGGCGATCGGGAAGCTCTGACATGACTTTCTTCCTATGATTTTGCGCAGGCGACCAGAGTCGGCAGGATTATCGCCTCGGGTGCGCTGCTTTTCATTGAGCCATAGGTACACCGTGAGGACACAACCGTCCGTGGGAAAGATCTTCACCGTGTACAACAACCATTCAGTTCGAAAAAACAAAAACAGTTAACAACCGGCACATCTCTGTTAAATCATAGCTTGGGGATAGCAGAAGCCAGGGAGGATCGTGAAAAATACTTATCGGGCAAGCAAAAAAGGGAAGCGGATCACTTGTCAGGCGCAATTTGCATGAATTTTTGCGGCCTGGATAATTAAAAAAAGGCCGGGAAACCCCGGCCTTTCTGGTTTGCCGCTGCGCTTAGTCGATCAGCAGACGCAGCATGCGGCGCAGCGGTTCAGCCGCGCCCCACAGTAACTGATCGCCCACCGTGAAGGCGGAAAGGTATTCCGGCCCCATGTTCAGTTTGCGCAGGCGGCCTACTGGCGTGGTCAGGGTGCCGGTGACGGCGGCTGGCGTCAGTTCGCGCATGGTGATGTCGCGGTCGTTTGGCACCACTTTCACCCATTCGTTATGCGAGGCCAGCAGCTGTTCGATTTCGCTCAGCGGCAGGTCTTTTTTCAGCTTCAGAGTGAATGCCTGGCTGTGGCAGCGCAGCGCGCCAACGCGCACGCACAGGCCATCAACCGGAATCACACTGCTGGTACGCAGGATTTTGTTGGTCTCCGCCTGGCCTTTCCACTCTTCACGGCTCTGGCCGTTATCCAGCTGCTTGTCGATCCACGGAATCAGGCTGCCCGCCAGCGGTACGCCGAAATTGTCGGTTGGCAAAGTGCCAGAACGGGTGAAATCGGTCACGCTGCGTTCGATATCCAGAATTGCCGAAGCCGGATCCTGGAGCGATTTCGCCACGTGGTCATGCAGCATGCCCATCTGCGTCAGCAGTTCACGCATATGACGCGCGCCGCCGCCTGATGCCGCCTGATAAGTCGCCACCGAGGCCCATTCAACCAGATCGTTAGCAAACAGACCGCCCAGCGACATCAGCATCAGGCTGACGGTGCAGTTACCGCCGACAAAGGTTTTGATGCCGTTATCGAGGCCCTGACGAATCACGTTATGGTTAACCGGATCGAGAATGATGATGGCGTCATCTTTCATGCGCAGCGTGGAAGCTGCATCAATCCAGTAACCCTGCCAGCCGCTTTCGCGCAGCTTCGGATAGACTTCACTGGTGTAATCACCGCCCTGGCAGGTGATAATAATATCCAGCGCCTTCAGCGCCTCGATATCAAAAGCATCCTGCAGCGCACCGGTCGACTTACCGCCGAATGTGGGTGCCGCCTGACCAAGCTGTGACGTGGAGAAGAAGACCGGATTGATGACATCAAAATCGCGTTCTTCGCTCATGCGTGACATCAGCACTGAGCCGACCATGCCACGCCAACCAATAAAACCTACATTCTTCATTTTCTGTCCGTCTCGGGTGCTCTCGAAAGAGGCCGTGTGGTGCGAGGAAAAGACTGGCCGGATAATCGTGCCGGTCTGCGTAATAATCAGGTTTACCTATGACCGTCAACTCTACAAAATGCAGCACTTCTGGCAAGTGAATTAATTCGATTGCGCCAACTTTTTCAGCAGTACAACTAATAATGGCTAACCAACATGACTGAAATGATATCCGCGACCATATTGCTGTTGTTGATTATGGATCCGCTGGGCAACCTGCCGATTTTTATGTCGGTATTGAAGCATCTGGAACCCAAACGCCGCCGCGTGGTACTGATGCGCGAAATGCTGATTGCGCTGATTCTGATGCTGCTGTTTTTGTTCGCCGGTGAACGCATCCTGGCGTTTCTCAATCTGCGCACCGAAACCGTGTCGATCTCCGGCGGCATCATTCTTTTCCTGATCGCCATCCGCATGATTTTCCCGTCAGAGGAGAGCAGCTCGAGTGGCTTGCCGGCCGGTGAAGAGCCGTTCCTTGTGCCGCTGGCGATTCCGCTGGTGGCCGGTCCGTCGCTGCTGGCGACGCTGATGCTGTTGTCGCATCAATATCCCAACCAAATGACGCATCTGGTCGGCGCGCTGCTGATCGCGTGGGGTTTGACGGTGGTGATTCTGCTGATGTCGGGTCTGTTTTTACGCCTGCTGGGCGACAAAGGCGTTAACGCGCTGGAGCGCCTGATGGGATTGATTTTGATTATGCTGGCGACGCAGATGTTCCTGGATGGGATTCGTACCTATCTGAAGCTGTAATACATTCAGAGCGCAGGCAGCGTAACGGCGCAATTTATTGCGCCGTTACGCTATGTGCATGAATTGAATGTGATGCTTTTTTGAATATTACTTCTGCTTCTTATCGATCGGTTTACCCGACCAGTAACCGGCCAGCAGCGAACCTGACAGGTTGTGCCACACCGAGAACAGCGCGCCCGGCAAGGCCGCTAACGGCGAGAAGTAAAGTTTGCCCAGCGTCGCCGCCAGACCTGAGTTCTGCATGCCCACTTCCAGCGCCAGCGTGCGGCAGGTCGATTCATCGAAGCCAAACAGCTTACCGCCCCAATAACCGCCCAACAGACCGATCGCGTTGTGCAGGATCACCGCCACAATCACCATCAAGCCGACAGAACCGATAAAGCCCTGGCTGCCAGCCACCACCGCGCTAATGATCAGCAGAATGCACACCATCGAAAACGCCGGCAGATAAGGCTCAACGCGGCGCACCACGCTATTCATGGAGTGATGGATAATCAGACCCAGGCTAATCGGAATCACCACGATTTTCACGATGCTGAGCAGCATGCCGACCACATCCACCTGAATGTGGGTATCAACGTAGAAGCGTGTCAGCAGCGGTGTGGCGAATACACCTACCAGCGCCGACACGGATGAGATGGTCACCGACAGCGCCACATCGCCCTTTGCCAGATAAATCATCACGTTAGAAGCGGTGCCGCTGGCCACGCTGCCGACCAGAATCATGCCTGCCGCCAGATCCGGTGGCATCTGGAACAGCTTCGCCAGGCCCCACGCGGCCAGCGGCATCACCAGATAATGCAGGAAAGTCCCGGCGATCACCGGCGCCGGACGCACCAGCACGCGTTTGAAATCATCAATGTTTAGCGTCACGCCCATGCCGAACATAATCAGCATCAGCAGGTAAGTCACCCACGGCCCAATGCCGAGAAAGGTGCCAGGAGAATAATAAGCAGCGACCGAGAGCAGCACGGCCCAGAGCGGGAACAGGCGGGTAAGTTTGCCGAGCATAACCAGACTTCCTTAGGAATTTTTTTATATTGCCACAGATGAAATGTCGCGCAGGGAACGACCACAGCGACGGACGCGGGATCATAACATTTCATTATCTTGACGTAAGGCGGGAAGTCGCTTGCGGGGCAAAATGCGGATCGGCTGCTGCCGATCCGCTGAAATACGGCAAAGTTACTCTGCTTTTTCCAGTGCAAAGCGGTAGATCGCACCACCAATCGCGGCACCGATAATCGGTAACAACCAGAACATCCACAGCTGTTCCAATGCCCAGCCGCCCTGGAAGATCGCCACACCGCTACTGCGCGCCGGGTTGACTGAGGTATTGGTGACGGGAATGCTCACCAGGTGAATCAGCGTTAGCGCCAGGCCGATTGCAATGGGCGCGAAGCCAGCCGGAGCACGTTTATCGGTCGCGCCCATGATCACAATCAGGAATACGGCGGTCAGCACCAGTTCGGCGATCATGCCCGCCTGCAGGCTAAAGCCCCCCGGCGAATGTTCACCGTAACCGTTCGACGCGAAGCCGCTGGCCACGGCATCGAAACCGGCTTTACCGCTGGCGATCAAATACAGCACGCCAGCCGCCGCAACCGCGCCGACCAGCTGCGCGATAATATAAGGCACAACCTGCGCCGCCGGGAAACGTCCGCCAACCGTCAGACCGAGGGTGACCGCCGGGTTAAAATGGCCGCCCGAAATATGGCCGACGGCAAATGCCATTACCAACACCGTCAGACCAAACGCCAGCGCAACACCAGCAAAACCAATACCCAATTCTGGAAACGCCGCGGCCAAAACCGCACTACCACAACCGCCCAACACCAGCACGAAAGTGCCCAGCGTTTCAGCCACTAATCTTTTCATCTCTGCTCCCTCAAATAATTTAATGTTTTCGCGGCGGGATTATCGTTTTTGGCGATTGAAGCGCAACCGAAGAATAAGGGATTAGGGTGATTTTTAGGCGATAGCAGCGTATTTGAGACGGTTCTCGCGAGCCATAATGGGGTTCATCAGAAATGTCTGGAGCGAAGCAGTGAATGCCGCTGGGCTTGAATTATTGTTTAAAAAATTTCACCAATAAAAAAGCCGGACCCGGTCCGGCTTGATTCCGCATGCTAAAAACTGGCCTTAAGAACCAAAAAGATTCTTGTGCAGCGCACGTACCACTTCTTCCGCGTCTGGGGTGGGAACCAGGAAGCAAAGGTTATAACTGCTGGCACCGTAGCAAATCATGCGCAGGTTGAACGGCTCGAGTGCGCCAAACACTTCTTTGCCGACGCCGCACGCTTTTGACAGGTTGTTGCCAATGATCGCCACCAGCGCCAGATTCTCTTCCACTTCCACACGGCACAGTGAAGAGAGCTCGGTCAACAGCGCCTGGGTCAGCAAGCTGTCGCCGGTGGTGGTTGAACCGGTGCTGTCCAGCGTCAGCGCCACGCTCACTTCGGAAGTTGTCACCAGATCAACGGAGATGCTGTGGCGCGCCAGAATGTTAAACACTTCGGCGAGGAAGCCATGTGCATGCAGCATGTTCAGGCTGTGCAGCGTTACCAGCGTCTGCTTACGACGCAGCGCCAGCGCACGGAACAGCGGTGGATTCTTGGTTTCGTTGCACACGCGCGTACCGCCTGCAGCGGGATCTTTGCTCGAACCGACAAACACCGGAATATCGCTACGCACGGCCGGCAGCAAAGTGGCCGGATGCAGCACTTTGGCACCAAAGATCGCCATCTCCGCTGCTTCTTCGAAGGTAATCTCTTCGATGCGTTTAGCGGTGGACACCACGCGTGGATCGGTGGTGTAGATACCGGCCACATCGGTCCAGATATCAATGCGCGCGGCCTGCAGCGCTTCGCCCAGCAGCGCAGCGGTATAGTCGCTGCCGCCACGACCAAGCGTGGTGGTGCGGCCTTTGATTTCGCTACCGATAAAGCCCTGCGTCACCACCAGCGCTTCCGCAATGCGCGGCTGCAGCTGCGTTGCGGCCAGCTCTTTCAGCGTCGCCACTTCGGGTTCTGCGCGACCAAAACGATCGCTGGTGCGCATCACTTTACGCACGTCAAACCATTCGCTGTTGACCTGACGCTCGCGCAGAATCTCCACGAACAGCAGCGTCGACATCAGCTCACCGTGGCTCACCAGCTCATCGGTTAGCGCATGTGAGGTTGCCAGCGAGGTGGCTTCAGACAGCATGGTGATGTTTTCCAGCATGCGATCAATCTCATCGCGGATCACATCCGGCGATTGCAGACGATCGATGATGGCATATTGAATACGGCGGATTTCATCCAGCAGGTAAGCGCGCTGCGCTTGTTCCTGGCCTTCAGCAAGGGCAACCAGCAGATTGGTCACGCCAGCGGAGGCAGAGAGCACCACTAAGCGGGTATTGGCGTCCGACAGCACAACATCTGCGCTGCGGTTCATAGCATCAAAATCGGCAACGCTGGTGCCGCCAAATTTAGCCACGATAAGATTTTGGGACATATTACGAACCCCGTGTCAGGTTATCTTTCTTCCGTTTTGGGGCGGAAGACATAGTAGCAGCCTAGGCACAAGAGAAGAGCAGAATTGGGCAGACAAGATCAGTAGTAGACAAGTCACCAAAAGCGCTTCACCTTGCGAACCGTCCGACTGTGGACGATTCTGGTGACAACCCAGAGGATTCAGCCCCTGCAGCCGACAGTGCAACACCCCGCGTGTTGCCCCACCTCGGCGTCACACCCCCTGATGTGTTCTCTGCGGATACGGATCCTCAAACACACTGCCTGGGCGACGCGCCTCTTCTGGCTTACACCCGGAGGTGTAAGTAGCGCGCATAAATTACTGATTATTTTCCCCCCTGTCCATCCCCGCACTTTGAGGATTTCTCACATTTACACTTCGGTAAACGCATCGTTGAACAAACGCGCCCACCAACAGCGGCCTAAAGTAGTGTCCGAATCAGACAAAAGCGGCTTTTTTCTGATGCGGCACAGGGAATTCTGCTGGCGCAGCACCGACAATCGCTGCCGGATTTACCTGAAACAGTGCGGCCACGGTCACAAATTTTTTCCCTTAGCCAGTAACTGTGGTCATACTCATCCCCGTGCAAGAATGCTATGGATGCCGGGCCAGCAGGACGCCCCGGATGGAATGACGGTTCTTATATCAACTAGAGTGTTGCCATGAAAAATATCAATCCGACCCAAACCGCTGCCTGGAAAGCGCTGCAGCAGCATTTTGAGCAGATGAAATCGGTGCAAATCGCCGACCTGTTTGCGCAAGATGCCGATCGTTTTGCGAAATTCTCTGCCACTTTCGATGACCAGATGCTGGTGGATTTCTCAAAAAACCGCATCACCGAGGAAACCCTCGAAAAATTACAGGCGCTGGCTAAAGAGACCGATCTGGCAGGCGCCATCAAATCGATGTTCTCTGGCGAGAAGATCAACCGCACCGAAGAGCGTGCAGTTCTGCACGTTGCGCTGCGTAACCGCAGCAACACGCCCATTATGGTGGACGGCAAAGATGTGATGCCGGAAGTCAACGCGGTGCTGGCGAAGATGAAAGGCTTCTCCGAGCGCATCATCAGCGGCGACTGGAAAGGCTATACCGGCAAAGCCATCACCGACGTGGTGAATATCGGGATTGGCGGTTCAGACCTCGGCCCGTTCATGGTGACCGAAGCGCTGCGTCCGTATAAAAACCACCTGAATATGCACTTTGTTTCTAACGTCGATGGCACCCATATCGCCGAAACGTTGAAAGATCTCAGCCCGGAAACCACGCTGTTCCTCGTGGCATCTAAAACCTTCACCACGCAAGAAACCATGACCAACGCCCACAGCGCGCGTGACTGGTTCCTGAAAACTGCGGGCGATCAGCAGCACGTGGCGAAGCACTTCGCTGCGCTGTCGACCAACGGTAAAGCGGTGGGTGAGTTCGGTATTGATACCGACAACATGTTTGAGTTCTGGGATTGGGTTGGCGGCCGCTATTCACTGTGGTCAGCTATCGGCTTGTCGATCATTCTCTCCATCGGCTTCGAGAACTTCGAGCAGCTGTTGAGCGGCGCGCACGCCATGGATAAGCACTTCGCCAACACGCCTGCTGAGCAGAACCTGCCGGTCCTGCTGGCGCTGATCGGTATCTGGTACAACAACTTCTTTGGTGCCGAAACCGAAGCGATTCTGCCGTACGACCAGTACATGCATCGCTTTGCTGCTTACTTCCAGCAGGGCAACATGGAATCCAACGGTAAATACGTTGATCGTGAAGGTAATCCAGTGGATTACCAGACCGGCCCAATCATCTGGGGCGAGCCTGGCACCAACGGCCAGCATGCGTTCTATCAGCTGATTCATCAGGGCACCAAACTGATTCCGTGCGACTTTATCGCACCAGCACTGAGCCACAACGTGTTGACCGATCACCATCCAAAGCTGCTGTCGAACTTCTTCGCACAAACCGAAGCGCTGGCGTTTGGTAAGTCACGCGATGTGGTGGAGAAAGAGTTTACCGATGCGGGTAAATCTGCCGAATCTGTCGCGCACATCGTGCCGTTCAAAGTGTTCGAAGGTAACCGCCCAACCAACTCCATCCTGCTGCGTGAAATTACCCCGTTCAGCCTGGGTGCACTGATTGCGCTGTATGAGCACAAGATCTTCACTCAGGGCGCGATTCTCAACATCTTCACCTTTGACCAATGGGGTGTTGAGTTGGGTAAACAGCTGGCAAACCGTATTCTGCCAGAACTGGAAAATGACGCTGAAATTAGCAGCCACGATAGCTCCACTAATGGCTTAATTAATCGCTACAAATCCTGGCGTTAATTTTCCGGCTAATTTACACAAGGCGGCGTAATTGCCGCCTTTTCTTTGTCAACCATGCCATCTCACTCGCAATATTATTAATTACTGCATTAAACAGGGTTAGAAAATTCTTAAAGTGGCGTAAGGAAATTCGTAATTCATTTCAATTTACCGTACCTTACCTGGCTTAAAAATGGACCTAATCCAGCCCGATAAATAGTTTATCTAACTGATTGATCTATGATTTTAATTTAAGCCTTATAAGTAAATTCCGATTATTCCCATTCCGTACCAATAATTAGTGCAAAAGTGAAAAACTCTGCCGTGAAATGCGCAGCCATTCACTTATCCTATCAGCCTGAAAAAAGGCGTTAAAAAAAAGCAGCTAACGCCAATTCGCCGTATTTATCACCAGAAAAACCCCGACTTCCTGCCCTCTTTTACTCATGCTGAACTCTGGTAATTTGTTGCCCTATACTGAACGCGCCCGAAATCTGGGTAAATCCTACATTCATTGATTCATATAAATGCAGGAAACGTTGTTATGAAAAAACTGATGGTTGCCGGTGCAGCCTTACTTTACGTTGCCGTTTCTTCCGCTGCGATTGCCGCGCCGGAAGAAGCTGGTGCTGCAGCAGGCGCGCAGGCGGGAGCAATCTCTTCCGGCGCGTCTACCGCTGTGGGTATCGGCGCGCTCGGTGCGTTAGTGGGTCTCGGCATTGCTGCTTCTGGCGGCGGTGACGGTGCAAATACCGGTACAACAACAACCACCACAACGAGCACCACTCGTTGATGTAGCACCTTTAAGCATAACCACACACCCGTGTGGTTATTTTTTGCTTGGCTTATTTAGACAGGGATACACCGTGCGCCGACTCTCTTTGCTACTTCTTTGCCTGTTGTTGCAGGCCTGCACACAAACACAAAAAGGTCTCGAACAAACCGTGATGCTGGCCGTGAATGGCCCGGATGATGTCACGGTCACCAACGAGCAGGTTGCTAACCTGCCCTACGCCAGCCTCTATGCCCGCATCAATGAAGGACCGCGCATCTTCGTGGTGCTCGGTTACAACGAAAACGGCCAACAGAAGTGGATCACCCAGGATAAAGCGATGCTGGTGATGCAGCATGGCCGTCTGATCAAAACCCTGGGTTTACCGAGCAACCTCGCTGACGTCAGTAACCTGGCGCAGGATCCGCTCGCCGATGCGCTGCATCTGCAAAACGGTGCCAGCTGGACGCGCGTGGTGCAGTGGCGCGAGCAAGATAAAGTGCGTGCCGCCACAGCGGTTTCCCGCTTCGAGCGCGGTGACGATACGGTGCTGGACATCGCCGGTGAACGCGTACCGTGCCGCGTCTGGCATGAAACCGTGCGCATGGAGAACGTAGGCGCGGAGTGGCAGAACACCTTCTGGATCGATAACCGTGATGGCACGGTATTGCAGGCCAACCAGATGCTGGCCGCCGATGCCTTCCCCGTTGAAACCACCATTCTGAAGCCGGCGAAATCATGAAAAAAATAACTCCAATGCTGGCAGCATTGACGCTGCTCACGGCTGGCCACGCACTGGCGGCGGCGCAAGTCACCGTTCACGATCTGCCGGGAAAAAACACACTACAAATTAACGATGCGCAGAATCTTAGTCAGTTGCTCACCCATCCTGAACTGCGCAGTTGGTGGCCGGGCACGGTGATTGCCGAACGCGGCGCAACGGCGGTAGCACAGCAGCAACAGAAGCAGCTGCTGGCCGATCTGCGCGCCTGGCAAGCCGAAAGCGGCGAGTCGTTGGCCGCAACCATCGGCTCGGTTATCCACCAGCTTGGCGCGCTGCAGGTAACGGGCCGCCAGTTCACCTCGCTCGATCCCGATGACGTGCGTCTGCGTCCACAGGATAACCGCACGCTGCAAGGCAGCTATGACCTCTATACGCTGGCGCAGCCGACGCAGGTGCTGGTGCTGGGGGCGTTGAGCAATCCGGGTAAAGCGCGCTGGCAGCCGGGCCGCGAAGTGCGTGATTACCTTGAAGGCCACGATCGTCTGTCCGGCGCGGAACGCAGCTATGCCACGGTGATTGCGCCGTCCGGCAGCACCCAGCAAGTTCCGGTCGCTTACTGGAATCATCGCCATATCGAAGTGGAACCCGGCAGCATTATCTGGCTCGGTTTCACCTCATGGAGCTTGCCATGGGGCCAAAGCGATTTGAATGAGCGCATGCTTTCCGTTCTGACTCACCGGATACCAGACTGATGAAAAAACAATTACTTCTCAGCCTGTTGGCTGCTTCTGTTTCCGCCGCTTGCCAGGTGCATGCGGAAACCTGGCCTGAACCGGTCGGTCCTTCTCAATCGGATTTTGGTGGCGTTGGCCTGATGCAGACGCCCACCGCGCGTATGGCGAAAGAGGGCGAATTTAGCGTCAACTTCCGCGATAACGATCAATATCGCTACTATTCTGCCTCGCTGCAGCTGTTCCCGTGGCTGGAAACCACCGTACGCTATACCGATGTGCGTACCCGCCGTTACAGCGCAGTAGAAGGTTTCAGCGGCAACCAAAGCTATAAAGATAAAGCCTTCGATGTGAAGCTGCGCCTATGGCAAGAGAGCTATTGGCTGCCAGAAGTGGCGGTTGGCTCACGCGATTTAGGCGGTACCGGTCTTTTCGACAGCGAATATCTGGTGGCGAGCAAAGCATGGGGCCCGTTCGATTTCACCTTGGGTCTGGGCTGGGGTTATCTCGGCAACAGCGGCACCATTAAGAACCCGTTCTGCTCCTACAGCGACAGCTTCTGTAGCCGCACCGGCGGTGGCGAAGCGGGTTCAATTAATGGCTCGCAGATGTTCCACGGTCCGGCGGCGCTGTTTGGCGGCGTAGAGTATCAAACACCGTGGCAGCCGCTGCGCCTCAAGCTGGAGTACGAAGGCAATGATTATCAGGATGATTTCGCCGGTCGTTTGGATCAGCGCAGTAAGGTCAACGTCGGCGCGATTTATCGCCTCACCGACTGGGCGGACATCAACGCCAGCTACGAGCGCGGCAACACCTTTATGTTCGGCTTTACCCTGCGCACCAATTTCAACGATCTGCATCAGTCGCATATCGATAGCGAGAAGCCGGCCTACAACCCGCAGCCGCAGGGCGATCTGTTGCAGCCAACGGTGGTGGCAAACCAGCTGACCGATCTGAAGTACAACGCAGGACTGAATGGCCCGCATATTCAAACCAAAGGCAGCACGTTGTATGTGTCCGGCGAGCAGACCAAATATCGCGATACGCGCGAAGGGGTCGATCGCGCCAATCGCATTATCATGAACAACCTGCCGGCCGGCATCGATACCATCGACGTCACCGAGTCGCGCTTCAATATGCCGCAGGTGAGCACGCGCACCAACGTTGCCAGCCTGCATAACGAACTCGTGGGTTATCCGCTGGGGCATGAACAGCCGCTGCAGCAGACGCGTGAAAATCCGGTCGATCCCGGTGCCACCGAGCAAGGTTTCTTCATCCGCAAAGATCGTCTGAACTACAGCCTGTCGCCGGTGCTGAATCAGTCCGTCGGCGGACCGGAAAGCTTCTACATGTATCAGGTTGGCGTGATGGCCAACGCCGATTACTGGCTTACCGATCACCTGTTGGTCGGCGGCAGCCTGTTTGGCAACCTCGCCAATAACTACGATAAGTTCAACTACAACGGCGCACCGGCGGATTCAACGCTGCCGCGCGTGCGTACGCATATTCGTGATTACGTTGAGAACAACGTTTACGTTAACGATCTGCAAGCCAACTACATGCAGGCGCTCGGCAACGGTTTCTACGGCCAGGTTTACGGCGGTTATCTGGAAACCATGTACGGCGGCGTCGGCGGCGAAGTGCTGTATCGTCCAATTGATAGCAACTGGGCATTCGGGGTTGATGCCAACTACGTGAAGCAGCGTGATTGGGACAACATGATGCAGTTCACCGATTACAAAGCGCCAACCGGACATTTCACCGCGTACTGGCGTCCGTGGTTTATGCAGGACGTATTGGTGAAAGCCAGCGTCGGTGAATATCTGGCGAAGGATAAAGGCGTTACCGTAGATGTGTCGAAGCGGTTTGATAGCGGCGTGATGGTGGGCTTCTACGCCACCAAAACCAACGTGTCGGCGGAAGCCTATGGCGAAGGCGACTTCACCAAAGGCTTCTACATTTCGGTGCCGATGGATCTGTTTACCGTGACGCCAACGCGAGGCCGCGCGCAGGTGAACTGGGTGCCGTTGACGCGTGATGGTGGGCAGATGCTGGGTCGCAAATATCAGCTGTATGACCTGACGTCAGATCGTGATGCGCGATTTAATTAACATCAGCGCGGGTGGTGTGAAACCCGCGCGATAAATCGCGCCGCTACGGAGAGGTGCACATACTCCGTAGCGGCGCCATTTATTGCGCGTTACCGACTATTAATCTGCGTCATAACCCAAATTGGGTGCCAGCCAGCGCTCAACTTCGCTCACGCTCATGCCTTTACGCGCGGCGTAATCTTCCACCTGATCGCGCTGAATCTGCGCCACGGCGAAGTATTTGCTATCAGGATGGCTGAAGTACCAGCCGGAAACCGCTGCGCCTGGCCACATGGCGTAAGACTCGGTGAGTTTCATGCCGGTATGTTTTTCTACCTCCAGCAGCTGCCAGATCGGTGCTTTCTCAGTGTGTTCCGGACAAGCCGGATAACCCGGTGCGGGACGAATGCCCTGATAGTTCTCGCGAATCAGCTCTTCGTTGCTGAGATTTTCATGGGCGGCAAAGCCCCAAATCACCTTCCGCACGCGCTCGTGCAGATATTCAGCAAAGGCTTCTGCCAGGCGATCCGACACCGCTTTCACCATGATTTTGTTGTAATCATCGTGCTGCTTGTCATACGCCTCGGCCAGCGCATCTTCCTCAATTCCGGCGGTAACCGCAAACGCGCCGAGATAATCGGCTTTGCCGCTGGATTTTGGGGCCACAAAGTCGGCTAAACAGTAGTTGGCGAAGTCGGTTTTCTCGGTCTGCTGACGCAAATGATGACTGACGCACAGCACCTGATTGCGGTTCTCGTTGCTGTAGATTTCAATGTCATCGCCGACACGGTTGGCCGGGAAAATCCCCACCACGCCGCGTGGATTGAGCGTGCCGGTGCTGCTCAGCATATCGAGCATGGCGTTGGCATCGGCAAACAGGCGTTTGGCCTCTTCGCCCACCACTTCATCTTCCAAAATGCGCGGATATTTGCCGGCCAGCGACCAGGTCATAAAGAACGGCGTCCAGTCGATGTAATTGCGCAGCGTTTCAATGCTGGCTTCGACCGGACTCACACCGAGACGGTGCGCCACCGGCGGCGTATAGCTTTCCCAATTGATGACATAATCATTATCGCGCGCAGTTTGCAGGCTCACCGGCGGCGTGCGCGGCTTTTTGCGCGCGTGCTGAATACGCACCGTGTCGTACTCTTTGCGCGTGCGTGCCACGAAATCTTCTTTCAGCGTCTCGGAGAGCAGCGATGACACCACGCCCACGGTGCGCGAGGCGTTCTGAACGTACACGGTTGGGCCGCTGTAATTCTGCTCGATTTTCACTGCGGTATGCGCTTTCGAGGTAGTCGCGCCGCCAATCAGCAGCGGGATGGTGAATCCCTGGCGCTCCATCTCTTTGGCGACGTTAACCATCTCATCCAGCGACGGCGTGATCAGGCCGGAAAGCCCGATGATATCGGCGTTCTCGGCAATCGCGGTTTTGAGGATTTTGTCACTCGGCACCATAACGCCGAGGTCAATGATTTCGTAGTTGTTACATTGCAGCACTACGCCGACGATATTTTTGCCGATGTCATGCACATCGCCTTTTACCGTTGCCAGCACAATCTTGCCGTTGCTGCGTCCGGCCTCTTTGCTGGCCTGAATATAAGGTTCGAGATAGGCCACCGCTTGCTTCATCACGCGCGCTGATTTTACCACCTGCGGCAGGAACATCTTGCCCTCGCCGAACAGATCGCCAACCACGTTCATGCCGGACATCAGCGGCCCTTCAATCACTTCAATCGGCCGCGCTGCTGCCTGGCGCGCCTCTTCGGTATCCAGCTCAATAAACTCGGTGATGCCTTTCACCAGCGAGTATTCCAGACGTTTTACCACGTCCCAGCTGCGCCATTCGGCCTGCTGTTTCTCCTGCTCGCCGTCGCTTTTGCTGCCGCGATATTTCTCCGCCAGTTCCAGCAAGCGCTCGGTGCCATCGTCACGACGATTCAGCACCACATCTTCCACCGCGTCACGCAGTTCGGCAGGCAGATCGTCGTAAATCGCCAGCTGACCGGCGTTCACGATGCCCATGTCCATGCCGTTGCGGATGGCGTAATAGAGGAACACCGCGTGAATCGCTTCACGCACCGGTTCATTGCCACGGAACGAGAACGACACGTTGGAGACGCCGCCGGAGATCATCGCGTGTGGCAGTTCGCGCTTGATGTCTTCGCAGGCACCGATAAAGTCCATCGCGTAATTGTTGTGTTCTTCAATGCCGGTCGCTACGGCAAAAATATTCGGGTCGAAAATGATGTCTTCTGGCGGGAAACCGACCTCTTCGGTCAAAATCTTGTAGGCGCGACGACAGATCTCGATTTTGCGCGCCCGCGTATCCGCCTGGCCCACTTCGTCAAACGCCATCACCACCATCGCTGCGCCGTAGCGACGCACTTTGCGCGCGTGCGCGATAAACGGTTCCACGCCCTCTTTCATCGAAATAGAGTTCACAATGCCTTTGCCCTGAATGCACTGCAGGCCTTTCTCGATCACTTCCCATTTGGAGGAGTCGATCATAATTGGCACGCGGGCGATATCCGGCTCACCAGCAATCAGATTGAGGAAGCGCACCATCGCCGCTTCCGCATCCAGCATGCCTTCATCCATGTTGATGTCGATGATTTGCGCACCGTTCTCTACCTGTTGGCGTGCCACATCCAGCGCTTCGTTGTATTTCTCTTCTTTGATCAGACGCTTAAATTTGGCCGAGCCGGTGACGTTGGTGCGTTCACCGACGTTGACGAACAGCGAATCGGCCTGAATGTTCAGCGGTTCAAGCCCGGCTAAGCGACAGGCAACCGGAATCTCTGGCAGCTGGCGCGGCGCAACGCCTTCTACTGCGGCCGCCATCGCCGCGATGTGTTCCGGCGTGGTGCCGCAGCAGCCGCCGATAATATTGAGGAAACCGGCGCGCGCCCACTCACCAATTTGCTCAGCCATGATCGCCGCATCGAGATCGTATTCACCAAAGGCGTTGGGCAAACCGGCGTTCGGGTGCGCGGTCACATAGCTTTCGGCAATGCGCGACAGCTCCGCCACATACTGGCGCAGTTCGTCCGGGCCCAGCGCGCAGTTGAGGCCAAACGACAGCGGTTCGGCGTGGCGCAGCGAGTTATAGAAACCTTCGGTGGTTTGGCCGGAGAGCGTACGACCGGACGCATCGGTGATGGTGCCGGAGATCATCAGCGGCAGCTTCACGCCCATCGCTTCCATCTCGGCCTGCACCGCGTAGATCGCCGCTTTGGCGTTGAGGGTATCGAACACCGTTTCGATCATGATGAGGTCGGAGCCACCGGCGATCAGCGCATGCGTCGATTCGCGGTAGGCTTCCACCAGCTGGTTAAAGGTGACGTTACGATAGGCGGGATCGTTGACGTCCGGCGAGATAGAACAGGTGCGGTTGGTCGGGCCCAACACGCCCGCCACGTAGCGCGGACGATGCGGCGTTTTCGCCGTCCATGCGTCGGCGCTGGCACGCGCCAGTTTGGCGGCTTCGAAGTTGATCTCCGCCGACAGCGCTTCCATCGCGTAATCGGCCATCGCAATGGTGGTGGAGTTGAAGGTGTTGGTCTCGAGAATATCCGCGCCGGCAGCGAGATAGGCATCGTGGATTTCGCGGATCACCTCTGGTTTGGTTAGCACCAACAGATCGTTGTTGCCCTTCAAATCAGATGGCCAGTCGGCAAAGCGGCTGCCACGGAAATCCTGCTCACTCAGTTTATAACTCTGGATCATGGTGCCCATGCCACCGTCCAGAATCATAATGCGTTGCGCCAGCTGCTGCTGCAGCATTTCTGTTTTGTTGCTCACTCTCGCCCCGTCCACGTCATTGCGTTGGCTAATATGCCAGCCAGTCATACTGGCACAACTTGCAGGTGATCAAAAGTCAGCTCAGATGAGACATTTTCAGCTATTGCCGATGACAGGTCTGACCAGAAAGTCAGCGTTTGCATTAATGCGGTTAAAAACGAAAATGGTTTCCAGCATTAATGCGAATTGGAGACGTCATGGCAACCCCTGCGCCCGTGAAACGCGGCAAGAAACCGCGTGCGACAACGGCTACCACCAGCGCGCCCGTCGGCGGGCAAGTACAATCTTTGACGCGTGGTCTGCGCCTGCTGGAGCTGATTGCCGAATCCCACGGCAGCGTGGCGCTGACCGAACTGGCACAACAGGCCGGTTTACCCAACTCCACCACTCATCGCCTGCTCTCCACCATGCAGCAGCAAGGTTTTGTGCATCAGGTGGGCGACTTGGGTTTGTGGACCATTGGTTCGCACGCGTTTGTGGTCGGCAGCAGCTTCCTGCAGAGCCGCAATCTGCTGGCGATTGTGCATCCGCTGCTGCGCAAGCTGATGGAAGATGCCGGCGAGACGGTGAATCTGGCGGTGCTGGATCTCAGCGATTATCAGGCGGTGATCATCGATCAGGTGCAGTGTACGCAGCTGATGCGCATGTCCGCGCCGATTGGCGGCAAGCTGCCGATGCATGCATCCGGCGCCGGCAAAGCGTTTCTGGCGCATCTGAGCGATGAGCAAGTTACCGCGCTGCTGCATCAAAAAGGGCTGCATCACTACACGCCGAAAACGCTGATGTCGCCGCACAGCCTGAAGGAGAATCTGGCGCTGATTCGTAAGATGGGCTTTTCGCACGATGATGAAGAGCACGCGCTGGGTCTGCGCTGCGTTGCGGCACCAATTTATGACGAACATGGCGAACCCTTCGCCGCCATCTCAATCTCCGGCCCGATTGCGCGCATGACTGACGACCGCATCACCGAGCTGGGTGCGCTGGTGATCCGCGCCGCGAAGCTGGTGACCCAAACCTATTCTGGCCGCTAAGCGGTCACCGACGCATAGCGCGCGCTGAAACGCTGGCTAGCGCGCCACGCAATTACCTCTTCAATATGCCCTTCGCGGATGCGCGTTTGCAGCGCGCGCCACCAGTTGGGATCAAACAGCTGCGGATGCAGCGCCTGCAGCAGTTTGCCGGTCGAGGGTTCGCTGCACAGCGCATAGCGGAAGGTTTCCGGGAACACATCATCCGGCCCGACGCTGTACCAAGGCTCAGCCTGCAGCTCATCTTCCTCATAGCGCGCCTGCGGCACATCGCGGAACACCAGTTCGGTCATCGGGCGGATTTCGTCGTAATCGTAAAACACCACGCGGCCATGACGCGTCATGCCAAAGTTTTTGTACAGCATGTCGCCGGGGAAAATATTCGCCGCCGCCAACTGACGAATCGCATCACCATATTCGCCAATCGCGTGCTGCCGCTGTTCCGGCGAAGCCTGAGCCAGCCACAGATTAAGCGGCTCCATGCGGCGTTCCAGCCACAAATGGCGGATGATCACCACATCGTCGCGCAGCTCGAGCTTTTCCGGGATATCGCGCTCAAACTCCGCCATCAGCTCGGCCGGAATACGCGCGCGCGGTAACGCAAAGTGCTCAAACTCCTGCGTATCCGCCATACGACCCACGCGATCGTGCTCTTTGACCATGCGATAGCAGTCGCGCACCTGCGCATCGGTGACCTCTTTTTGCGGTGCGAAGCGGTCTTTGATCACCTTAAATACGCGATCAAAACCCGGCAGCGTGAACACCATCATTACCATGCCGCGAATGCCGGGTGCGACGGTGAAATCTTCCTGACTGTGCGCCAGATAATGCAGGTATTCACGGTAGCATTCGGTTTTACCGTGCTTCTGACAGCCAATCGCCATGTAGCGCTCTGCCACGGTTTTTCCCGGCAGAATCGGTTGCAGCCACGCCACCAGCGCGGCCGGAACCGGCGCGTACACCATGAAATAGGCGCGGGCAAAACCAAACACGATGCTGGCATCATCGCTGTCGGTGAGACAGGTATCGATCCACAAACGGCCAGCATCATCGCGCTGAATCGGCAGCAAACAGGGCACCATGCCATCACTCAGCTGCAGGCGCGCCACTATCCACGCGGTTTTGTTGCGGTAAAACAGTTCGCTGGCGACATCCAGCGTCGCCGTCGCCAGCTGTGTGGCACCAAACTGCTCGTGCAGATGGCGCACAATCCAGCCGATATCGCGCGTTTGATCCTGCCACGTTAGACGCAGCGGAATGTCATTCAGCACCTGACGCAGTGTTTCCTCCCAACTCTGCTGCGGACGATAGAGGCGTGACAGCGGGCGCGGCGCAACCGGTGCGGGCGCATAGGGCTGCGACGGCAAGATAAACAGACGCTCGGGCGACAAATGGCTGTGGCCCTGCAGGCGACAATAGACCGAATTGAAGAAGCTTTCGGCGATTTCATGGCGCGGGTAGCCGGGCAGCAAGGTTTCGTAATGGCTTTTCACCCGCAGCCAGAATGCGTCATCCCAGTCCGAAGTGTCATTGAGAATGCGCAGCTGGTTGGTGACCAGGCCAACATGGTGATCGTAAAGATGGATACGCGCTTTCATTGCCTGCTGCACCGCGTGCCAGTCGGCCTGCTCGAAGCGCTGTTGCGCACCGGCGGTGATATCCAGAAAGCGGCCATACTGCGCGTCAAAACCTTGCAGAATGGTGTGGGCGATCAGCGATTCTCTCGGCGTCATCGGCAACGCTCCTTTAGCGGTAAGTGGTCGCCATTGAATGGCGACCTTACAACGGCTTCAGAATTGTGCGGCTTCGGTGGAGCCGGTCAGCGCGGTCACGGAGGATTGTCCGCCCTGGATGACGTTGGTGACGCGATCGAAATAGCCGGTGCCCACTTCCTGCTGATGCGATGAGAAGGTGTAACCCTTATCGCGCGCCGCAAACTCCGGCTGCTGCACTTTCTCCACGTAATGGCGCATGCCTTCGCCCTGTGCATAGGCGTGCGCCAGGTCAAACATGTTGAACCACATGCTGTGAATCCCGGCGAGCGTAATGAACTGGAAGCGATAGCCCATTTCGCTCAGCGCCTGCTGGAAACGGGCGATAGTGCGATCGTCAAGGTTCTTCTTCCAGTTGAACGAAGGCGAGCAGTTGTAAGCCAGCAACTTGCCGGGATACTGCGCGTGAATCGCGTCGGCAAAGCGCTGCGCCATCTCCAGATCTGGCGTTGAGGTTTCGCACCACAGCACATCGGCATAAGGCGCATACGCTAGCCCGCGGCTGATCGCCTGTTCAATCCCGGCACGCGTGCGGAAGAAGCCTTCCGAGGTGCGCTCGCCGGTGATAAACGCCGCATCGCGCGGGTCGCAATCTGAGGTGATCAGATCGGCGGCATCCGCATCGGTGCGCGCCAGCAACACTGTCGGCACGTTCATGACGTCTGCGGCCAGACGCGCCGCCACCAGTTTCTGAATCGCTTCCTGCGTTGGGACTAATACCTTGCCACCCATGTGGCCGCACTTCTTCACCGCCGCCAGTTGGTCTTCAAAATGCACCGCGCCGGCACCGGCCTGAATCATCGATTTCATCAGCTCGAACGCATTGAGCACGCCGCCAAAGCCCGCTTCCGCATCGGCGACAATCGGCAGGAAGTAATCAATAAAATCACTGTCTTCTGGCGATACGCCGCTGGCCCACTGAATTTGATCGGCACGCTGGAAGCTCTGGTTAATCCGCTCCACCACATTTGGCACCGAATTCACCGGATACAGCGATTGGTCGGGATACATCTGCCCGGCCAGGTTAGCATCTGCCGCCACCTGCCAGCCGGAGAGGTAAATCGCCTCTATGCCGGCTTTCGCCTGCTGCACCGCTTGTCCGCCGGTCAACGCGCCGAGGCTGTTGATGTAGCCTTTGCTCGATTCACCATTCAGCAGCGACCAGAGTTTGGTGGCGCCGCGTTCCGCCAGCGTGCAGGCGGGATTGACCGAACCGCGCAGATTGACCACATCCTCCGCACTGTACGGACGAGTAATTCCCTGCCAGCGCGCATCATTCCAGCTCGATTCCAGTTGTTTGATCTGTTGCGTACGATTCATCGTCATATCTCCAGGTTCAAGGCAGCAGGCGGTAGCCCGGCAGAGTGAGGAAGGAAACCAGTTCGTCATCGGTGGTAATTTGCGCCATCAGCGCGGCGGCATCGTCGAAGCGTCCATTTTGAAAACGTTCTGCGCCAACGGTTTGCTGCAAGGTGGCCAGCTCTTCCTCCAGCAGCCGTTCAAACAGCGCCACCGTGACCGGCTGGCCATCGCTGAGAATTTGTTTGTGATGAATCCATTGCCAGATGGAGGTGCGGGCGATTTCAGCGGTGGCGGCATCTTCCATCAACCCATCAATCGGAACGCAGCCGTTGCCGCTGATCCAGGCTTCCAGATATTGCAGCGCCACGCGGATATTGGCGCGCATGCCGGCTTCAGTACGCTTGCCGCGACAGGGCGCCAGCAGACGTTCGGCGGTGATTGGCGCATCCTGCTCACGCGTGATGTGCAGTTGGTTGGGCTGATCGCCCAGCCGACGGTCAAACTCCTCCATCGCGATATCAGCCAGGCCGGGATGCGCCACCCAGGTTCCGTCGTGACCGTTGCCCGCTTCTCGCGCCTTATCTTCCTGCACCTTTTGCGTCACCCATACATTGCGCTCCGCGTCTTTGCTCGGAATCAGCGCCGACATACCGCCCATCGCCAGCGCGCCACGACGATGACAGGTTCGAATCAGCAGGCGTGAATAGGCATCGAGGAATGGCTGATCCATGCTGATTTGCTGGCGATCCGGCAGGATACGATCGGGATGCTGGCCCAGCGTTTTGATGTAGCTGAAGATGTAATCCCAACGGCCACAGTTCAGGCCAACGACGTGATCACGCAGTTCCCACAGGATCTCATCCATCTGGAATACCGCCGGCAGCGTTTCGATCAATACCGTGGCTTTGATGGTGCCGCGCGGCAGATCGAAGCGATCTTCACTGAAGCGGAAGATCTCACGCCACCACGCCACTTCAGCGGCATGCTCGGTTTTCGGCAGATAGAACCATGGCGCGTGGCCCTTCTCCAGCAGCGCTTCAACGTTGTGGAAAAAGTAGAGCGCAAAGTCGAACAATCCGCCGGGAATGGCCCGATCGCGCCACTCCACATGCTTTTCATTCAGATGCAGACCGCGCACCCGACACATCAGGAGCGCCGGATTGGCGCGCAGCTGGTAGATCTTGCCGGTTTCACTGGTGAAGCTCAGCGTGCCATTGACGGCATCGCGCAGTGTTAATTGTCCGTCGATCAGCTTCTGCCAGGTTGGCGCCAGTGAATCTTCAAAATCGGCCATGAAGACGTTGACGTTCGCGTTGAGCGCGTTGATCACCATTTTGCGATCCGGCGGCCCGGTGATCTCTACGCGACGATCCTGAAGCAGCTGCGGAATAGGACGAACTTGCCACGCATTTTCACGAATGGAAGCGGTTTCCGAATCAAAGCCGGGTAACTCACCCTGATCGTAACGCTTCTGTCGTTGCTGGCGTGCTTTCAGCAGGCGTTCGCGCTCTGGTGCAAAGCGCACCACTAATGCGTGTATAAAGTCGATTGCTTCTGGGGTAAGCAGCTGCTTTTCCGCGTGGGTAAAGGGCTGGCTGAAGGTTAGCGTATTGCTGATAACCGAGTCTGTCATGCGGGCTGCCTCCTGAGTTGATCCATCGTTTAACGATCGGATCCGGATGTAGGGTGTTTTATAACCTGCAAGATCAGAGCATATTGATTTTTATTTTAATTTCAAAAACTATTTCCATTTTTATGTTTATGTTAATTTATCAGATTGATATTTATGTAATTTAATCTCTCGAATTAAGGGCAATAACTTCCACTGGTGAATTGAAGACAAAAAAAAGCCGCGATAGCTTTCGGCTAGCGCGGCAGGATCAAACGAGGTGTTTGATCTATTCGAGTGTTGGATTCATCCGGCGCAGATCGAACGGCGTGATCTGATAAACGTAGTAGTTCAGCCAGTTGGAGAACAGCAGGTTGCCGTGGCTGCGCCAGGTGGCGCGCGGTGGCAGCTCTGGGTTATCGTGCGGGAAGTAGTTGAACGGTACGTCCGGCTGCAGGCCAGCATCGTAATCGCGATGATATTCACCCGAGAGCGTCAGCGCATCGTACTCAGGATGGCCGGTGACAAACGCCAGGCGCTTGTCTTTGCTCGCCATCAGATATGCGCCGGTGGATTCCGACTCGGCAAACAGCTCGAGATCGGTGTAATCGCGGATCAGCTGGCTCGGGAAATCAGCATAGCGTGAATGCGGGGCCAGGAAATTGTCGTCAAAACCGCGCGTTAGCAAGGCGTGGGGATGCAGAATTTGGTGCTCATAAACACCGGACAATTTGTTCTGCCGCGTCTGCTTAGGAATGCCATATAGAATGTTGAGTGCCGCCTGAACCGCCCAACAGACAAAGAGCGTGGAGGTAACGTGTTCATTCGCCCAATGCAGCACGCGCTGAATCTGCGGCCAGTAAGCGACATCATTGAAATCGACCAATCCCAGCGGCGCGCCGGTCACAATCAGTCCATCGAAGTTATCGTTTTGGATGTCTTCGAAGTTGCAGTAGAAGTTGTTCAGATGCTCCGTCGGCGTGTTGCGCGACTCGCGACTATCAATGCGCAGCAGCTGCACATCAATCTGCAACGGTGAGTTAGAGAGCAGACGCAGGAACTGATTTTCCGTCTCAATCTTCTTTGGCATCAGGTTAAGAATCAGCACTTTTAGCGGACGGATCTCCTGAACACTGGCGCGCGACGACGTCATGACAAAGACGTTTTCATCACGCAAAAAATTCACTGCCGGTAATTCGTCGGGAATCCTGATTGGCATAACCTACTCACCTCTTACTGATAACCGTATAAACGTTTAGACATCCAGATGCCCGACATTAGCTTGTTATGTCGGGAATGTCGAGTCTTCATGCGGTTTATGAAAATGTTTCAGCTTTAGGTGGGATTTGGGATAAGTCGTGGCGTATTTATGCTGGATTAGCTTCTTGAAATGAAAGTTTGAGATGAGAGACGTAAAAAAGCCCCGGACTTTCGTCCGGGGCTTCTTCACTATTTGATGCCTGGCAGTTCCCTACTCTCGCATGGGGAGACCCCACACTACCATCGGCGCTACGGCGTTTCACTTCTGAGTTCGGCATGGGGTCAGG
>NZ_QKMJ01000011.1:0-175906 GCF_003208415.1 Pantoea sp. AG1095 | reverse complement strand
GACCTGAAGAAAAAGTCGATCACCATGGGTAAAGGATGTTAAAAAGTGTTCACCATGTCCCCGAACACCTGTCTACCATGTCCCCGGACTGTACAGTGGGAGAGGGCTGGGGTGTGGGCAACAAGTCGCACCTAACCGCGCCGCAATCCCGCCACATCCACCTGCCACTGATGCAGCTTGTTATACAGCGCGGTGCGTGAAATCCCCAGCAGCTGCGCGGACTGGCGCAGGTTACCTTTTTGCTCACGCACCACCTGCATCACATGCTGGCGCTCATTCTCCTGCAGCGAGGTCAATTCGCTGGCGACAGGCGCGTTACGCTGCACCATCTCTTCCGGCAGATCGTGGCGCTCAATCTCCAACCCTTCACACAAATTCACCATGCGCTCGACCAGATTCTCCAGCTCACGCACGTTGCCGGGCCAGTGCCACGCCTGTAAACAGCGCATCGCCTCAGCGGAAAGCTGCGGCGCGATGCGCTTCAGCCGGGTGCAGAGCGCCTGAATAAAGGTATTCACCAGGCCGGGAATATCCTCCTGACGCTCGCGCAGCGGCGGGATCTCCAGCGAAATCACATTCAGGCGATAGTAGAGATCGCGGCGGAATGCGCCTTTTTCCACCGCATCCAACAGATTGCAGTGGGTAGCGGCGATGATGCGCACGTTGACCTTGATAGGATGGGCCGCGCCGATTCGCACCACTTCGCCCTCCTGCAGCACGCGCAGCAGGCTGGTTTGCGCTTCGAGCGGCATCTCGCCAATCTCATCAAGGAACAAGGTGCCGCCATCGGCCAGCTCAAATTTGCCCGCCGAGCCGCCGCGTCGCGATCCGGTAAAAGCGCCGTCGACATAGCCAAACAGTTCGCTCTGCACCAGATCACGTGGCAATGCGCCGCAGTTCAGCGCGATAAAGGCTTCCTGCTGGCGCGGGCTGGCGTTGTGAATCGCCTGCGCGAACAGCTCTTTACCGGTGCCGCTTTCGCCGGTTAATAACACCGTGCTGTCGCTGCGGCTGCTGGCGCGCGCTTTCTGAATCGCTTGCAGCACGCGCGGCGCGTGCCCGCGAATCATCTCAAAGGTGTAGCTGGCGCCGACGCCCATCACGCGGCGCGTAATGGCGCGGATACGTTGATTCTCGCGCAGCGACAGCACGCGGCCGCCGTCTGGCGCGGGCATCAGCGAAATCAGGCAGGAAAGGGGATGCACGCCATCCGGCATAAATTGCAGCTCGCGGTCATTGCAGAACGGCATGGTGAGCAGCGATCCGCCTTGCGGTTGCAGCAGCACGTCGATCGGTCCGGCGCTGGGATCGAGGCCGCTAAAGATCTGGCGCGCATAGCGATTCAGCGTTTTGATGCGACCGTGACGATCGCAGACGATTACGCCTTCGTTCAGGGTTTCGAGGATCGACTGCTGCTCGGCCAGCAAACGGCGCAGCATCAGCTGCTGACCAACCGCTTCCGCTGCCGCCTGCACCGTGCCGAGCGTATGCGCATTAAAGTTGTCAGGCGTGGCGGTCAGCGTGAGTACGCCCAGCAGCTGGCCGCTGGCATCGCGCACCGGTGCGGCAGCACATTGGCGATGGCGTTTGCGCAGATCCAGCTTCCAGTTTTCGCCGCTCAACACGTACACCAGCCGCTGCTCAATCAGGCAGCGCGCGGTGCAATTGGTGCCGAGCACTTCTTCGCGCAGGATGCTGCCGACCGGCGTCAGATCCGCGCCGCAGAAGTGCAGCGTCACGCCTTGCGCATCGGTCAGATTGATGTGGCCATCCGGGTTATACGCCAGCAGGTTTTCCATGATGCTGCGCGCCGCGAGGATCAACTCGGCATTGTGCTCAAGGATCGCCGCCAGTTCCGCAGCGGGTGGCGAGACATAGGCAAAGGTGGCGGGATCGATCGCGCGCTGCTGCGATCGCCGCCACGACTGCAAAATGCTGTGCCGCATCCAGCCGGGCTGTTCACCGCGTTCGAAGCTGTGCCAGCCCTGCCACAACAACGTATCCCATTCGCCCACCTCCGCGCTGTCCGGCAAGCTGAAGATCGGATCGCTTTCATCTTTAAACGGCAAACGCTCACTGGCACGCATGTGACACTCCTGAACAAGATGGAATGTCCATTTTATTGACATGTGAAGTTGACATGTAAATTTTGTTGCCAAATTGTGAGCAATATCTGTGTCATGCCTCACATAAAGCGGCGAATTGCAATTGGCATCGCCTTTGCACTACCGATTGCACATCCCTGCGCTCGAATGAGCATATCCAAAACAATAAGGAATAGGTCATGAGATTTCATCTTAAGCCAGTACGCGTCGGCCTGATTGGCGCCGGACGCATGGGCAGCTTCCACGCGGAAAACCTGGCCTGGCGCGTGCCGGGTGCGATCCTCGCAGCGGTGGCCGATCCGCAACCGGGCGCGGCCGACGCGCTGACCAATAAGCTCGGCGTCGCTAAAGCCTATAGCGATCTGCATGCGCTGCTGCAGGATCCCGAAATTGAGGCGGTGGCGATTGCCGCGCCAGCGCGCACGCACGCCGAATGGGTGATCGCTGCCGCCGAGGCGGGCAAACATGTGTTCTGTGAGAAGCCGATGGCGGTAACGCTGGAAGAGGCGGATCGCGCGATTGCCGCCGCGAAAGCGGCCGGCGTGGTGTTGCAGGTCGGTTTTAACCGCCGCTTTGATTCCGGCTTTGCTGCAGCGATCGCCGCGGTGAAAGCGGGTGAAAATGGCACCACGCAGCTGAGCCGATCGCTGACGCGCGATCCGGGCCTGCACGATCCTTCGCGCATCCCACAGTGGACGATCTTCCTTGAAACCCTGATCCACGATTTCGACACGCTGCTGCACTTCAACCCTGGCGCGAAGCCGGTGGAAGTCTATGCGCTGGCCGATGCGCTGGTGCGTCCGGATTTCAAAGACAAGGGCTTGCTCGACACATCGGTGGTTACCATCCGCTTTGATAACGGCGCGATCGCCACCGCTGAAGCCAACTTCCAGGCGGTATACGGCTACGATGTGCGCGGCGAAGTGTTCGGCAGCAAAGGCATGCTGCAGGCGGGCCACATCAACGTTAACAACTGTGTGCGCTATCACCAGGATGGCATCGCGATTGAAACCTCACGCATGGATTCAGACCTGCTGCGCGAAGCCTATGTGGCGGAGATGGCCGAGTTTGCCCGCTGCATTCGCAGTGGCGAAACGCCGCGCGCTACCGGTGAAGATGCACGCAACGCGCTGGTAATCGCGCTGGCCTGTATCGACTCGGTGCAGCAGCAGCAACCCATCAAATTGGGAGGTCGCTAATGGCCGGTTATCAGCTGTCGGTATGTGCCGAAATGGTGTTTCTCGATCTGCCTTTTGTCGAGCGCGTGAAACGCATTCATGCACTGGGCTTTGGCGTCGAAATCTGGGGCTGGGCCAACAAAGATATCGATGCGCTGGCGGCGACCGGCGCGCGTTTCACCTCGATGACCGGCTACCTCAGCGGCAACCTGACCGATGATGATGAGATTCAGCAACTGCTGCAAAGTGCTGAAGCGTCGCTGGCGGTGGCCGAGCGGCTCAACTGTCCGGCGTTGAACCTGCACGGTACCGGACTGGATGACAAAGGGTTGCCGGTCAAACCGGTTGACGTGGTGACCGGCGCGATGTGGCTGAAAGCGGCCGACACGCTGCGCAAAGTGGCGCAGCTGGGCGAGCGCGCCGGACGCGTCTTCACGCTGGAGAACCTTAACTTGCCGGTTGATCATCCCGGTACACCGTTCGCGCTGGCGGCCGACACGCTGGCGCTGGTGGAAGCGGTTAACAGCCCGGCGCTGAAGATGAATCTTGATCTGTATCACGCGCAGATTGGCGAAGGCAATTTGATCGAACTGATTCGTCGCTGTGGTTCGGCGATAGGTGAGATTCAGGTGGCCGATGTGCCGGGGCGTCAGCAGCCGGGCACCGGCGAGATTAACTATCGCGCCATCGCCCGTGCGCTACACGATGTTGGCTATCAGGGCACCGTGGCGCTGGAAGGCTGGGCCAGCGGCGAAAGTGGCGCCGCGCTGCAGCAGTTTCGCGATCACTTCACGCTTTAACGGTTCCACCGCCGGGTATTCGCCTGTTGCCCGGCGTTAACTTCATGAAATGAATAATAATATCTTAACCCTACAGGACTAACCCATGAACATCAGAAATGTGATGCTTTGCCTCTGCGCGCTGCTGCTCAGCCTGAGCGTGAGCGCTAAAACCTTCACCGTCGGCGTCGCGCTGGCGAACTTCGATCTCAACTTCGTCTCGATTTTGCGCACCCAGATGCAGGCAGAGCTGAAAGCTAACCAGCTCAATAGCCAGTTTGTGGATGCCAAAGGCGATGTCGCGCTGCAAGTGCAGCAGGTGGATGATTTTGTTAATCAGGGTGTCGATGCCATCATCCTCAATCCGGTGGACACTCAAGGCGTATTGCCAATGATTACCGCAGCGAAAAACGCCGGCATTCCGCTGATCTTCGTCAATCGTAAGCCAGAAGTGAAACTGCCAACCGACATGGCGTATGTTGGTTCAGACTCGGCGTTGGGCGGCGAAATGCAGATGGAAGCGCTGGCGAAGAAGATGAATTACAAAGGTAACGTGGCGATTTTGATGGGCGCGCTGTCGAATGAGGAAGCGCGTGAACGCACCCGCGCGGTGGAAGCCGTGATTGCCAAATACAAGGATATGAAGGTGATTGAAAAGCAGAGCGCCAAATGGCAGCGCAACGAAGCGGTGGATGTGGTGTCGAGCTGGCTGCTGAATCAGCGCCCGATTGACGCTATCGCGGCGAATAATGATGAAATGGCGATTGGTGCCATCATGGCGCTCAACCAGGCGAAAAATGAGAAGATTTTGGTCGCCGGTATCGACGGCACGCCGGATGGTCAGCAGTTCGTGAAGAACGGCAAAATGACGCTGACCATTTTCCAGGACGCGAAAGGGCAGGCGACCGGCGCGGTGCAGGTGACTAAAGCGCTGCTGGAGAAGCAGAAAGTGCAGGAGTTCAACTGGATTCCGTATCAAACCATCACGCCTGAGAACTATGCGCAGTTCGCGGCGAAATAACATTTTTACTTACCAAAACTCTCCTGCTCGCAGGAGAGTTTTACGCTGGAAACCCGATTTATTCCTCCTCCACTTCGCTTTATTTGCCTAACTCTGACTGATAAACTCCGGCTGCAACCAGAATTGTCTCTGGTTAATGATTGCTCAGGCATGATGCATTAACAGAACGCATGCTTTCGACCGGAGAGAAGTGCAGGATGGATAAAGAGATTCTCAACACCATAAATTCTCAGCACCTTTTTCCCGCGCACAGCGACCGGCATATTTTTTTTGGTGTTGATGGTAAATTCATTGGCCACTCGCTGATTACCATCATGTCGATAATCAAGCATGCCAATGATGTTCGTTATCACTTTCATCTTATCTCTTCGGAAATATCTGCAGTTGATACTGCTCGTCTGGAAAAAATATTCGCTGGATCGCCACATGGGTTAACGCTGCATCATATTCAGGATAGTTTGTTTAGCGCGTTCCCTACCACAGAGTTGTTCACTCGCGCGACCTATTATCGTTTTCTCGCTCCGCTTATCTTGCCGCATGCCACTAAATTGCTTTATCTCGATGCCGATATGGTGTGTCTGAATCCTCTTGATGAATTATGGCAGATTGCCATGCCAGCTGACGTTATTGCCTTGGTGGTTGGCGAGATTCAGGCATTGCAACCGCAGTTGGCTGAAAAGGTGGGCTTGCGTGGAAAGCGCTATTTTAATGCCGGCATGATGCTGATTGATGTTCAAAAGTGGAACCGCGAGCAGATCAGTGAACGCGCTTTTAATTTGCTTAGCGAAAAGGGAAAACAATTCCAGTATCTCGATCAGGATGCGTTGAATACGTTGCTTGAGGATCGTGTGATATTTACGGAAACGCGCTTTAATACCATCAATATGCTCTCACACGATGATAGCGGTTATACACAGGATGTGCCGAAAAATACCTGCTTATTGCATTATGCGGGTGCCGATAAACCCTGGCAGCGGTGGAATCAACAGCACGTTGGCCATTACTATCGCGATCTTTATCAGATTTCACCATTAGCCGACGTCTCTTTTGAAACACCGAAAAACGCGCAACAAGCGAAGAGAATGTACAAATTTTTGTTCCGTAGTCATCAATGGATGCCGGCACTCTATTGGCGCATTAAGTATTTTAAAATGAGGTATTTTTGAGTGCAGACTTTACGTTTAAAGCCGCTGTTAACCGAAAGCAATATTTATCAGCTGTGCTTTCTGCTGTTAACCCTGGCATTTGCGACCTCGTTAGTTATCCCCGCATATCCTAAGAAAACATTCTATCTGGTGGGTTATTTAACGCTATTCTTTCTGCTGGTCCAGGGAATAAAAAGAAAATTCATTATCGATAAGAGTGCTTTCATCGTCGCTATTCCCATTCTATTATTGGGCATAGTCAGGGTAATATGGTCGCGTATTTATGCCGATGCCTATTTTAGCGATGTAGTGGATAACTATTTTCAGGGCGGTAAACTTTTCATTATCTCCGCTTTTGTCAGCTATTTTTTCATTGCGTGGCGTCACTGTTTGTCAGCGAAAGTCCTGCGCATTAGCGTGTGCTTGTTAATTTTTGGCTTGCTGCTGACGCTGGGCGCCGGCTGGTACGAACATGCTCAGACGCAGCAACGCATCAAATTACTCACAGATTCAGCCGGTACCGTTTCATACCTGATGACGGCGTTAGCATTAACTGCCCTGTTTATTGTGAATAAGGTGATAGTTCGCCGCCTTAATCAAATTCTGCTGTTCACCGCTATCTTTGTGGTGAATATGCTGCTGATGTTCCTCACTGAGTCACGTGCGGCGGTGTTGGTGCTGCCCGTTTTATACTTGCTCTGTTTTTATCTGGTTCATCGCTGGGCAGGAAAATATTCGCTGGTGATTTTAGTTCTTTGCATTGCGGGGGGGCTGTTCTTCATGCCCAGCTCCATTATGCATCGGTTGGACAACATCCAGAACGAAATAGACAGCTATCAGAAAAATAATGATACCTCAATTGGTGCGCGCTTCTCGATCTGGAAAAGTGGCTATCACAGCGTTTCCTGGTCGCTGCTGGGGCAAAGTCCGGATGACAGAACGGATAAAGCGCGCGTTTATATTAAAACCTATGAACGCGCTAATCCTGAGGCTTATAAAAATGTGATGTATCACTTGCACGATGATTTTTTAGAAACGCTTTCGCTGCAAGGTATCGCGGGTGCTGTCACCCTGATTCTTTTTTATGTCGGTTTAATTGTGGCGGCAATACGTCGTCGGGCATTGGATGTTGCGCTGCTTCCTGTTTCCATTTTTATATTCGGTTTGACTGATACCGTATGGATTCAAAGCAGTTCAGTGTTTATTCTGATGGCATCGATTATTATGAGCTATGCGCTGATGCAGCATAAGCCCCGAACGCATATCTAATATTTGTAAGGTCGCCATTGAAGGCGACCGATTTTCTCAACGCTTCAGTTCATTCTCCGCAATTTCATTCTCAGATATTTTTTCTTCAAACTAAATCTGACTTTACTGTCCAGCAAAAATGAAACGAAAGAGACGTTTTCAATCGCCTGCTTCACCACCTGTTTCTCATGTTCATCGTTAATCAGCGGATAAAACTTATGCGCCAGATTGATCCAGTGACAAGCGAGCAGGTTGCGGTAGCTTTCACCGAGCACATTATCCATCTGTTGCGTGGCTTTGATCAGCATCGATATTTTATCGGCATCCAGCGCGCTGGAGAGACTTTTTTCTCGTTTGAAATAGAGATACGGGCTCTGCTTCGCTAAAAATATCGTCTGACTGGCTTTCAGAATCGAGGGGAATAAATACGCATCTTCGTAGCAACTGAAGTCAGGGAAATGGTTATCTTCCAACAGCGAGCGTTTAATAAACTGACCGATAAAATGCGCCTGAATATCACGATGGATGAGGAATTTTTCAATCACCTGATGTTGCGACAAGGCGTTGACCTGCAAACCTTTCCACTGCTGTAGTTTGGTCTTCTTTTCATAAATTTCATTCAGCGGCGCCAGCAGAATATCGGGTTGTTGCGCCTGCAAAAACTGCACGATGTCAGCAAAAGAGTTCGGCAAAAGCTGATCGTCACCATCCAGCATCGTGACAAAATGGCCGCTGCATTTGCTGACGCCGAAATTTCTCACTTTGCCGATGTTACGGAACATCACGTCAAAGATTTTCACCTGGCTGAATGAAGCGGCAAAGCTGTGCAGCAACGCGCTGGTGTTATCTGTGGATGCGTCATTCACCAACACAACCTCGACCGCATCCTCAACGCCAGAGCAGGCCTTTTTGAGGCTGTTTAACGTCTCAACAATGTATTTTTCGCAATTGTGAGCCGTGACCAGGACGCTGAGAGTGCAAGGTGAATCCATAGTTAGCATCTATCCGTTAATGTTCTGAGAGCATTCATTGCTAACAAGTCTATCGCTTTCTACGCTGAAGGGAATGAAATTGTGTTGCATGGTTTAGGTAATCATACTCACAGCTCTGCGCGTCGTTAATCAGCACAACTAAACTTTCCTCCCGCCTTGCCGATGTTTTTTACCACTGAGTCCGTGCGCTTTGCCCCACGATTTTGGGGCTCTACGATCAACTTCTGGTGTGGAAAAATGTCATGATCGCAACGCCCTTGTCAGGCCCGGCGGCTTCGCCGGTGGAGATGGTTTCGCTCAAACGTATCGCACAGCGCGCGGATAGCCTGGCGGTGTTCCTCAGTTGGGCGCTGTTGCCGATTGCACTTGGCGTTGGCTGGCTAAATGACAGCGTGCTGGTGGCGCTAATTGCGGGTTTGGTATTGGCGCTGCTGGCGACGTTTTTCGGCACCGCGCTGCGCGGTACGCTTACGTCGCGGCTGGTCTTATCCGCGCTGTTAATCGGCTGGGCTGGGCTGCTTATTCAGGTTGGCGGTGGCGCAACCGAATACCACTTCTCGGTGTTTGTGTTGATGTCGGCGCTGCTGGCGTGGCGAGATGTGCGCCCGTTATTGATGGGCGCGGCGGCGGCAGCCACGCATCATGTGTTATTCAATTATCTGCAGGAAAATGATCTGTTTGGCGTGGTGGTGTTTCATCATCCCGGCTGGGACATGGTGTTTTTCCACGCGCTGTTTGTCGTGGTGCAAACCGCGATGCTGCTGGTGATTGCACGCCAGATGGCAGCGGATGCGCGCTCGGCCAGCGAAGTGGCGCAACTGGCGGCACACATTAATCAGCAAGCCGGTTATCTCACGCTGCGTGCCGATACTCAGCAGAGTGAAACGCCGTTCGCGCGCACCTTCAGTACTACGCTTGGGACCCTACACGGCACTTTGCATCAGGTCAGCGACGGCGTCGGTCAACTGCTGGCGGAATCCGACAGCATTCTGGAGCGCAACGCCGCGCTCTCGACGCGTACCGACGAGCAGGCGCAAGCGCTGGAAGTGGCGGCCAGCGCCATGAGCGAAATCAGTATCGCTGCCAGCTTAACCCGGGACAAAGCGCAAAGCGCGTGCGAGCTGGCGAGTGAAACCCGCGCGGTGGCGACGCGTGGTGAAGAGAATATCCAGTCGGCGATTCGCTCGATGGAGAAAATCAGCGAAGAGTCGAGAAGGGTGAAGATCATCCTGGAGCTGATCGACGGCATTGCGTTTCAAACCAACATTCTGTCGCTGAACGCCTCGGTGGAAGCGGCGCGTGCCGGTAATCAGGGACGCGGTTTTGCCGTGGTCGCCAGCGAAGTGCGTAATCTGGCGATGCGCAGCGAAAGTGCGGCACGCGAAATCCGTCAACTGATGGATGCCAGTTCCACCAGCACCGAACACGGCACCGTGCAGGTGGAGCATGCGGCGCAAACCATGCGCGAGATTCACAGCAGTATTAGCGGGTTATCGCAGCTGGTGACGGAACTGTCGGCGATGAGTGAGCAGCAGAATTTGAGCATTGAGCAGATTCAGCAGAGCATCAATAGCATTGATCACAGCGTGCATCATAACGTGCAGCACGTGGCCGAAACGCTGCAAGTGGCGCAGCAGCAACAGCAGCAGGCCAATGCGCTGAAGCAGGCGATTTCGTTATTTAAGTTGGGGTAAGCGTGACCTTTGCAAAGGTCGCCATGAATGGCGACCTTGCGTTAGTTACTCTACGCCATTAACCAGCAGCACGCGGTATTTCGCGCCTTTCAGGCGATGCGCTTTGGCTTCCTGATACGCCGGGCTGAAATACCAGCCTTTCGCCGCCTCAGCATCCGGGAATTCGAGCACCACCACGCCTTCCGCTTCCGGGCCTTCCAGCGTTTCCAGGGCGCCATAAAACGCCAGCGGGGTGATGGGATGGTCGCCGCGCGCCTGTCCGGCTTTCTCGGCATACGTCGCCATCTCGTCCTGGTCTAAGGTTTCGTCCTTAATAAACACCACATATGCAGCCATTATTTCTCTCCTCTCGCCTGGCGTTTGTCTTCAGTGTTGTTATCGAAATCGGCGGCATCATGGCGCTCCAGCAGCTGATCCTGCGGCTCGGCACCAAAAGCGCGATTCACTTTACGCCCGCGAATCACCGCCGGACGCTCGGCAATCTCTTTTGCCCAGCGCACCACATTTTTGTACGACTGCACATCAAGGAATTCGCTGCCGCCATATTGGTTGTTCAGCACCAGATTGCCGTACCACGGCCAGGTGGCGATATCGGCGATGGTGTATTCGTCACCGGCGAGGAAGCGATGGTCGGCCAGTTGACGATCCAGCACGTCCAGCTGACGTTTAGCTTCCAGCGTAAAGCGGTTGATGGCGTATTCGATTTTCTCGGGCGCATAGTGATAGAAGTGACCAAAGCCGCCGCCGAGGTACGGCGCAGAACCTTGCAGCCAGAACAGCCAGTTCAGGGTTTCGGTGCGGCCTGCCAGCGAGGTCGGCAGGAAGTGACCGAACTTCTCGGCCAGATAGAGCAGGATATTGCCGGATTCAAACACGCGCTGCGGTGGCGTGACGGAATGGTCGCTCAGCGCCGGGATTTTCGAGTTCGGGTTTACATCGACAAAACCGCTGGAGAACTGATCGCCATCGCCGATACGGATCAGCCAGGCATCGTACTCGGCGTCTTTGGCACCCACCGCCAGCAACTCTTCCAGCAGGATGGTAATTTTCTGGCCGTTTGGCGTGCCGAGCGAGTAAAGCTGCAGCGGATGTTTGCCGACCGGCAAGGTTTTCTCATGCGTCGGCCCGGCGGTTGGACGGTTGGTTTTCGCGCCGTTACCTTTGGCTTCCGGGTCCCAGGTCCAGACTTTCGCGGGCTGATACTGATGTTCCGACATAGTGGTTTCGCCTTGTTGTGATTGTATTTTTGCTGCTACTGAGTGTAGCAGCGCGTGATACAGGCGATTTAACCGCGCTGGCGGTGGGACGCAAAGTCCGATTATGTAAAGTTCTCTTGCGTAAACAGCATAAAGTCCACTCTACCAGGCTGATAGGTGTCGGGGATGTCGCCCTCTTCCAGATGCCGCAGCATCAGCGTTAAGGCAAGCTGAGCATGGCGCAGGGTGTTTTGATCGAGGGTGAGGTTCAGCACGCGATCCTGCAACAGTCGGCGTGTGGTGCTGTACAACTCGTGCGTGACGTACAGCACTTTACCGTCGAGACGATGACGCGCCAGCGCTTCGTGCACCTGTGTGTTGCCAATGCCGGTGTTATACAGCCCGACAATCGGCGGCGAGGCGGCCAGCGTTTTTTCTAACAGGCGGCTAATGCGTTCGCGCTCATCCTGACCGGCAAGAATCTCGCGCAGGCGCAGCTGCGGAAAGCGTTCGGCCAGCACCGCCTGAAAGCCCTCAATGCGCAGGCGGTGGGCAGCGTAATCCGCGCGTCCGCTCATCAACACCACTTCACCCGGCTGCGACAGCATGCTACCGAGCATCAAACCGGCGGTGCGCCCGGCTTTGTATTGATCGATACCGACGTGGCACAGCCGCGCGGCATCGGGCAGATCGGCGACCAGCGTGATCACCGGCACGCCGCGCGCTTTACAGGCGGCGAGCGCATCGTAGATCAGCGGGTTTTGATGGGCGAAGACGATCAGCGCATCCATCTTTTTACTGCTGGCGGTGATGTGTGCGGCGAGTTTTTCCGGTGCATTTTCCGGGATCAGCGTGCGATGCAGACGCAGGCGGCGATAACCGAGCTGGTCGGCGAGTTTGGCAAAGTCTTGCGCTAATTGCTGAAAGAAGAAGGAGGCGTTGCCGCTGAGCAGCACTTCGATCTGCCACGGATGGCGATGCTCCTCGGGCAAAATGCGTTTTAAACCGGCGTCACGCGCGGCCTGCAGGATTTTTTTGCTCATGGCGGGCGATACGCCACCGCGATCGTTGAGTACCCGGTCAACCGTGGCGACACCGACGCCCAGTTGTTTTGCCAGCTCGGCCAGCGTCACTGCTTTCATGTTGCGTGCATTCCAATAGAGCGGGCCCTCATCCTAACCTTCTCCCGCCAGCGGGAGAAGGGACCGATCGAGCAAGCCGCACCATCCCGTTCCCTCTCCCGGTGGGAGAGGGTTAGGGTGAGGGCATCAGCGCGCACTCAACTATCCCAACAGCTCACGCTCAATCAGTTCGCGGGTTTCCACCGCCTGATACTTCATCTTCTCCGGATAACCGAACAGCGCCGCCGAAATAATCGACTCGCCGCCAACCTTAAAGGTGCGGTTGGCAAAATTCATCTCGCGCAGTGCTTCAAACAGCGCATCGAAATTCACTTCGCCTTCACCGACCGCCACGTGCTGGTGGATGGTGGCATCCACGCCTGGTGGGTTGACGATATAACGGCAGTGCTTGGTGTGGTTCATGGTATCGGCGATCAGCATATGTGAAAGATCGTCGCCGGCGTAATGCAGCATGTTCTTCACATCGCCCACACCTTTGTCGTAATAGAAGGTGTGCGGTGCGCTGTAGATGTATTTCACGTTTTCGCTGCGGAACGACTTCACAATGTCTGCAGTTTCGTTGCTTTGCTCGCAGAAATCCCACGGATGCGCCTGAATTTCGACGCGGATGCCTTCACGTTCGATGATCGGCAGCAGCTCTTCCATCGAACGATAGAACATCTCTTCACAAATTTCTGGCTCGTTGGGATTGCCCGAAAGCTCGGTGTTGATCACCTGCACACCCATTTCGACGGCAATCTCGATCATGCGTTTCCAGTTCTTCACCGCCGCCTGACGACGCAGTTCATCCGGGCCGGACCAGCGATATACGGTAATGAACGAGGAGATCTCCAGCCCGGTGGCATTCAGCGCGTTTTTGTATTCGCGCATGATTTCACGGCTGGCTTTCGGATGTTTATAAAACGGGTTGATCTGCGGGTGCGGCGACTGCTCGATGTACTTGTAGCCCCATTCCGCCACCTGATGCACCATGCGCGTGATGCCGAGATCCCTGATTACATCCACATCAAAAGCGATTTTCATTGTTTTCTCCTGAGCGTTAAGCGGTGCGGACTTTGATGATGACCATACTGATCTTTTTATGCGCTTCATCACGTATTCTGATGTGAAACCATCAGCCGGACCGCTTTGAATACGCACATGAATATCAAACATTTATTCTGAATGGTATTAATATGAAATGAGTTATTTCATTTTTGCGAGAGCGATCAAAATAATGAGAGATTCTCTATCACTCGAAGCCAATTACTGATGATTTCTGTGCGGGATGATTGGTGATTTACCGCAGGTTAAGGCATTATTTTTGATAATTTATTATCATTTCATTCAGGGAAGTAGCGCATGAGTAAAATCACCATGACCGCGATTGCCGCCGCCGCCGGGGTTGGCGTGGCGACCGTCGATCGCGTGTTAAATCGTCGTGCACCGGTGCGCGCTGCAACGGAGCAGAAGGTGCTGGAAGCCGCTAATCGCCTCGGTTATCGCATCGGCAATGTGCCGCTGCTGAGCGGCACCGCGCCTGCCGCCAGCGTGACGCTGCGCATGGGCTTTATCCTGCTGTCAAAATCCTACTCGTTCTATCATTCCCTCACTGATGCGCTGCGCCAGCATACGCAGCCGTTTCACCCGGCAGGCAGCGAACCGCTTTTTACCTGGCACGACATTGATGATGTGGAAGCGGTGGTGGCCTCGCTGTATGCGCTGGCCGGGCAGGTGGATGCGATTGGCTTAGTCGCGCTGGACCACCCGCTGATTCGCCATGCGATAGAAAACATATCGCGTCAGGGCGTGCGGGTTTATGCGCTGTTTTCCAACTTTTCGCCGTGCGGTCACGCCGGTTACGTTGGTCTGGATAACCAGAAAGCCGGACGCACCGCCGCGTGGATTGCCACGCACCTGTTGCATCAGCCGGGGTCGGTCGGCGTGCTGGTGGGCGACCATCGCTTTATCTGTCAGGAGAGCAATGAGATCAGTTTCCGCTCCTATCTGCGTGAGCAGGACAGCGCGCGACGCGTGCTGGAGCCGCTGAAAACCAATGAATCGATTGATGGCGGCTACCGTTCCACGCGTCAGTTACTGGAAGAACATGCCGATTTGGCACTGATCTTCGCGCCTTGCGGCGGCATTGAGGGCGTGATTCATGCGTTGCGCCAGCAGCCGCAGCGTAAAGTGGCGTTGATATGTCATGGTCCGGTGAAAGAGGGCGAGCTGGCGCTGATTGATGGCACCATTACGGTGATGATCCGCAACCGCATCGACGAAATGGCCATGCGCCTGGCGCAGATGGTGCAGCAGCATCATGCGCAGCCGGGCGATCATTTCTCCCAGATCATCCTGCCGTTTGATATCGTCACGCGTGAAAACCTGTAGGCCGCGTCGTTGCTGTATTTGATATATTTCTATCATTTTAATGATGCGAAATACTATGATCGCTATCAAAAAATGAATGTTTCATGGTTGTTGATGATGAAATATTTATTTGATACTTGCGCCATCCACTACCGCAAGGAACGATCATGACTATCCATATTGCTAACGCGCCCTGTAGCTGGGGCGTTGATGACCCGAAAAATCCCTTCCTGCCGCCGTGGCAGAAAGTCCTGAGTGAAGCGTCGCAGGCCGGTTATAAAAGCATTGAGCTGGGCCCATGGAGCTATCTGCCGGTTGAGCCTGCCGAACTGCGTCAGCAGCTGGAAGCGCACGACTTGTCGCTGGTGGCGGGCACCATTTTTGATGATTTGGTGAGTGAAGCCAATTTTCCGGCGATGGTTGAGCTGACGCACAACATCTGTCGCAACCTGTCTCTGGTACCGACCGCGACCAAAACCCATGCTGACAACAAACCCGCACCTTATCTGGTGATTATCGACTTCGGTAATCCAGAACGCGCCAAATACGCTGGTCAATCCGCCAAGGCGCCGCGCCTGTCAGCTGAAGCGTGGCAGCGCATGATGCAGCACATCACCACGCTGAGCCAGATTGCCTGGAACGAATACGGCGTGCGTGCGGTGATCCATCCGCATGCCGGTGGCTGCATTGAGTTCGCCGACGAGCTGCAACAGCTGGTGGAAGACATTCCGCATGAAGTCGCTGGTTTGTGCCTCGATACCGGCCATCTGTACTACTCCGGCATGGATCCGATTCCTTACCTCAGCCGCTACTGGGATCGCATCGATTATCTGCACTTCAAAGACGTTAACGATGCGGTATGGCGCGACGTGATTGCGCGCGGCGTCGATTTCTTTGCCGCCTGCGCAGAAGGCGTGATGTGCCCGATTGGCAAAGGGGCAATTGATTATCCAGCGGTGCGCGCCTTCCTGGCGGAGCGCAATTATCAGGGCTGGATCACCGTCGAGCAGGAGCGCGATCCGCGTGATGCCGACACCAGCCTGCGTGACGTCACCGCCAGCCTGCACTATTTGCAATCGGTCGGATTCTGAGGAGAACAACATGATCAACGGCATTAATGCTCTGGATCGCTCGCTGCGCTGGGGCATGGTTGGCGGTGGCGGCACCAGCCAGATTGGTTACATTCACCGTTCGGCGGCCACGCGTGATAACAACTTCACGCTGCTGGCAGGCGCATTCGATATCAACGCCGAGCGCGGCCGCGCCTTTGGCACTTCGCTAGGTATCGAAGCCGATCGCTGCTACGCAGATTACGAAACCCTGTTTGCGGCAGAAGCGGCGCGTCCGGACGGCATCGAAGCGGTGTCGATCGCCACACCCAATAACACGCACTTCGCCATCTGCCGCGCCGCACTGAATGCGGGTCTCCATGTGGTGTGTGAGAAGCCGCTGTGCTTCACCGCTGCCGAGGCCGATGAGCTGGAACAGCTGTGTGCTGAGAAGAATAAAATCATCGGTGTGACTTATGGTTACGCCGGACATCAGCTGATTCATCAGGCACGCGAAATGATTGCCGCAGGTTTGCTGGGTGAGATCCGCATCATCAACATGCAGTTCGCGCACGGCTTCCATAACGAAGCGGTTGAATTGCAGAACGAAAGCACCAAGTGGCGCGTCGATCCGCGCTTCGTCGGGCCGAGCTATGTGCTGGGCGATTTGGCGACGCATCCGCTGTTTATCGCCGAAACCATGGTGCCGCATCTGCAGATCAAACGCCTGCTGTGCAGCCGCCAGAGCTTTGTCAAAACCCGTGCGCCGCTGGAGGATAACGCCTTCGTGATGATGGAGTACGACAACGGCGCAGTCGGCACTATGTGGGCATCGGCGGTGAACTGCGGTTCGATGCACGGCCAGAAGGTGCGGGTGATCGGCGAGAAAGCCAGCCTGGAGTGGTGGGATGAGCAGCCGAATCAGCTGCGCTATGAAGTGCAGGGCGAGCCGGTGCAGATTCTCGAGCGCGGCATGGGTTATCTGCATCCGAGTGCGCTGGCTGACGACCGTATTGGCGGCGGACATCCGGAAGGATTGTTTGAAGCCTGGTCCAATCTCTATCGCCGTTTTGCGCTGGCAATGGATGCCACCGATCGTAGCGATCAGGCATTCCTGAAAGACTTCTGGTATCCGGGCGCGCATGCCGGTTTGATGGGCGTGCGATGGGTGGAGCAGTGCGTGAAGTCTGCGGATGCGGGATCAGTGTGGGTGACGTGCTAAGGGGGCGGTAAAGAAAATGGGTCGGCATGTCCAGCCGACCCAAAATGAGCATACCGAATGACTTATCGCGTGCAAACAATGTAAACAGTAGGAGCTGTTGATTTTGAGGCGATATCTCCTACGGTGCCTAGGGTGGAATCGAAATTGCCTTTGAGGCCTTTCCAGCTATCACTCAATGCATACCAAGTGCTGATGAATCCACTTTGTGTTAACAGCGTTCTGGCTTCAACAAAGTCGCCGCCTTCCTGGGCAAATACGGCCAATTCTGCGGAACCAGCTAGATGGGCACCCATATTGTTACAAAAATCTCTCACCTCCTGAACAGGCGGTGTTACCCCAGTCGAGTCATAGGCAAGGGCAAGGTATTGATGATTGCCGGCTCTGTATACCGGAGTAATGGTCTGACTGATCGTTTTCTGAGAAGTGTTAGCCAGCAAAGCTTGAACAGTGCCCTGTCTCTTATTGCTGTTCACATGCAAGCTATCAAGAGTGGCGGTCGCCGTACCTGTAGCATCAGTGAATGATTCGCTATCGATGCTACCAATATCGGTCGACCAGTTAACTTTGTAATTGGGTACCGCCTGATTTTGCGCATTTTTTACCACCACGCTAATCACTGGATTATCGCCACCAAAACCGTATACCGCGTTTTTAGAGGTTTGCATTGATGTAATCGTGGCGGTGGAGCTATCGACCACAAATTCGACTTCCGGTGCGGTAACTGGCGCGTTGGCTCCGACACTCACGCTGACAATCCCTTTGCCTGGTGCACCTGATTGCAAGGTATTATGCGATTTTCCCTCATCATCTGTGCGCTGTGTTTGCCCGTTAAGTTGGCCAAAGTTGGTGGTCCAGTTGATAAGCAGCCCTTTCACGGGATTGCCATAGCGATCTTTCACCAGTGCGGTATAGGTCGCTTTACTGGTGTTGTCCGCTGGAATTTGTCGTGCATCCACGATCAGATCACTGGCGTTAAGGCTGGCGCTACTGCTCTCCGCCGTGAACTCCACCGCCGTCGCCGCCACCGCCGTGCCGCTACCCGGCTGCGCCGTGACGATAGCTGCTCCCAAAACCGTTGAGCTTAACGTTACCGTCGCCACGCCTGAGACGTTGGTTTTACTGCTATTCTGCGCCAGGTTGCCGCGGTCGGTGCTCCAGCTCACAGATAAATTGCTCAGCGGGTTGCCATAGGCATCCTTAATCGTTGCACTGTAAGTAATTTTCTCACCGCTATTCGCGATGGCGCTGACTTTGTCCGCCGTCACACCGCCATTGGCGATTTGTGCACTGGCGGTATCTGCCGTCACCGTCACTGGCGGTGCATTCACAGCCGCGCTGCTGTTGACGCGAGCGTTAACCTGCACGGTGCCTGCTAATGTGGCGGTGAGTGAGATAGTGGCCTCACCAGCGGTATTGGTGGTAGACGTCGTACCGCTCAGCGTTCCACCGCTGGTTGCCCAAGACACAGGCAGGTTGGCTACGGGGTTGCCGTGGGCGTCTTTCACTACGGCGCGGAAGATCGCCATGTCAAGAGTGCCCGCTGTGATGCTGGTTTTGTTTACCGTTAAATCACCGTCGCTGATGCTAGCCGAAGCGGCGTCAGCCTTGAAGTCAACCACCGGCGCATTAACCGCTGCGCGGCTGTTCACCACCGCCTTTACTTGCGCGTTACCTGCAGCCGTAGACGTTAACGTTATGGTTGCCTTACCGTCCGGACCAGTCACGCTGGCCGCACTGCTCAGCGTGCCGCGATCGCTACTCCATCCAACGGTTACGCCACTCACCAGGTTACCGGCGGCATCGATGACCCGTGCCGTATAAGACACGCTGTCGCTGCCGTTAGCCAGCGCGCTAGTTTTGTTGGCGGTGAGATCACCGCTGTCCAGACGGGCCGATGCCGCGTCGGCGACGATGTTTACCCTCGGTGCATTTGCCGGGTTGCCGTTGACCGCAGCGATGATCTGCGCCGACCCTACAGTGGTACCGGTGAAAGTAACCGTGGCCTCACCGTTGACGTTGGTGACAGACGTTGCATCGCTGAGTTTGCCAAGATTGCTGGTCCAGTTGACCTGCTGATGCGCCACTGGGTTGCCGTTAGCGTCTTTAACCACCGCCGTAAAGCGTGCTGCATCCGTGCCGCTACTTACAATGGTGGTTTTATCCACGGTCAAATCGCCGCTGCCGATTCGCGCGCTGCTGGCATCGGCGGCGAAAGTCACGAGGACGGCACTTAGCGCGGGTTTGCCAACCAGCGCTGCGCTTACACCCGCCTGGCCCATTTGGGTTGAGGTCAGCGTGACCTGGGTTTTGCCGTCTGGCCCTGTCACGCTTGTTGTCTGGCTAAGTGTTCCGAGTGAGGTCTGCCAGTTTACAACTTGTGCGGGCAGCGGGTTTCCGTTTTTGTCCTTCACAGTAATGGTGTAAGTCACGAGATCGCTGCCATCGGCCACGGCACTGGTTTTATCCACAATAAAGTCGCGCGCGTCGATGGTGGCGCTAGCGGCATCGGCGGTAAAGCTGATGACGGGTGCATCCACGGCGGCCTGCGTGCCAAGCTGTGCCTGTACCTGCACATCATGCGCCGCAGTATCTTTCAAGGTGACGATGGCAATACCGTTTTTGCCACTCTGACTCACAGCAGCACTCAATGCACCACCGTTACTGTGCCAGTTGAGCTTCACGCCCGGTACTGGATTGCCATTGGCATCCTTAATCAGCGCGCTGAAAGTGACAGAATCGCTACCATTGGCGATGGCAGTGGTTCGATCAACTGTAAGGTTACTCCTATCCAGTGCGGCGGTGGATGCGTCGGCAATGAAATTCGCCAGGGCGTTGGCGCTGCCGTTGGCGGTAGACGCGGTAACTGTAATGGTTTCTGCCGCGGTATCGGTAAAGGCGATTACCACCATGCCGTTGTCGTCGCTGATGGCCGTCAGGCTACTGCCTGCTGCGACTTGCGCGGAGCCACTCAATGCAAAGGTCACGGTCACACCCGCAACCGGGTTGCCCATGGCATCTGTCACGCGAGCTTCTGCGCGAGCAATGGCACTGCCGTTGGCCACTACATTATCCCGTGTCAGACGTAGATCGCCGTCAGCCACGGTGGCGCTACCGATGTCGCTAATTTGTTTAATGGTCAGCGGGCTCAGTTGCAGCGTATCGATGGTGGCGCTGAGTTTAACGTCTGCTGCACGCGTACCGGCGGTTAGCGTGGCGAGGTATTCGCCATTGCCTTTTTCTGTGACAGCACTCAACACCGGCGTCTTCGCGGCAGCGGTAGCCGCATGGGTGCTGGGGCGAGCACCAACACCGGCTTTCTCCGGGGCGTTGCTCAACTCGGTAGCACTTAGCGCGATGGACGCAGCCACATCGGTCACTGGCTGCTCGTTTTCATCGCGCAGCAGGATGCTGATCTGCGACGTGGCCTTACCGTCGGCAAGCAAAGTGGCAGGCGAGGCGCTCAGCGTGCTAGTGCTGGCATTTATCGCCGGGCTACTGACGTTGACCACAGTCGAGGAAACTTTCGAACGGTTATTACGTGTGTCTATGGCCACGCCGCTCAGGGTATAGCGGTTATGGCCGCCAGCGATAAAGCGCGGTAACACGATTTGGTATTGGTTGTTACCCAGGTCCTGAATGTGACCACCCGCAGCGACGATCTCGGCGTCGTTCCAGATAATTGATGCCAGACCGTACTTGCTGATGATCTTGTAATTCAGAGTCACGGTTTTACCGCTGCGACCATTGATTTCGGTCGGCAGGCCAAGTTGAATCAGCTCCTGTTTGCGATATTCCAGCACGATATTGTTATTACGCTCAACCAGCGCCATACGGTTAGCAGCTAAAGTGCGGTTTAGATTTACGGCGCTGGGATCGAGCTGGCTACTGAGCGTCTGACCCAATTGATAGTTGAACTGGAGGCCTAATTGGGATTCGCGCTGATGACCACTGGCTTTATGGTCCAGTGTGAACGACACCAATGGCACCGGGGTATAGCTCAAACCTGCGGTGAAGGCAGCAGGGTTACTTTGGCGCCTCTCTTTGCTGAACAATGCAACTTCGTCACCGTAGTATTTTTCGTACATAAAACGCCCGCCAATCGCCGGGTAGACGGGTAGCCAGGCCTCGGCCCGAAGGTCGAACCCGTTTGCCGGGCGAGCATCGTAGTCTTCAACATCTACAGAGTTGCGCCAGCTGCTCAGGCGATAATAACCATTTCCGGAAAGCTTGAGGTAGTCGCGCCAGGCTTCGGCACCAATGCCCATTCGTTTATGACTGCGACTGATGTTCTGGTCGTAAAAGGCGTTGTAGCCAAGCATCCAGCGGCTGGTGAAGTGGCGCTGGCCGAGACCGAAGTTACCAGTAAATTGACCGTCTTTATTGCGCAGGCCTTGTTGAGCGAAAAGTAGGCGGTCCGGCGTCTGATTGAGCGGTAACAGCAGGTCAAACGAGCCAGTCTGCGGCTTAAAGTGCTCATCCGTGCCAAGCTCGACGCGTGCGGTACCCCATTGTTTTAGCCATTCTTGCGCCTGGCCTACGGCGGCGCCAGTGACCTGCTGGCTGAGATAGCCGCTTAGGTTACCGGATTGATGCGCCTCAGCCAGTCCACTGGCCTGCTGGGCAGCGCTGCTGAGTGAGGTCTCTTCGCCCGGACGGATGGCGGCTTCAACAGATAATGCCCAAAAGGGGGTGAGTGCCATGCCCACCTGGACGGCAATCTGGGTAAAGATGAGCGGCCGCATCCAGCGGGATGAGGCATCGGCGCGTGACGCTGACGAACGTGTGTTGTCCATAAAATTCTCGTGTTTTGGCTAAAAGGGGGTCATGAAGTAGGTGAGGGGGAATTCTCACGCGGGGAGAAGTTGTTAGCGCTTGAGACGGGTCTTAAACCTTTTAAGTGATTTGAAAAAAGCAAGGCAGGAACGACTTGCGAGGAACAAGATTAAAAGGGGGATAGGACGAAAATACCGCTAGATGGACAACAACACATACGCTTACGAGGCGACCTGTAGATAGGCAAGTGTGTAAAGCGCTGACTTGATGCGATATCAGTTCAGGCGTCATACTTGCCGTTTTTTTCACGCTTTACCTAAAAATTTGATGCCATTTTATCTTCGATTTTTCTGCGTTTTTACGCGCTTTTTGGCGCCTTTATGCGCTTTTATACCAGGCGTAGAACAATATTCTGTCTGCAACCAATAATCACACCCCTCATCATTAACCCAACGCAATATAACAGTTTTATTTCTGTAATAGTTAAACCTGGCTTATAACTATTGTACAAATAAAAACCGAATTCATGCTGTCTTCCTGAAAATAAAGGGGCATCTTTGACGGTAATAGCAGAAAAAGAAGACATATCCTGGAGAAGTCACATTTTGTCTTATTCGCATAAAATGCTGTCTTAGGTGATTTTTTAGATCTTTAGATCGTTAAAATACAAATGTTAAGTTTTTTATTCTAAAAAAGGATCTTAAAAAAGATCAAAGATCTGTAAATTAACCGTTGCGCTAATTTTTTTAGGGTTATATTTCAAATTAAGCACGAATAATCAAAAAAACTTTCAATAGGTTGAAAATTGTCATTTACTTAAAGCGGTCGAAGGGCTCCAACATTACTTCGATTAATGTTTTATCTGCTGTGGAAATGAAAGTTCATTGCTTGAGCAGAGACATTTTTTATGACGATTTTTGAGGCTTAATCATGAAAAGCAAGTTCGCAGTATTGGTTGCAATTACGGCTTCTCTTGGATTTATTGGCACGACAACTGCTGCTGATGGCACGATTAATTTTACGGGCACAATTACCGATAACGCTTGCACGGTGGATACTGGCTCTGCCAACCAAACCGTGAATCTGGGCACCGTTTCAAGCAAAACCTTCACCGGAGCCGGTGTCACCGCGGCACCGACTCGCTTCAACATTAATCTGACAAGTTGTCCTGCTGCGGTAACCTCGGCCAGCGTACGTTTCGATGGCGCAACCTCTGCGGGAAATAACCAAATCCTCGCTCTGAACTCAGGGCAAACTGCCACTAATGTGGGTGTCGCGCTGTATGAGCAAGACAGTTCCACTCTCATCCCTATCGCCAGCAAATCGGCTGATCGTCCGATCACGGCAGCCGGCCCTAATGTACTGACCTACATAGCGAAATATTACGCTACGGCTACGCCAGTTACTGCGGGTACAGCAAACTCCACGGCGACCTTCACCATTGCTTACAACTAAGTAGTTTCAGAGCCGCGTCATGCGGCTCTTTCTTTCGTCACGGAGAGAGATGGATGTTTAAAAAAAGTCTTTGGCCATTGGCCATGGCACTTTTGTGCCTGTCGCCTATGGCTCAGTCTGGTGTGCAGATTGGTGGCACACGTCTGGTTTATGACGGTAAAAACAAGCTGGCCGCGATAAGTGTGACTAATCCAGACGATCGTCCCTATTTGATTCAATCCTGGGTTAGCAGTCAGGAAGAGAGTGATACCGCTGATGACACTTTCATCACCACGCCCCCGCTCTTCCGCCTTGAGCCTCATAGCCAGAATTCGGTGCGCGTTATCTACAGTGGTCACACGTTGCCAGACGATCAGGAATCCGTGCACTGGTTGAATATCAAGATTATCCCGACGGTCAATCGTCAGGCCACTAACGATCTCGTTATCACCATTAAAAACAAGATGAAGTTATTTTACCGGCCCGCAGAGTTAAGCGGCGATCCCGCATTGGCTTTTACCAGGCTCAAATTTCGCCAGCGTGAGGGCAAACTCGCCGTGTTTAATCCCACGCCTTACAGCGTTTCGCTCTACGACCTGACCGTAAACGGTTCAACCATGACCAAACCGCCGATGGTGTTGCCTTCACAGGAAATCGTTCTTGGCCAAAAAGTGCACGTTGGCAATCCGGTGAGCTGGCGAGCGATTAATGATTTCGGCGGCATTACAGCAGAACAAACATTAAAAGTGGGCACCGATTAAAGGAGAGGGCCATGTCGATGAGACAAAATATACCTTTAACGCTGAGGCCTGCTTTTCAGCGCACCTTACTTAACATGGTAATACTGGCTGCAATGCCCATTAATGATGTGGCTGCAGAGGATTATTTTGATCCTGACACGGTGGAACGACACAGCGGCCAGCGTGCAAATCTGGATCTTTCCACTTTTAGTCGCAGTGGGGGTCAAGCGGCGGGCGTTTACAACGCCGACGTTTACCTGAACGACAATTTTGTTGGATCAAAAAGCATACGCTTTGAACCCGGTGCGAAGGGTCTGCAGCCCCTATTAATGAAAGCCGATTTTATGCGGTGGGGCGTGAAAGAGAATGCCACACCCGCTTTCGTGAAAATCTCACCTGCGCAGGAAGTGACGAATATCGCTGCCATCATCCCGCAGGCGCAAACCCGCTTTGATTTAAGCCAGCAACGCTTAAATGTCTCCATTCCACAAGAATATGTGCGACAAAACGCACAAGGGTATGTTGGCCCAGATGAGTGGGACGATGGTGTCAACGCGCTATTTATGAATTATGGCTATTCAGGTGCCAATAACTGGAGTGATTATCGTCAGGGAAGTGATAACAACGCGTATCTCAATTTGCGTAGCGGTATCAATCTCGGGGCCTGGCGCGCGCGCAATTACACCACCTATAGCCATAGTCAGGGTGATGATAAGTGGAACAGTATTAATACCTACGTTCAGCGTGACATCAAACCCTGGAAAAGCCAGCTGGTATTGGGAGAGAGCTATACGCCATCAGAGGTATTCGATAGCTTCCCCTTTCGTGGAGCTCAGCTCTACTCAGACGACAATATGCAGCCTGAAAGCTTACGAGGATTCGCACCCGTTGTACGAGGCATTGCGCAGAGCAATGCGCAAGTTACCATTCGTCAGGACGGTAACATCATTTGGCAAGCCTATGTGCCACCCGGACCTTTCGCCATAAACGATCTTTATCCTACCTCGGCCAGTGGCGATCTTGAGGTGGTAATAAAAGAAGCGAATGGCAGCGTCCGACAGTTTGTTCAGCCATTTTCTGCGGTGCCTATCATGCAGCGTGAAGGGCGTTTCAAATATGCTTTCACGGCCGGGCAATATCGTTCAACCGGGGGATCGGCAAAAAAACCGGGCTTTATACAAGGCACAGGTATTTATGGTTTGCCTTATAGCTCAACCGTTTATGGTTTGCCTTATAGCTCAACCGTTTATGGTGGATCTATCCTGTCGGGTGATTACACGTCAGCATCGGTTGGTGTGGGGAAAGGTCTGGGGTTATTGGGTTCGATTTCGCTGGACGGAACATTCGCCAATGCCCGTTTAATGGAAGAAACTCATCGCGGTGGCTCATTTCGTTTTCAATATGCAAAAGATGTCGCAATGAGCGGCACCACTTTTACTCTGGCTGGCTACCGTTATTCCACGTCTGGTTATTACGATTTTAATGAAGCTAATGGCTATTACGCGAATACACTACCGCCGGGTTTCCGGGGTAATCCCAACAACCGCAATGAAGTTGAACAAGCCCGACGCGAATGGCGAAACTGGCGTTATAGCCATAACAGACGCAGTAAATCCCAACTCAACGTTAATCAATCGTTGGGTGATTATGGCAGTCTTTTTCTCTCCGCTTACCAGCAACAATATTGGGGCGTGACAGAAAAGGAGCGCAGTTTGACGCTGGGCTATAACTCCAGCTTCAACGCCATCAATTACTCCTTTAACTACAGCTATTCACAGACGCCGTTCTACACCAAACACGATCAAATTTTTTCGCTGGCGGTGCAGATTCCCTTTGACCGATTTTTACCCAAAAGCTGGCTGAACTTCTCGGGCAGCACCGACAATCGCGATAAAACCACTGGCGCGGTGGGGTTGTCAGGCACTGCACTGGCAGACAATAACCTGAGCTATAGCGTGCAGCAGGGTTACACCAATCAAGGGGTTGGCGCCAATGGCAATGCGTCAGTCAACTATAAAGCACGCTTTGGCGAATACCAGGCTGGCTATAACTACTCGCGGAATACCCGACAACTGAATTACGGCGCAACGGGCGGCATTGTGGTGCATCCCTATGGTGTGACTCTGAGCCAGCCGTTAGGTGACACCATGGCGTTAGTGCGCGCTGAAGACGCGGAAGCGGTTCGCGTGCTCAACCAAACCGGCGTGCTGACTGATGGCAGAGGTTATGCCGTCGTACCTAACGTAACACCTTATCGCCGCACCTCGCTTTCGCTTGATGCCAATTCGCTCGGCGATAACGTCGATCTGCTGAGTGACAGCCAAACAGTGGTGCCTACGCAGGGGGCCGTAGCATTAGCCAATTATCCCACGGTATCGGGGGCAAAAATGGTCGTCACCTTGCGTGGGCGTCAAGTGCCGTTCGGCGCACGTGCCAGCGTTGCCAACGGCGAAACCCTTTCGCATGGCATCGTTGATGACAAACAACATGTTTACCTCAGCGGCGTGCCCGCAGCGGGCGTGGTTAAGGTGAACTGGAAGGGCGGCGAATGTCAGGCTCCGTTTACGTTAGGAAAGGCTCAGTTTGGTGTCAATTCTGTGACGGCACAATGCCGCTAAAGGAAACATTTATGCGTTTATTTCTTTTATTACCGAGCATATTTTTTATTGGGTTGTACGTTAACTTTGCGCAGGCTTATACCTGTACTACCACCACAGCAGCGACAACAATTTCTCCACCTGCGATAGTGATTCAACGGGATTTACCGGTAGGATCGTTGATTGGCAGCCAGATCACCTCGGGTGCGGTGAACACGTTTAACTGTACTAACACGGCCCCCGCGTTGACTTATCAAAGTGTGGGCGTAAAAGGCACCGGTAACTATGTCACGACCATTGGAGGCAGACGAATTTACAGCACCAATATTGCGGGAATAGGCTTTGCTATCGGTGCCATCTCAGTGAACAACTGCAATAACTTTAGTGGCTGGGTTGATGGAACCGGTACGGGAGATGGTAATGCGAACAATAGGTTGCTGTGTTCGGTCAATGGCTTAATGGCGGGACAACCTCTGCGCGAGCAAGCGTTGTTACAGTTCTATAAAACGGGGCCAACCGGTTCAGGGATGGTTACCGCGCAGCAGGCCGGAGCGTTTATTTTGCGCAACAACCAGGCGCTCTGGCATTCACCGGGATCGACGATTCTTATGAATGGTTTTAGTGTCACAACGCTGGCGTGTTCAGTAAGCAATACAGCCATCGCCGTGAATATGGGCAACGTGGATAAGCGTGCGTTCAATGGGACAGGCAGTTCACCCGATGCCAGCTTTACGCGTAATTTTACCCTTCCGCTTAACTGTAATGCCGGCACCCGCATCAATGTGAAAATTGATGGAAATGCCCAAAACTCCGCCAATGGGGTATTAAATCTGACATCAGGTGCCAATACGGCAAGTGGAGTGGGCGTGCAGCTGCTGTTTAACAATGCGCCTGTGCAACTGGGCACTAATATTGTTGCCGGAACCTCGGCCAGCGCGGGGAATTATAACATTCCGCTTCAGGCGCGTTATTACCAAACGACCGCAACCATTACACCTGGCACAGCTAACAGTTCCGCGACTTTCACTCTGACCTATCAATAAATAATTTTCCCCCTGGCGGGGGAAAATTGTCAGTGATGACTCACCGATAGATCACTTCAACAGCTTTAATATGACCCGATGATTGCACGCTGACATTGCCGAGTTGAAACGGCAGCGTCTGCTGTTGCTTATTGAATCTAATCTGACGCACTTTATCGACACCATTCTGGCTACATTGCACTGCGGCATGCTGGCTATTGGTCGTCGTCGTACAGGCAGGCTCAACTATCGCACCGGTAAAAGAAACGGTACCGCCCTCAGCCAGAACGGCTTGGGCAAATAGCAAACCAGAAAATAATACGAATGCTGTTTTCATCGGTCTTCTCCTGGTGGTGGCATAAAGAAGAACGACAAGTTAGGACCAAACTTTAATTAAAAATGGCGATAGTGAAAAAATATCCCCCTTAATGCGATCGCAGGTCGCTTAGAAAGCGCTGCGCGCGCGGGTGCTGCGGCTGGGTGAAGAACTGTTCTGGTTGTGATTTCTCCAGAATCTGTCCCTGGTCCATAAACCAGATGGTATCCGCCACCTCACGGGCAAAGTTCATTTCGTGGGTCACGCACATCATCGTCATCCCTTCCTGCGCCAGACCGCGCATCACCGACAATACTTCGCCGACCATCTCCGGATCGAGCGCCGAGGTCGGTTCATCGAACAGCATCACCGGCGGCTTCATCGCCAGCGCGCGGGCAATCGCCACGCGCTGCTGCTGGCCGCCGGAAAGCTGCGCCGGATAAGCATCGGCTTTATGCGCTAAGCCCACGCGCTCCAGCAATTCACCCGCCTGACGACGCGCTTCGCTGCGCTTTACGCCCAGTACTTTCATCGGCGACATCATGATGTTCTCGGCCACCGTCACATGCGGGAACAGGTTGAAGCTCTGAAACACAAAGCCGATGCGCGTGCGCAGCTGATTGAGGCGCGTGCTGCTGCCGTGAATATCGGTGCCATCAAACACAATCTGGCCGTCATCGATCGGTTCTAAACGGTTAACGGTGCGGATCAGCGTCGATTTGCCCGAGCCGGAAGGGCCGCACACTACCACCACTTCGCCGGGATTAATCTCGGCGCTCAGGTTGGTCAGCGCCTGATACGCGCCGTACCATTTATTAACCTGATTAAACATGATCATCGGTCCCATGCGGTTTCCTTATTGCGAAGAGGTTTTAGTCAGCATCACTGCGGGCGCCATGCTGGGCGTTGGCTGCGGTGCTTGACGACGTTTCTGCGCAATGTGCGCTTCGAGTTTATTAGCCAGCCAGGTGAGGCTGAAGCAGATGAGGTAGTAGCTCAGCGCCACAATGGCGAACACCTGAAACGGTTTGGTCAGCAGCTGATTGCTCACCTGATTGGCGGCAAAGGTCAGCTCCGGCACGTTAATCACGTAACCCAGCGTACTGTCTTTGATGATCGATACCAGCTGGCTGACCAGGCTGGGCAAGGTGTTGAACAGCGCTTGAGGCAGGATCACCAGACGCAAAGTTTTCAGGTGGCTCATGCCGAGCGCGCGTGAGGCTTCGTATTGGCCGTGCGGCAGCGCCTGAATGCCACCGCGCACGATCTCGGCGATATAGGCACTCTCATAAATCACCAGCGTACACAGCATGGTGGCGAAGCCGCTGATGTTGTGGCCGATCAGCAGCGGCACACAGAAGTAGGTCCAGAACACCACCATCATCAGCGGGATGCCGCGCAGCAGATAAACCCAGCCAGTGGCGGGCCAGCTCAGCCAGCGCCACGGCGACAGGCGCGCCAGGCCCAGCAGCACACCAATCGGAAACGCCAGCAGCACCGCCAGCACCGAGATCAGCAGCGTACAAAGCACGCCGCCAATCGGACCGTTCGGGTATTGCCCCATCAACAGCAGCATGCCGTTGTCATGCAAAATGGTGAACATCTCAAACATCGCCATTACCTCGCATAGACGCGCTGGAAGCGGCGGGCCAGCAGTGCGCCAAGGCCCATCAGCAGCAGGGAGAAGAACAGATAGCCCACGGTCGCCACGATGTAAGATTCGAAGGTACGGAACGTTTGGTTCTCAATATCGCGCGTTACATAGGTGAGATCCGCCACACCAATCACCATCGCTAGGCTGGTGTTTTTAAACAGCAGCACCGTGTGGTTGATCATCGCGGGCATCGCATTGCGAATGCCCTGCGGCAGAATCACGCCGTGCATGGCGCGCACGTAGCTCATGCCGAGTGCGCGCGCAGCTTCGTTCTGCCCGTCGGGAATGGCGCGCAGGCCGCTGCGGATATCTTCGGAGAAGTACGCCGCCTGACACAGACCCAGCGCGGTGAGGGAGAACAGGAACTCGGCGTTGTAGTTGTTGATCCACATCTGCAGCGCTTCCGGCAGCAGCGTGGGAATGGCGAAGTACCACATCATCAACTGGATCAGCGTCGGCACATTGCGGTGATAAGAGACATAGGCTTTGACCAGCCCAACCGCGATGCGGTTTTCAGTCAGGCGAATCACCACCAGCAGCAGCGCCAGCACCATCGCCAGCAGCCAGGCACCCAACGCCAGTTCAAGGGTGATCACCGTTCCGTCAACGATCATCTGGCCGTATTGGCCGGTTATCACACTGCTGAAATCGAGAGCCATTCTGTTACCTCATCTTCGCCTGCTACGCGCTGTGCTCGCCCGGTCGCATGGTGGAAAGACCGCCCGGCACCTGTAATGTCGGGGTGATTTCGATGTTGCCGATATTTACCGCCAGCGGTGCCGCGAGCGCGAAAGCAACGCAGTCGGCGATATCTTTGGCCTGCGGCAGTTCAAAGCCATCAATGAAGCGGCGGCGCGCCTCTTCGTGATCGCCTGACACGTTGCCGAAGATATCGGTGGCGACGCGGCCCGGACAGATTTCGGTGATGCGCACGCGCGCGCCGTAGCAATCGACGCGCAGCTGGCGCGAAAGGGCATGCACGCCGGCTTTGGTGGCGTGATACACCGAGTTGCCGTTGAAGTTGTAGATGGCAGCAATCGAGGTGATGTTGAAGACGTGGCCACGATCGCGCGCCACCATGCCCGGCACTAGCAAACGGCACAGATGCAGCACCGCGCGCAGATTGACGTCCACCTGGGTTTCAATCACGTTCTCGTCTGCATTGAGGATCGAGCCCGGATGCGACAGGCCAGCGTTATTCACCAGAATGTCGATTTCGAGATCCTGGCACAGCGCGGTCAGCGCCTTTATGTCACTGACATCCACCGCATGCGGAATACAGCCGGTACGATCGGCCAGCGCTGCCAGCTGCTCTTTACGGCGCGCCACCGCGTGCACGGTGATGCCCTCCTGGCACAAGCGCTCAACAATCGCTTCGCCCATTCCCGCCGATGCGCCGGTCACCAGCGCGGTTTTGTAATCTGAAAATGGCATCTGCCTCTCCTCGTTATGGCGTCTTTTGACTGTATGCAGTTATGCCGCAAGGGCATAAGACATAAAAATTTTGAGGCAATAAGCGCCCCTTATAACGCTTGCCTGCTGCACTTCACCCGTTCCAACATTGCGCAATAAATTGCGCCGCTACGACATGTGCGGTGATTGAGATCGACCTACAAAATGCACGTATTTGTAGCGGCGCGATTTATCGCGCGGTATTGATCTTATGCGCTTGACGGCGCAAATGTCAGAATGTCCTCGTCATATTCCACCGCCGAAAGATGCTCAGCCATGAGCGATCGGATCGTGCCGCTATCCGGGCTAATCACCGGCACATACAGCGGGCCAACCTGCACCAGCGCCACCACCGCACCGGCATCGATGTGCTGGCCGGGCGCGACAAAATCCTGCGGGCTATGCGGATGGCGGCGCAGCAGCGTGCCGGGCATCGGTGCGCCGATGCGTTGCGGGATGAGGGGGATTTCAGCGGCGGGAAGCGTGACAGGCGCGGGCGTGGCTGGCGTGGCGGCGAAGGTCAACCGCACTGACCAGTGCTTGCCATCGAGCGCCAGGCTGTTCAGCCCGGAGGATTGCATCTTGCGCGCCAGCGCACGCAGCGTCGGCAGCGGTATTGCGGTTTTATCCATGGAATTCCCGTCAAAGCGAAACACGCCCGCCTGAGCGGGCAAAATCGTAATCTAGCGCGTTCGCAATACGGGCAGTAAGAGGGTTTCGCTTTGCGGCAATAAGCGGGACTTATCCCACCAACGTCAGAGGATGATTCTCAACGTTGCGGCGCGACATCAGCGACAGCAGGATCGATTTCACCGCTTCGGCCGGCTGTGACAGCGGCAAGTGATCCGACATGCAGAACGACAGCGACACCTGTACATCCGGATCGACGATCTTCGCCATCCACGCATCGCCGCTTTTCAGCATCGCGCGCGCTGCGGATTCCGGCATGATGGTGGTGCCGAGACCGGCGCTCAGGGCGGCATTCAGCGTGGTTTGCGACTCGATCTCGCATTTCACGCGGTACTGCAGATTGTTGTGTACGAAGGCATCGTCGAGCACTTTGCGCATGATGTTGTAGACGCGCGGCAGGAACAGATCGTATTGCGCCACCTGCGCCAGCGGGATCTCTTTCACCGGTTGCGCGAGGCTGAACGGACAGACGAAATAGAGATCCTCTTTCATCAGCGGCATAAAGCGCAGGCCGTGAATGGTGCGGTGATCGTAAATTACCGCCATATCCATGCGGCCATTCATGATCAGTTCGCTCAGCGTGGTGCCGAAGTTCTCATTGAAGTAGAGCACGATGCCGGGATGCTGCTGCTGCACTTCCATCATCAGCGGTAATGCGAGGTTTTGTGCCGCGGTGCCCGGCGCTAAGCCCACTGAGACGCTGCCGCTCAGTGACGCGCCGACCAGCTCGATGGCGCTTTGTGCCTGCTCGCACTGGCGTAAAATCGCCTGCGCGTGGGAATAGAGGGTTTTCCCGGCTTCGGTCGGCGTCACGCCGCGCTTGGTACGAATGAGCAGTTGCTGATTCACTTCCCCTTCCAGCGTAGCCAGCTGCTGGCTCAGCGCGGGCTGGGCAATATGCAAAATATCGGCGGCCTGGGTCAGGCTGCCCACATCAACAATTTTAACAAAGTACTTCAGGCGACGAAGATTCATGAACGCTTCCTCCAACAGAACGCATAGCGGGTATCAAGCAAAGTTGATGCCAAATAAGCTTTCGCGAATGAACTCAGACAGGAGGGTAGAGCCACAGTGCCTCCTACGGCAGGTGCTGAGTTGGATAGTTGCCGTGACGGCGAGGGTAAAACAGCAACCTTTGCACTGGTATGGTGCGATTCACTCATTAGATTTGGCGATGATGGGAGTGAGTAAACGGGCGTTGCGCGCTGTTAACCGGCACTCAAAGTAACACTCTATTAACATTACGTCAGGCGCTAGCGCGTGACCTGCCGCGCATTTCCACATCAGGCTCGCCATCTTTATGGCGAAAGTGTGCGGTCGGTTCAGTCATCGCTTTGTGTTATATCACCACAACAAAGCACTATTAACCGCCGCTTCGGACAAAAACCTATCCTCTGGTAAACGTCGTGTTTGCAGCTTGCTGCAAGCCGTTCATGCTGACACTGAGCCAGGATTAACCCATGCCCGAGATAGCCGATCGATTAAAGAATGTGACCGTTTCTGCCTCCGTTGCCATGACCCAAAAGGCCCGCGATCTCGCGGCGCAGGGCATTGATGTGGTGGCGCTTTCTACCGGTGAACCCGATTTCCCCACGCCACCTCACGCGATTGAAGCCGCTTATGCCGCTGCGCGCGCCGGGGATACGCGCTATCCGCCCACCGACGGCACGCCGGCGCTGCGCAAAGCGATCCAGCTGAAGTTCAAACGCGATAATCAGCTCGATTACGACGTCAGCCAGATCCTCACCGCTGGCGGCGCTAAGCAGATCATTTTTAACGCGATCCTCGCGACCATCAATCCTGGCGATGAAGTGGTGATCCCGACGCCGTCGTGGATCAGCTATGCCGATATCGTCAAATTCGCTGGTGGCGTGCCGGTGGCGCTACCCTGCACGCAGGAGAACGGCTTCAAACCGCTGCCGGCCGATTTGGACGCCGCCATCACCGATAAAACCAAATGGTTGTTGCTCAACTACCCGAGCAATCCCACCGGTTCGGTGGCGAGCCAAGCGGAGCTGCACGCGCTGGGCGAGGTGCTGCTGCGCCATCCGCAGGTGTGGATCATGACCGACGATATCTATGAACACCTGATTTATGACGATGTGCGTTTTTACACGCTGGCGCAGGTTGAGCCGCGCCTGGTTGACCGCGTGCTGACGGTGAACGGCGTGTCGAAAGCCTGGTCCATGACGGGCTGGCGATTGGGCTTCTGTGGCGGCCCGGCGCCGTTGATCAAAGCGATGAGCAACGTGAATACCCAGAACAGCGGCGGCGTCTGCACCTTAACGCAGGCCGCGGCGGTAGCGGTGCTGGAAGGCCCGCAGGATCTGCTGCAGGAGCGCGCGCGCATCTATCGCCAGCGCCGTGATTATGTACTGGAGCGCCTGACGTCGATTGATGGCCTGCGCTGCCACAAACCGCAGGGCGCATTTTATCTGTTTGTGAATATCGCGGGCTACATCGGCAAAACCAGCGCCGGTGGCAGATTGATCACCAATGATGCCGATTTTGTGCTGGCATTGATCGAAGAGCAGCACGTAGTGACGGTGCAGGGCGCGGCGTACGGCATGGGTCCGTTTATCCGCTTGTCGTATGCCACGAGCATGGAGCGGTTAGAGACGGGATGCGATCGCATTGCGGCGTTTTGTGGTGGATGTGTTTGATTCATTGAAATAATTATCGCGCCGTTGCGGAGAGATGCAAAAACTGTAGCGGCGCAATTTATTGCGCGATAAATCGCGCCGCTACGTATCGGTGCGATGGATAAGCAGGCCGCTAATCAATGACCACCTCCGCCGCCGGGGCGACCTGATGGCCGCTGGCTTCGATTTCGCTGCGCACAATGGTGGCGAGCGCCAGGGAGCCTGGCGTGTCGCTGTGAACCAGAATCGAGCGCGCACGCACCGCAATCTCTTCACCTTCAATCGTCGTCACCGTGCCGTGCTGCAAAAACTGGCGCACGCGGGCGCGCAGCGCGCTTTCCTCGTTGATCACCGCACCGGCAATGCCGCGCGGCACCAGACGGCCTTGCGCGTCATAGGCGCGGTCGGCCAGGAACAGCGTCAGCGTCTTCAGGCCTGCCGCCTGCGCCGCGACTTCAATGATCGTATCGGGCTGGGCGAAGATGATCAGCTCGCTATTGATGCGCGCCACTAACTCCATCACCTGTTGCGCCAGGGCGGCATCGCGGTTGACGATGTTGCCCATCGCGGCGTGGAAACTGAAGTGGGAAACGTGGGTGCCTTCCGCGCGGGCAATCGCCGTCAGCGCGCCGAGCTGATAGGCCACCTGCTGACAAATCTCTTCGGCGCTAAACGGCAGTTCGCGGCGGCCAAAACCTTGACGATCCGGCAAGCCGGGATGCGCGCCAATGCCCACGCCATGTGCCTTCGCTAGCCGCACCATGTTGGTCATGATCGCCGGATCGCCAGCGTGGAAACCGCAGGCGATATTGGCGGATGACACCACTTTCATTAGCGCGGCGTCATCGCACAGCTGGTAAACGCCGAAGCCTTCGCCCATATCGGAATTCACATCAATCTTCATGTCTGGTTTCCTTGTGCGGATTAAACGGTAAGCGCCTTACGCAGTGGCTGGCAGCTGAAGCGCAGACGGCTCAGCCAGCGCGCCACTTCCTGTTCGATGGCGATCGCTTCACGCACATCGCTGTGGATCAGCTGGATCGACTGGCCCGGCAGCACTTGCCCAAGTCGCCACAGATCCTGCTCGATCACGCCAGCGATCTTCGGATAACCGCCGGCGGTATTGGCATCGCTTAGCTGGATGATCGGTTCCCCCCCCGGCGGCACCTGCACAATGCCGGGGATCAGCCCGTACGATCGCATCTCAACGGTTTCAGAGGGGAAGATCGGATCGCCTGAAAGCCGATAGCCGGTGCGATTGCTTTGATTTGATACCTGCCAGGATTGCTGCCAGAAGCGCGCGGCATCGGCGGCAAACAGCGGGTATTCGCCGGAGGGAATGGCGCGCAGCTGAATGTCTCCGGCGCTGTTACGGGGAAAAATGGCGTGTAATGCGCTGTCTGGCGGTTCAATGCCGATGCCGCTGTGTGGAAGTGCCGGGCCGCGATTTTCGCCGAGCGCCAGCCGATCGCCACGCTGCAACGGACGTCCTTCAACGCCGCCGAAGCCACCGCGCAGCGCGGTACTGCGCGAGCCAAGCACCAGCGGCACATCAATGCCGCCAGCAACACACAGATAGCCACGCGCGCCGCTGCGCGGATAACGCAGCTCCAGCACTTGCCCGGCACGCACGCCGCAGCCCCACCACGGCGGCAGCGGCGTGCCATCCAGCGTGGCGCGGCAATCCGCGCCGGTCACCGCGATGCTGCTGTTTTGCAAAAATCGCACGCGGAACGGGAACAGCTGCACTTCAATTGCCGCCGCATTTTCGTCGTTGCCGAGGAGTAAATTACCGGCACGCAGCGCCAGCGGATCCATCGCGCCGCTCACCGACACGCCGATGTGGCGATAGTTGAAGCGACCTAAATCCTGCACCGTGTTGAGCGCACCGCTCTGTTCGATCTCAATCACAGCTCAATCCTCTGCGGCAGAAAACGGATGCGATCGCCCGGTGCCATCAGCGCGGGCGATGCGGCCAGCGGGTCAAACACCGCCAGCTCGGCAAAACCAATCGCATTCCAGCCGTTCGGGCCGGTCAGCGCCGAAACGCCCGCCTGCGCGCCACCGATGGTGACGGTGCCTTTCAACATGCTAAGCGACGGCACTTTCTTGCGCGGTGTCGCCAGCAGCGGATCCAAGCCGTGCAGATAGCCGAAGCCCGGCGCGCTGCCCAATGCAAACACCGTGTATTCGCTTTGATGGTGCAGGCGCACCACCTCGCGTGGGCTCAAACCGGTATGACGGCACACCGCCTCGAGATCGGTGGCGTGTTCACCGCCGTAATGCACCGGAATTTCAATCAGTTTGCCCTGCGGACTGATCGCCTGCGCCTGATCCCATGCGACATGCAGCTGCATGCGCACGGCGATTTCATCAGCTGGAATATGGCGGAACAGTACCAGCAGATTGGTGACGCCGGGGATCAGCGCTTCAATCGCTTCATCGGCATGCAGCAGGCGCGCCAGCGACCAGATGCGGCGCTGCGCCGGGAGATCGAAACCGCCTGGCGCTTCCACCAGCCACGCGCGTGCGCCGATGGTGGAGAGCTTGATAGCAGAGGAGCAAGCCAGCGCGGGAACGCTGGCAGGCTGGAGAGCAGAGTGCGACGTCACGGGCATGGTTATTCCAGCGGTTCAAATTTCAGACTGGAGAGCGGCTGTACGCGCTCTTCGCGCACCATTTTGTATTCGGTGTTGGGCCCAATCCACGTATCCCAGATTTTGTCGATGGTGCCGTCATCGTCCATCGCCTTCAGGCTGCTGTTGACGCTGGCCAGCAACGCCGGTTCATCACGCTTCATGCCGACACCAATCGGCTCCAGCGCCATCGGTTCTTTGATCATCGCCAGATTGATGCCGTCTTTTTTTGCCTGCGAAATGGTTTTGATGCCGGTCATGGTGTTGGTGACGAAGCCCACCGATTTGTTCTGCTCCAGCGCGAGGAACGCGGAGGCTGAATCCTGGAAGGTCACCGCTTTGCCGCCTTTGATATGGATTGATTGCTCAGAAGTGGTGCCTTTGGTGGCGCTGATGCGTTTGCCCTTGAAATAGCTCAGCGGCTTGTCGGCCAGCGGTGCTTTGACCAGCAGCATCTCCTTGGCGACGTAATAGGGATCGCTGAATTGAATCTGGTTGCCGCGGGTTTTGGTGTAGGCCAGATTGGCGATCAGTACGTCGGCGCGGCCGGTAGCAATCACCGCAATACGCGCTTCCACCGAGGTGGGCACCAGCGTCAGTTTGACGTTCATCTGCTTCGCCAGCGCGTTACACAGATCGATATCCATGCCCGCCAGCTGACGTGTTTTCGGATCCGGAGAAGAGAAGGGCGGCACGTCCGAATAGACCGCGCACTTTAGCTCGCCGCTGGATTTGATGTTGGCCATCATGTCGGCATGAGCAGCCGAAATAGCCAGCAGCGGCAGCAGTGCCAGCCCGATGGTGGTAGGTCTTTTCATGGTCATGTGAACTTCCTCAATGATGAATACCACGGCGTCACCGGGACGGAGCGCCTGCGTTCTCGCTTTTCTGGACTATATCGGCTTTGTTTTCAGACGAAAAAGAGGGAAACCCTGTCGTGCAATAGCAAAAAAATATGGCTAAGCGGCGCATAAGTTCTTTCTATTCGGGCAGAGCAAAAAAGTGTTATCCAGCGCACACTTTTCTCGCCAGGCTTGATCGCATGTCCTCTCGGCAGTCCCGCCGATTGCATGTGGTAGAGAGAAGTGAAAAAGCATGAATGCCCGATTAGGCGTGTTACTGAAGATACTGGCCGCGCTGTGCGCCACCTTGATGCTGGCGTGTGTGAAGGGGCTGAACGGCGCCATTCCCACCGGCGAAGTGATTTTTTTCCGCAGTTTTATCGCGCTGTTGCCGCTGCTGATTTGGCTGAAAATGCAGGGCAACGTGCTGGACAATCTCAAGACGCGTAACCTGTCTGGTCACTTTATTCGCGGCTTCTCCGGCACCGGCGGCATGTATTTTAACTATCTGGCGCTGGTCTATATTTCGCTGGCCGATGCCACCGCGCTGAGCTATGCGGCGCCGCTGTTTACCGTGATCATGGCGGCGATGCTGCTGAAAGAGCGGGTGCGGGTTTCACGCTGGGTCGCCGTGGTGGTGGGATTATCCGGCATTTTGATCATGCTCTCTTCCAGCCTGAGCACCAGCGGCGCGCTGTTTTCCTATGGGGCCAGCAACGCGACGACGAGCATTGGTGTGGCATGTGCGTTGCTGGCGGCGCTGTGCTCCGCGACCTCTAACGTGCAAATTCGCTTCCTCAACGGCATCGAAAAACCGGGCGCGATCGTGTTCTATTTCTCACTGATGACTACCGTAATTGGCCTGGCAACGGCGCTGTTTGGCTGGAGCAAACCCAGCGCGATACAGCTGCTGTTGCTGGTGGGCTGCGGCCTGTTTGGGGGTCTGGCGCAGATTCTGGTGACGCTGAGCCTGCGTTACGCCGATGCGTCACTGCTGGCACCGTTCGATTACACCACGCTGGTGTGGTCGATGCTGATTGGTTATCTGTTCCTGAACAGCCTGCCGGGCAGCACCACCTTGCTGGGCGCATCGATTGTAGCGCTGGCCGGGATATTTGCGGTGTGGCGTGAGAATCGCCAGCGCAAACTGGCGATGGTGAGCAGTACGCCTTAGCGTTGTGCAATAATTTGCGCTGCGACAAATAGGTGCACGCATCCGTAGCGGCGCGATCTATCGCGCAATGAATTGCGCCGCTACACATAGGTGCACGCATCGGTAGCGGCGCGATTTATCGCGCGGTTTTGTTTCTAACGAAACACATCATCAATGATTTCAACCTGCTTGGTGCGTAGCGTCTCATCCAGCCAGCTGCGTTCGAGTGAGCCGGTTTTCGCCAGCTCGAAGTTGTGTTCATCAACGATTAAATACGCCTGCGCCGCTTCGAGAATGCGTGCGGCATCCTGGCGAGGAATCACAATCACACCATCCGCATCGCCCAGCACGATATCGCCCGGTGAAACGTGAATTTTACCGCAGGCAATTGGCACGTTGATCTCGCCCGGACCATCCTTGAACGGGCCGCCCGGCGTGTGACCGGCGGCGTAGATGGGGAAGTCCATGCGTGACAACCCTTCGATATCGCGGACCGGTCCGTCCAGCACAATGCCTTCCATACCGCGCTGTCTGGCATAGGTCGCCATCACTTCGCCCATCAGCGACTGACTGCGATCGCCCTCGTTCGACAGAATAATCACATCGTTTCGGCCCGCCATATCCAGCGCTTTGTGCAGCATCAGGTTGTCACCGGAACGCGCTTTAACCGTCACCGCCAGGCCACACATGATCGGTTGGCGCGGCGCGGTTTTCAGGCTGATCTCGGCCGACAAGGCGGGCAAACGGCTCATGCAATCCGCCACCACCGCAGCCGGTAACCGGCGAAAAGCTTCCAACAGCGGTTCGGCATCGGCGGGACGACGTAAATAGATTCGGTTTCCTGCGCTCATGGTTATTTTCCTGTAGGGAGTGATTTAATTAATCGCGTTGTGTTCCTGGATAAATAATTAAATGTAAAAGTAAGCGTTTTTATTTTTGGTTGTGATGAGTCATTACTTCATTGAATAGGGTATTCAGCTAACAAGCTGAATCATCGGATGATTACTGGAACGTGATTAAGCTTACGCGATTACGCAGATGTTACGCAGGGGATGTTACGGCTAACCGAGACAGGATCACGAATTACTATTTCGGATGAATTTAACTCACTGATAATTAATTTTATTGGATTTTATTATGGGGAGATAGATTAAAAGTATTAGCTGGAGATAAATATATTGGCATCGATCAATGCTGGATAATCAGCATGTATAGAGGGAAGGGAGGCAGTAGCTGAGATGAGCAAACGCAGAAAAGCAAAAACCCAGCCATAAGCTGGGTTTTCAGAATGTTGGTGCCCGGACGCGGAATCGAACCACGGACACGGGGATTTTCAATCCCCTGCTCTACCGACTGAGCTATCCGGGCAACGGGGCGCATTAAACCCTAATGGCTTACAGCCGTCAACGGCTTTCGTCAAAAAAGCGGTGCAATCGTGATTGATTGCTTGCTTTTCAGACAAGGTGAACAAAAAGGCTACGCCAGCGCACCATTTTTACGGCACAGCGCGATACCAAGTACATCTTCCGCCAGACGGCGCGCCGTCGCGACATCCTGTACGTTGCGTTTCACCAGCAGTTTGCTCAGGCAACCTTCCAGAATCAATTCCATCTGATCGGCCACCATGCTGGGATTATCCAGCGCTAAATCGACCAGAATTTCATGGGTGAATTGCCAGGAACTGCGCTTTTGCTGTTCGGCTAGCTGATGCACCGGCTGATCGGGTTGCGGATAGAAGCTGCAGGCGGCGATAAACAGGCAGCCGGGAAAGCGGCCTTTGCTGACGTGCTCACTCAGCACTTCGTAGCGGGCTAACAGCTTTTGTTCGGCGCTGAGGTGTTCATCAAGCTGCACCTGACGACGCCAGCTGTCAATCTGCTGGCCGTGATAGCGCAGCGCGTCATACAGCAAGGCATCACGATCGGGCCAGAAACGCGTCAGTTGTTCGGCTTCAAGACCGGTTGCACCAGCCAGCTGAGTTAGGGAAGTGGTGGCGGCCAGGCCACTTTGTTCGAGCACATTCAACGCATGCTCGAGTATTTGTTCACGTTGCAAGTGACTCTCCTCTGGAATGCGGGCCCGCTCGCGGACGAACGGGCAGTGTCCTGCTGACAGTGTCGTTTAACGTGACACATTCTGCAAATGCGTGCGGAAATCGGCGGCGTTGAGGAAGCCGGTGACGCGCGAATCGGGGATCTCTTTGCCTTGCGCATCGAAGAACAGAATGGTGGGCAAACCTAAAACCTGCAGATGCTGCAACAGCGCGTTGTCCTGCGCGTTATTGGCGGTGACATTGGCTTGCAGCAGTTGTACCCGACTTAGCGCGTTACGCACGCCCTCATCGCTAAAAGTGTATTTCTCGAACTCTTTGCAGGCCACACACCAGTCGGCGTAGAGATCGACCATGGTGATACGGCCTTGCGCCTGCTGTAGCGCGCTGTCGAGCTGCTCGCTGCTATTGATGGTGTGGAACGGCAGATGCGCCACGGCTTGCGCGCTGTTGCTGCTGCCAAACGCCCAATCCTGTAGCGGGCGCGCACTGACCAGCGCGGCAGCAAGCATGATGACTTGCAGCACGCGCCATTTGCCGCTGGCGCGCAGGCTGAGGCTGAATGCCCAGGCAAAAAATGCCACGCCAAGCAGGCTCCACAGACGGATGCCCCACAGATCGCCAATCACGCGTTCCAGCAGGAATACCGGTAGCGCCAGAATCACAAAGCCAAAACCCTCTTTGACGGTTTGCATCCACGGCCCACTTTTTGGCAGCAGCTTGTTGCCAAACATCGTCACGGCAATCAGCGGCAGGCCCATGCCGAAGGCATACAACCACAGCGTGCCGGCTCCGGCCCACAGATTACCGCTCTGCGCGATGTACAGCAGAATGGCGCTGAGCGGTGCGGTGGTGCAGGGCGAGCAGATCAACCCGGCCAGTGCACCCATCATGAAGACGCCCGGCAGCGAGCCACCTTGCTGGCGATTGCTCCACAGCGTGAGGCGCGTTTGCAGGCTGGCAGGCAATTGCAGCGAGAACAGGCCAAACATCGACAGCGCCAGCACGATAAACAGCGCCGACAAGCCAATCAGCACGTAAGGATGTTGCAGCGCCGCCTGGAAGCGTAATCCGGCCGCTGCCACAACCATGCCGAGTACGGTGTACGTCAGCGCCATACCTTGCACATACACCATCGCCAGCGCGAACAATCGCCCCATCGAATAGCGGCGCGGGCCTCCTAAAATGATGCTGGAGATCAGCGGATACATCGGCAGCACACACGGCGTGAAAGCGACGCCAATACCAATCAGCAGCGCCCAAAGCGGTGAAAACGGCAGCGGCGTGCTGTGATTGGCGGGCTGCGCACTGACCGCAGGCGCAGCCTGATTGGCGGCAACCGCGCTCAGCGGCACCGCGCGGGTTTCCGGCGGATAGCAGAAGCCCGCAGCCGCACAGCCCTGATAGGTCACGGTGACGGTCGCGCCGGCAGCGGCCTGGCGCAGCGTGATCGGCAGTTGCAGATCCTGCGGATAGATTTCACTTTTGCCGTAGAACTCATCTTCGTGCGGCTGGCCCGGCGGCAGCGTGAGTGGAGCAATTTGCGCTTTTTGCGGCGTGACGTGGATTTGCTGGCGATAGAGATAGTAGCCATCCTTCACTTTCCAGCTGAGCGTCAGCTGATTGCCTTGCTGAGTGAAATCGAAGCCAAACGCCTGATCAACCGGCACAAAGCGGCTGTTATTGTTCGGGGAGAAGAGTGAGGCTTGTGCCGAAAGGCAGAAAACCAGCGCCAGGCAAAAGCCGGCAAGGCGAAAGAGTCGTGCAGCCATAGCGAATGAATGAGCTCCGGTGGCGAATAGGCCGCGATAATAACACGACCGCTTCGCCACGAGGTTTTCAGGATGTAACCGCGCTACAGAATCAGGCTGCCAAACAGGAAGCCAAACGCCACCGAGAAGGCAATCGCTAACACGCCGGGAATAATAAAGGAGTGATTAAACACAAACTTGCCGATACGGGTTGAACCGGTGTCATCCATTTCGACCGCGGCCAGCAGCGTAGGATAGGTTGGCAGCACAAACAGCGCGGAAACCGCCGCAAAGGACGCGACGGCGGCCAGCGGCGAGACGCCCAGCATCAACGCGGCAGGCATCAACGCTTTGGTGGTGGCGGCTTGCGAATAGAGCAGCGTAGAGGCGAAGAACAGCACCAGCGCCAGCATCCACGGATAACCTTGCAGCATATCACCGGCTAACGCCTGGATATCGTTGAGGTGCGCTTTGACAAAGGTATCGCCCAGCCATGCTACGCCCATCACGCAGATACAGGCGCTCATGCCCGATTTAAAGGTGCTGGCGCTGAGGATTTCACCGGTATCGACTTTACAGGTCAGGCAGATCAGCGTGGCAACGGTCAGCATAAACACCACGATGGCTTCGTTGCGTGGCAGCACGGGATTGCTGATCAGGCCAACGCTGTCGCTAATCGCGGTGGCGTAGAGCACCACGGCGGCGATGCCGATCAGGAACAGCAATACGGCACGCTTCGCGCCCGGTTTGATGTCATAAACCTGCTCACCGCGCAGTTTCACTTCACCTTTCGCTAAACGCGCCTGATATTTCTCATCATCCCTGAGCTCCTTGCCGAGAAAACTGGTGATGATGGCGGCGCAGAAGATCGCTGCCATGGTAGAGGGAATCGCCACACCCAGCAGCGCCAGATAACTCACGCCATGCGGTTCCAGGATTGAAGCGAAGAATACCACCGCCGCCGAGAGCGGCGAGGCGGTAATGGCAATCTGCGAGGCGACGACCGCAATCGACAACGGACGCGACGGGCGCACGCCTTGCTCTTTCGCCACTTCGGCAATCACCGGCAAGGTGGAGAACGCGGTGTGACCGGTGCCGGCCAGCAGCGTCATGACATAGGTGACCAGCGGCGCAAGGAAGGTGACATAGCGTGGATGGCGGCGCAGCAGGCGTTCTGCTAATCCCACCAGATAATCGAGACCGCCGGCGATCTGCATCGCGGCAATTGCGGCAATCACCGCCATGATAATTTCGATTACATCAAAGGGAATCGCGCCGGGTTTCAAGCCGCAAATCAGCGTCAACGCCAGCACACCTAAACCGCCCGCGAACCCAATACCGATGCCGCCCAGACGTGCACCGAGCCAGATTGCCAGCAGGACAATAACCAACTCCACTACTACCATTCGTTCCACTCCCTGAGCCGCGGAGAAATCCCGACTCTTAAAGTTGTAGCCGCCAAAATGAAAAAAGCACGCCGCATTGTATATGGGCGTGCTGTTGGCAACTTGATCCGGAACGGATTACTGTTCGTTTTCGTCGGTGTAACGTTTGGCTTTGTACGCCGGATGCATCAGGTTCTGAATGGAGAAAATGTCATCCAGTTCAGTTTCCGTTAGCAGGCCACGCTCCAGCACCACTTCACGTACGCTTTTACCGGTTTCGGCGCAAATCTTACCGACGATATCGCCGTTGTGATGGCCGATGTACGGGTTGAGGTAAGTGACGATACCAATCGAGTTGAACACGTAAGCTTCACACACCGCTTTGTTGGCGGTGATGCCGTTGACGCATTTTTCCAGCAGGTTGAAGCAGGCGTTAGTCAGGATGCTGATCGATTCAAACAGCGCCTGGCCAATCACTGGCTCCATCACGTTGAGCTGCAGCTGACCCGCTTCTGACGCCATGGTGACGGTGATGTCATTGCCGATCACTTTGAAACACACCTGATTCACCACTTCTGGCACCACCGGATTGACTTTGGCGGGCATGATTGAAGAACCGGCCTGCAGTTCAGGCAGATTGATCTCATTCAGGCCGGCGCGCGGACCGGAGGAGAGCAGGCGCAGGTCGTTACAGATTTTCGACAGTTTCACTGCCAGGCGTTTCAGCGCCGAGTGCACCATCACGTACGCGCCGCAGTCGGAGGTGGCTTCAATCAAATCTTCTGCAGGCACCACCGGCAGATTACTCACTTCCGCCAGACGCTGTACCGCCAACTGCTGATAGCCATCCGGCGTATTGAGACGTGTACCGATGGCGGTGGCGCCGAGGTTCACTTCCAGCAGCAGTTCAGCGGTGCGCAGAATGCTGCGAGTCTCTTCATTCAGCAGCACGTTAAACGCGTGGAACTCCTGGCCAAGCGTCATCGGCACCGCATCCTGCAGCTGAGTACGGCCCATTTTCAGAATGCTTTCGAATTCAACCGCTTTGCGCTGGAAACCTTCGCTCAGCTGATTGATGCCGTCGAGCAGTTTCAGGATCGAAGCGTAAACCGCGATACGAAAACCGGTTGGATAAGCATCGTTGGTGGACTGACACTTGTTCACGTGATCGTTGGGATTGAGGTACTGATATTCACCTTTCTGGTGGCCCATCAGCTCCAGGCCGATGTTGGCCAGCACTTCATTGGTGTTCATGTTGACCGAGGTGCCCGCGCCGCCCTGATAGACGTCAACCGGAAACTGATCCATGCATTTACCGTTATTCAGCACTTCATCACAGGCCTGAATAATGGTGTTGGCGATATTGCGGGGAATGGTCTGCAACTCTTTGTTGGCGAGCGCGGCTGCTTTCTTCACCATCACCATACCGCGGACAAACTCCGGTATGTCGCTGATTTTATTGTTACTAATGTAGAAGTTTTCAATCGCACGCAGAGTATGAACACCGTAGTAAGCGTCTGCCGGAACTTCGCGCATGCCTAACAGGTCTTCTTCGATACGAATGTTGTTCGCCATGATTACCTTCTTGTTATTGCTGCCTGGTTACTGCCGGGCGTCGGGATGGACGGGCGGCAAACAACGTGCAGGTGAAGCGATTATATTGTCGTGGAATGTCAGCGCCGACATATTATCCATCTTCGCACTGACGGGCACGATCATATTCTGATGTTACAGAATTGTTTGTGCACAGATCACTTTACGGGCTTTTGCAGGCCCATCGGTAATAACGATATGTGATGTACTTCGCAATTTTAAGTCAGTGGGAAAAAAATGGCAGGATCGGTTGAAAATGCCGGTGCAAATGCCCATCTCTATCAATACGGTCGTAAAGACCCTCCCTTTTTGCTGCCTGGCCATTTGCGGGGCAGCTTCAACTCACAGGAGAACTCGGTGCGCTGGTTACCGTTCGTGATTTTTTTTGTTTTGGCCTGGATTGAGATCTCAATCTTCATTCAGGTCGCGCATGCGCTGGGCGTGCTGCTCACCATGCTATTGGTGATCTTCACCTCGTGTATTGGTGTGTCGCTGGTGAAAAATCAGGGCATGAAGAATTTCCGTTTGATGCAGGAGAAGCTGGCGCGTAACGAAAGCCCGGCGGCTGAGATGACCAAAAGCGTTTCGCTGATCATCTCCGGCTTCCTGCTGCTGTTGCCCGGTTTCTTCACCGACTTCCTCGGTTTACTGCTGCTGTTGCCGCCGGTGCAGAAGCATCTGACGTTGAAGCTGATGCCGCACTTGCGCGTATGGCGAGGTCCGGGCGCCGGTCCGGATGCGGGTTTCACCGTGGACGGTGAATATGAGCGCAAAGATCAGGACCAAATAGGACATGACAAAGACCATTAGATAATCAAGGCGGCGCAAGCCGCCTTTTTGTTGCTTTTTTCGCCGTCTGTTGCAGAAACGAAAATATTTATATTTTTTGCCCTTGAAAGCCCACTTATTGCCCCTATCTCTTCCAGCACGAGGCTGGAAGCCCTGCTGTCCGGCTCAACCCCAAAAATGAATGATTGGACTTTCTAAAGGAGAGCTATCAAATGAAAATTCGTCCATTGCACGATCGCGTTATCGTCAAGCGTAAAGAAGTCGAAGCTAAATCAGCGGGCGGCATCGTGCTGACCGGTTCAGCTGCCGGTAAATCTACCCGCGGTGAAATCCTGGCTGTTGGCAAAGGCCGCATCCTGGAAAACGGTGAAGTTAAGCCACTGGACGTAAAAGTGGGTGATCTGGTGATTTTCAGCGAAGGCTACGGTGCTAAAACCGAGAAAATCGACAACGAAGAAGTTCTGATCATCTCCGAAAGCGACATCCTGGCAGTTGTTGAAGCGTAATTTACGCGCAATTCACTGAACGAAACGAATTTAAGGGATATTTGAAATGGCAGCTAAAGACGTAAAATTCGGTAATGACGCACGCGTAAAAATGCTGCGCGGCGTAAACGTACTGGCAGATGCAGTAAAAGTTACCCTGGGCCCGAAAGGCCGTAACGTGGTTCTGGATAAATCTTTTGGTGCACCGACCATCACCAAAGATGGTGTTTCTGTTGCGCGTGAAATCGAGCTGGAAGACAAGTTCGAAAACATGGGCGCACAGATGGTGAAAGAAGTGGCCTCTAAAGCGAACGACGCAGCAGGCGACGGCACCACCACCGCAACTGTATTGGCTCAGGCCATCATCACCGAAGGCCTGAAAGCCGTCGCTGCGGGCATGAACCCGATGGATCTGAAACGCGGTATCGATAAAGCCGTTATCGCCGCCGTTGAAGAACTGAAAACCCTGTCTGTGCCTTGCCAGGATTCACGCGCAATTGCACAGGTTGGTACCATCTCTGCTAACTCTGATGAAACCGTGGGCAAACTGATTGCCGACGCGATGGACAAAGTGGGCAAAGAAGGCGTTATCACCGTTGAAGAAGGCACCGGCCTGCAAGATGAGCTGGACGTGGTTGAAGGTATGCAGTTTGACCGTGGCTACCTGTCTCCGTACTTCATCAACAAGCCAGAAACAGGCGCAGTTGAGCTGGAAACCCCGTTCATCCTGCTGGCTGACAAGAAAATCTCTAACATCCGCGAAATGCTGCCAGTGCTGGAAGCCGTTGCGAAAGCCGGTAAGCCACTGCTGATCATTGCAGAAGACGTGGAAGGTGAAGCTCTGGCAACGCTGGTGGTGAACACCATGCGCGGTATCGTGAAAGTGGCTGCGGTTAAAGCACCTGGCTTCGGCGACCGTCGTAAAGCGATGCTGCAGGATATCGCTATCCTGACCGGCGGTACCGTGATCTCTGAAGAGATCGGTATGGAGCTGGAGAAAGCTACCCTGGAAGATCTGGGTCAGGCAAAACGCGTTGTGATCAACAAAGACACCACCACCATCATCGATGGCGTGGGCGATCAAGGCGCTATCTCTGGCCGCGTAACGCAGATTCGTCAGCAGATCGAAGAAGCAACCTCTGATTACGACAAAGAGAAACTGCAGGAGCGCGTAGCGAAACTGGCAGGCGGCGTAGCCGTGCTGAAAGTGGGCGCAGCAACTGAAGTTGAAATGAAAGAGAAGAAAGCGCGCGTTGAAGATGCCCTGCACGCGACCCGTGCTGCGGTTGAAGAAGGCGTGGTTGCCGGTGGTGGTGTGGCGCTGGTTCGCGTTGCAGCGAAAATCGCCGCATCTGGCCTGAAAGGCGATAACGAAGATCAGAACGTGGGTATCAAAGTTGCGCTGCGCGCAATGGAAGCCCCGCTGCGTCAGATCGTTTCCAACGCCGGCGAAGAGCCTTCAGTTGTTGCTAACAACGTGAAAGCAGGCGACGGTAACTACGGTTATAACGCGCAGACTGAAGAGTACGGCAACATGATCGACTTCGGTATCCTGGATCCAACCAAAGTGACTCGTTCTGCGCTGCAGTACGCTTCATCGGTTGCGGGCCTGATGATCACCACCGAAGCGATGGTGACTGACCTGCCAAAAAGCGACGCACCTGATTTAGGCGGCGCTGGCGGTATGGGTGGCATGGGCGGAATGGGCGGCATGATGTAATTGCCCCTGACTGCTTAAGTCATCTGGAAAACCCCCGATCGGAAACGGTCGGGGGTTTTTCTTTTGCTGGGGAACAAGGTATAAGTAAGGGCGCAATACTTCGGCTTTACGGGTTTAGGGCAATGAATGTTCAGAAAAAAAGTGCGCTTTTCTGCTACGCTGCCGCCCGACACTGATGATAATAAATGGGGATTACAATGCGGATTAACCTCTTGCTCGGTCTGGCAGTCGGAACTTTACTGCTGGCGGGCTGTAGCAGCTCCAATCAATTGAGTGCTGGCGGCGAACGTGTGACCTTCGTCGACCAACAACCCGCAAGTCAATGTCAGCTGCTGGGAACGCTTACCGGCTCTCAGAGCAACTGGCTGAGCGGTTCAGGCGGTGAAGGCAGTTCACTGCGTGGCGCGGCTAACGACCTACGCAACCGCGCGGCAGAAATGGGCGGCAACGTGATTTATGGCGCCACCAGCCCGACGCAGAATCTGCTGTCAGCTTTCGCACCGCTCGACAGCAAAATGACCGGCCAGGTGTATAAGTGCCCGTGAATTTTTCCGGCGTAAATGCATGAAAAGTTGAATGCAAAATGGCCGAATTGCTTCGGCCATTTTGTTATTTCCTCAATGCGGACATCTCATTCTGTACTCGCGCTAGCTCTTGTTGTGCTTCAGCGAGTTCTTCTTGTTTATCTTCTAGCTTATGCTGATATTTGCGAATTTTTTTCGCATCTGCGTCTACACGAGCGCGCCTTAAATCAAACTCGATTTCACCAATGGATTTCTGCTTATCCGCCACTTTATCTTTGAGTTTATCGAGTTGGCGCTGTGTATCGTAAATGACGTTATGCGGGTGCAATGCGCATTCAGTTCAGCGAGCGCGCTGCGCAGGCCGTTAATCCGTGAATAATTATTATTGGCTTCAGCGTAACGTAATTCTTCGCTAATTGCCGCGTGACGCGTGGCGCAATCCTGAGCGGCCTTGGCTTTCATAGTAAAAACCAAACTCAGCGATAACAGTGCCAGTAGCGTTAATGCCACTTTTTTCATAACAGCTCCTGTATAACCTCAGCACACCATGTGCCAGATAATTTCAGGAGCTTTTATAGAGGAACGATGGGCAGGAATCATTCAGTTGGGTCTTGGTTATACCTGACGCAGCTGCAAATCCAGCGGCGTCTTGCTTGGCTCGCCGCCAATCTCGCGCGCCAGTTTCGGCACCATATAACCGGAAACCATCGGCAGCAGCTGGCGCATCAGCCCACGTGCTTCCTCATCTGACACAAAGAAGTGCGCCGCGCCTTGCACCTTATCCAGCACGTGCAGGTAGTAGGGCAGAATGCCAGCATCAAACAGCGCATTACTGAGATCCGCTAGCGTCTGCGCATCATCATTCACATCACGCAGCAACACGCTCTGATTGAGCAGCGTCACGCCGGCACGCTTCAGCATCTGCATGCCGTAACGCAGCTCATCATCAATTTCCTGCGCATGGTTGATATGGCTCACCATCAATACCTGCAGGCGCGTGTCCGCCAGAATCTGACACAAGCTTTCGGTGATACGCGACGGGATCACCACCGGCAAGCGGCTGTGAATACGCAGGCGTTTGAGATGCGGGATTTTCTCCAGCGCGCCCACCAGCCATGCCAGTTCATGATCTTTCGCCATCAGCGGATCGCCGCCGGAGAAGATGATCTCGTCCAGTTCCGGATGCGTGGCGATGTAGTCAATCGCTGCCTGCCAGTTGCGCTTGTTGCCCTGATTATCCTGATAGGGGAAATGACGGCGGAAACAGTAGCGGCAGTTGACCGCACAGCCGCCTTTTACCAGCAGCAGCGCTCGGTTTCTATACTTATGCAGTAAACCCGGCACAACGCTGCTTTGTTCATCCAGCGGATCGGTGCTATAACCTGGCGCATCGATAAATTCCTGACGGCTGGTGAGCACTTGCAGCAGCAGCGGGTCGGTCGCATCGCCTTTTTTCATGCGTGCGATGAAGGCGCGCGGTACGCGCAGGGCAAAAAGCTTGCGCGCATCGGCGCCTGCAGCCAGATCAGCATGCTGATCAAGAGATAAAAGTTGCAGTAATTCAGCAGGTTCGGTGACAACATCAGCTAGTTGCTGCAACCAATCTTCTCTGACGGGGGGATTTAGGGTTACAATGTGTGCCATTTTTTTGGCTATTTACCAGTTCAATATTTACAGAGGGCCTTTATGGCGACTTATCTTAGCAACGATTTCCGTCCCGGTCTTAAAATCATGTTCGAAGGCGAGCCATATGCCATCGAAGCCAGTGAGTTCGTTAAGCCGGGTAAAGGCCAGGCATTTGCGCGCGTTAAAATGCGTCGTCTGCTGACCGGTTCTCGCGTTGAGAAGACCTTCAAATCTACTGACTCTGCCGAAGGCGCAGACGTTCGTGATATGACGCTGCAATACTCTTACAACGACGGCGACTTCTACTACTTCATGCACCCAGAATCTTTCGAGCAGTATCAGATCGAATCTAAAGTGCTGGATGACGTGACCAAGTGGCTGCAGGACAATGCGGATTGTATCGTTACCCTGTGGAACGATAAAGCGATCGCTGTTCAGCCACCGAACTTCATCGAAGCGGAAGTTATCGAAACCGATCCAGGCCTGAAGGGTGATACCGCAGGTACCGGCGGTAAGCCCGCTACGCTGTCAACTGGCGCGGTAATCAAAGTGCCACTGTTCGTACAGATTGGCGAAGTAGTAAAAGTAGATACCCGCTCTGGCGAATACGTTTCTCGCGTAAAATAATCGTCAAATCAGGCGCATCATTGATGCGCCTTTTTTCTCACTGTGTGTTTCCCTTCTCTTTTTTCATCCGTCCAATCCGCAGTTTTACAGATCAAGACTATGCTTTAAGAGCTGTACTTTTACTGCAACCAAAAAGGATATGGCTATGTTAAAGAAAAGTATTGTCGCGATTTTTTCCGTGCTGGTGCTCTCATCCGTTCTGACCGCTTGTAACACCACGCGTGGTGTTGGCGAAGACGTTTCGGCGGGCGGCAAGGCAATCCAGCGCAGCGCACAGTAAGATAGTCCGGTGCGAAAGCGACTTTCGCACCGGTCCTCTCTATTTCTGCTCCACCCAAATCAGCTCATCCACCGGGAATCCGGCACTTCTGGCCTGTTCAACCAGGCGTTGCTTAACATTTTCATCCAGCTGCGGCGTACGTGACAGAATCCACAAGTAGCTACGATTCGGCCCGCACACCAGCGCATAGCGATAGTCAGGATCCAATGCGATCACGTTGTAGCCGCCATAGAACGGGCCAAAGAACGACACCTTCAGCGCGGCGCGCTGTTTATCGCCGGTGAAGTAGGCTTTGCCAACGCTCTCTTGCCAGCGCTGTTTCTGCTGATTGTAGCCGCGATTGATCACCTTCAAACCGCCGTCCTCGCGCGGACTATAATTAGCGGTAACCTGTTGTAATCCGCGCTCAAAGCGGTGATCGAGGCGGGCGATTTCATACCATTGGCCGAGATAGCGCTGACTGTCGAAACCTTCTACTACCGTAACACCTTTAGGTGGCGCGGTTGAGCAGGCAACGGAGAGAAAAGCGCTCAGGCTGGCAAGCAGGGTTTTCCATGGGGACATTGTGGGATTCCTTTACGATTTTAATGGGTTAAGTATAGCTTCCCGCTAGCAAATTGCTGCCTGCGCCCGCTGCCGTTGTTTGCCATCGGCATTGCGGGTAGACTTCCACCCCTTATCTGTATGAGGAGTCATCAACATGAGCGAAACGGCAAGCTGGCAGCCGAGCGCACCCATTGCCAATTTGTTGAAACGCGCCGCTATCATGGCGGAAATACGTCGTTTCTTTGCCGATCGCGGCGTGCTGGAGGTCGATACCCCGGCGATGAGCCAGGCGACCATTACTGACATCCATCTGGTGCCGTTCCAGACGCGTTTTGTTGGGCCAGGCGCAGCCGAAGGGCGCGATCTGTGGCTGATGACCAGTCCGGAATATCACATGAAGCGCCTGCTGGCGGCCGGAAGTGGTCCGATTTACCAGATGGGTCGCAGCTTCCGTAATGAGGAGGCCGGGCGTCACCACAATCCCGAGTTCACCATGCTGGAGTGGTATCGTCCGCACTACGACATGTACCGCCTCATGAACGAGGTGGACGATTTGATGCAGCAGGTGCTGGAGTGCGACAGCGCGGAATCTCTGTCGTACCAGCAGGCGTTTATCCGCCATCTGGAAGTCGATCCGTTATCGGCTGATAAAGCGCAGCTACGCGAAGTGGCGGAGAAGCTGGGCGAGGGCGAGTTGGCCAATCGTGAAGAAGACCGCGATACGCTGCTGCAGCTGCTGTTTATGCTGGGCGTTGAGCCGAAGATTGGTAACGATAAGCCGTGCTTCGTCTACCATTTCCCGGCGACGCAGGCCGCGCTGGCGGAGATCAGTACAGAAGATCACCGCGTCGCCGAGCGCTTTGAGGTCTATTACAAAGGGATTGAGCTGGCGAACGGTTTCCGTGAATTAACCGATAGCCGCGAGCAGCGTCAGCGCTTTGAGCAGGACAATCGTCGTCGTGCTGCGCGTGGCCTGCCGCAACATCCTATCGATACCTATCTGCTGGATGCGCTGGCGCACGGTATGCCTGCCTGTTCTGGCGTGGCGTTGGGCGTGGATCGTTTGATCATGCTGGCGCTGAAAGCCAGCTCGCTAAGCGAAGTGATCGCCTTCCCGGTCGATCGCAGCTAAATCATCAGGGCGCGCAAGCGCCCTTATGGCGTGGTGGTGGCGGGCGCGGTCACTTCCGGGAATTCCTGAATCGTCACCGGCAAGGTCATTTTCTTTTCATTACGCAAGATCTGCACGTCAATCACCGAGCCCGGCCGAATTTCTGCCACCTGATCCATGGTTTCCTGCGCCGAGAGCGCCGGTTTACCATTCACTTCCAGCAGCACGTCATTGGCCTGAATGCCGGCGCTATCGGCGGGGCCGCCAGGCGTGACGTCGCTAACGATAATGCCCTGCACGCGATCAAGATTACTGCCCTGGCCGTGCAGCGGCGGCAGTTCGCGCCCGGTGATGCCGATGTAGCCGCGAATCACCCGACCATCACGAATCAGCTTATCCATGATTTTGCTCGCCAGCGCGGTGGGAATGGCGAAACCAATTCCTTCCGGCGTTTCGCCATCGCTGCTTTTATCAAACGTCAAGGTGTTAATGCCCATCAGTTCACCAAGCGAGTTAATCAATGCGCCGCCCGAGTTACCCTGATTGATCGAGGCATCGGTCTGCAGGAAGTTTTGTCGTCCGGATGAGCTCAGACCCACGCGTCCGGTGGCGCTGATAATGCCTTGCGTCACGGTTTGGCCGAGGTTGTATGGGTTGCCGATCGCCATGACGACGTCGCCGATGTGCGCGATACGTTTGGCGTTGATGGGGATAACCGGCAAGTTGGAGGCGCTGATTTTCAGCACCGCTAAATCGGTCATGGCATCGGAACCCACTAAGGTGGCTTCGAAGAAGCGTCCATCCTGCAGCGCGACGATGATTTGGTCGGCGTTATTAATCACGTGTTTGTTAGTGAGGATGTAGCCTTTGCCGTTCATGATGACGCCGGAACCCAGCGTGGTGATTCCGCGATTATTGTTGCCGTGGGCACTGCGGTTATAGACGTTAACGACCGCGGGCACGGCACGTCGCACACCCTGATTAAAACTAACGGGTGCTTCATCGTCGCTGTTGTCTTGATCAAAGGTGACGTTGCTGCCCATACGCAGCGCAGGGATCGCGACGAGCAGTAAGCCAGCCACGATCAGGCCCATCACCACAGAACGCAAAAGTTTAAGAAACATGGTGTTATTTCAAGCCAGGTGAGATCGCAGGGCAGAATAGCATGAGAAAGGCGGACAAACACCTGCTTGTCCGCCTGTTGCGAGGATTATCGCAGAAGCAGGTAAATCGTCTCTTCGCCGCGCACCACGTTCAGTGCCAGCACCGGCGGTTTGCCTTCCAGCACTTTGCGCATTTCGGCAATAGAAGCGACGCGATTGCGGTTTACGCCGATGATCACATCATCTTTCTGCAAACCGACTTGCTCCGCTGGCGTGCCTTTTTCAATGGCATCGACTTTCACGCCTTTATCACCGGTTTTAGTCGCGCCGTCGCTCAGCGTTGCGCCTTGCAGTGCAGGCGACATCAGCTGCGCGCTGGCGGTGGTTTGCGCGCTCTGTTCCAGCGTGACGGTGACGTTGACCGGTTTGCCTTCACGTAGCAGGCCGATTTTTACGTCCTGGCCCGGCGGTGTGGTGCCGACTTTCACACGCAGCTCAGCAAAGCTGGTGATTGGCTTATCATTGATGGAGGTGATGATATCGCCAGCTTTGATGCCCGCTTTCTCGGCGGCTGACTTCGGCAGCACTTCCGAAACAAAGGCACCGCGCTGCGCATCAACGTTAAACGCTTTGGCGATATCGGCGGTCATTTCCGTACCTTTGATACCAAGCTGACCGCGCTTCACTTCGCCGAACTGAATCAGCTGCTGCGCCAGGTTCATCGCCATATTGGCGGGAATGGCGAAGCCAATGCCGATGTTGCCGCCGCTTGACGCCAGAATCGCGGTGTTGATACCAATCAACTCACCATTCAGGTTCACCAGCGCACCACCGGAGTTACCGCGGTTAATCGCGGCATCGGTCTGAATGAAGTTTTCCAGTCCTTCCAGATTCAGGCCGCTACGACCGAGCGCAGAGATGATGCCCGACGTGGCGGTTTGACCCAGACCAAACGGATTACCGATGGCCACGGCAAAATCACCCACTTTCAGCGAATCAGAGTCGGCGATTTTCACCTGCGTCAGGTTTTTCGCGCCTTCAACCTGGATCAATGCGATGTCGGTTTGTTCATCGTGACCAATTAACTTAGCGTCATATTCGTTGCCGTCACCCAGTTGCACGCTGATTTTATCGGCGTTGCTGACCACATGGTTATTGGTGAGGATATAGCCTTTAGCGGCATCAATGATCACGCCAGAACCCAGACCTTCAAAAGGCTGCGGCTGCGATTGTCCCGGTGCCTGACCAAAAAAGCGCTTCAGTGGTTCAGGAATATCCTGCGCCTGCTGACCGCTGTCGGTACCTTCAACACGCACGCTCACTACTGCGGGCAGAACTTTTTCCAGCATCGGTGCCAGGCTTGGCAATGCTTGTCCCTGAATCTGGGCGGGAAGAGTTGCCAGCGCACTCGGCGCCGCAGCCAAACTCATCCCGATACCTAAGGCTAATGCGCTTAACAGACGTGCTTGTTTTTTCATTGCTACAACGCTCTCGCTGCGAAAGGGATAAAAGAAGTGTGACAGTAGTTTGTGGTTTGTGTTCGAAAACAAAAAGGGCACAGCTAAGCTGTGCCCCAAAAGGATTAATTACGCGGAGCGCGGTCGCTGCCACGTAACAGGCCGGATGCGCCTTCAGAGTAATCACGCGGCATCTGCACCGGCGCCTGATCGTTATCCGCTTCGGCTTCCGTTAACTGGTAGGCAAACGGATTTTTCTCGCCGGGCAGATTTGGCAGCAGGTCGTTAGACCCTTTCGCCATGTGCTGATACAGCTGGCGATAATCATGCGCCATATTGTCCAGCAGCTCGGCGCTGCGGGCGAAGTGGTTGGTGAGCTCCTCGCGGTAATCCGCCAGCTCAGCCTTCGATTTTTCCAGTTCATACTGCATGCTACGCTGCTCACGCAGCTTCTTGTTGCCAAAACGCATGACGACTGCGCCGACAATAATGCCAATCACTAAACCAATCAGCCCGTATTCCCAGGTCATAATGACTCCCGTGTAATTTCCGTTGTTTCGTAGGGCATTGCTTCTGTTGCAACATCAACTTCAATAGCAGCCACTATACCCAATAATCTATTGGAAGTGGAACTATCGGGCTGCATCGCTTAGTGTAGAGCGGCCTAATTTTCGTCAACCGACCCGTGAATCGGACTTTTTCAGGGATTCTGAGAGAACCATGCAAACCTCATCTCCGCTTGCACGCTACGAGCAGGCGCTGTCGCAGGGCGAATTTCGCCCGGATGACGTACAACGAGAAGCGATTACCCGCTTAGATACCATCCAGCAAGGATTGATTGCCCGCCAGCAACAGGTTGAACCGGCTGCCAAAGGTCTGTTGGGCCGCTTGTCTAAGATAATGAATAAAGAGAAAAGCACCCGCGAAGCGCCAGTGCGCGGACTGTATATGTGGGGCGGTGTGGGACGCGGTAAAACCTGGGTGATGGATCTGTTTTTTCAGTCAATTCCTGGTGATCGTAAGCTGCGCCTGCATTTCCACCGCTTTATGCTGCGTGTCCATCAGGAACTGACGCAGCTGCAAGGCCACAGCGATCCGCTGCTAATTGTCGCCGATCGCTTTAAAGCGGAAACCGACATTCTCTGTTTCGATGAGTTTTTTGTCTCGGATATCACCGACGCCATGCTGCTGGGCACGCTGATGGAAGCGCTGTTTGCGCGCGGCATCTCGCTGGTAGCCACCTCGAACATTCCGCCGGATGAGCTCTATCGCAACGGCCTGCAGCGCCCGCGTTTCCTACCTGCCATCGAACAAATCAAGCGTCATTGTGAAGTGATGAATGTGGACGCGGGTATCGATTACCGCTTGCGCACACTAACGTCGGCGCATTTGTGGAACTTCCCGCTCAACGATGCCACGCATAGCGAAATGGAGCGCATGTTCCGCGCGCTGTCCGGCAAAGCGCGTGAAGACGCGCCGGTGCTGGAAATCAACCATCGCCAGATGCCCACGCTGGGCGTGCATGAAGGCGTGCTGGCGATCAATTTCCTGACGCTGTGCGGCGAAGGGCGCAGTCAGCACGACTATATTGAGCTCTCGCGCCGTTTTCACAGCGTCTTGCTGTATGATGTGCCGGTGATGATTTATAAGACCGAAGATCAGGCGCGCCGCTTCCTTGCGTTGGTCGATGAGTTCTACGAACGCCACGTGAAACTGGTTGTCGCGGCTGAAACATCATTGTTTGAAATTTATCAGGGCACACGCTTGAAGTTTGAGTATCAGCGCTGCTTGTCGCGTTTGCAGGAGATGCAGAGCGAAGAGTATTTGCGTCTGCCGCATCTGCCCTGATGACGTGGCATAAATCGTAAGTTTTAGATGCAAAAAGGTTCGATCTTTGAGTTCGACTTCTCTATAATCTTGCGACCCCACGTTACAGCATCGGTTTTCTTTCCCAAGAACTCGATGTGATCCGGTAACTCACTTGAAGGGGTGGCTTGCTGGGCAAAATGGTCGTGTGAGCCTCAATCGTTTACTTAGCGTTTGGGATTTCACCAACGTGTAACTTTTTATTTGGGTAAGCTTTTCAATGAAAACTTTTACAGCTAAACCAGAAACCGTACAGCGTGACTGGTATGTTGTTGACGCAACGGGCAAAACCTTGGGTCGCCTGGCGACTGAACTGGCGCGCCGTCTGCGTGGTAAGCACAAAGCGGAATACACTCCGCACGTTGATACCGGTGATTACATCATCGTTCTGAACGCAGAAAAAGTTGCTGTAACCGGCAACAAGCGTACTGACAAGATTTACTATCACCACACTGGCCACATCGGTGGTATCAAGCAAGCGACCTTTGCAGAGATGATCGAGCGCCGTCCTGAGCGTGTGATTGAAATCGCGGTTAAAGGCATGCTGCCGAAAGGCCCACTGGGTCGTGCTATGTACCGTAAACTGAAAGTTTACGCAGGCAACGAGCACAACCACGCGGCGCAGCAACCGCAAGTTCTTGACATTTAATCGGGATTATAGGCAATGGCTGAAACTCAAAACTACGGCACTGGTCGCCGCAAAAGCTCTGCCGCTCGCGTCTTCATCAAGCCGGGTAGCGGTAACATCGTAATTAACCAGCGCTCTTTGGAGCAGTACTTCGGTCGCGAGACTGCACGCATGGTCGTGCGTCAGCCGCTGGAGCTGGTTGATATGGTTGGTAAATTTGACCTGTACATCACTGTTAAAGGTGGTGGTATTTCTGGTCAGGCTGGTGCGATCCGTCACGGTATCACACGCGCTCTGATGGAGTACGACGAGTCTCTGCGTTCTGAACTGCGTAAAGCGGGCTTCGTTACCCGTGATGCGCGTGAAGTTGAACGTAAGAAAGTCGGCCTGCGTAAAGCACGTCGTCGTCCGCAGTTCTCCAAGCGTTAATTGTTTGCTGCTCCGGCAGCGGCAGTTGGCTCAAAAAACCCGCTTCGGCGGGTTTTTTATTGCCTGCATTAATGATTTTTTCCCACGAAAAACGCGAGCTTTACCCGCATTTTGCCCGCAAATCATCACGCCCGCCCCACAAGCTGCTTAAAATCTGGTAAACTCACTGTCACTTTGCGCCTGCAAGACGCAGCGTTGTGCATGTCGTTCCTGTCCGGAAGACCGGTCGATGCTCCTGACGCTGACGGTAGGCGAATCTGATGAGCCGGTGAGTCGCCGCGTGGTTGGCTATTCGCAGTATCTTTTTGTGAACAAACTTGGAGGTTTTCATGGCTGTCGCTGCCAACAAACGTTCGGTAATGACGCTGTTTTCTGGTCCGACTGACATTTTCAGCCATCAGGTACGTATTGTACTGGCTGAGAAGGGCGTCAGCGTGGAGATCGAGCAGGTTGAAACGGATAACCTGCCGCAGGATCTGATTGACCTCAACCCGTATCGCACCGTACCGACGCTGGTCGACCGTGAACTGACGCTGTATGAATCACGCATCATCATGGAATACCTCGATGAGCGTTTCCCGCATCCACCGCTGATGCCGGTTTACCCGGTAGCGCGCGGTGAAAGCCGTCTGATGATGCACCGCATTGAGCAGGATTGGTACAGCCTGATGCGCACCATCGAAACCGCCAACGGTGCCGAAGCCGATGCAGCGCGCAAGCAACTGCGCGAAGAGCTGCTGGCGATTGCACCACTGTTCGCACGTACACCGTTCTTCATGAGCGAAGAGTTCAGCCTGGTGGATTGCTATCTGGCGCCGCTGCTGTGGCGTCTGCCGCAGATGGGCGTTGACCTGTCTGGCGCCGGTTCTAAAGAGCTGAAAGGCTATATGACGCGTGTGTTTGAACGTGACTCTTTCCTTGCGTCACTGACGGAAGCAGAACGTGAAATGCGCCTGCAAGCTCGGGGCTAATGTATGGAAATGTCGCAACTAACGGCGCGTCGTCCTTACCTGTTGCGGGCGTTCTACGACTGGTTGCTGGATAACCAGTTGACGCCGCATTTGGTGGTCGACATCAATCTGCCTGGTGTGCAGGTGCCGCTGGAATATGCGCGTGATGGACAGATTGTTCTGAACATCGCGCCGCGTGCGGTAGGCAATCTTGACCTCGCCAATGATGAAGTGCGTTTCAACGCGCGTTTCGGTGGCGTACCGCGTCAGGTTTCTGTGCCGATGGCTGCAGTTCTGGCGATTTATGCCCGTGAAAACGGCGCTGGCACCATGTTCGAGCCGGAACCGGCTTACGAGCTGGCGACGGACGAGCAGGAAGGTAGCGGTCAGGAAGAGACAATGATGTCTGTGATTGATGGCGATCGTCCGGATGATGCGACTGACGACGATCATTCGCCAGATGATGAGCCGCCGCCGCGTGGCGGACGACCTTCACTGCGTGTGGTGAAGTAAAACGTGCAATAAAAAACGGGCCGATTGGCCCGTTTTTTTATGCCTGCGCGTCTTAGTAGACGTCGCGCAGGTAGCGTTTATCTTTCTTCAGCTGATCAACGTAAGCCGCCGCGCGCTCGCTGGACAAGCCACCGAACTGACGAACCACTTCATACAGCGCCGCATCAACGTCTTTTGCCATGCGAGATGCGTCGCCACACACGTAGAAGTAAGCGCCATCCTGCAGCCAGGCGTAAAGCTCAGCGCCTTTCTCCAGCATGCGGTTCTGCACGTAAATCTTCTCTTCCTGATCGCGCGAGAAGGCCAGATCCAGATTAGTCAGCAGACCTTTCTCCTGCCATGCCTGCAACTCTTCTTCGTAGATGTAATCGTGTGCCTGATGCTGGTCACCGAAGAACAACCAGTTTTTACCTTCTGCGCCCGTTGCCTGACGTTCCTGCAGGAAGGCGCGGAACGGTGCGATACCGGTGCCTGGCCCAACCATGATCAGCGGCGCATTGCCGTTTGACGGTACACGGAACGCTTTGTTTGGTGAGATGAAGATCGCCGGCTTTTCGCCGCGACGTACACGTTCAGCCAGATAAGTTGAGCACACGCCTTTACGCTCGCGGCCGCTGCTGTGATAGCGCACGGAAGCAATGGTCAGATGTACCTGATTTGGGTGGGCTTTCGAGCTCGACGAGATGGAGTAAGCGCGATGCTGTAACGGACGCAGCATGGCAACGAATTCCGGCACCGACAGGCTGCGCGTCAGCTCGAGCTGCAGCAGATCCAGCGTGTCTTTGCCCCACAGCCAAACGGCAAGGGTATCTTTATCGTCGTGCTGCAGGACGTGGCGCAGTTCCTGGTTGGTGGTGTGCTGGCCAACCCACTCAATCAGTTTGCGTGATGGCTCGGAAATTTCGAACTGATAAGTCAGCAGATCGCCGAGGTTGCGATCAAAGCTGGGAACTGGCGTTTCGTAATCTGCTTTCAGCTGAGTCAGCAGCAGTGAAACCAGTGCTGCATCGTTCACCGGGATCACACCCAGCGCATCGCCCGCTTCATATTTCAAACCGCTGTCGGTGAGATCAAATTCGAAGTGACGAATATCTTTCGCCGACTCTTCTGCCGAAAGACGCTTGTTAGTCACCAACGCAGCCGCATAGGGGTTTTGCTTATTGCTGCCCGGAATGACCGGCGCTTCTGGCGCGCTTTCTAATGCTGTACCGCTGCTGCCTGCACTGGCGGCGAATTGCGGCATCGCCGTACCAATCCACGCGCTGGATGGCTCTTCGAAGTCGATATCGCAGTCGATACGATCGGCGACGCGTTTTGCACCGAGCTGCTCAAGACGCATATCGATGAATTTACCTGCCTGGCAGAAACCGTCGTAGCCGGTGTCGCCAATCGCCAATACCGCAAAGTGCATCTGCTCCAGACGCGGCGCGGTGCTGGCTGAAATCGCGTTCCAGAACAGCTGGGCGTTGTCCGGCATTTCGCCTTCGCCGTAGGTCGAGGTGACGATCAGCACGTGACGCATGGTAGCGAACACATCCAGATCCACTTCGCCCAGCGCTTGAACCACCGGCACCAAACCTTTGGCGCGTGCGGCTTTAGCGGCCGTTTGCGACAGCGCTTCAGCGTTGCCGGTCTGTGAACCGAACAGGATGTGCAACTGCGTATTGGTGCTGGCACCTGCAGCCGGTGCGCTCTGCTTGTCTTCTAATACCAGCAGGCGCGAATGGAGGCCGGCGAGGAAGCCCGCCAGCCAGTATTTCTGCTCACCGTTAAACGGTGCATCTTCAGGAATGTAAGGAATTTTCATCGGTAAGGCTCAATCCTGTTCAAAATTTTATCCCTGTCATACTTCAGGTTGCAGATGCGTTTGCCGCCTTTCTGCACCTTGAAGTTGTGAGGGAAAGGTCAAAATTACACTTGTTCATTGGCGCTGTAATCAGGAAAGTTTCCCGACCGCAGCAGCGATTTCTGGCAGTGCAGCACGCGCAAACAGCTCTTCAAAATCAGGTAGATGACCAAGCACTTCACGGTTACAGGCATCCTGATAGATGATCCAGCCGTAAGTCGCCAGGCTGTCCATCGAGCGAATGTTGCGCTGCGTTAATGCCGCTTTGTAATCTGACATTCGTTTCGCGGCGATCAGGCTTGCCAGCTCGTCATCGCTGTAACTCTCAATCGCCGAGCGTGCATGACGTTGCAGCTTGCTGATGAGCGTGAAATCTTCGGTCATCAGAAGATTACGTACCGCTTTTTCTACTGCTGGATCTTCCACCGCCGTGCCTTTCGGCAGCTTGCCCAGCGCCAGCTGCTGCGCGAGGCTGAGAACGGTGTAGTTGTTCAGCAGAACAAACATCTCTAGCGTATCGGTCGCGCCATAAGCCGGAACTGCGCCGTTGGCAATGGTTTTACCGTCACGCCACGCTGATTTGAACTTCGCAACCTGATGCGCAGCCAGCGAGGTTGACAGCTCTTCAAGCAGGTCTTTACGTGATTTGGCTTTCAGGATTTCGGTGCCATCCTGATACAGCAGCAGCGAACGCGGCATCACATAAACAAAGTGGTGGCACTCGGTTTCCCAGTTATCCAGCAGCCAGGCCGCGCGTGGCGATTGGGTTGCTTCCAGATGCCAGTTCAGCATGGTCAGCACCGCTTGTTTGTGCACCTGCGCCATTTCATCTTCATCGGCGATAGAACCAAACAGCACCGAATCACCTGCTGCGTGGGCTGCCAGCGATCCATACGGATCGTACTGGTAAGCGAAACCGCCGCTCATGCCGTTGCCAAAGCCTTTACCAAAGGTGCCAAGGTTGAGGATGGCGCCGTTGGTCATGTATTCGCAGCAGAAGTCACCAACGCCTTCCACTACCGCGGTTGCGCCGGAGTTACGCACGGCGAAGCGGTCACCCGCCTGGCCCTGAACGAACAGACGGCCGCCGGTGGCGCCAAACAGCGCGAAGTTACCGATCAACACGTTGCCATCGCTATCCTGTGCGCCGCCGCCTGGTGACATCACCACCAACTCGCCGCCGCACTGGCCTTTGCCGACACCGTCGTTACAGGTGCCGTAATGCTTCATCTGCATGCCGTCGTTGCAGAACGCGCCGAACGACTGGCCAGCAGAGCCGCTGGTGTTAATCAGCACGGTGGCTGGCGCCAGATAGTGACGACCGCGATCGTCTTTCAGAACCGCTGGCAATGCAGCCAGCTGCTCTGTCGAGAGTTCATGGTTCAGCATGCGTTCGATATCGATCGCCAGCTGACCACCGACGCTTTTGTTACGGTTGTTCAGCGTGATGCCCGCGCCCAGCGCGATTTCACGGCTTGCCGCGCCAACCAGCTGCGTTTTCAGCTCGCTGACCCAGCCATCATCCAGCTCAAAGTCTTTTTCCAGATACACCGGCTTGGCAATTTTCTGCTCTGGCACCACGGTCAACATCGCACGCAGATCCAGTTTGCCGACTTCCAGCGGGTGATCCATCAAGTGCAGCAGATCCGAACGGCCACGCGCTTCACGCAGAGAACGCAGACCGAGGCGGGCGAGGAACTCACGCACTTCCTGCGCCACGTTGATGAAGTACTGCGCCAGCTGACGCGGATCACCATCAAAGGCTTCGGCGTTGGTGGTTAAACCGGCCGGGCATTTGACGTTACAGTTTTTCGCCATCACGCATTTCAGCATCATCAGCGCGGTGGTGCCGAACTCGAAGCTATCGCCGCCGAGCAGGGCAGATTTGATCACATCGCTGCCGGTTTGCTGCGCGCCGGAGCAGCGCAGCTGCACTTTGTCGCGCAGGCCGTTGGCACACAGCGCCTGATGCACTTCAGCGATGCCGATTTCCGCGACGCGGCCGGTATATTTCAGGCTGGTAACGGACGCTGCGCCGGTGCCGCCGGTGTTACCCGCGACGTTAATGACATCCGCGCCGGCTTTCGCCACGCCGACGGCGATGGTGCCGATACCTTCAGATGAAACCAGTTTGACGATGACACGCGCGCGCGCGGCTTTACAGTCGTGGATCAGCTGCGCCAAATCCTCGATAGAGTAAGTGTCGTGGTGCGGCGGCGGTGAAACCAGCTCAACGCCCGGCGTACCGCCACGCGCTGCGGCAATCTCAACGGTCACTTTTGGTGCCGGCAGCTGGCCGCCTTCACCGGGCTTCGCGCCCTGACCGATTTTGATCTCCAGCTCTTCCAGCATTGGGTCAGCAAGATAAGCCGCCCACACGCCGAAACGCCCGGATGCCAACTGCTTGATACGTGACGCGCGGATGGTGCCGTGACGTGAATAGTGCTCGCCACCTTCACCACAGTTACTCATGCCGCCAACCATGTTAGTACCATGCGCGACAGCTTCGTGCGCCGGCGCAACCAACGCACCGTGGCTCATCGCACCGGAAGCAAAGGTACGGGTGATTTCGTGGGCTGGCTGAATCTCTTCCAGCGGCAGCGATGGCAGCGCGGTGAAGATCAGCGACAGATAATCGGCCGCTTTGCCGTAAGCGGTGATGTGCAGCACGCCATCCGCTACGTTGCTGCTTTCGATATCGTCGGTGAAACGGGTTTTCAGCGCCCGCGCCAGCGCTTCCAGACGCTCGCTTTCCGGTTTCAGGCCAGCAATGGCATCGATCAGACGCAGCTCGAACTGGTTCAGGCTGCCATTCACTGCTTCACATTTCAGGCCACGCGTAGCGAAGCCGTTGTTCACCAGCGAGTAGCGGCCCAGTTTGCGGCCGAATTCGGCTTCGCTGTCCACGTGGGTCAAATCGCATGGCAGCGCGAGGATGTCACGGAGCGCCGCAGGACGGCGTTTACGCTCGGCATGCATCAGGCTGGAGAACTGACGGTAATCTGGCGTGATGGCAAAGCTGTCGATCACATCATTCGGGATACGCTCGAAGCTGCTGTCTTTAAAGGCTTCGGCTTTGATGTTGAACGCGTTATCCAGTTTGGCCAGCGTCATCAAACGAATAAAGTTGTCCTCTTCGCGCTCTTTGTTAGCAAAGCGAATCGGTTGTTCCGTCATATCAATGAAGGTACGCACCGCGATGGTGCCGTATGAGTGGCCCGCGCCTTCAGCACGCTCTTTGAACAGGCCGAGCAACGGCACTTCCGCCTCGCCCTGAATTTTTAATGCGCTTTGATGCCAGTCTACTGCCATCTGGGCGATCGCCGGGAAGCCCGCGCCGCCAACCGGCGTTTTGATATTCGGGAAATACTTTTTCAATACCGGATCGTCGGTATTCAGGAAGTTCGGCTCGAAGAACTCGCCGCAGCTGTAGCTCTCAACGGTACACAGGCCGACTTTACCCATGGTTTTCATCAGCGCTTTTTCGGCTGCTTTGGCATAGCGTTTAAAGGCTTTATTGCCTTCTTCGCCTTCACCGAATTTCTCTTCCGCACGCATCTGCACGCCGAGTGGGTAAACGGCAGAAGCACCGAAGCCCAGCGTCGCCGCGATATGGTGTGAAGAGATGCTTTGACCACTTTCGACCACCAGCGAAACATCCAGACGCAGACCTTCCTGCACCAGACGTTGGTTGATCGCCGACACCATCAGCAGCATCGGGATCGCTGCGTGAGTTGAAGAGATATGACGATCGGTGATCACCGCGATGCCGCCTTGCTGGCGTGCGAAATCGACAACCTGCTGGGCTAAGTCATCAATGGCTTTTTCCAGCGCGTTGGCGTTGGCCGCACGGCTGACGATATCTTTGCCGACCACCGGCTCATACAGCATCTCGAAACGCGCATAAGGAGCGACGGTTTGCTCGCGCAGGCGCAGCATGTCGAGGTGCGTCAGGATTGGCGTCGGAACAATGATTTGCTGACCTTTGCTGCGGCCGAGATGCGGCTTCGCACCCAGCGCCACACGCAGCGTCATGCCGTCCGCTTCACGAATGGAGTCGAGCGGCGGGTTGGTAACCTGGGCAAATCGTTGTGAGAAGTAGTGCGCCATGCCGCCTTCGTGGTCAGACAGGCCGTTGATGGCGTTGCCGTAACCCATGGCTGAGATCTTCTCAGCGCCGGTTTGCAGCATCGGATCCATCATGAATTTGAAGCTTTCCTGGTTGTAGTAGTAGGCGACAAAACGTTGATAGGTTTTGAGGTCACCACGATAACGCAGCGGCGAGCCGAGCTGCTCTGCCTGAATTTCTGGCAGGTCGGCGAGATCGATACGCGCTTTGCTCAGCAGTGACAGATAATCTTTTTCAGCGGCCAGTTTTTCCAGCGCTTCAACCGTAGTGTAAGAGCGTTTCTCTTTGTGATCGTAATAGAGCATGCCGCCCGCTTCGATACGGCCACGACGCAGCACGCTTTCCGGTGGGAAGGCGATCTGGCCCGCTTCAGACATCGCACCGATGTACTCCGCGGTTTCAACGGAACGCAGCGGACGCAGACCGAGGCGGTCAAGTCGCGCGCCGATCACTTCACCGTTACCGAAGATCAGCGCAGCTGGGCCATCGTTCTTCTCTTCATATAAAGAGAAGTACTCGAGCATGGCGCGCACTTCGTTCGAGAGCGAGGTATCGTTCTCCCACGCTGGCGGCATCATCGAAACTACGGCGTTGATCAGGTCGAGGTTATCTTCCATCAAACGGCTATGGATGCTCTGGTCGAGACGCGAACTGTCGGACTGACCTTTTGGACGCACGATTTTTTTACCGCGCGCCAGCATCAGTGCCGCTTCGGCAATGCGGTTTTTACGATCGGTGTTCAGCTCGCCGTTGTGCGCCATTAAGCGGAATGGCTGCGCCATGGTGGTATGCGGATCGGTGTTGGTCGAGAAACGGGTGTGGAAGAACAGCCCGCGCACCTGATGATCGGCATCGGTCAAATCTTTGAAGTAAGGAATCACTTCGTTGGAGTTCAGACGCGCTTTAAATACCTGCGTGCGCGAAGAGAGCGACAGCGGATAGAGGCCGCCGAATTCGCTTTCGGTAAAGGCGCGCGCTTCGATATCCAGCAGCGCGCGATAAATCTGGCGCTCGAATTCGAGTTGTTCAGTCACTTCCTGCGGCGCGGCAAAAATCCACTGCACAATCGGCAGCTGGAATTGCAGGGCGGCCGGGCGCGTCACGCTGCCGTCCAGCGGCATATCGCGTTTCACTAATACCGGGAAGTTATGCGCCGCCAGCGTTTCTTCAACCAGACGCTCAGCGTTTGCACGCAGCTCTGCGTCTTTTGGCACAAAGAAGTTACCGACGCCAAAACGTCCGGCTTCCAGCGCCAGACCGGTGACCTTGCGGAAGAAGTTCAGGGAGAGATCGACGTTCACACCCGCGCCATCGCCCACGCCTTCGGCAGACATGCCGCCACGGTGCGGAACCGTGCACAGCGCGCTATGGGCCATCCGCAGAATCTCATGAGTCTGCTCGCCGTCCTTACGGGTAATGAAACCTACACCACAGCTGTCACTGCCAGCTGATGGGTCATACAAACCATAGGGATTCGGTTTTTGCGTGGACATTGAGAGTCTCCTTAAACTTCTTTTGACATTACCTACATTATTTCGTGTACCGCAGCGTGACAATGTAAGCCAGCGCGGCGGTATCAATTCTTATGCCGCTCAGTAAAGAGCAGGCGTCGCAGCACCGAGCAAGGGCTCTCAAGACACTGTTGTCACGTCCTTAATGAGCTGCTCTTTTTATTCCGGTCTCTTTCGGGAGATAGCTTGCATCCAGAGGGAGGCTTCTTGCTGCATAGATATGCCGAGACACAGGCCCACCAGGAAAGCTTCCAGTGGAATTCCAACTTATCGGGAAAGCGAACTCAGGTCAAATAGCCAGCTTTGATGCGGGTAATAGGCTTTCTTGTCACTTAATTAAATGATTAATAAGGCTTTGTTGCGTAAATTTATGTCAATATCCCGCTGCGCATTCCCCCAGTAAGTGTGAGCCGTCTCACTGTGACCCAGCCCTCTAATATCCAAACAATGCTGGAAGAAAGGGTTATAACAGCATTTAATGCTGTTAGGGGCAGTTGATACACATCATGTATCTGTTTTTCTTATGGCGTCATATTTGAATCAAAATGGCGCTGCCATTAGTAAAATTAATCACGCAAAGCATGCGTAGAAAGTCATTTAAGATGAATGGGTATGCAATAAGGAGGCGCAACCATCAGGATGAATGGCTGCCAGGGTGCTGATTAGCACCAGATGTTGAGGAAAGGTCCGCAAAAGTGCGGCCCTCCAGATTATTCAGTTGGCAGAATTAGTCAAGCGCTTTGCGCATATAGAAGGGAACGTCGGCGAAATCACGCTGCGATGCACCATTACAGGGCATAACCTGCGCGATATGGCCGGCTGAAGCGGGGCAGCGCAGCGATAATTACGCTATCATGAGCCAGATTTCGTTCAGGGAGCTCGTAATGAAACAGATTCGTCTTTTAGCGCAGTACTACGTTGATTTGATGGTCAAACTCGGCCTGGTACGCTTTTCGCTGCTGTTAGCCTCAGCGCTGGTGGTGCTGGCGATGGTGGTACAGATGGCCGTCACCATGGTATTGCGTGGGCATGTGGAGAGCATCGACGTCGTCCGCTCCATCTTCTTCGGTCTGTTGATTACGCCCTGGGCGGTCTATTTCCTCTCAGTGGTGGTCGATCAGTTGGAAGAGTCGCGCCAGCGCCTGTCGAAACTGGTGGATAAGCTGGAAGAGATGCGTACGCGCGATCTCGAGCTGAACCAGCAGATGAAAGAGACCATCACCCAGCTTAATCAGGAAATTAACGACCGTATTAAAGCCGAGCAGGCGCGCGAGCAGGTGATGGATAAGCTGCGCGAAGAGATGGCACGACGCGAGCAGGCGCAAATTGAGCTGGAACAGCAATCCTCCTTCCTGCGCTCCTTCCTTGATGCGTCACCGGATTTGGTGTTCTACCGCAACATTGATAAGCAGTTCTCCGGCTGTAATCGCGCCATGGAACTGCTAACCGGCATGAGTGAAAAGCAGCTGATTGGCCTGACACCACGCGATATCTACGATGACGAAGCCGCCACCAAAGTGCTGGAAACCGATGAGAAGGTGTTCCGCCACAATGTGTCGCTAACCTACGAACAGTGGCTGCAATATCCCGACGGGCGCAAAGCCTGTTTCGAAATCCGTAAAGTGCCCTATTACGACCGTGTCGGAAAACGCAGTGGCCTGATGGGCTTTGGCCGCGACATTACCGAGCGTAAGCGCTATCAGGACGCGCTGGAGAACGCCAGCCGTGAGAAGACTACCTTTATTTCGACTATCAGCCATGAGCTGCGTACGCCGCTGAATGGCATCGTCGGACTGAGCCGCATCCTGCTGGATACCGATCTCAATCAGGAGCAGCTGAAGTACCTCAAAACCATCCACGTGTCGGCCATCACGCTGGGCAACATCTTCAATGATGTAATTGAAGTGGACAAAATCGAACGCCGCAAAGTGCAGCTGGATAATCAGCCGCTGGATTTCACCGGTTTCCTCGCCGATCTGGAAAACCTCTCCGGTCTGCTGGCGCAGCCAAAAGGGCTGAAATTTGTCATGGCGCCGGAGCTGCCGCTGCCCCATAAAATTTCGGCGGATGGCACGCGTCTGCGTCAAATTCTGTGGAACCTGATCGGCAATGCCGTGAAATTTACTCAGCAGGGCGAGATTGTGGTGCGCGTTGCCTATCGTCAGGATGAAACGCTGCACTTTGAAGTACAGGATTCTGGCATGGGCATTCCGCAGGAAGAGCAGGATAAGATCTTCGCCATGTATTACCAGGTGAAAGATCAGCACGGCGGCAAGCCGGCGACGGGCACCGGCATCGGTTTAGCGGTCTCGCGTCGTTTAGCCCAGGCGATGGGCGGCGATATTAGCGTGAGTAGCGTCGCGGGGCAGGGTTCCTGCTTCACCGTGGAGATCAACGCGCCACGCGTCGCTGAGGAAGTGGAAGACGACAATCTGGATGACAGTATGCCGTTGCCGGCGCTGCACGTATTACTGGTGGAAGATATTGAACTCAACGTGATTGTTGCGCGTTCGGTACTGGAGAAGCTGGGTTGCAGCGTCGAAGTCGCGATGACCGGTACGGACGCGCTGGCGATGTTTGATCCGCAGGAGTTCGATCTGGTGCTGCTCGATATTCAGCTTCCGGATATGACGGGCCTCGACGTGTCACGTGCCATCCATCAGCGTTACGCAGATGTGGCGCTGCCGCCGCTGGTGGCATTGACCGCCAATGTGCTGAAAGACAAAAAAGAGTATCTCGATGCCGGCATGGATGATGTGTTGAGCAAACCGCTTGCTGTGCCAGCGCTTACGGCGGTGATCAAGAAGTTCTGGGATTATCAGCCGGAGCTGGAAGAGATCGCCACCGAATCATCAGACGCGCAGTCGCGCACGCTGCTAGATGTGGCGATGCTGGAGCAATACATTGAACTGGTTGGCCCTGGATTGATTACCCAAAGCCTGACCATGTTTGAGCAGATGATGCCGGACTACCTCGAGGTGCTGGATTCCAACATGATGGCGCGCGATCAAAAAGGCATTGCTGAAGAAGGGCACAAGATCAAAGGTGCGGCAGGTTCGGTTGGCTTACTGCATATACAGCAGTTGGCGAAGCAGATTCAGTCGCCGGAATTGCCAGCGTGGTGGGACAACGTGCAAGAGTGGGTCGATGAGTTAAAACAAGAGTGGCTGAAAGACGTGAACGTGTTACGTAAATGGGTAGCGGAGCGGGAAAAATTACAGGACGTTAGAAAAAAATGACCCCAGTCGAAACTGGGGTGCGCGAATACTGCGCCAACACCAGGGAAATGGGCACTGCTGCTATTATTAGAAATCGAATAAGAAAGCAGCAGTTCGGTATTGGTTAACGCTTCCAAATCACCTTAACAAATTCGCCAATGCTTGCGACAAGATTCATTAAATTGTGTGATGTTGAGCAGCGATTAAATACAGAAAACATTAATTTGCTGACACAGTCAAGCAAGGAATTAATTTCTTTGCCATATTGCACCTTTTTTGACCAATTGTTCTGCTTTTTGCCTGGTTTTGCTTCAGTCGTTAGCAGGAAAAGCCTGACACGAGCATGGAAAATGTGATTCTGACAAAAAATTGAAGTTAAGTTAGGTTAACATGCTGATATTGATGAATAAAGTAAGGTTTTCTGACGGCTTATCCAAAACGTTTTGGAAACCTTAAACGGAAAGTTCCAGTTTATAGTTTATTGAATGATGTAAACCAATTGTGCGGTAAATCGCTTTACCATCATTGAGGCCCAATGCAGGCAGGATCATACAGATTTGGTCGCATTTTTCAGATTGGTCTCTGTAATCAATGAACAAGTTCGAACATCATAAAAAATGATAGTTAAGCTTCATGAAAGCTTTTGCGTGAGCGATATCACATTCAGTTAAGTGTTCATGCACGCAGCGCCTGGTGCATTTAACATCATGGAACCGATTCCTTTTTGGCGGAAGTGCTTGATGTGATTGGCTCTAATAGAGGAACGTTGATTGCGCAGGCAACAATTTCACTGACGTTTTTGCCAATCAGAGGATAAAATTTAGTGGTTAATCGTTGGTGTTAGCTATTGTGACTTGGGTGATTGATTAATACAGGGAACAGGTAAGAGAAAATTGCATGAGCAAGAGTAAAGGGACGCTGGGAAAACGTATTAAAGTACTGATTGCTAAAGTGCTGCTGGCCTGGCTCGGCATCTGGTTAGCGGGCATTCTGCTGTTTGCTTTTTTACCGGTACCGTTTTCGGCGGTAATGGTGGAGCGGCAAATCGGTGCCTGGTTTACAGGGCGTTTTGATTATGTGGCGCACTCGGATTGGGTCGGCATGGACGAGATCTCGCCGTGGATGGCTTTAGCGGTTATCGCTTCTGAAGATCAAAAGTTTCCCGAGCATTGGGGCTTTGATGTTGATGCCATTCAATCAGTGCTGGATAACGATGGCAATGAACGCATGCGCGGAGCTTCAACCTTGTCTCAGCAGACGGCGAAAAACCTGTTTCTATGGGATGGCCGCAGCTGGGTGCGTAAAGGGCTGGAAGCAGGACTCACGGTGGGAATCGAAACCGTGTGGACCAAGCGGCGCATCCTGACGGTTTATCTCAATATTGCAGAATTTGGCGATGGCGTATTTGGCGTGGAAGAGGCCTCACAGCGCTATTTCCATAAACCCGCCAGCCGCCTGACGATGTCTGAAGCCGCGCTACTGGCGGCGGTTCTACCCAATCCGATCCGCTTCCGTGCCGATGCGCCTTCAGGCTACACGCGACAGCGCCAGCAGTGGATTATGCGGCAGATGCGCCAGTTAGGCGGCGAAGGTTTCCTGAATCGCTACAAGCTGCATTGAAAGGCTTAATCTTCGTCAAAGCCCGCTTCAAACAGTTCGATGACCGCTGCCAGCGCCTGCTCTTCCTGCGGGCCGCTGGCTTCGATTTCAATATGACCGCCTTTCGCTGAGTCGAGCATCAGCAACGCAATCACGCTGCTGGCTTCCGCTTCGGTGCCCGATTCGTTACGCAGCAACACTTCAGCATCAAAACTCTGCACCAGCTCGAACAGCTTCATCGCTGGGCGCGCATGCATGCCCAGCTTGTTACGAATCTCAACGGTTTGCTTCACGGTCATGATTTGCGTTTTTCCAGAGTGCGATGACGAGACTGCACGTTTTTACCGCGTGAACGGAAATAATCCGCCAGTTGTTCCGCGATATACACCGAACGATGCTTACCGCCGGTACAGCCAATGGCGACGGTGAGATAGCTGCGGTTATTGGTTTCCAGCATCGGCAGCCACAGTTCCAGATAGCTGCGCGTTTGATAGATAAAATTGTGCACTTCGGTGTGACGATCGAGGAAGGCGGCCACTGGACGATCCAGACCGGTCATCGGACGCAGCTTAGGATCCCAGTGCGGGTTTGGCAGGAAGCGCACATCGAAAACATAATCGGCGTCGATCGGAATGCCGTGTTTGAAGCCGAATGACTCAAACACCATGGTCAGTTCACGCTCACGCTTGCCTAACAGGCGGGTACGCAGCATCTCCGCCAGCTCATGAACCGACATCTCAGAGGTATCGATAATCAGATCGGCGCGTGAGCGCAGTGGCTCCAGCAGATCGTTCTCTTCATCGATAGCACTCTCCAGCGACAAGTTTTTGCTGGAGAGCGGATGCAGGCGACGCGTATCGCTGTAGCGGCGAATCAACGTGTTGCGATCGGTATCAAGAAACAGCAGCTGCGGCGAAAAGGCATCGGGCAGATTGTTGAGCGCCGCTTCAAAGACTTCCGGTGATTCCGGCATGTTACGCACGTCAATGCTGACCGCCGCAGAGATATTGCGTTCGGTTAAGGTATTCGCCAGCTCCGGTAGCAAGACCACCGGCAAGTTGTCGACACAGTAAAAGCCCATATCTTCGAGGGCACGCAGCGCGACTGATTTTCCTGAGCCTGACCGACCGCTAACGATCATCAGCACCATCACATTTCTCCCGTTTTAAACCGGCGAAAACGCCGGTAAAAGTGTTTCTCGCTTAAGAGTGTGCTTCCTGAGCTTCTGTGATAATGGCGTAGAGCTCTTGGTCGCTCTGTGCCGCGCGCAAACGACGACAGACGGTTTTATCTGCGAGGCGTTTGGCAACCAGCGAAAGCGTGTGTAAGTGGGTTTTACACTGGTCCGCGGGTACCAGCAGGGCAAACAGCAGGTCAACCGGCTGATTATCTACCGCATCAAAAGCGATAGGCTGATCGAGGCTAATAAACACGCCGACAGCGCGTAAGGTGTCCTCTTCCAGCTTGCCATGTGGAATGGCGATGCCGTTACCAATACCGGTACTGCCCATGCGTTCGCGGGTCAGGATGGCTTCGAAAAGCGTCTGGTGCGGCAGATTGAGCTGCTTCGCTGCCAGCTCGCTGATAATCTCCAGCGCGCGTTTTTTACTCTGGCAGTGTACGCCGCTACGGGTACAGTCCAGTGATAGGACCGAGCTCAATTCCAGTGTTAGATCGTTGTTCATCATCGTTTCACTTGCGAGTTCACATAGCCGCGAGTTTCAGGCAATTGATTTCATTACCGTTCACCCGCTGGCGCTTGCGCAGATGACAAAACGGGGCGGTAAGTTCCGCCCCATTTATGCTCTAAGTGCCGAATCAGTCAGCACTCTGCAAGCGTGAAGGTTAGTGTTTTTTCAGTTTGTCTTTGTGTTTGGTCAGCTGACGGGAAAGTTTATCGATTAACCCGTCGATGGCCGCGTACATGTCTTCCGCTTCCGATGTGGCATGCAGCTCTCCGCCGTTAACGTGCAGTGTTGCATCCGCAACCTGCGTCACCTTCTCTACCTTCAGAACAATATAAACCTGATTGATACGATCAAAATAGTGTTCCAGTTTGGCAAATTTGGTATTTACAAATTCACGCAGAGGTTCGGTAATTTCAACATTAAGTCCGGTAAGGTTTAGCTGCATAGGTCTTCCTTCTTCGTTCGGTCAAACCAATTGCTTGCGCTGGTTTGATGGCGGTATAGATAAAGACTCGCGATATTTAGCAACCGTACGTCGCGCAACCATGATGCCCTGTTCAGACAACATGGAGGTCAGTTTGCTGTCGCTCAAGGGTTTTGCGGGGTTTTCCGCCGAGATTAATTTTTTCACTAATGCACGAATCGCCGTGGAAGAGGCTTCGCCGCCGCCTTCGGTGTTGACGTGACTGGAGAAAAAATACTTCAGTTCAAAGATGCCACGCGGGCTGTGTAAATACTTTTGCGTGGTCACGCGGGAAATGGTGGATTCATGCATATCAACAGCTTGGGCGATATCCGCCAACACCATCGGACGCATGTACTCCTCACCCTGCTCAAAAAACGCCTGCTGCTGTTCAACGATACAGCGTGTCACTTTCAGCAGCGTGTCGTTGCGGCTCTCCAGGCTCTTAATCAGCCACTTGGCTTCCTGTAAGTTGCTGCGAATAAACTGGTTATCGCTTTCATTACGGCCAGCTCCGCCCATCGCCGCATACTGCTGATTGATTTTCAGGCGCGGCATGCTGTCCGAATTGAGTTCAACCGTCCAGCGCTTGCTGATTTTGCGCACCAGAACATCGGGAATGACATATTCCGGTTCGCTGGTGTTAATTGACTGGCCTGGGCGCGGATCGAGTGACTGAATCAGCAGCATCGCCTCTTTCAGCACTTCTTCCTTCAGGCGGGTTACGCGCATTAGGCTGCGGAAATCATGGTTGGCCAGCAGATCGAGATGTTCGCTAACAATCAGGCGTGCTTCCGCCAGCATGGGCGTGTCGGCAGCATATTGCGACAGCTGGACTAACAGGCAATCACGCAAATCACGTGCACCGACGCCGATTGGATCAAAACGCTGCACGCGCTTGAGCACGGCTTCGACTTCTTCCAGCGCCAGCTCTTCATCACCAATGCTGTCATAAATGTCTTGTAAGCTGACGGTGAGGTAGCCGGTGTCATCAATGGCATCAACAATTGACGTGGCAATCGCGCGATCGGTATCAGTGAACGGCGTTAACTCAACCTGCCACATCAGGTAATCCTGCAGCGATTGGGTGGTTTCGCCTTGGTAGATCGGCAGTTCGTCATCCTGGTAATCGGTGCCGGTGCCTGACGGTGTGCCTGCGGTGTAGATTTCGTCCCAGGTAGCGTCGAGCGGAAGCTCTTCAGGCATATCTTTCTGCTCAAGCGCTTCGCGCGTGTCTAACGAATCACTTTCCTGATCCTGAAATTCACGTGCGTCAACTTCTTCGTGCAGTTCGGTTTGTTCAAGCAGCGGATTGCTTTCCAGCGCCAGTTGCAGTTCTTGCTGGAGTTCAAGCGTAGAGAGTTGCAGCAAGCGAATGGCTTGCTGCAACTGTGGAGTCATCGCCAGCTGTTGGCTGAGCCTGAGTTGCAAACCTTGCTTCATAATTCGGTAAGAATTTCCTAAGCAAACGTAGGGTGTTACAACACCTTATCAGAGTCTGAACTCTTCGCCCAAATAAACACGCTTAACTTGCTCATCTACAAGAATTTCATCAGGCGTGCCATGGGCAATTAAATGTCCCTGGCTGACGATATAAGCGCGTTCACACACCGCGAGGGTTTCACGCACGTTGTGGTCGGTAATCAGCACGCCAAGGCCGCTGTCACGCAGATGCTCGATGATTTTCTTGATGTCGATAACCGAGATCGGGTCAACACCGGCAAAAGGCTCATCCAGCAGGATGAATTTCGGATTAGCCGCCAGCGCGCGGGCAATTTCCACACGACGGCGTTCACCACCCGACAGCGCCTGGCCCATGCTGTCGCGCAGATGGCCAATATGGAACTCTTCCATCAGCTCGTTGGCCCGATCCTGACGCTGTTCTTCGGTTAAATCATCACGGATCTGCAGCACAGCCATCAGGTTGTCGTACACGCTCAGGCGACGGAAGATCGAGGCTTCCTGCGGCAGATAGCCGATGCCGCGACGGGCGCGCGCATGCAGCGGCAGAATGCTGATGTCTTCATCATCAATCACGATGCGGCCGGCATCGCGCGGCACAATACCCACCACCATGTAAAAGGTGGTGGTTTTACCGGCACCGTTTGGGCCCAGCAGGCCGACAATCTCGCCGGATTTTACCTGCAGGCTAACATCTTCCACCACGCGGCGGCCTTTGTAGGCTTTCGCCAGGTTTTCAGCGATTAGTGTAGCCATAGCAATCAGTTACTCTTTTTAGGGCTCGCGGACGAACCGTTTTTGTCCTGCAGCTGCGACGGTACCAAAACGGTAGTCACGCGCTTGCTGTCGCCCTGGCTGAACGCCTGCATCTTCTGCTCTTTCACCAGGTAAGTGATGCGGTCGCCTTTGATGTTGCTGTCCTGCTGCTGAATGAAGGCATTGCCGGTCAGCTCAACAAAATCGTTCGCCAATTCATAGTGCAGTTTACTGGCGTGGCCTTGCACCGGCTTACCGTTATCCTGCATCTGATAGAAGGTGGCTGGCGTGCCGTAAGCATCAACAATGGTTTTTTTGCTATCGCCGCCCGGACGAGTGACCACCACTTTATCGGCGGTAATCTTGATGGAACCCTGCGTCACAATTACGTTGCCGGTAAAGGTCGCGACGTTGCCCTGCAGATCCAACGCCTGGTTAACGGAGTCGATATTTACCGGTTTGTCTGAGTCGCCGGTTAATGCCAGCGCAGGCAGGCTCGTTGCCAGCAGCGTACTCACCAGCAATAACTTAAGGCTATTTTTGTTCATTTTGAATTTCATAGGAAGTTTTGACCTTTTCAAGCAGCTCAGCATGTTTCGTCCGTAAATTGCCGCGCATTTTCATGCCAGTGGAATTAAAACTGCGGCCAAAAAGGGTGACTTGATCGTCAGATGTCACATCCTGGGTGACCAAATTAACCTGAGCGTTATCGGTAAGGATGCGCTCAAGCTGTGAATCCTGAGTCAAAGAATTGACTACAACGTTGCCGTAAAGATAAAGCATACGATCTTTGGTCAGCTTTGCCTTATCGGCGCGCACCGACCATGTCGCCACTTTATTAACGTCATAGGTGGTCATCACCGGATTATCGAACCAACTTATCTCATCGGCAGCAAAGTAGGTCACTTTATCGGAGACCAGCTTATAGCCCAGCGCGCCTGTGGGGTTATACACCACCGTGTTCGATTTCTCGCTGGTGTAGGTTGGCGCTTGATCGTTGGTTGCCACCGGCGTTCTGTCGTCATCCTGGTTGGTGAGATTCCAGCCGATCAGCACTAAGGCGATCAAGGCCAGGATCAGCGTCATCCAACGCCTGCTCTTACTCATATTGATTGCCCTTTGGCATCCTCAAATTTGTTCTGCGCCATCAAAATCAGATCGCACAACTCACGTACCGCACCGCGGCCACCAGCAATGCGGGTCACATAATGCGCGCGCGGCAGTAAAATCGGGTGAGCATCAGCAACGGCAACGCTCAAACCCGCCTGCGCCATTACCGGCCAGTCGATCAGGTCATCGCCAATGTAGGCGACCTGATCGGCCGTTAATGACAGTTTATCCAGGAGTTCCCGCCAGGCCAAAAGCTTATCCGATTGTCCCTGGTAAAGATGCGTAATGCCGAGCGTCTTACAGCGATCTTCCAGCAGTTTTGCTTTGCGGCCGGTAATAATAGCCACTTCGACGCCGGAGGTCAGCAGGCAACGCACGCCATAACCATCACGCACGTTAAAAGCTTTCAGCTCTTCACCGCTGTTGCCCAGATAAATGACGCCATCGGACATCACGCCATCGACGTCACAAATCAGCAGGCGAATCTTCGCAGCACGCGCCATGACGTCCGCGCTCACCGGACCGTAGCAAGTCTCGACCATCGCCGTTTCAGCACTCATTATTTCTTCCTGTTCAGACCACGCCAGCGCGCAGCATGTCATGCATATGTACCACACCGAGCAGGCGATCGTCATCGGCCACCAGCAGGGCGGTGATGTTTTTGTTTTGCATCAAATTAAGGGCGTCAACAGCCAGCATGTTGGGGCGCACGCGAATGCCGCCGCTGGTCATCACTTCCTGAATGGTGGCTTTCTGGAAATCGATGCCCATATCAAACACGCGACGCAAGTCACCATCGGTGAAGATGCCTTCGATTTTCATTAGGTCATCGACGATGACCGTCAAACCGAGATTCTTACGGGTAATTTCCAGCAGCGCATCCCGCATCGACGCATCACGGCTAACGTGAGGAATTTCATCGCCGCTGTGCATGATATCGCTGACGTGCAGCAGCAGTTTGCGGCCCAGCGCACCGCCGGGATGTGACAGAGCAAAATCTTCCTGGGTAAATCCGCGCGCTTCCAATAACGCCACGGCCAGCGCATCGCCCATCACTAAAGTCGCGGTGGTGCTGGTGGTAGGTGCCAGGCCGAGCGGACAAGCTTCCTGCGGCACTTTCACACACAGATGCACATCCGCAGCGCGGCCCATCGCGCTTTCCGGACGACCGGTGATACAAATCAGCTGCACTTTCTGGCGCTTTAACACCGGCACCAACGCAAGGATTTCGCCGGATTCACCGCTGTTAGAAATCGCGATCACCACATCATTGGTGCTGACCATGCCGAGATCGCCGTGGCTGGCTTCGCCGGGATGCACAAAGAACGAAGGTGTACCGGTGCTGGCAAAAGTCGCGGCCATTTTTTTACCGATATGCCCGGATTTGCCCATGCCCATCACCACCACTTTGCCGCGGCAGGCAAAGATCATCGCGCAGGCGCGATCGAAATCATCATTGATATATTGATCAAGCTGCTCCAGCCCTTCGCGTTCGATGCGCAGCACCGCTTTGCCTGCTTGCTGAAAATCGAAATCCGGTTGCTGATGTGACATGGTCAGTCCGTCCTTAATAGCTTGTGATAAGCATGGGGCTCAGCCATAGCCACAGCACCCACGCGATAAAACCACCTAATAATAGTGTGCCTGCGATACGACCAATACGGCGTTTGCGCAGCAGGCAGAGCAGGGCGAACAGTACGCTCACTGCCAGCATCACCCAGTAATCACGTGCGAAGGCATGCGCATCAACGCTACCGGGATGAATCAGCGCCGGCAGGCCGAGAACAATCGCCAGATTGAAAATATTGGCGCCGATCAGGTTACCGATCGCGATATCGTCCTCACCTTTCAGCGCGCCAGCCACCACGGTGGCCAGTTCGGGCAAACTGGTGCCGACGGCGATTAGCGTCAGGCCCATCACCAGTTCGCTCACACCAAAGTAGTCGGCAAAGACGGTAGCGTTGTCGATCACCATACGCGTCGACATCGGCAAAATAATCAGTGCAACCGCCAGCCACAGAAAGGCCACGGTGTTGCCTGCCTCATCGCGCGGCAGCTCCGCCAGCTGTTCGCGGGTTAGCGTGTCGTTGTTATCGCGTTCAGCACGACGAGCAATGCGAATCACCACCAGCAGATAACCCAATGCAATCAGCAGTAACGCGATGCCGTCGAGTCGACTTAAATAGTTATCAAACAGCATGATGCCGCTGAGCAGTGAGACTAGCAGCATTAATGGCAATTCGCGCCGAATCAGATTGGAGTGTACTGTCAATGGGTGGAGCAGTGCCGCGCCGCCCAGAATTAATAGAATATTGGTAATGTTCGAGCCCAGCGCGGTGCCAACCGCTAAATCCATCTGCCCATGCTGTGCGGCCGAAAACGAGACGATCAATTCCGGTAATGATGTGCCAATGCTTACCACCGTCATACCAATGATCAGCGGTGGGATGCCAAAGGATCGACAGAGGATCGCGGCGCTAAATACCAAACGGTCGGCACCGTAAACCAGTAAAATCAATCCGATAAACAGCAAGGCAGAGGCTACGAACATTAAAAATCCTTGATGGATGGAGGTGTCGGCGAACCTTGTCCGACGGGTAAAAACATTCTGCACGCACTAACAGGCGCTGATTTTGACTGTCTGAGAGGCAAAAGTAAATTTTAAGGCCGTTTTCGCCACACTAAGTGGGTAAGTTTCTGTAAAACTATCGTGCATTCGAGGCTACCAGGCTACCATCCACAGCTTTGATAGCGCCCGATCCGCATAAAGAGGTAAAGATGATCCAGCAGCAAACGAATCTGGTTGAGGTTCGTGGCGTCAGTTTCACGCGCGGAGATCGTACTATCTTCGACGACATCTCGTTAACGGTACCTGCCGGTAAAGTCACCGCGATTATGGGCCCGTCCGGAATTGGCAAAACCACATTATTGCGTCTGATCGGTGGGCAATTACAGCCCGATAAAGGCGAGATTTGGTTCCGCGATCAAAATATCCCGACGCTTTCCCGCACCAAATTGTACGAAGCGCGTAAAAAAATGAGCATGCTGTTTCAGTCCGGCGCGCTGTTTACCGATCTCAACGTGTATGAAAACGTTGCCTGGCCGTTGCGTGAACATACGCAGCTGCCGCCAGAGCTGTTGCACAGCACCGTATTGATGAAGCTGGAAGCGGTGGGTTTGCGTGGAGCCGCTAAACTAATGCCTGCTGAACTTTCTGGCGGTATGGCCCGCCGTGCGGCGCTGGCGCGTGCTATCGCGCTGGAACCCGAACTAATCATGTTCGATGAGCCTTTTGTCGGCCAGGATCCAATTACCATGGGCGTGCTGGTGAAGTTAATTGATGAACTGAATCATGCTCTGGGCCTGACCTGCATCGTGGTTTCACACGATGTGCCTGAGGTCTTGAGCATTGCCGATCATGCCTATATTGTTGCCGGACAAAAAATCATTGCTCAGGGTAGCGCGCCGGAACTGCGGGAAAATCCCGATCCGCGTGTGCGCCAGTTTATCGAGGGTCATGCGGATGGTCCGGTGCCTTTCCGCTTTGCCGCTGGCGATTATCTCAGCGACTTGACCCGCTCAGGGAGAACGTAAACTGATGTTGTTACAGGCGCTAGCGTCATTTGGACGTCAGGGAATCAATACCTGTGCCGCTTTTGGCCGCGCAGGCCTCATGTTATTTCATGCGTTAGTCGGTAAGCCGGCGTTTCGTCGCCATGCGCCGCTGCTGGTGAAACAGCTGTACAGCGTGGGCGTGTTATCGTTACTGATCATCGTGGTATCTGGCTTGTTTATTGGCATGGTGCTGGGGCTGCAAGGCTATCTGGTGCTCACCACTTACAATGCGGAAACCAGCCTTGGCATGCTGGTAGCGCTCTCGCTGCTGCGTGAGCTCGGTCCGGTCGTCACGGCGTTGCTGTTTGCTGGCCGTGCGGGTTCAGCGTTAACCGCTGAAATCGGGCTGATGAAAGCCACCGAACAGCTCTCCAGCATGGAGATGATGGCCGTCGATCCGCTACGTCGCGTGGTATCACCGCGCTTCTGGGCCGGATTTATCAGCATGCCGTTGCTGGCGTTGATCTTTACCGCCGTTGGTATTGCCGGTGGCGCGCTGGTTGGCGTGAGCTGGAAAGGGATCGATCCCGGTTTCTTCTGGTCGGCGATGCAGAACGCGGTAGATTTCCGCACTGATGTCGTTAACTGCATGATCAAAAGCGCAGTCTTTGCCGTCACGGTAACCTGGATTGCGCTGTTTAATGGTTATGATGCCATCCCGACCTCGGAAGGGATCAGTCGTGCGACAACGCGTACCGTGGTGCATGCTTCACTGGCGGTACTCGGTTTGGATTTTGTGCTGACAGCACTGATGTTTGGGAATTGATGCAATGCAAAGCAAGAAAAACGAAATCTGGGTTGGCGTCTTCATGCTGGCTGCGCTGCTGGCGCTGTTATTCCTCGGCCTGCGCGTTGCCGATCTCAAAACTATCGGCACCGAACCAACGTGGAAGATGTATGCCACCTTCGATAATATCGGCGGACTGAAAGTCAGTTCTCCGGTGAAAATTGGCGGCGTGTTGATTGGCCGGGTGTCAGATATTGCGCTGGATGAGAAAACCCTCTCACCGCGTGTGACCATGGATATTAGCGATAAATACGCTGATAAAATTCCCGACACCAGCTCATTAGCCATCCGCACTCAAGGCCTGCTCGGTGAGCAGTTCCTGGCGCTGAATTTAGGTTTTGACGATCCCGAGCTTGGCTCTTCTATGCTGAAAGATGGCGGCACGCTGCGTGACACCAAGTCGGCGCTGGTGCTGGAAGACCTGATCGGTCAATTCCTCTATAAAAGCGGCGATAACAAATCTGACGATAAATCACAGGGTGCGCAGAGTGCACCGGCAGCATCTGCAACAACGGAATAACCTACGAGGTAAAACATGATGTTTAAACGTTTACTGATGATTGCCCTGTTGGCAATCGCACCGCTGGCAGCCAACGCCGCAGCGGATCAAACCAATCCTTACAAGCTGATGAACGAAGCGGCGGAAAAGACCTTCACCCGCCTGAAAAACGAACAGCCGAAGATTAAGCAGGATCCGAACTATCTGCGCGAAGTGGTACGTCAGGAACTGATGCCGTACGTACAGATAAAATATGCCGGTGCGTTGGTTCTTGGTCGCTATTATCGCGATGCGACACCGGCGCAACGTGATGCCTACTTTGCCGCGTTCGGTGATTATCTGGCACAGGCTTACGGCCAGGCGCTGGCGCTGTACAACGGTCAAACCTACCAGATTCAGCCGGAGCAGCCGATTGGCGATGCCAATATCGTGGCGATTCGCGTCACCATCATCGATCCTAATGGGCGCCCGCCTGTGCGTCTCGATTTCCAGTGGCGTAAGAACAGCCAAACCGGCAACTGGCAGGCGTATGATATGGTGGCCGAAGGCATCAGCATGATCACCACGAAACAGAATGAGTGGGGCGATCTGCTGCGTACCAAAGGCATTGATGGCTTGACGGCTCAGCTGAAAACCTATGCCGCACAGCCGATCACCCTGGATAAAAAGCAATAATGAGTGAACCGTTACGCTGGCAGCGCACTGCCAGCACGCTGGCCTTAAGCGGCAAATTAGATCGTGATACTTTGCTGACCTTGTGGCAGGAACGTGACACTGCGGTGGCGGATATCACCACCATTGATGTCGCCGGGCTGGAAAGGGTGGATTCAGCGGGTTTAGCGCTATTGGTGCATCTGCGTGAAATTGCGCGTGCTCAAGGCAGCGCACCACTTTTCTCTGGGATCTCCGATAAACTCCAGTCACTGATCACGCTGTATAACCTGCAGCAGATTATTGTTTCTGCGGAAAAAATCGCCTGATCTAATGATGTCGATGCTAAGCCCCTGATTTTTTCAGGGGCTTTTGCGTATTTAAGAGTCAGGCGCTTTCCTCTAAGATGTCTGCCTTATTATTATTAAGCGAAGTAACGAGCGATGGAAAATAGTGAAGTTCAGGCCGTGCTGATGCAGGCGCTGGCATTAGAAGAAGTACACGTACTCAGCAACGATGGCAGCCATTTTCAGGTCATCGCGGTGGGCGAAATGTTCGGCGAACTGAGCCGCGTGAAGAAGCAGCAGGCTGTGTACGCGCCGCTGATGGAATATATTGCGGATAACCGTATTCATGCGGTTTCCATCAAAACTTATACCCCAGCCGAGTGGGCGCGCGACCGTAAACTCAACGGTTTCTAAGTGCCTCACCGGTTGTTTTATTGATAGATAATTGAGAGCGGTGTTAATGGACAAATTTCGTGTGCAAGGCCCCACCCGTTTAAGTGGTGAAGTGACCATTTCCGGGGCGAAGAATGCTGCGTTGCCGATTCTGTTTGCTGCGCTGCTGGCTGAAGAGCCGGTAGAGATTCAGAACGTACCGAAGCTGCGTGATATCGATACCACCATGAAGCTGCTGAATCTGCTGGGTGCGCGCGTTGAGCGCAATGGTTCGGTCCACGTTGATGCTCGCGAAGTTAATGTTTTCAGTGCGCCATACGATTTAGTGAAAACCATGCGTGCTTCAATTTGGGCGCTGGGTCCGCTGGTGGCGCGTTTTGGTCAGGGCCAGGTTTCACTGCCGGGCGGCTGCGCTATCGGTGCACGCCCGGTCGATCTGCACATTACTGGCCTGGAACAGCTGGGTGCGGAAATTAAGCTGGAAGAGGGCTACGTTAAAGCTTCTGTCAATGGCCGTCTGAAGGGCGCGCATATCGTGATGGATAAAGTGTCTGTCGGCGCTACCGTTACCATCATGAGCGCGGCCACGCTGGCCACCGGCATCACCATCATTGAGAACGCCGCGCGTGAGCCGGAGATTGTCGATACGGCAAACTTCCTCAACACGTTGGGTGCGAAAATCACCGGCGCGGGCACAGACAAAATCACCATTGAAGGTGTTGAGCGTCTGGGCGGCGGCGTTTATCGCGTGCTGCCAGATCGTATCGAAACCGGTACTTTCCTGGTCGCAGCAGCCATTTCACGGGGCAAAGTTGTTTGCCACAACACGAAGCCAGATACTCTGGATGCCGTGCTGTCTAAATTGCGTGAGGCTGGTGCAGAGATCGAAGTGGGCGAAGATTGGATCAGCCTGGATATGCACGGTAAGCGTCCAAAAGCGGTGAATATCCGTACCGCGCCGCATCCTGGCTTCCCTACTGACATGCAGGCGCAGTTCACACTGTTGAACCTGGTGGCAGAAGGAACCGGTGTGATTACCGAAACCATCTTCGAAAACCGCTTTATGCATATCCCTGAGCTGATTCGTATGGGCGCGCACGCGGAAATTGAGAGCAATACAGCGATTTGTCATGGCGTAGAAACCTTGTCGGGTGCGCAGGTGATGGCCACCGATTTGCGTGCATCAGCGAGTCTGGTGCTGGCGGGTTGTATCGCGGAAGGCACCACGATAGTGGATCGTATCTATCACATCGACCGTGGCTACGAACACATCGAAGATAAGTTGAAAGCGATGGGTGCAAATATCGAACGCGTAAGCGGCGAATAATTTCTGCTTCGTAGATCAAAAAAACCAGTCACGGCAACGCGGCTGGTTTTTTTTCATTGGTATTACAGTCAGATCTTTTTACGATCCTTCGGCGATCGTATGCACTTCTTGCGATCCAATAACTGGCCGGTAACAGGATCGTAATATCGGCTTGGCCAGATGTCTGCCGGATGAACCTTGATCGCATTGGCGATTAGCCACTCACCTTTGGGCCAGGGACGCGACAGCGCATTGGCCAGCGTTGAGGAGCTTAGCCCTGATTCGCGTGACAGCGCTGCCAGTGATGTGCCTTTCTTACGTAATGCAGCAATGATATCTGCCGGGTGCCAATCCGCTTTCCTTGTGTACATAACTCTCTTCTCCGTGTCCGTGTTATTACTTCATCTCCGCTGTAAAAAGGCGCTCCCGTGGCAGAGATATCTGGAAAAAACCCGCATTTTTATAGCAAATGTTTCCCGTAATTTTCCAGTAAATGTTTGGCCGGCGCACGAAACTGCGTCGCTTTTCGCAAAAGCGATGCAAGAGATGTAAGTAAAAAGGGAGAAGAGTGAGGAAGGAAACGGGGCCAGAGAAGGCCCCGTTGAAATCAGAAATCGCGCTGTACTGACATGTGCGCCAGCGCTTCGAGGGCGCTGCGCCACGGGCTTTCGGGTAATACCTGCAGTGCTGCGATGGCTTTATCTGCCTCTTCTTCAGCGCGTTTGCGCGTCCACTCCAGCGAGCCAGTCTGTTGCATCGCTGCCAGCACCGGTTCCAGCAGATGACGACCGTTACCTTCTTCAATGGCTTTACGGATCATCTGCGCCTGCTCAAGCGTTCCGTTGTGCATCGCGTGCAGCAATGGCAGCGTCGGTTTACCTTCGCTCAGGTCATCACCGGTATTTTTGCCCAGCGTTTCACCATCTGCGCTGTAATCCAGCAAATCATCAATTAACTGGAAAGCGGTGCCAAGGTAGCGACCATAATCCTGTAACGCCTTTTCCTGCGCGGGCGTCGCCTCAGCTAAAATCGCCGACGCTTGCGAAGCAGCTTCGAACAGGCGAGCGGTTTTGCTGTAGATCACCCGCATGTAGCTCTCTTCAGTGATATCGGGATCGTTGCAGTTCATTAACTGCAGCACTTCTCCTTCGGCGATCACGTTGACCGCTTCCGACATCAGCGCAAGGATCTTTAAGGATCCCATGCTGGTCATCATCTGGAATGAACGCGTATAGATAAAATCGCCCACCAGCACGCTTGCCGCATTACCGAACGCGGCGTTAGCGGTGGCTTTGCCACGGCGCATATCGGATTCATCCACCACATCATCGTGCAGCAGCGTCGCCGTATGGATAAATTCGATCAGCGCCGCATTAGTGATGTGCAACGATCCCTGATAATTCAGCGCGCGTGCCGACAGCACAGCGATCATCGGACGGATGCGTTTGCCCCCGCCGCTGATGATGTAATAGCCCAACTGGTTAATCAGTGAGACTTCTGAATTCAGCTGCTCGAGGATGGTCTGGTTGACGGCCGCCATGTCCTGCGCGGTTAATTCATTAATCTGTTCTAAGTTCATTCGTCTTTTCAGCTTTACTCGTTTTTTGCATGGTAAGCGCTTTACACAGCGTGAGTTCAGGTAATCTGTTACTGATTGTACTTGAAAAATCGGGTTGCGAAACGTTTGCATTCGCCTTGCGCTTTTTTTCTGCAAGAGAGTGCAAAGTGCTCTTGTCTTCTGCTGGAGTATTGCGTAGAATTCGCGCCCTATTGTGAATATTTATCGCGCCGCCTGATGAATAGAAAGGCACGCGCAGAAGCGGAGTTTTATATGTACGCGGTTTTCCAAAGTGGTGGTAAACAACACCGAGTAAGCGAAGGTCAGACCGTTCGCCTGGAAAAGCTGGACATCGCAACCGGTGAAACCATTGAGTTTGACCAGGTTCTGATGATCGCAAATGGCGAAGACGTGAAAATCGGCGCGCCACTGGTTTCAGGCGGTGTGATCAAGGCAGAAGTTGTTGCTCACGGTCGTGGCGAGAAAATTAAAATCGTTAAGTTTCGTCGTCGTAAACACTACCGTAAGCAAGCTGGTCACCGTCAGTGGTTCACAGATGTGAAAATCACTGTGATCGGCGCGTAAGAGGAGATCTGACAAATGGCACATAAGAAGGCTGGTGGCTCGACCCGTAACGGTCGCGACTCCAACGCAAAACGTCTGGGTGTAAAACGTTTCGGTGGCGAATCTGTTTTGGCAGGTAGCATCATCGTTCGTCAGCGTGGCACCAAATTCCACGCAGGTAGCAACGTAGGTTGTGGTCGTGACCACACCCTGTTTGCCACCGCAGACGGCAAAGTAAAATTCGAGATTAAAGGCCCGAACAACCGTAAATATATCAGCATCGTTGCTGAGTAAGGTTGTCGTGCTGCAGACGTCTAACGTCTGAATACACGAATGAAAGGCCCCGCAGCTTTGCGGGGCTTTTTACATTCTGCTACTGAGCTTGCTGGATAACAGTTACGCTTTAGCACAGTTGTTGTACAATTTATGTACTCCTGGCTTTGCCAGTCTTGTATTATCCGCCGTCGGTCAGCGCAGAAGACCCTGGCGGACCCGTTTGCGGCCTGCAAGCTGCCGTGAACGACAGCGTGACGGAGAAATAAAATGAAGTTTGTAGATGAAGCGACGATCCTTGCGGTCGCGGGTGATGGCGGCAATGGTTGCGTAAGCTTCCGCCGTGAAAAATATATTCCAAGAGGCGGCCCGGATGGCGGCGACGGCGGCGACGGCGGCGACGTGTATTTGTTGGCGGATGAAAACCTCAACACCCTGATCGATTATCGCTTTGAAAAGTCTTTCCGTGCCGAACGTGGCCAGAATGGCCAAAGCCGTGATTGCACCGGTAAACGTGGTAAAGACATTATCGTTAAAGTGCCCGTTGGTACCCGCGTAATTGACCAGGGTACCGGCGAAACGCTGGGCGACATGACGCGTCATGAGCAGAAGCTGATGGTGGCGAAAGGCGGCTGGCATGGCCTTGGTAACACGCGCTTTAAATCCTCAGTTAACCGTTCCCCGCGTCAAAAAACCATGGGAACACCGGGCGAGAAGCGTGATCTGCAACTGGAACTGATGCTGCTGGCTGACGTTGGTATGTTGGGTCTGCCGAATGCCGGTAAATCGACCTTTATTCGCTCGGTATCCGCAGCGAAACCCAAGGTCGCGGATTATCCGTTCACTACGCTGGTGCCAAGCCTTGGCGTGGTGCGTATGGACAATGAAAAGAGTTTTGTTGTCGCCGACATTCCGGGCCTGATTGAAGGTGCAGCGGATGGCGCAGGTCTGGGTATTCGCTTCCTGAAGCACCTTGAGCGTTGTCGCGTGCTGTTGCACCTGATCGATCTTGCCCCTATCGATGAATCTGATCCGGTAGAAAATGCCCGCATCATTCTCGGCGAACTGGAGAAATACAGCGATAAACTGTTCCAGAAGCCGCGCTGGTTAGTATTCAACAAATGTGACCTGCTGAGCCGCGAAGAAGCGGAAAGCCGTGCCAAAGCGGTAGTGGAAGCATTAGGCTGGGAAGAAAAATATTACCTAATCTCTGCGGCTAGCCATGATGGCGTGAAAGATCTTTGCTGGGATGTGATGAGCTTTATCATCGAAAATCCAAAAGAAGCCGAAGAAGAAACTAAAGAGCCAGAGAAAGTGGCCTTCATGTGGGATGATTATCACCGTGAAGCCATGGAAACGGCGCAGGAAGTGGAAGAAGACGACGATTGGGATGACGACTGGGACGAAGAAGACGACGAAGGCGTCGAAATCATTTACCAGCGTTAATCGTACAAAAAAGCGGCCCGAAGGCCGCTTTTTTTATGTCTTAACCCAGCACCGCCACCGTCAATCTCGAGGTGCAGCACAGTTGGTCGCGGGCGTTACGAATCTCAATCTGCCAGCTTTGATTACGCGCACCAAGGTGTAACGGGCGGCAAATACCGCGCACTTCACCGCTGCTTACTGCACGATGGTGGCTGGCGCTCACCTCAATCCCCACCACGCTTTTACCTTCTTCGATGCTGAGATAACCGGCAATCGATCCCATCGACTCCGCCAGCACCACAGAAGCGCCGCCGTGCAGCAGGCCAAACGGCTGATGCGTGCGGGCATCCACCGGCATGGTGGCTTCGAGATAATCTTCACCGATGTTGGTAAACACAATGCCAACGTGTGCCACCAGCGAGTTTTCACCCATCTTATTCAACGTTTCAACATCGACCGAACGTTTCCAGATTGCCATAACTTAGGATCCCAGCGTTGCGCCACCGTCGACCACAATATCCTGCAGCACCACGTGGCTGGCAAGATCCGACGCGAGGAACATCACGTTAGCAACGATCTCCTGCGGTTTAGCGATCTTACGCAGCGGGATCCCCAGCTTGTACTGATCCGGGAAACCATTGATCATCTCCTGCTCGGCTTCTGGCGTATGCCACAGGCTGCGTTGCATATCGGTATCGGTGGAACCCGGAGAAACGATATTGCAGCGCACGCCGTAAGGCGCCATCTCTAAACCCACGGTCAGACACAAGCTGCGCAACGCCGCTTTGGAAGCGCCATAAGCGGACATACCAAGGCGCGGCGCATGTGCCGCATTAGAGGCGATAGTCACAATCGCACCCGCACGCTGCTGGCGAAACACTGGCAAGGTTTGCTGGAACAGGTTGAACGCGCCGCCGGCATTCACCGCCAGACACGCCTGCCAATCGTCGAACGACAGTTCATCGGTGCTGCCAATACGCAGGATGCCGGCACCGTTCACTAGTACATCGAGACGCGGCTGATCTGCCAGCAAACGCTGACAAACCGCTTTCACCTCGGCGGCGTTCGCCACATCCAGCACCTGCGTGGTGAAAGGATAGTCGGCCTGTTCGAAACGCAGATCGAAGCCGATAACCTGCGCGCCCGCCTGATGGAAGCTCAGCGCGGTGTGGTAACCAATCCCTTTGCCTGCGCCGGTTACCCAGACGATTTTTCCACTGAAATCGAAAGTTGCACTCATTTAGCTGGCACCCGTGATAACAGCGCCCACCAGCCATCGATGGTCGGATTTTTTGCCAGACTGACGAAATCGATGTCGCTGTGCACCTGACGCCAGCGCGCCGCCAGCGCCATCACGCGTACTGAATCCAGACCGTAATCGATCAGGTTCTCGTCATCTGCAGGTACATCGTCATCTTCCAGCAGCGGCAGAATCAGCGCACGCAGATCGTCTTTGCTCAACGGCAGCGGCATCAGGTCGGCGGTCATCACTACTTTACCGCTGCGACCTGCGGTGTAAGTCAGCGCCATCATGTGCTCTTCGCGCGTGAAGTCGGCCAGCGCATCCGCCACCATAAACGGCTGGATATTACGCATAAAGGCGTCAGTCGCGGTGGTCAGGCAACCGATATGCGCGTACACGCCGGTGATGATCAACTGATCGCGGCCCATCTCCTGCAGGATCGATTCCAGCGGTGAGCGCACGAAGGCGCTGTATCGCCATTTGGTCAGTACCTGATCGTCCTGATCCGGCGCCAGCGCATCCACGATCTTCTGCTGATCCGGATGTTTGTTCAGGCCCGGTCCCCACATGTCGTTGAGGAGTGCGCGATCGGCATCGCTCTGTTCGTTCGGCTGAGCGGTATAGAACACCGGTATGCCCTGCGCTTTGCAGTAAGCACGCAGACGAGCGATGTTTTCCACCACCTGATTAACCAGCGGGCTGTTTTCGCCCCAGAAATTAAGGAAGTAAGCCTGCATATCGTGAATCAGCAGCGCGGCACGCTGAGGCTCAAGCGCCCACTTCACTTTGTTGGTAGGCAGTTCAGTCGCTGCGGGCAGCGCGTAAGCGTTCAGTTTTGGAATAGCCATTACAATCTCCGGAACAGGTCAGGCTTGCGCTTGTTGGTCGGCAAGCTGTTGGCGTAAACGTTTTTTATCCACCTTGCCGACAGGCGTCAGCGGCAGGGCATCGACGCAGGTAATACGGTCAGGTAATTTGAACTCGGCCACGCCCAGTTCTCGCAGGTGACGACGCAACGCCACCGCTTTGATCGGTTGGCTGGCAACGATAAAGGCGCAGCTCTTTTCACCCATCAATTCGTCGTTCATCGACACCAGCGCGGCGTGGATCACATCCGGATGGCGTTGCAGCAAGTTTTCGATCTCTTCCGCGGCGATCTTCTCGCCACCGCGATTGATCTGATCCTTTTCGCGCCCTTGCACGGTGATGTAGCCCTGCGCGTCGATCTCAATCAGATCGCCCGAACAGTAAAACCCGTTGGCGTCGAAGCTGGCGGCGTTATGTTCCGGGCTCTTGTAGTAGCCACGGAAGGTGTAGGGGCCGCGCGTCATCAGGCGACCGATGGTGCCGGTGGGCAGCGCGTTGCCGTGCTCGTCAGCGACCCACACTTCGTCATCTTCAGAGATCGGGCGGCCTTGCGTGGTGAGAATGATGTTCTCATCGTCGCCAAAGCGCGTGTAGTTCACCAGACCTTCGGCCATGCCGAAAACCTGCTGCAGCTGACAGCCAATTTCACGCTGAATACGTGCCGCGAGGGTTTCGCCCAGCTTGGCGCCGCCCACCTGAATGCGTTGCAGCGAAGCCAGCTGTTTATTACTGCCCCATTCCTGAATCGCCTGTAGCCACAAACTCACCGCCGGCGGCACCAAACCGGTATCGGTGACCTGATGCTTCTCAATCAGCGGGAAGCAGAGCGTGGCGCTGGGATCGGCAGCCAGAATCACCTGACCACCGGCATAAAACACACCGAGCGAACCCGGGGAGCTCATGGCAAAGTTATGCGGCGCGGGCAGGGCGATGAGATAACGCGTATCGGCGGTCACCTGACAAATCTCATCACTGGCGCGAATGCTGTAGTAATAGTCGTTGTGGGTGCGCGGAATCAGCTTCGGCGTGCCGGTGCTGCCGCCGGAGAGCTGGAAAAACGCCACTTCATCAGCGGCGGTTGGTGTGGCGAGGTAATCACCCGCAGCTTCCGCCATCAGCGCTTCCAGCGTATTTTCCGGCTGGTTGTCATTACGCAGAATCACCTGCTGCAGCGAAGGCTGCGCGGCGCACAGCGCGTTGATAAAGCTATCATCAGCAAACAGCGTGTGAGTGCGATCGGCAATCAGCAGTTTAGGTTCGATCTGCGCCGCATAGGCGCTTAGTTCGGTGCGCTGATGGCTGAACAGCGCAAATACTGACGCTACGCCGAGCTTAAACAGCGCAAATGCCGTGACATAAAAATCGGCCACGTTGCCAAGCTGCACCAGCGCAGTATCGCCATTTTGCAGGCCACGACGCTGCAGCGCGGCGGCCAGGTTGCTGCTCAGCACGTCCATTTCGCGATAGCTGATCTGGCGATCGCCATCAATCACCGCGATGGCATCATTATGCTGATGACGCGCCAGAATGTCGGTCATCGGCACATCCAGCCAGTAACCTTTTTCGCGATAGCGCGCAGCCAGGTCGTCCGGCCAGCGAGTATAGGGAATGCTCATGTTCTTTCCTTTATTGCAGTCCAAAGGCGCGCAACATGGTGTCCAGCTTCACGCCGGTTTCACGCCATTCTGATTCGGGTTGTGAGTCGGCCACGATGCCCGCACCGGCAAACAGGCGCACCCGCGTGCCATGCACGGTGCCGCAGCGGATGGTGACCACCCATTCGCCATTGCCCTGGCTATCGCACCAGCCGACGATGCCGCCAAATAGTTGGCGATCAAAAGGTTCCAGCTGCTGAATAAGCTGCTGCGCGCGCTGATGGGGGAAACCGCTCAACGCAGGCGTCGGGTGCAGCAGGCAGGCCAGCGACAGCGCATTTTCGCGCTCATCCTGCACTTCGCCGTCGATTTGCGTGGCGAGATGCCACAGCGTGGCGGTGGTAATCAGCGACGGAATGGTCGGCACCGACAGCAAACGGCTGCGCGGCTGCAAGGTGTCGCGCATCGCGTCGGTCACCAGTTTATGCTCATGACGATCTTTGCCGGAATCCATCAGCGTATCGCCAGCGGCACGATCCTGCTGGGCATCGTCGTGATTGCGCCGCGCTGAGCCCGCCAGCGGACAAGAGCTAAAATCGCGCCCCTGTTTGCGCAGCATCAGCTCCGGACTGGCACCAATCAGCGCACCGCCTTGCGGCAGCGGCAGATGGAAATGGTAGCTGTTGGGGTTCTGCGCAATCACGCGCTGCATCAGCGCTGCGGTATCAACCGGCTGTTCGGTAACGATATCCATCAGACGCGACAGCACCACTTTATCCAGATCGCCGCGCTGCGTGGCCGCCACCGCATCTGCCACCATCGTGGTAAACACATCGTGATCCGGCACTGCGGTGCGACGTCGCACCTGCGGCAGATCGCTGACGTTTACCGGCAACGCGTTTTGCAGGTCAGCGCGATTAAACGTCTGATAGGATTCAGGAATAAACAGCGCGGCGGGCTGGCTGACGTCAAACGGGATCGCCCCGACCAGAATCGGATTGTCGATGCCCTGTTTTTTCGCCGCGGCAAAATGCTGACGTAACTGTTGTTGGAAATCACCGTCCAGCGACGCGGCGTCATCTACCGGCGCGGTAACGGTGGTATAGCATCCTTGCGTTGCCAAACTACGCCACGGCGAGGTAAAGAGGAAACCACGGCTTAGCGCGGAATAATCCTTCAGCCAGGCATTTTCAAACGTGGAAGATTCCACCATAATTTTCACCTATAAATGATAAGATTATTAAGAATGATTATCATTTTTATTATGGGCCTGTAACCTACGTCGATTGGGCAAAAGTGTCAATCCATTCGCGGGATTTCAGCTGCGTTTAGCCGTAATCAGGCGCTGACGCTCAGCAGGGCAATATGCTAAAAAGTGGACCAAAACTTATGAATAAATGCGGTTTTTGGGGCATTGCAGCCCTTATAGGTGTTTTCCAGATTTTCACTAGCGTCGCTCATGCCGAACAGGGTTGGCCGCGCACCGTTCAGGGTGCCAACGGATCGATTACGCTCAATCACGCGCCGCAGCGCATTGTCTCGACCAGCGTCACGCTGACCGGATCGCTGCTGGCCATTGATGCGCCGGTGATTGCTTCCGGCGCGACTGCGCCGAACAGTCGCCTGGCCGACGATCAGGGCTTCTTCCGCCAGTGGAGCGACGTTGCTAAAAAGCAGCATCTTCAACGTCTGTACATTGGTGAGCCGAATGCCGAAGCGGTTGCCGCGCAAGCGCCGGATCTGATTATCGTCAGCGCCACCGGCAACGATTCTGCCATCAAGCTCGCCGAACAGTTTTCGGCTATTGCACCGACGCTGGTGGTCAATTACGACGACAAAAGCTGGCAGGATGTCGTCACGCAGTTAGGCCAGGCGACCGGGCATGAAGCGCAGGCAGCGCAGCGCATTAAAGCTTTCGACGATCGTGAAGCGGCGCTGAAAAAAGCCATCACGCTGCCACCGCAGCCGGTCTCCGCCATGGTGTGGAACGGCGGCGGACGCGCAGTCAATGTGTGGACCGCGGCTTCGGCGCAGGGCAAGCTGCTGGAACAACTTGGCTTCACCCTGGCAACGCCACCGGCGACGGTTGAGCAGGGACACAGCATGGGACAGCGCAAAGACATCATTCAGCTGTCAGGCGAAAACGTTGCCAGCGGCCTGACCGGTAAAACCTTCCTGCTGTTCGCCGCTGACGATAAAACCACGCAATCGGTGTTGAACAATCCGTTCCTTGCACAAAACGCGGCGGTGCAGGGCAAGCAGGTTTACGAGCTGGGCGTCGATTCCTTCCGTCTTGATTACTACAGCGCCAGCAATCTGCTGGCGCGCCTGGAGAAGCTGTTCGTTAAATCATGATGCCTGTTCCGTCAGCTCCGGTGCTGGCGGATGGTAACGACGTAAACGGCCCATCACCCACCACATCAGGATGCCGAGCAGCGCCGCCGTAAAGCCAAATACCGCGGCGGCCTGCGGTGGCAGCAACCATGAACCCATCGCACCAATCACCGCCGCACCAATCGCATCGCCTGTCACGTTCTGCGCGGTCCACAAGCCGTTGATGCGGCCTAACAGATGATCTGGCGTTAATGCCTGAATCATCGCGTACTGCACCAGGCTGTTGATGGCGCTGAAGTAACCGAAAGCGACTAAACAGGCTAACGCCAGCGGCAGGTTCGGCATCTGGCTAAACAAACCCAACGCGACAAACGCTGCAATCGCACTGCCGAGCACCAGCTGTCCGGGACGCGCGGCGTGTTTCAGTTTACCGCTGGTGAACGCGCCGATAGCTGCGCCGAGCGGCACGGCGGCATACATCAGGCCAAGCTGGTCAGCGCTTACAGACCAATGCGGCGCGAGCGACGGATAGAGCACGCGCACCGCGCTGGCCAGCGTGACTAATGCGCCAATCAGCGCCACCATGCCGACAATCGGGCTGGCGAAAAGAAACTGCACGCCAGCGGCGAGGGATTTCAGCGGATGTTCACGCGGTTGTGGCGGCGGCGGCAAAGTGGGCAATTTCAGCAGCGTTAACACGGTAAGTAAGGTGCCAAAGGCAGCGAGTGCGTAGTTCCACGTCACGCCGCCGTGAGCAATCACCAGACCAGCAATCGCCGGCGATAAAATGGAGCCGAAGCGCACCGTCAACATGGTGATAGCGCCCGCCTGCATAATGTTTTCCCTACCGACCAGCGCGGGCGTCGCCGCCAGCAGCGCGGTGACGCCAATCGCGCCGAAAAAACCATCCCAGAAACCCAGCAGATAAACCGCGATCAGAGAGGGTTCTGGCAGCGCGGCGTTAATGGCCAGCGCGATAAAACCTAAGCCGCAGGTGGATCGGGCAAACAAAATCAGCTTTTTGCGTTCATGGCGATCCGCCAAAACGCCGCCGGTGAGCAGGCCGATAAACATGCCCGCAGCGGCCAGTGTCACCGCTAATCCCACCAGCAGCGGTGAATGGGTCATGTGCTGAATCTGCACCGGCACCGCCACGGCGAGCATGCCGAGCGCGACAATCGAGATAAAACGCGCGATAAACACCGCGCGAAAAGCCGGATGGGTTTTCAGCAGCGAGAGATCGATAAAGTGGGAAGATTTGTTCATGTGTTCGCCTTATTGCACCAATTTTCCTCATCGTCCGCGAGGCGAGTCATGGTAACATAGCTAAACGCGAGTAATAACGATAACCATTATCAAGTTACATCGCGCATGCGACGACGTTGAACAGTGAAGGTTTAGAACGCTATGCGCCAGATTCGTGCATTAGCAGGCTCAGGGATTCTGCTCTTGCTCCTCATTGCGCTCAGCTTAATGCTGGGGGCAAAATCAATACCGCTTCCCGATGTTTATCATTCGCTTACCACCTCCTGTCACAGCGCGGAGTGCGTCATTGTGCGTGATGCGCGCCTGCCGCGTACGCTGGCCGGTTTGCTGGCGGGCGTGGCGCTCGGCCTCGCTGGTGCGTTGATGCAGAGCCTGACGCGCAATCCGCTGGCCGATCCCGGCATTCTTGGCGTCAACGCCGGAGCAGGTTTCGCGGTGGTAATTGGCATTGCGCTGTTCGGTGCTGACTCGCCGGTGGATTGGCTCGGCTTCGCCTTTGGCGGCGCGCTGCTGGCGTCCGTGCTGGTGGCGATGACCGGCGCGATTGGCGGCGGACGCGTCAATCCGGTGCGTCTGACGCTGGCCGGCGTGGCGCTGGGCGCGGTGCTGGAAGGATTAACCTCTGGCCTGTCGCTGCTCAATCCCGATATTTACGATCATCTGCGCTTCTGGCACAGCGGCTCGCTGGATATTCGCAATTTCACTACGCTGCGCACGCTGTTCCCGGCGGTGCTGCTCGGCAGTGTGGTCGCCATTGCGCTATCGCAGGCGCTGAACAGTTTAAGTATGGGCGGCGACATGGCGACCGCGCTCGGCACGCGGGTGGCGCGCACCCAACTGCTGGGCCTGCTGGCGATTGCGCTGCTGTGCGGCGCAGCCACCGCGGCGGTGGGCCCGATTGCCTTTGTCGGTTTAATGACGCCGCACTTTGCCCGCTGGCTGGTGGGCAACGATCACCGCTGGATGCTGCCTGCGACCGCGTTAATCACGCCGATTTTGCTGCTCGCCGCCGATATCCTTGGCCGCCTGCTGGTGGCGGGTGAGCTGCGGGTTTCCATCGTCACGGCGATGCTCGGTGCGCCGATGCTGATTGTGCTGGTGCGCCGTAAATTGGGCCGGGGTGCACTATGACGCGTCGTGTCGGGTTACATACGCTTTGGCTGCTGTGCGCCTGCGCTCTGCTGGCTTATCTGGCGATGACGCGCGGTGCATTGCAGATCAGCAGTGATCAAATCTGGCAAATTCTGCTCGGGCAGGGCGCCAGCAACGTCAAACTGATCGTGCTGGAATGGCGCTTGCCGCGCGTGCTAATGGCGCTGCTGATTGGTGCGGCGTTAGGCATCAGCGGCGCGATTTTCCAGTCGCTGCTGCGTAATCCGCTTGGCAGCCCGGACATTCTCGGTTTCAACACCGGCGCTTACAGCGGCGTGCTGGTGGCGCTGGTGCTATTTAATCAAAGCGTCACGGCGATGACCGGCGCAGCGTTGATTGGCGGCATCGCCACGGCGGCGCTGGTCTATCTGTTTGCCTGGCGCAACGGCGTAGAGACCTTCCGCCTGATTATCGTCGGCATCAGCGTGCGCGCGCTGCTGATGGCGTTGAATTCCTGGCTGATTATCAGCGCCTCGCTGGAGTCGGCGCTGAGTGCGGGCTTGTGGAGCGCCGGATCGCTCAACGGCATTACCTGGGCAAAAACGCCGCCAGTGATTGCGGTGCTGCTGCTGGCGTTACTGTTGATGGCGCTGCTGGCGCGGCGGATGCGTTTGCTAGAGATGGGCGACGATACCGCCTGCGCGCTTGGCGTGCCGGTGGAGCGCAGCCGCATGTGGCTGATGCTGATTGGCGTGGTGCTCACGGCGGCGTCAACCGCGCTGGTCGGGCCGATTTCGTTTGTCGCGCTGCTGGCGCCGCAGATTGCCCGTCGTCTTGGCGGCGGCGTTAAAGGTGCCTTGCCGCTGGCGGCGCTGTGCGGTGCGCTGTTATTGATTGCTGCAGACTTCGCCGCACAGCATCTGTTCCTGCCATATCAATTACCGGTTGGCGTGATAACCGTCATTCTCGGTGGACTTTATCTGATTGCTTTACTGGTGCGGGAGGCGCGACGCCAATGACCGATATCCCTTCACGTCTGCGCGGCGATAGCCTGACGCTGGGCTATGACAAAAAGGTGGTGGCAGAGAATCTGTCAGTGACGATTCCGCAAGGTGAGCTGACGGTGATTATCGGCCCTAACGCCTGCGGAAAATCGACGCTGCTGCGCACGTTGAGTCGCCTGCATACGCCGTTAAAAGGTGAGGTGTTGCTGGATGGCGCGGCCATTGCCAGCTATCCCACCAAAGAAGTGGCGCGGCGTTTGGGTTTGCTGCCGCAAAGTTCCAACGCGCCGGCGGGCATCAGCGTCACCGAGCTGGTGGCGCGCGGACGTTATCCGCATCAGGCGCTGTTTGGACGCTGGCGTGCGGAAGATGAAGCGGCGGTGCAGAACGCGATGCGCGCCACCGGCGTGGCCGATTTGGCCCAGCAGTCGGTGGATACGTTATCGGGCGGTCAGCGTCAGCGCGTGTGGATTGCCATGGTGCTGGCGCAGGAAACGCCGCTGCTGCTGCTGGACGAACCGACCACCTGGCTGGATATCACCCATCAAATTGAGCTGCTGGAATTGATGCAGGAGCTGAATCAACAGCATGGGCGAACGCTGGTGGTGGTGCTGCACGATCTTAATCACGCTTGTCGCTATGCCACGCATTTGATTGCGATGCGTGACGGCAGGATTGTTGCCGAAGGGAAGCCGTCGGAGATCGTGACGCCCGCGTTGATCGAGCAGGTGTATGGCTTGCGCTGCGTGATTGTGGACGATCCGGTGGCGCATACGCCAATGATTGTGCCGCTGGGGCGCGGGGGATAATTAAACACGGTGCGCGCGGGCCCTCATCCCAGCCTTCTCACGCTTGCGGGAGAAGGGGCCGACCCAGCTTGTATGTTACACCCGTTACCACCTAAACATTCCCTCTCCCGCCAGCGACTCCTGATTGTTCCCTCTCCCGCCAACGGCTCCTTATTGTTCCCTTTCCCGCTTGCGGGAGAGGGTTAGGGTGAGGGAAAGATCGCTATTGCAACAACCGCTGCAACAACGGCCCAATCTGCTCAAACATCTGCGGTGAAATGATCTCCACGTGGGCGCAATCCATCGGCCACACTTCCAGTTCACCAACATACGGTGCCCAGGCGCGGAGCGCATCTTGTCCTGGCTGCTGCGTCTGTTCGGCGAGGAACAGCGTGGCGCGACCGTTGAAACGCGCGCTGCGTGCGGTTGCCAGCAGGCGCACCGAACTGGCGTAGTTGGCCTCGATGGTATCGAACATCGCACGCATCTCTTCACCGGCCTGATGGCGCTGCGCGGCGATAAACTGCTCGCGCTCGCGGTTCACCTCTTCCAGCACCGCCGGATCCAGCACGTTCTCGCCGCGTTTCTCATCCCAGTTTTGCGTTTCTGGTGGCCAAGTATCCAGCAGGCCGAGGAACGCCACCTCTTCACCGGCCGCTTCCAGCCGGGCCGCAATGCCTTGCGCCAGGGTGCCGCCAAGCGAATAGCCGAGGAAATAGTAAGGTCCGTGCGGCTGCACGTCGCGCAGGGTTTGCAGATGGGCGTCGCACACGTCATCCAGATGCGCGCTTTGGTTCAGCGGGCTGCTGATATCCGGCGACTGAATGCCGACCAGCGACCAGCGCTCATCGAGATAACGCTGCAGGATGCTGAATTGCCAGGCAAACCCTGACGCCGGATGGAAGCAGAACAGCGTTGGTCCGTTGCCCTGACGCAGCGGCAGCACCGCTTCGAAACCGGCTTGCTGATGGGATTGCGTATCACTGAGCAGCGTTGCCAGCTTCTCCACCGTTGAGGCCACCATGATTTGTCCCACCGACACCGGCTGTTGCAGCTCACGGCGCAGCTGCGCCGCTAAGCGCATCGCCAGCAGCGAATGGCCGCCGAGGGCGAAAAAGTCATCCTGCGCGCTGATTTCCTCGCGCGCCAGCAGCTGACAGAAAGCGTTTGCCAGCGTGGTTTCCAGCCCAGCGTGCGGTGCCCGTCCCGTGTGGGCGCTGGCGGATGCGGGCAACGGCAGCGCTTTGCGATCCAGCTTGCCATTGCTGCTGAGCGGGAAGGCATCGAGCTGCACAATGGCTACCGGCACCATATGCGCGGGCAAGCGTTGCGCCAGCGCCTGACGCAGCGCGTCGCGATCAACCGGCTGCCCGGCAATCACGTAACCGACCAGCTGACGCGCATCACCTTGCGCTGCCGTGCCGCCAAGCACCACCGCGTGTGTGACCGCCTGCTCAATGCCGGGCTGCGCGCTGAGCACATGATCGATCTCATTCAGTTCGATACGCTGACCGCGAATCTTCAGCTGATCGTCGCTGCGACCGAGATATTCCACTGCGCCGTTATCCAGCCAGCGCGCTACGTCGCCGGTGAGATACATGCGCTCGCCGGGCATGAAAGGATCGGCGATAAAGCGGCTGGCAGTAAGATCGGGACGGCCGAGATAGCCATGCGCCAGCTGCACGCCGGTTAAGTAGAGATCGCCCGCCACGCCCGGCGGCACCGGCTGCATGCGGGCATCAAGGATGCGCAGGCCGGTATTCCACACCGGGAAACCAATCGGCACGCTGGCACCTTCGACGGCGGCCAGGGCAGCACCAAACGCCGGATACCAGCTGACATCCACCGCCGCTTCGGTTGGGCCATAAAGATTGTGCAGCGGCACGCGCGTCAGTTTTTCCCACTCGCGCGATAAATCCGTCGGCAGCGCTTCACCGCTGCAGAACACGTTACGCAGGCTGGCGCAGCGGGCAATTGCCGGTTGATCATCCAGCGCCGCGACAAAGGCCGCCAGCATTGAGGGGACGAAATGCGTGGTGGTGACTTGGTAGCGGGCAAACAGCTGCTGCAGCGCTTCCGGGTCGCGATGGGCTTCTGGCGGTGCCATCACCAACTGCGCACCGACCAGCAGCGGCCAGAAGAATTCCCACACCGAAACGTCGAAGCTGCTCGGGGTTTTTTGCAGCACCACGTCATCGGCTTGCAGCGGATAGCGATCCTGCATCCACAACAGGCGATTGACGATGGCTTCATGCCCCACCAGCACGCCTTTAGGGCGACCGGTCGAACCTGAGGTGTAAATAATGTAGGCGCCATCCTGCGGCGTCGGCGCGCTGGCCGGCTGCGGTGCATGGGCATTGTGATACAGCACATCAAAATGCAGCTGATTGACCGACGCGATGGCGCTGAAGCGCGCGCTGAGCGCTGCGCAGGTGATCAGCGTTTTTGGCGCGGCGTCTTCCAGCATCAGCTGTAAGCGGTCATCCGGATAACCGGTGTCGAGCGGCAAATAGGCAGCGCCGAGCGAAACAATCGCCTGCAGCGCCAGGGAGAGCTGCACCGAACGCGGCAGCGCCACGGCGACAATATCGCCACGCTGAACGCCGGCGGCGCTGAGATCGGCGGCCAGCGCAAACACCTGCTGTTGCATCGCGCGATAGCTAAGCTGATGCTGCGCATCGGCCAGCGCCGGTGCATCGGGGGTGCGTGCCGCCTGCTGCGCTAACAGGGAAGCCAGCGTTTCTGCTGGCAGCGGATAGGCGGTTTGGTTGATCGCGGCAATCTGCGCATGCTCTTCGGCAGTGAGCAGATCGAGTTCGCCGCACGGCCGCTGCGGCTGTTGCGCCAGCTGATCGAGCAGCAGGGCAAAGCGGCTGGCATGACGCTGCAAGGTTTGTTCGCTATAGCGTTCGGCATTGGCCAGCAGCTCCAGCGTCAGTTCACCGTGCTCGCTGATGTAAATGGCGATCTCCAGATCGCGCACCGGCCCGGACGCCAGTTGATGGGTGATGCCTTCCACGCCAGCGAAATCGAGCTGGTAGTCAAACATCTTCAGGTTGATCACCGGACCGTACAGCGGATCGCCATCGCCGAGGCGGCCGAGATCGCGCTGCACCTGTTCGGCGTCATAGCGTTGATGACGACGAATCTTTTTCACTTCGCCCGCCAGCTGCGCGGCGAGCGCGCCGATCGGCTGCGTCGGATCGTAATGGATTGCCATCGGCAATACGTTGATCACCGGACCGGTGGCGCACAAGGCGGCCGAGCCGATGCGGCGCATAAAGATGAAGCCAGCGGCAAAGTCGTTTTGCCCGCTGAGACGCGCCAGCCACAGCGCCACCAGCGCAAAGGCGAGATCGGCCGCGCTGGCGTGCGGATGCTGCTGCACCAGCCTCTGGAAGGTGCTGCGATCCAGCGTAACGCTATGGCGCAGCAGATCGGTGCTGGCGTGTTGACCGGCGAGCGGCAGTGGCGAGAGCGAAGCCGGTGAGGGCAGCGCCGCCCCTTTTTCGCGCCAGAACTGGCTGTCACGCGCAAAAGAGGAGGATTCGCGGTAGCGCTGATACTCGTCCACCACTTCGCTAAACGGAATAAACGGCGTCGGTTCAGCGGCTTGCTGACGTACGGCCGCGCTGTAGAGATTGGCGATGCGGCGCGTCAGCGCGGTAAAGCTGAAGCCATCCACCACCAAATGATGATAGCGCTGATACCAAAACCAATGCTGATCGTCGAGACGGAACAGGCGGTGATGCCACAGCTTTGCGCCGCTCAATACGCGCAGATCGCCATTCATGTCGTCACGCATCAGCGCGCGCGCTTTGGCGGGCGCATCGGCCTCCGCGCGCAAATCGACAATCTGCGGCAGGCTAAAGGCGTGTGGCTGCGGCCACTGCAACGCTTCGCCTTCCACCTCACCAAAGGCCATATTCAGCGTGTCGGCTTCCTGCATGCCCGCAACGATCGCCTTCGCCAACAGGGCGCTATCAATCTCACCGCGCAGTTCGACAAAGTGCGCCACCGCGTAAGCGTTGTGGTGAGGTGACAGCTGATCGGCAATCCAGATGCCGGGCTGTGCCGCGACTAACGGCAAGGTTTGTTGGTCGGTCATAGGCTTATTCATCAGGGATTCGGACATGGATGCTCCGGTTTGCTCCACAGCGCTTGCAGGCCATTCAGCAGGCCGCCGCGCCAACAGAGCGCGTCATGGCCGCCTTCCACCGGCAGGTAATTCACCTGATAGCCGGCAGCGCTAAGCTGCTGTTGAAGTTGTTGATTAGCTTGCAGAATCAAGCCTTCGCGTTTGCCCGCTTCGAGCCAGAAACGCAGCGGTTGACGCGGTGCAAGACCGTTATCCAGCGCCTGCAGCAGCCAGCCGTGCGGATTGCCGCGTTCCGGCCACCAGAAGGAGCCCGATAAGCTGAGCGCGTTGCCAAAGGTTTCCGGCCAGTGCAGCGCGGCAAACACCGACGCCAGGCCGCCAAAGCTTTGTCCGGCGACGATGGTACTGTCCGCCTGCTGGCGATAAGGCGTTGATTGTGCAACTTGCGGTAACAGTTCTTGCTGAATGGCTTGCCAAAACTGCGCGTTACACGGCAGCTCGCGGCTGCGGTGTTCGCGGTCAATGATGTCGATAAACAGATACACCGCTGGCGGCAAAGAACCGGCATCAGTGAGCTGCTGCAGCGGTCCGGCAATCGGCATGCTGTGCGCCCAGAATTGCCCGTCAAGCATGATGGCCAGCGGACGCTGTGCGGGATTGGCTGCGCCGGTGGCGTAAATCCACACCTTGCGGCTGTTGCCTAATAGCGCGCTATCCCATTGCTGCTGTTGCAGTTCAATGGTTGGCGCTGTGCCGTTATCCACCGCTTGCCACAGCTGTTGATCGGGCGCGTGAGGCAGATGCAGCGGCGAGACGCCCATGCCGCGACCACCGGACCAGCCACGTAAGCTGTTCAAAGGATCGGCCTGCGCCGTCGGAAATTTGTCGCGCCACCAGTTGCGCAGCGTGGACATGTCGGCAACGCCAGTGAAGTCCGTGGCCTGTTCATCGGGCATCAAACAGTAACTGCCGCGCCAGTTGGCGGGCAGCGAGGTCTGCCAATACCAGACGTTGGTGCCCGCCACACGCATTAACGACTGCGGCGGGCGGCGCTGATGGTGATCGGTCACGCCGGTAATGTTAATCCACACGCGCTGGGTCGACGATTGCGTCTCGTCGCCTTGCGTGTCACGCCAGAAGAAGGTGACCTGACATTGGCCATCGTCTGCTAACTCAATGCGGGGAATGCCTTGGGATTGTTGCGCCTGCCACCAGGCTGCACTGCCGGTTACATCATTTCGCCAGGTCATAGGGCTGCCAGTCGGTGTTTACGCGGAGATTTACATAAGCCTGATGAATAATACTATTGATAATAATTTGCATTTGCAATAGGGTGACAGCGCTCAAAAATGAGCACGCCTGTTCCGCCAGATGCTTACCGTTCGGTAAGGTTGCGCTACGGATGGTTTGAAGGGTCTGGAACTGGGCGCGATATGGACAGGGATCTTCTCACCGGCTCGCCAGTTAAGCATCCAACGGCTTTTTGCTGGCCATCCAGGAACGTATAAAATGAAAAATTACTCACGGTTATCGTTAGCCATTCTGATTGAACTGGGGCTCAGCGCCTCACTGCTTTCCAGCAGCGCCTGGGCAGCAGAGACTTCCTCCAGCAAAACCTCAGCCAGCACGACTGACGCACAATCAATGGACGGCGGCACCTTGATGGTCACCGCGCAGCAGCAGAACCTGCAAGCGCCGGGCGTCTCAACCATTACCGCCGACGAAATCAAAAAACATCCGCCCGCGCGTGATGTGTCCGAAATTATCCGTACCATGCCCGGCGTTAACCTGACCGGCAACTCCACCAGCGGCCAGCGCGGAAACAATCGCCAGATCGACATTCGCGGTATGGGCCCGGAAAACACCTTGATCATGGTGGACGGCATGCCGATCACCAGCCGCAACTCAGTGCGCCTTGGCTGGCGTGGCGAGCGTGATACGCGTGGCGACACCAACTGGGTGCCGCCGGAGATGATCGATCACATCGACGTGATTCGTGGACCGGCGGCGGTGCGTTACGGTAACGGCGCGGCGGGCGGTGTGGTGAATATCATCACCAAAAAACAGACCGATCAGCAGTGGCACGGTTCCTGGAATACCTATTACAACGTGCCGGAACATAAAGCGGAAGGCGCCACTAAGCGCACTAACTTCAGTCTGGAAGGGCCGCTGGGCGATGATTTCAACTTCCGTTTGTACGGTGGTTTAGCCAAAACCCAGGCCGATGCCTATGACATCAACGAAGGGCATGCGGCGGCGCGCACCGGCAGCTATGCGGGCAGCTATCCGGCCGGTCGTGAAGGTTCGGTTAATAAAGATATCAATGCCTTGCTGAGCTGGGCGTTTGCACCAATGCAGACGCTGGAGCTGCAGGCCGGTTACAGCCGTCAGGGCAACCTGTATGCGGGTGATACGCAGAACACCAACACCAGCGCGCTTGTGAAAAGCCTGTACGGTGATGAAACTAACCGCCTGTATCGCCAGAACGTCTCATTAAAATGGACCGGCGCATGGGATAACGGCGTCAGCACCAATACCTACGCGCGCTATGAGAAAACCCGCAACTCGCGTATCAATGAAGGTTTGGCCGGCGGCACCGAAGGCATCTTCTCTAACAGCGGTTTCAACACCATTCAGCTGGATGACGTGCTGCTGCATAGCGAAGTCAGCATTCCGTTTGAGCTGCTGTTTAACCAAACGGCGACGCTGGGTACCGAATGGAACCAGCAGCGCATGAAGGATGGCTCTTCCAACACGCAGGCGGCGAGCTACGGTGCGGTGCCGGGCATCGATAACACCGGTCGCAGCCCGTATTCCCAGGCAGAGATTTTCTCGCTGTTTGCGGAAGACAACATGGAGCTGACCGACAGCACCATGCTGACGCCAAGCCTGCGTTTTGATCATCACTCGATTGTTGGCAATAACTGGAGCCCGTCGCTCAACCTGTCACAAGGTTTGGGCGATGACTTCACGCTGAAGATGGGGATTGGTCGCGCCTATAAAGCGCCGAGCCTGTATCAGACCAACCCGAACTACTTGTTGTACAGCAACGGTCAGGGTTGTGCGGCCAGCACCGGCGCCTGTTATCTGCAGGGTAACAGCGACCTGAAAGCGGAAAACAGCATCAACAAAGAGATTGGTCTGGAGTGGAAACACGAAGGTTATCAGGCCGGTTTAACCTGGTTCCGCAACGATTATCGCAACAAGATCGAAGCCGGTTACTCGCCTGTGAGCAAAGCATCCAATGGCACCACGGATATTTATAAGTGGGAAAACGTACCGAAAGCGGTGGTGGAAGGGCTGGAAGGCACCGTCAACGTGCCGTTCTCCGACAGCGTGATGTGGAATAACAACTTCACCTATATGCTGCAGAGTAAGAACAAAGAGACCGGCGATCGTTTATCGGTGATTCCGGAATACACGCTGAATTCGACGCTGAGCTGGCAGGCGACGCAGGATCTGTCGCTGCAAACCACGCTGACCTGGTACGGCACGCAGACGCCGAAGAAGTATGATTACAAAGGGAATCTTTCGACCGGCAGCGCAACGGATAAAGTGAGTCCTTACTCAATTATCGGTATGAGCGGTACCTACGATATCAACAAGTACGCCAGCGTCACGGTGGGCATCGATAACCTGTTCGATAAACGTCACTATCGCGAAGGTAATGCGCAAACCACCGGTAACGCCAACACCAACTCTTATCTGTATGGAGCGGGTGCAAATACCTACAACGAATCTGGTCGTACTTACTTTATGAGCCTGAATACCCACTTCTAACGGCGCTTAGCCAATCAGTTGATGCGGTAAATAGCAGCGGGCAATCAGCCCGCTGCGATCTTCACGGTTCACCAGCTCCAGCCTGCCGCGATGCATCTGCACGATGCGCAGCACGATATTCAAACCCAAACCGCTGCCGCCATAACGCTGATCGCGACGACGAAACGCCTGCGTCAGCTCTTCCGCAGCGGCGGCTTCAATGCCGGGACCCTGATCCCACACTTCGATGATCACCTGCTGCTGGTCCTGCTGCATCTTCACCGCGACTTCGCTGCCTTCCGGGCTGTAGCGCGAGGCGTTTTCCAGCAGATTGCGCAGCATCAGGCGCAGCAGTACCGCTTCACCTTGCTGCGGCACATCGTCGTTCTGCGGCCAGTGCAGGATTTGCTGACGCTGTTGATACAGCTCGGTCATTTCTGGCTCCAGCGGCTGCATGATGTCCTGTTGCCACTGCAACTGCTGATAGTGACCGCCCGCCAGCGCTTGCCCGGCGCGCGATAACATCAACAACTGTTCCACGGTGTGCATCAACTGATCGATACGTTCAATTAGCATCTCGCTCTGCGGCACGTTCTGCTGGTGGAGCAGCTCGAGATGCAGGCGCAATCCGGCCAGCGGCGTGCGCAGCTCGTGCGCCGCATCGGCAGTGAACAGGCGTTCCTGCTGCAACGTGTGATCGAGGCGTGAAAACAGTTGGTTGATCGAGGTGGTTACCGCCACGATCTCATCCATTTCGGAGTAGATCGGCAACGGTGTCAGATTATCCGCTGAACGATGCGCAAGGCTGTCCTGCAGCGATTTCAGCGGACGAATAATCCAGTTAATCGCCCAAAACGACAGCAGCAAGGTGAGGGCGACCATGACTAAGGAAGGCAGCAACAATGAGGCAATGGCTTCACGGATCTCGTTTTCTACCCGATCGTTACGCGCCTGCGCGGAGAGCGTTTCGTTGACTAAAAAACTGATCTGCTCGCGGCTTTCATGCCACAGCCAGATGGCGCTCATCACCTGACAGGTGAGGAGAATCAGCGCCAGCATAATCAATAACCGCTGACGCATGCTGTTCATTCGCGGATTTCCAGACGGTAACCGACGCCGCGCACGGTTTTTATGCGATCTTTCCCGAGCTTGCGACGCAAATTGTGGATGTGAACTTCGAGAGTGTTGGAGCCGGGATCGTCATTCCAGCTGTAGAGATCCTGTTGCAGCGTTTCGCGGTGTACGTTTTGCCCCACGCGCATCAGTAAGCGGGTGAGCAGTGCGAACTCTTTGGGCGTGATCTCCAGCGGCTGATCTTCCAGCAGAACCTGTTGTGAACTGAGATTGAGTGTCAGATCGCCCTGTTGCAGCAGGTTATCGCTGTGGCCCTGATAACGGCGGATGAGCGCCCGCACGCGTGCCTGCAGTTCAACCAATGCAAACGGCTTCACCAGATAATCGTCAGCGCCGGCATCCAGACCATCAACGCGATCCTCCAGCGCATCGCGCGCCGTGAGGATCAGTACCGGCACCGCAATGCCGTCACGTCGCCATTGTCGCAGCAGTGATGCTCCATCGCGATCCGGCAAGCCGAGATCGAGCACGATCAGGCTGTACTGACCGCTACGCAGCAGCGCGTTGCTCTCTGCGGCGGTACTGGCGCAGTCGATGGCGTAGCCTTGCGAGCTTAACGCCTGCGCAAGGCCCGATTGCAACAGCGCATCATCTTCAACGATTAGCAGTTTCATCAGTTGTTCTTGTTGATATCCGTATAGAGGCGGCTCTCAAAACGTACCAGCGGAATGCGGCGCGTTTTCTGATTTTCCGGCGGTACCGCGTAACCGGACAGGAACTGGACAAAGGCTACGCGCGCGCCGCTGGAGGTGGTGATGAATCCTGCCAGATTATAGACGCCCTGCAGCGAACCGGTTTTCGCCGAGACTTTGCCATCCAGCCCTGCTTCATGCAGACCGCCGCGATATTGCAGCGTGCCGTCGTAACCGGCCAGCGGCAGCATCGAAATGTAATTCAGCGTCGAATCATTTTTCGCAATGTATTGCAGCACTTGCATCATGGTCTCTGGCGCGATCAGGTCATGACGCGACAGCCCGGAACCATCAACCTGAATGCTGTTGCCGAGATCGACCCCGGCTTTTTCGCGCAGAATACGACGTACCGCATCTGAACCCGCGCGGAAGGTGCCCGGCACGTTGAAGTAATGATGGCCGATGGTGCGGAACACGGTGTCGGCAATCATGTTGTCCGACTTCTTCAGCATAGTGTGCAGCAGCGTGTGCAGCGGCGCTGATTGCGTTGAAGCCAACACGGTACCCGGCGACGTCACTTGCGCCTGGCGAACCAGATGACCGCTGTAATCAATATCGGTGGCGCGCAGTTCGGCTTTAAGTATCTCACCGGCCCACGCAGCACCATCCTGCACGGCAAAGGCCAGCGGTAGCGGCTCTGAACGTTGACGCATGCAGCCGGTTAAGGTGTAACGATTGAGCTCGCCTGGTACCACATCCAGCTCGCAATATTGTCCGTCACCGCTGTTGCGGCCAATGGTGCGCACCTGACTGAACATGTGGGCCGGATAATAGGAGGCGATACGCACAAAGGCGTTTTCGCCCGGTGTATTGGCGCTATACAGCGACACGGAGAAACAGTTTTTATCGACGATGGCCGCTGCAGGTGGCGCACTGAAGCACTGCGTCAAATCGTTCCACGGCCAGCCTGGCGCCATATCGTGGCTGGCGAACACCGAGGTGTCGATCACCAGATTGCCCTTGATATGGGTGATGCCCTGCTTTTTCAGCGCAGTGACCATGTTGCGCAGATCCTGGCGGCTCAGCGTAGGATCGCCGCCAAATCGTGCCACTAAATCGCCATTCAGGGTGCCATCATTGACCGCTCCTTTGGTTTCCATGGTGGTCTGGAAACGAAAATCGGGCCCGAGCTCTAGTAAAGCCGCCAGCGCTGTCACCACTTTCATGGTGCTGGCCGGTAACGCCATCTGTTTGCCGTGATAATCGATTATCGGGGTGGATGCGCCCACTTTTTGTACCATCAGCGCCAGGTTTGCGCCGTCTGGCAAATACTGCATGTATTCTTCAACGGGAGCTGCTTGTGCCTGCAGCATAAACGCACAGGTTAATCCGGTAACAAGTCGTGAAAATCGCATAATCTCGCGGTAACTGACGGGTGAGGGCGTCAATACTACGTCCCCGGACGGTGCAAAGTAAACGATGACCCACAGTGAACTCTGGGGTAAAATACGTATCAAAATGCAAAACCGAACCTGACCCGGAAAGCTTTCCGGGTCAGGCTTCTTTTGCTTGTGAAAAGAGGTAACGCGCTGCAGAAGCTGTTTTCTGCTGTCACCGGTCAGGATGACGCCGTTAACCAGGATAGATGACGAGGAGCCAAAATGAATCAGATTCCGATGACGTTGAAAGGCGCTGAGAAGCTGCGCGAAGAGCTGAACGAACTGAAAACTGTGAAGCGTCCGCGCATCATCGCCTCCATCGCCACAGCCCGTGAGCACGGCGATTTGAAAGAGAATGCCGAATATCATGCGGCTCGCGAAGAACAGGGTTTCTGCGAGGGGCGTATTCAGGAGATTGAAGCCAAGCTTTCCAATGCGCAAGTCATTGATGTGACTGCCATGCCGAAAACCGGTCGCGTGATTTTTGGCGCTACCGTTACCATTCTTAATGTGGATACGGATGAAGAATTCACCTACCGCATCGTGGGTGACGATGAAGCTGACTTCAAGCAGAACCTGATTTCAGTGAATTCGCCGATGGCGCGTGGATTGGTTGGAAAATCAGCCGACGATGTCGCGATTGTGAAAACCCCAGGCGGGGATGTGGAATATGAAGTCCTGAAGGTGGAATACCTTTAAGACATTGCTACGCTTTGCAATATGTCGCTGCATTTTGTAAAGAAAGGAAAAAGGCCGCATTGCGGCCTTTTATCACATGCAGGAGCGTGGCACTTTCTTTGCCCGTCGCCGCCTTTAAAGGCATGATTAACGCGGAAGAGTAATTTTACGCTCTTTGGCAGGGCGATACAGCACCAGCGTGTTGCCGATTACCTGTACGTTGCCTGCTTTAGTTTCACGCACGATAGCGTCCACGATCAGCTGCTTAGTTTCACGATCTTCCGAGGCAATTTTTACCTTGATCAATTCGTGATGTTCGAGCGCCAGTTCGATTTCGGCAAGCACGCCTTCGGTAAGGCCATTTCCGCCCAGCATGACAACCGGCTTAAGCGGATGGGCAAGGCCTTTCAGGTGCTGTTTTTGTTTGGTACTCAGATTCATCGTATTTTTTGCTTACTCAGGGATTGAAAACGGTTCATTCTACCGCCATCTCGGGTATATCGCCAAATCAACGCAACCATTGCGTGCTGATTTATCGCTACGATGACGATTTAATTGGAAAAATTATGACGGGTAAAAAGCGTTCGGCCAGTTCCAGTCGCTGGCTACAGGAACACTTTAGCGATAAATATGTGCTGCAGGCACAGAAAAAAGGGTTACGTTCGCGTGCCTGGTTTAAACTTGAAGAAATTCAGCAGGGTGACAAGATTTTCAAACCCGGGATGACGGTTGTTGATCTCGGTGCGGCACCCGGCGGCTGGTCGCAATATGTGGTTCAGCTTATCGGATCAAGTGGTCGTATCATCGCCTGCGATCTGTTACCAATGGATCCGATTGTCGGCGTTGATTTTTTGCAGGGCGACTTTCGTGATGAGGCGGTACTTAACGCCTTACTGGAGCGCGTTGGCGACCAAAAGGTGCAGGTGGTGATGTCTGATATGGCACCCAACATGAGCGGTACACCTGCGGTTGATATTCCACGTTCGATGTATTTGGTAGAATTGGCGCTGGAAATGTGTCGGGATATCCTGGCCCCAGGCGGCAGTTTTGTCGTGAAAGTGTTTCAGGGAGATGGCTTCGATGAATACCTGCGGGAAATTCGCTCCCTGTTTACGAAAGTAAAAATTCGTAAGCCGGACGCTTCGCGATTACGTTCGCGCGAAGTGTACATTGTGGCGACGGGGCGCAAACTTTAGCCCGAATTGCCGGAATCAAAGCAAGACGACCAATGCGTTTACTCTGATGTGTAATTCTGAGTTTCAGGGTAAACAAGCAAAATCATCCGCACTGCGATTCCAGGTATGAAGGATCTATAGTACCCTACGCTGTCTGTTAACATCGTTGTAATATGAGGTTAATCCCTTGAGTGACATGGCGAAAAACCTGATTCTCTGGTTAGTCATCGCGGTCGTGCTGATGTCTGTATTCCAGAGCTTTGGGCCCAGCGAGTCGAATGGCCGTAGGGTTGATTATTCAACTTTCCTATCGGAAGTGAACCAAGATCAGGTCCGCGAGGCACGAATTAACGGGCGTGAGATTAACGTTGTCAAAAAAGACAGCAATAAATACACCACCTATATCCCCGTCAACGATCCTAAGTTACTCGATAACCTGTTGACCAAAAACGTCAAAGTCGTTGGCGAACCGCCTGAAGAACCAAGCCTGCTGGCTTCCATCTTCATCTCATGGTTCCCAATGCTGCTGCTAATTGGCGTGTGGATCTTCTTTATGCGGCAGATGCAGGGCGGCGGCGGCAAGGGCGCGATGTCCTTCGGCAAGAGCAAAGCCCGCATGCTGACCGAAGATCAGATCAAAACCACTTTTGCTGACGTGGCCGGTTGTGATGAGGCCAAAGAAGAAGTTGGTGAGCTGGTTGAGTATCTACGTGAGCCGAGCCGTTTCCAGAAGCTGGGCGGTAAAATTCCGAAAGGCGTCCTGATGGTCGGCCCTCCGGGTACCGGTAAAACGCTGCTGGCGAAAGCGATTGCTGGTGAAGCCAAAGTCCCGTTCTTTACCATTTCCGGTTCTGACTTCGTGGAAATGTTTGTCGGTGTCGGTGCATCTCGTGTGCGTGACATGTTCGAACAAGCGAAGAAAGCGGCACCGTGCATCATCTTTATCGATGAAATCGATGCGGTTGGCCGTCAGCGTGGCGCCGGTTTAGGCGGTGGTCACGATGAACGTGAACAAACGCTGAACCAGATGCTGGTTGAGATGGATGGCTTTGAAGGTAATGAAGGCATCATCGTTATCGCGGCAACTAACCGTCCAGACGTCCTTGACCCGGCGCTGCTGCGTCCAGGCCGCTTTGACCGTCAGGTTGTGGTGGGTCTGCCAGACGTGCGTGGTCGTGAGCAGATTCTGAAAGTCCATATGCGTCGTGTGCCGCTGGCAACCGATATGGATCCATCAGTTATCGCACGTGGTACGCCTGGTTTCTCCGGTGCGGATTTGGCTAACCTGGTCAACGAAGCTGCGCTGTTTGCTGCTCGCGGCAACAAGCGTGTTGTTTCGATGGTTGAGTTTGAAAAAGCCAAAGACAAAATCATGATGGGTGCGGAACGTCGCTCCATGGTGATGACCGAAGAGCAGAAAGAATCGACGGCTTATCATGAAGCGGGTCACGCGATCGTGGGTACGCTGGTTCCGGGTTACGATCCGGTGCACAAGGTCACCATCATTCCGCGTGGTCGTGCTCTGGGTGTGGCTTTCTTCTTGCCAGTAGGCGATGAGATCAGCGCCAACCGTCAGAAGCTGGAAAGCCGTATTTCTGTGGCTTACGGCGGACGTCTGGCGGAAGAGATCATTTATGGTCCGGACTATGTTTCTACCGGTGCTTCATCTGACATCAAAATGGCGACCAGCGTAGCACGCAACATGGTTACGCAGTGGGGCTTCTCTGAGAAGCTGGGTCCATTGCTTTACGCTGAAGAAGAGGGCGAAGTGTTCCTCGGTCGCTCAGTGGCGAAAGCAAAACACATGTCAGATGAAACGGCGCGCATTATCGATCAGGAAGTTAAACACCTTATCGATACCAACTACCAGCGTGCACGCCGTATTCTGAATGAAAACATGGACATCCTTCACGCGATGAAAGACGCGCTGATGAAGTATGAGACCATCGATGCACCGCAGATCAGCGATCTGATGGCACGCCGCGAAGTGCGTCCACCAGCAGGTTGGGAAGAGGCGAAAGTTGCTGTGGGTAACGGCGACTCTACGCAGGCTCCACGTCCTGTTGATGACCCGAAAACGCCGGGTTCAGACAAGATCATGTGATGGCATTCTGGCGGGATGCGTTGCTCACCGCCAGTTCTCCCTCCCGCAATACTTGTTACAATGCAAACCCCGGCCAGTCCGGGGTTTTTTACATTCCGTGATTCAGTGATTCCTCAAGGAGATTCTCGCCATGAAGTTGTTCGCCCGTGATTCCCATCTCGATCTCTCTTTTCCCCATGTGATGGGTATTTTGAATGTCACGCCGGACTCTTTCTCTGATGGTGGAAGTCACAACACGCTGGTCGATGCGCTGACGCACACCAATGAAATGGTGAATGCCGGTGCCACCATCATTGATGTGGGCGGTGAATCAACGCGTCCGGGCGCTGATGAAGTTAGCGTGGAAGAGGAGCTGGCACGCGTTATTCCGGTGGTGGAAGCCATCGCGCAGCGTTTTGAGGTGTGGATTTCGGTCGATACTTCCAAGCCAGAAGTGATCCGTGAAGCGGCGCGAGTGGGTGCTCACATTATCAATGACATTCGTTCTTTGTCCGAACCGGGCGCGCTGGCGGCGGCGGCAGAAACAGGCTTGCCGGTGTGTCTGATGCATATGCAAGGAGAACCGCGCACCATGCAGCAGGCACCGGAATATAGCCACATCGTGAGCGAAGTGGATGCTTACTTCACTGCACAGATTGCGCGATGTGAAGCAGCCGGCATCAAAAAAGATAATCTGATGCTCGATCCTGGCTTCGGTTTCGGTAAGAATCTCAGCCACAACTATGAACTGCTGGCCAACCTCAGCCATTTCCACCACTACGGCTTACCGCTGTTGGTAGGAATGTCACGCAAGTCGATGGTTGGGCAGTTGCTAAATGTCGGTCCGGCCCAGCGTCTGACCGGAAGCCTCAGCTGTGCGGTGATTGCCGCCATGCAAGGGGCGCAAATTATTCGCGTGCATGATGTGAAAGAGACTGTCGAAGCGATGCGCGTCGTCGAAGCGACACGGAGAGCAAAAGGATAAAGCATGAGTAATCGTAAATATTTCGGTACAGATGGGATTCGCGGCAAAGTCGGTGAAGCACCGATTACCCCTGATTTTGTCCTCAAGTTAGGCTGGGCGGCCGGTAAGGTGCTGGCGCGCCAGGGTTCACGCAAGGTATTGATTGGTAAAGATACGCGTATTTCAGGCTATATGCTGGAATCGGCACTGGAAGCGGGCCTGGCGGCGGCGGGATTGTCGGCGGCTTTCACCGGCCCGATGCCGACACCTGCAATTGCTTATCTGACCCGCACTTTCCGCGCGGAAGCGGGTATTGTCATTTCAGCTTCTCATAATCCCTTTGACGACAATGGCATCAAATTCTTCTCGGCTGAAGGTACCAAGCTGCCGGATGAAGTTGAAGAAGCCATCGAACTGGAGATGGAAAAGCCGATCACCTGCGTAGAGTCGGCTGAACTGGGCCGTGCCAGTCGCATTGTCGATGCTGCTGGTCGTTACATCGAATTCTGCAAAGGGACTTTCCCAAGCGAGCTGAGCCTGAATGGGCTAAAGATTGTGGTCGATTGTGCGAATGGCGCGACGTATCACATTGCGCCTAATGTGCTGCGTGAGCTGGGTGCGAATGTGATTGCTATCGGCGTGCAGCCGGATGGCATGAACATCAACAAAGATTGCGGTGCGACCGATCTGCGTTTGCTGCAGCATCGCGTGTTGGAAGAGAAGGCCGATCTCGGACTGGCGTACGACGGTGATGGCGACCGCATCATGATGGTTGACCATTTAGGTCACAAAGTCGATGGCGATCAAATTCTCTACATCATTGCGCGTGAAGGGCTACGTCAGGGCCAGCTGCGCGGTGGCGTGGTGGGCACGTTGATGAGCAACATGGGTCTGGAACTGGCGCTGAAACAGCTGGGTATCCCGTTTACCCGTGCGAAAGTGGGCGACCGCTATGTGCTGGAAAAAATGCAGGAGAAGGGCTGGCGTTTAGGAGCCGAAAACTCCGGTCACGTTATTCTGCTGGATAAAACCACCACCGGCGACGGCATCGTAGCAAGTTTGCAAGTGCTTACTGCAATCGTACGCAACCATATGACGCTACACGACCTGTGCAGTGGCATGAAAATGCTGCCGCAGATTCTGGTCAATGTGCGCTTCGCTGGCGAGCACGATCCGCTGGAAAGCGAAAGCGTGAAAGCTGTCACTGCGGAAGCTGAAAAAACGCTGGCGGGACGCGGTCGCGTGTTGCTGCGCAAATCCGGCACTGAACCCCTGATTCGTGTGATGGTGGAAGGTGAAGATGAGGCGCAGGTCAGCGCGTTGGCGCATAAAATCGCGGATGCAGTAAAAGCGGTGTAAGTTTTTCAGGCGGGGAGTTTTTAAACTTTCCGCCTGCAAAATCACCGGGATGGTGCTTTTTTCCGCAATCGATAGCGATGGTGAAAATTGCACTTGCAGAGGTATGTGCCTTTGGTTAGTATTCACACCCGCTTCTGATGGGTGATGACGAGACTCCCCATCGATATTGGTTGAAGCTTTAACTGTGCAGATAACGCGCAAGGAAACAGGTTGATTATGTACGAAGCTCTGTTAGTTGTTTTCCTTATTGTAGCGATTGGCCTCGTGGGTTTGATCATGCTGCAGCAAGGCAAAGGCGCTGATATGGGAGCCTCATTCGGTGCAGGCGCTTCTGGTACGCTGTTTGGTTCAAATGGGTCTGGCAACTTTATGACTCGTATGACCGCGGTACTGGCTACGCTGTTCTTCATCATCAGCCTGGTTCTGGGTAACCTGAACAGTAATAAAACAGCCAAAGGTAGCGAGTGGGATAACCTCACTGCGCCGGCGCAGTCTGAACAGCAGACTCAGCCAGCTAAACCGGCAACACCGGGCAATGATATCCCGCAGTAAGATCGTCAACGCTGTAGTGCGATAAAACAACGTCGCAGTCTAGTGATGTACCGAGGTGGTGAAATTGGTAGACACGCTACCTTGAGGTGGTAGTGCTCGAAAGGGCTTACGGGTTCAAGTCCCGTCCTCGGTACCAAATCTCAGTTTAACTTGCATTTTTTGCAAGGTCGGCGTATTATTCGCCACGTTTTCGGACGCGGGGTGGAGCAGCCTGGTAGCTCGTCGGGCTCATAACCCGAAGGTCGTCGGTTCAAATCCGGCCCCCGCAACCACTTTCCCTTAGAGTTCTTTTTCAAATATACTGTATGCATCGACGGACGCAATCTCAGTGATTTTTGAAAAAAATTCTTTTGGATTGTGCTCCGAAGCCGCTATGCGGCGTACAGGGTCCAGTCACAAAAAGCCCCGAATATTCGGGGTTTTTTGTTATCAGGAAATCGAAACACTGGGCTATAGGCCCTTTTTTTATGTCTTGGGGGTGGGCTTGTCCACATTAGAGCAAAAATTGACAGAGTTGATCTCTGCTCCAGTAGAAGCGCTTGGCTACGAATTAGTCGGTATTGAGTTTATTCGTGGTCGCACATCAACCCTGCGCATCTATATTGATAGTGAAGAGGGTATCAATGTTGATGATTGCGCCGATGTTAGCCACCAGGTTAGCGCAGTAATGGATGTGGAAGATCCAATTACCGTGGCTTACAACCTTGAAGTTTCCTCGCCGGGTCTCGAACGTCCTCTTTTCACTGCTGAACACTATGCACGTTTTGTCGGTGACGAGGTGAGCCTGGTACTACGCATGGCCGTACAAAACCGCCGTAAATGGCAGGGTATCATCAAGTCTGTTGAAGGCGAGATGATCACGGTGACCGTTGAGGGTAACGATGAAGTGTTCGCGCTGAGCAACATTCAGAAAGCGAACCTGGTCCCCCACTTTTAAAAGTCCGGATTGAGGCTAACCAGGATGAACAAAGAGATCTTAGCTGTAGTAGAAGCCGTTTCTAACGAAAAAGCCCTGCCGCGTGAGAAAATCTTCGAAGCGCTGGAGAGCGCTTTGGCCACTGCGACCAAAAAGAAGTATGAGCAAGAGATCGAAGTGCGTGTCAGCATCGATCGCCGCAGCGGCGATTTCGACACCTTCCGTCGCTGGCAGATTGTAGAAGAAGTCACGCAGCCGACTCGCGAGATCACGCTGGATGCAGCCCGTTATGAAGACGAAGCGTTCAATCTGGGCGAATTTGTCGAAGATCAGATTGAATCTGTCACCTTCGACCGTATCACCACCCAAACTGCTAAGCAGGTTATCGTACAAAAAGTACGTGAAGCTGAGCGCGCAATGGTGGTTGATCAGTTCCGTCAGCACGAAGGCGAAATCATCACTGGCGTGGTGAAGAAAGTGAACCGTGACAACATTTCACTGGACCTCGGCAGCAATGCTGAAGCGGTGATTTTGCGTGAAGACATGCTGCCGCGTGAAAACTTCCGTCCAGGTGACCGTATCCGCGGTGTGCTGTATGCCGTTCGCCCTGAAGCGCGTGGCGCGCAGCTGTTCGTCACCCGTTCTAAACCAGAAATGCTGATCGAGTTATTCCGCATTGAGGTGCCAGAAATTGGCGAAGAAGTTATCGAGATCAAAGCGGCAGCGCGCGATCCGGGTTCACGCGCCAAAATCGCGGTGAAGACCAACGATAAACGTATTGATCCAGTGGGCGCTTGCGTCGGTATGCGCGGTGCGCGTGTCCAGGCGGTTTCGAGCGAGCTGGGTGGCGAGCGTATCGACATTGTGCTGTGGGACGACAACCCGGCGCAGTTCGTTATCAACGCTATGGCGCCAGCCGATGTGGCGTCAATTGTGGTGGATGAAGACAATCACACCATGGATATCGCTGTTGAAGCCGGCAATCTGGCTCAGGCGATCGGCCGTAACGGCCAAAACGTGCGTCTGGCTTCCCAACTGAGCGGTTGGGAACTAAACGTGATGACCGTCGATGATCTGCAGGCTAAGCACCAAGCTGAAGCCCATGCAGCGATCGATATGTTCACCAAACATCTCGACATCGACGAAGAGTTCGCCACCATTCTGGTGGAAGAGGGCTTCTCTTCGCTGGAAGAATTGGCTTATGTGCCAATCAACGAGCTGCTGGAAATCGACGGCCTCGATGAAGAGACCATTGAAGCCCTGCGTGAACGAGCAAAAAATGCGTTAACCACCCTGGCATTAGCGAAAGAAGAGAGCCTTGGTAATCAGGAGCCCGCTGAGGATCTTCTGAATCTTGAGGGCTTGGATCGTGCGCTGGCGTATCGCCTGGCGTCGAAAGGCGTTTGCACGCTGGAAGATCTCGCTGAGCAAGGTGTTGACGATCTGACAGATATTGAAGGGCTGGATGACGAGAAAGCCGGTGCGCTGATTATGGCTGCACGTAATATCTGCTGGTTCGGCGATGACGCGTAATAACAGGAAGGAACAGCATGACAGATGTAACCGTAAAATCGCTGGCCGCCGAAATTCAGACCCCGGTCGATCGCCTGGTACAGCAATTTGCTGATGCAGGGATTCGTAAGTCTGAAAACGATGCGGTATCCCAGCAAGAGAAAGAAACCTTACTGTCTCACCTGAATCGTGAGCACGGTCAGACCGGTTCAAGCAAGCTGACTTTGCAGCGCAAGACGCGCAGCACCTTGAATATTCCCGTCACCGGGGGTAAAAGTAAGTCGGTACAAATCGAAGTCCGCAAAAAGCGCACATACGTGAAAGGCGATGCAGAGTCTGAGCAAGCTCAGGCAGAAGCGGAAGCCGAGGCGCAGCGTGAAGCGGAAGAGCAGGCGCGTCGCGAGGCGGAAGAACAAGCCCGTCGCGAAGCTGAACAGAAAGCGCAACGTGAAGCCGAAGACAAAGCCAAGCGCGAAGCCGCTGACAAGGCTAAACGTGAAGCAGCGGAAAAAGAGAAATTGACTAATCAACCTACCGATGTAGTAGCCAAGGCTGCGCAATCTGATAAAGCCCGTCGTGAAGCAGAAGCTGCCGAACTGAAACGTAAAGCAGAAGAAGAAGCACGCCGTAAGCTGGAAGAAGATGCGCGCCGCGTGGCTGAAGAAGCCCGCCGCCTGGCTGAAGAGAAAGGCGCTGAATGGGCAAAACCTGAAGAAGAGGATAAAGGCGACTATCACGTCACTACCTCTACTCACGCCCGTCAGGCAGAAGACGAGAACGATCGCCAGGTAGAAGCTGGCCGTGCACGTGCTCGCACCACCAAAGCGGCTCGTCCGGTTAAGAAAGGCAACAAGCATTCTGAAGCTAAAACCGATCGCGAAGAAGCGCGTGCTCAGGTGCGTGGCGGCAAAGGCGGTAAGCATCGTAAGCCAAGCACCCTGCAGCAGGGCTTTAACAAGCCGGCTCAGGCGGTTAACCGCGATGTTGTCATCGGTGAAACCATCACCGTTGCTGAACTGGCCAACAAAATGGCGATCAAAGGTTCTCTGGTCGTTAAAGCGATGATGAAGATGGGCGCCATGGCGACCATCAACCAGGTTATCGATCAAGAAACCGCTCAGATGGTTGCGGAAGAGATGGGTCACAAAGTGATCCTGCGCCGTGAGAATGAGCTGGAAGAAGCGGTAATGGACGATCGTGACACCGATGCTGCGCAGGAAAGCCGTGCGCCAGTCGTCACCATCATGGGTCATGTTGACCACGGTAAAACCTCGCTGCTTGACTACATTCGTTCAACGAAAGTGGCATCAGGCGAAGCGGGCGGTATTACCCAGCATATTGGTGCTTACCACGTTGAAACTGACAACGGTATGATCACCTTCCTCGATACCCCTGGACACGCCGCGTTTACCGCAATGCGTGCTCGTGGTGCGCAGGCCACGGATATCGTTATCCTGGTTGTGGCTGCTGACGATGGCGTGATGCCTCAGACCGTTGAAGCTATCCAGCATGCGAAAGCAGCCGGTGTGCCAGTGGTTGTTGCGGTTAACAAAATTGATAAGCCAGATGCTGATCCAGACCGCGTTAAGAACGAACTGACCCAGTACGGAATTCTTCCGGAAGAGTGGGGCGGTGAGAACATGTTCGTTAACGTCTCTGCGAAAGCCGGTACCGGTATCGACGACCTGCTGAATGCGATTCTGCTGCAAGCTGAAGTTCTGGAACTGTCTGCTATCCGTGAAGGTATGGCCAGCGGCGTGGTGATTGAATCGTTCCTCGACAAAGGTCGTGGCCCGGTTGCTACCGTGCTGGTACGTGAAGGTACGCTGAACAAAGGTGATATCGTGCTGTGCGGCTTCGAATATGGCCGTGTACGTGCGATGCGTGACGAACTGGGTCGTGAAGTACTGGAAGCAGGTCCATCCATTCCAGTCGAAATCCTCGGTCTGTCCGGTGTGCCGGCTGCGGGTGATGAAGCGACTGTAGTACGTGATGAGAAGAAAGCGCGTGAAGTTGCACTGTATCGTCAGGGCAAATTCCGTGAAGTTAAGCTGGCGCGTCAGCAGAAGTCTAAGTTGGAGAACATGTTCGCCAACATGACTGAAGGCGAAGTGTCTGAGCTGAACATCGTGCTGAAATCTGACGTACAGGGTTCTGTTGAAGCCATCTCTGATTCGCTGCTGAAACTGTCTACCGACGAAGTGAAAGTACGCATTATCGGTTCAGGCGTGGGTGGTATCACCGAAACCGACGCCACGCTGGCTGCAGCATCCAACGCCATCATTCTCGGCTTCAACGTGCGTGCTGATGCATCTGCTCGCCGCGTGATTGACGCTGAAAACGTTGACCTGCGTTACTACTCCGTCATCTATAATCTGATCGACGAAGTAAAAGCAGCAATGAGCGGTATGCTGGCTCCAGAGTTCAAACAGCAGATTATCGGTCTGGCTGCGGTACGTGACGTGTTCAAATCACCGAAGTTTGGTGCCATCGCGGGCTGTATGGTCACTGAAGGTATCATCAAACGTCACAACCCAATCCGTGTACTGCGTGACAACGTGGTTATCTATGAAGGCGAACTGGAATCACTGCGTCGCTTCAAAGATGACGTCAACGAAGTTCGTAACGGCATGGAATGTGGTATTGGCGTGAAGAACTATAACGACGTTCGCGTTGGCGATATGATCGAAGTGTTCGAAGTGATTGAAATTAAACGCACCATCGATTGATCATCATTTGATGTGTTGCAATTTGGGAGGCCTCTGGCCTCCCGAATTATTTGGGAGAAAGAATAATGGCAAAAGAATTTGGCCGCCAACAGCGCGTTTCTCAGGAGTTGCAGAAAGAGATCGCAATTATCCTGCAGCGCGAAATTAAAGATCCACGTCTCGGTATGATGGTGACGGTTTCGGGCGTCGAAGTGTCGCGCGATCTTGCCTATGCCAAGGTGTTTGTGACCTTTTTGAATGATAAAGATGAAGAAGCAGTGCAAAACGGCCTGAAGGCGCTGAAAGAAGCCTCTGGCTATATCCGTACGCTGGTAGGTAAAGCGATGCGCCTGCGCATCGTGCCGGAGCTAACCTTCTTCTACGACAACTCTCTGATCGAAGGTATGCGCATGTCGAACCTGGTCAGCAACGTTATTAAGAGCGATGTTGAGCGTCGTGGCGATAGCCCGGCGGAAGATGACAAGGAGGACTAATGAGTCGTCCTCGTCGTCGCGGTCGCGACGTCCACGGTGTGTTTCTGCTGGATAAGCACCAAGGCGCATCTTCCAATGATGTGCTGCAGAAAGTAAAACGTCTGTTCAACGCGAACAAAGCGGGCCACACCGGCGCCCTCGATCCCCTGGCGACCGGCATGCTGCCGATTTGCCTCGGCGAAGCCACCAAGTTTTCGCAGTATCTGCTCGATTCGGACAAGCGTTATCGCGTCATTGCTCGCCTGGGTGAACGCACCGATACGTCTGATGCCGACGGTAATATTGTTGAGACGCGTGCAATTACTTTTGATCAGGCGGCACTGAATGCAGCGCTGGACTATTTTCGTGGCGACACCATGCAGGTGCCGACCATGTTCTCCGCGCTGAAGTATCAGGGACGCAAGCTATACGAGTACGCACGTGAAGGCATAACTGTGCCGCGTGAAGCGCGCCCGATCAAAGTGTTTGAGCTGCAGTTTATTCGCTGGGAAGGTGATGAACTGGAGCTGGAGATTCACGTCTCTAAAGGCACTTACATCCGCACTATCATCGACGATCTCGGTGAACGGCTTGGCTGCGGTGCGCACGTTATCATGCTGCGTCGTCTGCAGGTGGCGCGTTATCCGATCGAAAGAATGGTGACGCTGGAGCAGCTGCAGGAAGTGGCGGCCACCGTCAACATGGCGGAAACGCCGGATTACAGTGCGCTCGATGCGTTATTGCTGCCGATGGATAGTCCGGCAGAAGAGTTCCCGATAGTGAATTTGCTGCCTACGGTGGCGGCTTATTTCAAACAAGGTATGCCGGTTCAGGTGGCGGATGCGCCGGAACAGGGATTGGTACGCGTGACGGAAGGTGATGAGCAAAAATTCATTGGTATGGCCGAAATCGCCGACGATGGACGCGTGGCGCCGCGTCGTCTGGTGGTAGAATTTCCTGTGTAATCAAGCCTCCCGCATTTGACCTAACGGCGCATTTGCGTTGCTATCAGGCGAAGAGTAGAATGGCGCGGCTTTAAAAGCGGGCTGCTGAATTAGAGATCGGCACCCATACATTCATTATCCAACGGAGTTTATTATGTCTCTAAGCGTAGAAGCTAAAGCAGAGATCGTTGCTAAATACGGTCGTGGTACCAACGACAGCGGTTCAACTGAAGTTCAGGTTGCTCTGCTGACTGCTCAGATTAACCACCTGCAGGGTCACTTCTCTGAGCACAAGAAAGATCACCACAGCCGTCGCGGTCTGCTGCGCATGGTATCTCAGCGTCGTAAGCTGCTGGACTACCTGAAGCGTAAAGACGTTGCTCGCTACACCGGTCTGATCGAAAGCCTGGGTCTGCGTCGCTAAGTCTGAAGAATCTGATCAAGGATGTAGCGCATGCACCATGCAAAAAAACGCATCTGACGATCAGATTTGTGCGAGTTTCGCGAAAAGGGGGCCTTTATGGCCCCTTTTTTCGAGCAATCCGCAGCAATCCGGACCAAACTCATGTATTGTTGCAGAGAGTGATCTTTGCTTGCAGAGGTTCGCGCGGCTAATGAGAGGCTTTACCGCATGGGCGGTTAAGGTTGTCATTAGTCGCGAGGATGCAACTGAAGATCGGTAATCCCCGGCGCGCCAGAATGGGCTGCGCCTCTGAATTTAAGGACTTAAATTTTGCTGAACCCGATCGTACGCAAATTCCAATATGGTCAGCATACCGTCACGCTGGAAACCGGCATGATGGCGCGCCAGGCTACCGCTGCAGTAATGGTGAGCATGGATGACACTGCTGTATTCGTTACCGTTGTTGGCCAGAAAAAAACTAAACCAGGTCAGGATTTCTTCCCGCTGACGGTTAACTATCAGGAGCGTACTTACGCTGCTGGTCGTATCCCGGGTAGCTTCTTCCGTCGTGAAGGCCGTCCAAGCGAAGGCGAAACCCTGATCTCACGCCTGATTGACCGTCCAGTTCGTCCGCTGTTCCCGGAAGGCTTCATTAACGAAGTCCAGGTTATTGCAACCGTTGTTTCTGTTAACCCACAGGTTAACCCTGACATCGTTGCGATGATCGGCGCATCTGCTGCGCTGGCTCTGTCAGGTCTGCCGTTCAATGGCCCAATCGGCGCAGCGCGCGTGGGTTATATTAACGATCAGTACGTACTGAACCCAACTGCTGATGAAATCAACGAATCACGTCTGAACCTGGTTGTTGCCGGTACCCAGAACGCGGTGCTGATGGTGGAATCAGAAGCTGACATCCTTACTGAAGAGCAGATGCTGGGCGCTGTGGTATACGGCCACGACCAACAGCAGATCGTTATCGAAAACATCAATGCGCTGGTTGCCGAAGCGGGTAAACCACGTTGGGATTGGCAGCCACTGCCAACTAACGATGCACTGATCGCACGCGTTACTGCACTGGCAGAAGCGGGCATCAGCGATGCCTATCGCATCACTGATAAGCAAGAGCGTTACACTCAGGTTGGCGCAGTGAAAGACGCGACCATTGCTGCACTGCAGGCTGAAGATGAAACGCTGGATGCTGGCGATATCGCTGACATCGTTCACGACCTTGAGAAGAGTGTTGTTCGAAGCCGCATCATCCGTGGCGAACCGCGTATCGATGGCCGTGAGAAAGATATGATTCGTGGCCTGGATGTGCGCACTGGCGTACTGCCACGCACGCACGGTTCTTCACTGTTTACCCGTGGTGAAACGCAGGCGCTGGTTACCGCAACATTGGGTACCGCACGTGATGCGCAGAATCTGGATGAGTTGATGGGCGAGCGTACTGATAGCTTCCTGTTCCACTACAACTTCCCTCCATACTGCGTGGGCGAAACCGGTATGGTTGGCTCACCGAAGCGTCGTGAAATTGGTCACGGTCGTCTGGCGAAGCGCGGCGTGCTGGCAGTAATGCCTAAGCAAGCTGATTTCCCCTACACCGTGCGTGTGGTTTCAGAGATCACTGAATCTAACGGTTCTTCTTCAATGGCTTCCGTGTGCGGTGCATCTCTGGCACTGATGGATGCTGGCGTACCGATCAAAGCTGCCGTAGCCGGTATTGCGATGGGTCTGGTTAAAGAAGCCGACAACTTTGTGGTTCTGTCTGACATCCTGGGTGACGAAGATCACCTCGGCGATATGGACTTTAAAGTAGCGGGTAGCCGCGATGGTATCACTGCGCTGCAGATGGATATCAAAATCGAAGGCATCACCCGCGAAATCATGCAGGTTGCTCTGAACCAAGCGAAGGGTGCGCGTCTGCACATTCTGAGCGTGATGGAACAGGCAATCAGCACGCCGCGTCAGGAAATTTCTGAGTTCGCGCCGCGCATTTACACCATCAAAATCAGTTCAGACAAGATCAAAGATGTCATCGGTAAAGGCGGCTCAGTGATCCGTGCGCTGACCGAAGAAACCGGCACCACCATCGAAATCGAAGATGACGGTACCGTGAAGATTGCTGCTACTGATGGCCTGAAAGCCAAAGAAGCCATTCGTCGTATCGAAGAGATCACTGCTGAGATCGAAGTTGGCCGCGTTTACTCTGGTAAAGTGACACGTATCGTTGATTTCGGTGCCTTCGTGGCAATCGGCGGCGGTAAAGAAGGTTTGGTGCACATCTCTCAGATCGCCGACAAGCGCGTAGAGAAAGTGACCGATTACCTGCAGATGGGCCAGGAAGTTCCAGTGAAAGTAATGGAAGTGGACCGTCAGGGACGTGTACGCCTGAGCATCAAAGAAGCGACAGAGCAGAAACCAGCGGAAGAAGTTGCTACCGCTGCATCTGATGCATCTGACGCCGAGTAAGCGTTTACCGATTTACCTCTCCCTGCTTTGCGGGGAGAGGTGTTTAGATCATCGCGAGGGCGGGAATCCTTGTGCACAGCAGGAGGATGACAGGATGGTTGTCCCAATGTTTGTATTCGGGAGTGGGAAATGAAGCCTTTTTTGCGCTGGTGTTTTGTTGCGACAGCTATCACGCTGGCAGGATGCAGCAACTCCAATTGGCGTAAGAACGAAGTTCTGGCAGTACCTTTGCAGCCCACACTGCAGCAAGAGGTGATCCTGGCGCGAATGGAACAAATTCTTGCCAGTCGTGCCCTGACCGATGATGAACGCGCACAGCTATTATATGAGCGCGGAGTGTTGTATGATAGTTTGGGTCTGAGGGCATTAGCGCGGAACGATTTTTCGCAAGCGCTGTCTATAAGACCAGATATGCCTGAGGTATTTAACTATCTCGGTATATACTTAACGCAGGCAGGCAACTTTGATGCTGCCTATGAAGCGTTTGATTCTGTACTTGAGCTTGATCCAACTTACAACTATGCGCATTTAAACCGTGGTATCGCCCTCTATTACGGCGGTCGATACAAGTTAGCGCAAGATGATCTGCTGGCGTTTTATCAAGACGATCCTAACGATCCATTCCGCAGCCTTTGGCTCTATCTCGTTGAAAGCGATATGGATGCCGACAAGGCAAAAGTTACGCTGAGACAGCGTCATGACAAAGCGGTTCGCGATCAATGGGGATGGAATATTGTCGAGTTCTACCTTGGCGACATCAGTGAAAAAACGCTGATGGAACGTCTCAAGGCGGACGCAACGGATAACACCTCGCTCGCTGAACATCTCAGTGAAACCAACTTCTATTTAGGTAAGTATTACCTAAGTCTGGGGGAGAAGGACGACGCGAAAGCGTTGTTCAAACTGGCGGTGGCCAACAACGTAAATAACTTTGTTGAGCACCGATACGCATTGTTGGAACTGGCGCAACTCGGCCAGACACAAGACGATTTATCAGAATCTGACCAGCAATAGCTGACGAACTTTTATTGCCTGAATACCTGTAAAGTCATCATCTTCAGAGATGAGGGCTTTTCTGTTCGTCAAAACTTCTAATTTGAGCCGGTTCACACTTTTTGATGAAAATGACTGAAAGTTTTCACGACGAGTTATGTAGACTGGCCGCCGCAATCTAAGAGGCACGTGTACTACATGACTGATATTCAAACCACTTTTGCTGACCTTGGCCTGAACGCCGACATCCTCGAATCACTGAACGGTATGGGCTACGTAAAGCCTTCTCCAATCCAGGCTGAGTGTATTCCTCATCTGCTGGCTGGCCGTGACGTGTTGGGTATGGCGCAGACCGGTAGTGGTAAAACTGCGGCATTCTCACTGCCGCTGCTAAACAACATTGATGCTACTGTTAAAGCACCGCAAATTTTGGTGCTGGCACCTACCCGCGAATTGGCGGTACAGGTTGCTGAAGCCGTCACAGAATTCTCTAAACACATGCGTGGCATTAACGTGGTAGCCCTGTACGGCGGCCAACGTTATGACGTACAGCTGCGCGCCCTGCGTCAGGGACCACAAGTTGTTGTGGGTACCCCTGGTCGTCTGCTGGATCACCTGAAGCGTGGCACGTTAGATCTGTCTAATCTGCGCGGTCTGGTGCTGGACGAAGCGGATGAAATGCTGCGTATGGGCTTCATCGAAGACGTTGAAACCATCATGGCGCAGATTCCAGACGGTCATCAGACCGCGCTGTTCTCAGCCACCATGCCAGAAGCGATTCGCCGTATTACCAAGCGTTTCATGAAAGATCCACAGGAAGTGCGCATTCAGTCAAGCCTGACTACGCGCCCGGACATTTCTCAGTCTTACTGGACCGCTTACGGCCGTAAAACTGATGCGCTGGTTCGTTTCCTGGAAGCGGAAGATTTCGATGCAGCCATCATCTTCGTGCGTACCAAAAATGCCACGCTGGAAGTGGCCGAAGCGCTGGAGCGCAGCGGTTACAACAGTGCAGCACTGAACGGTGACATGAACCAGGCACTGCGTGAGCAGACGCTGGAGCGTTTGAAAGATGGTCGTCTCGACATCCTGATCGCGACCGACGTTGCAGCACGTGGTCTGGACGTTGAGCGTATCAGTCTGGTTGTAAACTTTGATATCCCAATGGATGCAGAGTCTTACGTTCACCGTATCGGCCGTACCGGCCGTGCAGGTCGTGCAGGTCGTGCGTTGCTGTTCGTTGAGAACCGCGAGCGTCGTCTGCTGCGCAACATCGAACGTACCATGAAGCTGACCATTCCAGAAGTTGAGCTGCCGAACGCAGAACTGCTGGGTGAGCGTCGTCTGGCTAAGTTCGCGGCTAAAGTACAGCAGCAGCTGGAAAGCAGCGATCTGGACCAGTACCGCGCACTGCTGAGCAAAATGCAGCCGGGCGAAGATCTGGATATCGAAACGCTGGCCGCAGCACTGCTGAAAATGGCTCAGGGCGAACGTCCACTGATTCTGCCACCAGAAGCACCGCGTCCAGCGCGTCGCGAGTTCAGCGATCGTCCTGACCGTGGTGAGCGTCGCGATTCACGTGATTCTCGTGGTCCACGCGAAAGCCGTGACAGCCGCGATGGCGATCGTCCACGTCGTGAACGTCGTGACGTTGGCGAAATGCAGCTGTATCGCATTGAAGTGGGCCGTGATGATGGTGTTGAAGTTCGTCACATCGTTGGCGCGATCGCTAACGAAGGCGACATCAGCAGCCGTTACATCGGTAACATCAAGCTGTTTGGTACTCACTCAACCATCGAGCTGCCGAAAGGCATGCCGGGCGAAGTGCTGCAGCACTTTACTCGTACGCGTATTCTGAACAAACCGATGAATATGCAGCTGATGGGTGATGCGCCAGTGCACGAGCGCAGCGAACGTCGTCCATCTGCTGGTGGCGAACGTCGTGGCAATGGCGCACCGCGCGGTGATGGTGCTCCACGTGGCGAAGGCGCTCCACGTCGCTTCTCCGAACGTCGTGAAGGTGGCCGTGAAGGCGGACGCTTCAGCCGTGAAGGTGGTCGTGGCCCGCGTCCAGAAGGCGCTGCTGCATCACGTCGTCGTGACGCATAAGCGATAAACGCGAAAAGTAAAAAGGGACGCTAACGCGTCCCTTTTTTTATGCGCGTGGAAGGTAAATTTTACACGCCACCAGCAATCAGCACGCGTTCACCGCTAACGTAAGCTGACTCTTCTGACGCCATAAACAGCGCCACCTGCGCCACATCTTCCGGCAAGCCAAAGCGTCCGAGCGGCGTTGCCGCTATCAGCTGTGCTTTCAACTCCGGGTGCATCTTCTTCGCCGCCAGCAAACCTTCGGTTAAAATAATGCCGGGTGCTAACGCATTGACGCGAATATTACGTGGCCCAAGCTCGCGTGCGAGGCCCTGCGTTAAGGTATCGATCGCGCCTTTGGTTGCTGCCCAAAGCACCGAGCCGGGCGTGCAGCGTTGGCTATTTAAAGCGCTAAGGTTGATGATGGAACCGCCGCGTGCGGGGAAATGTTTTGCCGCCTGCTGACACACCAGTAAGGTACCCAGCAGATTCACATTCAGCTGCTGCTGCATCTCGCTGAGGCTAAGCTCGGCAAAGTCACCGTGGTGAAAAATCCCGGCGTTATTCACCACAATTTCGGGCGCGCCAAACTGCTCAATGCTGCTAGCGAACAAGCGCTGCACATCGGCCTCGCGTGAAATATCAGCCTGTACGGCGATGGCGTCGCTACCCAGCGCCTGAATGTCGGTCACCACATCCGCCGCACCCACTTCGTCCTGAAGATAATTCACCACCACCCGAGCACCGGCCGCCGCGAAAGTCATGGCGATGGCGGCACCAATGCCTTTCGAAGCGCCCGTCACCAGCGCAATTTTGCCTTCAAGTGTTTTCATCGTGTCTCTCCACCTGAGATTTCGGGGAAGATAAAGCATGCGCTGTCCATACATTCAGGTGGTAGCGCAATCCTGCAAGCTTCTTGCACGATCCTGCAAATCTGCTGTTCAAGGACTAGTCGCAGCGCCAACCACAAGCGAGAATATCAAATCAGTGATTTCTTACCGCGGAGCACCGAGCGCATGATTCATCAGGAACAATGGCAGCAGTTGGTGGCAATTATTGCCCGCCACGCACCGCAGGATGGTCGTCACTATTGCCCAATCGACTTTCTCTCTTTCGGCCGCAGTTCTCAGCCCACCAGTTTGGCGCACGTGGCGACCTGGGCGAGCTTTGCCCTGATCGCGCAGGGGCAAAAAGCGCTGCGCATGGGTGATGAAGTGATGCATTACGGGCCGGGCGATTTACTGTTGGTGACGCTTGATATGCCGGTGCAATCCTGCGTGGTCATGGCGACGCCAGAGAAACCGAATCTTGGTGTGGGCATCACCATCAACGAAACGCGTCTGATGCGTTATCTGGAACACTTTCCGCACCATCAACTCGGCAGCACGGCGGTGAGCGAGCGCGGTATCGCCGTGCATAAAGTCGCGCCACCGTTGGTGGATGCGGTGATGCGTTTAGTCGAGTTGCTGGATCATCCGCAGGACATAGCCGCGCTGGCACCGTTGATTGAGCAGGAGATTTTCTATCGTTTGCTGACTGGACCCGAAGGGCCGCGCATTCTCAACATGGCGTTGACGGAACGGCCAGGCAACAAAGTGGCGCGCGCCGCGCGTTGGCTACGCGAAAACTTTCATCAGCCGTTGAAAATGGATTTTCTGGCAAGCAGCGTAGGGATGAGTATTTCGTCGCTGCATCATCACTTTAAAGCGGTAACGGCGATGACGCCGATGCAGTATCAAAAGCAGCTGCGGCTCAACGAGGCGCGGCGTTTGATGTTGATTGAGAAGCTGGATGCCGGCACGGCGGGTTATCGGGTGGGTTATCAAAGTGCTTCGCAGTTCAGTCGTGAATACAGCCGTTTTCACGGTCAGTCACCGGCGCGAGACGTGCGAACCCTTGCGGTGGGCCCAGAGTGGTTAAACCCACCGCAATGAGGTTTACAGCGTGCGCGCTGCTTCCATTGCCAGCGCGAAGGAGCGCAGACGCGCCTGCGAATCGTAAATCTGGCCGTTAACCATAATCTCGTCCGCCTGGGTTTCACGCATCAGCGCGGCGAGGCCGCTGCGGACTTTATCGCTATCGCCGACAATCGACATGCTGAGTGCCTGCTGCACGCCATATTGCTCGGACGGCGACCACAGATGATCCATGTTCTCCACCGGCGCAGGTAGCGGACCCGGTTTGCCGCGACGCAGGTTAATAAACTGCTGCTGCATCGAGGTGAACAGGAAGCGGGCGTCACGTTCGCTATCGGCTGCGACGACGTTGACGCACACCATCGCATACGGCTTCGCCAGACGCGCGGAAGGTTTGAATTTCTCACGATAGAGATGCAGCGCCTGGAACAGCAGATCCGGCGCGAAATGCGAGGCAAATGCAAACGGCAAACCCAGCTGAGCAGCCAGTTGCGCGCTGTACAGGCTGGAACCGAGCAGCCACACCGGAATTTTCAATCCTAAACCTGGAACCGGTTGTACTGGCGGATGTTCTCCCTCTTCGGCGTCAAACCAGCGGATCAGTTCAGAGACATCTTCCGGAAAACTATCTGCCTGGCCGCTGGAAAGATGACGACGCAACGCCAGCATGGTGCGTTGGTCGGAACCCGGCGCGCGGCCCAGTCCCAAATCGATGCGCCCAGGATAGAGTGACTCGAGGGTACCAAACTGTTCGGCGATCACCAGCGGCGCGTGATTGGGCAGCATAATGCCGCCTGAACCGAGGCGCAGCGTTTCGGTATTAGCCGCTAAATAGCCAATCAGCACTGACGTCGCGGCGCTGGCAATCCCCGTCATATTATGGTGTTCCGCCAGCCAGTAGCGGTGAAAGCCCAGTGCTTCGGATTGACGGGCCAGTGCCAGCGAATTATGGAACGCGTCGCGTGCAGTGGAACCTTGTGGAATAGGGGCCAGATCCAACACGGACAGGCGAACAGTTTTTTTCTCAGACATGGGCACTCCAAATAGGGATGGCGCAGGTGTTTAGTCGGACCTGCGCTTGTGAGTATTACTCATCGTTACCTATATTAAAACTGCTAATAACAGCAGGAATATAGCCGGAATGTGCCTTTACCTGCCGCCTTCCAGTGCCATTCCCGCCAGGCGACGCCAATAACCATTACAATCACTGCCGCGCGCCATCATTAGCGGTGCCTGACCGGCTTCGTTGGCGCGGAAGCGATCCACTTCGGCGAGCGTACTTTCGCCCTGGGGCGACAAACGCACAATGTCGATCCAGTTATGCATGCCGCTCAGGTCATTGCCGAGGTTGTAGCAATAGCCGCTCATGGTCTGAATGCCGTTGAGCACAAACACCTGCTGGCCTTCCTGCGAGAGCACGCGACGGCCGGTTGGGTAATTGATGCAGCAGGTTTGGCAATCATCTTTGCCACGATTCTCGGCGCGTGCGGTAAAGCAGCGTGCTGACAGCGCCAGCGGCAGATGACCATAGCCAAGCACTTCCACCTCAAATTGTTCGCGCACACCCGCCGCATCGCACTGTTGCAGCAGTTGAATCAGCCAGTCGCGGGACATCTCCACCGGAATGCACCAGCGCGTCATGCCTTCTTTCAACAACAGTTGCAGCGTCTGCGCGTTATACACATTCAGCGTTGGGCCGGCGACAAACGGCAATTTGCGCTCCGCCGCCATGTTCACGGTGCCGATATCATTGGCTTCCAGCAGGAACTCACCGTTCTCGACATAGCGGCGCAGCTCTTTGACTTCCGATGGCGACTGCAGCAGTGCCAACGTACTCAGCACCACTTGCTTGCCCTGCAGCGCTAGCATGCGCGCGATGTCCATCCATTGATGGAACGAGGTGGCGCGTCTTTTACTGCAGACGGCTTCGCCGAGATAAATGATCTCCGCGCTGCTCTCGGCGGCGCGTTGATAAAAGGTTTCCAGCGTTGCAGTTGGCCAGTACCACAGCACCGGCCCGATGGCGTATTTCATGCGATCTCCTTATTGCCAGTCACGGTGATAAGCACCGAGCGTGGTTTGGCTGCCTTCTGATAACTCGCCCAGCGCCTGCATCCAGGGTTCCTGCACGGCATACTGTCCCGGCGATGCCATGCAGCGATCAATGGCCTGACGCCACACTTTCGCTACCTGCGCCACATAGGCCGGGCTGCGCTGGCGTCCTTCAATTTTCACCGAGGCAATGTTGGCGCGCAGCAGTTCAGGCAGCAGCGACAAGGTGTTCAGGCTGGTGGGCTCCTCCAGTACGTGATAGAGCTGGTTATCCACTTCGTAACGGCCTTTGCACAATGTAGGATAGCCAGCGCTCTCGTCGGGCGCGTAACGGTCAATCAGCACCTCATTCAGGCGCGATTCCATGCCTTTTGGCGTCTGCTGCCAACGCACAAATTTCGCCGGCGAGCAGGCTCCCGCGCTGTTAGGCGACTCGCCGGTCAGCCAGGAAGAGAGGTAGCAGCGGCCTTCAGCCATAATGCACAGGCTACCGAAAGCGAACACTTCCAGCGGTACCGGCGTTTCACGCGCCAGCTGTTTGACCTGATGCATCGACAGCACGCGCGGCAGCACCACGCGGCTGAGTTGAAAATGACGATGGTAAAAATGGATGGCCTGCAGATTGGTGGCGGAGGCCTGTACCGAAAGGTGACGCTCAACCTGCGGATAGTGTTTTGCCGCGTACTCCAGCGTGGCAATATCGGCCAGAATCAACGCATCCGCGCCGTTCTGAGCGGCAACATCAATCGCGCTTTGCCAGCGATTGATGCCATCAGGATGGGCGAAGGTGTTGATTGCCACATGCAGTTTGCGCCGATGCTGATGCAGATAGCGTGCGGCTTCAGCCAGTTTCTTATCGGTAAAATTGAGGCCAGCAAAGTGGCGGGCATTGGTATCGTCTTTCAGGCCGACATACACCGCGTCAGCACCATGCTCCACCGCCGATTTCAGCGCAGGCAAATTCCCCGCCGGACACAGCAGTTCCATACATTTTCCTCCCCGGATTCTGAAGCCGAAGAGTGTAAATAACTGACCCGACAGCAATGTTGATTTAAGGCAGTGAAAGCGGCATTGATGATCGGGAGTGAAGGTTTTTCGTCCAGCCAGGCGGCGATTTCCTTGATCTCAGTGGAGGCGAAGCCGGTCAGATGTGGCAAAATAGATGAAATTTTCTGAAGGGAATGACGATGATGTTTGCGCGCTTACGCGGTCTGATTGTTGAAAAAGGGCCAGAATTCCTTGCTTTACCTGTTTCCATTACCCCTTTCCCGCTAAAAAAAGCTATTCTGCAACAACTCCTAAACTGGCAATTTCGTCATGCTTTGTCTGAAGGTGAGTTAGACTTTCTGGAAGGGCGTTATCTGGGGATTGAGGTTGCCGATGTGAATCTGCGCTGGATCACCACCCTGCAAGCAGGGCGCCTGACCGTTTCGCGCGACACCGAGGCTGATGTCTGGTTTCGCGGTGAAGCCAACGATCTGTTGCTGGTGGCAGCACGCAAAGCGGATCCCGATATGTTGTTCTTTCAACGCCGTCTGGTGATTGAAGGTGACACTGAGCTAGGACTTGAGGTGAAAAACCTGATGGATGCCATTGAACTGGATGCCATGCCCACGCCATTACGCACGGGATTGCAGCAGCTCGCTGCTTTTATTGAGGCAGGAATGAAACAGGACGCGAAGGCCGCTGAGGCGCGCGCGGGGATCTCATGTTGATTCGTACTGAAATTGGCGTTGATGCAGTAGGCATCGATAGCCTGTTAAAGCGCAGTTTTGCTACCGCTGCCGAAGCGGAACTGATACAGCAACTGCGCGAAGATGGCTTGCTGACTCTCGGTGTAGTTGCCACGGATGATGAAGGTCAGGTGCTGGGTTATGCCGCTTTCAGTCCGGTGACCCTGCAGGGAGAAGACCGCAACTGGGTCGCTTTGGCGCCGCTCGCCGTGGATGAATCGGTGCGCAAACAGGGCCTTGCTAAACGGCTGGTGTATGAAGGATTGGATTCACTGAATGAGTTCAGCTACAGCGCCGTGGTGGTGCTGGGCGATCCTGAGTTCTACAATCCACTCGGATTTGAACCGGCGGCACGTCATGGTTTGCACTGTCGCTGGTTAGGCAGTGAAGCGGCCTTTCAGGTCTACAAACTGGCCGACGATGCGTTTGTCGGTGCAGAAGGGCTGATCGAATTCGCGCTGCCGTTTAACCGTTTCGACTAAACCAGGCCACTAAGCAGGGCGGCTGCTGTGCAACCAGCAGCAGCTTTTGCGCGCGGCTCAGCTGCTTCACCTGATATTCCAGGCGTGACGCCGCCGCCCGATCGCCCGCATCGCAGTGAAACACCAGCGTCAGCGGGCCCTTGCCACGCAGCGAACGCGCGCCGCGTCCCTGCTGATGCTGTTGCAGCCGACGATTAACATCGGTGGTGATGCCGGTATACAGCATGCCTGCGGCGGTTTGTAGCAGATAAAGCTGCCAGCCTTGTTCCATCATACTTATCCCGAAAATTAGCTGGCAGGCAGTGTAGCGCGCTTCAGGCTGCATCGCTATTCGCCGCACGGAGTCCAATTTTGTCCGACCATGCTCATCTGATTCGCTACTTAAAAAAACAGCACGTGCTGTCGTTATCTGCCAGCCACGGCGACGATCTGTGGTGTGCCAACTGCTTTTATGTATTTGATGCCGCGAACATGGCGTTCTGGCTGATGACTGAACCAGACACGCGCCATGGCGCATTAATCCAGTCAAATCCGCGCGTGGCGGGCACGGTGAATGGCCAGCCCAAAAGTGTGCTGCTGATTAAAGGCGTGCAGTATCGCGGCGTGATTAAGCTGCTAAGCGGAGACAGGGAAGTTATTGCGCGTCACGCCTATCAGAAGCGTTTTCCAGTGGCAAAGAAAGTCACCGCACCGCTATGGGAAATCGTGCTCGACGAAGTGAAGATGACCGACAATGCGCTGGGCTTTGGCAAAAAGATTATATGGACCCGGCCTTAGGGCCGCCATTCACGGCGACCCCAATGCAGGAAAAACTATCAGGCCGCGTTCAAAATCCGCAGCGACTCGCGATTAAACGCGGGCAGGTCTTCAGGCGTGCGGCTGGTAACTAACTTGTCATCATCCACCACCACTTCTTTATCGTAAAAATCCGCACCGGCATTACGCAGATCGATGGCGATGGCTTTTACGCTGGTCATTTTGCGGCCGCGCACGCCGTTCGCGCTGATCAGCAGCTGCGGGCCATGGCAAATGGCAAACACCGGCTTGCCGCTGGCGACAAACTCCCTGGTGAAGTTGACGAAGCGATCGTCACCGCGCAGGGCATCGGGAGAGTGTCCGCCGGGCAGCAGCAGCGCATCGAACTCGGCTGCATTCACATCATCAATAGCCTTGTCGATGTTGACCTCAGCTTTACCCTGTTTCCCTTTAACGATGTTGCCGGCCTTAAACTCGATGGTAACCACTTCATGGCCCGCCTGAGTGTAAGCCTCCGCCGGTGAGGTAAACTCTGAGTCTTCAAATTCATCGGTAATCAGTACCGCTATTTTCTTGCTCATCTTTTTTCCTCCTTGTTGATCACGAACCTTATGTTCGTTGCACTTCTAACCCAACAAGCCTGGTAGCCATGTCGCAAAAAGCAAGCCAGCCGGCAATTCTTCCGGGAGGTAAATTTCCGCGCCGGATCAAGTTTAGGCGATTTCCACATGGCGCAATGAAATGACCTGAATGACACTAAGGCCTTTCCGCCGCGTATCCTAACGCGGCATCGTTATTCAGTTGAATACGGAATTCCGTGATGACCCAACTCCCTTCTCATGCCCCGGCGACACGCTTCGCCTGGTGGAAACCGCTGCTGTTCCTCGCCGTGGTAGTAATCGGCCTGTGGTATGTCAAATGGCAGCCTTATTACGGCAAAGCCTTTACTGCTGCCGAAACGCATTCGATCGGTAAATCGATTCTGGCCAATGCGGCGGACTCACCGCGGCGCGCGGCGCTTGATTACGCCATGGTCTATTTCCTCGCCGTGTGGAAAGCGGCCGTGCTCGGGGTGATCCTCGGATCGTTGGTGCAGGTGCTGATTCCGCGCGCCTGGCTGCTGCGTCTGATGGGCAGCTCACGCTTTGGCTCGACGCTGATGGGCACTGGATTAGGTTTGCCGGGCATGATGTGCAGCTGCTGTGCGGCACCAGTGACCGCTGGCTTACGTCAGTCACAGGTTTCCAGCGGTGCGGCGATGGCGTTCTGGCTGGCGAATCCGCTGCTCAATCCTGCCACGCTGATTTTTATGGGCTTTGTGCTCGGCTGGCATTTTGCGGCGATTCGGCTGGTGGCAGGTTTGATGATGGTGTTGGGCATCGCGTGGCTGGTGCAGTGCAGCGTGCCGGATCAAGCCGTTACCGCGCCCGTTATCCCGGCCCGCGATGAACAGCCGTTTCTGTCACGCTGGCTGCGGGTGATGTGGCGACTGTTCTGCAACACCATTCCGCTGTATATCGTCGCGGTATTGTTGCTCGGCGCCGCGCGCGTGTGGCTGTTCCCGCACGCGGATGGCGCGGTGGGTAATACGCTGTTTTGGGTGATGTTGATGGCAATCGCCGGCTGCCTGTTTGTGATTCCTACCGCCGCGGAAATCCCGATTGTGCAGACCATGATGCTGGCGGGCATGGGCATTGCGCCCGCGCTGGCGTTATTAGTCACGCTGCCCGCCGTGAGTGTGCCGTCGTTATTGATGCTGCATCGCGCCTTTCCCGCACGGGCGCTGTGGATCGCGCTGATCGGCGTGGCAGGCAGCGGCATGCTGCTCGGCGTGCTCGCTTTGTGGCTGGCGTAACCACCAAATCTTCTGATTGCGGCTGCCGCGCCACAGCAGCCGCGCATCTTTCTCCGCTTCGATAAAGCGTCCATCAATCAGCACATCAATTTCCTCCACCACTTCGCGCTGCGCCGCGCTGAGTTCCGCCATTTCATATCCGGTCCACAGCCAGATATCCTTATCCGGACACTCACGCCGCACGCGTTTCACCAGACGACGTATATGCGGCACGTTGTGCGGATGCAGCGGATCGCCGCCGCTCAGCGACAAGCCCTGGCGCGCAATGCGCCGATCGTTAAGATCGGCGATCAGCTGCTCTTCCATCTCCAGCGTAAACGGCACGCCGGAATCCAGCCGCCACGTGCTTTGGTTGTAGCAGCCGCGACATTGATGTTCGCAGCCCGCGACAAACAGCGTGCAGCGCGTGCCGGGCCCGTTAACGATATCAACCGGATAATAGCCGTGGATGCGCATCATCCCAGTTTTCCTGTCTCCAGATGTTTAACGCGCCGCTGTACTTCTTGCTGCTTACCGGCGTTAAACGGACGCGCATCCGGGCTGCCGAGATAGCCACACACGCGGCGCGTCACCGACACGCGCGCCGGATCGTGATTACCACAGCATGGGCAGGTAAACCCTTTGCTGGTGCAGCTGAACTCGCCGCTAAAGCCGCATTCGTAGCACTCATCAATCGGCGTGTTGGTGCCGTAATAGGGCACGCGGTGATAGCTGTAATCCCAGACATCTTCGAGCGCCTTGAGGTTGTGCTGGATGTTGGGATATTCGCCGTAACAGATGAATCCGCCGTTAGCGATGGCGGGATAGGGCGCTTCAAAGTCGATCTTGTCGTACGGATTGACCTTCTTCTCAACGTCGAGATGGAAGCTGTTGGTGTAATACCCTTTGTCGGTAACGCCGGCCACCACGCCAAATTCTGCGGCATCGAGGCGACAGAAGCGGTCGCACAGATTCTCGCTCGGCGTGCTGTACAAGCTGAAGCCGTAGCCGGTTTCCGCTTTCCACGCATCCACCGCGCGGCGCAGGTGCGTGACAATCGCCACGCCTTTTTCCCGCAGGTAATCGGCGTCATACGGATGCACTTGGTTGCCGCTCAGCGCATTCAGCGTTTCATGCAAGCCGATGTAGCCAAGGGAAATTGAGGCGCGGCCGTTGCGGAAAATGGCGCCCACTTCGTCATCCGCTTTCAGGCGCACGCCGCAGGCACCTTCCATATAGAGAATCGGCGCTACGCGCGCTTTGGTTTTTTCCAACCGGGCGATACGCGTCATTAAGGCACGTTTCGCCAGCGCCAGACGTTCATCGAGCAAGCGCCAGAACTGCGCTTCATCGCCTTTAGCTTGCAGCGCGATACGCGGCAGATTGAGGCTAATGACGCCAATATTGTTGCGGCCTTCGTGAATCTGCTCGCCGTTCTCCTCGTAGACGCCAAGAAAGCTACGGCAGCCCATCGGGGTTTTAAACGAGCCGGTCACTTCCACCACTTTTTCGTAGTTGAGGATATCCGGATACATGCGCTTGCTGGCGCACTCTAACGCCAGTTGCTTGATATCGTAATTAACATCGGCAGGCCGACGATTCACGCCTTCGCGGATAGCAAACACCAGTTTCGGGAACACCGCGGTTTTGTGATTTTTGCCCAATCCGGCAATGCGGTTGCGCAGAATGGATTGCTGGATCAGGCGCGCGGCCCAGTCGGTGCCGAGGCCAAAGCCAAAGGTGACAAACGGCGTCTGGCCGTTGGCGGTGTGCAGCGTATTCACTTCATATTCCAGCGACTGAAACGCGTCGTAGCACTCTTTCTCGGTGCGAACGCGCGCATAGGCTTCGGCATCCGGAATCTGCCATTCCAGCGCCACCGCGCGGTGTTTTTCCAGACTGAGCGTAACGAACGGTGCCAGCACTTCATCAATGCGATTGATGGTGGTGCCGCCGTAAATGTGGCTGGCGACCTGCGCGATGATCTGTGCGGTCACCGCCGTGGCGGTGGCGATTGATTTGGGCGGCTCGATCTCGGCGTTGCCCATCTTAAAACCGTGGGTCAGCATGCCGTGCAGATCGATTAGCATGCAGTTAAACATCGGGAAGAACGGGGAATAGTCGAGATCGTGATAGTGGATGTCACCACGTTCATGCGCCAGCACCACATCGCGTGGCAAGAGTTGCTGCTGAGCGTAATGTTTGGCGACGATGCCAGCCAGCAAATCGCGCTGGGTGGGAATCACTTTACTGTCTTTATTCGCGTTTTCATTGAGCAGTGCGGCGTTGGTTTGCTCCACTAAACCGCGAATAGCGTGATGCAGTTTACCGCGCTGCTCGCGTGCTAAATCGCGGTCATGGCGATATTCGATGTAGGCACGCGCCAGCTGCGGCCAGCGTCCGCTCATTAGCGTCTCTTCCACCGCACACTGAATGTCGCGGATATCCACTTCAGCCTTGTCAGCCAGCTGTTGACTGACCTGCGCCGCCACTTGCGCGCACCACGCCGTATCATCGATTTGTACCGCAGCTGCAGCCGCGTTGACTGCCGCCTCGATCCGCTGCGCATCAAACGGCACTCTGCAGCCGTCACGCTTAATCACCACCGTCGCCATTTCTTCTCCATGAAACTATATGTAGATAATTTTAAGGAGTTTAATCGCTATATGTGGTGTTTGCGCTGAGATTAATCGCCGGCGGTTTGACCTACAACAAAGAAGCCACAACCAGGAATGAAAGCCGCGCAATGGTTAATCTGGCTAAAATACAAAAGTATTAACCCGCCTTGATTTCAGTTTGCGGCCACTTGCTTTGCAATGCGAAACAGGTTTAATGGGCCTTTTGCCCATTTTGGTCCGTTGTTTCATTTACAAGGATGCCCAGATGCCATTGCAAAGAACTCTGCTTGCCTGTTGTTTATCCATGACTTTTTCCGCCTTCGCCGCGCCGGCTGGAGATTTACCGCTGATGCCGTGGCCACAAAGCGTTGTCCAGCCAGGCGGCGGCGGGGCGTATGCGTTAACACCGCAGCTCACGTTGCATATCTCGGGCGATCATCTGGAAGGTGCTGAATCGCGCTGGCGCGCGCGCATTGCGCGGCAAACCGGCTGGCCGCTGCTGCCGGCCAGCGCATCCAGCGATCATCCCAGCATTCAGGTACAAATCGCGCAGGCGGTTGATCCGCTTCCCCAACCAGACAGCGACGAAAGTTATCATCTGCTGGTTAACAGCGATGGCGTCTTGCTGAAAGCCAACACGCGCTTTGGCGCGATGCGCGGCATGGAAACCGTACTGCAGCTGATTGAAAACACCGAAAACGGCACCGAAATTCCCTACGTCACCATTGATGACAAACCGCGCTTTCCGTGGCGCGGCGTGCTGATCGATTCGGCGCGCCACTTCCTGCCAATTGAAACCGTGAAACGACAAATCGACGGCATCGCCGCCGCGCGTATGAACGTGTTTCACTGGCACTTAACCGACGATCAAGGTTGGCGATTTGCCTCCAGCCACTATCCGCAGCTGCAGGAGAAAGCCAGTGACGGCTTGTACTACACGCAGCAGCAGATGCGCGATGTGGTGCGCTACGCCACGCAGCGCGGCGTACGCGTGGTACCGGAAATCGATCTGCCCGGTCATGCGTCGGCGATAGCAGTAGCGATGCCGGAGTTAATGAGCGCGCCGGGACCGTATCAGATGGAGCGCGGCTGGGGCGTGTTTAAGCCGCTGCTCGATCCCAGCAACGAAGCGGTATTTCGCTTTATCGACACCTTAATGGGCGAAGTGACGGCGATCTTCCCCGATCCCTACATCCACATTGGCGGTGATGAGGTTGATCCAACCCAGTGGAATGATTCCACACGCATTCAGCAGTTTATGCGCGACCACGGTTTAAAGGATACGCATGCGCTGCAAGCCTGGTTTAATCAGCGCGTTGAGAAAATCCTCGAAGCGCATCAGCGCCGCATGATCGGCTGGGATGAGGTTTACCATCCTGATCTGCCTAAAAGCATTCTGATTCAATCGTGGCAAGGACAGGATGCGTTGGGCACGGTGGCGAAAAACGACTTTCGCGGCATTCTCTCCACCGGTTTCTATCTCGATCAGCCGCAAACCGCCGCCTATCACTATCGCAATGAACCCTGGCCGCAGGGGCTTAACGGCGCGGATCAGGTGCAGGCAGGTGAGCAGGCGCAGAGCTGGCAATTCACCATGCCGCGTTTGAAAGGCAGCGCGCTGAAAGGCAGCTTTACCCTGATAGAAGGGAAAAAAGGCTGGCGCGGCTTTATCGATTTCAGCGGCAAAGCGCGTCGCATGATCAGTGATATCCGCTGGCTGTCGCCCACACAGCTGACGTTCAGCGTCGATACGTGGATGGGGCCATTCCAGCCGATGGTGACGCTAACGCAAGACAAGCTGACCGGTTATATGCTGGTGGGCAACGTGCGCTATCCCGCAGAAGGCAGCAAGTTGCCGCAGGTGCCAGCCGGCATTGCGCCATCGCTGCCGACGCCGCAACAGATGCAGAACAACCTGATTGGCGGCGAAGCGGCGCTGTGGGCGGAGAATGTTAACAGCCGGGTAATCGATACACGCCTGTGGCCGCGCGCCTTTGTGGTGGCGGAGCGGTTATGGTCGGCGCAGGATGTCACCGACAGCGATAACATGTATCAGCGCCTGAGCGCGGTGGATCGCTGGGGCACTGTTTCAGTCGGCTTGCAGCAGCATCAGCAGGCTGAAGTGCAGATGATGCGACTGGCGAACAGCAGCGACATCACGCCGCTGCGCATATTGGCCGAAGTGCTGGAGCCAGCGCAGTACTACACGCGCCAGCATCTGAAATTTCAGGCGGGACATTACGACTATTTTGAACCGCTCAATCGTTTGGCGGATGTGTTGCCTGCCGAGAGCAACGCGGTGCGTGTGCTGGATAAGCAGGTGGATCGCTTGATCGCCAATCGCGCCGATCATGCGGCGGCGCATGCCATCCGTCAGCAATTGCAGCGCTGGCAGAACAACAGCGATGCGGTGATGCCGCTAATTCTGGGCAGCTATCAGCTCAAGCCGCTGCAGCAGCAAGTACAGCAAGTAGCAGAGTTGAGCCGGATGGGACTGGATTTGGTCAATGCGCTGGAACGTAATCAGGCGTATGGCGCAGGTGAGGTGGCGCAGATGCATTCACAACTGGATGCGGCAGCGCAGGTGCAGGATGAAACAGTGCTGGCGCTGGTGCGGCCGCTGGAGAGGTTGTTGCGATCGTTTAAATAAATATTGTGCTGGCTGTCCCCCTCCTCGGTCCTCCCCCATAAATGGGGGAGGAAGAGGCTGCCATATGTCAGTGATGAAGCTGCATGTGGCAGCATCTCCTTCCCCCGCTTGCGGGGGAAGGCCGGGATGGGGGACAGCCAGCACCAACCAACCAAATCAACGACGTACCGCAATCGCCTCAATCTCAATCTTCACATCTTTCGGCAGGCGCGCCACTTCCACGCACGAACGCGCCGGGAAGCTGGCGTTGTGCTCGGTGAAGAACGCTTCATAGGTCGCGTTCACGGTGGCGAAGTCATTCAAATCCTTCACAAACACGGTGGTTTTCACGATATCGCCCACTTTCAGGCCGGCGGCTTCGACAATCGCCTTCACATTTTCCAGTGATTGACGTGCCTGCGCGGAAACATCGTCGGCAACGGCGCCAGTGGCCGGATCAACCGGGATCTGGCCTGAAGTGATGATCATGCTGCCGAGATCCACGCCCTGCACGTAAGGGCCAATCGCTGCGGGTGCGTTTGAAGTACTGATTTCGCGAGACATTGTTTCTCCTTGAAAGTGCGCGGCCGACCGATGTCCGCCGCGAAATGAATCGTCCCATTATAGGGACGACGCGGGCGATTACCAGTGACCGAGCACCACGTGGCGCGCGAACTCTTTCTCGCAATATTTGCACTTCAGATGCACATCATCTTCGCGCTTTTTCACCGCAAAACTGGTGAACACCGGCTCGTTACGGCTGATACAGTTGCTGTTCGGGCAGGTCAGCACGCGGTCAATACGATCCGGCAAGGTGGGGGCGATCTTCGCCACCACTTCGTATTCGTCAATGCGGTTTACCGTGGCGAGCGGCGCATAAACCGCCAACTGATTGATCTGATCGTCGGTCAGGAAGGTATTTTCGATCTTGATCAGATCTTTACGGCCCATCTCGCCCGACGGCAAGTTAAGGCCGATGGTGATGCGCTGATCGGTTTCGGTCAGACGAAACAGCGAAAGTAACTTAAAGCCGACCTGCGCCGGGATATGGTCAATCACCGTGCCGCGTTTGATGGCTTCAACCTGCAATTTATTATCGTGAGTCATCGCTTTCTCCTTACAGTGCCAGTTCGCGATTCAGTACCAGCGCCAGCAGCGCCTGGCGAGCGAAGATGCCATTTCCAGCCTGCTGAAAATACCAGGCGTGCGGCGTGCTATCCACGTCGGTGGTGATCTCGTCGATACGCGGCAGCGGATGCAGCACTTTCATGTTGTCGCGCGCACCGGCTAAATCAGCGGCGCGCAGGATGAACTGCGCTTTGACGTTGGCGTATTCCGACGGATCGAGGCGCTCTTTCTGCACGCGCGTCATATACAGAATATCGAGTTGTGGCATCACTTCTTCGATGGTGTCGTGGCGCGACCAGGCAATGTTCTGCTCATCCAGCATATCGGTGATGTACGCCGGCATCGCCAGCGCATCCGGCGCGATAAAGAAGAAGCGGTTGCCATCAAACTTCGCCAGCGCCTGCGTCAGTGAATGCACGGTGCGGCCATATTTCAGGTCGCCGACCATTGCCACATTCAGGTTATCCAGGCGATTTTGCGTTTCTCGGATGGTGAAGAGATCGAGCAGCGTTTGCGTTGGATGCTGGTTAGCGCCATCACCGGCGTTGAGAATCGGAATGCCGCCGGAGAATTCCGTCGCCAGACGCGCGGCGCCTTCCTGCGGATGACGCATCACGATGGCATCAACGTAAGTCCCAATCACCGAAATGGTATCGGCGAGGGTTTCGCCTTTCTTGCCGAGCGAGGTGTTGCTACCGTCGGCGAAGCCCACTACCGACGCGCCGAGACGATGCATCGCGGTTTCAAACGACAAACGCGTACGCGTTGAAGCCTCAAAGAAGCAGCTGGCGATCACATTGTGTTTCAGCAGCTCCGGCTGGGGATTGGCTTTCAGCTGGGCAGCGGTATGCAGCACCAGCTCCAGCTCGTCGCGGTTGAGATCGTTGATGGAAATGATGTGCTTGCGATATAGCGGGTTGGCCATAGCGTTCTCCTCTGCGCTGCCGGATTGCGGACAAAAAAAAAGCCCCTGCTTAAGGGGCTTTTTTTACGATCGATTGATGACGGAAAGAAACAGATGCGCCGCCCGCTGTCAGGCGTCGTTGAGCGTCAAATTGTGCGCTGCGCTGTTGCATGTTTCCTCCGGCAAATTGGGCCGCATTATACGCATTTACTGATTTGCATCAAGCAAATATCGCGCGCGAGGTAAACGTTTGCGGCGCCACCAATCATAGCTTGCCGAGCGTCGCGACCATCACCGCTTTAATGGTGTGCATGCGGTTTTCAGCCTGATCAAAAACGATGCTGTGCGCAGATTCAAACACCTCATTACTCACTTCCATGCCATCGTGCAAACCGTGCTGCTCGGCCATTTGACGGCCCAGCGTGGTTTTATCGTCATGGAAGGCCGGTAAGCAGTGCAGGAACTTCACCTGCGGATTGCCGGTCAGCGCCAGCATCGCGCTATTAACCTGATAAGGACGCAGCAGGGCGATGCGATCTTCCCACACCGATTTGGCTTCGCCCATCGACACCCACACATCCGTGTAGATGAAGTCGGCACCTTGCACGCCTTCGGCGATATCTTCGGTCAGGGTGATTTTGCCACCGGTTTGCTGTGCGGCCACGCGGCATTGCTCCACCAGTTCCGCTTCCGGCCAGCAGCCTTTTGGCGCCACCAGACGCAGATCCATGCCGACCAGCGCAGCGGCTTCCAGCATGCTGTTGCCCATGTTGTTGCGTGCATCGCCGACGTAAACCAGCGTCATTTCATTCAGCGATTTACCCGGCAGATGCTCCTGCATTGTCAGCATATCGGCCAGCAGTTGCGTGGGGTGGAATTCGGTGGTCAGGCCGTTCCACACCGGCACGCCAGCGAATTCCGCTAAGGTTTCCACCAGTTCCTGGCCGTAGCCGCGATACTGAATACCGTCATACATGCGTCCCAGCACGCGCGCGGTGTCTTTCATCGACTCTTTATGGCCGATTTGGCTGCCGCTTGGGCCGAGATAGGTGACGTTAGCGCCCTGATCGTAAGCGGCAACTTCGAAAGAGCATCGGGTACGAGTCGAGTCTTTTTCGAAGATGAGCGCGATGTTTTTGCCTTTCAGGTACTGCGTTTCGCTGGCATTTTTCTTTGCGTGTTTTAATTCACCTGCCAGACTCAGCAGAGAATCGATTTCGGCTGGGGTGAAATCCAGCAATCTCAGGAAATGTCTTTGATGTAGCTGACTCATACAGCGCTCCGGATGACTACATTAAATGAATTAAAATTCAATCTAACCGTATGAATATGCATTTTCAACCCCAGCGTTAAGAAACTTGTTGTTTTGTGTAGTGGCGCGCGAGGCAGTGTGGGAAAATAATTGAATTCAGCCGAATATTTGAGGACACACCCATGGCATATGAAGCATTGCTGGAAGAACAGCGCGAAGAGACGCGACTGATCATTGAAGAGTTGCTGGAAGACGGCAGCGATCCAGATGCGCTTTACACTATTGAGCATCATCTCTCCTGCAACAACTTCGACTCGCTGGAGAAGGTGGCGGTTGATGCCTTCAAGCTGGGCTACGAAGTGAGCGAGCCAGAAGAGCTGGAGCTGGAAGACGGCACCACCGTAATGTGTGTGGATATCCTGAGCGAAGGCGCGTTGAAGCCAGAGCTGATTGATGCGCAGGTTGAGCAGCTGGTGAATCTGGCGGGCAGCTACAACGTCGATTACGACGGTTGGGGCACCTACTTTGAAGATCCTGATGCCGAAGATGAAGACGACGATGGCGAGTTCATCGACGACGAAGAAGACAACGGTGTGCGTCACTAAGCATTAATGGGCGGCACTCGCCGCCCTGAACACGTTTCCCCGTAAGACAAAAGACTGCCCATGAATTACGCTCCGCTATTAGAACCGATCTATCAATTCCTGCATTGCCGCACGCCACAAGCGTGGATTGATGAAGCGCGCAAGCCGGAAAATCTGACGTTGCTGCTCACCGATCACATGGTTTGTGAATTGAAAGCCGCGCAAACCGCGGTGTTCATCATCCGTAAATACGTGGCGGATAAGCCAAGTGGTGATGCCATTCTGGCGTGGCTCAAGCCGTATGAAGATTTTATCTACCGCGACGAGCAGGACGGTAACTTTATCAATGCCCACAAGAATCTGACCAAAAGCATTATCGTGCGCAACGAGCTGCCGTGGGCCGATGATTTGGTGGAGATGATGGTGCTGCTGGTGAAAGAGGAGCTGCACCACTTCTATCAGGTGTGGGAAATCATGCAGTCGCGCGGTTTGCCGTATCGCAAAATCACTGCCAGCCGCTATGCCAAAGGTTTGATTCGCGAGATTCGCACATACGAGCCGGAAGCGCTGGTGGATAAGCTAATTTGCGGGGCGTACATCGAAGCGCGATCCTGCGAACGTTTCGCCAGCCTGGCGCCGTATCTGGATGAGCAACTGGAGAAGTTCTATATTTCGCTGCTGCGCTCGGAAGCGCGTCACTATCAGGATTACCTGAAGCTGGCGCAGCAGATTTCGCCGAAGGAGATTGCGCCTCGCGTGCAGGTGTTTGGCGAGGCAGAAGCGCGCTTAATCAGCGAGCCGGATGGCGAACTGCGGTTTCATAGTGGAGTGCCGGCGGTTTAGGTTTGTGCGCGCTGTCCCCCATCCCGGCCTTCCCCCGCTAGCGGGGGAAGGAGATGCTGCCACATGCAGCTTCAACGCTGACATGTGGCAGCATCTTCCTCCCCCATTTATGGGGGAGGACCGAGGAGGGGGACAGCGAGCACATCACAGCGAGCACATCAAATCACAACACCTTCAGCATCCGCACTTCACAATCCACATGCCCGGTACAACCCATCGCGCTCTCAATCAGCTCGAACCCCAACGACTCATACAACTTAATCGCACGCGTCAAACTGCCGGTGGTTTCCAGATAGCAGCGCTGAAAGCCCTGCTGACGGGCGAATTCCATGGCACGCAGCGCCAGATCGCGCGCCAGACCTAAGCCGCGCACCTGCGGCAGGAAATACATTTTCTGCAGCTCACAGATATCCGGCGCGCTACAGGCCAGCGGTGCAACGCCGCCGCCGCCCACCACCACACCATCATGTTCCACAATCCAGTAAGCGCTGTTGGCTTCGCTGTAGAGTTCGAACAGGCGATCGAGATGGGGATCGGACACGGTGTAGCCTTTATCCGCCGTCAGGCCAAATTCGGCTGACACATCACGGATCACCTGCGCAATCAGCGGGTTATCGGCGGCTGAAATGGGGCGCACCTTTAAATTGATGGGAGCGTCGCTGGTCATCATTATCTTCCGGTATAAAAAAGCCGGGCAGTGCCCGGCTTCGATTAAGCAGTTGGACTGAAGCGCTTACAATGCCGCAATCACGCCCTGCTGTTCAAACAGTTTTGCTTTTGATTGCTCAAGCTCAGCCACGCGCTCACGCTCTTTGGCGACAACCGCTTCCGGCGCACGTGAGACAAAGCCTTCGTTCGCCAGCTTGGTCTGGATCTTCTCAATTTCGACATCAAGTTTCACCAGCTCTTTCGCCAGACGCTCCAGCTCGGCTTCTTTGTTGACCAGATCCGCCATCGGAATCAGCAACTCAGCGCCTTCAACAATCTTGGTGACCGAAACCGGGCCTTTCTCGCCTGCAGGCAGAATGGTCAGGCTTTCCAGACGCGCCAGACGCGACAGGAAGGTGCGGTTCTCTTCGACGCGACGCTGCGCGGCGGCAGAGCAGTCACGCAGCAGCACGTCGAGCGGCTTGCTTGGTGCGATGTTCATCTCAGCACGGATATTACGTACCGCGACGATCGCCTGCTTCATCCACTCGATATCGGCTTGCGCTTCGGCATCCTCTTTCGCCGCGTCATACTGCGGGAACGGCTGCAGCATGATGGTATCGTGATCGATGTTTTTCAGGCCTTTCACACGCTGCCAGATGGTTTCGGTGATGTAAGGAATGATCGGGTGCGCCAGACGCAGCAGCGCTTCCAGCACGGTGACCAGCGTATTACGCGTACCGCGCAGTTCCGCTTCGCTACCGCTGGTCATCACCGGCTTGGTCAACTCCAGATACCAGTCACAGAACTGGTTCCAGGTGAAGTCGTACAGAATGTTGGCCGCGATATCAAAGCGATAGTTATCCAGCGCTTCACGGTAGGCTTTTACGCTGCGGTTGAATTCGCTCAGAATCCAGCGATCCGCCAGCGACAGCTTCATTTCGCCGCCGTTTTGTCCGCAATCCTGCTCTTCGGTATTCATCAGCACGAAGCGGCTGGCGTTCCACAACTTGTTGCAGAAGTTGCGGTAGCCTTCGAGGCGCTTCATATCCCAGTTGATGTCACGACCGGTAGAAGCCAGCGCGGCAAGGGTGAAGCGCAGCGCATCGGTACCTGAAGGCACGATGCCGTCCGGGAACTGCTTTTCGGTACGTTTGCGGATCTTCTCAGCCAGCTGCGGCTGCATCATGTTGCCGGTACGTTTCTCCAGCAGATCTTCCAGCGAAATGCCGTCAATCATATCCAGCGGATCGATGACGTTACCTTTCGACTTGGACATCTTCTGGCCTTCTTCATCGCGGATCAAACCGGTCATATAAACGGTTTTGAACGGCACCTGCGGCTTGCCGTTTTCATCTTTGATAAAGTGCATGGTCAGCATGATCATGCGCGCAATCCAGAAGAAGATGATGTCGAAGCCGCTCACCAGCACGCTGGTTGGATGGAAGGTACGCAGCGCTTCGGTGTTCTCCGGCCAGCCCAGCGTCGAGAAGGTCCACAGACCGGACGAGAACCAGGTATCCAGCACGTCGTCATCCTGGCGCAGCGCCACATCGGCAGCCAGATTGTTTTCCTGACGCACTTCGTCCTCGGTGCGGCCAACATAGACGTTGCCGTCGTTGTCGTACCATGCTGGGATGCGGTGTCCCCACCACAGCTGACGTGAAATACACCAATCCTGAATGTCACGCATCCATGAGAAGTACATGTTTTCGTACTGCTTCGGCACGAACTGGATATCGCCGTTTTCTACCGCTTCAACCGCGACTTTCGCCAGCGGTGCGGTGCGCACATACCATTGGTCGGTCAGCATTGGCTCGATGACCACGCCGCCGCGATCGCCGTAAGGCACGGTGAGGTCGTGCGGTTTGATCTCTTCCAGCAGGCCAATCTCATCAATGGCGGCAACCATCGCTTTACGCGCGGCGAAACGCTCCATTTTCTGGAACTGTGCCGGGATGTCGTCTGCGCACGCGTCGCTGACTTCGCCATTGGTGTCGAACACTTCCGCGCGCTCGCGGATGTCGCCATCAAAGGTCAGAATGTTGATCATCGGCAGCTTATGACGACGACCCACTTCGTAGTCGTTGAAGTCATGCGCAGGCGTGATCTTCACGCAGCCGGTGCCTTTTTCCATATCAGCGTGTTCATCGCCAACGATCGGAATACGACGGTTCACCAGCGGCAGGATCAGCTCTTTGCCGATCAGATCTTTATAACGCGGATCTTCCGGGTTAACCGCGACGCCGGTATCGCCCAGCAGGGTTTCCGGACGCGTAGTCGCCACCACCAGATAATCTTTGCCTTCAGCGGTTTTCACGCCGTCAGCCAGCGGATAGCGAATGTGCCACATCGAGCCTTTGCTCTCGCGATTTTCAACTTCCAGATCGGAGATTGCGGTACGCAGTTTTGGATCCCAGTTTACCAGGCGTTTGCCACGGTAAATCAGGTTCTCTTTGTACAGGCGGACAAACACTTCGCGCACTGCGTTGGACAGACCTTCGTCCATGGTGAAGCGCTCGCGCTCCCAGTCAACCGAGTTGCCGAGACGACGCATCTGGCGAGTAATGGTGCCGCCGGATTCCGCTTTCCACTGCCAGATTTTGTCGATGAATGCATCGCGGCCATAATCCTGGCGCGTTTTGCCCTCTTCAGCGGCAATTTTGCGTTCTACCACCATCTGCGTAGCGATACCGGCGTGATCGGTACCGGCCTGCCACAAGGTATTTTTACCCTGCATGCGCTGGTAGCGAATCATGGTATCCATGATGGTCTGCTGGAAAGCGTGACCCATATGCAAGCTGCCGGTGACGTTTGGCGGCGGGATCATGATGCAAAAGCTTTCCTGGCTGGTATCGCCATTCGGTTTAAAGTAGCCCTGCTGTTCCCAGTGCTCGTAGAGCGGCTGCTCGATATCTTGCGGGTTATATGTCTTTTCCATTTCTACACTGTCGTTTGCGGCGAGGGTGGCGTCGCCGTATTCAATTGGAAACCAACGCTGCGATAGGCTTTGTAGCGATCGCGCGCCAGTTGTTTTAGAGATTCTTCATAAGGAACGAAGTCTATCACTTCATGGAAACCAGTAGCAAAATCTGCGAACTGTGGCAGAAGGCTGATCAGCAGATCGCGCGGTGAACTACCGCGACGCTGTGGCCAGGCCAGCTCAACCGGAGCGCCGTAGCGCGGGCCTTCTCCAGCCAGGTTGTGCGGCACAAAGGCGTTAGCCGGAAGTTGCCAGAGCGCTTCATCCAGCCGATTGGCTTGTTCTTCGTTTTCACAGGCAATCAGGATGCGTTTGCCGTCACGCCAGCGTGTTTCGGCAAGAGAGCACACCAACGCTTCGATGGCGGTTAGACCATCGCCGGCGCTCTCAGACTCCATCACATAGAAAGTGGCGTTTTTCATTGGATCCTTTGGATGAGAGGGGGGGCTGGGTGCTTGCTGTCCCCTTCCTCGGTCCTCCCCCACAAGTGGGGGAGGAAGATGCTGCCCTATGTTAGTTGTGAATTCGCATGTAGCAGCGTCTCCTTCCCCCACTTGTGGGGGAAGGCCGGGATGGGGGACAGCCATCACCAAATCAATCGTCGCCGTTCAACCCTGCGCGATTCAGCAGGAACTGCGACAGCAGCGGTACCGGACGGCCGGTTGCGCCTTTGGCTTTACCGGAACGCCATGCGGTACCGGCGATATCCAGGTGCGCCCAGTTAAACTTACGCGCAAAGCGCGCGAGGAAGCAGGCGGCGGTAATCGCACCGCCAGGACGGCCGCCAATGTTCGCCATATCAGCAAAGTTGGATTCCAGCTGCTCCTGATACTCATCCGCCATCGGCAGACGCCAGGCGCGGTCGCCGGACTGCTCAGATGCGCTGATCAGCTCGTGCGCCAGCGGATTGTGGTTCGACATCAAACCGCTGACATGATGACCCAGCGCAATCACGCAGGCACCGGTCAGCGTGGCCACGTCAATCACCACTTCTGGCTCGAAGCGTTCAACGTAGGTCAGCGCATCGCACAGCACCAGACGGCCTTCGGCATCGGTATTCAGCACTTCAACGGTTTGACCTGACATAGTGGTCAGCACGTCGCCCGGACGCATCGATTTGCCATCAGGCATGTTTTCACAGCCCACCAGCACGCCCACCACGTTCAGCGGTAAATTCAGTTCCGCCACCATGCGCATCACGCCGTAAACGGACGCCGCACCGCACATGTCGTACTTCATCTCATCCATGGAATCGGCCGGTTTGATCGAGATACCGCCGGAATCAAAGGTTAAGCCTTTGCCAACCAGCACGATGGGGCGCGCTTCAGGATCGTGATTGCCTTTGTACTCAATCACCGACATCAGCGATTCATTGTGCGAACCTGCGCCAACCGCCAGATAGGCGTTCATCCCCAACTCTTTCATCTGCTGTTCGCCGATGACGCGGGTGGTGACATTTTTGCTGTACGCATCCGCCAGCTGACGCGCCTGCGACGCCAGATACGCGGCGTTACAAATATTTGGCGGCATATTGCTAAGATCTTTGGCGGCTTTCACACCGGCAGCTACGGCCAAACCATGCTGAATGGCACGCTCGCCGCTGGTAAGTTCACGGCGGGTCGGCACGTTGAACACCAGTTTACGCAGCGGACGGCGCGGCTCGACTTTGTTGCTTTTCAGCTGATCAAAGTTGTAGAGCGCTTCTTTAGAGGTTTCGACCGCCTGACGCACTTTCCAGTAAGTATTGCGACCTTTGACGTGCAGTTCAGTCAGGAAGCACACCGCTTCCATTGAGCCGGTGTCGTTCAAAGTATTGATTGTCTTCTGAATGACCTGCTTATACTGGCGCTCATCAAGCTCGCGCTCTTTACCGCAGCCGATCAGCAGGATGCGTTCGGAGAGGATATTCGGCACATGGTGCAGCAGCAGCGTTTGGCCCACTTTTCCTTCCAGTTCACCGCGGCGCAGCAGGGCGCTGATGTAGCCATCGCTGATTTTATCCAGCTGCTCAGCAATGGGTGACAAACGGCGCGGTTCGAAAACGCCAACAACAATGCAGGCGCTACGCTGTTTTTCCGGGCTACCGCTTTTTACACTGAACTCCATGCACTCTCCTGAATCTTAAAGACAACGGCCTTGGCTGTCGTTAGAATGTAGCGCGCTCGTAACTCATTAATTCGTTGCGACGCCATGACAATTCAACGCCGGTAGTCATAATGAGTGGTGGTGACAAGTATGTTGTTTTTTCACCACACTAACGCGTTCGTCATACTATTTTAGCTACGATGACGGCCATTGATGAAGAAAAATGGCTGATAAGCGTTGAAACTAGCGATTTTCCTGCAAAAAGACAAGTTATCACAGGCGTACTAAGCGTGATCATCATTAGATATCTGGTTCGGGAAACGCTCAAAAGCCAGCTGGCTATCCTCTTCATCCTGCTGCTGATCTTCTTTTGTCAGAAGTTAGTGCGGATTTTGGGAGCTGCGGTGGATGGCGAAATCCCAACAAACTTAGTTCTGACATTGTTAGGACTCGGCGTGCCTGAAATGGCACAACTTATCCTGCCCCTAAGCCTGTTTCTGGCGATTTTAATGACCCTTGGGCGGCTGTACACCGAAAGTGAAATCACGGTGATGCATGCCTGCGGCCTGGGCAAAAGTGTGCTGATTAAAGCCGCGATGATCCTGATGCTGTTCACCTCGCTTGTGGCGGCGGTCAACGTCATTTGGTTAGGGCCATGGTCATCACGTTATCAGCAGGAAGTGACGCAAAACGCCAAATCTAACCCAGGCGCGGCGGCGCTGGCGGCTGGGCAGTTCCAGACCTCCAGCGACGGCAATGCGGTGCTGTTTGTTGAAGATGTGAAGGGCAATACCTTCGGCAACGTGTTCCTGGCGCAGCTGCGTCCGAAAGGCAACGCGCGTCCCTCGGTGGTGCTGGCTGATAGCGGCCACATGGAGCAACACAAAGATGGCTCGCAGGTGGTGACGCTGGATAAAGGCACGCGTTTTGAAGGCACCGCCTTGCTGCGTGACTTCCGCATCACGGACTTCGTCAACTATCAGGCGGTAATAGGCTACAAAGAAGCCACGCTCGATCCGAACGATGCCGATCAGGCGGATATTAGCACGCTGCTCAAGACCAAAACCCCGCAGTTCCAGGCGGAGCTGCACTGGCGCTTGACGCTGATCTTTGCCGTCCTGGTTATGGCGTTGATGGTGGTGCCGCTTAGCGTGGTGAACCCGCGTCAGGGCCGCGTGCTGTCGATGCTGCCTGCCATGCTGCTGTATCTGATCTTCTTCTTACTGCAAAGTTCTCTGCGTTCCAACGCCGCGAAAGGCCGCTTCGATCCGGCCATCTGGATGTGGGTGGTGAACTTCTCCTATCTGGCGCTGGCGGTGCTGCTGAACATGTGGGATACCGTGCCGATGCGTCGCATCCGCGCGCGCTTTAGCCGTGGAGGATCGGTCTGATGTTTAAGGTTCTTGACCGCTATATCGGCAAAACCATCTTTAACACCATCATGCTGACGCTGTTCATGCTGGTGTCGCTGTCGGGCATTATTAAGTTCGTCGATCAGCTGCGGAAAACCGGGCAGGGCGCTTACACCGCACTCGACGCCGGTTACTACACGTTGCTCAGCGTACCGAAAGATATCGAAATCTTCTTCCCGATGGCGGCGCTGCTAGGCGCACTGCTCGGTTTGGGCACGCTGGCGCAGCGTAGTGAACTGGTGGTGATGCAGGCATCGGGCTTTACCCGTATGCAGGTGGCGCTGGCGGTGATGAAAACGGCGATTCCGCTGGTGCTGTTAACCATGGCGGTGGGCGAATTCGTTGCACCGCAGGGTGAACAGATGGCGCGTAACTACCGTGCGCAGCAGCTGTACGGTGGCTCGCTGGTTTCAACGCAAAACGGCCTGTGGGCGAAGGACGGCAACGACTTCATCTACATCGAGCGCATCAAAGGTGATAACGAGATTGATGGCGTCAGCATCTACAAGTTCAGCGATCAGCGCCGTTTACTCAGCGTACGCTATGCGGCGAGTGCCGCCTGGGATGCGGATAAAAAGGTCTGGGCGCTGTCGCAGGTCGATGAATCGGATCTGCAAGATGCCAAACAAATTACCGGCTCGCAAAGCCTGAGCGGCGAATGGAAAACCAACCTGACGCCTGACAAGCTCGGCGTAGTGGCGCTGGACCCGGACGCGCTCTCGATCACCGGCCTGTATAACTACAGCAAATACCTCAAGCAGAGCGGCCAGGTTGCCGGGCGCTACCAGCTGAATATGTGGAGCAAAATCTTCCAGCCGCTCTCTGTGGCGGTGATGATGCTGATGGCGCTGTCGTTTATCTTTGGTCCGCTGCGAAGCGTATCGATGGGCGTGCGCGTGGTGACGGGGATTAGCTTTGGCTTCCTGTTCTACGTGTTGGACCAGATTTTTGGCCCGCTAAGCCTGGTATACGGTTTGCCGCCGATTCTGGGTGCGATTCTGCCGAGCGGTGCATTCTTCGCCATCAGCTTGTTCCTGCTGATGAAACGCCGCTAAGCCTTGTAAGGTCGCCATTCATGGCGACCTTTTTACTGAATACGCTCGATCCAACCCGGCACCTGCGACAACACATACAAAATCAGCCCAATCGTTCCGCCAACCAGCGTGCCGTTAATGCGGATAAACTGCAGGTCGCGGCCGATATTCAGCTCAATTTGCTGCGACATATCGCGCGCATCCCAGCTTTTCACCGTATCGCTAATATGGCGCGTCAGGAAGGCAGCAAACTCAGGCGCTATGCTGCGTGCGGCATCTTCCAGATGCTGATTCATCGAGGCGCGCAGCGCTTCGTCAGCCGCCAGCGTCTCACCCAGCCACAGCGCGGCCAGTCTGACGCGCTCCTGCACCCGTGAATCCTCACTATTTAGATCGTCTTTCAGCCAGCCCCGTAAATCCTGCCACAGCTCGCCAATGTAGCGATTGAACGTCTCATCTTCCTTCAGCCAGCTCTTGATGTTTTCAGCACGTTCCGCCATTTCGGGATCGCTTTTCAGCCGCTCAATCAGCCGCTGCACCGCGCGGTCGAAGCCCAGGCGCAACTCATGCCCCTGATCGAGCGCGACCTGATCGAGTATCGAATCCACCGCATTCGCAACCAAATCGGCGCTGTGTTCGCCCAGCCATTCGGTTGGCAGCATTTTGGCTTTGATCGGATGTTCGCGCTTGAGCCAGCGCACAATCTGCGCGGCGATAAACTCGCGCGTACCGGGCTTGTGCAGCAAGCGCAGCAGCTGTTGTACCGCCGCATCCAGCAGCTCCTGATGGCGATTATTTTTCGTCAGGCTATCCAGCAGCAGCGCACTGGATTGGGTGAGATCGACCTTATCCAGCGCGCGATGCACCGCACGGCGCAGAAAGCGCTGAATGCGTTGATCATCGGTGAGATCGAGAAAACCGCGCATCACCTGTAACAGATGGCGACCAATGCGATCGGCGTTGCCCGGCGTGTTGAGCCACTGCGCCAGCATCTGCGACGGATCGTGGCGGCGAATCAGCGCCAGCAGCGAATCGGTATCGAGGAATTTCTCCTGCACGAAGCGACCCAGATTCTCGCCAATGCGATCTTTATTGCGCGGAATAATTGCTGTATGACGCGAGATAAACGGCACCGGCACGCGCCGGAACAGCGCCACCACGGCGAACCAGTCGGCTAATGCGCCGACCATCGCCGCTTCTGCGATTGCCTTCAGCCCAAGCACCCAAAAGTTGGCTGGCAGAAACAGCGTCACAATAAAGGTGGCTGCCGCAATCAGCAGCAGTGACAGCGCCAGACGTTTGCTGCGCTTAAGTTGTTGGAATTTATCCATAGTTCCTTAAATACCCTAAACAATTCGAGTTGCAGGAAGACATACAGCTAACGCACCTGCGGCTTGAAGTATGCCGGGTATTAGCGACGGCGGCCGCCAAGAAGGCTTCCTAATACACCTCGAATGATCTGATTGGTGACCTGGCGCGCGGCACTCTTCGCCACGCTCTGCACCACGCCGTCGCGCTTGCCGCCGCGTGGGCCAGTGGTGCCGAACAGAATGTCCTTCAGACCGCCGAGAATACCGTCATCAACGGCGACCTTGTTGCCTTTGGCTTCCGGCGCATTGGCTTGCTGCGTGGTGGCCTGCACGCCTTTTTGCAGCATTTCGAACGCCGACTCGCGATCGACTTCGCTATCGTATTTACCGTACAGCGGCGAATTGTTGATCAGGCCATTGCGTTCATCCTGCGTAACCGGCCCCATGCGCGAGCCGGGCGCAATCACCATCGCCCGCTGCACCATCGATGGACTGCCTTTTTCATCGAGAAAGGAGATAAGCGCTTCGCCGGTGCCGAGCGCCTGAATCGCCTCGACGGTATCAAACGCCGGATTGGCGCGCATGGTTTCGGCGGCACTTTTTACCGCTTTCTGATCTTTCGGGGTAAAGGCGCGCAGCGCATGCTGAACGCGGTTGCCGAGCTGGCCCAGCACGTTATCGGGAATATCGGCGGGATTCTGCGTAACGAAATAGACGCCAACGCCTTTCGAACGGATCAGGCGAATCACCTGCTCAACTTTCTCCAGCAGCACCGGCGGCGCGTCGGTAAACAGCAGATGCGCTTCGTCGAAGAAAAACACCATTTTCGGCTTATCGAGATCGCCAGCTTCGGGCAAGTGCTCATACAGCTCGGCCAGCAGCCACAGCAGGCTGGTGGCGTAGAGTTTTGGCATTTGATAAAGCTTTTCTGCCGAGAGGATGTTGATAAAGCCTTTGCCGTTGCTATCGCAGCGCATCCAGTCGCGAATATCCAGCATCGGCTCGCCAAAGAAGTGCTCGGCACCTTGCTGCTCCAGCGCCAGTAATCCGCGCTGAATCGCCCCAACGGACGCGCTGTTGATGTTGCCGTATTGCGTCTGGAAGGCTTTGGCGTTGTCGCCGATGTATTGCGTCATGGCGCGCAGATCTTTGAAATCCAGTAGCAACAAGCCCTGATCGTCGGCGATGCGGAAGATGATTTGCAGCACGCCCGATTGCACGTCGTTAAGGTTGAGCAGCCGCGCCAGCAGCAGCGGGCCGAGATCGGATACCGTGGCGCGCACCGGATGGCCTTGCTGACCAAAAATATCCCACACCATCACCGGATTTTTCTGCGCCTGCCAGTCGCTGACGCCAATCTTCGCCAGGCGCGCCAGCAGCTTCTCGGATCCTTCGCCTGCGGCGGAAATGCCGGTGAGATCGCCTTTCACATCGGCCATAAACACCGGCACGCCGATATCGGAGAAGGATTCCGCCAGCTTTTGCAGCGTAACGGTTTTGCCGGTGCCGGTAGCGCCGGTGATCAAACCGTGGCGGTTCGCCATGTTGGAGAGAAGATGCAGTTGAACGTCAGGCGTTTGGGCAATCAGTAACGGAGTGGTCATGATTTTTTCGCTCTCAGGCAATAGGTTATGCCAGAAGGATAGCAAGCGGCGCGCGAGGAGGGAGGAGGATTGTGCCGAAAAAGGCGTAATTATGTGCCTGCTGTCCCCCATCCCGGCCTTCCCCCGTAAACGGGGGAAGGAGATGCTGCCACATGCAGCCTCAGCACTGACATATGGCAGCATCTTCCTCCCCCATTTATGGGGGAGGACCGAGGAGGGGGAAAGCGAGCACAATCTAAAATTATTTCTGCACCGTATCAAAAAACAGCAAACTCACACCAATCCCTTGCTGCACATGATTCACGTTATTCCGCACCGCAACCTGCTGCGCGCCCTGCAGCGTCACCACGAACGGTGAGTTCTGCTGCACGGTTTTCTGCAAATCGGTATAGAGCGCACGGCGCTTAACCGCATCGCTTTCACCGGCCGCTGCGCGGGTTTTCGCACTCAGATCCGGAATATCCCAGCCGACGCGCCACGCCAGGGTTTTGGAACCGCCCGGCACGTTATAGGCAAAGGCGCTGGCGTTGGTGTTTGGATCGACATAGTCTGCGCCCCAGTAAATGAAGATCGACTGAAAATCGCGACCGCGCATTTTGCTCCACAGCTCCGATTCCGCCACCGGCTGCAACTCAATCTGCACATCCGCTTTGGCGAAGCTGGCCTGAAGCGCCTGCGCCACGTCAATGTAGGGCGGCTGATTGATCACCGTCAGCGCAAACTTCGTCCCCGGCTTGATGCCGCCTTTGGCTAAAATCTCTTTGGCTTTCGCCACATCGTAGTGGAACGGCTGATCGTCCAGCGCGCCGTCAAAACCCTGCGGCAGGAAGCTCTGATGAATGCGGTACTGACCTTTCAGCAAATCCTTCGAGAGGGTGTTGTAGTCCACCAACCAGCGCGCGGCTTGCCACAGCGCCGGATTGCCCAAGGCCGGTTGCGCTTTATCTTTGGTATTGAAACCGAGGTAGTAAACCAGGCTGGAAGGGAAGGCTTCAATGCGCAGATTCTTGTCGCTCTTCAGCGCATCAATCTGATCCGGGCCAAGCTGATACGCCACATCAACATCGCCTTGCTGAATCAGCAGACGACGCGCACTGGCATCCGCCACGCCTTTCAGCAGAATGCGTTTCAGCTTCGGCTGCGGATTCGCTTGTTGGTTGGCGCTCAGCACCAGCGCCTGCTGCGGCACATATTGCTGAAGGATAAATGCGCCGCTGCCGGCGGAATGGGTATGCAGCCAGCCGTTGCCGAGATCGTTATTAGCGACGTGTTGCTGCACGGTTTTGCTATCCACCACCGAGGCCACCGGAGCGGTCAGCAGGCGCAGCGCCAGATTCTGACCAATCTGCGCTGGCCACTGAATCTCCAGCTGATGGTCATTCAGCACTTTGAACTGGCTGGCGATGTTTTCATTGGTCCAGCCAAATTCGGCGAGGATGAAAGAGGGCGCTTTGTTCAGCTGCACCGCGCGCGTCAGTGAGAAGATCACATCCTGCGCCGTCACCGGATTGCCGCTGGAGAAGTGTGCGTTGGGTTTGATGTTGAACACTAAGCTGTGCGGCGTGCTGCCTTGTTGCCAGTGGGTGGCCAGCAGCGGTGCCAGCTTCTGCGGATCATGACGATCTGCCTCCACTAATGTTTGGTAGATGTTGCGCTGCACGCTGTTACTGACGGTTTCGAAGCTTTCAGCGGGATCGAAGCTAATAATGCCGTCGAGCGGGACGGCGACGACAAGGGTATCTTTCGGTGTGGCGGCGTGCAGTGCAAAACTGCTGCCCCATAAAGCGACGAGCAAAATCAGTGAGCGCATTATTATTGTCCTGAGTGATAGATAAATTCACTCTATCTCTGCCGTCGCTTTGGCAAAATGCCGGTTTGTTCTGAGCTGTGCCGGAATATAACAATTGATTACCTTGGGGAATTATTGCGTTTATTTTGTGCGCGACTTGTCATTTCCACGAAATAGATCGTTCATCTGCGGGTCAATAAAGTAAATAAGATGTTATAAATGAGAATAGTTCTCTGGTATGGAAGTATGATTTTTTTTCATTGATTCATTTCTGCGATTATTTCTTTGCGCGATAATTCCTGGTCAAATGCCCACTGATTCGTGCCACTTTCCCCTCAAATGTACGGTTAAACCTTGTTTTTTCGCCTCGAAAGCCTTTTACCAAGCCTTAACCTAAATTCAACATGATGACTGAATTTCATCAAAACACATCCATAATTGAATTTTTACATTCTGAAATACCTATATCCCTAAGATTGCCAGGTTATTTACCGATTTATAAAGCTATTAACAAAAATAATTATCTTTCTTAGCAAGTGAGAGTCGTCGCGCCATGCTTCTAAATAAACCGACCACCAGACGTAAGTTTTTACTTGGGTCGCTTTTGGCTTTGCCATTAAGTGACCTGGTATTTAAGGGATTAACTGCGGCGCAAGCTGCGGAAATGGCAGCACCCGAGCTCGCCGACTATAAACCGATCTTTTTCAGTGCCGATGAGTGGCAATTTATTCTGGCCGCAACCGATCGCCTGATTCCAGCCGGCGGCAAAGGTAAAGCGCCAGGTGCACTGGAAACCAACGTGCCGATCTTTATCGATCAGCAGCTGCACAGCCCGGAGTTCGGGGCAGAGATCTACATGCAGGGTCCGTTCAACGTGCATGCGCCTGCCACCATGGGTTATCAAATCCCGTTCACGCCACAGCAGATGTACCAAACCGGTATCAAGCTGGTGAATCAGTGGACGCAAAGCAACTTCCAGAAACCGTTCCATGAGCTGTCACTGGAAGAGAAAGATGCGGTGCTGACCAAAGTGAACAAAAACGACGGCATTGACTTCGCCGCCCTGGGCGAAGAGAACCTGAAGGCCTCGCAGTTCTTCGGCCAGCTGCTCTCAGATACCAAACACGGCTACCTCGCTGACCCGATGTACGGCGGCAACAAAGGCATGAAAGCCTGGATTGCCATCGGCTTCCCGGGCGCACGCGCCAGCTTTACCGAATGGGTGAAGCAGCACAACGTGCCGTACCCGCTGGGACCGGTCAGCCTCCTGGGTGAAAGCGCGTAAGCACACCCCCGTTTTTGGTATGTGAGACAGGATTAACATGGCACAGATTACAAAGAAAGAAGTCGACGTCGTCGTTTGCGGCCTCGGCTGGGCCGGCTCGTTGATGAGTATTGAACTGGCGATGGCGGGACTCGACGTGCGCGCATTGGAGCGTGGCGGCGAGCGTGATTACCCGGATTTCGCTTATCCGAAACCGGCTGATGAATACGCCTACAACGTGCGTAACAAAGTGTTTGCTACGCCAAAAGAAGTGGCGGTTACCGTGCGTTACAACAGCAGCCAGACGGCGTTGCCGACCCGTAAATGGGGCGCGTTTGCGCCGGGAACCGGCGTGGGCGGCGCGGGCATGCACTGGACGGCGGTGCTGATTCGTCCAACCCCAACCGACCTGAAGCTGAAAACCTACGTCGATGAGGCCTACAAGCCGGGCATCCTGCAGGAAGATATGCGCGTGATGGACTTCCCGTTCACCTGGGAAGAGATCGAGCCGTATTACTACAAGTTTGAGCTGATCTGCGGTCAATCCGGCACCACCGGCAACCTGCGCGGCCAGATTCTGCCGGGCGGCGATCCGTTTGAGGGTCCGCGCTCTGAACCTTATCCGTTGCCTGCGCTGGAAGACACGCTGAACAACGTGATGTTCAAAGAAGCGGCCACCAAACTCGGCTATCATCCGTTCCCGAACCCGTCTGCGTGCGTATCACGCGCGTGGAAAAACCCGTACGGCAACCAGATCGCGCCGTGTAACTACTGCGGCTACTGCTCGAAATATCCGTGCCTCAACTACTCTAAAGCCTCACCACAAACGGCGGTGATGGATGCGTTGAAACGTATGCCGAACTTCTCTTACGAAGTGCATGCGGAAGTGGTGAAAGTGGTACTGCATGACGACCAGAAAACCGCCAAGGGCGTGATTTACTACGATGTGGACGGCAACGAAGTGTTCCAGCCGGCGAAGATCGTGGTGCTCTCCAGCTTCCAGCTTTATAACGTACGCCTGATGCTGCTCTCCGGTATCGGCAAGCCGTATAACCCAATCACCGAAGAAGGTGTGGTGGGGCGTAACTACGCGTTCCTGTCAAACGGCGGCGCAACCCTGTTCTTCAAAGACAAAAACTTCAACTCTTACGCCACCGCCGGCGCCACCGGCCAGATGTTCAACGACATCTCGCCAGGCAACTTCGATGGTCCGGGCCTCGGTTTCCTCGGCGGCGCCAAGATCCACAGCTCGCAAGCCACCGGCACGCCAATGGCTGCTGCGCTGCCGAAAGGCACGCCATCGTGGGGCATGGGTTACAAAGAAGGTCTGGAGGAGTGGTACAACCACTCCATGAAGATCAGCATCACCACTACCTGCCAGTCGTATCGCGATATCTATCTGGATCTGGATCCGAATTACACCGACCATCGCGGTCAGCCGTTGCTGCGCATGACGTTCAACTGGAAAGAGAATGAACTGAAGCTGCAACAGCACCTGAAAGGCATCGTCGGCAACATCGCCAAAGAGCTGAACCCAGACAGTATGAGCATGAGCTTCCTGCCAATGGGCGCGGACTTTGACCTCACCAAATACGTTTCAACCCACAACGTGGGCGGCGCGGTGATGGGCGATAACCCGAAAACTTCTGCACTGAACAAGTACCTGCAGAGCTGGGATGTTCATAACGTGTTTGTACCGGGCGGCAACGCCTTCCCGCAAAACTTCCAGGCGAACCCGACCGATACCATCGGCGCGATCACCTTGATGGCGGCACAAGCCATTAAAGAACATTATCTGAAAAATCCCGGTCCACTGGTACAGGCATAAGCGCATGAAATTAAAATCATTGTTAATCGCCAACGCCGTGCTGCTGGGCAGCTTTGCACTGCAGGCACACGCGGAAGATGAAGCTCAATTGATCAAGCAGGGTGAATACCTGTCGCGTCTCGGCGATTGTATGGCGTGCCATACCGTTTCCGGTAAAGGGGATTACGCTGGTGGTTTGGCGATTGAGTCGAATCTCGGCACCATTTACTCCACCAACATCACGCCGGACAAAGAGCACGGCATCGGCAACTACAGCGAGCAGCAGTTCTCCGACGCGGTGCGCAAAGGCGTATTGCCGGATGGGTCGCGTCTCTATCCAGCGATGCCGTATCCGGATTACGCCAAAATCTCCGATGCCGATATGCACGCGCTTTACGTCTACTTCATGAAAGGCGTGAAGCCGAGCAGCGAGCAGCCGCCGGAAACCGATCTGAGCTTCCCGTTCAGCCAGCGCTGGGGCATGCGCTTCTGGAACTGGGCGTTCACCTCTGACAAGCCATTCCAGCCAATTGGCGGCGCGTCAGAAGAGGTTAATCGCGGTGCTTACATCGTGGAAAGCCTGGGTCACTGCGGCAGCTGCCATACGCCACGTGGCCTCGGCATGAACGAGAAAGCGCTGGATAGCGGCGACGATCAGTTCCTTGCCGGTGGCAGCCTGAACAGCTGGGATGTACCGTCACTGCGCGGTCTGCCGCGCTGGAGCGAGCAGGAGATTGTCGATTACCTGCAAACCGGTCGTAACGATAAGGCCGCAGTGGGCGGTGAGATGAAGTCAGTGATTGAGCACTCCAGCTCGCACATGACAGATGCCGACCTGAAAGCGATCGCGGCTTACCTGAAGTTCCTTGGTGGTAATCCGCCGCTGCAGGCGTACAACGTGCAGAAGCAGCAGGCAACCGAAGCGAAACTGACCGCTGCGAAAGGCTTGTCGGAAGGTGAGCGTCTGTATATCGACAACTGCGGCGCCTGCCACTTTGTCACCGGTAAAGGTGCGCCGGGGATCTTCCCGGAGCTGGATCAGGCGACCATCGTCAATGCCAGGGATCCAAGTGGTTTGATCCACACCATTCTGGCCGGTGCGCAGCAGCCATCGACCGAGAAGGCGCCATCAACGCTGGCAATGCCAGGTTTTGCTAAGCGTCTGGATGATGATCAAGTGGCTAAACTGGCGACCTTCATTCGTCAGGGTTGGAGCAACAGTGCGCCAGCGGTGACGAAAGATCAGGTAGCAGAAGTGCGTAAAACGTTGAAAGGTGAATAAATCGCTTAAAACTGCGCGATAAACCGCGCCGCTACGGATAGGCGCAAATACCGTAGCGGCGCAATTCATTGCGCGTCTTCAACGTGGTCTCAATGATAATTGTGAATCACTTCTAACACGCCATTAATCACGAACTGCACGCCCATACACACCAGCAAAAAGCCCATCAGACGTGAAATCGCTTCGATGCCACCTTTACCAACCAGCTTCATGATGGCGCCCGAACTGCGCAGCGAAATCCACAAAATCACCGACACGGCCAAAAACGTCAGCACCGGGGCGACGGCAACTACCCACGCCGGGAAATCTACGCCCGATTTAACCGTCGACGCGGAACTGATGATCATCGCGATGGTGCCCGGCCCTGCGGTGCTCGGCATCGCCAGCGGCACAAACGCGATGTTTACGGTTTCACGGTTGCTGTCGGTCGCGTCCAGTTCATCCTGTTTGTGCTCGGCTTCGACCGAATGCCCGACCGGTTTCGCCGGAAATAGCATGCGAAAACCGATAAACGCCACAATCAATCCGCCCGCCATGCGCAGGCCGGGAATGGAGATGCCAAAGGTGTGCAACACCGCGCTGCCGGCATACCACGCCACCATCATGATCAGGAACACGTAGATCGAGGCCTGCATCGCCTGGCGATTACGCTCCTGGAAATTCATCTCTCCGGCCAGGCCGAGAAACAGCGCCACCGTGGTCAGCGGATTGGCGAGCGGCAAAATCACCACCAATCCCAGCCCGATGGCTTTAAACAACTCCAGCATGAAATGTCCCATTTGAAAAATTATTCGATAATCGCACGGCTCGTAACGGCGCAATTTATTGCGCGTTAAGAGGATGGAGAGTCGGTCAAAACCGCGCGATAAATCGCGCCGCTACGGTGTGTGCGTTCATTGATTAGTGCTTCGGCGTATCCAGCGCCTCGATCAGCTCAGGGAAGAAATCCTGCAGCAGCTCAGGCGTCATCAGTTCGGGATAATTGATTAAATGCTCGCGAATGCGCTCATTCACATCCGGCAGCAGGCGTTGGGCGGCGTCTTGCGCACTGATCTTCTTCTGCTTCATCAGGCGCAGCACGTCATCCGGCAGATTGTCTTCATCTTCAACTTCATCCACACCTTCGAGATCGTCCAGCTCATCCAGCAGATCCATCAACGCTTCAATCTGCGGCGTGCGTGACTGGTATTCGGATGGCTGCTCGTTCTCCAGATAACGCAGCAGCGCGCGCACCGGTGAACCATCGGGTTCGGCAGGCGGTTCGTTGGCGAACCAGGTCAAGAGATCGTGCTGCGTCACCTGATGGACGTGATAACCGTTATCCACCAATTCATCGGCAAGGATATCGGCGGTATCGTGCTCAATCAGGCAAATGTGGGTGCGATTAGGCGTGAACTGCTCCAGCCACTGATAGATCTCTTCAATTACGCTGTCGTCGTAAATAAAGTGTTGGCTGAGATAGCTGTCATCCTGCTGGTGAACGCAGATGTGAATCTGGTCGGGATCGAAGTAAATCGCAATGTTGATGCCTTTCATGTGCGCTGTCCTGTGTGGTGCAAAATCTCACTATAGCCTCAGGCAGCGCAGATGAACATGGTGCCGCCAGCAGCATGAGCGACTGGCGGTAAAAATTAACGTAAATCAGCACGATCCAACCCATAAGCGCTGTCCAGTGCGCCCGGCGTCATCTGCGACAGCACCATCAGGCGATTCCAGGTGTTGATCACCGCGATACAGAACGTCAGCTCACTGGTCTCCACTTCGGAGAAGTGCGCGCGCACCTCGCTATACAGCGCTTCGTCGATGCCGTGATCGCCCAGACGCGTCAGCGCTTCGGTCAGCGCCAGCGCCGCTTTCTCTTTGGCGGTGAACAGCGGGGATTCGCGCCAGATCGCCACATGATGCAGACGCAGCTCGCGCTCGCCGTGCAGTTTGGCCTCTTTCACATGCATGTCGACGCAGAACGCGCATTGATTGAGCTGCGAGGCGCGCAGATCGACCAGATGCTTCAGTGAGGTTTCTAATGAAACATTACTGACGTTAATGGAGAGTTCGGACATGGCTTTGACCAGTGTCGGTACGGTTTTAAAGTGGTTAACGCGTGCAGTCATGTTTTTATCCTCAGGTCAGTCGTTTTTCAATGCGAAGGTGATGCGGGCATCTTAAACTTCCATGTCTGAGTGAAAAGGGTCAAAAAACGTGAAAACAGGTAGGGCATGGCGTGGGTTATAAAGAGATTTATGCGCGATATCGCCAGCAGATTCTTGCAGGGCAGCTGAAGCCGGGCGACCGCGTACCGGCGATCCGTACGCTGGCGAGTGAGTTGCAAGTGGCGCGAAAAACGGTGGAAGCCGCTTATGAAATCCTGATCGGCGAAGGCTATTTTGTCAGTCAGGGCGCGAAGGGCACGCGCGTTAATCCTGAACTGATTCTGCCGGAAAAAACCGGGAAAACGGCAGTGCCTGCGCCGCCAGTGAGCGCGTTAATCCAGCGCGAGAGCAAAGGCGAGCTGCGGCTTGGCATCCCGGCGCTGGATGCGTTTCCGCACAAAAAATGGCTGCTTATTTCCGGCAAAGCGGCGCGCAGCCTGCGCGCCGATGAGATGATTTTGCCGCCGGTCATGGGTTATCAGCCGCTGCGGGAAGCCATCGCCAGCTACCTGAATATTTCGCGTGGACTTAACTGCCAGCCGGAACAGATTTTCATCACCAGCGGCTATCGCGCCAACCTGCGACTGATTCTGGCGGTGCTGGCGCAGCCAAGCGACAAGGTGTTGTTTGAAGATCCCGGCTATTTCTTCGGGCAAAAACTGCTGAAGCGCATCGCGCCGAATCTGCATTACGTGCCGGTCGATCGGCAAGGCATGGATGTGGATTATCTGCTGCGCTATCACGCCGATGCGCGTTTCGCCATCGTCACGCCTACGCATCACAGCCCGCTGGCGGTAACCTTATCGCTGCCGCGCAAACATCAACTGCTGGAGTGGGCACAGTACAATGACAGCTGGATTATTGAAGATGATTACGACGGCGAGTTTCACTACACGCGCAAAGTGATTCCGGCGCTGAAAAGCCTGGATGTGCACGATCGGGTGATTTACACCGGCACCTTCAGCAAAACCATGATGCCGGCGATGCGCGTGGGTTATCTGGTGATGCCGAAAGAGACCATCGCGCGCTTCAGCGAGTGGGGGGAAATCCTTGAAACCGGTATGTCGCTGCTGCCGCAAAAGATTCTGGCGCAGTTCCTCAGCGAAGGGCATTTCTATCGCCACATCAAAAAGATGCGCACGCTTTATCAGCAGCGACGTCGCATGATGCTGGATGCCTTGCAGGCATGTTTCCCGGATGTGTTTGATTTTGAACTGACGGATGGCGGCATGCACATTGTCGCCTTCCTGCCGCATGGCACGCAGGACACAGCGCTGGCGGAGATTTGGCAGCGGCATCAGCTGCGCGTATTGCCGCTCTCCGGCTGGTATATGCAGACGCAGAAACGCTATGGCCTGGTGATTGGCTATACCAACATTCGGTCGCTGGACCAGGCGCGGGAGTTGTTGCAGAGAACGGTGCTGGAGACGCGAGCGTTACTGGACTAAAGAAAAGGCGCGAGGGACAGCTCGCGCCTTGATATCGGCGCGTCCTTACATGCCGATATATTTTTTGCCCTGCTTTAGAACCACATCGCAGGCTTTGGTTTTCAGCTTCTCACCCATCGGCGAGTTGCTCAGGCTTTGCAAATTCAGTTGCTGACCGTTGCCGGTGTTAAGCAAGCCTTGCAAACCCTGCTGGTAATCGGTTTTCTGCTCTTGCGCGGTGGTGCTGTTCAGGCCGAGTTTGCTCAGCACCTGATCTTTTACCGACTTCACGTTGTTATCCACCACGTTGTGCTGCACGCAGTAGGACATCACGCCTGCAGCGTTGGTCATGCTGTTGGAACTCACCGCTTTATCGCCGCCGTTCAGCAGGCCGGTAAGCGATGAGAGCGACATGCCGCCGTTCTGCGTGGTGCTGGTGTTGCTGGTGCTGTTGTTTTGCTGTGACAGCTGCGATGCCGCGCTGCTCAGCTGATCCTGCCAGCTTGCCGCCGATGCGCTCCCCGCAACCATGGCTGCCGCGATGCCCCATCCCCAAATCATGCGTTGTACTTTCATCTCAACCTCGTTGTCTTTTATGTTCTGACTGCGTCAGTTTTGGTTAAGAGAGGTTTGAATTCGGAAAGTTCCAGTTAACCGGGCTGATTGGGGAAAATTGGGAGCGTTCTGGGTTTTAATTTTTGAACGTCGGTTGGCGGGATCGACGGTATAACAAGCAGTTATCCGTGAAATGCTGTTTTTTTCAACGCTTAGCGCACATCCCTAACGATTCCGGTTGCGCACGCTGTTCGTAACGGTATAATCCCCAACGTTTTCCGCATCCTCTTCAGTGCCGAAGTGGCGAAATCGGTAGACGCAGTTGATTCAAAATCAACCGTAGAGATACGTGCCGGTTCGAGTCCGGCCTTCGGCACCATTCACTTTAATTTCTTATTAAACAGTGAGTTAGACGTAAAATTCTATCTCTTATGTATGCAAGAAATGATCTAAGCTTTCACCAGAAATTGCCGCTTAGTTAGTAGTGGCAGATCTTCGGGAATACTATCTCATAGCGGCGTGTAGTTCCAAGCTTCAAACACGTACAGTTTTCAACTTGAAAAGCTATGACGCAGCCCACGCCTCTAAATATCCCAAAACAGTTTGATCGCACGCATTCAAGCCCGATGTGTGGCGTTTTCCAGCCCCAAAACAAGTCTATGGTGGTTCAACGTACCTGCATACGAAATGCAGGCTCTGCCAGCGTCTCACCGGCAGTTTCGGGATCGCAATAATCCCGAAAAGAATAATGAACAATGCGACCACCCGAGCGAAAACCGGGCGCTTAATGAAAAACTGAGCCATTTTACTCTCCGGCCTTCATGGTCAGTGTTGCAGGGGAAGCGGTTGAAATCACTGCCGCGACGTTCATGCCGTTGCCAAGCTTATCCATGCCCTGAACGACCACACGGCTGCCGGCAGGTAAGCCTTCGGCAATGCGGTAGGCGCCATGGATTAGCTCCCCGACACGGACGTTGATCTGGCGGGCCTTTTGCTCATTGTCAACCACCCAGAGTACAGCGTGACCTTCCTGATGCGAGACAGCCTGCTGGGGAACCATCAGCGCATCCTCATAATGCTGACGGGGGATCTCAACCCGCACAAACATGCCGGGCAGGAGTTCGCGATTCGGATTACTCACCTCGATGCGGACTATAACGTCGCCTGTCGCGGTATCGACGCTAATGCCGGAGAAAAGGATTCTGCCCGGCTGGTGATAGACAGCGCCACCGGGTAACAAAACCTTAACCGGCACGCCCGTCGTAGTGGCCTTCTGACTTGCCGACTGCTGGCGCAGCTGGTGGTAAACCCCGGCGGGCTGGTGGATGTCCACATAAATGGGGTCTGTCTGGTAAATGCGGGCCAGAGGAGTGCTGTCGCTGGCTGTCACATAAGCCTCTTCGGAAACCAGAGCCTGATCTATACGTCCGGATATCGGGGCCCCGACGGTGGCAAAACTCAGGTCGAGTTCTTTGCGCCTGAGCGCGGCGCTGGCCTGCGCCACATCTGCCGCGGCCTGGCGGGCATTCGCGATGGCCTCATCGAAACTCTGACGGCTCACCGCGCCCGTTTTCATCAGTGGCCGCAGATGGGCAGCCTGCTGTTGGGCTTTGTCATTGGCGGCTTTAGCACGCAGTAAACCGGCCTGCGCACTGGAGACTTCCGCTTCAAAAGGTGCCGCATTGATCTGGAAAAGAGGCGTCCCTTTTTTAATTTCTGCGCCCTGTTCAAACAGGCGGCGCTTAATGATACCGCTCACCTGCGGGCGTATTTCTGCTGTTTGCAGCGCGTTAACGCGGCCCGGAAGCGTCTCGCTGACCGCTAACACCTGTGGCTGAATCACCTCAACGGCAACCTGAGGTGCAGTGCTTCAGCTTCCGTAACGGCTTTATCATCGCAGCCTGTCAGCGCGGCAATTATGGCAACCAGAAGTAAAGGCAGAGAAAACAGTTTGAGGGACAACATGGGTTTCTCGTATTAAAGAGTGATGACCCATGTTACCGGACACGCGTTTATTCACCGTTGAGAGTGTGTTGAGATTGTGTGTAGAAGCAAAATGTTTTTCTCTATATAGGTACGTGTATTACCTGTGTGAAATGCGGGAGGCAAATGCAAAAAAATCCATATTTCCAACTTCAGAACAGCGTACGACCCGAGGGCATAATATCGCACCACTGTTTTTTGTAATACCAGTCTGGGTTATAGGCACCCAGAGAAAATATAAATTGCTTATCCAATGACGCGGCTAACGCTCTGGCGTACTGGATGTTTTCCCAGAGCAAAACAGAGCCGACCCCCATAGATTTAAACTGCGGGTCGATACCGCCATTAAAGTCCTCGAAGTAATACCATGATGGGCACTCAACTTTATAGTTGAGATCAAAAGCGCAGGGTGAGTCATTGATGAATAATATTTTGCCAAAGATCATGTCTCTGAACATGGAGAACGTCTCAGTCAGGATCCCGGTGTCAGTGCACTTAAGACTGTTTTGCCACCGCAAATCGAACAGGTGCTGATAGATAGCCGAAAGTTCAGCAGGGGAAAAAGAAGTCACATCCTCAATTGTTCCGCCCGCTTTTGTAAATCGTCGCACCTCTCCGGTACGCTTCTTAGCGGTTTTCACGGAAAAATCGGACTTGATGTGAGCCATTTTTTTCTTAAACAGATTGTGACGGATGCTGTTAAATATGACACCCTGAGAATGAGGTGATAACCGCTTGGTTTTAAAAGGAAGTATGACTGTTACACCCGCTTTTATCGGCAGGATAAGATCATCAAAAACAAAGGGAAGCGTTGAATTTTTATATTCCAGAGAGCCATTGACAGAAAACACGCCAGCAATGGGTTGCCCGTCTTGCCTTTTCATATAGTACTGAATACGGACGCCTCCACGCTCGGAAAGATAAGCGAGAACGCGGGGATGGGTGCACACGCTCCCCCCGAATGCAGTGTAAATCTGAGCATACGCAGAAAGCGTGCATTCTTCCCAGCCGGTATTTTTAAGTTTTAAATATGTTGTAAACATGCCTGTTACCTAAAGTGAAATACAAGGGGCTGCTTAATGATTTGTGCGCAAATATTTCATGACAGGCAAGGGTATAATTGATGAGTATTAAACAAGGGGTAAACAAATGCAGGGGTTTATTCTATAAATTGTCTTTATTAGCTTCTACACATGTTCTACACACAGTCTGAACTGATCCTCAATAATTAAGCACATAAAAGGTTCACTCACTAAATTAATTATTAGTTCGCAAAAAAATACAAATAAAGCTTGATCCTAAATGGAAAGAATTGTTCAAATCAGATTGTGAAATCAACAGGGTGGTAATGATTTTTAAGAATTACTTCCTGCGCATGGAATATAAACATAAGCTAAATGAAAAAGTTCAATGAAGTATCTACACTGTTGTTGAGCCTGGCGATAGTTATTAGCTTTATACTGGTCTGGTTTACGACCTGATAAGTGATTAAATCGTCAGTGTGGGATCTAACGTCAATCCTTAATTTATCTTTAAATTCACCATAAATAATTAATTTATTTTTGTGTTTTTTTTGGTTTTTTTGTGTTCGGAAGGCGTTCTGTTAAAGCTTTCCTTTGATCAACCAGAATGGAATGGCACTATCATGAAAAATATCCTTATTACTGGTTCAACAGGTTTATTAGGGGGCAGGGCTCTGGGTATTGATTATCAAAAGGTTTCCTATAAACAGCTTTCTGAAAGCAGAAGAACATTTAAGGATCTGTTTGGCCCGAGCAACGAACGGATCATGCTGCGTGCGATGAACCTTTACGGCCATTTCTCAAATCTGAATGTGGTGTTTGATAATTCTAAACTGCTGCAGCTTGGTATGAGTAAGCCTTCCAGGTTCACCGATTATCTGGATCGCTGCGTGCTGACAACGCGTGACGCGACAATTGCCGAACTGATGCAGGTCGATTTTAAATAGTCAGGTATCGGAAAAGCAATAAATACTGAAGCGTAAGTGGGGGCAGGGATCGATTTGTGTCGCCCTGTTCATTATGAGCAGGGCGTCCCTGGAATATCACAGTTTGCGAACAACGTTAACGCGTAGAGGGCTAACCTCCAGCCAGATTGCCACACAGATCCCCGCAGCGCGGAGGTACTCTCTGTAGCGCTCAGGAATCCCTGCTGCTTAACAAATCTGCGCACCCATGTGGAGTGCTGCCATAGCGTGTCAGCCTGTGCCTGTGTGAGTTGACGGGCCTTGCGTGCCGTTATGATATCAGCCTGCAACACGTTGACCCTTGAGGAAATATTCGCATCAAGCAGATCTTCGATGATGCCTCCCGTTTCCGCTTTGACGTTACGCTGGGCCTGCAATGCCGCAGGAAGGGTAAGTCTGTGCAGATTTTATGCCTGCCATTGCCTGGCTGGATACCAGCATAATGAGTCCTGCTGTGAGATATTTCATGTATATGACCCTGTAGGTTTTTTTCGCATTGAATGTAACCTTCCTCCGGGGAAGAATGCGTGGGTACAGACCATGGTTGAGTGTCCTGTCTGATCTCACAGAGATAGGGCGTAATATTAAAACGTTTTGATTTCGGCTGTGAGCGAGATGCCGAAGTATGAATGTTTGTTTAACTCCACTGGCTTTTATCCGCTCTTATCCCAGTTCTTCGCGAGTTGGACCTTGAAAGTAGATGCTGCTTATATGACAACTACGTGGCTGAGTCAGCAAAAAACGAACTGTTTCCCAGACTGAGTGCCCATTCATCAGACGTTCCCCCATTCTGGATTCTGTATCAAAAGACGTATCTAACCCTGTAAGTTCGAAATCCGGTGGATACAACCCGGTCACACGTATGTTTTCTTCGGACAACTGCTGTGACAGTTTGGTGATAAACCCGCTAAACCCATGTTTGCTGGCGAAAAAAGCAGGGTGCGCAATTGAATCCGTAAAATTCGGGATCCCACATGAAGATATAATTGAGACGATATCAGCATTGTCTGAACGTCTTAACCCGGGCAGCAGAGCCTGAGTCAGTAGAATCGAACCTGTCAGACCTGAACTGACGGTGTTGATAATTTCTGTGTCAGGCTGATCGTCTAATCTCCCTGACAACCACTGAGCAGCATTCAGGATTAAAATGTCTATCGGCTTGTTTGAAATTAACAACTGTGAAGAAAACTGAGAAATGGATTCAGGCCGGGTTAAATCACAGATATACCCTTTTGCAATGCCGCTTTCAGCAGTGATGCTGCTGCAGGTTTTTTAAATATCTTCAGCCCGCCGTCCGCAAAAATCCACCTCTACCCCCTCTCGTGCCAGCCACACGCACAGCGCCTGACCAAATCACCCGCCGCCACCGGTAATAACAGCTCTTTTACCTCTCTGCATCTTCATTCATCCTTTTCCTGATGACTATGTGTGGATGTAGATATACATGAGGAAGTTAAGTGACATCTTTCAGTTAATGCCCTTTTTACATGAGGAACAGAAATAAGCTGCATTGCAAACTGTTTAGCGTGTGTCAGGGGATTAGCAATGTCCGCTTCTGGCTGTGAGTTCAACTGATGGATGCAACACATTGGTTAAAACGCTCTGCGGGTGATTCATAGTCTAACGTTTTTCTCGGTCTT
>NZ_QKMJ01000010.1:0-184794 GCF_003208415.1 Pantoea sp. AG1095 | reverse complement strand
AATGGCCGAGAGTTTGAATTCGACGGGATATTTTGTCGCCATAGACCTGCACCTTCAATGTCAGATTATGGTCCAACATTTGGGGTGCAGTTCATGAATGACGACCTTAGGTGCGCGTACATCCGTTTATTCCGATAATGCACGAACCCCAAATCAACTCTTCTTCTTATCCACATGCCCCAACGCGCGATCCGGCCAGCAGAGGTCGCGCACGCGCTGCTTCAGCGCTGCCGCATCCGGGAATCCGCCTTCCTGCTTACGCTCCCAAATCACCTGACCATCAATGGTAATCTCAAACACGCCGCCGGTTCCCGGCTGTAACGTTACCGCGCTTAAATCCTCGGCAAAGGTATGCAGCAACTCCTGCGCCATCCAGGCGGAACGCAGCAGCCAGTTACATTGTGTGCAGTAATGAATGGTAATCGCTGGTTTCTGTGACATAACGTGTCTCATTTAAATATTGAAGTTAACAAAATGTGCGGTCCAAGATACATCTTAGCTTACTGCTAGTTGATAATGATTACCACTTGCATTACATTCCTGTCGACATCATTTATTACAAAAAATAAGTCCATAATTTTTACGGTCTTTTAACCAAGGTCCGTACTTTCCGGCAGCAAGCAAGTGAGCGAATACTAACAATTAACCAGGTATTTCGCGCATGTCTTCACTCTTTCAGGGAACAGCCCAGCAACGTCTTTTCAAAGTTGCCATCTTATCTTCAGCTATTCATGCCGCTTGCAGCTTTGCCGCCAGCGATAGCACCAGCAATGAACCGGTTCTCACCGTCACCGCGCCAAAACAGCAGGCCGGCAATAAAACCACCATCACGGCACAAGAGCTGCAAAAACGCGGTGCGAACGATTTCGGTTCGATCATGCGTTATGAGCCGCTGATCAGCGCCACCGGATCCAGCGGCGGATCCTCTGCCGGCAAAAGCGGTTTCGACCGCGCGGGTTACACTGGTTACAACATTCGTGGTCTGGAGAGTAATCGCGTCGGCATGGATATCGACGGCATTCCGATTCCGGATGCCACCGGCCGCCCTTACGTCAGCCGCACCGGCAACAACACCTTTGGTATTGGCCGCGATTACATCGATCCCTACCTGTTCGGCAGCGTTGATATTGAGAAGGGCGCCACGGCGGTGGATCAGCCGAATACCTCGATTGGCGGTAACGTCTCGTTCCACAATAAAACCGCTGACGATTACCTTAGCAGCGACAAAAATAGTTACTTCGGTTACCAGAGCGATTACGACTCATCGAATCGCAGCTGGCACAACGGCATCACCGCCGCTGCTGGCGATGACGAGCTGCGCGGCCTGTTTGTTTACAGCCGTCGCGACGGCCAGGAAACCCGCAACAACAGCGACGTGAAACAGGCTTATCCGGCCAACTGGCACTCTGACGCCTTTATGACATCCGGGATCTGGCAGCCGAATGATCAGCACAAGCTGAGCGCCACCTTTGATTACTACCACAAAACCAACCACAGCCATTACGATACCTGGGATACCAGCGGCAACACCGTTTGGGGCACCGCGCAGCAGCAGAGCGATACGCGCCGTTGGGGCATCAATCTGGCGGATGAGTGGACGCCGTATAACGACTTTATCGATACGCTGACCACGCGCCTTTACTGGCAGCAAACTCAGGCGCACGACAATACCTATCTGCCGACCAGCGCGAGCGAGTACGGCTTTGTCTATTCCGATTTCAACGTCGATAGCTATGGCTTTGACACGCGCGGCACCAAAACGCTGGGCCGCCACGAGCTGAGTGCCGGTGTCAATGCGCGCCTGGACAACAGCGAGCGTCCGTTCCGCCAGGAGCCAGCGCCGAGCGCCTTTAGCGCCATCACCCAACCGCAGTCTGACAGCCGCACTTTCGCGGTGGCAGGATACCTGCAAGATAAGATCAATTTCGATCTTGATAGCCACAACTTCGCGGTTATTCCCGGCGTGCGCGTAATGTATCAAAGCACCAAGCCGAAAAATCTCGGCGATCTCACCACCGGCAGCACGGTGCTGACCGAAGAGCAGGTTGATGCGCTGTATGGCAAAACTAACTCCGATACGCAGGTGCTGCCATCGCTGACCTTCCAGTACGATTTAACGCCAGCGCTGACCACCTATCTGCAATACAAACGCGGCGTGCAGTTCCCCACTACCAGCCAGCTGTATGGCTCATGGAACCTGGGTTCCAGCTATGCGGGTAGCGCGCAATATGCGCTGATTGGTAACACCGATCTGAAAACCGAAACCAGCAACAACTTTGAGTGGGGCCTGAAAGGCCAGGCGACAGAAGGCGTAACGGTCAACACCTCGGTGTTCTATAACCAGTACAAAAACTTCATCGCCTACACCCGCTATCGCCGCGCCACCAATCCGGAGATGTTCGCCAACGTTCCGAGCAACATCTACACCAGCTATCAGGCTGAAAACCGCGATAAGGCCTACATTTATGGTGCTGAGATATCCACCAAAGTGAATTACGGCACCTGGTTCCCGCAGGTCGATGGCCTGAGCAGCACCTTTGCGCTGGGCTATAACGAAGGTAAATCCAAGTCCAGCTACGCCGGTGACAAGTACATCGATCTCGATAGCGTCGCGCCATTGAAAGCGATTGTTGGCCTGGCGTGGGATGACAAAGCGCGCGGCTACGGCGCAGCGCTGACCGCCACCTTCGTGAAAGGCAAGCAGGCCACGGCGACCAACCGCGAAAGCTACACCAACACCGGCACGGCGATCACCGATTCCACCACGGAATATATGCGCGTGCCGGGTTACGGCATGGTGGATGCAACGGCTTACTGGCAGGCGACGAAAAACGTCAAGCTGAGCGGCGGTATCTACAACATTACCGATCGCAAATACTGGGATTACACCAGCAGCCGCACGCTGACCAGCAGCAACGCCCAGGAACGCAACGACATCAACCTGGCGGTGATGCCAGGCCGCACCTTCCAGTTAGGTGTGAACGTCGATTTCTAATCCCTTTTCGCCCTGCGGCAGCGCAGGGCATTTTCATGGAGCAAGGCAATGAACTCACGTTACGATCACTATCTGGCGCTGAAAGGCGAGCATCCGAAAAAGTACGCGCGCGATCTCGCCGCGCTGATGGGCATTGGCGAAGCGCAGCTGTGTGAAGCGCGTGTCGGCCAGGATGCAAAGGCGTTAAAAGCCGATTTCCCTGCGCTGCTGGCAGCACTGGCGGCGGTAGGTGAAACCAAAAGCATCACCCGCAATGAATATGCGGTTCACGAGCAGGTGGGCAAATATGAAAACCTGCACCTTGGCGAACACGCCGGACTGATTCTCAACCCGCGCGCGCTCGATCAGCGTCTGTTCCCGCATCAGTGGCACAGCGCGTTCTTCTTGCGTGAGCAGAGCGCCCACGGTGAACGTCAAAGCATCCAGATTTTTGATCGCCACGCTGATGCGGTGCTGAAAATCTACACCACCGACAACACCGATTTCGCCGCGTGGGATGCGCTGATTGCGGCGTTTGTGTTGGAAAACGCGGCGGCGTTAGATCCGCAGCCCGCCAGCGCGCCGCAATACAGCAGTTCGGTTGATGCCAGCAAAGTGGAAGCCGAATGGCGCGCCATCACCGATGTGCATCAGTTCTTTGGTCTGCTGAAGCGCCACAACATCTCGCGCCCGCAGGCGTTTCGCGCGGTGGCGGACGATCTAGCGCGTCAGGTGAGTAATGACTCGCTGGCGCAGCTGCTGGATCTGGCGCAGCAGGATGGCAATGAAATCATGATTTTTATCGGCAACCGTGGCTGCACGCAGATCTTCACCGGCGCGGTGCAGAAGCTGATGCCGATGGATAACTGGATCAACATTTTCAATCCCACCTTCACTCTGCATTTGATGGCGGATCACATCAGCGAAAGCTGGGTGACGCGCAAACCGAGCGGCGACGGCTTCGTCACCAGCCTGGAACTGTTTGCCGCCGACGGCACGCAGATCGCGCAGTTGTACGGTCAGCGCAGCGAAGGCACGCCGGAGCAGGCGCGCTGGCGCGAGCAGGTGATGTCGCTGGAGGCGTTAGCATGAGAAAACTTCTGTTGCTGCTAACTGCGCTGGCGCTGCCCGCTGTTGCGGACGAGCGGGTGATCTCGATTGGCGGTGACGTCACGCAAATCATCTATGCATTGGATGCGCAGCAGGATCTGGTAGCGCGTGACAGCACCAGCCAGCATCCAGCGCAGGCCAACAAGCTGCCGGATGTCGGTTATATGCGGCAGTTGAATGCCGAAGGGATTCTGGCGCTGAAACCGACGCTGGTGCTAAGCAGCGAGCTGGCAAAACCGTCGCTGGTGCTGCAGCAAGTGGCGCAAGCTGGCGTAAAAGTGGTGGATGTCACCGGCAAAAACAGCCTCGACGCCATCGCGGAAAAAATCGCTACCATCGGCAAGGCGCTGCATCGTGAAGAGGAAGCCAACGCGCTGATCGAGAAGGTCAACAAGCAGCGCGCGCAGATCCCACAAAAACCGTTGCCGATTAAAGTGCTGTTTATCATGGCGCACGGCGGCATGCGCACTCAGGCGGCGGGCGCACAAACTGGCGCGGACGGCGCGATTCGCAGCGCGGGTCTGATCAACGCGATGGCGGCGGTGCCGCACTATCAGCAGCTGTCGCAGGAAGGTGTGATTGCGGCGGCACCGGATTTGATCGTGGTGGGTGAAGATGGCCTGCGTACGCTGGGCGGCGAAGAGAAAGTGTGGTCGCTGCCCGGTTTGGCACTGACGCCAGCCGGTCAGCATCGCGCGTTGCTGGTGGTGGATGAGATGGCGCTGCTGAGCTTTGGCCTTGATACGCCGGGCGCGATTATCAAACTGCGCCACGCAGCCGAAGCGGCTTCCCCGTCATACTTCAAGCCGCAGGCGCGTTAGCTGCGTGTTCTTACCCCAGTCACTTACTTGTGTAAGCTCCTGGGGATTCGAACACTTGCTGCCTTCCTGCACCTTGAATTATTTAGGGGAAAATATGGCGAATACATCCGTGATGCGCTGGCTCGGTTTGATGACCATCTGCATGCTGATAGTGATGCTGATGGCGGCCAACTTCGGCGCGATGCCGCTTTCAATGCGCACTTTGTTGCGTGCGCCGCTCAGCGATATGGCGTGGCAAATCTGGATCAACATCCGCCTGCCGCGCGTGCTGCTGGCGGTGCTGCTCGGCATGGCGCTGGCGGTGTCCGGCGCGGTGATGCAGGGATTGTTTCGCAATCCGCTGGCCGATCCCGGTTTGCTCGGCATCAGCAGCGGAGCGGGTTTAGCGGTGGCGATATCGATCGTTATCCCGCTCGGCTTGCCGCCGCTGCTGGCGCTGTGGCTGCCAACACTCGCCGCCTTTATGGGCAGTTTGGTGGTGACGCTGCTGATCTTCAGCTTTAGCCGTCTGGCGCTGGGCAATTTGTCGCGCTTGCTGCTGGTTGGTATCGCCATCAATGCCTTATGCGGCGCGGCGGTCGGCGTGCTGTCGTGGTTGAGTAACGATCAGCAGTTGCGTCAGTTGGCGTTGTGGGGCATGGGTAGTTTGAGCGCGGTGCAGTGGCCGAGCCTGGCGGTGTGCGCGGTGCTGATTCTGCCGGCGCTGATAGCGATTCAGCTGCGCGCGCGTCGTCTCAATTTGCTGCAACTCGGCGAAGAGGATGCACATTACATGGGCATCGACGTTAAGCGCACGCAGCGTCAGCTGCTGGTGTTGAGCGCGTTGCTGGTAGGCACCGCCGTGGCGGTGAGTGGCATTATCGGCTTTGTCGGTTTAGTGGTGCCGCACCTGATGCGTTTCTGTCTCGGCAGCGATCATCGCTGGATGCTGCCCGGTTCGGCGCTGGCGGGCGCGATTTTGCTGCTGCTGGCCGATACGCTGGCGCGCACCGTGGTGGTGCCAGCGGAAATGCCGGTTGGCCTGTTAACCAGCCTGCTGGGCGGCCCGTGGTTTCTCTGGCTGATTCTGCGTGAGCAAAGGGGGATGAATGAGTGACTGCATGCAGGCACGCGGGCTGCGATTTAGCCACGGCTCACGCGCGTTGATCGACGACGTTTCCCTGACTTTGCAGCCTGGCGAAATGATCGCGCTGATCGGCCCCAACGGCGCGGGGAAATCCACGCTGCTGCGCTTGCTGACCGGCTTTCTCACGCCGCAAGCGGGCGAGTGCTGGCTCGGCGATCGTCCGCTAAACAGTTGGCCGCGCGAACCGCTGGCGCAGCGCCGCGCGGTGATGCGTCAGCAAAATAGCGTCAGTTTTCCGCTGCCCGCTGCCGATGTGGTGGCGATGGGCCGCGCACCCTGGCCGCGCGCTCAATCCAGGGCGGTGATTGACGAGGTGATGCACATTACCGGCAGCCTTGAGCTGGCACAGCGCGATTATCGATCGCTTTCCGGTGGTGAACAGCAGCGCGTGCAGCTGGCGCGCGTGCTGGCTCAGCTGTGGCACGATGACGGGCCACGCGGCTGGCTGTTTCTCGACGAACCCACTTCCGCGCTGGATCTGTTCTGGCAGCAGCACAGTTTGCGTTTGCTGCATCGTCTGACGCGCAACGGACGCTTCAGCGTTTGCACCGTGCTGCACGATCTTAACCTCGCGTCGCTGTGGTCGGATCGCGTGCTGTTACTGCATCAGGGCAAGCTGGTGGCGGAAGGCGCACCCAATGAGGTGATGACCGAACACACGCTGACGCGCTGGTATCAGGCGGAGTTGGATGTGGTGATGCAAGATGAGAGGGGCAGACCGCAGATTCAACTGCGTGCCTGAAACCGTAGCGGCGCGATTTATCGCGCTCTGTGAAAAGACGCGCCATAAATTGCGCCGCTACGTAATGTGCGATTATCTGCAATCGACGATCAGTCTGCCGCGTACTTTACCGGCCAGCAGCTGCTCGGCACCTTCGCGCGCTTCGCTCAGCGGAATCACCTTGGTTAACTGCTGTAGCAGGTCGCCATCCACCAGTTCCGCCAGGCGCTGCCACGCCTGCTGCCGCAGCGGTTTTGCACACATCACGCTATCCACGCCCGCAAGCACCACGCCGCGCAAAATGAACGGCGCGACGCTGGTCGGCAGATCCAAACCTTGCGCCATGCCGCACGCGGCTACCACGCCATCGCGCTTGATGCCCGCTAACACATTGGCCAGCGTGTGGCTGCCGACGCTATCAATCGCCGCCGCCCAGCGCTCTTTCGCCAGCGGTTTGCCCGGCTCGCTCAGCTCTGCGCGATCGATAATCGACGTCGCGCCCAGCGTGTTGATCAGGTAATCGCTGTCGCTGGCGCGACCGCTGGAAGCAATCACCTCATAGCCGAGACGTGCCAGCAAGCTGACGCTGAAGCTGCCAACGCCGCCACTCGCGCCGGTGACTAAAACCGGGCCGTGCTGCGGCGTGATGCCCTGTTTTTCCAGCGCCAGCACGCACAACATGGCGGTGAAGCCCGCGGTGCCAATTGCCATGGTTTGTAGCGGGCTGAGTGCGGCCGGCACTTTTACCAGCCAGTCGCCCGAGACGCTGGCTTTCTGCGCCAGTCCGCCCCAATGCTTTTCGCCTACGCCCCAGCCGGTGAGCAGCGCCACATCGTCCTGCTGCCATTCAGCATGGCGACTGCTGATCACCCGACCAACAAAGTCGATGCCCGGCACCATCGGGAATTGCCGCACAATCGGGCCTTTGTTGCAGATGGCGAGCGCGTCTTTGTAGTTGAGCGTGGAGTAGCTTACTTCGAGGGTGACATCCTGATCGGGCAGTTGTTTTTCTGACAGATCTTTCAGGGATGTGCGATATCCCTGTTCATCATTTTCAATGACCAATGCCTTGAACATGCAGCCTCCGGCTGGTTGAGGAAAGTGGGGGTATAGTACTCCTTTTTTGCCCTCACCCTAACCCTCTCCCACAGGTGGGAGAGGGAACTGATCCAGCATACCTTTATACCGGCTCGGACGGCGCCCTCGACCGCTTGCGGGAGAGGGCTGGGGTGAGGGGCCGCGCAGCGGTTGTTCCGGCAAAAAAAAGATGACATGATTGCGCCCCAGTTAGTGTTCAACTCCCAGATTGACTTCGCCGAGGAAACCTCCTCATTGCTGTGCCATCGGCACCCACTCATCCTCTCTCAGGGATTTGTGTTATGAACCCATTGAAAATTGCTGCCAGCGTTGCTGTAGCGCCAACCCTTAGTCTTAACACTGCGCGCGACGTGGTGACGCTGGACAATACCGACTTTACCGATGTCGCTGCGGTCGTGATCACCTTGTCGGACACGCGCAGTGGCGTGCTGACGCTATTGCGCAAGGTCGGCTTTAATCTGCCGGTGTTTGTCGCCAATGCGTTCGATGAAGAAGTGCTGAAGCTGCCGGGCGTCACTGGCGAAATCAACGGCGCGCCAGAAGAGTGGGACGCGCTGGAGGACGCCGCGCAGGCGTATGAAGCCGAGTTGCTGCCGCCATTTTTCGACACGCTCACGCGCTACGTCGATATGCAGAACAGCACGTTTGCCTGCCCGGGACATCAGGGTGGTGCCTTCTTCCGCAAACATCCGGCGGGACGTCAGTTTTATGAGTTCTACGGCGAGAACGTCTTCCGTTCGGATATGTGCAACGCCGACGTCAAGCTCGGCGATCTGCTGATCCACGAAGGCTCAGCCAAAGATGCGCAGAAGTTCGCGGCGAAAGTGTTTAACGCCGACAAAACCTACTTCGTGCTTAACGGCACCTCCAGCGCCAATAAAGTGGTCACCAACGCGCTGCTGACGCGCGGCGATCTGGTGCTGTTTGACCGCAATAACCACAAATCCAACCATCATGGCGCACTGATTCAGGCGGGCGCCACGCCGGTGTATCTGGAAGCGGCGCGTAATCCGTTTGGCTTTATCGGCGGCATTGATGCGCACTGTTTTGACGATGCTTATCTGCGTGATCAAATTGCCAAAGTGGCGCCCGATCGTGCCAACGATCAACGTCCATTCCGCCTGGCGATTATTCAGCTCGGCACTTACGATGGCACGGTGTACAACGCGCGTCAGGTGGTCGATCGCATCGGACATCTGTGCGATTACATCCTGTTTGATTCAGCGTGGGTGGGTTACGAGCAGTTTATTCCGCTGATGGCCGGCTGTTCACCGCTGACGCTGGAGTTGAACGAGAACGATCCGGGCATTTTTGTTACGCAGTCGGTACACAAGCAGCTGGCCGGTTTCTCACAGACGTCGCAAATCCATAAGAAAGACAATCACATCCGTGGGCAGCAGCGTTTCTGTCCGCACAAACGCCTCAACAATGCGTTTATGCTGCACGCCTCAACCAGCCCGTTCTATCCGCTGTTTGCCGCGCTGGATATCAACGCCCGCATGCATAAAGGCGAGGCCGGACGCAGCATGTGGCACGAGTGCGTCACCATCGGCATTGATGCGCGTAAAGCGATTCTTGAACGTTGCGAAATGATTCAGCCGTTCCTGCCGGAGAAAGTGCACGGCAAGCTGTGGCAAGCGGCGGAAACGGAAGCCATCGCCATCGATCCGGCATACTTCAGCCTTGAACCGGGCGCAAAGTGGCACGGTTTTGAAGGCTATGCACAGGAGCAGTATCTGGTGGATCCCTGCAAGCTGCTGCTCACCACCACGGGGATTGATGCCGCCAGCGGTGAGTACACCAGCTTCGGCATTCCAGCGACCATTCTGGCCAACTATCTGCGCGAGAACGGCATCGTGCCGGAGAAATGCGACCTCAATTCGATTCTGTTCCTGCTGACGCCAGCAGAAACGCCGGAGAAGATGGCGCATCTGGTGGCGATGCTGGTGCAGTTTGAGCAGCACGTGCGCGAGGATGCGCTGCTAGCGGAAGTGCTGCCGAGCGTGTATCGCAAGAATATTGAGCGTTACAAAGGCTACACGCTGCGCCGCTTGTGTCAGGAGATGCACGATCTCTACGTCAGTTTTGACGTTAAGGATCTGCAAAAAGCCATGTTCCGCTCAGCCTGTTTCCCACCGGTGCAAGTGAATCCGCAGGATGCACATCAGGCCTATATTCGTGGCGAAGTGGAGTTGGTGAAGATTGCCGATGCTGAAGGGCGCATAGCGGCTGAAGGCGCGTTGCCATATCCGCCGGGCGTGTTGTGCGTGGTGCCAGGCGAAGTGTGGGGCGGCGCGGTACAGCGCTATTTCCTCGCGCTGGAAGAGGGCATCAATCTGCTGCCGGGCTTCTCGCCAGAGCTGCAAGGGGTTTACACCGAAGAAGATGAGCACGGGCGTAAGCATCTGGTGGCGAATATGATGGTGAGCTGATTGCACTTGTCCTCACCCTAACCCTCTCCCGCACGCGGGAGAGGGAATGTTTAGAGGGCGCTCATTGTTACGTACGTGCTGGATCGGCCCCTTCTCCCGCGAGCGGGAGAAGGTTGGGATGAGGGACAAACCGCACCAGCTTAATACCGTCGATAACTGCGCTGCGCCTGGCTCACTTTATACAGATAACGCCGTGATTCTGCCGATGGATGGTTGGTGGTCAGCGTCTGGTAAACTTCCGTCGGCGACATACTATTTATTGACGAGAACGCGCGATCCTTATCGCTGGAGAACACGCGTAGCACGCTGCCCGCACCGCCGTTGTACGCGGTGATCACCGCATAACGCCGTGATGTCGGATCCTGAATCCCACCTAAATAACTTCTCTGCAGCAGCGACAAATACGCGGTGCCCGCATCAATATTATTCTCAGGATCAAGCAGATAGCTGCGGCTCGGTTTGCCACCTTTGCCCTTCATACGGAACACATCAACACCGGCGGTATGCTGCACCACCTGCATTAACCCCAGCGCATCAGCGTGGCTCACCGCATATGGGTTGAAGCTCGATTCAATCTGCATAATCGCCAGAATCAGTGACGCATCCACGCCATATTGTTCAGCGGCTTTACGCACCATTGGCAGATATTTGTGCGCACGTTTGTCGAGGTGGTTTGGCACCATCGGAATGGTAACCGACCAGATGACGTGCAATCCGGAGGTGCGTTTCTGCAGTTTGTTTTGAATCAGATAATCAGCAAAGCTGCCGGCGCGGCCCTGCCAGCGGATCGGCTGGCCGGTATTATCCAGCACCTGGCCGTACAGCAGCGGCTCTTTACTGATTTGAATATCGTTGGCATCGGAGTAGAGATCTACATTGCCCGGATCTTCGCCAATCAACAGCGTGGTGATGATCGCCTGACGCAGGCTGGCCATCGGATCGGTGCCGGAAATGGTCTCAATGGTGATGCTACCGCTGTCAAAGTTGATGTGACTGCGGGTGTAATAACCGTCGCTATATTTGACGTAATCTTTCGGTCCGGCGATCAGAACTTCATTGATTCCCCAAATGTTTTCAATATTGTGGGCAAACTGGCCCATCAAAATATCGAAACCGTTGGTGTCCTTGACCCACTCTTCATGAAACTGCGATTTTTTTTGTCCGGAGCAGGAGACCAAAAGTGGTGCAATCACCAAGAGCGCTATCAGTTTTTTATTCATTGTTAATGCGTGCCTGAATCGAAAAAGAGGGCCTCAAAGGGAAGCCCTGAACGGTTATTTTTCTGGCGGGGTGTAACCTTCAATGTGCACATCTTTGCCTTCGAACAGGAAATTGATCATCTCCTTCTCCAGCACTTTGCGATCTTCCGGGTTCATCATGCTCAATTTCTTCTCATTGATCAGCATGGTTTGCTTGGACATCCACTGCTGCCAGGCCTCTTTTGAGATCTCATTAAAGATGCGCTTACCCAATTCGCCAGGATAGAGCTGAAAGTCCTGACCTTCAGCATCGCGTTGCAGATAAGTACAAAAAATGGTGCGGCTCATTACTCTTCCTCTTCGGTCACGTCTGCTCGACGCGTAAGCTGCTGGGGATGGCGCAATTCATGCAGCAAGCGCTCAACCGGCGCCGCCAAACCCACTGACGGTGGTTGCGCTAAGTTATACCAGAGACCGCCCGCTTCATCCATCAGCGACCCAGCGGAAGGCTTTGCGAGCCACATAGGCACAATGTCTAAGTGGAAATGGCTGAAGGTGTGGCGGAATGCGGTGAGCTGCTGCGGTTTAACATGAATGCCGCGCTCAGTTAGCCAGTCAGTTAGCGCTTGCTCACTTGTAAACTGCGGGAAGCAGAACAGTCCGCCCCACAGGCCAACCGGCGGGCGCTGCTCTAACCACACGTCATCGCCATCCTGCATCATCAGCATCCAGCCGCTACGTTCTGGCAAGGTCTGTTTGGGTTTCTTACCGGGATACTCCGCCCAGCTGTTGTTGGCATAAGCAACGCATCTGCTATTAAGCGGGCAGATTTCGCATTTAGGGCGTGAGCGAGTACATACTAATGCGCCAAGGTCCATCATCGCCTGATTGAACTGGCTGACGCCTGCCGCTGGCGTCACATCTTCGCTGATCTGCCACAGCCGTTTTTCAACCTCCTTTTTACCCGGCCAGCCGCCCACCGCGTAGCAGCGCGCCAGCACGCGTTTTACGTTGCCATCCAGAATTGGGAAGTGCAGACCGAGCGACAGCGATAACACCGCGCCCGCGGTAGAACGGCCAATGCCCGGCAGCGCCGCGACATCGTCGAAGTTTCGCGGGAACTCGCCGCCGTGCTTCTCCACCACCTGTTTCGCGGCTTTGTGCAGATTGCGCGCGCGCGCGTAATAGCCGAGACCGGTCCACAGATGCAGCACTTCATCCAGCGGTGCCGCTGCCAGATCGGCCACCGTCGGGAAGCGCGCCATAAAGCGTTCAAAATAAGGAATGACGGTAGCAACCTGGGTTTGCTGCAGCATCACTTCAGAGAGCCATACCTTGTACGGCGTTTTCTCCTGCTGCCACGGCAGGGTTTTGCGACCAAAGCGCTGATACCAATCCAGCACTTGTTGCGCGAACGTCGGCGCTTGCATCATAAGAAGGAAATTTTCCGTGTTTACTCTACAATCAGGCAGGAATTCCAGCACAGAGACCTCAGGGTGTAAACCGGAACATTGCAAAGGCTTGCTTCTGCTTCCTAACTTTGCATAATGCCCGTTTCCCAGAACAGGCTAACCAGCAGGCTTCAACATGATTAATGACGTCATCACCCCAGAATTTGATGAGAACGGGCGGCCATTACGCCGTATCCGCAGTTTTGTGCGCCGTCAGGGGCGCTTAACGAAAGGACAGCAGCTCGCGCTCGATAATTTATGGCCGGAGATGGGCGTGGAGTTCCAGCAGGAGCCGCTGGATCTGGTGACGCTGTTTGGCCGTGACGCGCCGGTAGTGCTGGAGATCGGTTTCGGCATGGGCGCCTCGCTGGTGACCATGGCGCAGAACAATCCACATCAGAATTTCCTTGGCCTGGAAGTGCATGCGCCGGGCGTGGGTGCTTGCCTGGCGTCGGCGAAGGAAGCGGGCGTGGAGAACCTGCGCGTAATGTGTCACGACGCGGTAGAAGTGCTGCAGAAGATGATTCCGGATAACTCGCTGCGCATGGTGCAGCTGTTCTTCCCGGATCCGTGGCACAAAGCGCGCCATAACAAACGTCGCATCGTACAGGTGCCGTTTGCTGAGCTGGTGATGCGCAAATTGAAGCTGGGCGGCGTGTTCCATATGGCGACCGATTGGGAAGCCTACGCCGAACATATGTTGGAAGTGATGAGCAGCATCGACGGATATAAAAATCAGTCGGAAAGTAACAATTACGTGCCGCGTCCGGAAACGCGTCCGTTAACCAAGTTTGAGCAGCGCGGGCAGCGACTGGGCCATGGCGTATGGGATCTGATGTTTGAGAGGGTGAAATAATGGCCGTACAGCGTAGCCGTCGTTTGCGTAAAAAACTGCATATTGATGAGTTTCAGGAATTAGGCTTCTCCGTCGCCTGGCGTTTCGCCGAAGGCACCACCGAGGAGCAAATCGACGCCACTGTTGATCAGTTCATTAATGAAGTGATCGCGCCGAACGGTCTGGCGTATGACGGCAGCGGTTATCTGGTGTGGGAAGGTCTGGTGTGCTTGCAGGAAACCGGCAAATGCACCGACGAGCACCGCGAACTGGTGCGTAAGTGGCTGGAAGCTCATAACCTGACGGATGTGCAGGTGACTGAACTCTTCGACGTTTGGTGGGACTAAAGATCGTATCGGGCTAGCTTACTTGCCCTTTTTGCACCGGGCAGTGCTCGCATTCCTCACGTACTTATGTACGCTCCGGATGCTGCGCGCTGGCCGCCACAAAAATGGCTGCGACGCTCAACGCCCGACCTTTCAGCGCGTAAAAAGGGAGATTTCATGGTTCGTAAGGCACTTATCGCCGCGCTGCTGCTGGCGGCAACTCAGGCTCAGGCTGCATACGAGTGCAGCGTCAAGCCACAGGATGATGTGATCATTAAACCGCAGAGCGTGCAGGTGGTGGGAACCAACGGCAACCTCGAAATCACTCCGCAGGGTGACGTGCAGTTTAATGGCCAGAAGGTCAACGTTGATAACGCCGCGCGCCAGAAAGCCATCGACTACCAGACCGCGCTGCGTCGCGATTTGCCGTGGATCGATAGCGGCGCAACCTCGCGTCTGGAACGCAGCCGCGTGGCGCTGGATAAAGTGATTGTCGACAAGCTCGGCGCGAACAGCAATGTGCGTAACCGTCTTACTAAACTGGATGGCCAGCTCAAGCAGCAAATGAACCGCATTATTGAGCATCGTCCAGACGGACTGACGTTCCATCATCAGGCTATCGATCAGGTGCGTGCGGAAGGCGAGAAGCTGGTGCAGAGCACGCTAGGCGGCATCATGCAGGATAGTCTCAACGAAATGGGCAGCAGCCAGGCGGCGAGTGGCAGCAATCCACTGCAGGCCATTATGGGCAACCTTGGCGGTTTACAACAGTCGGTGCAGGCGGAGTGGAATAAGCAGGAGCAGGATTTCCAGAACTTCGGCCACGAAGTATGCAACCGCGTAACCGTGCTGGAAGAGCAGCGCAAAGGACTGATGCAGAACGTTAAAAGCTAATGATTTGCTTCAGCTAACAAAGCCAGCCCAGTCCCGGCTGGCTTTTTGCTTTTAATATGCACTGCATTTAAGAACCTTAGATTCGGGACGAATCTGATAACCGTAAAAACACCAAAATAATAAAGATGAAAGTGAGTTAGCAACTCATTGAAATCATTTATTTTTAAGGAGTTTTTATGTTATTTTTTAACGCCTCTGCTTCCAGTAATACCCCTTCACCTCACACCGTGCATATTCAATCCGACTGGTATAACGATGCGCAGAAGCGATGGGAAGGCAGTGCGCATTCGCCAGATACCGTTGCAGTCATCATCATGGTCAATGGTAAAAACCCAATAAGTGTGCCAGTGAGTGGCGGCCGTTTTTCCTGGGCGCCTTCTCAACCGTTGCCTGACGGTGAACATGTGCTGACCTTTGTTGCCGTTGATCGCGCTAATAACCAAAGTGATATCGTTTTGGTCAATTACAACATCGATACAATCGCGCCATACAAGCCGCAAATTACTGCAATCGAAGACTATACAGCGGGTGGAATACATAACGGCAATAGCATTAAGCGACATGGTTACACCAACGACGCAAATCCTGTCGTGCGTGGCGAGGCAGAAGCAAATAGCCTAGTATATATCTACAACAAAAACAGCAAAACGCCCCTGGCTTCGGTAACCGCTAATCAGCATGGCAAATGGGAGGTGGAAGTGAACCTGCCTAACGACGGTGCATATGAGTTGAGTGCCGTGGCAGAAGACCGGGCAAATAATCGCAGCCAGCCGTCGCTAAAGTGGCCATTTCAGCTTGATACCGAGAAACCGGATAGCGCCACCATCAATTACTTTGAGGATGATGTTGGTTTGTATCGCGGACAGTTTGATCTCATCCGGGCCACTGACGATCGCCGCCCTGAGCTGTACGGCACTGGCGACCCTAATGAATATGTACGCGTTCAATACGCCAGCAAAAACGGCAGTTGGGTAACAACCGCGACCGTTGCGGTAGACAGTGATGGCACCTGGCTGTGGACTCCACCGCAAAATCTCTCCGATGGCGAATGGAATTTTCGCGTGCGTAACATTGATCATGCTGGCAACGTCAGTAAATGGAGCAGCACCGTCACGTTGCTGATTGATACCACAACAATTCAGCCCCTCATTATGCAGGTGCTCGATGATAGGGGACCCATTGAATCGGTATTCCCAGGGCAAAATACCGACGATGCACGTCTGGATTTTATCGGTAAGGCCGAAGTTAACAGCCTGGTGATTCTGTATCAGGATGGTACGGCGGTGGGATCGGCTTATGCAAATAGTCAGGGTGACTGGAGAATGACTCCGCAGCATGATATGCGTGCAGGGCTGAATAATTTTGGTGTGAAGGCGATAGATGAAGCTGGGAATGAAAGTTCCTACTCTGCAAATTATCCGGTGAGATTCATCCCTTCACCCCAATATCAAGCCAATTATGAAAGTGAATCAAGAGATGATGGGAATGGGACGAGCTATTTGCCCATCCCAGGAGAACGCCACATTTATGATGTCGCGAGCTGGTTAAATACTTATCCGTCTCATTATCTGGTGAAAGCGGCAAATATTATTTTTTCGGGTGAAAACCAGATAATTGATTTTGCTGCGCTAAGTGCACGTGTGGAAGGTTTGCAGAAAATAGATATAAGTGGCAAAGGTAATAATCTGCTTAATCTCGATCTGCACTCGTTACTGAATGAAGGCGGTGAGGGGCTATTTATTAACGACGATAGCCAGCAATTGATGATTAATGGCGACATGGGCGACCGCATCACGCTTGATCGCACGCAATTCAGCGACGGCTGGTTAACTTCGCAGAATAAAGTCCAGATCGGCGGGGAAAACTGGACACTGTTAACCAATAGCCAGGCGCATTACACACTGTTAGTGAATCAGGAAATTGAAATTACTTACGGCTAATACGCAAAAAAGATGCCCGGTATAAGCCGGGCATTTTTCATTACTCTTCCGTCAGGAACAGTTCCAGCAGCGAGTTCAGGAACAGTTTGCCTTTCTCAGTGATCTGCCAGCTCTCCGTGGTTTCCTCCACGTATCCTGCACTTATCGCCGCATCGATTTGCGGGCGAATCACCTGCTCATCCATGCCGGTATAGCGGCGGAAATCGGCGCGCGGTGCGGCTTCCAGCAGACGAAAACGGTTCATAAAGAACTCGAACGGCTTGTCGTTCTCGGCCACGTCGTGCTGCTTATCGAGATAGTTGCCTTTCATAAAGCCGCGCGGATGACGGGTTTTCACCGTGCGCACGATGCGACCATCGGCTTGCGTCAGCTTACCGTGGGCACCACAGCCAATCCCGAGGTAATCCCCGAAGCGCCAATAGTTGAGATTGTGCTCGCAGCGATAACCCGGTTTGGCATACGCCGAGGTTTCATATTGCTGATAACCTGCGGCGCTCAGCAGTTGATGACCTTGCTCAAAAATATCCCACAGCGCATCGTCATCCGGCAGTTTTGGCGGGCGCGAACCGAATAAGGTGTTCGGCTCAATCGTCAGCTGATACCACGACAGATGCGGCGGATTGAGCGCAATCGCCTGGCGCAGATCATCCAGCGCTTCCCCCAGCGACTGATCCGGCAAGCCGTGCATCAGGTCGAGGTTAAAACTGCGCAGGCCTAATCCTTCAGCCAGCTGGGCGGCGCGCACGGCTTCTTCCGGCCCGTGAATGCGGCCTAAACGCTCAAGCTTCTGTGGACTGAAACTCTGCACGCCAATCGAAATACGGTTAATACCGGCTTTCTGGTAGGCGCTAAAGCGATCTGCTTCAACGGTGCCTGGATTGGCTTCCATGGTGATTTCCGCATCGGCCGCCAGCGGCAAACGCGCACGCACGCCGTCCATCAGCATCTGCATCGCATTGCTGCTCAACAGGCTTGGCGTGCCGCCGCCGATGAAAATAGTGCGCACTTCACGGCCGCCAGTCAGCGGTAAATCCTGTTCGAGATCGTTGAGCAGGTGCTGCACATACTCAATGTGCGGCACCTCGCCTTTTAACGCGTGAGAGTTGAAATCACAGTACGGACACTTCTGCACACACCACGGAATATGGATGTACAGGCTTAATGGCGGCAACGTAGGTGAAAACTCAGGCATTGCGCATCGCTTCCAGCAGCAGCGTCAATGCTTTACCACGGTGAGAGACGGCGCGCTTTTCGTCTTTACTCAGCTCTGCCGCCGTTTTACCCAATTCAGGGACATAAAAGATGGGATCGTAACCAAAACCGCCTGCGCCCGCTGCCGCGCGGGTGATTTCCCCAGCCCAGCTACCGTGGAACACCAGCGGCGTGGGATCGGCAGCGTGACGCAGGTAAACCAGCACGCAGTGGAACTGAGCCTGACGTTTGCCATCCGGCACGTTTTCCAATGCCACCAGCAGCTTATCCAGATTTTGCTGGTCGCTGGCATCAACACCCGCATAGCGCGCGGAGTAGATCCCCGGCGCGCCGCCCAGCGCATTGACCGCCAGACCGGAATCGTCGGCAATCGCCGGTAAACCGGTAATCTCAGCCGCATGACGCGCCTTCAGGATGGCGTTTTCGATGAAGGTCAGGCCGGTTTCTTCCGCCGACTCAACGCCGAGTTCGGTTTGCGCCACGATATCAAGTCCGAAGGCCGCTAACAGATCGGCCAGTTCGCGGACTTTGCCGGGATTTCCGGTCGCGAGTACAACTTTTTGCATAACAGTTCCAGATAGACGAATTACAGCAAATACCAGAGACCTGGGAACAGGTCCATGCCGAGGAAATTCAGCGCGTACAGCACCAGAATCACAATCATGGCAGAGAAATCGATACCGCCCATCGCCGGCAGAATACGGCGAATCGGTGACATCAGCGGTTCAGTCAGCTGCATCAGAACCTGATCCACCGGGCCGCGACCCTGGCTGATCCAGCTCATCAGCGAACGAATGATGATCACCCAGAACACCAGATAACCGGCGGACTTCACCAGCGACAGCAGGCCAACCAGCAGGTTGGTGGGATCAACGGAGAACACGCCGACCTGAATCAGCAGCAGGATCGGATATTTCAGCGTGGTCAGCACAAAGGCCAGCAGCAGCGATGCGGTATCAATCGGGCCAATGGCCGGAATGACGCGGCGCAGCGGCTTGATAATCGGTTGGGTGATCTTCACGACAAACTGCGCCAGCGGGTTGTAGAAGTCACAGCGCGACCACTGCATCCAGATGCGCAGCAGCAGCACCATCACGTACAAATCGATCAGCGTTTTGACTAAAAACGTCAGTGTTAACATGAGGTTCCTCAATTATTGTTGTGAAGGTCGCGCATAATCCCGCGCGCCAAAAACGGCGGTGCCAATACGCACCATGGTGCTGCCCGCGGCGATTGCCGCGTCCATATCGTCGCTCATTCCCAGAGAAAGCGTATCGACGTCAGGATAGTCCTGTTTTAAGGTTTGAAACGCGGCGGCCATCTGCTGACACACCGCCAGTTGCCGTGCGTATTCTGACTCTGGCGCCGGAATCGCCATCAGCCCACGCAAGCGCAAATTCGGCAGTGCGGCGATCTGCTGCGCCAGCTCCGGCAACGCCTCCAGCATGATGCCAGATTTGCTGTTCTCGTCACTGATATTTACCTGAATTAACACGTTGAGCGGTGGCAACGACGCCGGGCGCTGATCGTTCAGACGCTGCGCGATGCGCTGGCGGTCCACGGTGTGGCACCAGGCGAAGTTTTCCGCCACCAGACGGCTTTTATTGGATTGCAGCGGGCCGATAAAGTGCCATTGCAAATCAGGATGTGCGGCCAGCTCAGCCACTTTTTCAACCCCTTCCTGCACGTAATTCTCACCGAATGCGTGTTGTCCAGCGGCAATGGCTTCTGCGACCGCGCTCGCAGGTTTGGTTTTGCTCACTGCAAGCAGCGTAATTTCTTCTGGCGCGCGGCCGCAACGTGCGGCGGCGGCGGCGATACGCTCACGCACTTGCTGTAAGTTGTGCTCAATGGAAGTCATAGTCAGGAGAAGCTAAATGGAGTTGGATGAAATAGTGGCCCTTAGTGTAAAGCATAACGCCGCCGATCTGCACCTTTGCAGCGGACATTTGCCGCACTGGCGGCGACAAGGCGTGCTGGAGCCGATTCCGCAGCAGAGCGCGCTGGATGGCGGCTGGCTGGAAGCCTTTATGCAGCAGTGGCTCACGGCGTCGCAGCAGGCCGAGCTGGAGGAGAACGGCCACGTTGACTTCGCGATTACGCTTGCCAGCGGCATACGGCTGCGCGCCAACCTGTTTATGCAGCGTCACGGCTTATCGCTGGCGCTACGGCTGATTGCCAGCCAGGCGCCCGATCTCAGCAGCCTGCATCTGCCCGAGGTGGTGAGCCAGCTGTTACAGCTGGAAGAGGGACTGATTTTAATTACCGGCGCCACCGGCAGCGGCAAATCCACCACGCTGGCGGCGATGGTAGATTGTCTGAATCGTCAGCAGGCGCGGCACATTCTGACGCTGGAAGATCCGATTGAGTTTGTGCATCGCAGCCAGCGCTCGCTGATTCAACAGCGCGAAGTGGGTGCGCACTGCGCCTCGTTTCAACACGGGCTGAAAGCCGCGCTGCGTGAAGATCCTGATGTGATTCTGCTCGGCGAACTGCGCGACAGCGAAACCATCCGCCTGGCGCTCACTGCAGCAGAAACCGGACATCTGGTGCTGGCTACGCTCCATACGCGCGGCGCAACCCAGGCGGTTGATCGGCTGGTGGATGTCTTTCCCGCTGAAGAGAAAAACCTGGTGCGCACTCAATTAGCGGGCAGCCTGAAAGCGGTGCTGGCGCAACGTTTAGTGCCGGCAAAAGCGGGCGGGCGGATTGGCTTGTTTGAAGTGTTGGTGGCGACGCCGGCGGTGGCGAACCTGATCCGCGAAGGCAAGATGCATCAGTTGCCTGGCGTGTTGCAAACCGGCGCGCAGGCGGGCATGCAAACCTTTGCGCAGAGCGAGCAGGGGCGTCAGGCGGCGGGGATGATTTGAAGAGATCCAGATAGGCGCTCAGAGCCGGAAAACCAACCATTGTAGCGGCGCGATTCATCGCGCATGTTTATACCGCTGCCCTGCTCATCCCTGGCAATGCGCAATAAATGCGCCGCTACGCCATGTGCCAGATCTGGATGGCTTTAATGCGTATCAAACCAATCTTCGAGGATGATCACCGCGGATTGGGAATCAACCTGGCCTTTCTGCAACGCGCGAAAGCCGCCGCGTTCAAACAGATCGGCACGCGCTTCAACGGTGCTCAGGCGCTCGTCCTGCAGCTCGACGCGTACGCCAAAACGACCATGCAGGCGATTGGCGAACTTACGTGCGCGCGCAGTAAGTTCCTGTTCGGTGCCATCCATATTCAGCGGCAAGCCCACTACCACATAATCGGGCTGCCACTCTTTCAGCAGCTTTTCGATCAGCTTCCAGTCCGGCGTGCCATCCTGCGCTTTTAGCGCCGTCAACGCGCGCGCGGCGCCCGTTAATTGCTGACCGACAGCAACGCCGATGCTTTTGGTGCCGAAATCGAAGCCCAGTAAAGTTTCACTGGCCATCAGGCGTGCCCTGCATCGGTGGCAATGTTGTGAATATCGACGCCCAATCCGCGTGCCGCTTCACGCCAGCGTTCAGCGATGGGCGTCTGGAACAGAATATTGGTGTTAGCGGGCGAGGTGAGCCAGGCATTCTCCAGCAACTCCTCTTCCAGCTGACCTTTCTCCCAGGCGCAATAACCCAGCGCCACCAGCACGTTATCGGGCTGTGATGTGGTGCCGATCGCTTCCAGCACATCACGTGATGTGGTGATCACCGTGGTGTCTGAAATACGAATGCTCGAGGAGTAAATGCGCTGCGCCGAGTGCAGTATGAAACCACGATCTTCCGCCAGCGGACCACCGGCAAACACTGGCTTGTCCAGTTTGATGGCAGGATCGCGTTCGGATGGGCTAATTTTAAGCTTTTTAAGGATGCCTTCGACCGTCAGGTTGTCCATTGGCTTATTAACGATCAAACCCATGGCGCCATCTTCATTGTGCTCGCAGATATAGACTACCGAGCGTTTGAACAGTGGGTCCTGCAGCGACGGCATCGCAATTAGAAAATGATGCTGTAAATTCATTATCACTCGTATACCAAAAATAACCGGCGCAGCCGCGGCAGCGCCGGTTTTGGGTGTTCACGGAGGGGAGACTCCGACGGCATCAGCCCAGGCGTTTCTCAATGGCATCCATCAGCATGCCAGTGATCGATATCGGGAACGCGGCCTCGATTTCACGTACGCAGGTTGGGCTGGTCACGTTAACTTCAGTCAGTTTATCACCGATAATATCCAGGCCGACAAAAATCAGCCCTTTGGCTTTCAGCGTTGGGCCAACGCGACGCGCAATTTCCCAGTCGCTGTCGCTCAACGGACGTGCTTCACCACGGCCACCGGCTGCCAGATTACCGCGCGTTTCGCCGCCTTGCGGAATGCGCGCCAGGCAGTAAGGTACAGGTTCGCCATCCACCACCAACACGCGTTTGTCGCCGTCTTTGATCGCCGGCAGATAGTTCTGCGCCATGCAGAAGTACTGGCCGTGATTAGTCAGGGTTTCGGTGATCACGCCGAAGTTGGCATCGTCCTGTTTCACGCGGAAGATCGAGGCGCCGCCCATGCCGTCCAGCGGCTTAAGGATCACGTCGCCATGCTCCTGCCAGAAGGCGCGCAGCTGCTCTTTATTACGCGTGACCAGCGTATCTGGCGTCAGGTCGGCGAACCATGCGGTATACAGCTTCTCGTTGCAGTCGCGCAGGCTCTGCGGTTTGTTCACGATCAGCGTACCTTGCTCTTCTGCGCGTTCCAGCAGGTATGTGGCATAGATAAATTCGGTGTCGAACGGCGGATCTTTACGCATCAGCACCACGTTAAGATCGGCCAGCGGGATATTCTGCTCGCTGCCAAACGTGTACCAGTTGTCGTAGTTCTGCTCAACGCTCAGCAGACGCGTGCGCGCGTAAGTCACGCCACCGCGCAGGGAGAGATCGCCCATCTCCATGTAATGAATTTCGTAACCACGGCGCTGTGCTTCCAGCAACATGGCGAAGCTGGTGTCTTTTTTAATATTGATGGACGAAATCGGGTCCATAACGATGCCAAGCTTAATCATTATTCTCTCCTAAATGGGGAAGCATTTACCCCGAAAGCGTTGTGCTGTGAAGTTACGTTCGAACCCGAAAGTATCGCTTAACCGAGGTCACCAAACCTCACCTGAAGTGCCGTAATAGCGGTGAGTGCGGTGGTTTCGGTGCGCAACACGCGGGGTCCAAGCAGAATATCGGTAAAACCCTGCTGCGCGGTCATGGCAATTTCATCGGCGGTTAAGCCACCTTCCGGCCCAATCAGCAAGCGCAGGCGCTCTACCGGCTGCGGCAGCGTGTTGATGCTGTGGCTGGCGCGCGGATGCAAATTGAGCTTCAAACCGTCTTCGGCTTCCGCGCACCAGGCTTGCAATGTCATCGGCTCGCGAATTTCCGGCACACGATTACGGCCGCACTGTTCACAGGCGGCAATCGCGATTTTCTGCCATTGCTGAATTTTTTTTGCCAGCCGCTCGGCGTCCAGCTTTACGCCGCAGCGTTCAGAAAACAAGGGCGTAATCACATTCACGCCAAGTTCGATCGATTTCTGGATAGTGAATTCCATTTTTTCACCGCGCGACATCACCTGACCAAGATGTAAATGCAGCGGGGATTCACGGTCATCAGCCTGGCTGGCAAGGACCCTTACTTTTACACGCTTTTTATCAGCCTGGGTGATTTCGGCGCTAAAAGTCAGATTACTGCCATCAAACAGCTCAATTTGCTGACCGGCCGTCATGCGCAGCACGCGTCCAACATGGTTAGCGGCATCTTCATCGAGGAAGACTTCACTGTTAACTTCGAGAGATTCGGGATGATAAATGCGAGGTATACGCATGCGGTTCCTGCCAGCGTTATGCCGTGTCAGCGGACACGGCGCAATCGAAAAAAGCTAGTGTAGGGTAGCGCTTTTAGCGCTGGCAAGCCTGCTGTACGTAGGAATTGTGATTTCCCTGCACTTTGGCGATGCGATTGTCGCGCTCACACTCCCAGCTCGTCACCGGATATTGCTTATCCCACACGGTAAACAGCTGGGTTTGCTGACGCGACAGGCGCAGGTGATATTGGTCGCGCATATAGAAGTAAGTGCGGGCAATGGCGCCACGCGCACGCTCCGGCGGCTGCGCCAGTTTCTGCTTAAAATCGACCTTCATGCTGCATTGACCGTACTGCTGTTCGCCGCCGTTCCATTGGCTGTACTGGAAATTATTGCGGTCGCCGTTCACTTCACCAATCGCCGGCTGCAGGTTATGCAGATCGCTCTCAATGCGGCGGTAATCGGCATCTTTGCTGCAGCTTTTGCGGCCGCCGTTTTGCCAGCACTGACGCTGATGGCCGAACTCCCACGCGGGCATCACATGTTCCCACTCAATGCGTTCGGCGCGATTAGCGTTCTTACGCACGCTGTAGCCGCAACTGCTTAGATCCGGTACGCCCTTTTTGCCGTGCCAGCTGATTTTGCAGCCGCAGTAAAAGTCGGCTGGCGCATCAGCATTGATCTGCGCCGCATACGCTTTGGCCTGACTAAAATTGTTTTGATGATAGTGAGTGAAACTGAGGCTGTAAGCGCTAAGTGGGGCAACTAACAAGGTAAGTAACAGCAACGTTTTGCGAGACATATTCCAAAAATTAACCTGGTCCTGAAAAAGGGCGGCAGGGTAACAGAATGATGACGCACGGGATATGAGATTAGGCTAGGTTGCTGAACTAATTCGATAAAAACTCACCGGGTTGCAGCAGGGATTTGCAGTGCACACAGCGATATTCGCTTTCTCCGCGCAGCACGCGATTATGGCGCCGTACGGTGAGCTGATGCTGCTGACAGCGGCAGCGATAGGGGAAGGTGTTGCTGCGCACCGAGGCGATTTCAAACTGGTGGGTGCGGCGCGCAGGCACGCCAAGCACGCTCTCCATCATCCATTTCCACTCTTTGCCGTGCGGCGGCACGCGGCCAAAGGTTTTCCACACCAGCAGATGCGCCAGTTCGTGCGGCACCACTTCATCAACGAATGCCTGCTGATTCTCCAGCAGCAGCACCGGATTGATGCGGATTTCCCACTTCTCCAGCCATGCGGTACCTGCAGCGGTGCCGCGCTGCTGATAAACCAGCGAGGGCTCATCAAAGCGACGTTCCAGCTTCTCGTTGGCCAGCTGTAAATAGTGGCGCAGCGAGCGCATAACGGCTTGTTGTAAGGCGATGGGAAGGCGCGGTGTTTTCATGGAGGGCAGCATAAAAGGTTGCCGGAACGATCTCAAATAAAAAGGGCTGCCAATTGGCAGCCCTTGCATTCGCTCATCGGGATTACTTCTGACCGATATCGCGCAGTTTTTTGCCGGACATCAGGTTGCGCTCGATGTGCTCCAGCGAAACGTTTTTGGTCTCTGGAATCAGCGCCAGCGTCAGCAGAATGAAGAACACGTTCAGACCGGCGTAAACCCAGAAGGTTGGCGCGTTGCCCAGCGTATTCAGCATGGTCAGGAAGGTAGCACCGACAATCATGTTGGCAATCCAGTTGGTCGCGGTGGACACCGTGATACCGAAGTCGCGGCCTTTCAGCGGCTGAATCTCGGAACACAGTACCCAAATCAGCGGGCCAGCAGACATCGCAAAACCAATGATGAACATCAGCAGCATCGCCACCGCGAAGTATTGCGCTTCTTGAGAATGGATGCCGATGTGCAGCATGGTGCCGAGAATGCCCATACCCAGCGCCATCACCAGGAAGCCCAGCAGCAGCGTAGGTTTACGGCCCCAGCGATCCACCAGACCGATAGCAATAAAGGTCGCCAATACGTTCACCAGACCAACAATCACCGTGCCCCACATTTGCTGCGTGGTGTTGGCAAAGCCAGCGATTTCGAAGATCTTCGGTGCGTAGTACATGATGACGTTCATGCCGGTGAACTGCTGCATCACCTGCAACAGCACGCCAAGGAACACTGCGCGGCGGAAGTTGCTGTTGCTCTGGAACAGCTGCCAGCCCGACTGTTTAATTTTCAGGCTTTCACGGATTTCATCCAGTTCACGTTTGGCTTGTTCGCTGGTATCACGCAGGCGCGATAACACGCGCTCAGCACTGCGGAAGTCACCTTTAGCCGCCAGCCAGCGTGGGCTGTTGGGCAGGAAGAAGACGCCAACCAGCAGCAGTACCGCAGGAATGGTGATGATGCCCAGCATCCAGCGCCATGCGCCAGCATCGCTGAATGCGGTATCGGAGAGATACGCCGCCAGAATACCGATGGTGATCATCAGCTGATACAGCGAAATCATACTGCCGCGAATCTTCTCCGGTGCGATTTCCGAGAGATACAGCGGCGCGGTGTAAGAAGCAACACCCACGGCCAGGCCAAGCACCACGCGTGCGGCGATCAGCATTTCCGGGCTGGTTGCACCCGCAGACCACAGTGAACCAATAACGAAAAGAATCGCACCGGCCATCAGGCTCTTTTTACGACCCAGACGCGATGACATCCAGCCGCTGCCCACCGCACCGACTGCAGCACCAAACATCATTGAGCTGACGATCCACTCTTGCTGGTGGGCAGTGACGTTAAAATCTTTCGCGATGAAAGGCAGAGCACCGGCGATAACACCGATATCCAGACCAAACAGCAAGCCGGCCAGCGCCGCTAAGAAGCAGACAAACAAGGTCATGACCTTATTTGAAGTTCTGCTCTTGTGATTATTACCAGGCATGAAGCCTCCAAAGTTTATCCATCGTTGTTGTTATCAATGTTATGAAACCTGTCGGCGGAAAAAAGTGAGTAAGATCACACCAGTGTAATCGGTTACACACGCTGAAACCCTGCAATCCAGCATTTTCCGCCCGAAATAGTTACGTAACCAGTAAGGTATAGCACCCTTTAAGTTTCTGACATCGCACTAAATACCGGCTATCAGACGACGCTGAAAATAACGCATTTTCAGAGTAATAACTACGCTGAAAAATCTCTAAATTGCCGATTGATAAAGGATTTCAAAATGTAATCGTTATCACTAAGTTGTAAGCGAGGTGAAAGAAGTGTAGACGGCGGAGAAAAATGTGCCTGACGATGCAAAGGCATAAAAAAAGCCCGCCAAAAGCGAGCTTCGATGTCAAATCGTACAGCGTCGCCCTCTCACGTGGGAGAGGGCCGGGGCGAGGGCATCAGCCCGCAGAGTAGTCTATTACTTCAAACCCGCCGCTTCGCGTAGCTGCGCGGCTTTGTCAGTCTGCTCCCACGGGAAGTGCTCACGACCAAAGTGACCGTATGCTGCGGTCTCTTTGTAGATCGGTTTCAGCAGATCCATCATCTGAATCAGGCCGTATGGACGCAGGTCGAAGAACTCGCGCACCAGCAGCGTCAGCTGCTCGGTGGAGACTTTCTCGGTACCGAAAGTTTCAACCATGATCGAGGTTGGCTCAGCCACGCCGATGGCGTAAGAAACCTGGATTTCACAACGGTCAGCCAGGCCAGCCGCGACGATGTTCTTCGCCACATAACGTGCGGCGTAAGCGGCAGAACGGTCGACTTTTGACGGATCCTTACCTGAGAACGCGCCGCCACCGTGACGCGCCATACCGCCGTAGGTATCAACGATAATTTTACGACCGGTCAGACCGCAGTCGCCCATTGGACCACCGATGACAAAACGGCCAGTTGGGTTGATGTGGTATTTGGTGCTGGCGGTGATCCACTCAGTCGGCAGAACCGGCTTGATGATCTCTTCCATCACCGCTTCACGCAGATCGGCGGTGGTCACATCTTCAGCATGCTGGGTCGAGAGTACAACTGCATCGATACCGACAATTTTGCCGTCATCGTACTGGAAGGTGATCTGGCTTTTTGCATCCGGACGCAGCCACGGCAGTGAACCACTTTTACGCACTTCAGCCTGACGCTGCACCAGACGGTGCGCGTAGGTGACCGGCGCTGGCATCAGCACATCGGTTTCGTTGCTGGCGTAGCCGAACATCAGGCCCTGATCGCCCGCGCCTTGTTCCAGCGGATCGGTACGGTCAACGCCCTGATTGATGTCTGGAGATTGCTTACCAATCGCGCTCAGCACTGCGCAAGAGTTCGCATCAAAGCCCATATCGGAATGGACATAGCCGATTTCACGTACGGTATTACGGGTGATCTCTTCGATATCCACCCATGCGCTGGTGGTGATTTCACCGCCAACCAGCACCATACCGGTCTTCACGTAAGTTTCGCAGGCCACGCGCGCTTTCGGATCCTGCTCGAGGATCGCATCCAGCACGGCATCGGAAATTTGGTCAGCGATTTTATCAGGATGTCCTTCTGATACGGACTCAGATGTAAAAAGGTGTTTAGCCATTCTGTTCTTTACCTTAAAAATGGTTTGAATACGACTGCATAGCGTAAGCGGGATCAGACCGACTCGACGCCCCTTCAGGCAAAGCCGCAAGCAGTGGCAGCGAGAGCATTAACTCACACCGCCTGAATGTTAATCAGTTTAGATGGAAAACCATCTGGACGGCTATTCTAGGTTACTCAGTGAGCACTTTTCCAGTGCTTTTTCCGATCCCGCATTTTCCGCAACATCATAAGTGGAATCATTTCCTGACACCGCGCGCAGTTACTGACAAAGATTTTGCAATTTACCCCGTGTGGCTGTATAAAACGCCGCTGCTGTCGACCACAGCCGCAAAGGATGACGCCGCCGTGCGTCGCGCCGTCAGATGCCATTTAATCTGACCTTCACCCAAGCCGTTTCTCGCGTGCTTTAAGCAGGCGATGGAGGTGATTAAAGTAATGAACCACTCTTTCTTTCGCTTTGGTTCACTGCGCTGTTCCGGCGCGCTGGCACTCCTTTCACACTCCAAAACCGTTCTTTTCTCTTATCGACGTTGTGTTCATTCTCCCGACACGCGCGCCGGTTAACATTTCTCTGCATCTATTACTCTATTTCGCTGTCTACTGACCGTGGAAGTCTCAGGCTATTTGCCCCGACTTTGGCGCGGTGTTTTACACTTAGAGTCAGCATTGCACAGTGCAACCTTACAGAGGCAGCAAGCAGGATGAGGCAATTTTTACCTGGCGCCACCATGACAAAACTCGGTAACAAATTCATATTTCAACGGAAAATTGAGGTTCGCGATGTCTGACGACATGAAGAATATCAAGGGTTCGTCAGCTGGCGAACAAGGTGTACTCCGCTCCATGCAGGAGGTGGCGATGAACGATCAGGAAGCGAGCAGAATGCTGCGTACCTACAACATTGCCTGGTGGGGAAACAACTATTACGACGTCAACGAGCTGGGGCACATCAGCGTGTGTCCCGATCCGGATCAGCCGGAAGTGCGCGTTGACTTAGCGAAGCTGGTGAAAGAGCGCGAAGCCGACGGTCAACGTCTGCCGGCGCTGTTCTGCTTCCCGCAGATTCTCCAGCATCGTCTGCGTTCGATTAATGCCGCCTTCAAACGCGCGCGTGAATCTTACGGCTATAAAGGTGATTACTTCCTGGTTTACCCAATCAAGGTGAATCAGCATAAGCGCGTGATTGAGTCGCTGGTCAACTCTGGCGAACCGCTGGGCTTGGAAGCCGGTTCGAAAGCCGAGCTGATGGCTGTGCTGGCCCACGCCGGCAAAACCCGTTCGGTGATTGTCTGCAACGGCTACAAAGACCGCGAATACATTCGTCTGGCGCTGATCGGTGAAAAGCTCGGCCACAAAGTCTATCTGGTGATCGAGAAGATGACCGAGGTGCGTCTGGTGCTGGAAGAGGCCGAGCGTCTGAATGTGATTCCGCGTCTTGGTATCCGTGCGCGTCTGGCGTCGCAGGGCTCAGGCAAGTGGCAGTCGAGCGGCGGTGAAAAATCGAAGTTTGGCCTGGCGGCATCGCAGGTGTTACAGCTGGTCGATATCATGCGCAAAGCGGGCCGTCTCGATAGCCTGCAGCTGCTGCACTTCCATCTCGGTTCGCAGATGTCCAACATCCGCGACATCGCGACCGGCGTGCGTGAGTCGGCGCGTTTCTACGTGGAGCTGGCGAAGCTGGGCGTTAACATCAAATGCTTCGATGTGGGCGGCGGTTTGGGCGTGGATTATGAAGGAACCCGCTCGCAGTCAGATTGCTCGGTCAACTACGGTCTGAACGAATACGCCAACAACGTGATTTGGGCGATTGGCGATGCCTGTGAAGAGAACGGGCTGGAACATCCAACCGTGATCACCGAGTCAGGTCGTGCGGTGACGGCGCACCACACCGTGCTGGTGTCCAACATCATTGGTGTTGAGCGTAACGAGTTCAGCACGCCGGTGGCACCGGATGCCGATTCACCGCGTCCGATTCAGAGCCTGTGGGATACGTGGCAGGAGATGCACGAACCCGACGTGCGTCGTTCGCTGCGCGAATGGCTGCACGATAGCCAAATGGATCTGTTCGACATCCATACCGGTTATTCATCAGGCACCTACGATCTCGGCCAGCGCGCCTGGGCAGAGCAGCTTTATCTGAGCATCTGCCACTACATTCAGCAGCATCTCGATCCCAGCAACCGCGCGCATCGCCCGATCATTGATGAGCTGCAGGAGCGCATGGCGGATAAGATTTACGTCAACTTCTCGCTGTTCCAGTCAATGCCGGATGCGTGGGGCATCGATCAGCTGTTCCCGGTGCTGCCGCTGGAAGGGCTGAATAAAATGCCGAAGCGTCGCGCGGTGTTGCTCGACATCACCTGTGACTCCGATGGCACCATCGATCACTACGTCGATGGCGATGGCATTGCCACCACCATGCCGATGCCGGAATACGACATCGACAATCCGCCGATGCTCGGCTTCTTTATGGTGGGCGCGTATCAGGAAATTCTCGGCAACATGCATAACCTGTTCGGTGATACCGAAGCGGTTGATGTGTTTGCGTTCCCGGATGGCAGCGTGGAAGTTCAGCTGTCGGATGAGGGCGATACCGTAGCGGATATGCTTGAGTACGTGCAGCTGAATCCTAACGATTTGATGACGCTGTTCCGCGATCAGGTAACGCAACAAACGGATATAGATGAAGAGCTGCGCGCGCAGTTCTTGTCTGAATTCGAGAGTGGCTTGTACGGTTATACCTATTTAGAAGATGAGTAATTAATTGCTCTTAAACCGAGCTCGCAAGGGCTCGGTTTTCGCTTTTCCTGCTATATCCGCGCCTGGCAACAATAATTTAATTTGATTTGTGAAGACGATCACCTTTGGCTTATTTGTAACCCGCCACGTAAATCCCACATTTACCTCCCAAAATGCTATCTCCTTCTTTTCTCTAATAAAGCGAGTCGGCAACGCTGATTATTGTCTTAATATCCTTACCTTACTTACTGATTCATCATGGATTAAGCAGTTATTCTGTTATGTATTCTTTGCAATGCATAATAAAAATTTAAACATTAAGGTTTTAATAGTCACCATAGAAATTAGTGGTTATTGGCGCTTTTTGGAAGCATAGATGCCAGATAAAGCATTTTGCAATTTGAGTTAAGGAGGGCTATCAAATCGTGCAGAATCTTTTTTTATCATTATTTTTCAATTCGATAAGTTTTTTACAGATCTATTAAAGTAAAAGATAAGTTAAATTAGATTAAGAATTTTCTGAGCTTTTGTGAATTTTAGAGAAATTTACTTACGTTATTGATTGATTTAAACGATTGAAGTTACCTAAAGTGTTTACTGAAATCTATTTCTCAAAGTGTAAGTAGTACGTTAACCTTCAGTTAAGACATTAAGTTTTATCAATGTTTACCTTACTTCTTACATGAGAAATCCTGACAGTTTAAGGCTATCAGGCAGTTGCAGTAAGGATGTGAAATGAGCAATCAACCGAAGACAGTGTTCTTGTTGGAGCCGGTTTACGATTTATCCGGCCAGGTGATTGCCAGGGAATTGTTAACGCGTCTTGCAGACGACGCAAATATCAATAATAAGCGTAACCCTGAAAGGGATGTTGGGTTCTTCAGTCAGCTTTCTGCTGACGTTAAATGGCAGTTATTCCTCCACCAGATCGAAAAACTTATTCAGCTATACCAGAAAGGGTTCGACCAGATTGTCAGTGTCAATGTTGATAGAGATATCGTAGCCAGCATTTTTAAACATGCTGAAATACAAGAAAAACTGGCTCAACTGACGCTGTTGCGTCTGGAAATATCAGCATTCTTCACCGCGCGATTTAATAGCGCCGATCTGTTGATTTTAAAAGGTGTCGCGAAAGTGACGCCAGCCCCTTTATGGCTCGATGACTTTGGTCCGGGTTATTCCAACCTTTCCATGTTTGATAGCGGAATATTTGAAATCGTCAAGATTGACAAAGAATTTTTTTGGCAATTTGGCGACGGTCGCACCTTTGACATTCTGCTCGACCATCTCAACGAATTATGCAACGGCGTCATCGTTGAGGGTGTTGAAAATCAACAACAGGTCGACCTGCTGTCGCATAAAGCAATTTATGGCATGCAGGGCTATTTGTGGCAGAGCGTCTATCTCGATGATTTATTAGCTTAATCCTGAAATTATTGAGTTGGTTTCATCCCTCGGGGAACTGAAAAAATGTCAAAGCCTGGGCTTTATGCGTTTCACGTCATTTGTGCCCGGCCGCTTGAGAATAAATATATTTTTCCCGTGGTGATTTTAAGAAATAAAACCAATCAGTTATCAGGATGGCGGCTAAACAAAACTCAACGCGATTTCATTCTTAGCCTGTATGAAATCGATCAAGAGAAGAAGTGAATAATCGTCGCGATTATTCGCTGTAAAAGCCGGTGTCTGCTGATACCGGGCGTGATTATGGAAACTGCGGGATCTCGATAACATGAATAATATCTCAGTAACCCCAAAAGGTGGGACCGTTGCTTCTGAGCTGAGTGGAAATCAAGTTAATTTGACCGCTCCGAGTTTGGTGAAGCTGCATCTTAATCAGTCTGATATTAAGTCTTTCACACGCAATGGTAATGATTTAGTCGTCACCACGAAGTCTGGTGAAGTGGTTGTTATTCATAATTTTTATAGCCCGAATGGCGATAGCGATCTGGTTCTGCAGGACGATCGCGGCGCCATGTGGTGGGTTGAAGATCCCGGTACAGAAGGTTTCCAGTACGTTTCAATCGACAGCACCGAAGGGCTGTTAGCGGAAAACACCACCAATAACGGCACCATTGCCGCCTTTGGTATCGGTGGTGCGGCGCTGGCGGGCTTAGGTGCGCTGTTTGCCGGTTCAGGTGGTGGTGGCGGTAATGCCTCGCCGACCAATCCCGATGACGGTAACAACGGCGGCAATCCCACCAACCCAACTAATCCTACCAACCCAACCAATCCCACCGATCCCGGTGAAAACGACACCACGCCGCCAACCGCCATCACGGATTTGGTGATCAACGACGCCGTAGGTCCGTACCAGGGCGCGATTGGCGCGGGTGCCATTACCGATGACAACACACCCACGCTGAGCGGCACCGCTGAAGCGGGCGCGATTGTCAGCATCTACGATGGCAGCACGCTGCTCGGCACTGTCACCGTTGGCGCCGATGGCCGCTGGAGCTTTACCACGCCAGCGCTGGCGGAGGGTCAGCATAGTTTGACCGCTACCGTCACCGACGCGGCGGGGAACACCAGCCCAGCGACCAATCCGGTGGATTTCACCGTGGATACCGTGGCGCCCGCAACGGTTGGCGACCTGAGCGTCATCAACAACAGCGGTTCGACTGCGCAGCCCATAGCTAACGGCGGCGCGACCAAAGACACTACGCCAGTGCTGAGCGGAACCGCAGAAGCGGGCTCAATTATCACTATCCGCGATGGCGATACGGTGCTCGGCAGTGTCACGGTGGGCAGCAACGGTGCATGGAGCTTTACCAGCCCAGCGCTGGGTGAGGGCAGCCATACGTTGAGCATCACCGCCACCGATGCGGCGGGCAACGTCAGCACGCCAGCGACCATCACCTTCACCGTGGATACGCAAGCGCCAGCAGCAGTCATCGACCTGCAGGTTAACGATAATTCAGGCGGCAGCGGCGGCACCGTAACTAACGGCGGGACGACCGATGACAATACGCCGACGCTTACCGGCAGCGGTGAAGTGGGGACGATCGTCAGCGTTTATGATGGGCAAACGCTGCTGGGTACGGCGGTCGTGGGTTCCGATGGCAGCTGGAGTTACACCACCAGCGCCCTGAGTAACGGCAGCCACAGCCTGACTGTGACCGTGACCGATGCGGCTGGCAACGTCAGCGCGCCATCAGCCCCTTATGAAATCACCGTGCAGGCCGCTATTCCGCCGGCCACAACGTCGCTGGAAATCACCGATGATTCCGGCAACACGCTGGTGCAGCTCAGCAACGGCGCCAGCACTCACGATAACACGCCAACGTTGAGCGGCCTGGCGACGGCGGGTGCGCTGATCACGCTGTATAACGGCACCACGGTGCTGGGTAGCGTGGTTGCGGGCAGCGATGGTCAGTGGACCTTTACCCCAACAGCGTTGGCTGACGGTGCCTACGCGCTGCACGCCACCGTTGATAACAACGCGGGCAGCGTGACGCAAACGCCAACCATCACCATCACGGTGGATACCGTCGCACCTGCTGCGGCCGGTGGCGTAACGCTGAGCGATAACGATGGCAGCACGCTACAACCGATTGCCGCCGGTGGCGCGACCAATAACACCATGCCGGTGCTGAGCGGCACCGCTGAACCGGGCAGCACCGTCACCGTGCGTGATGGCGATAGCGTGCTCGGTACGGCAACCGTGGGCAGCAATGGGTCATGGAGCTTCACTGCGCCGACCTTAACCGAAGGCGGTCACAGCCTGACCGCCACGGTCACCGACGCGGCAGGTAATGTGAGTCCAACCTCGACGCCGATCGCCTTCACCGTGGATACTCAGGCACCTGCGGGTGCCAGCAATGTGGTGATCAGCGATAACGTCGGTGCTGCAACCGGCCCAATCACCGCGGGCGGCACCACCGACGACAGCACACCCACGCTATCCGGTAACGGTGAAGCCAACGCCATCGTCAAAATTTATGATGGCAGCACGCTTCTCGGCAGCGTCACCGTTGGCAACGACGGCACCTGGAGCTTTACCACGCCAACGTTGAGCAACGGTAGCCATTCGCTCAGCGTAACGGTGACCGATGCGGCAGGTAACGTCAGCCCGGCGACAACCGGTGTTGGCTTCACCGTCAACGCTGGCGTACCGCCAACCACCAGCACGCTGGAAATCACCGATGACAGCGGCAGCACACTTCGCCTGTTGCCAGAAGGTTCCAGCACGCAGGACACCACGCCAACCTTGAGCGGTCTGGCCTCGGCGGGCGCGCTCATCGAGTTATATAACGGCACCACGCTGCTCGGCAGCACCGTCGCGGGTGCGGATGGGCAATGGAGCTTTACGCCAGCTACCGCGCTGGCTGACGGGACTTATGCCTTCCACGCCACGGCCACTGATACCAATGGCAATGTGACCGATTCCGGCACCCTCAACATCACTATTGATAACACCGCGCCGGCAGCGGCTGGCGACTTGCAATTGAGCGATAACAGCGGCAGCACTGTGGTACCCATTGCCTCTGGCGGCACCAGCAATGACAACACGCCAACCTTGAGCGGCACCGCAGAACCGGGCAGCACCGTTACCGTGCTGGATGGCACCAACGTGATCGGCAGCGCAACGGTGGGCAGCGACGGCAGCTGGAGCTTCACCTCGCCAACCCTGAGTGACGGCAACCACAGCCTCACCACCACCGTCACCGATCCGGCCGGTAACACCGGTCCGGCGTCGCCAGCCGTTACTTTAACAGTGGATACCACGCCGCCAGCCGTTATTGCCGATCTGGTGATCGAAGATAGCGTCGGCGCGGTACAAGGACCGTTAACGTCCGGCGATACTACCGATGACCGCGCACCAACCCTGAGCGGCACCGGCGAGCCGAATGCCACTATCAGCATTTACGATGGCACCACGCTGCTGGGTAACACCACCGTGGGCACCGACGGAACCTGGAGTTTCACCACGCCAGCGCTGAGCAATGGCAGCCATACCCTCACCGTCAGTGCCACGGACAGCGCCGGTAACGTTGGTCCAGCCAGTCCACCCATCGTGATTAACGTTGATGCGGCTATTCCGCCAGCCACATCGTCGCTGGAAGTGACGGATGAAAACGGCAATACCGTGGGTCAGCTGACTGACGGCGGCAGCACCAACAATGACAGCCCGGTATTAACCGGTTTGGCGGGGCCCGGCAATATCATAACCCTGTATGACGGCACCACCGTGCTGGGCAGCACCACAGCGGGCAGTAACGGTCAGTGGATTTTCTATGTCACCGGTTTAGGCAATGGTCCGCATGCGTTGCACGGCACCATTACCGATGCCAACGGCAACGTCACTGATACCGCAACCATTAACATCACCGTCGATACTATTGCGCCCGATGCCGCAACCGGCGTGGAACTCACCAACGATGCGGGCAGCATTACGCAGCCAGTTACCGCTGGCGGGGCCAGCAATGATGCGACACCAGTCTTAAGCGGCAGCGCGGAAGCGGGCAGCACCGTTACTATCCTTGATGGCACCACCGTGTTGGGTACCGTGACGGTCGGCAGCGACGGTAACTGGAGCTTTACCACACCGACGCTGGCGGAGGGCAATCACAGCCTGAGCACCACCGTGACCGATGCGGCGGGCAACGTCAGCCCGGCGACCACACCGATCGCCTTCAGCGTAGATACCACCGCGCCAGCGCCGGTCAGCGGTTTGGTGGTCAATGATAACGTCGGCGGCAGCACCGGTCCGTTGACTTCGGGCACCCTCACCGACGACAGCACGCCAACCCTGAGCGGCACCGCCGAAGCGGGATCGGTGGTGCGCGTTTATGACGGCACCACGCTACTGGGCTCAGCGACAGCGGGCAGCGACGGTAGCTGGAGCTTCACGCCAGATGCCGCGCTGACTAACGGCCAACACAGCCTGACCACCACCGTCACCGATGCGGCAGGCAATGTTAGCCCGTCGTCGCCGGTATTTACCCTCAATGTCGATGCTGGCGTTCCGGCGACCAGCAGCCTGCTGGTGGTGACCGACGACAGCGGCAGCACGCTGGTTGAACTGCCAAACAACTCCAGCACTAACGACACCACGCCGATTCTTAGCGGTCAGGCGGGCGCGGGCGATCTGATCACGCTGTATAACGGCACCACCCTCATTGGCAGCACGGTCGCGGGTAGCGATGGGCAGTGGAACTTCACGCCTGCGGCGCTGGCCGATGCCACTTACGCTTTCCATGCGGTCGCCACTAACGCGACGACCGGCGTGGAGACCGATTCGCCAACCATCAACATCACCATTGATACCGTGGTGCCGACCGCGCCAACCGGCGTGGCGCTGGAAGATGGTGCAGGTGTGCCGATCCCGGAAGGCAGCAGCACCAACACCAACACGCCAACCTTGAGCGGCAGCGGTGAAATTGGCAGCACAGTGACCATCTCGGATGGCACCACCGTGCTCGGCACCACCACAGTGGGCAACGGTGGCAGCTGGAGTTACACCACGCCACCGCTGAGCGATGGCGATCATAGCCTGACCTCAACCGTTACCGATGCCGCTGGCAATACTGGCCCGGCTTCTACGCCGGTGACGGTGACCATCGATACCCAACCGCCTGCCGCAGCGGGCAATGTGCAGTTCACCAACGATGATGGCACACCGCTGGCTTCAGGTAGCACTACCGGCGACACCACGCCAACCCTGAACGGCACCGCCGAACCGGGCAGCACCGTGACGGTGAGCGATGGCACTACGGTGCTGGGCACCGCAATCACCGGCATCGACGGCAACTGGAGCTTTACACCAACCGATCCGCTGAGTGAAGGGCAGCACAATCTCACCACCACCGTCACCGATACGGCCGGTAACGTCGGCCCTGCGTCGTCGGTGGTGATTGTGATTGTGGATACCACGCCACCGGCAGCGGCGACCGATTTGCAACTGAGCAACGATGGCAGCGGCACGCTGGTGCCGGTCGTGGATGGCGGCACCACCAACGATGTTACGCCGGTGTTGAGCGGTCGTGCGGAACCGGGCAGCGTCGTGACGGTGTCTGATGGCAGCACGGCGTTGGGTTCGGTGACCGTCGGCAACGATGGCAACTGGAGCTTTACCTCTCCGGTGCTCGGCGATGGTTCACACAGCCTGACCACCACCGTGACCGATGCGGCGGGCAATACCGGCGCGGCCAGCACGCCATTGACCTTCACCATCGATACCACGGCACCGCCAGCACCGGGCGGTGTGCAGCTGAGTAACGACAGCAGCGGCACGTCTGTTCCTATTCCCTCTGGTGCGGCAACCAATGATGCAACGCCAGTATTGAGCGGCACCGCAGCGGCGGGCAGCACCATTACCGTTTCTGATGGCGCTACCGTACTCGGTACCGTCACCGTCGGCAGCGGCGGAACATGGAGCTTCACCACGCCAGCGCTGAACGAGGGCAATCACAGCCTGACCGCCACCGTTACCAGTCCGGCGGGCAACACCGGTGCGCCCTCTGCGCCCATTGTGGTCACCGTGGATATCACGCCACCTGCGGCGGCAACGGGTCTGCAACTCAGCAACAACGAAGGAGCGACGCCGGTACCGATTGCTGCGGGCGGCACCACTAATGACACCACACCTGCGCTGAGCGGCATCGCAGAAGCGGGCAGCATCGTCACGGTGAGTGATGGCACTACCGTGATCGGCAGCGCAGCCGTTGGCAGCGATGGCAGCTGGAGCGTGATCCCAACCGCACCGTTGACGGCGGGAGAGCACACGCTTACTGCGACCGTCACCGATCCGGCCGGTAACGTTGGCCCGGCATCGGCCCCCATCGTCGTCAATATCGACACCGCCCAACCGCCAGTTGCAGATGATCTTGAGCTGAACAATGACAACGGCGGCACGCCAGTTCCGATTGCGTCCGGCGGCGCGACCAATGACACCACGCCGGTGCTCAGCGGTAGCGCAGCGGCGGGCAGTACCGTGACCGTACTGGATGGCACCACCGTGCTCGGCACCGTTGTGGTTGGCAGCAGCGGCAGCTGGAGCTTCAGTACGCCGGCGTTAAGCGAAGGCGCGCACAGCCTGATCACCACCGTCACCAGCGCATCGGGTAACGTTAGCGATCCGTCTGCGCCGATTAACTTCACCGTGGATACGCAGCCACCGGCAACCTCAACCGGTCTGCAACTGAGTAACGACGGCGGCACGGCGATTGCCGCTGGCGGTATCACCAACGACAGCACGCCGGTGTTGCGCGGCAGCGCCGAAGCGGGCAGCACCGTCACCGTACTGGATGGCACCACCGTGCTGGGCACCGCCACGGCGGACACCGACGGCAACTGGAGCTTTACGCCAACGATCGCGCTGGGCGAGGGCGCACACAGCCTGACCACCACCGTCACCGATGCGGCGGGCAACAGCAGCGGCGCATCCGCGCCGGTTACCTTTACCGTGGATACCTCACCGCCAGCCGCCGCCACCGATCTGCAGCTCAGCAATAACAACAGCGGCACGGCGATTCCTGTTGATACCGGCGGTCGCACCAACGACACCACGCCAGTGTTGAGCGGCAGTGCCGAAGCGGGCAGCGTCGTCACCGTGCGTGATGGCACCGAGGTACTGGGCAGCACCACCGTCGGCACCGATGGCAAATGGAGCTTCACTCCGGCCAATCCGCTGGACGAGGGCGCGCACAGCCTGACCGCTACCGTCACCGATCCGGCCGGTAACGTCGGCCCGGCCTCTACGCCGTACGCGGTTATCATCGATATCACCGCGCCGCCAGCCGTGATTACGGTAGCACTCAGTAACGATCAGGGCAGCACGCCAACGCCAATCGTCTCGGGCGGAGCCACTAACGACACCACGCCGGTGCTGAGCGGTACCGCCGAGGCGGACAACATCATCATCGTGCGTGACGGCACCACCGTGCTGGGCTCGACGATTGTTGGCACCGATGGAACCTGGAGCTTCACCTCGCCAGCGCTGAGCCAGGGCGCGCACAGCCTGACGGCAACCGTAACTGACGCCGCAGGCAACAGCAGCGCTCCGTCTACGGCAATCGCCTTTACCGTCGATACCGAGGCACCGAATGCGGCGACAGGGCTGCAACTGAGCAATGATTCTGGCCAAACGCCGGTACCGATTGCTGCGGGCGGCGCCACCAACGACACCACACCCGTGTTGAGCGGCAGCGCTGAAGCAGGCAGCATCGTGATTGTTTCTGACGGCAGCAACGTGCTGGGATCTGTTGTGGTCGGCAGCGGCGGCAGCTGGAGCTTCACTTCGCCGGAGCTGGGCGAGGGCGATCACAGCCTGACCACCACGGTGACCGATGCTGCAGGTAACGTCAGTTCGCCGTCCGCGGCCCTGAATTTCAGTATTGACACCACGCCACCAGTGGCGCCAGGTGCGATCGCGCTGAACAACAACAACGGCAGTTCACCGGTTACGATTGAGGCAGGCAGCACCACCAACGATGCCACACCGGCGATCAGCGGTACCGCAGCAGCCGGCAGCACCGTGACCGTGCTGGATGGCGCTACCGTGCTGGGCACCGCGATTGTTGGCAGTACCGGACAGTGGAGCTTCACCACGCCAACGCTGGGTGAAGGTGCGCACAGCCTGACGGCGACCGTCACCGATCCTGCGGGTAACGTCGGTCCTGCCTCCGCAGCCATTGCCTTTAACGTTGATACCGTTGCGCCTGTTGCGGCAACCGGACTGGTGCTGAACAACGACAACGGCGGTTCGCCGGTGCCGATTGCTAACAACGGCACCACCAACGACAACACGCCAGAGTTGAGCGGTACCGCAGAAGCCAACAGCATTGTGATTGTGTCTGACGGCACCACCGTGCTGGGCAGCGCCGTCGCCGATGCGCAGGGCGCCTGGAGCTTCTCACCCAATCTGACCGATGGCACGCACAACCTGAGCGTGACGGTGCGTGACGCCGCAGGTAACACCGGACCGGCAAGCAGCACCATCACCGTCACCGTAGATACCGTGGCACCACCAGCGGCGACCGGCCTGACGCTGACCAACGATATTGGTACACCCGTTAGCATTCCGAACGGCGGGCTCACCAACGACAGCACACCGGTGCTGAGCGGTTCTGGACAAGCGGGCAGCATCATCACCGTGTCCGATCAGAACGGCGTGTTGGGATCCACCACCGTCGGGGCGGGCGGAACCTGGACCTTCACGCCGGCGAACGCGCTGGCGGATGGAACCCATACCTTTAGCGTCACGGCCAGCGATGCGGCAGGAAACGTCAGTGCGCCGAGCACCATTGGTGTCGTGATTGATGCCACACCGCCAGCGGCAGCGCTGAACGTGGTGGCCAGTAATGATGAAGGTACGTCGCCGGTGGCTATCACCAACGGCGGCTTCACCAACGACAACACGCCATTCCTCACCGGTACAGCCGAAGCGGGCAGCACGGTGATTATCCGTGACGGCACAACCATCATCGGTAGCGCTTCGGTGGGCAGCAACGGCCAGTGGAGCTTCACCTCACCCACGCTGGATGAGGGCGCGCACAGCCTGAGCACCACCGTGGTGGATGCGGCGGGCAATGTGAGTACAGCGTCACCGGCGATTGATTTTACCGTCGACAGCGTGGTTCCAGCGCCAGCCACGCTGGTGGTGAACAATGACAACAGCGGGACGCCCGTACTGGTGCCGAACGGCGCCACCACCAGCGACAACACGCCGTTGCTGAGTGGCACAGCGGAAGCGGGCAGCCTGGTCACTCTTTATGATGGCACCACCGTGATCGGCTCGACCACCGCAACGTCGGGCGGAACCTGGAGCTTCAGCTCACCGACCTTAACTGAGGGTTCGCATACGCTGACCGCCACCGTAACCGACGAGGTCGGCAACGTCAGTTCGCCATCCTCGACCTTTACCGTGGTGGTGGATGCTACCGCACCGCAGCCGGCTGACGATCTGCTGCTGCAAAATAACAATGGTGGCTCACCGGTGACCATTGCCGATGGCGGCATTACCAATGACAGCACGCCAGCCATCAGCGGCACGGCGGAAGCCAACGCGATCGTTCGCGTCTATGACGGCACCACCTTAGTGGGTTCAGTCGTGGCAGGCAGCAACGGCGCATGGAGCATCACCACCAGCGCGCTGACGGATGCAACGCATACGCTGAATGTCACCGTGACCGATGCGGCGGGCAACGTGAGCGCCAATGCCTCGGTATCATTGACGGTGGACACCTCTACGCCGGCAGCGGTGTCGAGCTTTGCTATTTACAATAATGCGGCCACTACCACCGTGCAGGTGGCGGATGACGGTGACTCTAACGACAACACGCCTTTGCTAAGCGGAACCGGCGTAGCGGGCACCATCATCAACATCTACGAGGGCAGCGATCTTCTTGGCACCACCACGGTAGGCGACAACGGCGAGTGGCGCTTTGAAACTGCGGCTTTAGATGATGGCCAGCACAGCTTCACCGTTTCGGTCACCAACGCTGCGGGCACGACGGGCCCGGAAGCGATACCGATTACGATTAATATTGATACGGCTGCACCGGCAACGGTCAGCAATCTTGTCGTAACAGACGATGAGGGGGGCAGCACCGGTCCGTTGCTGTCGGGTGACACCACCGATGACAACACGCCAACGCTGAGCGGCTCCGCTGAAGCGGGCAGCCGAGTGTCGGTTTACGATGGCACCACGCTGCTGGGCACCGTGATCGCCACTGGCGGCACATGGAGCTTCACGCCGGGCAGCGCGCTCTCTAACGGCGAGCATAACTTCATCTTCACAGTGACCGATGCAGCAGGCAACGTCAGCGCGGCAAGCAGTCCGGCGTTTACGCTCAATATCGCAGCGGATCTGCCGCCAGCGGTCAGTACGCTGGTGATCACCGACGATAGCGGCAATTCACTGGTTACCGTGAATGACGGCGCCAACATCAAGGACGGTACGCCGGTATTAACCGGTGCGGCGACGGTCGGTGATGTGATTACCATTCACGATGGTGCAACGGTGTTAGGCAGCGTCACCGTCGGGGCGTCCGGGCAGTGGACCTTCACGCCAACGCTGGCTGATGGACCGCACGGCGTCTATGTCACCACGGTCGATTCAGTGGGTAATCCGGGCGCAACCTCGCCAACGGTGAACTTCACTATTGATACCGTGGCACCGCTTGCAGCAACTAACCTCTCTGCCGCTAATAACAACGACGGCGTAACCGTGCCCATTGCTAACAATGGCACCACCAACGACAGTACCCCGCGGCTCGCCGGTCTCGCGGAAGCCAACGGCATTGTTACGATTTATGACGGCAACACGGTTATTGGCTCAACGGTCGCCAATGGTAGTGGTGAGTGGGACTTCACGTCGCCAACGCTGAGTCAGGGCGGACATGCGCTGAGCGTCACCGTGACGGATGCGGCGGGTAACGTCAGTCCACGCTCTGATGTTGTGAACCTCACGGTCGATACCGTGGCACCCAACGCTTCGACGCTGGTGGTCACCAACGACGTCACCAGCACAGTGGTGCCAAATGGCGGTTCGACCAACGACAACACGCCGACGCTGAGCGGTACCGCAGAAGTTGGCAGTGTGATCACCGTTTACGACGGTACGACCTTGCTCGGTTCGGTTGCTGCCGGAACAGGCGGAGCATGGAGCTTTATTTCACCGGTACTGGGCGAAGGCAGCCATTCGCTCACCGTTCGCGTAACAGATGCCGCCGGTAACACTAGCGCGGCATCCAGCACGGCAACGGTAATCGTAGATACCGTCGCACCAACGGCGGTGAGCGGTTTGACTGCTGCCAACAACAACGGCAGTTCGCCGGTGACCATTGCTGCGGGGGGGAACACCAACGACAACACGCCAGCGCTGAGCGGTACGGCGGAAGCGGGTAGCGTGGTGGTGATCCGTGATGGCACCGACGTTATCGGTTCTGTCACCGCAGGCAGCAACGGCGCATGGAGCTTCACGTCACCCACGCTGGCTGATGGTCTGCATACCCTGAACGTGACGGCGACCGATCTCGCCGGTAACGTCAGCCCGAATGCGGCGATCAGCTTCACTGTGACCACGGCAGCACCAACGCCAGTCACCGATCTGGTGGTTTCTGACAACGTAGGTGCAACACAAGGGGCACTTACCAGCGGTGCGGCGACCGATGACAACACGCCAACGCTGAGCGGTAATGCCACCGCTGGCAATATCGTGATTATCTCGGAAGGCACCACGGTGCTGGGTTCTGTGGTGGCGGGCAGCAATGGTGCGTGGAGCTTTACCACTGCCGCATTGAGCGACGGATCGCATCCGTTGAGCGTGACGGTGCGTGATGCAGCCGGTAACACCAGCGCGGCGACCAACTTCACGGTCAATGTCGATACGGTGGCGCCAGCCAACGCAACCTTGTTAATCACTAATGATCTCACCAGCACCACGGTGCCGAATGGCGGTTCAACCAACGACAGCACGCCAACGCTGAGCGGTACGGCAGAAGCGGGCAGCCGCGTGTCGATTTACGATGGCAGCACCCTGCTCGGTACGGCGGTGGCAGGCAGCAACGGCGCATGGACCTTCACCACCGACGTCCTGACGCAAGGCGCTCATCCACTGAGCGTCACGGTCACCGATGAGGCAGGTAACGTCAGCGGCAGCACCTCGGCCACGGTGATTATCGATACCGTCGCGCCGGGGGCGGTGTCCGGTTTGGCCGCGGCCAACAACAACGGCAGTACGCCGGTGGCGATTGCCAATAACGGCAGCACCAATGACAACACGCCAGCGCTGAGCGGTACGGCAGAAGCGGGCAGTCTGGTGATTATCCGCGATGGCACCTCGATTATCGGTTCTGTTACCGCAGGCACTAACGGCGCATGGAGCTTCACCACGCCAACGCTGGCGGAGGGGGCGCACACCTTCAACGTCACGGCGACGGATGCAGCGGGCAACGTCAGCCCGAATGCAACGCTTGCCCTGACGGTGGATACCGTGGCACCGGCGCCCGTCACTAACCTGGTGATCAACGATAATGTGGGCGGCATTCAGGGGCCACTGGCGGACGGTGCGGTGACCGATGATGCCACGCCAACGCTGAGTGGTACGGCAGAAGCGAATGCGATTGTCACTATCTACGACGACACCACGGTGCTGGGTTCAGTGGTGGCTGGCGCGGGCGGTGCATGGACCTTTACTACTGCTACGCTAGGCAACGGTGTGCATCCGCTGAGCGTGACGGTGAAAGATGCGGCGGGTAACACCAGTGCCGCCACCACGCCGGTTTCCATCACGGTAGACACCGTGGCGCCAACGGCTTCAACGCTGGTGATCACCAACGACATCACCAGCACCACGGTGCCGAGTGGTGGCTTCACCAACGACAACACCCCAACGCTGAGCGGTGTGGCGGAAGCGGGCAGCCGCGTGTCGATTTATGATGGCGCGACGTTGCTGGGGACGGCGATTGCGAATGGCACAGGCGCGTGGACCTTCACCACCGACGTACTCTCCACCGGCACGCATCCACTCAGCGTTACGGTCACCGACGCGGCGGGTAACGTTAGTGGCAGTACCTCGGCCTCGGTAACCATCGATACCACGCCGCCAGCGGCAGTCACCAATCTGGTGGCCGCTAACAATAACGGCAGTACAGCGGTGAGCATTCCGAACAACGGCGTGACCAACGACAATACGCCGCTGTTGACCGGATCCGGCGAGATTGGCGCGAAGATCAGCGTTTACGATGGCAGCACGCTGCTGGGCACCACCACGGTGGGCAGCGGTGGCACATGGAGCTTCGTCTCGACGGCGCTGAGCAACGGTGTACATACGCTGAACGTCACGGCAACCGATGCGGCGGGTAACGTGAGCCCGAACGCCTCAACCACCCTGACGATTGATACCGTGGCGCCGAATCCGGTGACCAATCTGGTGATCAATGATGACGTCGGCCCTCTTCAGGGGACGCTGGCGAACGGTGCCTTTACCGATGACGCCACGCCAACCCTGAGCGGCACGGCGGAAGCCAACGCGATTGTGACCATCTACGACGGTACCACCGTGATTGGTTCCACCACCGCCAATGGTTCAGGTGCATGGAGCTTCACCACCGCGACCCTGAGCAACGGTAGCCATCCGCTGAGCGTGACGGTGACCGATGCCGCGGGTAACACCAGTGCGGCATCGGCGACGGTTTCCATTACGGTGGATACCGTGGCTCCAGCGGCGTCAACGCTGGTGATCACCAATGATGTCACCAGTACCGTGGTGCCGAGCGGCGGTGCTACCAACGACACCACGCCAACGTTGAGCGGCGTGGCGGAAGCGGGCAGCCGCGTCTCGATCTACGATGGTGGCACCTTGTTAGGCACGGCGATTGCGGGTAGCACTGGCGCATGGACCTTCACCACCGCCGCGCTCACGCAGGGCACGCATCCATTGAGCGTGACGGTAACGGACACGGCCGGTAACGTCAGCGGGACTACGTCGGCGTCGGTCATTATCGATACCACGCCGCCAGCGGCGGTCACCAACCTGGTTGCCGCCAATAACAACGGCAGCACGGCGGTGACCATTCCGAATAACGGCATCACCAACGACAGCACGCCGCTGCTGACCGGTAACGGCGAAGTCGGGGCAAGGATCAGCGTGTACGACGGCACCACACTGCTGGGCACCACCACGGTGGGCAGCGGTGGCACATGGAGCTTCGTCTCGACTGCGCTGAGCAACGGCACCCATACGCTGAACGTGACGGCAACCGATGCGGCGGGCAACGTCAGCCCGAACGCCTCGACCACGCTGCGCATCGACACTGTGGCACCAACGGCCAGTACGCTCACCATTACCGACGACGCCGGCAGCACGCCGGTGACGCTGACCAATGGCGCGTACACCCGTGACACCACGCCAGTGCTGAACGGCACGGCGGAAGTGGGCGCGATTGTCACCATCTACGATGGCACCACCGCGCTGGGTTCAGTAACGGTTGGCGCCGGTGGCAGCTGGACTTACACCCCCAGCGCACTGGCGAACGGTGCGCATCCGTTGAGCGTAACGGTGACTGATTCGGCGGGTAACGTCAGCACCGGTAACACGGCGGTGACGGTGAACGTCGATACTGTGCCGCCTGCGGCGGTAAGTGGCCTGGCAATCAACGGTGCCGGTACCACGGTCACCGGTAGCGGTGAAGTGGGGGCAACGGTAACGGTTCGTGATGCGGGCGGTAACGCGCTGGGTACAACGACGGTAGGCAGCGGCGGTTCATGGTCGGTGAGCCTGAGTACGGCGCAAACCACCGGTGCTTCGCTGTCGGTGATTCAGACTGACCGCGCAGGCAACGTATCGACCAGCACCCCGCTGACCGGTGCGATTCAAATCGTGGCAGCGAATGATGTCAACGAAGTGGATTACACCACCCAAATCGGCACCATCACCAATGCCAATACCAGTTCGACCAGCGTCGCATTGCTGAGCGTTAACCTCGGCAGCGTGCTGGGTGTGGGAGTATTGAGCAGCACTAACGCCTATATGTTTAACGTTGGCGCAGGGGATACGCGCACGGTGACATTACACGCCTCGGCCACCAGCCTGGCGGCGCTGACATCGACTTATACCTTGTACCTCTATCAACAGCAGGCGAACGGCACCTGGGCGCTGAAATCCAGCAACGCCAACTACATCACCACGGTTCTGACCATTGGTACACAAACCGGTGGCAACGTGACTTACAGCAACCTCGGTACAGGTAACTATGCCGTGCTGTTGGGCACCAGCACCGGTGTTGGTGTGTTGCCATCGACTACCGTCACCACCACGTCGGATATTACGACGCTGGCGTTGACCGTGGCGGCAACTGTCACCGGCAACCTGTTGACCAACGATACCAGCTCCGTCGCCGGTACGGTGCCGAACGGTACGGTGGTCACCCAGGTGACTGGCAATGCGATTGCGGCCACCGGTAACACGGTGATCACCAGCAGCTACGGTACGCTGACCATCGATTCGCACGGTAACTACACCTATACGCTGAAGGCGGGACTGGATGCCGATCTGGTGCCAGCCACCGACGTCTTCACCTATTCGGTGCGTGATGCCAGCGGCGCGGTGACCTCGGCGAGCCTGACGGTGAACCTGCACAACGGTGCATCCACCAGCACGCTGCTGGCGACCAGCAGTCTGGTGGCCGAAGCCACCAATGACCACGACGCCAGCGGCAGCATCTACGGTTCAGCATCGGGCACGCACACCGGAACCTTGAGTATCACTAATGAACACGGCGATATCACCACGGTTCACAGCGTGGGTACGACGTCGATTGCCGGCGACTTTGGTGTGCTGAGTATTGCCGCCAACGGTAACTACACCTATTCACTGAACGCGGGCGTGGATGGACAATCCATTACCCATAAAGAGGTGTTCAGTTACACCCTGGCGGCGAGTGATGGCACCATCACCACGCAGTCGTTCACCATTGAGCTGCATCCAACTATCACAGGAACCACGGGGGCTGACACGCTAACCGGCGGTGCCTACGACGACACCATCACCAGCGGTGCCGGCGCAGATACGTTGGTGTATCACTTACTGGCGAGTGCGGATGCTACCGGCGGTAACGGTCACGATACCTGGACCGACTTCAATGTCGCGCAAGGCGACAAAATTGACGTCAGTAATTTGCTTATCGGCTGGAATGATTCCACAAGTAATATTAATGATTTCGTGAAAGTGGATCATACTTCAGATGGCAATACGGTGCTCTCCATTGACCGTGATGGTACCGGTACGGGTTACAGCACCACTCAGCTGATTACGCTGGAAGGCGTGAACGTTTCTCTGGAGGAGCTGCTGCAACAACCGCACCAAAACCACACGGCGTAATCGCTCTGTGATGCAGGGATGCAGTTAGGGCACAGGGATGTGCCCCTTTCTCTTTATTGACTGGTGGACTATCGATGGAACTGATGCACTCAGGCGCAACTTTTCGCCGTTCGTTTAAGCTCAGCGTTCTCTGTGCGGGCATGGCTTTACTTTACAGTTCTCCACTTTTAGCGGCCAGTGACGCGTTAACCCGGGCGGGGCACATCACCTCAGCAGGTTTAGCGCAACAGCAAGAACTGCCTTCATTAACCGGTGAAGTGGCGGAACCCGCCCTCGCCAACGTCCCCGACTTTCTCACCATCAACCAGGCGGTGCAGCGCGCCGTTCAGTGGCATCCCGATATCGCTCAGGCAGTAGGAAAAATGCTGGAGCAGGCTAATCAGGTTGATGTGGCGAAAGCCAAATACTATCCACAAATCAGTGCCGGCATGAACAACGGCTACAGCAATGCTTACAGCGAAAAGGGCTTCAGCCCGTCTTTTGTGCTGTCGGTTTCACAGATGTTGTATGACTTCGGCAAGGTCAGCAGTTCAGTGCGTTCCGCCGAAGCGGGCGTGGCGCAGGAGCAGGCCAACGTGCTGGTGAGCATTGATACCGTGGCGCACGATACCGCCGCGGCGCTGGTGGAAGTGCAGGGTTATCAGCAACTGGTCAAAATTGCGCGTGAGCAGCTCACGGCGCTGAGTAAGATTGGCGATCTGGCGCGCCAGCGTAATGAAGAAGGCGCGGCGTCGCTTTCGGATGCCACCCAAACCGATGCGCGTATCGAAGGCGCGCGTACCACCCTAACGCAGTATCAAGCCAACCTCGACCGCTGGCGCGCCACGCTGGCAACCTATCTTGGCTGGCCGCTGGTGAAAAAGGTCAGCAACGATTTTCCCACCAAACTCACCCAGTCCTGTCAGGTGGCGAAAGCCGATGACAAGCTCAATCCGTCGGTGCTGGCGGCCTGGGCGCAGGCCAATCAGGCGCAGGCCAAACTCGATAATGCTAACGCGCAGAACATGCCAACTATCTCGCTGGAACCGCAGGTGACGCATTATCTCAATAATCACTATTCCGGCAGCGAATCGCTGGATCGCACCCAATATTCGGCGTTTGTGAAAGTGGAAATGCCGCTCTATCAGGGCGGCGGCATCACCGCCAGCCGGGACGCGGCCGCCAATGCATTGCAGGCCGCCAATGCGGCCGTCAACTCGGCGCGACTTAAAGCGCGTCAGCAGTTGAGTGAGTCGCAGAACGCGTCGCAAAGCCTGGCACTCAGCCTGGCGATCATGGGTCGGCAACAGACGCTGGGCGAGAAAACCCAGTCGCTCTATCAGGATCAGTATCTGCAACTCGGCACCCGTCCGCTGCTGGACGTGCTCAACGCCGAGCAGGAAGTGTTCCAGACCCGTTTCACATTGCAGCAAACCATCAGCCAGTTACGCTCACTGCAGCTCGATTGCCTCTACAGCACCGGGCATATGCGGTCGGCGTTTGCTTTGAATAATCAGCGGATCCAGTCCGTGGAGATCCAGCCATGACGCAATTACAGATTCCCGACGCACCTGATAGCGCGTCCGGGGGAAACGTGCCCTTACACGGATGGGCCACCGCAATCATCCTGATCGCCAGCCATTATCGCTTGCCCTGTTCGCCGGGCATGATCATGGCCGCTGCCGAATGGCAGGGCAAACAGTCGCGCGATAAAGCGTTACGCCATCTGGCGCGCCAGGCCGGCTTATCGCTGCAATTATATGAAGAGAATAAGTGGGAGATCACCAGCTGGCGCTTGCCGCTGGCGATCGAGCTGGCCGACGGTCAGGTGGGCGTTATTACCCAGTTTGATGGCGACGATGACGTGCGGGTGCATTTTGCCGGTGATGAACAGCCCGCACCAATTGCGCTGGAGACGTTGCTGCCGGAAATCCGCTTTGCCGCCGCGCTGCGTCCGGTTACCGCCGCCAAAGATAGCCGCGTCGATCGCTATCTCGCCACGGTAAAACCGGATTGGCTGCGCCGTTTGGTGCTGCACGATCTGCGGCCGTATGGCTACGTGATGCTCGGATCCTTCCTGATTAACCTGCTGGCGCTGGTCGGCATTATCTTCTCAATGCAGGTGTACGATCGGGTGATTCCGGCGCAGTCCTATCCCACGCTGTATGTGCTGTATATCGGCGTGATCATCTCGGTGGTGTTCACTTATATTCTGCGCGTTGGGCGCGATCACGTGACCGATCTGCTGGGCAAGCGTGCCGATATGCGCGTCTCCGATCGGGTATTTGGTCACGCACTGCGGCTGCGTAACAGCGCGGTGCCGCGCTCGACCGGCACCTTTATCTCGCAGTTGCGCGAGCTAGAGGCGATCCGCGAAATGGTTACGTCCACCACGGTCACCTCGATTGTCGATATGCCGTTCTTCCTGCTGTTCATGCTGGTGATGGCGATTATTGCGCCGCAACTGGCGTGGATTGCGCCGGTGGCGGTGCTGCTGATGATCCTGCCGGGCGTGCTGAGCCAGAAGAAGCTGGCGAAGCTGGCGCAGCAGAACCTGAAAGAGTCGACGCTGCGAAATGCGGTGCTGGTGGAGAGCGTGCAAGGGCTGGAAGATATCAAGCTGATGCAGGCGGAGGATCGCTTCCTGCAACAGTGGAACAGCTACATTCGCATTACCGCGCAATCCGGCGTGGAGATGCGCAAAGTGATGCACTCGCTGATTACCTGGGGCGTGACGGTGCAGGGTTTGGTATACGCCAGCGTGATTGTGATCGGTGCGCCGATGGTGATCAACGGCGATATCACCACCGGTGCGATTGTGGCGGCATCGCTGCTCTCTTCACGCATGATCGCGCCGATGGCGACGCTGTGCGGCGTGCTGGCGCGCTGGCAGCAGGTGAAAGCGGCGAAAGGCAGCCTCGATGCGCTGATGAATTTGCCGGTGGAAAACAGCAAAGACGAAACGCGGATTCACACGCCGGTGCTGTTTGGTCACTACCAGTTTACCGACGCGATGTTCCGTTACTACACCGATTCAATGAACATCGCGCTGCGCATTAAAAGCCTGACCATCAAACCGGGCGAGCGCATTGCGGTGCTGGGACGCAACGGTTCGGGTAAATCGACCTTGCTGCAGGCGATGATTGGCGGCATCGATCTGGTCGGCGGTGAACTGCGGCTGGATAACCTCAGCCTGCCGCACATTGATGTGGCCGATGTGCGGCGTAACGTTGGCCTGCTAACGCAAAATGCGCGGCTGTTCCACGGCACGCTGCGCGAGAATCTCACCATGGGCGCGGCGCACGCCACCGATGATGCGATCTTTGGCGCGCTCACCGTCAGCGGCGGCGCAGATTTCATTCGTCGTCTGCCGCTCGGCCTCGACCATCCGATCATGGAAGGCGGCGTTGGGCTTTCGGGCGGACAGCGTCAGTCGCTGCTGCTGGCGCGTATGCTGCTGCGCGATCCCAACATCATCCTGCTGGATGAACCGACGGCGGCGCTTGACGATCACACCGAGAAAGAGTTTATCGAACGTCTCGGTCAGTGGCTCAACGGGCGCACCTTGATCGTGGCGACGCACCGTGCGGCGATCCTCGCGCTAGTGGATCGTGTGCTGGTGCTGAAAGAGGGACAACTGGTGATGGACAGCCCGAAAGAGAACGCCTTGCCGGCACCGCGTGCTAACGGCAACCTGCCGGAGGCGCAATCATGATCAAACAATTACCGGCAAGACTGCGCTTAGTGACGGCGGCAGAAGTGGATTCATCCGACGATCTGCTCGGCGAGCTGCGATCAGAAACCCATTACACCGGCGCGGTGCGGCTGATCGTCATCAGCACCGCACTGATCCTCGTTGCGGTGATCTGGGCCTGGTTTGGCGTGCTGGATGAAGTCTCAACCGGCACCGGCAAAGTGATTCCCAGCTCGCGCGATCAGGTGCTGCAATCGCTGGAAGGCGGCATCCTCACCGAGCTGTATGTGCACGAAGGCGATCAGGTGCAGGCCGGGCAAGTGGTGGCGCGCCTCGATGCCACGCGCTCGCAATCCAACGTCGGCGAAAGTGCGGCACGCTATCGTGCGGCATTGGCTGCCGCCGCGCGCCTCAATGCGGAAGTGAACGATCAGCCGCTGAGTTTCCCGGCAGAGTTGAAAAAGTTCCCCGATCTGATGGCGTCAGAAACGCGGCTGTATAAAACCCGCCGCGCACAGCTCACTGATGCGACTGCGCAGTTTAAAGAGTCGCTGGCGCTGGCTAACCGCGAGCTGGCCATCACGCAGCGTCTGGCCAAAACCGGTGCCGCCAGTAGCGTGGAAGTGCTGCGTTTGCAGCGCGATAAATCAGATCTGGAGCTGAAACTCACCGATATGCGTTCGCAATATTACGTGCAGGCGCGTGAGGAGCTGGCGAAAGCCAACGCCGAAGCCGACAGCATGGCGCAAGTGGTGAAAGGGCGTGAAGACACGGTGACGCGACTGACCATCCGTTCGCCGATGCGCGGCATCGTAAAAAACATCAAAGTCTCCACCGTGGGCGGCGTGGTCCCACCGAATGGCGAGCTGATGAACATTGTGCCGATGAACGATCGTCTGCTGATTGAAGCGCGTTTGTCACCGCGCGATATCGCCTTTATCCGTCCCGGCCAGCGGGCGGTGGTGAAGATCTCGGCGTATGACTACGCCATTTATGGCGGCCTGAACGGCGTGGTGGAGAGCATCTCGCCGGATACCATTCAGGATGAGGTGAAACCGGAAATTTACTATTACCGCGTGTTTATCCGCACCGATAACGACTACGTGCAGAATAAAGCCGGTAAGCGCTTCTCCATCAGTCCCGGCATGGTTTCTACCGTGGATATCAAGACCGGTGAGAAGACGGTGATGGATTATCTGATTAAGCCGTTTAACAAAGCGCAAGAGGCGATGCGGGAACGCTAATTGGAACGGTATAACGCGTTAGTTTAAAACCGCTGTTTTCTTCAGGAAACGGCGGTTTTTTATTTGGGCGATTGATGAGGGCACCATGAAGTTTCGGCAACTATTACACGAACCGTTAAATATCAAATCCCACACTTATATAATTAATTACAGCAAGAAATGTCTTGAGCTGGCTTGTTATTAGAGAAAAGGGGTTCCCGAAGTGAACGATAACAAGCCGTTTCTCAAAGGCGCTAAGTGCGCTTAACGCTAAGCTGAGCGCTTTGATACGTTACGCATATGAAATTATGAACAAATCAACGTGGTTTTATTTTCGAGCGCGGGAAGACGGACGCGGTACTTTTCTTTAATACGCTGCAATTCGTCACCAAAAAACATCACGAAATATTGGATTTTCCTCGAGGGGCGGCAGGGTTATTAATGCGCAGAGCCGCAGGCCGAACCTCAATGATGTGCTACGGCACGCTTATGAATATTTGATGATTGCTTCATGTTAATAAAAGAGAATTCCACCTTATCAAAGTTTGAAAAAAGATTGGGCGTTGTTTCTTTCGCCAATCTTAAACAGCACCTCGGAAAAGCGATCATTTTTCTCCCAATGACGTTGCTGATTATTTATCTGGCAATATTCAGTCAGCCGCGTTTTGTGAGCGAATCCAAAGTCGCGATTAAACGCTCCGATGATCTTGCCAGCAATAGCGTGAATTTTGGCTTTTTGTTAGGGGCGATTAATCCCAGTTCGGTGGAAGATGCACTCTACTTAAAGGAGTACATCAATTCGCCGGATATGCTGGCAGTGCTAGATAAACAACTTAATTTCCGTCAAGCCTTCAGCCAAAGCGGGCTGGATTTCTTGCACCATCTGTCTCCTGATGAAACTGCCGAAAAATTCCTGCGTTATTATCGTGAACGTATCAGCGTAACGTATGACGATAAAGCGGGATTGCTGGCTATTCGCACGCAAGGCTTTACGCCGGACTTTGCCCTTAACTTTAATAAAGCGGTGCTGAAAGAGTCCGAACGCTTCATTAATGAGTTGTCGCACCGTATTGCGCGTGATCAGCTGACCTTTGCGGAAAAGGAGATGGAAAAGTCCCGCTCACGCCTGAATAACAGTAAATCCGAGCTACTGGCGTATCAGAACAGCAACAATGTGCTGGATCCTGAAGCGCAAGCGTTAGCAGCCAGTTCACTGGTTAACACGCTGATGGGGCAGAAGATCCAGATGGAAGCGGAGCTGCGTACTCTGCTGACCTATCTGCGTGATGACGCTGCGCAAGTTGTCAGCGTACGTAACGCCATTGCCTCGATGCAGGCGCAGATCGATAACGAGAAAGGCAAAATCACCGCGCCGCAGGGCGACAAACTTAACCGCATGGCGGTGGAGTTTGAAGAGATTAGATCGCGTGTCACCTTTGATAATGAGCTTTACAAGCTTGCGCTGACCTCTATCGAAAAAACACGCGTGGAAGCCGCTCGCAAACTGAAAGTGCTTTCGGTGATCAGTTCACCGCAGCAGCCGCAAGAGTCCACTTTCCCCAATATTCCGTATTTGATCGCCTGCTGGTTGCTGGTGTGCTGCTTAATGTTTGGCACCCTGAAACTGATATTGGCGGTGATTGAAGATCATCGGGATTAATGCTGTCGCAGAATGAGTCTGTTATGAAAATTTTAAAATCATTTGTAATGATCGCAGCTTGCTTCACTGCGCAGGCCAATGCGGCCTTGAATATTAACGCTGATGCAAACTTAACCGGCGTTAAAACACAATCTCTGCTCAACTCGGCACCGGCAAATATCAGCAGCAATAACAGCGGATTTGATGATACGCCTCTGCCAGCCGCACCTGTGGTACTTAGCCGTATGTTTGGTGCTCAGCTGTTCAATGGCAATAGCGGAGAGAACGGGGCAAGCGTAGGTTTCAATCCCGGCTATATCCTGAATCCAGGAGATAGCGTTCAGGTGCGTTTATGGGGCGCATTTACTTTTGACGGCGCGTTGCAGGTTGATCCCAAAGGCAACATTTTCCTGCCAAATGTGGGGCCGGTAAAAGTCGCTGGCATCAGTAACAGCCAGCTAAACGCGTTAATTACCAGCAAAGTGAAGCAGGTCTACCAAGCCAACGTCAGTGTGTATGCATCGCTATTACAGGCACAGCCTGTGAAAGTCTACGTCACCGGTTTTGTCCACAGCCCGGGTTTATATGGCGGCGTGACGTCGGATTCCCTATTGAACTATTTGATTAAAGCAGGCGGCGTTGATCCTGAACGTGGAAGTTACGTCGATATTGCAGTGAAACGTGGCAATAAAGTGCGATCCAATATCAACCTGTATGATTTTTTGCTTAACGGTAAATTGGGATTATCACAATTTGCCGACGGCGACACCATTGTGGTCGGGCCGCGTCAGCATACGTTCAATGTGCAAGGCGATGTATTTAATAGCTATAACTTTGAATTTCGCAATAGCACTATTCCTGTCACCGAAGCTTTGAGCTGGGCGCGAGTCAAACCGGGTGCGACGCATATTACTATTGTGCGCCAGCAAGGTTTAGCAAAGCGCAGCGAATATTATCCAATTCGCGAGGCGAACGGCCGCTTCCTGCAAGATGGTGACAGACTGATTGTGAGCACCGATCGCTATGCCAGCACGATTCAGGTCCGCGTTGAAGGCGCACACTCAGGTGAACACGCGATGGTACTGCCTTACGGATCCAACATGCAGGCGGTGTTGAAGCAGATTCGACCTAATAGTATGTCGCAGATGAGTGCCATCAAGCTGTATCGTCCCTCCGTGGCCTCCCGCCAGAAAGAGATGATGAACCTGGCGTTGCAGAAGTTAGAGGAAGCCTCGCTTTCTGCGCAATCATCCACCAAGGAAGAGGCTGGCCTCCGCTTCCAGGAAGCGCAATTGGTCAGCCGATTTGTGGCGAAAGCGCGTCAGGTCGTGCCAAAAGGTGAAGTCATTCTGAACGAGAAAAACCTCGCGGCCACGCTGCTGGAAGATGGTGATGTGATTAGCATTCCTCAGAAAACCTCACTGGTGCTGGTACATGGTGAAGTGCTGTTCCCGAATGCAGTGAGCTGGGAGAAAGGCTTACGCGCGAAAGATTACATTGCCAAAAGCGGTGGCTTTACGCAGAAGTCCGGCAATGCGCGCGTCATCGTTATTCGCCAGAACGGCGCGGCTGAAGACGCGGAAGATGTCGGTGCGCTGAATCCAGGTGATGAGTTAATGGTGCTGCCGAAGTATGAATCGAAGAGCATCGAAGTGACGCGCGGCATCTCCACCATCCTGTATCAATTAGCCGTTGCGGCGAAAGTGGTTCTTACGCTGTAAGGGTGCATCGTGATGATTGGTATATTCTCTTCGGGCATCTGGCGAATTCCATTTTTGCGTAATTTCCTGGCCCAGCCGTGCCAGAAATTATCGCTGCAACGGCCTGTCGCCGATGCCGTGACCACCATTGCAGTGTGGGGATATCGTCCCAATACACGTCAGCCGGTGGCGTGGGCGCGTAGTGTAGGAAAATCAGTGCTGCGACTGGAAGATGGCTATATCCGCTCGCTGGATCTTGGCGTTAATGGCGCGCCACCTTTTTCACTGGTGCTGGATAGATTGGGGATCTATTACGATGCTAACCGGCCCAGCGAGTTAGAGAAGATGATCCAGGAAAGAGCCGTTAATCAACGGCTTGCCGATGATGCCAAACGAGCAATGAGCATCATCGTTGAGCAAGATTTATCGAAATATAATCAGGCTCCGGCTTTTATTGCAGGAGCATGTGCAACCAGCAATGTGGTATTGGTTATTGACCAAACGCTAGGTGACATGTCCGTAACCTATGGCAATGCGGGGCCGAATAGTTTTGTCGTGATGTTAGAGGCGGCGATACGGGAAAATCCTGGTGCCGTGGTGTGGATAAAGGTCCATCCGGACGTACTACAAGGCAAGAAGTCGGGATATTACCACTCCTTCCAATCCACGCATCGCATACATCTCATGGCTGATGATGTGAGCCCACAATCTCTGTTGCGGCATGTCTCACGTGTCTATGTCATGACTTCGCAGTATGGATTTGAAGCATTAATGGCAGGTAAACCGGTGACGTGCTTTGGCCAACCCTGGTATGCCGGTTGGGGATTGACCGACGATCGCCATCCACAAGCTAAGCAGCTAAGTGAACGCCGTGGTAACGCTACGCTTGAGCAACTGTTTGCGGCGGCCTACTTGCGCTATAGCCGCTATATCCATCCGTTGACCGGCGAGCCCGCAACGCTGTTTGATGTTTTGCATTGGATCCAATTGCAACGCAACTATCAGCTACCACGTATCGGACATCTTTGGGCGCCGGGTCTATCGATGTGGAAATACACCATCCTTAAACCGTTTTTGCGTACCGCTACCAATACGCTGAGTTTTTCAAAAAGTAATAAACTGGCTACCGCGTGTGTGGTATGGGGAATTGCTGGCGAGCAGCGTTGGTTGGAAAAAGCGCAAGCCCAACAATTACCTGTTTGGCGGATGGAAGATGGTTTTTTACGCTCTTCGGGCCTGGGTTCAGATCTTATGCCGCCGTTGTCCTTGGTATTGGATAAACGTGGTATTTATTACGATGCCACACGACCCAGTGATTTAGAGATGTTGCTCAATGAAAGTGAATTAACCGATGCTCAATGTTCGCGGGCGAGGAAGATTCATCATCGGCTCGTAAATAACAGAATCAGTAAATACAATCTTGGCGCTGATTTTACTTTGCCAGCCGATTCAAAAGGTAAACGCGTATTATTGGTGCCAGGCCAGGTAGAAAATGATGCATCTATTCAGACTGGCACCTTTACAATCTGTACTAATCGGGATTTGTTACGAACCGTACGGGAGCGTAATCCTGCGGCATACATTATTTACAAGCCACATCCAGATGTAGTAGTAGGCAACCGCAAAGGGCATATTACTGATAGAGAAATTAATCAATATGCTGATTATCAGGCGCTGGATGCAGACATTATTCAATGTATTCAGGTTTCCAATGAAGTACATACGATGACATCGCTTTCAGGATTCGAAGCTTTATTGCATGGCAAACGCGTGTACTGCTACGGCATGCCATTCTATGCTGGATGGGGATTAACATATGACGAGCATGATTGTTTCCGCCGAGTGAAACAATTAGGCCTTTACGATTTGATCTATCAAGCATTAATTGCCTATCCGACTTACATTCATCCGTTACGACTGGATGCTATTTCAGTAGAAGAAGCCATTGAAATTCTTATCAATACGCCACGAGCAAATATGGTGATTGATAAAAATTGGCGAGACAGACTTATGCGGATGGGAAAAAAGTTATCAATGTTTATTAAGGTTAAGTTAGCATTTTAAAACATGAGTGAAGCTATTAAAAAGCTGCTAAAAGGAAAGCAGTTCCTATTGTTGCAAGGGCCAATGGGACCTTTCTTTAATGACATGGCTTATTGGCTGGAGTCATTAGGGCGTGAAGCCGTGAATGTCGTATTCAACGGCGGCGACCGCTTCTATTGCCGTAAACGTAAATACCTCGCGTTCATGCAAACAGAAAAGGAGTTTTCGGCTTGGCTCAACCAAGTTAAGCGGGATTATGACTTTGATACGATTTTGTGCTTTGGCGATTGCCGGACGCTGCATAAGGTAGCGAAGGGCTGGGCGCATACGCAAGGGGTAAGATTTTTCGTATTCGAAGAAGGATATCTGCGACCAAATTTTATTACGCTCGAGGAGGGCGGTGTCAATGGCAACTCTTCATTGCCGCGCGATGCTGAGTTCTATCGACAGCTACTGGCGCAGCCAGCAGCGAAAATAGAGGCATGTTATCCATCTAAAATCCGCAGGATGGCGCATGTCAGTTGGTATTACTTCATTAGCTGGTATTATCGACATACCTTTAACCAATATTGTCACCATAAACCATTTTCACCTTGGCGCGAAGCCACATATTGGTTTCGGGCTGGGTGGCGCAAGACATTATATCAATTTAAGCAGAGGCATATACTTAATAGATTAACGGTTGGCTTAGACCAATGCTATTACCTGGCGATTTTACAGGTTTATAATGACAGTCAAATAGAGCATCATAGCCCTTATAATGATGTGCGGGATTATATCCGTGAGGTAATGTGCTCTTTTGCGCAGCATGCACCAGCGGATACTTATCTGGTGATTAAACATCATCCAATGGATTGCGGGCATCGCAATTACGCAGCGCTGATCAACGAGCTCTGCAAGCGTTTAAATATTATAGATAGAGTAGTTTATATTCATGATCTCCCTTTGCGGGAATTAATTTCACATGCTCAAGGTGTGGTTACGATTAACAGCACTGCAGGAATTTTAGCGTTGATGCATGGTAAGCGGTTAAAAGTGATGGGAGAGGCATTGTACGACATTCGAGGAGTTACGTTTCAGTCGGGTTTGGATTTTTTTTGGCGAGATAAATTTACTACAGATAATTATTTGTTCAAAAATTTTATGTCACATTTGACCTGCCAGACGCAAGTTAATATCCATTATTACCAATGGAACGTTTTTTCAAGTAAAGTTTGGTATGAATTAGAAGACGTGTAAAACTTTAAATGAGCTCAATTTCAGCGTTGTTAATTAACGCCATGCTGACACTCAGGCGCAGCATGGTTCGTCAATTACGGGTTCCCATTCAATATTTAGCCCATTTTAGTTTAGTAAGGTTCTGCTGGCAGGAAGTCCATAGGAATGAGTGTACGCTGCCACCTGACGTTTTCTCTGATTATTTTTGCAGGAATACCAACGGCTAAACTTCCTGGCGGAATGGTTTTTGTCACTAAAGCTTTTGAGCCAATTATACTATTCTTTCCAATCGTAATGCCTTTTTGAATTGTGACATTCTCACCCAGCCATACTGAATCCTCAATGACAATACATTTGGCAGGATTTATTCTTTCTCCAGTCATATCATCAATGATTGAATGCCAATCTGTCGTAGACATCGTTATGTCAGAGAAGAGGCAATCCTTACCTATAGTGATTGATGCGCCTTCAGTAGCAACAATAAGTACATGACGATTCATTGCTGTTTGATCTCCGATTTCAATTTTAGATCCAGCACCAATAAAGTAACGTCCGCGAATGTAAGCTTTCTTACCAACTTTCCATTCACCGTTACCATTTTCCATATTAATAGATACATTATTTAATATGCATCCTTCGCTGAAAGTAATGCTGGAGTTCTTACCTGATTGGAAATTTAGACTGAAATCACCTAAAACTTTTTCGGGTTTACCTATAACAACATTCCCTGCTGCAATGAAGCTTGCAATCTGTTTCTCATAACTATCATTCATAACAACGTTGTTCCTATTCATATTAAATTTTTTTCGATTGCAATCACTATAAAGAAGCTTTGTCATTCTTTTTACGTCATGACTTTACGAGATAAAAAATGATGATAGAAATTCATTCAATCTTTCACTGTAACCATCATGATTAAATTCATTAGAGCTAAAGTCATTCGCACAAAATGAATGTGGGAGATTATTGTCTTTTTTGCCATTAATAAGCGCTCGATAGAAACTGCCTGATGCAGGAGAGCGGATGTTAAAATAAAAACAGATGTCCAGATTCGGCGCGGATTTGCCCAGAATATATTGATGATAAGGAACGAGGAAGGTAGCAACATTTAAGTCATTCTTCGCTCTGAATTTGTTTTTGGAAAATGCAGCGATTTCATGTTGAAACATAGACGCACTTTCTTCAAAAACAGATTTAATCAAAGGTACATACGTATGAGTCAGTGTATTGTCAAATCGAACAGCAAATTTTGATTCGAAAATACCGTTACAATTTTGACATGCTGATAACGTTGCTGTTGTTCTTTCTTTACCTGGAGAATATGAAGTGCTTTTGTTACTGACAAATAAACTCGCTATCCCATTTGACTTGAAGAAATGCTCAGGGGTGTTTTTTTGAGCAACAAAGAAGTCATCGTTGAAGTAAATAAAGTGTTCTGATAATCCCTTAATTTTGTGTAGGTAAGCTTCAATTACATGTGAGTTAAATGTGGGCAGATATTGTTGTGGGATGATTTCGGAATGATCAACTAACACCACTCTATCCTTGAGGCTATCTGGAATTAATGGTGTTTGATGGTCAGTGACTATAAATATCCTGTTTACCCACGGTATATTTTTTTCAATACTGAGTAGAGAGTAATAGAGTTCATTATGGTTACTGAATCTTGATTCTTCAGTTGCATAAAGTGCATATGATATGTCTGCATTGCTGTGCAGCCTTTTTTTTTGCAACCATGCTGAATCATTTGCATCGACCCAGGTGTATACAACATCGATTTTGAAGGCAGGTTTGAAGGAAGCTATTGAGTTTTGTAAAGCACTAACAATAATACCTTCTGTTGCATTGATTATATTGTTATGATTTAAGATTAAAGGGTGTCGTTTTAATAGGTAATCTCTCAAAAAGAGTATTGGTGCTCTTTTGAATTTCCTGAATTTCCTGATTTTTCTAAGAGAAATAGTTAGCATCTTATTGGGTTTCATTTTTAAAATTAATCCACCCTGTGATTTTTGAGAATGGACTAATTTATTTTTTTATTTTAATGACTCAATTCCTGCTTCACGGATAAATAGTGTTCGTCACGTGAAACATGAGGAACAATCGTATCTAAAAACATAGCATAGTCATCGTTTTTATCATTCATCTTGTTGAATGTTACGGCGAGAGGACATCTTTTCGAGCCATGCACAGATTGTATCCAGATGAATTTTTCTTCATATCCTCTATCAAGCAGGGCAAACTGAATGGGTGATTTAATTATACTTTGCTCTCCCTTAGTCATAGTGTTAGAAATGGGTAAGAACTCGAATAAGTAATCATGTGGGTTACTGACAGACTCAAGTATGTTGTTGTAATGACAAAGTTGCATATTATCAACGCAACAGAATTTTTCAGCGGGTGAAAAATTATAATCAAATTCACAGAAGTGTTCTGCAAAGGTGTTTTTTACTCGGTCGATGTTTCTTTTTTTATTCTTAATGAAAGTATAAGGAATACCCGTTGGAGATATAAAATCTTTATTCGTAACCTTCTTAAGGAATAGAAAGTTCAAATCTATAAATATAAATAACTCTCGTTTTGGACTGATGTTTCTTATCTTGTTTTTGAAGGCGTCACTGTAGTTTTTAAAAACACTTATGTCACTGTTGTTGCTTATTATACTTTGGCTAATGTATGAGAGACTTTTAAAATTAGTGTACTTAATAATACTACGATACTGATACCTTATTAAGCTTTCTTTGAATTTTATTTTATCACTTATCGTGTCGATGACTATTAAATGAATGTTTAGTTTTTCATTATAATATTTTAGTAATGGAGGCTCAGTGATTGTTTCAACCGTTGGCGTTGTGTTTACTGCATTAATTATTTCTTTTGATCTTCCACCCAGAATATTCTTAAAAGCATCCTTAAAGAAAAGACCGGGGGTATTTAATAATTTTGATGTTTTAGTCATCATTCACACTCCTTTAATAGCTTATCCATAACTTTAGATATTTCGTATTTTTCAAGATAGGTTTTTCGACTGTTCTCTCCAAGTTGAATTAGTAAGTTCTCATCAGCCATAAGTCTTTCCATGTTCATGGCAAAGTGTTGTGTATCAAAACAGGGAGAAACTAAAGCGTTATATTCATTCACCAGGAAATCTTTAGGACCATAGCCTATATCATAACTAACCACAGGTTTGCTCATGCTAAAGCTTTCAATATAGACCATCCCAAAAGCTTCTTTAGCAGATGTGAGTGCGCAGAATGCACTATTGTAGATCTCTTCATAAACTAATGATGTTGGTGGATGAATGGTAACTTGTGATGTTAAATCTAGCGTTGCAATTTGATTGATGAGGTTTTCTTTTTCATCACCGTCACCAAAAATGTCTAAAATCCAATCTGGGAATTTTTTTGCTATTTTTGCAAAAGATTCTATTAATAAATTGAATTGTTTTAGCTCAACCAAACGACCAAAAGAAACAATTCTTTTCTTCTGGATATCCCTGCCCGATTGTGAAATTAGTGGGAACTTATCTTCGAGTCCATTTGGAATGGGGGTAGCCTTACTAATTCCTTGAGCATTATACTCTTCTTTTTGAAAAGAGGTGAGAGTAAGTACCTTATAAGCTTTAGGGTAGTTTCTTAACAATGTTTTCTGTATTTCTTTAGAGTGTGAGCTAAATTCTCGATGTTCTTGAACAATGACTTTATTAGACTTATGGGCATGCTTGATGATATTCACACATAGGCCTGGGAATGTGCCTATAATTGTTGCGTTCTTAATGGTTTTTAAAATGCTTACCAGTTTGAAGTCTGTCAACAAAGATAAGCCATTATAAAGATCTTCTGATTTTTTAAAAATCTTTGAAGAATATTGAGCGAGGTGATTATCCAGCTTTGTGCGGAACTTGCCATTGCTGCGTGCATCATTGAGATATTCAATACGTACACTGGGATCAAGTTGTAGCTTAGGTGTATCACTGGTGCGCCGCATTGAGATAATGGATACCTGATAGCCAACAGAAACCAGATAATTTGCCTGGTTTATAACTGTTTGTACTGTTCCACCTACGCCATAGATATTATAACAGCAGTAAACAATGTGCTGTTGTTTATTGGCAATCACTTTATCCAGAAATTTATTGGTTTTATTGAAATTTTCATAATCACGGATGACTTTAAGGAAATCCTTTCTGGCTCGATGTTTGATCTTGAAATCAATGCTTTTGTCTGAAAATAGGTCTTCAAGTTCATCAATAGTACGCACGACTGAACCGTTGAATTCATAGGGGGATTTTAAAAAATGACCTCGTTCAAACTTGTAATTATCATAGTCAAATTGTAGGAAAATAACCGGTGTTTTTATCAGGTTAAATTCAAAGGCAATTGATGAGTAATCTGTTATGCAAACAGCAGTATCTTTTAATACTACTGAAAAGTCATCGTGCCCGACAAATGAAATAGCTCCATCAAAGAGTTTTTCTATCATTGGTTTAAGATGGAGTATTTTTTCATGCAAATAAAATGCAATGTTAAAATTTCTTTTATTTGCATAATCTATTATTCCTTGGCTGTTTTTAATCTGCTGGACTATGTCTAAAAATGGATTGTCATCGCCAGGTTTTGTCCACTCTTCACGCCAGGTAAAAAAGAATAATATGTTTTTTTCATTTTTCTTCTTCATTGGTAGTAGCTCATGTCGCGACAAGCCACTATTGATCACTCTTTTGTCGAGGAAACCAATATTCAGTATGAGTTTCTTTAGCGCCTGTAAATCATCTACCTCAACAGAATTTTTGTTAACGTAATAGCGCTGGAGTAGCAAGATGTAGAAATCTTCCAGGTTATTCCTGGAAAAAAAGTCATCGTAGTGTGGTATTTTGTATTTGATGGCTAATCTTTTTGTTTGGTTAATATCTTTTTGTGTTTGTAGTGTATTGATAACGATATTTTTCTCTGACTTCAACGAAGTGCTAAAATATCTTATTCTACCGTTGTAGTGACCTTTAAATATGAATATTCTCTTGTAAGAGATGATCCCGTGTTGAAGGTATACGATGGGAGCCCAGCCCTTTTCTAGCGGTTTTTTATTAAAAGAGGGGAAAGTATCAAGATATCCGTCATTAAGCAGGAGGTAATCTGCATCATAAAATATCTTATGATGCTTTTTGCTATCCTTAAGTATGATGTTTTTATTAAAAGGTAAAAGTTTTTCTATGTCGACATTCTGTTTGCTATATATGTAAAAAGTGTTTTTAAATCCTGACTTCATTCTATGCTGAAAATAACAAAAGCCATTATCACGGGCTTGCAACCCTCCTTTTTCTCCAATGAGTATCAACAAATCTTGATGTTCGATTCCCTTCATTTCTCTTACCTAAAATAGATTGTTGTAAAATGATCAGCGGTGTTATTTATATTGGAATAGTATTTTTGTTATTTTCACTTCTTAAGTAAGCTTCAATAGCATCATTTACCGAGTCATAATAATTGACATAATTATCCCTACCAATGAAAATAGCTGCGTCACAATACTCTTTGAGCGTATTTAAGCTATGCGACACCATCAAAAAACTCGCACTTTTATGTCGTTCCTGGAACATCTTTGAGCATTTTTCTTTGAAGCGCGCATCACCTACCGCGGTGACTTCATCCACAAGATAATAATCAAAATCAAAAGCCATGCTTAAACCAAAACTTAATCTTGATTTCATTCCGGATGAATAAGTTTTGAACGGCATATTGAAGTATTTACCCAATTCAGAAAATGACTCAACAAAATCTATTTTCTCTTTCATCTCATTATGTTTGGCATATAAACGCGCGACGAATTTAACGTTTTCCCTACCGCTAAGACTGCCCTGAAAACCGCCAGTAAGGCCTACCGGCCAGGAAATCGTTTTATTGGTAGTGATTGCGCCGCTATCAGGCCGGTCAATACCACCAATCATGCGCAGTAATGTTGATTTACCTGCGCCATTTCGGCCAACCAACGCCACACTTTTTCCACCTGGCAGAGTGAGGTTCAAATCTTTAAACACGAAGTGCCGGCCTGATGAGGTGCGGTACGACTTTGTGAGATTTTCAATCTTAATCATGATGTCAGCATTGCCTCTTCACGGGTGCGATAGATGGCAAGCCCCAAAAATAATGTCGTTAGTGTGAGAATGGCGAGATAAATGAGGCTGACGCCTTCGCTACTATAGCCCGGCATCACGGCTGCTCGGCTGAGTTCCACCACATGCAGGAGGGGATTCCAGAGTAGAAATGGCCAGTAATCTTTCGGCACTGCGTGCAGTGGAAACATTATTCCCGAGATGAAATAGAGCGGTTTAAGGAGAATTGGCAAAAGTTTCTGCGTTTCTGTGTAGGTTTTACCTATCACCATAAAAATGAGTCCAGCGCCACATGAGAAAATAATCAAAAGACTCCATGCACCCACTATTTGCAGTAGATTTTCTACAGAAAAATACTCCCCGGCAGCCCAAACAATCAACATCAGAAATATATAGACAGTTACGTAGATAATCGTCTCTAACATCGCCCTTGCTAAAACAGTATCGATGGGTTTAACCGGTCGATAATTAAATAAGCCTTGGTTCGCGTCAATTGCTCCAAGTGATCGAGTAGAGATATTAGAAAAAATGAAATAGGGAATGATCCCATTAAGTAAGAATACAGGGAAGGAAATGTCTGGCATTGTCCTATGCATGATGAAGCCAAAAATGGCCATCAATATTAATAAATGGGCTGATGGTTCTAGTATCGCCCAGAGATACCCCAAACGGAACTTACCGAATCTGGTTCTTATCTCTCTAAAAAACAATGCGTTAATCGTGGCGCTTTGTACATTTAATCCACTTCTTGCCATTTAAAACTCACAGTATTCTTGATTAATAGATATGCTACCGCCCTTGGCTTAACAGTTACCAATGCGCTGAAGATAAGATAATAGATAATAAGCAGACTCGAATGGTCGCGTTGATTTGCCATCTACAGTTAGCTGATTAAATGGGTTGTTATTTGATTTGTATCGTATTTGCTACTTTTCAATCGATGAAATTATTGCCTGCCTTCCTATGAAGATAATTGAGAAAAGGCTCAATTTTCCTTATTCACTTTGCTCAAAACATTCTTGATTAAATTATTATCGTTTGTGGTTTCAAGCTCTCTCCAGCCGAAATGATTGACCTTGATTTTTCTGGAGGCTTACCACGTCAAAGCATTGATTGCACCCAACTTCAATCTTCGTAATAATCACGCCCATCTATCCCTTCCTCGTAGTATTTACGTTGAGGGGATTTTTTTCATCTATACCTAAACAGACCTATCGACTTACGGATCTTAAGAGGACCAGTTATGCATAACACCTTGGGCAATCAGTATGATAACTCATTGGTTTCTAACGCTTTTGGTTTCATGCGCTTCCCCCTCAACTTCCAGCCTTACGACAGTGACGCTGAGTGGGTGATCACCGGTGTTCCTTTCGATGCCGCGACCTCCGGTCGTCCAGGCAGCCGTTTAGGTCCGGGGGCAATCCGCCAGATTTCCACCAACCTGGCGTGGGAAGGCTGTCGCTGGCCGTGGGATTTCGATCTGCGCCAGCGTTTGAACGTGGTGGATTGCGGCGATCTGGTTTATGCCTTTGGCGATTCACAGGATCTCTCCGACAAACTGCAGGCGCACGCCGAGAAACTGCTAGCGAACGGTAAGCGCATGCTGACCTTTGGCGGTGACCACTACGTCACGCTGCCGCTGCTGCGTGCACACGCTAAGCACTTCGGCAAAATGGCGCTGGTGCATTTCGATGCGCACACCGATACCTATTCCAATGGTCCTACTTTCGATCACGGCACCATGTTCTTCACCGCGCCAAAAGAGGGTTTGATCGATCCGCAGCACTCTGTACAGATCGGTATTCGTACCGAGTTCGATAAGAGCTTGGGCTTCAACGTGCTGGATGCCGCGCAGGTCAACGATCGCAGCGTTGATGACATTCTGGCGGAAGTGAAGCGTACCGTTGGCGATCTGCCGGTGTATCTGACCTTTGATATCGATTGTCTGGATCCCGCCCACGCACCGGGCACCGGCACGCCAGTGATTGGCGGCTTGAGCAGCGATAAAGCCACCAAGCTGATTCGCGGTTTGCAGGGCATGAATATCGTCGGTATGGATCTGGTGGAAGTGGCGCCGGGCTACGATCACGCCGATCTGACCTCGCTGGCCGCAGCCACACTGGCGCTGGACATGCTGCACGTGCAGGCGGCAAATAAAGGTTAATCCTTTCTCCTGCGGCTACACTTATTGACGGTTAATTAATCTGCGGAGGCGACTATGGGTTTACTGGACGATTTAGTAGGATCGCTAGGAAACAGCAACGGAAGCGGGCAGGGCAACCAGATGCAACAGCTGATGGCTATCTGGAACTGGGTGCAGGAACAGGGCGGCGTTGAAGTGCTGCTACAGAAGTTTCAACAGGGCGGACTCGGGCAGGTGCTGAATAGCTGGCTTGGCAGCGGCAGTAACATGTCGATTGATGGCGGCGAGATTCAAAATGCGCTTGGCAATGATCAGCTGCAGTCGCTGGCGGATAAGCTCGGCACCGATGTACATGGTGCGTCCGGTACGCTGGCTGCCTTATTGCCGCAGGTGATTGATGAGCTATCGCCGCAGGGCCACATTAAGACGTCGAATACCCAGGATTTGGGTGCGATGGTGGATGGATTGTTTAAGCGTTGAAGATTGTTTGCTTTGATCTTTGCTTACTGTCCCCCATCCCGGCCTTCCCCCATGAATGGGGGAAGGAGACGCAGCTAAATGCAGCTTCCTCACTGACATGTGGCAGCATCTTCCTCCCCCATTCATGGGGGAGGACCGAGGAGGGGGACAGCAAGCACGATCTATTTCCCAGCCGCAATACGCTCACGAATATGCTGGGCGCGGGCTTCCGAATCCGGATGCGAGTCAAACATCGAACTCTGTCTTCCTTGCTCCAGTTTCGCTAGCTTCTCAAAGCTGGTCGCTAATCCCATCGGATCGATGCCGCGCTTTTTCAGCAGGTCGAACGAGTAGTCATCGGCTTGTGTTTCCTGAGTTTGCGAGAATTGCGCATTCACCAGCTTTTCGCCCATTTCACCCAATTGTGATTGTGACAGCGAGCCAATTACGCCGCCGACGGAAGCCGCAGCGGTGCGCGTTGCGGTGGTCGTCAGCGCCACCTGCATCGCTTTGCGCGTATGGCCCAGCGCGACGTGGCCCATTTCATGGCCCAGCACACCTTCGACTTCGTTATCGGTCATCATATCCATCAACCCGCTATAGACGCGGATACAACCGTTCGCCATCGCCCAGGCGTTAACGTCTTTGGTCTGATAAACCTTGTAGTTGGCAGGCACGCCGTTGATGTTGTCGCCTAGCGCCGCCGCGATTTTGTTCAGGCGCTGCTGGTATTCACTGTTAGCGGGCGCAACCTGATTGTCTTTATCCATCTGCGCACAGGATTGATCGCTCAATTCTTTCACCTGCGTATCGTTCAGCGCATAGGCCTGATAAGCCTGCGCACCCGATTGTAGCAGCGCGTTGTTATCAAACCCTTCGCAGCCGCTCAGCAGCGAAGCCATTCCCAGAGCAACAATCGTGGCTCTCATTTTCATATCGGCATCCTTTGGGTAACAAGGTAAAGAAAACAAACACCTGAAACTGGCCCAGGTGTTTAAACGCTTTGGTTATAGCTCGCATGTTGTTCAATGACTAGCAGACAAGCCCGGAAATGCAAACGGTTACCCGTGATTTAGCACCCAGATGCATGTACTTTTGTCCTGATTTTCATGTACATTGATGTGCGACTTTTTTCTCGCTTCGCCTTATAACTGATTAATTACAATAAGTTAAGCGTGGCGGAGCATTAATCCGACCTGGAGTAGAAGATGCCCTCTCGTAAAGAGCTTGCCAACGCCATTCGCGCGTTAAGTATGGATGCAGTACAGAAAGCCAATTCGGGACATCCGGGTGCCCCAATGGGCATGGCGGACATTGCCGAAGTGCTGTGGCGTGACTTCCTGAACCATAACCCTACTAACCCGCTGTGGGCAGACCGCGACCGCTTTGTGCTGTCGAACGGTCACGGCTCAATGCTGATTTACAGCCTGCTGCACCTCACTGGCTACGATCTGCCAATGAGCGAGCTGCAGAACTTCCGTCAGCTGCACTCTAAAACTCCAGGCCACCCGGAATATGGCTACACCGCAGGTGTTGAAACCACCACCGGCCCGCTGGGTCAGGGCATCGCTAACGCAGTGGGTTTTGCCATTGCCGAGCGCACGCTGGCGGCGCAGTTCAACCGTCCGGGTCATGACATCGTAGACCATAACACCTACGTGTTTATGGGCGACGGCTGCATGATGGAAGGCATCTCACACGAAGTCTGCTCCATCGCCGGTACGCTGAAGCTGGGCAAACTGGTTGCTTTCTATGACGACAACGGCATCTCCATCGACGGTCACGTTGACGGCTGGTTCACCGACGATACCGCCAAACGTTTCGAAGCCTACGGCTGGCACGTAGTGCGCGGCGTGGACGGTCACAATGCGGACGCGATTAAAAAAGCGGTGGAAGAAGCCAAAGCGGTTTCCGACAAGCCTTCACTGCTGATGTGCAAAACCGTTATCGGTTTTGGTTCGCCGAACAAAGCCGGTACGCACGACTCGCACGGCGCGCCGCTGGGTGCCGATGAAATCGCGCTGACCCGCAAGCAGCTCGGCTGGAACCACGGTCCGTTTGAAATCCCTTCAGACATCTACGCGCAGTGGGATGCCAAAGAAGCCGGCCAGGCGAAGGAGTCCGCGTGGGACCAGAAGTTTGCCGCCTACGCCGCCGCGCATCCGGAGCTGGCTGCCGAGTTTAAGCGCCGCGTCAACAACGAGCTGCCGGCGAACTGGGCCAGCGAGTCGCAGAAGTTCATTGAGCAGCTGCAGGCCAGTCCGGCGAAAATCGCCAGCCGTAAAGCCTCGCAGAACGCCATCGAAGCCTTCGGTAAAATCCTGCCGGAATATCTGGGCGGCTCCGCTGACCTGGCGCCGAGCAACCTCACCATGTGGTCCGGCTCGAAGCCGATCAATGAAGATGCGGCGGGCAACTACATCCATTACGGCGTGCGCGAGTTCGGTATGACCGCCATCGCCAACGGTATCGCGCTGCACGGCGGCTTCCTGCCGTACACCGCCACCTTCCTGATGTTCGTCGAGTACGCGCGCAACGCCGCACGCATGGCCGCGCTGATGAAGATCCGTCAGATCATGGTGTACACCCACGACTCGATTGGTCTGGGCGAAGATGGCCCGACGCACCAGCCGGTTGAGCAGATGGCCAGCCTGCGCGTGACGCCAAACATGAGCCTGTGGCGCCCGTGCGACCAGGTTGAGTCAGCGGTGGCTTGGAAGTACGCGATTGAGCGCGTTGACGGCCCGTCGGCGCTGATCTTCTCGCGTCAGAACCTGGCGCAGCAGGATCGTAGCGCTGAGCAGCTGGCTAACGTGGCGCGCGGCGGTTACGTGCTGAAGGACAGCGAAGGTACGCCAGAGCTGATCCTGATCGCCACCGGTTCAGAAGTGGAACTGGCGGTGGCGGCGTTTGATCAGCTGACGGCGGAAGGCCGCAAGGTGCGCGTGGTGTCTATGCCATCCACCGACGCCTTCGACAAGCAGGACGCGGCGTACCGTGAATCCGTGCTGCCAAAAGCGGTTGCCGCACGCGTGGCGATTGAAGCGGGTATCGCGGATTACTGGTTCAAATACACCGGCCTGAACGGCGCGATCGTCGGTATGACCACCTTCGGTGAGTCGGCGCCTGCGGATCAGCTGTTCAGGGAGTTTGGCTTCACCGTTGAGAATGTGGTGAAAACGGCGAAATCTATTCTGTAACTTTGCGCAGTAAATTGCGCCGCTACCGGTTAAGCACAGCCTGTAGCGGCGCGATTCATCGCGTACACCTGCAATGCAGGCGTATCTAACCTGAAACGGTTCAATTATTCCTGCAGTAATAATCCGCCAGTGCAAAATTTGTGACGTAGATCCAATATTCAGCCACTCACTTGATCGCAATCATTCCCGTTATTCCTCTCTTGCATTACTCTAGCTGAACCGTTTCAGTTGTGAGCGAAATCGTGCATCTCACTCATGTGGGTAAGCAATAATTCCCTGTACAAACCGGTGTGAAACGCTCAGGCTAATCGGCACGTTTTTTCGGGTGTGGTTGAAGGTAGAGATGACCGTTCGCGTAGCAATAAATGGTTTTGGTCGTATCGGGCGTAATGTGTTGCGTGCCCTGTATGAAACCGGTCGCCGGGCTGAGATCACCGTGGTCGCCATTAACGAGCTGGCAGACGCCGCCGGTATGGCGCATCTGCTGAAGTACGATACCAGCCACGGTCGCTTTGCTTTGGACGTGCGCCAGGAGCGCGATCAACTGTTTGTTGGCGACGACACCATTCGCATCCTGCATCAGGCTGAAATTGATGCGCTGCCGTGGCGCGAACTGAATGTGGATATCGTGCTGGATTGTACCGGGGTGTACGGTAGCCGCGCTGATGGCGAAGCCCATTTGGCGGCGGGCGCGAAGAAAGTGTTGTTCTCGCATCCGGGCGGCAACGATCTCGATGCCACAGTCGTATTCGGTGTTAACGAACAAGCTCTTAAACAAACTGACCGCATTGTCTCCAACGCATCCTGCACCACCAACTGCATTATTCCGGTGATCAAGTTGCTGGATGACGCCTTTGGCATTGAGTCGGGCACCGTGACCACCATTCACTCGGCGATGCACGATCAGCAGGTGATCGACGCCTATCACAGCGATCTGCGTCGTACCCGCGCCGCCAGCCAATCGATCATTCCGGTAGATACGCGTCTCGCTGCTGGCATTACCCGTATTTTTCCGAAATTTAACGATCGCTTTGAGGCGATTGCCGTGCGCGTGCCCACCATCAACGTGACAGCCATTGATCTGAGCGTGTCGGTGCGCGAAGCGGTGAAGGCGTGTGAGGTCAACGCGTTGCTGCAAAACGCGTCAGAAGGGGCGTTTCGTGGTATAGTTGACTATACGGAATTACCGTTAGTCTCAGTAGATTTTAACCATGATCCGCACAGTGCCATAGTCGATGGCACGCAAACGCGGGTCAGTGGTCATCACCTTATCAAAACGCTGGTTTGGTGTGACAACGAATGGGGCTTTGCTAACCGCATGATCGACACCACGTTAGCAATGGCCGCAAGCGGTTTCAGGTAAGACGCGGACTGCGTCTGGCAAAACTTATGAGAATCAACGAGAGGGTTCACCATGTCTGTAATTAAGATGACCGATCTGGATCTTGCTGGTAAACGCGTTCTGATCCGTGCCGATCTCAACGTGCCAGTGAAAGAAGGGAAAGTGACGTCAGATGCACGTATTCGTGCTTCTCTGCCTACCATCGAAGCGGCGTTGAAACAGGGCGCGAAAGTGATGGTTACCTCTCACCTGGGGCGTCCGACCGAAGGTGAATACAACGAAGAGTTTTCCCTGCTGCCGGTTGTTAACTACCTGAAAGATAAACTGAACGGCACCAACGTTACCCTGGCAAAAGATTACCTCGACGGCGTTGAAGTCGGCGCGGGTGAATTGGTTGTGCTGGAAAACGTGCGCTTTAACAAAGGCGAGAAAAAAGACGAAGAAGGGCTGTCGAAGAAATATGCCGCACTGTGCGACGTGTTCGTGATGGATGCCTTCGGTACCGCGCACCGCGCACAGGCTTCTACCCACGGCGTGGGCAAATTTGCCCCAATCGCGTGTGCCGGTCCGCTGCTGTCAGCTGAGCTGGAAGCGCTGGGCAAAGTGATGAGTAATCCAGAGCGTCCGCTGGTTGCTGTGGTTGGCGGTTCTAAAGTGTCGACCAAATTTGATGTGCTGCAGTCGCTGGTGAAGATTGCTGACACCGTGATTGTCGGCGGCGGTATCGCGAATACCTTCGTGGCTATCGATAACAACGTCGGTAAATCACTGTACGAGCCAGACTTCGTCGAAGCGGCAAAAGGTCTGCGTGATCAGTTTGGTATCCCGGTTCCTACTGATTCTCGCGTAGGCACGGAATTCTCTGAAACTGCCCCGGCAACCGTGAAAAAGGTTTCCGAAGTGGCGGATAACGAAGAGATTATGGACTTCGGCGACGAAACCGCACAGGCGATGGCCGCGATTCTTAAAGGCGCGAAAACCATTCTGTGGAACGGTCCGGTTGGCGTGTTTGAGTTCCCGAACTTCCGTAAAGGTACCGAAATCGTGGCAAATGCTATCGCCGATAGCGATGCATTCTCGGTGGCAGGCGGCGGCGATACGCTGGCTGCAATCGATCTGTTCGGTATCGAAGATAAGATCTCTTACATCTCTACCGGCGGCGGCGCATTCCTCGAGTTCGTGGAAGGTAAAAAACTGCCAGCAGTTGCTATGCTGGAAGAGCGCGCGAAGCAGTAACTCTTTGGGGGCGACGCTTGGGCGTCGCCTGAAGGCTAGCCCTTTATGGGGCAAACAAATCGCAATCCCTTCGGGGATGAACGGTAACGAAACGGGACACAAACATGTCTAAAATTTTTGATTTCGTAAAACCCGGCGTTGTCACTGGTGACGACGTTCAGAAAATTTTCCAGGTAGCGAAAGAGAACAAATTCGCTCTGCCAGCAGTTAACTGCGTCGGCACGGATTCTATTAACGCGGTATTGGAAGCTGCGGCCAAAGTGAAAGCGCCGGTCATCGTTCAGTTCTCCAATGGTGGTGCTGCCTTCATCGCCGGTAAAGGTTTCAAAACCGACAAGCCGCAGGGCGCGGCTATCTTCGGCGCTATCGCGGGTGCATACCATGTGCATCTGATGGCTGAACAGTACGGTGTGCCAGTAATCCTGCATACCGACCACTGCGCCAAGAAACTGCTGCCGTGGATCGACGGTCTGCTGGACGCGGGTGAAGAGCACTTCAAGAAAACCGGTAAGCCGCTGTTCTCTTCTCACATGATCGACCTGTCTGAAGAGTCACTGGAAGAGAACATCGAGATTTCTTCTAAGTATCTGGCGCGCATGGCCAAACTGGATATGACCCTGGAAATCGAACTGGGTTGTACCGGTGGCGAAGAAGACGGCGTGGACAACAGCCACATGGATGCTTCTGCGCTGTACACTCAGCCAGAAGACGTTGATTACGCTTACACCGAGCTGAGCAAAATCAGCCCACGTTTCACCATCGCTGCTTCATTCGGTAACGTGCACGGCGTGTACAAGCCAGGCAACGTGAAACTGACGCCGACCATCCTGCGTGATTCTCAGGAATACGTGACTAAAAAACACAACTTGCCGCATAACGCGCTCGATTTCGTGTTCCACGGCGGTTCAGGTTCATCTCCAGAAGAAATCAAAGAATCAATTGGTTACGGCGTAATTAAAATGAACATCGATACAGATACCCAGTGGGCAACATGGGACGGTATTCTGAAGTTCTACAAAGAAAACGAAGCATATCTGCAAGGCCAATTAGGCAACCCTAAAGGCGTGGATAGCCCGAACAAGAAATATTATGATCCACGCGTATGGCTGCGCTCAGCGCAGGCTTCCATGGTGACTCGCCTGGAGCAGGCTTTCAAAGAGCTTAACGCTGTCGACGTACTGTAATTTTTCCGTACAGTACAAAAAAGGCCCGCAAGGGCCTTTTTTTATGCGTCTCATTCAGAAAATCCCACGAATTCAGGCCATTTTTGGCGCTTCGCCTTATTTTTGTTTACCCTTGTATTCGGAGTGTCGGAGTCAATCTGGCAGTTTTTGGCAATTTCCCGCGGGAAACTCAACAACAGGGCTAACAAATGGAAGATTTACATGTCGTTGATGGCATTAATAGTGCTGGTGGATGGCTGATACGTAATCAGGCGTTGATCCTGAGCTATGCGGTCAATATTGTGGCGGCGATTATTACCATCATCATTGGTATGTTCATTGCGCGCATCGTCTCCAATGCGATTAACCGCGTTCTGCTGGCGCGTCATATTGATGCCACTGTGGCAGATTTCCTTTCTGCAATGGTGCGCTACGGAATTATCGCTTTTACCGTCATTGCTGCACTGGGACGCGTTGGCGTACAAACCGCCTCTGTGATTGCCGTGCTGGGTGCTGCTGGCTTGGCTGTGGGTTTGGCGCTGCAAGGTTCGCTGTCCAACCTGGCTGCTGGCGTGCTGTTGGTGACCTTCCGCCCGTTCAAAACCGGTGAGTTTGTCGATCTCGGCGGCGTGATGGGTACCGTACAGAACGTGCAGATTTTCTCCACTACGCTGAAAAGCGCTGATGGCAAAATCGTGGTGGTACCCAACGGTAAAATTATCGCCGGCAATATCGTTAACTATTCACGTGAACCGATCCGTCGCAACGAGTTCATTATTGGTGTGGCTTACGATGCGGATGTCGATCAGGTTATTAGCCTGTTGCGTGAAGTGGTTGATGCGGACGAGCGCGTACTGCAAGACCTCGGCGTACAGATCGGCCTAAATGAACTGGCGGCTTCATCGCTCAACTTTGTGGTGCGTTGCTGGAGTAAAAGCAGCGATCTGCAAAACGTCTATTGGGATCTGATGAAGAACTTCAAACGTACGCTGGACGCGAACGGCATCGGCATTCCTTACCCGCAGATGGATGTGCATCTGCATCAGGTGAAGAGCGAGCAACAACAGCCTGCACGCAGCGAATAATAGAGAAGGGCACCTGCGGGTGCCTTTTTTATTACTCATGCTAATAGCCTATTAAATATTTCAATTTCCTCTAATATCTTCGCGTCACTATACTGCATCGCACCTCCCCAGTAATTAAGGTATTTCCGTGTTATCTGTTTATTTACAAGGGCTTGCCCTTGGTGCTGCGCTGATTTTGCCGTTAGGCCCGCAAAATGCTTTTGTGATGAATCAGGGCATTAAGCGCCATTACCACCTGATGACCGCATCGCTATGTACCCTTAGCGATATTGCGCTGATCTGTGGTGGGATTTTTGGCGGCAGCGCGTTGCTGAATCAATCGCCTCTCTTACTGATGCTGATCACTTGGGCGGGCGTGGCGTTTTTGCTGTGGTACGGTTGGGGCGCGCTGCGCGCTGCATGGCAAGGTGATGTGTCGCTGGCATCTGATGCGGAGATAAAGCAAGGGCGCTGGCGCATCATCGCTACTATTCTGGCGGTGACCTGGCTCAATCCGCACGTCTATCTCGACACCTTTGTGGTGCTCGGCAGCCTCGGTAGCCAGCTTCCGTCTGAAGACGCGCGTCGTTGGTTTGCATTTGGCACCGTGAGTGCCTCAATTATCTGGTTCTTCGGCCTGGCGCTGCTGGCCGCGTGGCTGTCGCCGCGGCTGCGCACCGTGCGGGCGCAGCGCATTATCAATTTGCTGGTCGGCGGCGTGATGTGGTTTATCGCCATTCAGCTGGCGCGTCAGGGCATTGCTGCACTCTAATGCAGATGTAATCCGTACAGTGCGGGCAGCGCGCCCGCACTGGCGAGCAACTCCAGTCGAATCTGGCTAAAAATCACGCCTTCTGGCACCGCGTGATGACACAGCGAGTGATGATTTTCCGTCACGTCTGCCAAAAGCATCTCATCCAGCCATACGCGATAATGTGTGGTGCAGTGCGGTGTCACAGCCTGTGCGTGGCCCATTTGCACCGTTTCCATCGCATGGTCGAAGTCGTTGTCAAACAGCAAGGTAATGTGTTTCGCCTGCTGCGGTTCATTCCAATGCCAGCTGACGTTGGGATGCGTGTCATCCTGCGCCGGCACCCAGCAGTTAGTGTGCTGTTCCGGGCGCAGCTTGCCGTTGAGCAGATAGTCGCGGTGCCAAAGCTGCAGCGGCGTTTCCAGCGCAAAGGCCAGCAGGATTTGCTGTGGAGCCCGGCGCGGCAGCCAGAAATCAAACTCATCAACGCCGTAATCGCCATCGTTAATCTGGCGTGTGCGTTTCGCCACGCGCGGATTGAGACTGTTGAACACCATCATCACGCCCGGCAAACGCTGGCTGGTTAATGCAACCTCAATCGCAGCGTTCTCCTCAAAGGCGATAAATACATAGCGATCGCATTCGGCGCGATAATCAAAGCTCAGTCGATAAGTGCCTTGCTCAGTAACCGTGATACTTTGCGTGCTCAGTTGGCAGTCGCCACAGGTATTGGCCGGATTAGCGCTGGTGAGCAGCGATACCTGTAATTTCTGCGCGTTGGCGGCACGCAGCTGCACGCTGATTGCCGGCAAGCGTTCGCCCGCTTTGAGCGGCAGCAGCAACGCACAGCGAGATTGCAGCGGCTGCCAACCGGCATCGGCGGGCAGGGCGCGCAACTCTAAGGTGCTGCTCACCGTGACATACGCCTGGCGCGCTGGGTTGGCCAACGGATGTCGCGGGATAAACGCACCCTGACGCAGCAGATGCTGCTGCAGTTGCCCAACGCGCTCAGGCTGCGCCAGTTCGGCGGGCGTGATCTGCTGTTGCTGGCACAGCGCCGCCGCGCGGCCCACCACTTCGCCCAGCACGCCGCAGGTGCACATGACGCGTGCGCTGCCAAAGGCGACGTGCGTAGCGGAGATCAGTCGGCCGGTGAGCAGCAGATTGTCCAGCGACTGGCTGTAGAGCGCGCGGAAGGGAATGGTGTAAGTCCCTTTGCTGTGGAACTGACGACATCCATCGTGTTCGCTGTAGACGCCGTCGGCCGGATGCAGATCAATCGACCAGCCGCCATATGCCACTGCATCGTAGTGGTCGCGTTGTTCGATGATGTCCTGCTGGCACAGCATCGTCTCGCCGAGAAAACGCCGGCTCTCGCGCTTGCCGGGAATCAGGCCAACCCATTCGATGGTGAGGTTATCGGCATCGGGAAATTCACCGGAGTTTTTGATGTAATCCCACACGCCCCAGACAATTTTCCACAGTTCCCACTTGATGGTTTCGCTCTCATGCACGGTATCGAGCCGTCCGCCCCATTCCAGCCACCATAAATCGCAGCCGTTCAGCTCTGAACTCAGCCGTTTATAGCGCGGAATGGCGGTGATCTCTTTCAGTGCGAAAGAGGGCGCAATGAAGCGTACCGGTTGTGCCGTGCGCTTGGTGTAGAAGTAAATGGAATGACCGAGCTTGTGGCCGAAATTCTCGCCCGGCGCCATCTTCTCGCCAAACTCCTCCACCGATTCCGCGCCCACGCGATGCGTCGCACCGGCCAGATAGCCCAATACGCCATCGCCGCTGGCATCGATAAATTGTGTAGCCGAAACCTGATAATGCGTTTGATTAATGGCATTGAACGCCTGCACTGACAGCAAACGGCGGCCAGATTTTTCGATATCGGTCACCACCGTATTGAGCAGCAAAGTCAGGCCGGGCTGCGCCTGTACGATGTCCAGCAGCACCATATCGAACAGTACCGGATTGCCCTCTTTATTGCGCCACAGGTTCTCCTCCATGATCTCGCCCATGATGCCGCCTTCGCGCGCCCAGCGATTGTTATTGCCCATGTGTGAGGTCGCACCGTTGGCCCACAAGCGCACTTCGCTGGAGGCGTTGCCGCCCAGCACCGGGCGATCCTGAATCAGCACCACATCAAGGCCATCGCGTGCGGCGGCCAGCGCGGCACACACGCCCGCCAGTCCACCGCCGACGATCAATAACTCCGCTTGTAGTCGTTGTTGCGGAAAGTGGCGCTCATTTTGCGTAGAGAAAGTCTGCATCATTTCATTCCTCTGACTCTAAGGCTAAGATTGGAGTTTGCCCGCCGCAGGTGATCTATGTCTTCTCAACCGAACCAAAGCCTGATTGACGGTATTCGCTGTCTGCAATATCTGGTGTCCAGTGATAAGGCCGTGGGTTGCCGTGAACTGGCGCGCCAGATGGGGATGAACAGCACGCGTGTGAATCGACTGCTGATGACCATGGCGTCGATTGGACTGACGACGCAGGATGAGCATCGACGCTATCTGCCTGGCCCCGGTATTCACGCGCTGGCGGCACAGGCGATTCGCGGATCTTCGCTGTTCGCGCAGGCGTTGCCGCAGCTGGAACGCCACGCGCCGCGCGATATCGTGGTGGCGCTGGGCGTGCTGTGGGAGGATCAGGTGATCTATATCTGGCACTCGGAACCCGGTGAACGCATCAACGCCAGCCAGGCGCTGGCCGGTTTCCGTATGCTGCCCGCGTGGCAATCGGTGATTGGCGTGTCGTTGCTGGCGGCGGAAAGTGACGAGGCGCTGCGCCCGCGTTTTAGCGAAGAACAGTGGCTGCAAATCGCGCCGCTGCTGGCGCGTAAGCGTGCTGAGGGTTACCTGATCTGGCACCGCGATGATGGCGAAATCAGCATGGCGCAGCCGATTGATCACAATCGCGCGGCATTGGCGTTCGCCAAAATCTGGCAGGACGATGAGGCGCACCTCGCGCAGCGCCTGCAACAATTGCAATCGCTGGCGCAAACCGTGTTCACCCCGCGCTAACATGATCGATTTTCCCGACAATAAACAGGTAACTGCAGATGCCAATCGCGGCCAGCACGGCGATAAATGCCAGGGCTGGCGCGAAGTTATCGCCGTCGATTAACGCACCAATGGCAATCGGCACCACGATGGATGACAGCGCACCGGTAAAGTTAAATACGCCGCCCGCCAGACCAATCAAGTGGCGCGGCGCCAACGCCGTGACAAACACCCAGGTAATGGTCGCCAGGCCGTTGCCGAAAAACGCCAGCGACATAAACAGAATAATCAGCGTGGAATCGTTGGTGTAATTGGCGCCAAGGATAAACAGCGTCAGGAACAGGCCGAGAATCACCGGTAGCTTGCGCGCCACGCTGGCGGAGATACCGCGACGTATCATGCGATCTGAGGCAAATCCGGCCAGCAGCACGCCGCAGAAGGCGGCGAAGTAGGGCACCGAAGCAACGTAGCCGCTTTTGATGAAGCCCATGTGACGATACTCCACCAGATACGTCGGGAACCAGGTGAGGAAGAACCAGAAGGTGGCGGAAATTGTGAACTGGCCAATGTAGATGCCGACCAATTTACGACTGCGGAACATCTGCGCCAAATCGCCCCAGCGCGCTATGGGCTGCTGCGAATTTTGTCGACTCTCCAGCAGCGCACCGTTGTCACGCAAATAGCTGAGCTCAGCTTTTGACACGCCTTGATGCTGATTCGGCTCGCGGTAGAGCCAATACCACACCAGCGCCCAAATCATCCCCGCAAGTCCGGTGATCAAAAACAGTCCGCGCCAGCCAAAAGCATCCTGCAGATGAAACAGCAGCGGCGTCATACACGCCAGGCCGACAAACTGCGCTGAGGAGTAAATGCCGATGGCACTGGCGCGCTCTTGCACCGGAAACCAGCTGGAGATCACCCGGTTGTTCGAGGGCATCACCGGCGCTTCAAAAGCACCGACGCCGAGCCGCAGACCAAATAGCGCGCCAAAGCTGTTAGCAAGCGCGTGCAGCGCGGTGATCAGCGACCAGGCAAATAAACCGACGCCATAAACGACGCGCGCGCCAAGACGATCGATGAGGAAGCCGCCGGGGATCTGTAGCGCAGCGTAGATCCAGCCAAAGGCGGAAAAGATCAATCCCATCTCCATGGGCGAGAAGCGCAATTCGCCAGCCATTGCCGTAGCGGCAACCGACAGGTTAGTGCGATCCATATAGTTGATAATGATGTTAATAAACACCAGACCGAGCATCAGAAAGCGCGTGCGTCCCGCGCGAGCGCTGGCAACGGTTTGGCTAAGTGGCTGTTCTGTCATTGGCAACTCTCCCGAACTCAGAGGTGTTTCTTTAATAGAAACGAATAAGTGTTTTATTGGCGAATCCGTACAGCTAAATTTGCGATCGCGGCTACGTTAAAAAGGAGATTGCTCGAACTTTTGAGCCGTTTACTAATCAGATAAGCACACATGTTAATGTGTTTTGGGTTTAGCCATAATGGCGACCTGCAAATTGAATCCCTCAAGGAGGACTTTCGTGAAACTGAAAGCACTGGCGCTGGCCGCCGTAATGAGCACGGGCGCACTGTCCGGTTTAGTTCAGGCAGGCGAATTGCCAAATGGACCGCATGTGGTGACTTCTGGACAGGCAAGCGTTGATGCCACGCCAGATCTCGCGACGCTCGCGATTGTGGTGAATGTTTCGTCGAAAGACGCGGCAGAAGCGAAGAAACAAGCTGATGATCGCGTGGCGCAATATTTCGATTTCCTGCAAAAGAACGGTATCGAGAAAAAAGATATTGATGCGGCAAACCTCAGCACGCAGCCAGAGTACGATTACACCAAAGAAGGTAAGTCGGTACTGAAAGGCTATCGTGCCGAGCGTCAGGTACAGGTAACGCTGCGCCAGCTGGACAAACTCAACGAGCTGTTGGATGGCGCGTTAAAATCTGGCCTGAATGAAATTCGTTCGGTCGAGTTAGGTGTGGCGAATCCGGACAGCTACAAAGAGAAGGCGCGTAAAGTAGCCATCGCTAATGCTACGCAGCAGGCTAACGCGCTGGCAGAAGGGTTTAACGCTAAGTTAGGTTCGGTTTACAGCATCCGCTATCACGTGGCGAACTATCAACCGATGCCGATGGCGCGCATGTATAAGGCCGCCGCAGTACAAGCTGATACCACCGCGCAGCAAACTTACGAGCAGCAGAGCATTCACTTTGACGACCAGGTAGATGTCGTCTTTGAAATCAAACCAAACACGCCGTAAGGTTTGATATCAGGTCGCCATGAAGGGCGACCTGATCTTTACGCTGGCAACACATCCTGACGCAGCACGCGATGTCCGTGCGCAATCAGCGCGTCGGTCACGCTGCGCATCAAACGACTTTCCGGCGCAAACCGGTGCCAGTACAGCATACGACGCTGATACAGGCCTGGCGTCAAATCCACCAGTTCACCTTGCGCTAACTCGCGCTCAATCTGCAGATGCGGAATCATACAGCACACCGAACCCTGACGCGCCAGCTGCACAAAGGCTTCTGACGAGTTAACGATGTGGCAAGGCACGCTGCCCGGCGACAGGTCAAAGTTCTGCTGTAAAAACGCCTGATGCATATCGTCCAGATGATCAAATGCCACCGCCGGCGCTTTCAGCAGCGCAGAGCGTGTTACGCCGTTCGGGAAATAGCGAGCAGCAAAATCAGGTGAGGCGCAGAACAGATAATCGAGCGCACCCAGTTGATCCACCAGACAGCTTGGCAGCGGCTGCGGCTGAATACTCACCGCGCCGACCACTTCACCGCGACGTAGACGTTCCTGCGTGCGGGTTTCATCTTCTACCTGCAAATTCAGGCGCACTGGCGAATCGGCCAGCACGTCTTTCAGCGCGGGCAGCAGCCAGGTGGCCAGGCTGTCGGCGTTGACCGCCAGCGACAGCAACAGCGGCGTGGTTCCACCGTTATCATCACCCAGCCACTCCTCTTCCAGCAGTTCAACCTGATGCAACAACGCCAGTAACTTTTGTCCCTGCTCGGTCGGACGCGGCGGCACGGTGCGCACCAGCAGCGGCTGACCAAATAAATTTTCCAGCTGTTTAATACGCTGCGAAACCGCCGATTGGGTAATGCAGAGTTTTTGTGCCGCACGCTCAAAGCCGCGCTCGCGAATCACAGCATCCAGCGCCTGAAGCGTTCGATAATCCGGGCGTTTCATTGTTGTTCTCTCTCGTTCAGGGTGGACATTACTATGCCATAAAACTGTCAAATTGTGCTGCGGCGCATTTTTTGCGGGCTGGCTTCCAAAGCGTTAATTCGGCTGTCTAACAGTCGCGCTTTTTTACAGCGCCTTGTTTTATACTACGCGCACTTCGATGTCGCACAGGTTTTAAACATACCATGACCCAGGATGAACTGAAAAAAGCGGTAGGTTGGGCAGCCCTGCAGTACGTAGAACCCGGCACCATTGTCGGCGTAGGCACGGGATCGACAGCAGCGCATTTTATTGATGCACTCGGCACCATGAAGAATCAGATTGAAGGTGCGGTTTCCAGCTCGGAAGCCTCAACGGAGAAATTGAAAGCGCTGGGCATTCACATCTTCGATCTCAACGAAATTGATGAACTGTCGGTGTACGTTGATGGCGCCGATGAGATCAATCCGCAGATGCAGATGATCAAAGGCGGTGGCGCAGCGCTGACGCGTGAGAAAATCGTTGCGGCGGTGGCGAAGAAATTTGTCTGCATTGCCGATGCATCGAAAGAAGTTGATGTGCTGGGCCATTTCCCGCTGCCGGTTGAAGTGATTCCGATGGCGCGTTCGTATGTGGCGCGTGAACTGGTCAAACTCGGTGGCTTGCCGGAGTATCGCCAGAACGTCATTACCGACAACGGCAACATTATTCTCGACGTGCATAATCTGCGTATTCTCGATCCCATTGAGCTGGAAAAAACCATCAATGCGCTGCCAGGCGTAGTGACCGTTGGCCTGTTTGCGGGACGTGGTGCGGATGTCGCACTGATTGGTACCGCAGAAGGCGTGAAAACCATCGTAAAATGATCTGTCCGGCGCGCGTAATGCGCCGGTTATTTCCATCCGCAAAACATCTTTTCTCACCAGGCTGAAATTTAGTGACTTATGTCACAAAAGATTCATCAGCAGTAAGTTCGTACTTCGTCCATTAAGGATGTCACGATTTTGTACGGCATTGTGCTGTCTCCGCGTGGGCGCGTGCTGGCTCCCAGGCAATCGTTTGTATTGCTGCGCACGAAATTTTTGATATTTTGACAGAAGGCTACCTTATGGTAGTCCTCATTGAATTCTGAATAGGGTCGGGAAATGGCAAAGGTATCACTGGAAAAAGACAAGATTAAGTTCCTGCTGGTGGAAGGCGTTCACCAGAGTGCGCTGGAAAACCTGCGTGCAGCAGGCTACACCAACATCGAGTTTCACAAAGGGGCGCTGGATGCGGAGTCGCTGAAATCCTCCATCCGCGATGCGCACTTCATTGGTATCCGTTCCCGTACCCAACTGACTGAAGAGATCTTTGCTGCCGCAGAAAAGCTGGTAGCAGTCGGCTGCTTCTGTATCGGTACTAACCAGGTTGATCTCGCTGCAGCGGCGAAACGCGGTGTGCCGGTGTTCAACGCGCCGTTCTCCAACACCCGTTCTGTTGCAGAGCTGGTGATTGGCGAAATGCTGCTGATGCTGCGTGGCATTCCGGAAGCCAACGCCAAAGCGCACCGTGGCATCTGGAATAAAGTCGCCAACGGTTCGTTTGAAGCTCGCGGCAAGAAACTGGGCATCATCGGTTACGGCCACATCGGCATGCAGCTGGGTGTACTGGCAGAAAGCCTCGGTATGCACGTGTTCTTCTACGATATCGAAAGCAAGCTGCCGCTGGGTAACGCCACTCAGGTGCGTCATCTCTCCGATCTGCTCAACATGAGCGACGTGGTCAGCCTGCACGTTCCTGAAACGCCATCCACTCAGAACATGATTGGCGCGGAAGAGCTGGCGCTGATGAAGCCGGGTGCGCTGCTGATCAACGCCGCGCGCGGTACCGTGATCGATATTCCGGCGCTGTGTGATGCCCTGGCGAATAAACATCTGTCCGGTGCCGCTATCGACGTCTTCCCGGTCGAGCCTGCGACTAACAGCGATCCGTTTAACTCACCGCTGTGCGAGTTCGATAACGTGATCCTGACGCCGCACATTGGTGGTTCAACGCAGGAAGCGCAGGAAAACATCGGTATCGAAGTGGCTGGCAAGCTGGCGAAATACTCCGACAACGGTTCTACGCTGTCTGCGGTTAACTTCCCGGAAGTCTCACTGCCGATGCATGCGGCAAGTGCTAGCCGTCTGCTGCACATCCATGAAAACCGTCCGGGTGTGCTGACCGCTATCAACCAGATTTTTGCCGAGCAGGGCATCAACATCGCCGCGCAGTATCTGCAAACCACGCCAATTATGGGCTACGTGGTGATCGATATTGATGCTGAGCAGGATGCAGCGGATAAAGCGCTGCAGGCGATGAAGGCGATTCCGGGCACCATCCGCGCCCGTTTGCTGTACTGATTAAACAGGGCGCCATTGGCGCCCTTTGTTTTTCCTGCTCACGCTTCCCACTGCCACAGTTTCGATGGCGTCAGTATCGCGGGGAGCGGCACATCCCAGGCGGCAACCGGCAATGCTTCTACGCGCTGACAATCATGTGCGATGCCCAGCGGAAGAAAACCATGCTGCTGCCAGTTTTGCAGCGTGCGATCGTAGAATCCGCCACCCATTCCCAAACGTTGGCCAGCATAGTCAAACGCCACCAGCGGCACCAGCATCACATCCAGCTGATCCAACGTGGCCAGTTGCGTGATATCCAGCGGCGGTTCCGGGATGTGAAGTTTATTTGGCGCGAGTGGCGTTTCTGGCGTGTAACGGATAAACAGCAGATTGCCCGGCGAGAAGGGATGAAGCACCGGTAAATAAACCTGCTTTTTTTGCTGCCAAAGTTTGGCGATCAGTGGGCGGGTGTTGATCTCTCCATCGACAGATAAAAACAGCGCAATGCGTTGGGCATTAGCGATCGGTGCAATGTTAATGGCGTGTTCAGCCAACTGATCGGCGGCTTGTTCCTGTTGCTCAGACGTGAGATTACGGCGCAAATGGCGCACATGCTGACGGATGTCTTGACGGTCGAGAAGGGAGGGCGCTGGCATGATATCTAAATCCCCGGAATAATCGCTTCTTAAAAGCGATTATATCATGCGAACCGGGGAAACAGACTTGCTACTAAATGGAGATCTCCGAGATGCCGCCGCAGGCTGTAACCCTTGAACCCTTGGTTCAAGGTGAACATGCCGTCACAACTATTAGGCTTCTCGGACGGACCGAGCATGCGCACAAATTGTGGAGCGTCACATTCTGTTGGTATGAAATATCGGCTCAGGGGACTGGCCCGCTTGCAAACATCTCAGAGAAAATTTACTTCACCGTCACTCTAGCATGAGGACCATGAAGCTTTATTCAAAATTAGGGCCCTGGCGGTCAGTTATGCGACCTTGCTCTACTAACGCTTGTTCAATGGTCTGCTGCAGCATGCGGATACGTTGTTCCATGTTTGCTGCATAGTCGCGCGTCTTACCTTTCTCTTGTGCCAACTCGTGGCAGATGTTTAACGCGGCGATGAACACCAGTTGCTCTGTATTGGTGACTCTAGTGCGAACTTTTAAATCTTGCAACCGTTGATTGAGATCCTCTGCGGCCAGATTCAGCGCATCTTGCTGTTCAGGCGGGCAATTCACTCTTAACGAACGACCAAAAATTTGAATATCTACTGGTTGTGCAGACATGCCACCATCCTAACTGATTACTTCGATCGCATCTCCCTTACCGGTCAATGGGTTGGGAGGTGCGAAACTATATATACCCGAGTTATAAGTTACAACCCCTTTTCTGGAAACCCAGAGGCACCTGGTGGTAGCATAACACGAACTTATTCTGCCAACGACGACCAAAGCTTATGTCTTTACAGAACGCAACGCCGAGTTACAACGCGCTGGCCGCGGCCCTTTCACAGCAGGGCGTGGGCATGACGCCAGCCGAAATGCATGGTCTCCTTTCCGGGATTCTGTGCGGCGGCAATCAGGATACCAGCTGGAAAACCATGGTTCACGATCTCACCAACGAAGGCATGGCATTTTCGCAGAGCCTGTCTCAGCCGCTGCAGGCGCTGCATGAAAGCCTGGCGACCACGTTGGAAGACGAAGGTTTTATGTTCCAGCTGATGTTGCCGGAAGATGATGACATCACGGTATTCGATCGCGCGGATGCGCTGGCCGGTTGGGTAAACCACTTCCTGCTCGGTTTGGGTGTCACGCAGCCGAAGCTGGAGAAAGTGACCGGCGAAACTGGCGAAGCGATTGACGATCTGCGCACCATCGCACAACTTGGCTATGACGAAGATGAAGATCAGGAAGAGCTGGAGCAGTCACTCGAAGAGGTGATTGAGTACGTGCGCGTTGCCGCTCTGCTGTGCCATGACACCTTCACGCGTCCGCATCAGCCAACGGCACCAGAAGTACAGAAACCTACGCTACATTAAGCGCGTCAATGCGGGTGCGTTGTGGCCCGTCTTCAACAGGGAGTGCAAACATGATTACCTTGGATACGTTTCAACAACGTCGTCAGGCGCTGATTGCCCGCATGGCGCCAGGCAGTGCGGCGTTAATTTTTGCTGCACCTGAAGTGACGCGCAGCAACGACACCGAATACAGCTTTCGTCAAAACAGCGACTTCTGGTACTTCACCGGTTTTAATGAACCGCAGGCGCTGCTGGTCTTAATCAAAAGTGATGATAAGCACAATCACAGTGTGCTGTTCAATCGCGTGCGTGACCTGACGGCCGAAATCTGGTTTGGTCGCCGCCTTGGCCAGGATGCCGCACCGGCGAAACTGGGTGTCGATCGCGCTTTGCCGTGGGATGACCTCGGCGAGCAGCTGCATCAACTGCTCAACGGCCTAGATGTGGTTTACCACGCGCAGGGCGAATACGCAGAAGCCGATCGGCTGGTGTTCAGCGCGCTGGACAAACTGCGTCGCGGCTTCCGTCAAAACCTTAGCGCGCCCGACACAGTTACCGACTGGCGTCCGTGGGTGCACGACATGCGCCTGTTCAAAAGCGCAGAAGAGATTGAGATTCTGCGCCGCGCCGGAAAAATCAGCGCGCTGGCGCACACGCGAGCGATGCAAGCCTGTCGTCCGGGCATGTTCGAATATCAGCTGGAAGGCGAAATTCATCACGAATTCAATCGCCACGGCGCGCGTTTCCCCTCGTACAACACCATTGTCGGTTCGGGCGAAAACGGCTGTATTCTGCACTACACCGAAAACGAATCGGAAATGCGCGATGGCGACTTAGTGCTGATTGACGCAGGCTGTGAATTCCACGGCTACGCGGGCGATATCACCCGCACCTTCCCGGTCAACGGCACCTTCAGCGAGCCGCAGCGCGCCATCTACGACATCGTGCTGGCTTCGCTCTACAAAGCGTTGTCGATGTTCCGTCCGGGCATCAGCATCCATGACGTTAACGACGAGGTGGTGCGCATAATGATTACCGGCCTGGTCGATCTCGGCATTCTGGATGGTAACATCGATACGCTGTTTGAAGAGCAGGCGCATCGTCCGTTCTTCATGCACGGTTTGAGTCACTGGCTGGGGCTGGATGTGCACGATGTCGGCCATTATGGCACGCCAAGCCGCGACCGCGTGCTAGAGCCGGGCATGGTGCTGACGGTTGAGCCTGGCTTGTATATCGCGCCAGATGCCAAAGTACCGCCACAATATCGCGGCATTGGCATTCGCATCGAAGATGACATCGTCATCACCGCCGACGGCAACGAAAATCTCACCGACAGCGTAGTCAAAGACGCTGACGCGATTGAAGCCTTGATGGCGGCGGCACGTCACGCATGAGCATTTTGATTGCCGGCGGCGGCATGACCGGTGCGACTCTGGCGCTGGCGATTTCACATCTGACGCAAGGCCAACTGCCGGTTACCCTGATTGAGCGCAGCCAGCCCGACAGCCGCGCGCATCCCGGTTTCGATGGACGCGCGATTGCCCTGGCGGCTGGCACCTGTCAGCAGTTAGCGGATATCGATCTGTGGCGCTCGCTGGCCGATTGCGCCACGCCCATCACCGATATTCACGTTTCCGATCGCGGTCATACCGGCTTCGTTTCGCTTAAAGCGCAAGATCATCAGGTGCCTGCGCTCGGTCAGGTGGTTGAACTGTTTGATGTCGGCCAGCGGCTGTTTCAACGCCTGCAGAAAGCGCCAGGCGTCACGCTGCGCTGCCCGGATCATGTAACTTCGGTAGCGCGTACGGCGGATAATGTGCAGGTGATGTTGAACAACGGCGAACAGCTGGCAGGCGCATTACTGGTGGCCGCCGACGGTTCGCGTTCACCTTTAGGCGCGTCCTGCGGTATCACCTGGCAGCGCGACGATTATCAGCAGTTGGCGGTTATCGCCAACGTGTCGACGCAGTTGCCGCATCAGGGCCGCGCCTTTGAGCGCTTTACCGAATACGGCCCGCTGGCGCTGTTGCCGATGTCCGGCAACCGCATGTCGCTGGTGTGGTGCCACCCGCTTGAGGCGCAAGCAACGATTAAGCAGTGGGACGATGCGACCTTCCTGCAAGCACTGCAGCGCGCATTCGGCTGGCGTCTGGGGCGCTTCACGCATACCGGTCAACGCGAGCATTATCCGCTGGCGCTGCAAACCGCTGAACGTCAGGTGACACATCGTCTGGCGCTGGTGGGCAACGCGGCGCAAACGCTGCATCCCATTGCCGGACAAGGCTTCAACCTGGGTCTGCGCGACGTGATGTCGCTGGCGGAAACGCTGGCAGGCGCATATCGTCAGCAGCAAGATCCCGGCAGTTTCGCGGTATTACAGCATTTTGCCGCGCGACGTCAGCCCGATCGTGCCGCCACTGTTGGCGTCACTGACGGTTTAGTCCGACTGTTTGCTAACCGCTATGCGCCGTTGGTAGCAGGACGAAATCTTGGGCTGGTGGCGATGGACCATCTGCCTTGGCTACGAAATCCACTTGCCGCGCGCACGCTCGGCTGGGTTAAGCGTTAAGCACGAATTAAGGGGCAGCAATGCAAACTTTTGATGTGGCAATTGCCGGAGGCGGCATGGTGGGTTTGGCCGTCGCCTGCGGACTTCAAGGCAGCGGCTTACGCGTTGCCGTGCTGGAAAAAGCACCCGAGCCACAGTTTGATCCGGCGGCCAATGCGTCGATTCGCGTCTCCGCCATCAACGCTGCCAGTGAACGTCTGCTGCAAAAGCTCGATGTCTGGTCGAGCATCCTGGCGCTGCGCGCCAGCGCCTATCACGGCATGGAAGTGTGGGATCAGGACAGCTTTGGCTCAATCAGCTTTGATGATGAGCAGCAGGGTTTATCGCATCTTGGCCATATTATTGAAAACGAAGTGATCCATAGCGCGTTGTGGCAGCGTGCCAGTCAGAGCAGCGATATTACGCTGTTTGCCCCGGCGCAGCTGCAGCAAGTGGCGTTTGGCGACAACGAAGCCTTCATTACGTTGCAGGATGGCAGCATGATGAGCGCACGTTTGCTGGTGGCGGCCGACGGCGCCAATTCGTGGCTGCGCGATAAAGCGGATATCCCGCTGACTTTCTGGGATTACGAGCATCACGCGCTGGTGGCGAACATCCGCACCGATATGCCGCATGATGCGATTGCGCGTCAGGTGTTTCACGGCGACGGTATTCTGGCGTTCCTGCCGATGCAGGATCCACACTTATGCTCGATCGTCTGGTCGCTCGCGCCACAGGAAGCGGCACGCTTGCAATCAATGCCGGAAGCGCTATTTAATCAGCAGCTGTCGGTGGCGTTTGATATGCGTCTTGGCTTGTGTCAGGTCGAGAGTGAACGTAAAACCTTCCCGTTGACGGCACGTTATGCGCGTAACTTTGCCGCGCACCGTTTGGCGCTGGTCGGCGATGCCGCCCACACCATCCATCCGCTGGCCGGGCAGGGCGTAAATCTCGGCTTTATGGATGCGGCTGAATTAATTGGTGAAATTCGTCGATTGCATCAGGAAGGCAAAGACATTGGTCAGCATCTCTATCTGCGTCGCTATGAGCGCAGCCGCAAGCACAGTGCGGCGATGATGCTGGCGGGGATGCAGGGTTTCCGCGAGCTGTTTGCTGGCACCCATCCCGCGAAAAAGCTGCTGCGTGATGTTGGCCTCAAACTCGCCGACACGTTACCTGGCGTTAAACCGCTGATGCTGAAACAGGCGATGGGGCTTAACGATCTACCCAGATGGATACGCTAATCATCTCAGCTGACGGCGCCCAATTGGGCGCCGTTTTTCTTTGCTGCACCCCAATGATGCAGTGATGCACCGCAATCGCGCCTCGTTTGATTTATTCTAATTTGACGCCTTAATTCGCATTAGATTAATTCATGTCATAGCCCTGCGCATGCCGGACCATTTCTTAATCCTGTGGCGTGTATTCCCTCAATTTGCTGCATGAAAGTAATTTAGTCGTATTTTGTGCGAGGCTAATCACAATAATGCAGTGATTTATGCTGGGCGCTGTTCGATGATTTGATGAAAGGTGGTAGTGTTTCGCCCTCGTTTTCCTCATGGTTAATTGCCACATTAGGTGATAACTTCAGCACAAAGAGAACGTTTGCGTCAGCCTCATTAGGCGACGCAGGCGCGTCACACTCACTTGTCTTCACAGGATGGTTATGACTCAGCAAACGCCTCTATTCGAACAGCATCAGGCAAGCGGTGCACGCATGGTGGACTTCCACGGCTGGATGATGCCGCTGCATTACGGCTCGCAAATGGATGAGCATCACGCGGTGCGTAACGATGCCGGCATGTTTGATGTTTCCCACATGACCATCGTCGATCTGCACGGCGCACGCACCCGCGAATTCCTGCGCTATCTGCTGGCAAACGATGTCGCCAAGCTGACCCAGCCGGGCAAAGCCCTGTATACCGGCATGTTGAATGCCTCTGCTGGCGTCATTGATGATTTGATTGTTTACTTTATGAGCGAAGATTTCTTCCGTCTGGTGGTGAACTCCGCTACGCGAGAGAAAGATTTAGCCTGGATTAAACAGCATGCGCAGCCGTTTGGCGTTGAGCTGACCGAACGTGACGATCTGGCGCTGATTGCGGTGCAAGGTCCAAACGCGCAGCAGAAAGCACAAACGCTGTTGAGCGCCGCTCAGCGTGATGCCGTTGCCGGCATGAAACCCTTCTTTGGCGTGCAGGCCGAAAACCTGTTTATCGCTACCACCGGCTACACCGGCGAAGCGGGTTATGAGATTGCCATGCCAGCGACTGAAGCCGCCGCTTTCTGGCAGCAGCTGTTGGCCGCAGGCGTTAAACCGGCTGGACTCGGTGCGCGTGACACGCTGCGTCTGGAAGCGGGCATGAACCTGTACGGTCAGGAGATGGATGAGGGCGTTTCGCCGCTCGCCGCCAATATGGGCTGGACCATCAGTTGGGAACCTGCCGATCGCGATTTCATTGGCCGTGATGCTCTGCAAGCGCAGCGCGAGCACGGCACCGAACAGCTGGTTGGCCTGGTGATGACCGAAAAAGGGGTGCTGCGTAACGGGTTAACGGTGCGCTTCACCGATCAACAAGGTCAGCCGCAGCAAGGTATTATTACCAGTGGTTCCTTCTCACCAACCCTGGGTTACAGCATCGCGCTGGCGCGTGTGCCAGCCGGCATTGGTGAGCAGGCGATTGTGGAAATCCGCAACCGTGAAATGCCAGTGAAAGTCACCAAACCGATTTTTGTTCGCGCCGGTAAGCCGGTTGCCCAGTAATTTTTTTTCAGGAGAAATGGCCAATGAGCAATGTGCCAAATGAATTGAAATACCGCGATAGCCACGAATGGGTCCGTAAAGAAGCCGACGGCACCTTCACTGTGGGTATCACCGAACACGCACAGGAACTGCTGGGCGATATGGTGTTTGTCGATCTGCCAGACGTCGGTGCCACCTTCGCGGCCGGAGATGACTGCGCCGTTGCGGAGTCGGTGAAAGCGGCTTCAGACATCTACGCGCCACTGAGCGGTGAGATTGTTGCGGTGAACGACAATCTGGGCGATTCGCCAGAGCTGGTGAACAGCGCGCCGTACGCCGATGGTTGGCTGTTCCGCATCAAAGCCAGCGACGAATCAGAACTCGACGCGATGCTGGATGCCGATGCCTATAAAGCCGCAATCGACGAGTAACCGGTAGTGGCAGAAGGTGGCGCGCTGCGTCGCCTTCTTTTTTATCTGCCTGATTTAACGCCATTTTTGTAACCCAGCCCGATTCAGGATTTACTGCAAATGACCCAGACTCTCAGCCAGCTTGAACACAACGGTGCTTTCATTGAGCGCCACATCGGTCCTACGCCGGAACAACAGGCCTTAATGCTGGAAGCGATTGGTGCCAGTTCGCTCTCCTCATTGATCAGTTCTATTGTGCCTGCCGACATCCAACTGCCAGGCCCGCCTGCAGTAGGCATTGCGGCGACCGAGCAGCAAGCGCTGGCAGAGCTGAAAGCCATTGCCAGTCAGAACCAACGCTATAAATCCTGGATCGGCATGGGCTACAGCGCGGTGATCACACCGCCCGTCATCCTGCGAAATATGCTGGAAAATCCAGGCTGGTACACCGCGTATACGCCGTATCAGCCAGAAGTGTCGCAGGGCCGTCTTGAGGCGCTGCTCAACTTCCAAACTCTGACGCTGGATCTGACCGGTCTGGACATCGCTTCCGCGTCACTGTTGGACGAAGCGACCGCTGCTGCCGAAGCAATGGCGATGGCCAGGCGCGTTAGCAAACTGAAAACCGCCACCAAATTCTTCATCGCCGATGACATCCATCCACAGACGCTGGATGTGGTGCGCACCCGCGCAGAAACCTTTGGTTTTGAACTGATTATTGATCGTGCTGACAAGGCGCTGGATCACGATGATCTGTTCGGCGTGTTGCTGCAACAGGTGGGTACGCATGGTGAAGTGCACGATTACCGCTCACTAATTGCCGAGCTGAAAAGCCGCAAAGTGGTGGTGAGCGTAGCCGCAGATTTCATGGCGCTGGTGCAGCTAGAGGCGCCAGGCAAGCAGGGCGCAGATATCGTCTTTGGTTCTGCCCAGCGTTTCGGCGTGCCGATGGGTTACGGCGGACCACACGCCGCGTTCTTCGCCAGCCGCGACGAGCACAAACGCTCGATGCCTGGTCGCATTATTGGTGTATCGCGCGATGCCGCCGGGAACACCGCGCTGCGTATGGCGATGCAAACCCGCGAGCAACATATTCGTCGTGAGAAAGCCAACTCCAACATCTGTACATCGCAGGTGCTGCTGGCGAATATCGCCGGTCTCTACGCGGTGTATCACGGTCCGGTTGGCCTGAAACGCATTGCCTCACGTATTCACCGTCTGACCAGCATTCTGGCCGCGGGCCTGCAAAACGGTGGCCTCAAGCTGCGCCACAACAGCTGGTTCGATACGCTGACGGTTGAAGTGGCCGATAAAGCGGCGGTGCTGAGCCGCGCGCAGAGCTTCGGCGTCAACCTGCGCAGCGATATCCACAATGCGGTTGGCATTACGCTGGATGAAACCACCGCCCGTGAAGATGTGCTGGCGCTGTTCGCCATTCTGTTGGGCGATGCGCACGGTCAGGACATTGATGCGTTGGATGCCGCCGTTGCTGCGGAAAACAGTGCGATTCCGGCTGGTCAGGTGCGTGAAAGCGCCTTCCTGACGCACCCGGTGTTCAATCGTCATCACAGCGAAACTGAGATGATGCGCTACATGCACAGCCTTGAGAAAAAGGATCTGGCGCTGAACCAGGCGATGATCCCACTCGGTTCGTGCACCATGAAACTTAACGCCGCGGCGGAGATGATTCCGATCACCTGGCCGGAATTTGCCGAACTGCATCCGTTCTGCCCGGCTGAGCAGGCGTCGGGTTATCTGCAGATGATTGGCCAGCTGTCGCAATGGCTGGTGCAGTTGACCGGCTACGATGCGCTGTGCATGCAGCCCAACTCGGGTGCGCAGGGCGAATACGCCGGCCTGCTGGCGATTCGTCGTTATCACGAAAGTCGTAACGAAGGCGGCCGTAATGTTTGCCTGATCCCGAGCTCGGCGCACGGCACCAATCCGGCATCGGCGCAGATGGCGGGCATGTCAGTTGTGGTGGTGGCGTGTGATAAACAAGGCAACATCGATCTTGGTGATCTGCGTGAGAAAGCCGCGCAGGTGGGTGATCAGCTGTCGTGCATCATGGTGACCTATCCGTCAACACACGGCGTTTATGAAGAAACCATCCGCGAGGTGTGCCAGATCGTGCATCAGCACGGCGGCCAGGTGTATCTCGACGGCGCCAACATGAATGCGCAGGTCGGTATCACCACGCCAGGTTACATCGGCGCGGATGTATCGCACCTTAACCTGCACAAAACCTTCTGTATCCCGCACGGCGGTGGCGGTCCGGGTATGGGCCCAATCGGCGTGAAAGCGCATCTTGCACCGTTCGTGCCAGGTCACAGCGTGGTGCAAATTGATGGCGTGCTGACACAGCAAGGCGCGGTTTCTGCCGCACCGTTTGGTAGCGCATCGATTCTGCCAATCAGCTGGATGTATATCCGTATGATGGGCGCAGAAGGTCTGAAGCAAGCGAGTTCGGTGGCGATCCTGAACGCCAACTACATTGCCAGCCGTCTGCAATCGGCCTATCCGATTCTGTATGCCGGCCGCGATGGCCGCGTGGCGCACGAATGTATTCTCGACATTCGTCCGCTGAAAGAGCAGACCGGTATCAGCGAGCTGGATATTGCTAAGCGTCTGATCGATTACGGTTTCCACGCGCCAACGATGTCATTCCCGGTTGCGGGTACGCTGATGGTTGAACCCACGGAATCGGAAAGCAAAATCGAGCTGGATCGCTTTATTGATGCGATGCTGGCTATTCGCATGGAAATCGATCGCGTTGCCGATGGCGAATGGCCGCTGGAAGATAATCCGCTGGTGAACGCACCGCACACGCAGACAGAAATCGTCGGCGACTGGGCGCATCCGTATACCCGTGAGCTGGCCGTATTCCCGGCCGGTAGCGCCAATAAATACTGGCCGACGGTGAAACGTCTGGATGATGTATTTGGCGATCGCAATGTCTTCTGTTCGTGTGTACCAATGAGCGAATACCAATAATTTAGCCGTCATACTTTGAGCCACAGCGGCGTTGGCTGCGCTCATTCACCCCGGTCACTTACTGATGTAAGCTCCCGGGGATGAATGAACTTGCCGCCTTGCTGTATCTCAAATTATTTAGGCTAAAGTAGCGGGTGATATTTATGAAAGGGCCGATTGTTCGGCCCTTTTTTGTGGAGGCAAAAATGGATCTGGCTTTGATTACCGGCGGTAGTCGCGGCATTGGACGCGCAACCGCACTATCGCTGGCGCAGGCGGGTTATCGCGTGGCGATCAACTATCGTCAGCGTGCAGCCGAAGCGGCAAGCGTGGTGGCAGAGATTGAAGCGCAGGGCGGCAGTGCGTTTGCGCTGCAGGCCGATATTGGTGATGAAGCGCAGGTCATACGTATGTTTGCCGAATTGGACCAGCAAGAGGGCGTGCTGCGAGTGCTGGTGAATAATGCCGGTATTTTGTTTACCCAATGTCGGGTGGAAGATCTGGATGCCGAACGTATTCAGCGCGTGTTCGCCACCAACGTTACCGGCACGTTCATCTGCTGTCGTGAGGCGGTAAAACGCATGGGCACGCATCATGGCGGCAAAGGGGGCGCCATCGTCAATGTGTCATCCGCTGCGTCACGTCTCGGTGCGCCAGGCGAATATGTGGATTACGCCGCTTCAAAAGGGGCGATGGATACGCTGACTAAAGGGCTGTCGCTGGAAGTGGCATCGCAAGGCATTCGCGTCAACAGCGTGCGTCCTGGCCTTATTTATACCGACATGCACGCCGATGGCGGCGAGCCGGGTCGGGTCGATCGCCTGGCGAGCGCATTGCCAATGGGACGCGGCGGCCAGGCAGAAGAGATTGCTGCAGCAATTGTCTGGCTAGCGAGCGATGCCGCGTCTTATGTGACGGGCACCTTTATCGATGCGGCTGGCGGACGATAATCACCAAGCCGGTATCAATACCGACCCCATAAAACAGTATCCGTGCGGAGTGTCGCCTTGCATGGCGACCGACTCATTCAACCCCTCGCCTGTCACACCCACTCACAGATTTATTTTAGCGTACATGTGTACTCTGAAAATTATCCCGGTTACTCTGGTTGCTCAGAAATAGCACACTCGCTTTTTCCGTTGTTCAGGAATCCCCTCATGGTTCAAACCCCAGTTATTGCCCAGGGCTACTCATTGGCCGAAGAGATCGCCAATAGTATCAGCCACGGAATCGGCTGCATTTTCGGCATCATTGGCCTGGTGTTGATGTTGACGCAAGCCGTTGAATCCCAAGCTAACGTTACCGCGATCACCAGTTACAGCCTGTACGGCGGCAGCATCATTTTGCTCTATCTCGCCTCAACGCTGTATCACGCCATTCCCCATCAAAAAGCCAAATACTGGCTGAAGAAATTTGACCACTGCGCCATTTATCTGTTGATTGCTGGCACTTATACGCCGTTCTTGCTGGTGGGGCTCAATTCGCCGCTGGCACAAGGCTTAATGGTGGTGATCTGGAGCCTGGCGCTGGCCGGTATTCTGTTTAAAATCGCCTTTGCCCACCGCTTTGAAGCGCTGTCGCTGGTGACCTATCTCGGTATGGGATGGTTGTCGCTGGTGGTGATTTATCAGCTGGCGATCAAACTGTCGCCGGGCGGGATTTGGCTGCTGGCTGCCGGTGGCATTGTCTATTCGCTAGGAGTGATATTCTACGTCTCGCGCCGTATTCCTTACAGTCACGCCATCTGGCACGGTTTTGTGCTCGGCGGCAGCGTGTTGCACTTCTGCGCGATTTATTTTTACGTGATGTAAGCTCAATCCAGGTCGCCGAAAATGGCGACCTTACGTGTTTAGTACGGACCCGGCCCGCAATTATTCGGTTAATGAATACGGCAGCGGCTGAATGGTCAATTTGCCACTTTCGTCGCCTTCCACGCGCAATACGCTATCCGGCTCCAAATCATTATTCATCACCACCTGCACCCAAACGCTGCCGTCATCCAGCTGCACGCCGCTCAATACGGTGCCGGTGCGACGCCATTTATCGCCCATCTGCAGCTCCATCGAACCGCCAACCTCCGGCACTTTGCTGGCTTTACCTGCCAGCCAATAGAGTGCGCGTTTGTTCGCACCGCGGAATTTGGCGCGTGCCACCATTTCCTGGCCGGTGTAACACCCTTTTTTGAAGCTGATGGCATCCAGCGCCTGTAGGTTAGTGGCTTGTGGAATCAACTGCGCGCTGGTGGCGCTTTCAATCACCGGAATGCCGGCTTCGATATCCAGCGCCAGCCATTGCAGGCTGTCGTTGAACTGCGCTTCTCCCGCCAGTTTCTCTTTCAACGCATTCGCCTGTTCTGGCGTGGTCACCAGCAGGAAACGTTCGGCTGGCTGATCAAACCACAAAAGCGTGCTCTCACCTTGCTGTACTACCGGCGTTTCCGCATCCGGCAGTGTGCTGAATACGCCTGCCAGCGCGGCGCGCGCCTGGAAACCGGCAACGCCGAGCAGCACCGCTTCATCGTCAGCCACGATGGTGACTTTGGCGAACACCGCGTATTTCTTCAGTTCGGTAAGCTGCTGCTCACGCAGGTTGCGACGCACCACGTAAGCGTAACCTTCGCTGCGATGGAACAGACGAATGTTGCTCCACATTTTGCCTTTGGCATCGCAGTGCGCGGCGGGACGATGCTGCGTCTCGCCCATCGCCGCGACATCCAGCGTCAGCTGACCTTGCAGATAAGACGTGCTGTCGTTGCCTTGCACCTTAACCAGCGCCCATTCGTCGAGCGAAATCAGGGTTAAAGGCAGGCGTGACGATGCAGCAGGCTGGCGAGGTGGAAGGGTAAAAATCGACATGTCTCTTTCCTGATTAATGAGGTAATAGGTAGCAATGGTAAAAGAGCAGTGCGGCTTTGCAACCTGTTTACTGAATATGGCGCACAAATCGCGTGATACCCATTGCAAACTGGGGGATGTAACGCCGAGGTATTGCACAGGGTTAAGCACAGCGCCTGCAGCGAGAAAAAAAAGCAGGTACACTGAGCCCCACTGTTTTTAGTCATGGAACCTGAGACATGGAAATTAACGACAAAGCCCGCGTCCAATGGGCATGCCGTCGCGGCATGCTGGAGCTGGATATGGCTATCATGCCGTTTTTCAAATTTGAATATGATTCGCTGAACGACACCGATAAGCAGGTTTTTATTGCGCTACTAAAGAGTGACGATCCCGATCTGTTCAACTGGTTGATGAATCACGGTGAACCGGTTGATCCCGAGTTCAAACGTATGGTGAAACTGATTCAGCAGCGCAACCGTGAACGCGGTCCGGTGGCAATGTGATCTGCGAGCGTCACGCAGTGCGCGCGCACTGAATGTGACGCTTTCTCTACTGTGCACCGGTTTGCTGCTGGCGCTGGAGTGGCCTGACGCGTGGGCGTGGAGCAAAGCGCCGGTGTTAGTGCTGCTGCTGGCGGAGTGCTGGCGTAACGAGCGCCGTTTGGTTCAGCGCGTAGGTCATTTGGTGCTGGACGTGAAGGGCAATTGGCTGTGGCGCGGCGTGCGCTGGCGAGCGGAACGTAAGGCGGATTGGTTGCCGTATGGCGTTTTGCTGGTGCTGCGTAATCAGCAGGGAAAACGCTGGCGGCTGTGGTTAATGCATGACAACCTGCCGCCCGGTGAATGGCGCACGCTGCGCGCCTGCTGTTTTCTAAGGGATGGTCAAACGCTGCCTTAAAGCAGCGCTGCGGTTTCCGTCAGAATCTGTTCGCACCACTGCTCAATGCGCTCATCGCTCTGTTCGAACTGGTTAACATCGTCGAGCGCCAAACCGACAAACTGCGTGCCATCGGCGGTTAGCGGTTTTTTGCTGGTGAACTCATAGCCTTCCAGCGGCCAGTAACCCACAAACTGCACGCCCATCGGCTGCAGCAGTTCGTGCAGCATGCCCAGCGCATCAAGGAACCATTCGGCGTATTCGGCCTGATCGCCCATGCCGTACAGCGCCACGATTTTTCCGCGCAAATTCAGCGCCGGAATCTGCGGCCAAATCGCTTCCCAATCTTCCTGTAACTCACCAAAATCCCACGTCGGAATGCCGAGGATCAGCAAATCGTACTGCTCCATCAGCGACGGATCGTCATCTTTCAAATTGTGCAGCGTGACTAATTCTTCACCGATAAAGTCGCGAATCTTTTCCGCCGTCATCTCGGTGTAACAGGTGCTCGAACCATAAAACAAACCGATATTCATGCAATTAATGCTCTGTCTGAACCTGACTCGGGGGCAATTGTACCAGAAGCAGGCTACTTTCAGGCATAATGAGCACGATTTCACACGGGCGGAGAGTACAGTGCAGGACAGCGATCTGATCGAACAGTTTCTGGATGCGCTTTGGATTGAGCGTAATCTGGCGCAGAATACGCTCGCCTCTTACCGGCAGGATCTCCAAACGCTCACCGGCTGGCTGCATCACCACGATCGCACGCTATTAACGCTTGAAGCGCTTGATTTGCAGCAGTTTCTTGCCGAACGCGTTGAGGGCGGCTACAAAGCCACCAGCTCGGCGCGCACCCTCAGCGCCATTCGCCGCTTGTGCCAATATCTCTATCGGGAAAAAGTGCGCAGCGACGATCCCAGCGCGCTGCTGTCGGCACCGAAACTGCCGCAGCGTCTGCCGAAAGATCTCAGTGAAAACCAGGTCGAACGCTTGCTGCAGGCACCGAGCATTGATGTGCCGCTCGAACTGCGCGACAAGGCGATGCTGGAGCTGCTGTACGCTACCGGTTTACGCGTAACGGAGCTGGTGGGTTTGACCATCAGCGATATCAGCCTGCGTCAGGGCGTGGTGCGCGTAATCGGTAAAGGCAACAAAGAGCGTCTTGTGCCGTTAGGTGAAGAAGCGGTTTACTGGATTGAATACTATATGGAACATGGTCGGCCGTGGCTGCTCAACGGGCAAACACTGGACGTGATGTTTCCCAGCCAGCGCGCACAGCAAATGACGCGGCAGACCTTCTGGCATCGCATTAAACACTATGCGACCCTTGCCGGTATCGATAGCGAAAAGCTGTCGCCGCACGTGCTGCGCCACGCATTTGCCACACATTTACTGAACCACGGCGCCGATTTACGCGTCGTACAGATGTTGCTGGGCCACAGCGACCTCTCGACCACCCAAATTTATACGCACGTCGCCACTGAGCGCCTGCGTCTGTTACATCAACAGCATCATCCGCGCGCTTGAGATGCGGTAACAAGGATTTAAGATGAAAAAGCAGCTAACGATGCTGGCTCTGCTGGTCAGTGCATTCACTGGATTGGCGCATGCCGATGACAACGCTATTCAGCAAACGCTGAAAAAACTGGGATTGCAGCAGGCTGAAATCCAGCCGTCCCCGCTGCCGGGTATTAAAACGGTGCTGACCGAAAGCGGCGTGCTTTACGTCTCCGAAGACGGCAAGCACATGATTCAGGGCCCGCTGTATGATGTCAGCGGCACCCAGCCGATCAACGTTACCAACCAGCTGCTGGACAAAAAAGTTACTGCGCTGGCGCCAGACATGATTGTCTATAAAGCGCCGAAAGAGCAGCACGTCATCACCGTGTTCACCGACATCACCTGCGGCTACTGCCGCAAGCTGCATGAGCAGATGGCCGACTACAATGCGCTCGGCATCACCGTGCGCTATCTGGCCTTCCCGCGTGAAGGTCTGAATGGTCAGGTAGAAAAAGCCATGCGCGCCATCTGGTGCAGCGCCGATCGTAACAAAGCTTTCGATGCAGCAATGAAAGGCGATGCACCGCAGATGGATGCGCCAGCGACCTGCAAAATCAATATCGAGCAGCAGTACAAACTCGGCATCCTGTTTGGCATTCAGGGTACGCCAGCCATTCTCACGGATAGCGGCATGATGATTCCTGGCTATCAGGGACCGCAAGAGCTGAAGCAGGTGCTTGACGGCCAGAAGCGTGGCGGTTAACGCACAGTGATTCATTCAGTTGAATTGCGTCGGCGCGAAGCCGAGACCGAAGCCAGCTTACCCGCTGATTTGCCCCCTTTGCTGCGCCGCTTGTATCTGCAACGTGGCGTGAAAGAGGCGCTGGAACTGGAACGCGGCGCTAAACACCTGCTGCCGTGGCAAACGCTGGGCGGCATCGAAGCCGCCGTGACGTTGCTGCATCAGATGCTGCTGGCGGGCAAACGTATCGTGGTGGTGGGCGATTTCGATGCCGATGGCGCCACCAGCACCGCGTTAACCGTGCTGGCGCTGCGCAGCCTCGGCGGTAATGTGGATTATCTGGTGCCAAACCGTTTCGAAGATGGCTACGGTTTGAGTCCGGAAGTGGTCGAGCAGGCTAAAGCGCGCGGTGCGGAGATGATCCTCACCGTCGATAACGGCATCTCATCACATGCCGGAGTGGATACCGCGCATCAGCACGGCATTCCGGTGCTGGTTACCGATCACCACTTGCCGGGCGAAACCTTGCCCGCCGCCGAAGCGATTGTTAATCCGAACCTCAACGACAGCGAATTCCCCTCACGTTCGCTGGCGGGTGTTGGCGTGGCCTTCTATCTGATGCTGGCGCTGCGTGCGCACCTGCGTCAGCAAAACTGGTTTAGTGAGAGCCGAGCCGAGCCAAATCTGGCGGAGCTGCTGGATCTGGTGGCGCTGGGCACCGTGGCCGATGTGGTGCCGCTGGATGCCAACAACCGCATTCTGGTGTGGCAAGGTTTGAGCCGTATTCGCGCGGGCAAATGCCGTGCCGGGATTCGCGCGCTGCTGGAGATTGCCAACCGCGATGCGCGCCAACTCGCCGCCAGCGATCTCGGTTTTGCCGTGGGTCCGCGCCTGAATGCTGCCGGTCGTCTGGATGATATGTCGGTCGGCGTGGCGCTGTTGCTCACCGAAGATATTTCCCAGGCGCGCATGCTGGCGAATGAACTCGATGCGCTGAATCAGACGCGCAAAGAGATTGAGCAGGGCATGAAGAGCGAAGCGCTGGCGCTGTGCGATGAGCTGGAGCGTCAGCATACCGATCTGCCGCTTGGACTGGCGTTCTACCATCCCGAGTGGCATCAGGGCGTGGTGGGGATTCTGGCGTCGCGCCTGAAAGAGCGCTTCCATCGCCCGGTGATCGCCTTCGCTCCCGCCGGAGACGGCACGCTGAAAGGTTCGGGCCGCTCAATTGCGGGTTTGCATCTGCGCGATGCGCTGGAGCGTCTCGACACGCTTTTCCCTGGCTTAATGATCAAATTTGGTGGTCACGCCATGGCGGCCGGATTGTCACTGGAAACCGCGAAGTACGAGGAGTTCCGTGCGCGATTTGCCGCGTTGATTGATGAGTGGCTGGATGGCGAAGCGTTGCAGGGCGTGATTTGGTCGGACGGCGAACTGCATGCGCAGGAGTTTACCCTGCATACTGCCGAAATGCTGCGCGAGGCCGGTCCGTGGGGCCAGGCATTCCCGGAACCCGTGTTCGATGGCAAGTTCAAGCTGTTACAACAGCGGTTAGTGGGCGAGCGTCATTTGAAAGTGATGGTCGAGCCGCTCGGCGGCGGCCCGCTGTTGGATGGGATTGCCTTCAACGTGGATACCACGCTGTGGCCAGACAGCAGCGTGCGTCAGGTGCAGCTGGCCTATAAGCTGGATATCAACGAATACCGCGGCAATCGTTCGGTGCAATTGATCATCGATCACCTTTGGCCGCTGTAGTTCACTACCAAAACGCGCAATGCATCGCGCCGCTACCTGTGCACGTATCCGTAGCGGCGCGATCTATCGCGCTCAGTTGACCTGTTAAACGTTTATCAGAAACTCACATCCACACCGCCGCGCAGCACTTTTTCGTCACCGCGATCGGCGAAGTGCTGATCGGCGCGCAGGAACAGGCGCGCGCGTGACGTCTGCGCCACATCCAACCGCACACCTAACCACTGCGAACGGCGATCGAGCTGCATGCCGGGAATCGTGAAACGGTTCTGGTCATCGCCAAATCCGCCCCAGCGCGCCCTGACATCCATCGACGGATTGTTGAATGCGTACTGGTATTCGCCATAAAGACTCAGCATGCTCCACAATCCAGCCGACCAATCCTGCCGTGCGCTGATACTCAAACCGCTATAACCGACGCTGCGTCGATAGCTGTCGCCGTCGCCGCTTAGACCAAACGCGCTGCCCTTATCCTCAAACGCACCGGTATCCAGCCCCGTTTCACGCCAGCCGAGATAGGGTTCGAGGCGATAATTCTCCTCAATTGTCCAGCGATAGCCGCTTTGCAGCGCCGCCTGCCAGCTGTTGCTGCTGGTGGTCGATGACACCGGCGAAGCTTCATCCAGCAACACCAGACGCTTTAACTCATCGCGACCATGTTGATAGCTGAGATTGCCCTGCAGATACCATGCTGGCGTCAAATCGTAGCGGCCATACAGCATCGCGCCTTGCAGGCGATTACGGCTGGTGCCGCCAGTTTGGTCGTAGGTGGAGTCGATCTGATTCTGCGTCCAGGCCACGCCCACGCGCAGACCAGAAATACCCAAATCGCTATCCACGCCCAGTGCGGTAAGCGTGTTGCGGTAATTGGTGCCGAGGTAGCCCGCTTGATCCAGTGAACCGCGCAGTTGACCGCTCTCCAGCCAGAAACCGTAACGATTGTCAGCGCTGGCATCGGCGATACGGTTACTCAACAGGCGGCTTTGATAATCCAGCGCGTTAAACAGTACCGCGTTGCTGGAAGCGTGCGCCTGACCGGAAAGTGAATTGATGGCGGCCTGCGCACTGCGGGCATCTGCCAGCGACTGAAACGCTCCTGCTGCGCCCAGCGCTGACTGCTGCGCACTGCTCAGTGAACCCTGTTGCTGCCAGCTGTCCGCTACGCTAAACGCCTGCTCCAGATTCGCGGCCGTTTGCTGAGTGCTGGCGCTGTTCATGCCCAGCGCTGCCGCTACTGCTGCGGTATTTTTACGCGTCAGTTGGCCAGTGACGCTGTTAGCGTTGTAGCTGACCGAACCATCAAGAAACACGCCAGTATTGACCTGACTGAACTGGCCGCTAACACCCGCATCGCTGGTCAGCAGCGTTTCCTGCTGTTTCACCACATAAGTTGATGAGGGTGGCGCGAGGTTCAGCGTGCCGTCCAGCGTAGAGTGGCCTGCTACACGCAGCGGGCTGTTTAACGCGATATTGAGCACGCCATTACTGCGTTGCTGGTAATCGCCTTGCACCTGCAAACCGCCGTTGACCGTTCCCTGATTGAGTAAGCTGCCGCCAATCACACCGCTGCCACCTAAAGTGCCGCTGCCGCTGACGTTGGCACTGCCAGCAATCGCACCCTCAATCAGCAACGTATTGGCGGCAACGCTGGTCTGGCCGAGGTAACTGTTGTTAGCGGTTAACCGCAGCACGCCGCCATTATTGGCGCCGTCGAGTATCAGGCCACGATCGCCGCTGATGGCATTCGAGAAGACATAGCTACCCGCATCCAGACTGGCGTGAAAATCATTGGCCCAGAACATTGCCGGACCGTTGAGCGCTTTCGCCTGGTTGAGATCGCCCCAGCCGAAGGTGTTGTTGTAAGGCCGCCCGTTGGCGCTATCCGCAGCGCCTGCGTAAGCATCGCTGCGATAAGTGGCGGTGGTCAGCAACGTTTGCTGCAGGTTGTAGCCGCTCATCCACGGAAAGCGCTGCAACACTTGCGAAGCGGCCGCAGCGGCGCGCGGCGCGGCAAACGAGGTGCCGTAGCTACGCGCATTTACCCAGGTACCATCGGCGTTATGAAAGCGATAATCGGTGTATCCCGGTGCGCTCAGGCACCATGCCGCGGCGTTACCACAGGCATCAAACGGCCCGGTTAACGCCGCGCGGTTCGCCGTGTCGTATGAGGTGCTGTCCATCACGCCGGTAACGGCCAGCATATTCTTTTGCAACGCGCTGTCCTGATAAATCAACGGCAGCTGCGCGTTAGGGGACGGTGTTGCAGTGCCGCCATTGCCGGTGATCACCACCGCCAAACCGTTAGCCGCTGCAATCTCACGCATGCTTTGCACCAGCACCTAATAGTGCGGCTGCGCATCGGATAGCGCCTGTGCGGAGGTTAAGCGCTCGCTGGAGGCGTACGACATATTGAAAACCCGCACGCCCTGGCTCAGCAGGCCGCTCACCGCACGGGCGGTATCGTCGTATTGAAAGATATTGTTCTGCGATGCCTGCGCCACATACAGTGTGCTGCCCGGCGACAGGCCTAATAACGTCAGCGCCACCACGGTGCCGTGACCGTTAATGCCCTGATTATCATTCAAACTACTGCCGCCGCCGACGTAGCTGGTGAACTGCACGTTGGCATAATTGATTTCACTGCGATCGGGCGATAACCCTGAATCAATAATGCCGACTTTGCTGGCATTGCCTGAAGCGCTGGGCTGAGCTGGCGTGGGTGTCTCAGGCGTGCCGGTGGTGGGCGAGGTTGCCGCGCTTCCGCCACCTCCGCCGCCACCACCACCGCAGGCGGCAAGTAACAAAGGCATTAACAAGGCAAGCAGGCGCGGTGAAGTGCGCAAACCGGGAATAAACATCGATACTCCTTCATGTCTCTCAGGACATGTTGTGCCCGCTCACGTTTACGGGCGCTGATTACTGTGTCATTCCCTGTCGAAGCTGCGCATTCCTGGCGATCGTGGTGACAAACGGTCTGGACGTCAGTGATGTCCATCGGGGGGATAGTCACTGAGCAAAATGATAAAAGGGCGCTAATAAATCGATAGGCTGAATATCAGCTGCTTAATGGCGTTATTTGAGACGTGTCTGCTTTCTTGCAGGAAATTTCTCACAAGACAATTCTTAATGATTTATCGTTATAAATCATGATCTTTAATGACGTCATCTGGCGCCAATTGCCTAATTTTTGCAGGAAAACTCCTAAGAAGGTTCTGAAGGCGAGGTATTTGCGGGGGTGTTTGGGAAAGCGTAGCGGGTAAAGCTTTCCAGAAGGATAAGAACTTTTTTTCTTACGGCGGAGGCGCGCTCACTCAGGCGGCGTGCAATGCTACAAAGTGCGCACACTTTCGGGTAAACTAGCTCGTTAGTTTTTATCTCCTTTCACCGAATCGTCAAAAAAGACTGAAAAGCCATGTTTGAAATTAATCCGGTCAAAAATCGTATCCAGGACCTCAGTGAGCGCAGCGACGTTCTTCGGGGGTATCTTTGACTACGATGCCAAGAAAGAACGCCTCGAAGAAGTAAACGCCGAGCTGGAGCAGCCTGACGTCTGGAACGAACCTGAGCGCGCGCAAGCGCTGGGTAAAGAACGAGCTTCACTGGAAGCGGTAGTGGAAACCTTAGATCACATGACGCAAGGCCTGGAAGATGTGCAGGGCCTGCTGGATCTGGCGGTGGAAGCTGACGACGAAGAGACTTTCAACGAAGCGGTTGCCGAGCTTGATGCACTGGAAGTGAAGCTGGGCGAACTGGAATTCCGTCGTATGTTCTCAGGCGAATATGACAGCGCCGACTGCTACATGGATATTCAGGCCGGTTCCGGCGGCACCGAAGCGCAGGATTGGGCCAGCATGCTGCTGCGCATGTATCTGCGCTGGGCGGAAGCCAAAGGCTATAAAACCGAAATTATTGAAGAGTCAGACGGTGAAGTGGCCGGAACCAAATCCGCCACCATTAAAATCATCGGCGACTACGCGTTTGGCTGGCTGCGTACCGAAACCGGCGTTCATCGCCTGGTGCGTAAGAGCCCGTTCGATTCCGGCGGCCGTCGTCATACCTCATTCAGTTCGGTGTTTATCTACCCGGAAGTGGATGACAACATCGATATCGATATCAATCCTGCCGATCTGCGTATCGACGTTTACCGCGCCTCCGGTGCTGGTGGCCAGCATGTTAACAAAACCGAGTCTGCGGTGCGTATTACCCACTTGCCGACCAACATTGTGGTGCAGTGCCAAAACGACCGTTCACAGCACAAGAACAAAGATCAGGCCTTCAAGCAGTTACGCGCCAAGCTGTACGAATATGAGATGCAGAAGAAAAACGCGGATAAGCAGGCAGCGGAAGATAACAAATCTGATATCGGCTGGGGCAGCCAGATCCGTTCTTATGTTCTCGACGATTCACGCATCAAGGATCTGCGTACCAGCGTAGAAACCCGCAACACCCAAGCGGTGCTGGATGGCGATATCGATCGTTTTATTGAAGCAAGTTTAAAAGCAGGGCTATAAGGAACCGACATGTCTGAACAACAACCGCAGAGCGCTGATGCCGCCCTTGAGTTAAACAACGAACTGAAAGCGCGTCGCGAAAAACTCAGCGCGCTGCGTGAAAAAGGCGTGGCGTTTCCTAACGATTTCCGCCGCGATACCACGTCCGATGTGCTGCACGCCAGCTATGACGCGAAAGAGAATGAAGAGCTGGAAGCGCTGGGTGTTGAGGTGAGCGTGGCCGGTCGTATGATGACGCGCCGCATCATGGGTAAAGCGTCATTCGCGACCCTGCAGGATGTCGGCGGCCAGATTCAGATCTACGTCTCACGCGACGATTTGCCAGAAGGCGTCTACAACGAGCAGTTCAAGAAGTGGGATCTCGGCGATATCCTCGGTGCGCGCGGTAAGCTGTTCAAAACCAAAACCGGTGAGCTGTCGATCCACATCACTGAGCTGCGTCTGCTGACCAAAGCGCTGCGTCCGCTGCCGGACAAATTCCACGGCCTGGCCGATCAGGAAACCCGTTATCGTCAGCGTTATCTCGATCTGATCTCCAACGACGATTCGCGCAAAACCTTTAAAATTCGCTCACAAATCATGGCCGGCATTCGTCAGTTCATGGTTAACCGCGATTTTATGGAAGTGGAAACCCCGATGATGCAGGTGATTCCTGGCGGCGCGTCTGCGCGTCCGTTCATCACCCATCACAATGCGCTTGATATCGATATGTACCTGCGTATTGCGCCAGAGCTGTATCTGAAGCGTCTGGTGGTTGGCGGTTTTGATCGCGTGTTCGAGATCAACCGTAACTTCCGTAACGAAGGGATTTCGCCACGCCATAACCCAGAGTTCACCATGATGGAACTCTATATGGCGTATGCGGATTACAAAGATCTGATCGAACTGACCGAAAGCCTGTTCCGTACGCTGGCGCAGGATGTGCTGGGCACCACGGAAGTGCCGTATGGCGATCACAGCTTCGATTTCGGTAAGCCGTTCGAGAAGCTCACCATGCGTGAAGCGATCAAGAAATACCGTCCGGAAACTGACCTGAGCGATCTGGAAGACTTTGATAAAGCGGTAGCGATTGCCCAATCACTGCACATCAAAGTTGAGAAGAGCTGGGGCCTGGGCCGCGTCGTTACAGAGATCTTCGAAGAGACCGCTGAAGCGCACCTGATTCAGCCAACCTTCATCACCGAATACCCGGCTGAAGTATCACCGCTGGCGCGTCGTAACGACGAGAACCCGGAAATCACTGACCGCTTTGAGTTCTTCATCGGCGGCCGTGAAATCGGTAACGGCTTCTCAGAGCTCAACGATGCAGAAGATCAGGCTGAGCGTTTCCTGCAGCAGGTGAATGCGAAAGAGTCTGGCGATGATGAAGCGATGTTCTACGACGAAGACTACGTCACCGCGCTGGAGCACGGCCTGCCGCCAACCGCAGGTTTGGGTATTGGTATCGACCGTATGGTGATGCTGTTCACCAACAGCCACACCATCCGCGACGTGATCCTGTTCCCGGCACTGCGCCCGACCGGTAAGTAGTACGGAGCTGCTGCCCCCCATCCCGGTCCGTGCTCGCTGTCCCCCTCCTCGGTCCTCCCCCATAAATGGGGGAGGAAGATGCTGCAAAATGTGAGTTCTGAAGCTGCATGTGGCAGCATCTCCTTCCCCCGCTAGCGGGGGAAGGCCGGGATGGGGGACAGCCAGCACATTCCCCCCCAACACAAAATTCCTGATGACAACCCGGCACGCTCTGTGCAGGATGGTTTTTTTCTTTTTCAGGGAATCACCATGAGTGCAAAAGCGGCAACGTTAGAGGGCCGGATTCGTCAGCACTGGGATCAACTCTCCAGCCACGAGCAGCGACTTGCCGATGTGCTACTCGCCGCACCAGGCCAGTTAGCCATGAACACCGCCACCGAACTGGCACACAGCGCGGGCGTGTCCAAAGCCACCACCACGCGCTTCTTCCGCCATCTCGGCTATGAAAGTTATGAAGCCGCACGTCGCCAGGCGCGTGACATGCAAAGCAGCGGTTCACCGCTCTATCTGCAACCGGCACCTAGCGCGTCGCCGCTGGCGAGCATCATGCAGCAGCATCTGGAAAGAGAGATCGCCAACCTGGTCAACAGCTATCGCACGCTGGACAGCGAACAGCTGCAGCAGGCGGTCAGCGCCATCAGCCAGGCGCGACGCGTGGTGGTAATGGGCTGGCGCCACAGCCAAACCATCGCGCATCTGATCTATCGAGACCTGATCCATATTCACTCCGATGTGCGTCTGCTGCCGCGTCCCGGCGATTCGCTGGCGGAACATGTAGCGGCGTTGACCGCCGAGGATGTGGTGATCTGCGTCGGTCTGCGTCGTCGCATGCCCGCGCTGGAGGCGGCGATGAACGCGCTGGCCGAGCGCAATGTGCCGATGTTGTATATTGCCGACGTGCTTTCCGGCAAACCGGCGCGCCATGCGCAGTGGGTAATCCGCTGTCACACCGACAGCAGCCTGATTTTCGACAGCACCGCCGCGCTCTCTGGCGTGTGTAATCTGCTCTGTTCACTGGTGGCCCGGCAAATGGGTAAAGCCAGCAACGATCATCTCGCGCAAATCGAAGCGCTACACCAATCCCTCGACGAACTGGAATAATGCGCCTTGCTGGCGCATTGTGCGCCAGAAAAATCACCAAAACGGTGCAATTCTGTCCAGTGCCCACCCATCCAATTATCCCCGTCTTACCGTGTGTGAAATAACAGAAACTAAAAATAAAAATTAAGAAACAAATGTTTCCATTTGATTTTATTCGATAAAATATGGTTTTTATCAGGTCTCCCTGCATGGTAGTGAAAAAGCTGGCACAAAATATGCTCAGTAGAAAATGACATTTCACCAACACCAGGGAAACACCATAATGAAAAAAACAGCACTGCTGATTGCCGCACTTCTCTTCGTCGGCACCATGGCGCAGGCACAAGCCGATACGCTGGCCGACATCAAAAGCAGCGGCAAAATTACCGTCGGTATCGATCCAACCTTTCCTCCCTACGAATACACCGATGACAAAGGTGAGATCACCGGTTACAGCGTGGCGATCATGCAATCCTTTGCCAACGATCTCGGTGTGAAACTGGAGTTTCAGAAAACCGCCTTCAGCGGCATTCTGCCGGGGCTGATTTCGGGCTCTTTCAATGCCGAAGGTTCATCCCTCAACGTCACGGCGGAACGCGCGAAAAAAGTGCTGTTTACCGTGCCGTACAGCAAAACCGTCAACGGCGTGCTGGTGCGTGAAGCCGAAGCGAAAACCTTCAGCGGCAAAACCCTGAGTCCGGAAAGCTTGTCGGGTCTGCGCGGTGCGGTGAAAACCGCCAGCGTGCCAGAGCAGCTGTTGAAGGGCTTCAACGAACAGTTGAAGAAGGAGGGTAAAAAACCGATCACCATCATCAATGTCGATTCACTCGATCAAACCGTCAGCACCTTGATGACCAAACGCGCCGACTTCGTTTATGACGACATCTCGGTACTGGCGCCGGTAGCAAAAAAATATGCCGGCAAAGTGGCGCAGGTGGGCGAAGTCGGCCCGTCGCAGTGGATGGGTTGGGCGACACGTAAAGAAGATGGCAGCCTGAACAAAGCCATTAGCGACCATATACTGGCGATGCAGAAAGACGGCGAACTGACCAAACTGCAGCAGCAATATCTCGGCACCACCTTTACCGTGCCCGCCAGCGACTTCATTCCGCAGGAGTAATTATGTGCCAGTCCAACCTGACGGTGCCTGCCGGCTTTGGCAAAACCTTCCGCGTGCGCAAGGGCCAGTTTATTACCGTGATTGACAGCGAAGGGCAGCAGGCGGCCGATTTTGTCGCGGTGAATGCCGATGACCTGAACGAGAAGCTGTCGCCGGTGCACACGCGTCAGCAGCTGCGCTCGCTGTTCTTTAAGCCGGGTGACGCGTTGTGGTCGAGTGAAAACCGCCCGATGCTGCGCATTCTTGCCGACAGTATCGGCATCCACGACGCCAATGTGCCGGCCTGCGATCGCACCCGTTTCAGCATTGATTTCGGTGTCGAAGGGCATCGCAACTGCGTCGATAACCTGCTGGAGGGGATGAAGGCGTTTGGCGTCACCTACTTCTCGCTGCCGGAACCGTTCAACCTATTTCAGAACGGCCCGGTCACCGCCGATGGCCGCATGGAAGTGACCGATCCCAACAGCAAAGCGGGCGATAGCATCACCTTTGAAGCGCTGTGCGATCTGATCTGCGCGGTCTCATCCTGCCCGCAGGACATTATTCCCGGCAACGGCCTGCAGGTGACGCCAATCGACATCGTGGTCAGCGACCATTTTCACGCTCAGGAGATGAATCATGCTGTTAATGCGTGAAAGTTATCAGGAAACCGCCGTGCGCACGCTGGCTGAACCGGTGCAGGTTGCAGCGGGCAGCATCGGTTCGATTCGCGTGCTGCGTGGCCAGTTACTGCGCATCACCGCTCAGGGCGACGGCGCGGTGGCTTCGCTGTTTGGCTTTAGCCTGGCCGATCCCGCCGTGTGGCTGTCGGTGCATCACACGCGGGTGTTTAGCAACAGCTACCTGCTCGGTTCCGGCATGCGTCTGGTGAACAACCGTCGTCGTCCGATGATGGTGCTGGGCAAAGACAGCGTGAAGCGTCACGACCTGCTGTTGCCGGCCTCCACCACGGCGTTTCTCGCTGAGCGCGGTTATCCGGACGAAGGTTGCCTCGATGCGCTGCGCGGCGAGCTGGCGCGTCTGGGCATGGTGGTGCCGAAGCTGCCGGATCCCATCAATCTGTTTATGCACGTCAAGCTGACGCGAGAAGGCGAGATTCTGCCGGAAACCAACCTGACCCAAGCTGGCGACAGCATTACCTGTCGCGTGGTGATGGACACGCAGTTCATCGTCTCCGCCTGTAACACCGGCATTGAGGGCAATGATCGTCCCGCGCCGCTGCTGCTGTCGGTGGCGGAAAATCTGCACGACTTTAACGCGGAGTAACGCATGGGGCTGGATCAACAGGTAGTGGCCGCGCTGCCGGAACTCGGACACGGCCTGCTGATGACGCTGGTGCTCACCGTGCTGGCGTCATTAGTCAGCGTGGTGATGGGGCAGCTCGGCTGCTTCCTGCAGCTGCGTCGTGCCTGGATCTGGCGCGCCATCGGGCGTTTCTATGTCAGCGTGATGCGCGGAACGCCAGCGATTGTGCAGCTGTTTGTGGTGTTTTTCACCTTGCCGCGGCTGGGATTGGGCGGTCAGCCGATGCTGGCGGCGGTGATTGCCATTGGCCTCAACAGCGGCGCGTACGTGGCGGAAATCCTGCGCGTGAATCGCAGCCTGGTGACGCGCGGACAGCTGGAAGCGTCGCGCACGCTGGGTCTGAGCCGCCTGCTGACGTGGTGGTACGTCATCAATCCCCAAGTGATGCGCGCCAGTCTGCCGATGCTGGTGAATGAATTCACCATTCTGCTGAAAACCACGCCGCTGGCGTCGGTGGTGGCGCTCACCGAACTGACCTACGCCGGACAGATCGTCATCGCCCGCACCTACGAAGCCACGCAGGTGCTGCTGCTGGTGGCGGCCGGTTATCTGCTGATCGCCATGCCGTTAATTGCGGCGGCGCGTCGTTTAGAAGCGAAGCGGAGGTTGGCGTAATGGATTGGCAGGCAATTATCACCTCTCTGCCGTCGCTCGGTGACGGCCTGCTCGCCACCTTGCAGCTTTGTCTGGTGGCGGCGCTCTGCTCGCTACTGTGGGGCGCGCTATTGGCCGTGCTGCTGATGCGGGCATCGCGGTTCTGGCTGCGTTTGCTCAATCTTTACAGCGGGTTAACCCTCGCGCTGCCGCTGCTGGTGGTGATCTATCTGCTCTATTTTGTGCTGCCGGAATATGACATCACGCTGTCGTCGCCGGTGGTGGGCGTGCTGGCATTGACGCTCTACTACGCGCCTTACATTGCGCAGGTGATCCGCTCGGCTATTAATGCGCTGCCGCAAGGGCAGTGGGAAGCGTGCCGCGTATTGGGCCTGAGCCGCAGCGAACAACTGCGAGACGTGGTGCTGCCGCAAACCCTGCCGCAGATGCTGTCGCCGCTGGTCGGGCTGATGATCGGTTTGATTAAAGACTCCGCGCTGCTGTCGATTGTCTCGGTGCAGGAGTTTATGTACGCCGCCAAACAGGCGATTTCGGATACCTACGCGCCGCTGGAGATCTATCTCACGGTGGCGCTCTGTTACTGGCTGCTCAACAGCGTCATCGACTGGCTGGCGCGCGGCCTTGAATCTCGCATGACGCGCTATCGTCGTGCCATGCAGCATTAATCAGGAGAACAACATGTCGGCTGAATTTCAGCATCGCGAAGCGGTGACCATCCCGGCACGCTACGGTAAAGCGGTGCGCCTGAAGAGAGGTGAAGCGGTGCAGGTGATTAACCTGCACGGCACGCAGGTGGTGGATTGCTGGGCGTACAACGCTGAGGATGTGAGTGAATATATGTGTATGGAGGCGACGCGCGTGTGGAATCAGCGTCTCAATCCCAAAGTGGGCGACAGCTTTATCACCAGCCAGCGCCATCCGATTTTGACGCTGGTGGCGGATACCTCGCCAGGCGTGCACGACACCTTTATGGCGGCCTGCGATGCGCGTCGTTATGAGCTGCTCGGCTGCACCGAACCGCATCGCAACTGCCATGACAATCTGTTTGAAGGCATGCGTGAGCTGGGCGTGACGCTGCCGCATGGCAATCTGGCCTCGTTTAATATCTTTATGAATATTCAGGTGCAGCCGGATGGCATCACGCTGAAGACGCTGCCGGTGGTGACGAAGCCGGGCGACTATATTGTGCTGCGCGCCGAGATGGACTGTTTTGTGGCGTTTTCCGCCTGTCCGCAGGATATCGTCAGCATTCAGGGGCAGGGCGACAACACCCCGCGCGATGCCGAACTGCGTATTCTGACCAGCGGTTTCCCGCAGGTGCAGTTGCAGGGGGCGTGGGTTCCGGCTTGACTGTGCACGCTGTCCCCCATCCCGGCCTTCCCCCATGAATGGGGGAAGGAGACGCTGCCACATGCGGCTTCAGAACTCACATTTTGCAGCATCTTCCTCCCCCATTTATGGGGGAGGACCGAGGAGGGGGATAGCCAGCACCGACCGAGGAGGGGGACAGCCAGCACCGACAGCCAGCACCGACCGAGGAGGGGGACAGCCAGCACCGACCGGGATGGGGGACAGCAGGCACAATCCTAAGACTTCACCACCCCATCCAGCCACGCCTGAAACCGTGCGTACGGCACATACAGCGCCACATTCTTAAACAGCGTTTTGCCGCTTTTATTGTCATCAATCTGGCTGCTGTAACCGACAATCACCCCCGCCAGCGTATCATCGCTGGCGTTATACACCGCGCCGCCGGACATGCCTTTCACCACGCCGGCATTGGCCGCCACCACCACACAGCTGGCTTTGTTCCAGTCATTCGCCAGCGTGGTATTGATCAGATTCTTGCCGCTTGACGCTACCGGCATCGCGGAAATAAAGCTGTAGCCATACAGATTCACGTCGTCGCCGATATGGCTATTGCGGAACGGCGGCGGCAAATTGGCTTCGCTGTTTTTATGGTACACCACAGCAATATCGCATTCGGGATGCCAGGCTTTCACCCGATAGAGTGAATACTTCGCCACGTGGGCCGCCGTCAGGCTGTATTCGGGCGTGAGAGGAATGGTGGTGCCAAGCGCACCAATGCCCAGCACCGTTGGAATGCCGGTGACGGTCATATCGACGCGTTTTGCTGCTTCTTTGCTGTATTCGTAATGCCCAACAGAGCAGCCGCTTAGGCAGCCAACCGTTAGCGCGATGAGCCATCGCATACGCTTTCCCCTCGATTTTTGACACCCCATAACCGGGCAATCCATTGAGGTATCGGCAGTGCACGTCCATCCTTTACTGTTTGATTTTGCGTCAAAAGCTGACTCACTGTGATAACGATCACATCCTTTTCAAGCGTAGCGCGGAAACCTCCATCTGTCTCAATGGTTAGTCAGTGACATTTTCGCGCGCAGGGATTATTGCTACGGGCGCAAAATAGTCTTGCGGCGCGCAGGGTGGTTGGCATGGAAGGGCTATGCTTTAATAACAATGTGACGCAGTTCAAATTTTAATAAGCGTCTGTTGTCACCGTACTGCGTTCGCAGTGCGGCCCGCCTGCAAAAAATTATTGGGAGAGTGTGTTATGCCTGTTGCATTACTGGCGCTGGCGCTGAGTGCGTTCGCCATCGGCACCACGGAATTCGTCATTATGGGATTGCTGCCCGAGGTGGCGGGCGATCTGCAAGTGACCATTCCTTCTGCGGGATGGCTGATCAGCGGCTATGCGCTGGGCGTCGCTATTGGCGCGCCGATCATGGCGTTGCTGACCGCCAAACTGCCGCGTAAACGTACTCTGATTCTGCTGATGATCATCTTCATCATCGGTAACGTGCTCTGTGCATTGGCCTACACCTACAACCTGCTGATGCTGGCGCGTGTGGTGACGGCGCTGTGTCACGGTGCGTTCTTCGGCATCGGTGCAGTGGTGGCGGCGAGCCTGGTCGCACCAGGTAAACAAGCTTCTGCCGTGGCGCTGATGTTCACCGGTTTGACGCTGGCCAACGTGCTCGGCGTGCCGCTCGGCACCTGGTTTGGTCAGATGTTTGGCTGGCGCGCCACCTTCTGGGGCGTGGCGATCATCGGCATCTTCGCCTTTATCGCGCTGATGGTGAGCCTGCCGACCAACAAAGAAGAGAAGCCGGTGCATCTGGCGAGTGAAATCAGCGCGCTGGCCAACGGCAAACTGTGGCTGTCGCTGCTGATGACGGTGTTCTTTGCGGCGGCGATGTTTGCGCTGTTTAGCTACATTGCCCCGTTGCTGCTGCAGGTGACCGGTATCTCGGATCGGGGTGTTAGCTGGACGCTGTTCCTGATTGGCGCGGGGCTGACCGTCGGTAACATCCTCGGCGGCAAGCTGGCCGACTGGAAAGTGTCGTTCAGCCTGATCCTCAGCTTTGTGCTGATTGCGGTGTTCTCGCTGCTGTTCAGCTGGACCAGCCATGCGCTGTGGCTGGCGGAAATCACGCTGTTCCTGTGGGCGATGGCGACCTTCGCCACCGTGCCGGGCTTGCAGATTAACGTGGTGCGCCATGGCAAAGATGCGCCGAATCTGGTCTCTACGCTGAATATCTCCGCCTTCAACGTCGGCAATGCGCTCGGCGCGTGGGTCGGTGGCGCGGTGATCGAGAAAGGTTATGGCCTGACGTCGGTGCCGGTTGCCGCTGCTGCGCTCGCCGCGGTCGGACTGGTGATCTGCCTGATCACCTTCCGCAAAGCGGGCGGGCAGGGCGAAGCGGTCAACGCTTAAGCCAGCCGCTCGGCAATACGTTGTGGAAATGCGGCCACGTGCCGTTGCAGGTGGTCGCAGAAGTGATCGACCAGCGCCGAAGCCGGTCGATGCTGCGGCCGCACCAGGCTAACGGTGAAGGGCACAGCAATACTGAAGCGACGCATCACCACACCGCTGTCGGCGTAATCCAGCGCCGTCAGCGGATTCACAATTGAAATCCCCACGCCCGCGCGCACCATCGCGCACACTGAAGCCGCACTGTGCGTCTCCAGCACCAGACGACGCTCCACATTCTGCTCATGAAACAGCGAATCCAGCAGCTGGCGATAGCTATCGCTGCGCGACAGGCTGACGTAGTTTTCACCGTGGAAATCCTGCGGCGTCAGCACCTCGCGCTGACTTAGCGGATGCTGTGGCGGCAGCACGCACACTTCATCACAGGTCAGCAGCGGTAAGCGTTCGGTGCCCGCCGGTGCGTGTTGGGTTTCGGTCAGGCCGAGATCATAACGCTGTGCCGACAGCCACTCTTCCAGCAGCGGCGACTCCTGCGGAATGATATTCAGGCTGACCTGTGGATAGCGCTGAAGAAAAGGTTGTAGCAGCGGCGGCAACAGCGACTGCGAAAACACCGGCAGGCAGGCAATCGACAATTCGCCCTGACGAAACTGACGCAATCCTTCGGCGGCATCCATGATGCGATCCAGTCCGTACCACGAGCGCTGCACCTCTTCGTACAGTCGCAAGCCTTGCACCGTCGGCTGCAGGCGGCCGCGCACCCGTTCGAACAGCTGCAGGCCGAGCTGCTGCTCAAGGCGCGCCAGTTCGCGGCTCACCGTGGGCTGCGAGGTATGCAGCAGCGTCGCCGCCTGCGTCAGGTTGCCGCTGGTCATCACCGCGTGAAAAATTTCGATATGTCGCCAGTTAATTTTTGCCATTGTCTCCTCCAGATAACCCATATCATATTTGTATAGACGTCGCTAAAACAGATATTTTTCTGAATTGATGCGCTGTGGCTAAATAGCCTCAATGACACAGGAGAATTGACATGCCACGCCCACTCAATAACACCGAAACCGCGTTAACTGCCGCCAACTTACTGCCGCTGGCGCAGCGTTATGCCGGCCCATTCTGGGCTTATGATGCGGCGATTATTCAGCAGCGCATTGCGCAGCTCGGCGCCTTCGACGTGGTGCGTTTTGCGCAAAAAGCCTGCTCCAACATCCACATTTTGCGTCTGATGCGTGCGGCGGGTGTCAAAGTCGATTCGGTGTCGCTGGGTGAAATCGAGCGTGCTATTGCCGCCGGTTATCAGCCGGGCGGCGAAGATATCGTCTTCACCGCCGATGTGTTTGATCAGCCAACCCTGACGCGTATCGCCGAGCTGAAAGTGCCGGTCAATGCCGGTTCGGTGGATATGCTGCATCAACTGGGCGAGCTGTCACCGGGCCACGCGGTGTGGCTGCGCATCAATCCGGGTTTTGGTCACGGTCACAGCCAGAAAACCAACACCGGCGGTGAGAACAGTAAACACGGCATCTGGCACAGCGATCTGCCGCTGGCGCTGGCGGCGATTCAGCAGCATGGCCTGCGTCTGGTCGGCCTGCATATGCACATCGGTTCCGGCGTGGATTATGGCCATCTGCAGCAGGTGTGTGACGCGATGGTCGATCAGGTGGTGGCATTTGGGCAGGATTTGGAAGCGATTTCTGCCGGTGGCGGTTTGTCGATTCCGTATCGTTTTGACGAAGAAGCCATTGATACCCAGCACTATTACGGCTTGTGGAACGACGCGCGCGAGCGTATCGCTGCGCACCTCGGTCACCCGGTGAAACTGGAGATCGAGCCAGGTCGCTTCCTGGTTGCTGAATCGGGCGTGCTGGTGTCACAGGTTCGCGCGGTAAAAGAGATGGGCAGCCGTCACTTTGTGCTGGTCGATGCCGGTTTCAGCGATTTGATGCGTCCGTCGATGTACGGCAGCTATCACCACATTTCTCTGCTGCCGGTCGATGGCCGCGCGCTGGGCGACGCCACCGTGGAGAGCGTAGTGGCCGGTCCGCTGTGTGAATCGGGCGACGTGTTCACGCAGTTGGAAGGTGGCAAAGTAGAAACCCGTGCGCTGCCTGTGGCGCAGGTCGGCGATTATCTGGTGTTCCACGATACCGGCGCATACGGCGCGTCGATGTCGTCGAACTACAACAGCCGTCCACTGATTCCGGAAGTGCTGTTCGAGAATGGCGCGGCGCGTGAAATTCGTCGTGCGCAGACCATTCAGGAACTGCTGGCGCTGGAGCTGATTTGATGAAGATCGTCGCGCTTAGCGAGGTGCCGCATCACGCCACGCAGATCACCGACTGGCTATGGCAGGCGTTTGGTGACGGTACGTCGCGTGAGTTTTACCACAGCATTGTGCGCAGCAGCCTCAACGGCGCCGACTTTCCGGTGACCTTTGTGGCGCTCGACGGCGACATACCGCTCGGCACGGTGGGATTCTGGCGCTGCGATTTGATTAGCCGTCAGGATCTCACGCCGTGGGTGGCGGCGCTGTTTGTTGAGGAGTCCGCGCGCGGCAAGGGATTGAGCAAAGCGCTGCAGCAGCATGTGATCGATTTCGCGCAGCGGCGCGGTCATGACAAGCTGTGGTTATGGTCTACCTTTGGCGGCTATTACGAACGTTTTGGCTGGCAGTATCAGTGCGACGCGCTGGAGTTCCCGGATGTGCGGGTGAAGGTGTATTCGCGGGATTTGTGATGGGTGCGCGTTGTCCCTCATCCCAGCCTTCTCCCGCAAGCGGGAGAAGGAGCCGCCCGAGCAAGCTGTAAATCCGAGGTCCACTCCACCTAATCATTCCCTCTCCCGCTTGCGGGAGAGGGTTAGGGTGAGGGAAAGCGCGCACCAGGATTTAACCCGGCCCACTCACCGAATGCCGTCTTACCAGCGTGGGGCTAAACATATTGGTCACTTCCGGCATCTCGCTGCCATTGGCTAACGCCAGCGCCAGTTGCGCCGCCTGTTGCGCCATCGTGACAATCGGATAACGCACCGTCGTCAAACGCGGACGCACATAGCGCGACACCAGCACATCATCGAAGCCAATCAGCGACATCTCTTCCGGCACGCGAATGCCGTTATCACTCAGCACCGCCAGCGCACCGGCGGCCATCGAATCGTTGTAACAGGCCACCGCCGTGAACTGCTTGCCGCGTCCCATCAATTCGGTCATCGCCTGCTCGCCGCCCACTTCGTCTGGTTCGCCCCACGCCACCAAACGGTCGTTACACGGCAAACCGTGCTCTTTCAGCGCGTCGTAATAGCCTTGCAGACGATCTTCGGCATCGGAAATGGTGTGCGTGGAGCAGATAAAGGCGATTTGCGTATGGCCTTGCTGAATCAGATGACGCGTTGCCAGCCAGGCGCCGTAGCGGTCATCCAGCGCGATGCAGCGATGTTCAAAGCCTTTCAGCAGGCGATTCAGCAGCACCATGCCCGGCACCTGCTTCATCAGCATCTCTAAATCGTCGTCGGGGATTTTCTTAGCGTGTACCACTAAGGCGGCGCAGCGATGGCGCATCAGTTGCTCAATCGCCTGACGCTCTTTTTGCTCATTGTGGTAACCGTTACCAATCAGCAAAAAGTTGCCGGTCTGGCCCGCAACTTCATCCACCGCTTTGACCATCGCGCCAAAAAACGGATCAGAAACATCGCCCACCACTAAACCCAGGGTTTCGGTGGATTGCTGCGCCAGGGCGCGTGCGTTGGCGTTCGGGTGATACTGCAACTGCTCCATTGCCGCCGTAACGGCGAGGCGAGAACTCTCGCTGGCTTTGGGCGAATTATTGATGACGCGGGAGACGGTCGCAACCGACACCCCAGCCATACGGGCAACATCCTTAATGGTAGCCATGCGATTATCGACATCCGGGAAAACGTTTACACATGCCACCAGTGTTACGGAAAACCCACCCTGTAGCAACCCGGCAGAATGCCAGCGCTGTCGCAAAAGCACGGAAAATCAGGCGCTCACAGCCGCGCTTTAGCTCGGTTACAGGCTCATGTTATGCTGCCAGACATAATCACACCTGCCTGCCGGACCAAAAACCATGAAAACTCGCGTGCCACACCTGGCGCACTGGGGCGCATTCACTGCCGTCACCGAAAACGATCGCCTGATTGGCTGTGAACCCTTCTTCGCCGATGCCGATCCCTCGCCGATGCTCAACACCATTCCTGAACTGGTCTATTCGGATAAGCGTATTCGCCAGCCGATGGTGCGCCGTTCATGGTTGAAGTCGCGCGAGAACAGCGATCGCACCTTACGCGGTCGGGAAGACTTCGTGGCGGTAGATTGGGATACCGCGCTGGATTTAGTGGCGGAAGAGAATCGCCGCGTGCGCGATCGCTACGGCGCAGCGGGCATTTTCAACGGCTCTTACGGCTGGTCATCGGCGGGACGCGTCAACCACGCGCGCACGCTGATTCGTCGCTTCTATTTTCAGGGCGGCGGCGGCGTCGATCAGCAAGGTAACTACAGCTGGGGCGCGGCTCAGTTCTTCCTGCCGTACGTGATTGGCACCTACATGCCGCTCACCGGCCGCGTCACCGACTGGCCGGAAGTGGTGCAGCACGCCGACATCTTTATCGCCTTCGGCGGCCTGGCGCTGAAAAACGCGCAGGTGGCGTCCGGCGGCGCAGGGCAGCACAGCCTGAAACCGGCGCTGGAGCAGCTCAGCGCCAAAGGCACGCCAATCATTAACATCAGCCCAATGCGCGATGACTGCCCGGCGTTCGTCAATGCCGAGTGGATTCCGATTCGCCCGAACACCGACGTGGCGCTGATGCTGGCGCTGGGTTTTGAAATCACCAGGCGTAACGCGCTGGATGAAAGCTTTCTCGCCAGCCACTGTACCGGCTGGCCGCAGCTGCGCGGCTATCTGCTCGGTGAAAGTGATGGCATCGCCAAAACGCCTGAGTGGGCCAGCAGCATTACCGGCATTCCGGCGGCGCGCATTGCTTTGCTGGCGCAGCAGCTGATCGGCAAACGCAGCTTTATTACCTGCTCCTATTCGGTACAGCGCGCCCATCGCGGCGAGCAGCCGTACTGGATGATGATTGCGCTGTCGTCAATGCTCGGTCAGCCGGGCTTGCCGGGCGGCGGTTTCTCCTTTGGTCATGGCTCGATGAACAGCGTCGGCAATCCGCGTCAGGATGGCCCGGCACCCATGATGAGCACCGGCCCGAATCCGGGCAATTTGTCGATTCCAGTGGCGCGCATCAGCGACATGCTGCTCAATCCCGGCCAGCCGTACGCATTCCAGGGTGAAACCCAGCACTATCCGGATATCCATTTGGTGCACTGGGCGGGCGGCAATCCGTTCCATCATCATCAGCAGCTCAATCGTCTGGTGGAAGGCTGGCAACGCCCGGATACCGTGATTGTGCAGGATATCGTCTGGACGCCGGCGGCGCAGATGGCGGATATCGTGTTGCCCGCCACCACCACGCTGGAGCGTAACGACATCGGCGGATCGTCGCGCGATCGCTTCGTGCTGGCGATGCATCAGGCGATCAAGCCGCAGCATCAGGCGCGCAATGATTTCGACATCTTCGCTGATATCGCCGATCGCCTCGGCTATCGTGATGTGTTCACCGAAGGGCGCAATGAGATGCAGTGGATTGAGCATCTGTATCAGCAGTGCGCGGTAGCGCATGCGCGCCGCGATATTCCGTTCCCGGAGTTCGGGGAATTCTGGGAGCGCGGGTTTGTCGAGATTCCCGAAGGCGGCAAGCCGTTCGTGTTTATGGATGATTTCCGCGCTAACCCAGAAACGCATCCAATTCAAACCGCCAGCGGCAAGATTGAGCTGTTCAGCCAGACCATCGCCGATTATCAGCTGGAGGATTTCGCCGGACATCCCGAGTGGCGCGAGCCGCAAGAGTGGCTGGGCGCGCCGCTCAGCGCACAGTTCCCGCTGCATATGATCTCGATTCAACCATCCGATCGTCTGCACAGCCAGATGGACGCCACTGCCACGGTGCAAGGCAACAAAACCGCCGGACATGAGACGCTATATATGCATCCGCAGGATGCGGCAACGCGTGATATTCAGGATGGCGATGAGATTGAGGTGAGCAATGCGCGCGGGCGCATGCTGGCCGGTGTGCGCCTGACCGACGGTGTAACGCCGGGCGTGGTGATCATCGCCACCGGCGCCTGGTTCGATCCTGGCTTTGGTCGCGCCTGGCAGCCGTGGGATCGCGCCGGCAACCCGAATGTCCTGACATTGGATATCGGCACCTCGTCGTTAACGCAGGGTCCTAACGCCATGAGTTGCCTGGTGGAAATCAAAAAACATCTGATGTGAATGGGCAACGAATAATCTCATCGCTGGTTACATTTTGCCGGTAACTGTTGCGTTTAGGCGATGGTTTCCCAGCGTGCCACCTTGCTACAGTCAGGGTCCCAGAGGTATTGATGGGTGAACATCAAAAAGTTTTCTTGATTACACCGACCTGCGCAGATGCGCAGGTTTTTTTTTGCTTAACGAATCGAAACACAGTTTTCCTGTCAACTCGCTTTACGTTTCTTTATAACTGCAAGCAATAAGCTTCAGATTCACTTACAGCAGCGGATTGCCATGCCTCAAATAAAAAAATTTCTGGGAAAAGACCAGATAAAAGCGCCCTTTAACCCGTTTCGTTTTCGCCTGATCTGCCTTGGCGTTTTCTGCTGTTTGGTGCTGTTGCTGATTTGCGTTGGTGACCTGCAGCTGATCAAGCATCCGATGCTGGAGCACGAAGCCGATCAGCGCTCGCTGCGTACCGTAACGTTGCCAACTAACCGTGGCACCTTGCTGGATCGCGACGGCCAGGCGTTAGCGCTGAGCGTTCCGGCACGTGACATCATCGCCGATCCAATGCGCGTGCTGGAGGCAAATCCCGATTTCACCAGCGCCAAATGGGCTTATCTGGCGGCCGCGCTCAATCAGCGTCCGGAAGATCTGCGCGCGGCCATCACCGCCAACCCGAAAAAACGCTTCCTCTATCTGGGCCGCAAAATCGAACTCGGCATCGCCAAAGATATCGCCGAGCTGAAACTCAAAGGTATCAGCTCGGTGTATAACGACAGCCGTTTCTATCCGATGAGTGAAGCAGCTGCGCCACTGATTGGCATTGTAGGGGCCGACAGCAACGGCCTGAACGGCATCGAGAAGGGCTTCGACCATGTGCTGCAGGGCGATCCGGGCAAAGAAGTTTATCGTCAGGATGGTGAAGGCAACATCATTGCGATGATCGATTACCAGCCGCCACAGCAGCCGCCAACCGTGCAGCTCAGTATCGACAAGTTCGACCAATTCACGCTCTACAGTAAACTGCGCGACGGCGTGCTGCTTAACAAAGCGGATTCGGGCGCGGCGGTATTGGTGAAAATCGATACCGGCGAAATTCTGGCGATGGCCTCTTATCCGTCGTTCAACCCGAACAACTATGAAAATGCCACGCCGGCGCAGATGCGTAACTCGGCGATCAACGACAGTTACGAACCCGGCTCCACGGTGAAACCGCTGGTGGTGATGGAAGGGCTGGAGCGCCATCTGGTGCGCGCCGATTCGGTGATCGATACCACGCCTTACAGCGTCAACGGCCACTTAATTCGCGACGTTGGTCACTGGCCGCGCCTCACCATGACCGGCATTTTGCAGAAATCGAGTGACATCGGCGTCTCGCACATTGCGCTGGCGATGCCCGCTGAAGCGCTGGTTAATACCTATCAGGCATTTGGCTTGGGTAAACCTACCGGGCTGGGATTGACCGGTGAGAGCGTGGGGTACTTCCCGCTGCACCGCGAGCGCTGGGCCGATATCGAACGCGCCACCTTTGCCTTTGGCTACGGCCTGCGCGTCACGCCGCTGCAGATTGCGCGTGAATACGCCACGCTTGGTTCGTACGGCGTTTATCGTCCACTGTCGATCACCAAAGTGACGCCGCCGGTGTTAGGCAAACAGGTGGCGAATCCGCAGGTGGTGCAAACCGTGGTGCATATGCTGGAGAGCGACGTACTGCCGGGCGGGACCGGGGTAAGAGCGGCGGTGCCGGGTTATCGTCTGGCGACCAAAACCGGTACCGCAGAGAAGATGGGCACCAGCGGTAAGTACGATGGCGGTTATATCAACTACACCGCCGGCATCGCGCCCGCCAGCCATCCGGAAGTGGCGCTGGTGGTAATGATCAACCATCCCACCGCGGGCGATCACTTTGGTGGCTCGGTGGCAGCACCGATCTTCGGCAACATCATGGGCCCGGTACTCAAGCACATGAACGTGGCACCCGATGCGATCTACAGTAAACCTTCTTCAGACAAATCTTAGTTAAATCAAAAGTGTAAGTGAGGTGTGGAGAATATTCACACCTCGTTTCACTTCCCCAAACACCGTTGCTTTTTGCACCTGTCTTTCACCGACTCAACGGTGCGAGTATGGAGATCCCAGAGGTATTGATGGGTGTGAAACAAGCTGCTTTGGCAGTACCCTGTTATTACACCGACCCACGCAGATGCGTGGGTTTTTTTTGCCTGTAATTTACTGCCGTGCGAACTCGCTCACACCTCTTGTCTGAGTCTTAACACTTCCCCGGCAACATAAAAATATCGGGTTGTGTAACCTGTAGGTAACGCACCGCGATGTCGCATTCCATGGCGGTTCGCTAGCCCCTTACGGTGTTGGTAGCGCTTTAAGGGGCGATTTTTTATTGCGACTCGTTGAGGCCAACCCGCGATGCCAAAAACCAAAGACCGCACGCCAAAAGGCGAGGGCCGTTCTTCGGCGTTTCAGTTACGTATTCACCCGGAGCTGCACGAACAGCTGCGCAGTGTGACCGACGACGACAACGTCACGCTGTCGTGCTGGTTAAAAGAGCTGGCGCGCCGCGAGCTGCGCCGCAGAGGCATTGAACCCAAAGGTTAAATCGGTTGTTATTGCGTGCACATAACCGTAGCGGCGCAATTCATTGCGCTCCGTTGACCATTTTCCCGCTGTTATCTTGCGCAATAAATTGCGCCGCTACGAAATTTTCGATAATCGATTTCGGGGCTGAAAACCCGCAAAACGCTAAAAATCCTAACCCTTTATGGCACGAAAGGTTTACCATTTTCCTTTGGAAAATATATTTTACGCAACCTTAACAACCCCGCTTAACCCGCCTCCCTACAATGGCTTTCAAGTCATTACCTTCGTGACTATTCCCTTCCTATCTTTTAGAGAACAACTATGCGCCTGAAACTTCTTTCTGCCAGCGTGGTGTTTTTACTGGCAGCCTGTGACCAGGGCGGAGCAAAGCCCGCCGCATCCGCCACCCCGCAAGTGGGCGTGGTCAACCTCAAAGCGCAACCCGTTACGCTTGTCAGCCAATTGCCAGGCCGCACCACGGCGGTGAGAACTGCGCAAGTGCGTCCGCAGGTGAGCGGCGTAATTGAAAAAATCCTGTTTACCGAGGGCGGTGAAGTGAAAGCCGGCCAGCCGCTGTATCAAATCGATCCGGCCACCTATAAAGCCGCCTACGACAAAGCCATGGCGACCTGGCAGAACGATGCGATGGTGGTGAAGCGCTATCAGCCGCTGGCCAACGCGCACGCCATCAGCCAGCAAACCTACGACGATGCGGTCGCCGCCGCGCGTGAAGCGCAGGCCGACGTGGAAACCGCCAAAGTGAATCTCGACTACACGCTGGTGAAAGCACCGATCTCCGGCCACATCAGCCGCTCGCTGTACACCGCCGGTGCGCTGGTCACCAACGGGCAAACCGATTATCTCGCCACCATCACTCAGCTTGATCCGATCTATGTCGATGTCAGCGAATCCTCCACCGATCTGCTGCGCCTGCGCCGCGCGCTGGCCGACGGCAAAATCGCCAAAGTGGCCGACAACACCGCCGCCGTGGGCTTGTCGCTGGAAGATAACAGCCAGTACGCCGAGCAGGGCAGGCTGGCGTTCTGGGAAGTGAACGTCGATACCGCCACCGGCACCGTGGTGCTGCGCGCGGTGTTCCCGAACCCGAATAACCAACTGCTGCCTGGCATGTACGTGCATGCCAGCTTCCCGCAGGGCATTCAGCAGCAAGGCATTCTGCTGCCGCAAGAGTCGATCATGCATGACACCAAAGGTCAGCCGTATGTCTTTGTGGTGAAAAGCGACAACACCATCGAGCAGCGCAGTATCCACACCGGCGAGATGATTAAAGGAGAATGGCTGGTGACCTCGGGCTTGCAGCAAGGGGAAAACGTGGTGGTGAACAACCTGCAAAGCGTGCGCAGCGGGGTGAAAGTCACCACCAGCGCCGCCAATACCAACGACACGCCATCCGCCAATGCGGTGAGTCTTTCGATGACTGACGCAGCGGCGCAATAAGGGGGCGGCATGTCGAAGTTTTTTATAGAACGTCCAATCTTCGCCTGGGTTATCGCCATTATCGTGATGCTGGTCGGCGCGATTGCCGCCATCAGTTTGCCGGTCAATCAATATCCCAATATCTCCGCGCCAGCGGTCTCTATCTCGGTGACCTATCCGGGTGCCAGCGCCGAAACCACGCAAAACACCGTGGTGCAGGTCATTGAGCAGCAGCTGAATGGCCTGGATGGTTTGCGTTATCTGGAGTCGAGCAGCGCCTCGGACGGCAGCGCGCAGATCATCGCCACCTTTAATCAGGGCATCAATCCCGATATCGCCCAGGTTCAGGTGCAGGATCGCGTGTCGCTAGCGGAGTCGCAGCTGCCCACCGATGTCACCCAGCAAGGTATCCGCATCCGTAAGTACCAAAAAAACTTTATGATGGTTATCGGGCTGATCGCCAAAGACGGCAAGCTGACCAACGGCGATCTGGCCGACATGCTGGTGTCGAAACTGGAAGATCCGATCTCGCGTACGCCGGGCGTCGGCGACTTCATGGTGCTGGGATCCGAATACGCGATGCGCATCTGGCTCGATCCGGCCAAATTGTACAAATACAACCTGATGCCGAGCGATGTCACCACGGCGATTGATAACCAGAACGTGCAGGTGTCGTCCGGTTCACTCGGCGGTTTGCCGACCATTCAGGGCGCAAAAACCCAGGCGACGATCCTCGGCAAAACCCGTTTCACCACCGTGCAGCAGTTTGAGAATGTGCTGCTGAAGGTGAACAGCGACGGCTCGCAGGTGCGGCTGAAAGATGTGGCCAGCGTCGCGCTCGGGCCGCAAAGCTACGGCATCGATGCCACCATGAACGGCAAACCGGCCGCCGGTATCGCGCTGCGTCTGGCAACCGGTGCCAATGAACTGGATACCGCCAAGGCGGTGCGCCAAACCATCGCCGACCTGAAAGATTCGCTGCCGGATAACGTCGAGATTCAGTATCCGTACGACACCTCGCCGGTGGTCAGCGCCTCAATTGAAGAGGTGGTGAAAACGCTGATCGAAGCGGTGGTGCTGGTGTTCTTCGTGATGCTGATCTTCCTGCAAAACCTGCGCGCCACGCTGATCACCACGCTGGTGGTGCCGGTGGTGCTGCTGGGCACCTTTGGCATTCTTTCGGCGTTTGGTTACAGCATTAACACCCTCACCATGTTCGGCATGGTGCTGGCCATCGGGCTACTGGTGGATGACGCCATTGTGGTGGTGGAGAACGTTGAGCGCGTAATGCACGAAGAGCAGCTCGACCCGAAAGCCGCCACCATTAAATCGATGCAGCAGATTCAGGGCGCGCTGTTTGGCATTGCGCTGGTGCTGTCGGCAGTGCTGCTGCCGATGGCGTTCTTCTCCGGATCGACCGGTGTGATTTACCGCCAGTTCTCGGTCACCATCGTCTCGGCGATGGCGCTGTCGGTGATCATGGCGCTGATCTTCACGCCTGCGCTGTGCGCCACCTTGCTGAAACCGGCGGCGGCGGAGCACAAAACCACCGGATTCGCCGGTTGGTTTAACCGCAAGTTCGACAGCGGCGCGATGCACTACACCCACGGCGTCAGCAAAGTGATTTCCCGTCGCGGCCTGTTCCTGGTGATCTATCTGGTGATCGTCGGCGTGACGGGATTTTTGTTCACCCGCGTACCGACCACCTTCCTGCCGGGTGAAGATCAGGGCTTGATGATGGTGCAGATTACGCTGCCGGTGAACTCGTCATCGCAGCGCACTCAGCAGGTGATCAACGATCTCAACGCCTATCTGCAACAGAACGAAGCGTCGGTGGTGACCACCACCTTTGGCGTGGCGGGCTTTAACTTTGCCGGTCGCGGCCAGAGCAACGCCATGGCTTTTGTGCGCCTGAAAGATTGGGGCGACCGCACGCACAGCGGGCAAAGCGTGCAGGACCTGGCGAACCGCGTGATGGCGCACTTCGCCAACTACCAGAACGCCAAAATCTTCGCCATGGTGCCGCCGGCGGTGATGGAGCTGGGCAACGCCACCGGTTTCGATCTCTATCTGCAGGATACCGGCGCGCATAGCCATCAGCAGATGATGGATGCCGCGCACCAGCTGATTACGCTGGCGAACAAAGATCCGCATCTGGCGCAGGTACGTCTTAACGGGCTGGAAGATGAGCCGCAGTATCAGCTGGAGATCAATGATGAGAAGGCCAGCGCGCTCGGCCTGAGCATGACCGACATCAACAACACTTTGTCGGTGGCGTGGGGCTCCAGCTACATCGATCAGTTCATGTATAACGGCCGCGTGAAAGAGGTCTATCTGATGGGTAAAGCGGACTCGCGCGCCACACCGTCGGATCTCGACAAATGGTACTTCCGCAACAGCAGCGGCACCATGGTGCCATTCTCCGCCTTCGCCTCGGGCAAATGGGTGTACGGCTCGCCGCACTTTGAACGCTTTAACGGCTTAACCGCTGAGGAGATCCTCGGATCGCCCGCGCCGGGTCAAAGTACCGGTGAAGCGATGAAGGCGGTGGAACAGCTGGCGAAGCAGCTGCCGCACGGTTTCCGCGTGCAGTGGTACGGTATTTCGTATGAGGAGCAGGCCTCCGGCAGCCAAACCACGCAGTTGTATCTGATCTCGATTCTGGTGGTGTTCCTGTGTCTGGCGGCGCTGTACGAGAGCTGGTCGATTCCGTTCTCGGTGATCATGGTGGTGCCGCTCGGCATCCTCGGCACCATTAGCGCGGTGCTGCTGCGCGGCCTGCAGAACGATGTTTTCTTCCAGGTTGGCCTGCTGACCACCGTGGGGCTGGCGGCGAAAAACGCCATCCTGATCGTCGAGTTCGCCAAAGAGCTGCATGAGCGCGAGGGCAAAACGCTGGTGGAAGCGGCGGTAGAAGCGGCGCGGCTGCGTATCCGTCCGATTATCATGACCTCAATGGCGTTTATTCTCGGCGTGCTGCCGCTGACCATATCCAACGGCGCGGGCGCAGGCAGCCAGCATTCGATTGGTACGGCGGTGGCGGGCGGTATGATCACCGCGACTTTCCTCGCCATCTTCTTTGTGCCGATGTTCTACGTGGTGGTTTCGCAGTTCTTTGCGCGTAAGAAACAAACATCCGCAGAGGTGGTTAAAAATGAACATGAATAACTTCCGTCTGGCGCTGTTGCCGCTCGCGCTGGCATTGGCCGGTTGTACGCTGGCACCGCACTATCAGCGCCCGGCGCTGCCGGTGGACGCTAAATACGATCAGGCGACGCCCGTCGGCAACGTCGCCGATTTGCCGTGGCAGAACTTTTTCACTGACGCCACGCTGCGCAACCTGATTCAGCTGTCGCTGGATAACAACCGCGACCTGCGCGTGGCGGCGCTGAACGTGCAAGAGGCGCAGCAGGGCGTCACGGTGCAGCGCGCGGCGCTGATGCCGTCGATCAACGCCACGGCCAGCCAGACTTCGGCGCATGAACCGGCCAATCTCTACAACACCAAAACCAGCGGCGCGGTGACCTATCACGAGCTGAACAGCGGCTTGAGCGTCACTTCGTGGGAGCTGGATTTCTTTGGTCGCCTGCAAAGCCTGAGCGATCAGGCGCAGGAAACCTATCTGTCGAGCGCCGCCACCGAACGCGCCACGCGCATTTCACTGATCGCGGAAGTGGCGACGGCGTGGCTGACGCTGAGTTCGGATAACGATCTGCTGCATCTGGCGCAACACACCGCGCAAAGCCAGCAGGAATCGTATTGCCTGACCAAGCTCAGCTACGACGGCGGTGCCAGCAGCGATCAGGATCTGGCGCAGGCCGAAAGCACGGTGCGGGCGGCGCAGGCGGACGTGGCGAGTTACACGCGTCAGGTGCGGCAGGATGTCGATGCGCTGCGCTTGCTGGTCGGCACCGATCTGCCCGCCACGCTGTTGTCACACGCCACGCTGGACGCCAACTGGCACTTCCCGGCCACGCCCGCTGGCTTGCCGTCGGATCTGCTGACGCGTCGCCCGGATATCATGGCGGCGGAGCACACGCTGAAGGCGGCTAATGCCAATATCGGCGCGGCGCGTGCCGCCTTCTTCCCGAGCATCACGCTGACCGCGTCCGGCGGCTCCACCAGCAGCTCGCTTGGCAGCCTGCTGGGCGGCGGCAGCGGCGCATGGTCATTCATGCCATCGATTAACCTGCCGATTTTTGACGGTGGTAAAAACCAGGCCAACTTGAATATCGCGCATATCGAGAAACGCATTGAGATTGCTGACTATGAGAAGGCGATCCAGACCGCGTTTAAAGAGGTGAACGATGCGCTGGCCGGTCAGGATACCTGGCAGGATCAGCTGACGGCGCTGCAACAGGAGGTTGGCGCCAATCAGCGCGACTACGACTATTCCGTATTGCGCTTCAGGCAAGGCGTCGACAATTATCTCAATGTGTTAGTGGCCCAGCGATCGCTTTACAGTGCGCAGCAGTCGCTGATCAGTGCGCATTTGGGGCAATTGAGCCAGAAAATCACCCTGTACAAGGCGTTAGGCGGCGGCTGGAAATCTTAATCACCTTAACGAAACCCTTACGGTTCGCGTATGGAATTCGCGCGGGCATTCAACCGATAATGCGCGTAGTGATGATTTCCCCTTGAAATAGTCCCCTGTTTTACAGGGGATTTTCCGTTTTCTGGCTAACCTGAAGATCCTGATGACTAACAACGCTTCCCGCTCCCCGTTTTCTCGCTGGCTGAAATGGCTCCTGTTGTTGCTTGTGCTATTGATTGTGGCGGGCGTGATCTGGCGCGTGGTCGGTGGTCATGGCGGCATGCCGGGCGGCGGAAAGCCGCCGGGCGCACGCGGCGGTCATCGCGGTGGCGCGGGCGGCCCGCCGGGCATGGCGATGATGATGGGCGGTGCCACGCTGGTACACAGCGGCGTTGCCAGCAGCGCGGATGTGCCGGAATACCTCAACGCGCTCGGCACGGTGATCCCCAACGCCAGCGTCACCGTCACCAGCCGCGTCGCCGGACAGCTGGAGAAAGTGTTCTTCACCGAAGGGCAGAAAGTCAGCGCCGGCCAGCTGCTGGCGCAGATCGATCCGCGCAGCTATCAGGCCACGCTGGCGCAGTATCAGGGCGATCTCAATCAGAATCAGGCTTTGCTGAAAAGCGCGCAGTTAACGCTGGTGCGTTATCAGAAACTGGCGGCGCAGGACTCGCTGTCGCGCCAGGATCTTGATACCCAAACCGCCACCGTCGGCCAGTACAAAGGCGCGGTCGCCGCTGATGAAGCGCAGATCGCCAGCGCCAAACTGGATATCGAGTATGCGCGCATCACCTCGCCAATCAGCGGACGCGTCGGTTTGCGTCTGGTCGATCCCGGCAATATGGTGCAAACCACCGATACCACTGGCATCGTGGTGGTGACGCAGATGCAGCCCGCCGCCGTGACCTTTAGCGTGCCGCAGGGCAACATTCCGCAGCTGACCAACGCGCTGCACGGCGGGCAAAGTCTGCCCGCCACCGCCTTTGATCAGGACAACAGCCGCGCGCTGGCGCAGGGCGAGGTGAAGTTCATCAGCAACCAGATCGATACCGCGACCGGCACCATTGAGCTGAAAGCCACCTTCCCAAATGAAGACGAATCGCTGTTCGCTAACCAGTTCGTCAATCTGCGGCTGCAAACCAACATCCTGAAACATGTCACGGTGATCCCGGCACAGGCGCTGCAGCTGAGCAGCGACGGCAGCTTCGTATTTGTCATCAACCAAGACAACACCGTGACGCGCAAAGCGGTCACCACTGGGCCAACGTTTGGTGAAGATCAGCAGGCGATTCTCAACGGAGTGGAACCGGGCGATCGTCTGGTGACCGAAGGCATCGATCGCCTGACCAACGGCAGCAAAGTGCAGCTGGCGGATGAGCGCAAAACCACCGCGACCGCCGAGGCCAAATGAATCCGTCTCGCCTGTTTATCCAGCGTCCGGTCGCCACCATTTTGCTGATGGTCGGCGTGCTGATCGCCGGGATCTTCTCCTACCGTTTTCTCTCCACCTCGGCGCTGCCGCAGGTGGATTACCCGACTATTCAGGTCACCACGCTCTATCCCGGCGCTAGCCCGGATGTGATGGCGTCTTCTGTCACCTCGCCGCTGGAGCGCCAGCTGGGTCAAATGGCCGGCCTGAGCCAGATGACGTCGACCAGCTCAGGCGGATCGTCGATCGTCACGCTGAAGTTCAGCCTCGATCTGTCGCTGGATGTCGCCGAGCAGGAAGTGCAGGCAGCGATCAATGCTGCCAATAACTTGCTGCCGAGCGATCTGCCCAATCCGCCAACCTACAAAAAGGTCAATCCAGCCGATACCGCCGTGATTACGCTGGCGGTGAGTTCCGACACGCTGCCGCTGACGCAGGTGCAGGATCTGGTGAACACGCGCGTGGCGCTGAAGCTGTCGCAGATTAACGGCGTCGGCATGGTGACGCTGGCGGGCGGCCATCAACCGGCGATTCGCGTGCAGATGGACCCGAAAGCGCTGGCGGCGCATCAGCTGTCGCTGGAGGACGTCAACACGCTGATCGGCAACAGCAACGTGAACGGCTCGAAAGGCGGCTTCGACGGCAAATATCACTCGGTGACCATCGACGCCAACGATCAGCTGCGCACCGCCGATGAGTACGGCAATTTGATCATCACTTACCAAAACGGTGCGGCGCTGCGGCTAAAAGATATCGCGCATATCGAACAGGGACCGGAGAACAGCTTCCAGTCGGCATGGGCCAACAACAGTCCGGCGATTGTGATCAGCGTGCAGCGCCAGCCGGGCGCCAACGTGATTCAGGTGGTGGACAGCATCAAAGCGCAGCTGCCGAAGCTGCAGGCGGCGCTGCCGGACGGCGTGAAGATGAGCATCTTGTCGGATCGAACGCAAACCATTCGCGCCTCCATCAGCGACGTGCAGTTTGAGCTGATGCTGTCGGTGGCGCTGGTGGTGATGGTGACGTTCCTGTTCCTGCGCAACGTGGCGGCGACGCTAATTCCCAGCGTGGCGGTACCGCTGTCGCTGATTGGCACCTTCGGCGTGATGTATCTGGCCGACTTCAGCCTGAATAATCTGTCGCTGATGGCGCTGACCATCGCCACCGGCTTCGTTATCGATGATGCGATTGTGGTGGTGGAGAACATTTCACGGCGGCTGGAAGAGGGCGAAACGCCGATGCAGGCGGCGCTGAAAGGCTCGCAGCAGATTGGCTTCACCATCATCTCGCTGACCTTCTCACTGATTGCCGTGCTGATCCCGCTGCTGTTTATGGGCGACGTGGTTGGGCGGTTGTTCCGCGAATTTGCCATCACGCTGGCGGTGTCGATTCTGGTGTCGATGGTGGTGTCACTAACCCTGACGCCGATGCTGTGCGCCTATCTGTTACAGCACATTCCGCCGGAAAAACAGTCGCGCTTCTCGCGTAAAGGCGGCGAACTGTTCGACAAGCTGGTGCGCGGCTACGACCGCATGCTGACGGTGGTGCTGAACCATCAGAAGCTGACGCTACTGGTGGCGCTGGCGACCTTTGCGCTCACCGCGCTGCTTTACATCGCCATCCCAAAAGGCTTCTTCCCGACCCAGGATACCGGGCTGATTCAGGGCGTCACCGTGGCGTCGCAGGATGTGTCGTTTAGCGAGATGTCGAAGCGGCAGCAGGCGCTGGCGAAAGTGATTCTGCAAAATCCGTCGGTGGAGAGTTTGTCCTCAACCATCGGCATTGATGGCAGCAGCAACACCAGCCTGAATAGCGGGCGCATCCAGATCAACCTCAAGTCGTTTGACCAGCGCGACGACAAAGCCGACGTGGTGATCAAACAGCTGCAACAGGCGGCGCAGCAGGTGGCGGGCATTCAGCTCTATCTGCAACCGGCGCAGGATTTGACCGTCAACGATCAGGTGTCGCCGAGCCAGTATCAATTTACGCTGGATGATGCCGACAGCGAAAACCTGGTGCGCTGGACGCCAAAGATGGTCGCCGCCTTGCAGCAGCGTCCGGAGTTTAACGGCGTGGTGAGTAACCTGCAGGATCAGGGCCGCGTGGCCTATGTCGAGCTGAATCGCGATAAAGCGGCGCGCTACGGCATTACCGCCGCCGACGTCGATACCGCGCTGTACAACAGCTTCGGTCAGCGTTTGGTCTCCACCATCTTTACCCAGGCCAATCAATATCGCGTGGTGCTGGAAGTGGCGCCGCAGTATCAGCAATCGCCCGCTTCGTTTGATGATGTCTATTTGCCGGTGACCAGCGCGAGCAGCAGCACTTCCACCACGGATGACACCACCACAACCACCACCGACATGGTGAAGCTCACGTCCATCGCCACCATTCACCAGCGCACCGGTTCGCTGATGCACATGCGCCTCAATCAGTTCCCGGCGGTGATGGTGTCGTTCAATCTCAACAAAGGCTATTCGCTGGAAGAGGGGCAGAAGGCGATTGCCACAGTAACGCAGCAACTGAATTTGCCGTCGAGTATCACCTTGCGTTATCAGGGCGAAACCTCGGCATTCCAGAGCGCCACCGGCAACACCCTGTGGCTGATTCTGGCGGCATTAATCACCATGTACGTGGTGCTCGGCATTCTCTATGAGAGCTTTATCCATCCGGTGACCATTCTCTCGACGCTGCCGTCGGCGGCGGTCGGCGCGCTGTTGACGCTGCTGCTGGCGGGCAGCGAGTTCAGCCTGATCGCGCTGATTGGCGTAATTCTGCTGATCGGTATCGTCAAGAAGAACGCAATCATGATGATCGACTTCGCACTGGAGGCGGAAAACAAGCAGCACATGAGCGCGCGGAACGCGATTCATCAGGCCTGTTTGCTGCGCTTCCGCCCGATTCTGATGACCACCATGGCGGCGCTGCTCGGTGCGCTGCCGCTGATGCTGGCGTCCGGTTCCGGTGCCGAGCTGCGGCAGCCGCTCGGTCTGGTGATTGTTGGCGGTTTGATCGTCAGCCAGGTGCTGACGCTGTTCTCTACGCCGGTAATTTACCTGTGGTTTGATGGCATCGCGCAGCGCGGCAAGCGCTACATGCAGCGCAAGCAGCAGCAGGCGCGAGGCGAGCGATGAACCTCACCCGGCTGTTTATCTTCCGCCCGGTTGCCACGTTACTGCTGACGCTGGCGATCCTGCTGCTGGGCGCGCTGGGCTATCGACTGCTGCCGGTGGCGCCGCTGCCGCAGGTGGATTTCCCCACTATCATGGTGAGCGCCAGCCTGGCCGGTGCCAGCCCGGAAACCATGGCAGCCACCGTCGCTACGCCGCTGGAGCGTTCGCTGGGGCAGATTGCCGGCGTCACCGAGATGACCTCGACCAGTTCGCAGGGATCGACCAGCGTGATTTTGCAGTTTGACCTCGATCGCGACATCAACGGCGCGGCGCGTGACGTGCAGGCGGCGATCAACGCCGCACGCAGTTTGCTGCCGAGCGCGATGGAGTCGCTGCCGACCTATCGCAAAGCCAATCCATCGGATGCGCCGATTGTGATGCTAGCGCTGACGTCCGCCACGCGCACGCCGGGCGAACTCTACGATCTGGCCGAAAGCAAAATCGAGCAGGCAATGGGCCAGGTGAAAGGCGTGGGCGAAGTGTCGCTGATGGGCAGCGCCTTACCGGCGGTGCGCATCGATCTGCAGCCGCTGAAGCTGACGCAGTACGGCATTTCGCTGGATACGGTGCGCAGCGCCATCGCCAACAGCACCAGCAATAAGCCAAAGGGGATTTTGCAGGGCAGCAGCCAGTCGTGGGTGGTGGACAGCAACGGCCAGCTGGATAAAGCCGCGCAGTATCAGGATTTGATTGTCACGTATAAACAGGGCAAAGCGGTGCGGCTGCATGATGTCGCCACCGTGTATGACTCGGTTGAAGATCAGTATCAGGCCGGTTTCCTCAACGCCACGCCATCGGTGATGGTGGGCATTAAGCGCCAGGCCGGTGCCAACATGCTCGACACCATTGATGCCATCAAAGCGCAGCTGCCGGCGCTGGAAAAAGATCTGCCCGCCGATACGCAACTGAAAGTGGTGGTGGATCGCTCGCCGACGGTGCGCGCCTCGCTGTATGACACCGAAGAGACGCTGCTGGTGGCGATGCTGCTGGTGATCGCCGTGGTGTTTGTGTTTCTGCGTAACGTGCAGGCGGTGATTATCCCGGCGCTGGCGCTGCCGGTCTCGCTGATTGGCACCTGCGCGGTGATGTATCTGCTGGGTTACAGCCTCGATAACCTGTCGCTGATGGCGCTGATTATCGCCACCGGCTTTGTCGTCGATGACGCGATTGTGGTGCTGGAAAACATCACGCGCCATATCGAAGAAGGGCTCAGTCCGCTGCGCGCGGCGCTGCGTGGCGCGCAGGAAGTGAGTTTTACCGTGCTGTCGATGACTATGTCGTTGATTGCGGTGTTCATCCCGATTCTGCTGATGGGCAGCATCGTCGGACGCTTGTTCCGCGAATTTGCCGTCACGCTAACGGTATCGCTGCTGATTTCAATGTTTGTCTCGCTGAGCCTGACGCCGATGCTGTGCGCGCGCCTGCTGAAGCCAAAGCCCAAAGTCACGCAACGCTCGCATCCGCTGTATCAGTTTATCGAAAACCAACTTAACGCATTGCTGGCGGCTTATTCGCGCGGGTTAACCTGGGTGATGGCGCACCAAAAGCTGACGATGTTTAGTCTGGTGCTGACCGTGCTGCTCAACCTGTTCCTGTTTTCCGTGGTGCAGAAAGGCTTTTTCCCCAATCAGGATACTGGCCTGCTGATGGGCGCGCTGCGCGCCGATCAGAACATCTCCTTCCAGGCGATGAAGCCGAAAATGCTGCAGTTCACCCACATCATCCAGTCCGATCCGGCGGTGGAGAGCGTGATGTCGTCGATGGGCAGCGGCATGTTCGGCTCGCGCAACAGCGCCAACTTCTTTGTGCGCCTGAAGGATTTTGACAAGCGCGATGCCACCGCCACCGAAGTGGCGAACCGCCTGAGTATGAAAACCAGCCATATTGCCGGCGCGCAGATGTTCCTGATGGCGGCGCAGGATCTGCACATCGGCGGGCGCAGCGCCAACGCCACCTATCAATACAGCTTGCAGGCCGACGATCTCGATCTGCTACGTGAGTGGACGCCCAAAGTGCAGGCGGCGCTGGCGGCAATCCCGCAGCTGAATAGCGTCGATTCCGACTCGCAAACCGGCGGTCAGGAAGTGGTGATTAATATCGATCGTGACCGCGCGAAACGGTTGGGCGTGGATGTGCAGATGCTCGACACCCTGCTGAATAACGCCTTCAGCCAGCGTCAGGTCGCCACGCTCTATCACACGCTTAATCAGTATCATGTGGTGATGTCGCTGCAGAATAGCTACACGCGCGATCCGGCGATTTTGCAGCAGCTGTATGTGATTAACGACAGCGGCGATCGCGTGCCGCTCGCCGCATTCTCCAGCTTCAAGGGCGGCAACGCGCCGCTGTCGGTGGCGCATCAGGGCCAATCCGCCACCAGCACCGTGGCGTTTAACCTCAACGATGGCGTGTCGCTGGAGCAGGCGCAGGCGCTGATTAAGCAGGCGATGGCGCAGCTCGGTTTACCCTCCAGTATTCAGGCCGGTTTTGCCGGCACCGCCGCCGCCTTCGCCCAGCTTACCGCCACCATGCCGTGGCTGATTATCGCGGCGCTGGCGGCGGTGTATATCGTGCTCGGCGTGCTGTATGAGAGTTACATCCATCCGCTCACCATTCTCTCAACACTGCCGTCGGCGGGTGTGGGCGCGCTGTTGTTGCTGTTGCTGACCAACACGCAGCTGACGGTGATCGCGCTGATCGGCATCATCCTGCTGATTGGTATCGTGAAAAAGAACGCCATCATGATGATCGACTTTGCGATTCACGCCGAGCGTAGCCAAGGCATGACGCCGCAGCAGGCGATCACCCAAGCCTGCTTGATGCGTTTCCGGCCGATCATGATGACCACGCTGGCCGCCTTCTTTGGCGCGCTGCCGCTGGCGCTGGGCAGCGGCGGCGATGCCGACTTACGTAGCCCGCTCGGGCTGGCGATTGCCGGTGGTTTGGCGCTGAGCCAATTATTAACGCTGTTTACTACGCCGGTGGTTTATCTCTGGCTCGACCGTTTAAGCCGCGCCACGCAACGTCAGTGGCAGCGGTTGCGTCATGTGGAATCCCGATAGATGAAAATGTCTCTGAAAATTACGCCGTTGCTCACCGTGATGTTGCTGGCGGGCTGCGCGGTTGGCCCCGATTATCAGCGCCCGAGCATGGCGATGCCGACCCATTTCAAAGAAGCCAAAGGCTGGACGCAGGCGACGCCGCAGGATGCAAACAGCAAAGGTGAATGGTGGCAGGTATATCACGATGCCACGCTGGCTAGCCTGCTGAAGCAGGTGAGCATCTCCAACCAGAACGTTGCCAGCTATGCCGCGCAGTACCGCGAAGCGCAGGCGTTAGTTGGGCAATCACGCGCGGAGTTGTTGCCGTCGCTAGGCTACGACGCCAGCAGCACGCGCAGCGGCAGCCGCGCCAGCGCCAGCGATCAACGTAGCGTCAGCAACAGCCATGCCGCCGATCTCAGCGCCAGCTGGGAGCTGGATGTGTGGGGCAAACTGCGACGCACGCTGGAGGAGAACCATGCCAGCGCCGAAGCCAGCAAAGCCGAGCTGGCGAATATCACCTTGAGCGCGCAGTCCGAACTGGCGCAGGACTATTTCCAGCTGCGCATTATCGACGAGAAAATCGCGCTCTATCAGCGCAGTATCGCGGCCTATCAACGCTATCTGACGGTGATTGAAAACAAATATGCGGCGGGCAGCGAATCACGCGCCACCTTAGCGCAGGCGCAGATGCAGCTGGAGAGCGCCCGCGCCTCGGCGCAGGATTACCAGTGGCAGCGTGCACAGATGGAGCACGCGATTGCCTTGCTGCTGGGCCGAGCTCCGGCGGATTTCTCCTTGCCGGTGGCGAAGCTGGAGGCCGCGCTGCCCGCGATCCCGAACAGCGTGCCGTCGCAACTGTTGCAGCGCCGTCCCGATATCGCCTACGCCGAGCGCAACGTGGCGGCGGCGAATGCGGCGGTCGGCGTGGCGATTGCCGGTTACTATCCCGATTTGACGCTGAGCGCCAGCGGCGGCGTGAGTTCATCGGCGATCAACAGTTTGTTCTCGCTGCCCAATCGCGTCTGGTCTTTGGGGCCGGAGCTGAGCGGTACGCTGTTAGATTTCGGCGCCACCTCAGCGAAAGTCGAACAGGCGCGCGCCGCCTATGATGCCAGCGTTGCCAGCTATCGCCAGTCGGTGCTGACCGGCATGGGCGAAGTGGAGGATTATCTGGTGCAGCTGAATACTTTGCAGGGCGAAATCGCCGCACAACAGCGCGCCACCGACGCGGCGCAGGAATCGGCGCGCGTAACGCGTAATCAGTATGATGCCGGAATGATCGACTATCTCGACGTCGCCACCACCGAAAACAGCAGCCTGAGCGCGCAGCAGAGTTTGCTGTCGCTGCAGAGCACGCAGTGGGTCAGCAGCGTCGGTCTGATCGCCGCGCTGGGCGGTGGCTGGCAGGCGGATACGCGGTAAAACCAGGTCGCCATGAATGGCGTAATGCTTGTCAGTTAAGAAAGCATTTTTGGTGTGGGCTCTGACACATCTGCTGCGTCACGGGCCGTCCTCGCGCCGCTAACGCGGTGCCTTCGGCTTCCACGTCGTGCCGACGGATCGTTCGTGGATCGGCCGTCCTGGCCGCCCCGAACTGCCTCACGCATCCCTGCGTGAGGCTCCTGGCCCAACGTAAAAGCCTCAGCGCTGCGAATGGCCCTTTGCCGCAGCTGACGCGCCAGCGCCTCTGGCAAATGAGCGAAGTGAAGGCACCGCGCTAGCGGCGCGAGGACCGCCGGCCCAAAAGTGGCCCCGGCCTGCGCACTCATCGTTGGCTTAACTGACAAGGATTACGCCATGAATGGCGGCCCTACGACCGCTATTGCGTTTAAATCACCACGCCACTTGTCGAAAATCCCCAGATCCTGCATCGTAAGAGCCATTTTTACGATTGCTAAGGAGCTGGCATGCTACTCACTTTTTTCCGTTTCCTGTTCCGCCTGCTGTGGCGTGTGGAACTGCGCGGCGACCTCGCGGCACTGCATAAAGAGAAAGTGCTGATCACCCCCAATCACACGTCATTTCTGGATGGGGTATTACTGGCGCTGTTTCTGCCGATCAAACCGGTGTTTGCGGTCTATTCCTCGATCAGCGATCAATGGTTCATGCGTCTGCTGAAGCCGATCATCGACTTCGTTCCGCTCGATCCCACCAAGCCGATGTCGATCAAACATCTGGTGCGCATGATCAATCAGGGCCGTCCGGTGGTGATCTTCCCCGAAGGGCGCATCACCGTGACCGGATCGCTGATGAAGATCTACAGCGGCGCCGGCTTTGTGGCGGCGAAATCCGGTGCCACCGTGGTGCCGATGCGTATCGAAGGCGCGGAATATACGCCATTTGGTCGTCTGGCGGGCGTGTTTAAACGGCGCCTGTTCCCGCGCATCACCTTAACGGTGCTGCCGCCAACGGTAATCCCGATGCCTGAAGCCAAACGCGCGCGCGATCGCCGCACGCTGGCGGGCGAGCACCTGCATCATGTGATGATGGAAGCCCGCATGGCAGTGCGTCCGCGTGAGACGCTGTTCGAGGCTTTCCTCAATGCGCGTCAGCGTTATGGCGCGATGAAGCCGTGCATCGAAGACGTCAACTTCAAACCGGATAGCTATACCGGTTTGCTGAAGAAAGCGCTTGGCGTGGGCCGCATTCTGGAGCGCTACAGCCAGCAAGGTGAATACGTCGGTCTGCTGCTGCCGAACGCCACGGTGACGGCGGCGGCGATTCTCGGTGCCTCGCTGCGCGGGCGCATTCCGGCGATGCTCAACTACACCGCAGGCGTGAATGGCATGCGTGCGGCGTTGACCGCATCGCAGGTGAAAACCGTGTTTACCTCGCGGCAGTTCCTCGAAAAAGGCAACCTGTGGCACTTGCCGCAGGGACTGACCGAAGTGCAGTGGATCTATCTGGAAGATCTGAAAGATACCGTTACGCTGCAGGACAAATTGTGGATTGTGGCGCATCTGCTGATGCCGCGCCGTGCGCTGGTGGCGCAGCAGCCGGAAGATGCGGCGATGGTGCTGTTTACCTCCGGTTCGGAAGGCCATCCCAAAGGTGTGGTGCACTCGCATAAAAGTCTGCTGGCGAACGTTGAGCAGATTCGTACCGTGGCGGATTTCACCCCGCGCGACCGCTTTATGTCGGCGCTGCCGCTGTTCCATGCTTTTGGTTTAACCGTTGGCCTGTTTACCCCGTTGCTGACCGGCGCACAGGTGTTTCTCTATCCGAGCCCGCTGCATTACCGCATCGTGCCGGAGCTGGTTTACGACCGTAACTGCACCGTGCTGTTTGGTACCTCAACCTTCCTTGGCAACTATGCGCGTTTCGCCAGCCCGTACGATTTTGCGCGTCTGCGCTATGTGGTGGCGGGCGCGGAGAAACTGCAGGAAGCGACGCGTCAGATCTACATGGAAAAATACGGCATCCGTATTCTCGAAGGCTACGGCGTGACGGAGTGCGCGCCGGTGGTGGCGATCAACGTGCCGATGGCGGCGAAAAATCACACCGTGGGCCGCATTCTGCCGGGCATGGATTCGCGTCTGATTTCGGTGCCGGGCATTGAGCAGGGCGGTCGCCTGCAGCTGCGCGGTCCGAACGTAATGAACGGGTATCTGCGCGTGGAAAATCCAGGCGTGCTGGAAGTCCCGGTCGCCGATAACGGCGAAGGCGAGATGGAAGCGGGCTGGTACGACACCGGCGATATCGTCAGCTTTGATGAAGGCGGTTTCTGCCAGATTCAGGGCCGTGCGAAACGCTTCGCCAAAATTGCCGGTGAGATGGTGTCGCTGGAGATTGTGGAGCATATTGCGCTGAAAGCCTCTAACGAGAAGCAACATGCGGCGTCGCTGCGTCCGGACGGTAATCGAGGTGAGGCCTTGGTGCTGTTTACTACCGACAGCGAGTTGGGCCGTGACACGCTGCTGAAAGCGGCGCGTGAAATTGGCGCGCCGGAACTGGCGGTGCCGCGCGATATCCGCGTGATGAAACAGCTGCCGATGCTGGGCAGCGGCAAACCGGACTATGTCAGCCTCAAGCAGCTGGCGGAAGAGGAGCAGGCATGAGCCAGGCGTTAAATAAGGATGCACCGCTGTTATCGCGCAACATGCTGGCGGTGATTGTGGCGCAGTTCTTCTCGGCATTTGGCGACAACGCGCTGTTGTTTGTGACGCTGGCGGTGCTGAAAAATCAGTTCTATCCGGACTGGAGTCAGCCGATCCTGCAAATGCTGTTTGTGGCCACTTACATTCTGCTCGCGCCGTTTGTGGGGCAGATGGCGGATAGCTTTGCCAAAGGTCGGGTAATGATGTTCGCCAACAGTCTTAAGCTGCTCGGCGCGCTGGTTATCTGTTTCGGCTTCAATCCGTTCCTCGGCTATACGCTGGTGGGGATTGGCGCGGCATCCTATTCGCCAGCCAAGTACGGCATCCTGACGGAGATCACCAGCGGTGAACGCCTGGTCAAAGCCAACGGCTTAATGGAAGGTTCGACCATTGCGGCGATTCTGCTGGGTTCGGTGGCGGGCGGTATTCTGGCGGACTGGAACCTGGTCGCCGCGCTGGTGGTGTGTGCCATGACCTATGCGATGGCGGTGGTGGCGAACATCTTTATTCCGCGTCTGACGGCAGCGCGTCCCGGTCAGAGCTGGCATTTTGGCGCCATGCTGCGCAGTTTCATCGCGGCCACTAAGCTGCTGTGGCGCAATGGCGAAACGCGCTTCTCGCTGCTCGGCACCAGCTTGTTCTGGGGCGCGGGCGTGACGCTGCGTTTCCTGCTGGTGCTGTGGGTGCCGGTGGCGCTCGGCATCAGCGATAACAAAACCCCGACCACGCTGAATGCCATGGTGGCGATTGGCATCGTGATTGGCGCGGCAGCAGCGGCGAAGTTGGTGACGCTGCAAACCGTGCGTCGCTGCATGCCAGCCGGTGTGCTGATTGGCGTGATGGTGGTGGTGTTCGCGTTGCAAACCAGCTTGCTCAATGCCTATCTGGTTTTGATGCTGATTGGTGCGCTGGGTGGTTTCTTCGTGGTACCGCTCAATGCGCTGCTGCAGGAGCGTGGCAAGGCGTCCGTGGGTTCGGGCAACGCGATTGCGGTGCAAAATCTCGGTGAGAATACCGCGATGCTGCTGATGCTGGGATTGTATACCGTGGCGATTAAGCTGGGCGCGCCTGCGGTGGCGACCGGCGTCGGATTCGGCGCGATTTTCGCCGTGGCGATTGCGGTGTTGTGGTGGAAAGCGCGGAAGTAACAAAAGCATAGCGTCGTAGCGGGGCAATGTATTGCGCAATGGCGAATGCCGCACAAGTGGAAAAATGTGCGGCGTTTTTAAAGCGCGCGATAAATCGCGCCGCTACGGTGTGATGCGATTTATGGCGCTGGATAGGTAAACTGGCGATGAATCGCTTCCAGTTCCTCTAACACCTCGGCATTCAGCGTCAGATTGAAACTCTCAACGTTAATCTTCAGCTGCTCCAGCGTGGTGGCGCCCAGCAAGGTGCTGGCGACAAACGGCTGTTGACGCACATACGCCAGCGCCATCTGCGACGGATCCATATTGTGTTTCTGCGCCAGCGCAACATAGGCTGCAATCGCCTGCTGTGACTGATCGCCGCTGTAGCGGGTAAAGCGACTAAACAGCGTATTGCGCGCACCGGCGGGTTTGGCACCGTTCAGGTATTTGCCACTCAACGTACCAAACGCCAGGCTGGAATACGCCAGCAACTCGACGCCTTCATGCTGGCTGATCTCCGCTAAACCAACCTCGAAGCTGCGGTTCAGCAGGCTGTACGGGTTCTGGATGGTAACGATACGCGGCAGCTCATGTTTTTCAGCCAGCTGCAGGTAACGCATCACGCCCCACGCAGTTTCGTTCGACACGCCAATGTAGCGAATCTTACCGGCACGCACCTGTTCGGTCAGCGCTTCCAGCGTCTCCAGCAGCGTCACCGGCACGCTGGAATCGGTGTATTGATAACCCAGCTTGCCGAAGTAGTTGGTCTGACGCTGCGGCCAGTGCAGCTGATAGAGATCGAGATAATCGGTGTTCAGGCGTTTCAGGCTGGCATCCAGCGCTTCGCGGATGTTTTTGCGATCCAGCGCCTGGTTCGGGCGAATCGACGCATCCGCGCCGCGTACCGGACCGGCTACTTTGCTGGCGAGGATGATTTTGTCACGGCTGCCGCGCTTCTTCAGCCAGCTACCAATGTATTGTTCGGTTAATCCCTGGGTTTCCGGGCGCGGCGGCACCGGATACATTTCTGCGGTATCAATCAGGTTGATGCCACTGCTAACCGCGTAATCAAGTTGTGCGTGGGCGTCGGCTTCGCTGTTCTGCTCACCAAACGTCATGGTTCCAAGCCCCAGCTGACTCACTTCCAGCGTGCTATGGGGAATACGGTGATAGTGCATGTGCCGGCATCCTTTTTTCATTATGAAAGGGAATGTTGTGTCCTTTGGGACTATAGCGTGTGAAGCGGCGCGGAAGGAAGAGGGGAAAGTTCGGGAAATCGCCTGCACAAGGGGAAAACGCGTGCAGGCAGGGCAATTTGGCACTTAACGCTCAATGATGGTTGAAACCTCGTCACCATTGATCTGCATCTGATGGCCTTGCTCATCGGTGTACTGCACCAATCCGGTCTCTTTATCGATGGCGGGTTTGCCATCTGTCATGATCATGCGGCCATCTTTGGTCGCCATGACGTAATCACTGCTACAACCACTTAATAACAGCGTCACCAAGGTTAAACCTACTGCACTCACCAACCCTTTCATTCTTATCTCCTTCTCGCGACTTCAACAGCAAAAGTGTAGTAATAAATGCTTTCGTCGTTAGGAGTAATCGCATCATTCCTAAAATTATCGGCAGCAATATGCATTTACAGTAAAAAATGTCGCGCCAAAAGCGGACCGGTGAAGCTCTTCTTCAGATAAAAGCCGCGCGGCAGCGTCATGATCGGCTCGCCGTGTTCGCCAATCGCTTCGGTCAACGCTTTGCTGTTGGCGGCTTTAGGGCGGATTTGCAGCCAGGCACCGTGCCGTGCGGTGATGCGCTCCACCTGACCGAGCACAATCATGTCCATCAACTCTTCCCAGTCTTCGCGCAGCTGTTGCTCCTCTTCTGCACTCGGATGCCATAGCAGCGGCGAACCGACGCGGCGCTCGGCCAGCGGCAAAGCACGATCGCCTTCGATCGGGATCCACAGCACCCGCGCCAGTTTGTGCCGCACATGGCTGGTTTGCCAGGTTACGCCGCTATTACCGGTTAACGGCGCGACGCACACGAAGGTGGTCTCCAGCGGTTTGCCCTGCGCATCTACCGGAATCGTTTTCAGCTCAATGCCGAGATGGGCGAAATCCTGCTCGGCTTTGCTGCCAGCGCTGGCACCCAAATGCAGCTCTAACAGCATGCCAACCCAGCCTTTGTCGCGTTTCAAATCTGCCGGAATCGGCAGGTTAATCTGCGCCGCCAGCGCGGCAAAGGTCTGTCCCGCCAGCTGCTGTGCGCGCTGCAGTAATTCCGCTTCGTTTTCAGGTGGCGATGGCAATAACGGTGAGAAGTGCATGCTAAAACCTACATTGGTTAAATAGTGAACAGTAAACGCGAGCCGGGTTTGTCCACATGGCAGTTAGTTGAATAAAGGTGATAATAGCATGATTCAGCATGCTTTTTTATTTCAATAGAATGGGACGATCCAGTGATATGGCCCGGTTATCCCAGCTTGTTATCGACAATGAACAGGTGTTGAACCTGGTTATCCACAGAAAAGTGGGGTAACACCCTTTTGGCCATACCCCTGTTTCCATTTACAGCCTTGACTTTCGCGTTTTGAACGCTTTTTTTCCTTTCTTTGACCAGGTTTAGGGCATTCTCTGTGGATAAAAACGTCGGTGATGGATCTTTAACCGATCGAAAAAACTGAGCGGAGTATAACTACGGATCCTGGTAATGATTTAACGGTTAATAAGTTATATCTCAATGAATATGATGATTTTTTTGAGTGTTGCTATGTTGGGTAATGAGATTTATCCGAAGAGGTTATTCAATTCATTCCCGTGTTCTGCACAAAGCTATCCACAGAAAAGGTGAATAAGATCGCCGATAAATGGGCCTCTCTGTTTATAACTTGGCTAATCTCTGTGAGTTATCCTGTTTTTATTCCGCCTGCGGCCCGCTATCCAGTGGTTTACCGCCTGTAAGGAGTGTGAAACAATCAGGCTATTCAAATTTAGCTTTGAGGTAGTCCAGTGATCGATGATGATGGCTACCGCCCGAATGTTGGTATCGTAATCTGTAACAGGCAAGGACAAGTGTTGTGGGCCAGGCGCTTTGGACAGCACTCCTGGCAATTTCCTCAGGGAGGCATCAATCCGGGTGAAACTGCTGAACAGGCGATGTATCGCGAGCTGTTCGAAGAAGTGGGTTTACACCGCAAAGATGTTCGAATACTTGCTTCAACCCGAAACTGGTTACGCTACAAGTTGCCAAAACGTTTGGTGCGTTGGGACACAAAGCCGGTGTGTATCGGCCAGAAACAAAAGTGGTTTCTTCTGCAGTTGATGTGCAGTGACGCGGAAATCAATGTGCAGCACAGCAGCACGCCCGAGTTTGATGGTTGGCGCTGGGTTAGCTTCTGGTATCCGGTACGTCAGGTGGTCTCTTTCAAGCGCGATGTATATCGCCGCGTAATGAAAGAATTCGCGGGCGTAGTGATGTCTATGCAGGAGAGTGCGGGGCAGCGTAATAACGCCGCCCAACGACGTAAAAGAGGATAGGCCACGCCCTTTATGCTCACTCAGTTACGCGAAATAGTAGAGAAAGTGGCGAGTGCTCCACGTCTGAATGAAGCACTCGACATTCTGGTAAACGAAATTTGCCTTGCGATGGAAACCGAGGTTTGCTCGGTTTATCTCGCCGATCACGATCGTCGTTGCTACTACCTGATGGCGACACGCGGGCTAAAAAAGCCGCGTGGTCGTACGGTCACGCTGGCGTTTGACGAAGGCATTGTTGGCCTCGTTGGACGCTTAGCCGAGCCGATCAACCTCGCCGACGCGCAAAGCCATCCCAGCTTCAAATACATTCCTTCCGTTAAAGAGGAGCGTTATCGCTCCTTCCTCGGCGTGCCGATTATCAGCCGCCGCCAGCTGCTTGGCGTGTTGGTTATCCAGCAGCGCGAACACCGTCAGTTTGATGAAAGCGAAGAGTCATTCCTCGTCACGCTCGCCACGCAAATGGCGGGATTGCTGTCGCAGTCGCAGCTCGGTCAACTGTTTGGTCAATTCCGTCAGACGCGGGTAAAAGCGATTGCCGCTGCGCCGGGTGTGGCGGTCGCGCCGGGTTGGGTGGATGAAACTCAGCCGCTGCTCGATCAGGTTTCCGCTGCGTCCACGCTTGACGTGCAGCGCGAGCGCGAGCGCCTGGTGCTGGCGATGGGCGAGGCCGGCAACGAATTCCGCCGCTTCAGTAAACGCTTTGCTGCCAGCGTGCAGAAAGAGAGCGCGGCGATCTTCGATCTCTATTCGCACCTGCTTACCGATGCGCGGCTGAAAAAGGATCTGTTTGATGAGATCGAGCGCGGATCGGTAGCGGAGTGGGCGGTTAAAACGGTGATCGAGAAGTTCGCCGAGCAGTTCGCCAATTTGCAGGATCAATATTTACGCGAGCGCGCTGGCGATCTGCGCGTGCTCGGTCAACGTCTGCTGTTCCACCTCGATGATTCGCTGGTCGGCACCAATGCCTGGCCGGAACGCTTCGTGTTAGTCGCGGATGAACTCACCGCCACCACGCTGGCTGAATTGCCGCAGGAGCGTCTGGCGGGCGTGGTGGTGCGCGACGGTGCCGCCAACTCGCATGCGGCGATTTTGACGCGCGCGATGGGTATTCCCACCGTGATGGGCGCGGATATTCTGCCAGCGCAGCTTAACAAACGCTTGCTGATTGTTGATGGTTATCGCGGCGAAGTGCTGATCGATCCGGAACCGGTGCTGGTGCAGGAGTATCAGCGTTTAATCAGCGAAGAGAACGCGCTGAGCAAAATGGCCGAAGGCGTGGTCGAGCAGCCCGGTGAGCTGAAAAGCGGTGAGCGCGTTCAGGTGATGCTGAATGCCGGCCTCAGCCCGGAACACGAGCAGGCGCTGGATAACTGGGTGGATGGCATTGGCCTGTATCGTACTGAAATACCGTTCATGCTGCACAACGGCTTCCCGTCCGAAGAGGAGCAGGTGGCGCAGTATCAGGGCATGCTGCAGCTGTTTTACGACAAACCGGTGACGCTGCGTACGCTGGATGTCGGCGCGGATAAACAGCTGCCGTATATGCCGATCAGCGAAGAGAATCCGTGCCTTGGCTGGCGTGGCATTCGCTTAACGCTCGATCAGCCGGAAATCTTCCTGGTGCAGGTGCGCGCCATGCTGCGTGCCAACGTGGCCTCCGGTAACCTGAGCATTCTGCTGCCGATGATCAGCCATATCGATGAGATCGATGATGCGCGTCGTCTGATCGATCGCGCTGGCCGCGAAGTGGAAGAGATGCTCGGCTATGTGATTCCCAAGCCGCGCATTGGCATCATGATTGAAGTACCGTCGATGTTGTTTATGATCCCGCATCTGGCGGATCGCGTCGATTTTGTCTCCGTCGGCACCAACGATTTGACGCAATATCTGCTGGCGGTTGATCGCAACAACACGCGCGTGGCGAACCTGTATGATTCGCTGCATCCGGCGATGCTGCGGGCGCTGCACACGATTGCCAGCGAAGCCCGCCAGGCCAAGCTGGAGCTCTGCTTGTGTGGTGAAATGGCTGGCGATCCAATGTGTGTCGCGCTGTTAGTGGGCATGGGATATCACCATCTCAGCATGAACGGCAAGAACGTGCCGCGGGTAAAATATCTGCTGCGCCATCTCGATTTTGAAGAGGCGCAGAAGCTCAGCGAGCATGGACTGGCCGCGCATACCGCCTCGGAAGTGCGCCATCTGGTCTCCACCTTTATGGAGCGCCGTGGTTTAGGCGGTTTGATTCGCGGCGGGCGTTAACGGTTACAACTTCACGACCTGTAAAAAAAGTGGCTGTGCTATGATGCGCAGCCTTTTATTGTCCCGTTTCAGGGCAGAAAAATGATGGTGAAAGATGACTGACGGCTACATTTCGTTTCCCCAATTCGATCCGGTAATTTTCTCTATCGGACCGGTTTCGCTTCACTGGTACGGCTTGATGTATCTGGTGGGCTTTGTATTTGCTATGTGGCTGGCGACGCGACGCGCCAACAAACCTGGCAGCGGCTGGAAAAAAGAGGAAGTGGAAAACCTGCTGTATGCGGGCTTCCTCGGCGTATTCCTCGGTGGACGTATCGGCTATGTGTTGTTCTACAACCTGCCGTTGTTCCTTGAGAATCCGCTGTATCTGTTTAAGGTCTGGGATGGCGGCATGTCGTTCCACGGCGGCCTGATTGGTGTGATTGTGGTGATGCTGATTTTCGCACGCCGTACCAAGCGCACGTTCTTCCAGGTAGCGGATTTCATTGCACCGCTGATCCCGTTTGGTTTGGGGGCCGGTCGTCTCGGTAACTTCATCAACGGCGAACTGTGGGGCCGCGTGGCGCCCGATTTCAAATACGCGATGTTGTTCCCCGGTTCACGCAGCGAAGACATCGCGCTGGCAGCCAATAATCCGCAGTACCAGGAATTGTTGAACACCTACGGCGTGCTGCCGCGTCACGCGTCGCAGCTGTATGAGCTGTGCCTCGAAGGCATCGTGCTGTTCATCATTCTCAACCTGTTTATTCGCAAGCCGCGCCCCATGGGCAGCGTCTCGGGCCTGTTCCTGATTGGCTACGGCGCATTCCGCATCATCGTGGAGTTCTTCCGTCAGCCGGATGCGCAGCTTGGTCTGTTTGAAGGCGGCGTCAGCATGGGACAGATTCTGTCGATCCCAATGATTCTGGCCGGGGTAATTATGATGATCTGGGCGTATCGTCGTCGCCCGCAGCAACAAACTCGTGAGGTAAAATGAAACAGTATCTGGACCTAATGCAACATGTGCTGAATGAAGGCGCAGAAAAGGCCGACCGTACCGGCACCGGCACGCTCTCCATCTTTGGCCACCAGATGCGTTTCAATTTGCAGGACGGTTTTCCGCTGGTCACCACCAAGAAAGTGCACCTGCGCTCGATCATTCATGAGCTGTTGTGGTTCCTGAAAGGTGAGACCAACATCGGTTACCTGAAAGAGAACAAGGTCACCATCTGGGACGAATGGGCCGATGAGAACGGCGATCTTGGCCCGGTCTACGGCAAGCAGTGGCGCAGCTGGGGCAGCGCCTCGGGTGAAGAGATTGATCAAATCAGTAAAGTGATTGAGCAGCTGAAGCGTGACCCCGATTCGCGCCGCATCATTGTCTCGGCATGGAACGTGGGCGAGCTGGATCACATGGCTCTGGCGCCTTGCCACGCCTTCTTCCAGTTCTACGTGGCCAACGGCAAGCTCTCTTGCCAGCTCTATCAGCGCTCATGCGATATCTTCCTTGGTCTGCCATTCAACATCGCCAGCTACGCGCTGCTGGTGCATATGGTGGCGCAGCAGTGCGATCTTGAAGTGGGCGATTTTGTCTGGACCGGTGGCGATACGCATCTGTACAGCAACCATTTAGAGCAGGCGCGCCTGCAATTAACGCGTGAGCCGCGTCCGTTGCCGAAGCTGGTAATCAAGCGTAAACCGTCCTCTATCTTTGATTATCAGTTCGATGATTTCGAGATTGAAGGTTACGATCCGCATCCAGCCATTAAAGCGCCCGTCGCCATTTAACGCCACTCCCGCAAGGTCGCCATTCATGGCGACCACGCCCAAATCGCACTTTAATCCTGAATCTGTCTCACAAAACGCTGTATCTCTCTGCACCTCTCCTCGATTTCCTGAGCAACGTTTCCCAACGTCGATTTCTCTCCCTTGTTGAACTTCATGTTGCTGGGCACATTACCCGCCATGAACAGAAACGATATCCACGGTTTCACTTTGCCCGAACTGTTATTGGTGATGGTGATCGCCGGCATACTTAGCGTCGGCGCGCTGCAGGGTTGGCAGCGCTGGCAGCAATATCAACAGCTGCGCGACAGCGTACTGCAACTGCAGGGATTTCTTCTGCGCTTGCGCGCCCATGCTAACTGGCACAACCGCGATCTCACGCTGTGGGTACAGAGCGGTGAAAACGGCTGTCTTGGGGCGGGACCTAAACCTGCAGAAGGCTGCGCACTGCCCTCGCGCTGGTTATTTAAACCGCCGCACGACAGCGTGCGCCTTGTCGGCATCAATGGTGACGTCGGTTTTTACGGTCGGCGTGATGTCGCGCGTCCTGGCAGCATCGATCTCGCCAGTGCGGCGGGACGCTGGCGCTTAATTATCTCCGCCAGAGCGCGCATCCGTGCCTGTCAGCCGGGAGAGAAAGGATGCGAATAGCGCAACTCGGATTCAGCCTGCTGGAGATGCTGATTGCCATGGCGATTGGCGCGGTGCTGATGATCAGCGTCGGGCGATTTTTACCGCTGCTGCTGGAGCAGAATCTGCGCCTGCAACAGCGCGTGCAGTTACAGCAGGAGCTGCAGCAGATCGCCAATACGCTGCAAAAAGCGCTGCGCCGAGCCGGCTATTGCCACGGCCAGTGCAGCGGTTCGGCGCTAACGATTGCCGCCAGCGGCAGCTGCGTTTTACTGCGCTGGGATGAGAACAGCAACGGGCGCTGGGAAGGCGTGGGCCACAGCGAAAGTGACTATTACGGCTATCGGCTGCGCAGCGGACAGCTTGAAATGCAGCGTGGCGTGGATGAGTGCAACAGCAGCGGCTGGGAGAAACTCTCCGATCCGGCGTTTCTCACCATCGATGCCTTCAAGCTTGAACGGCAGGGATCGCGTCTGGTGCTGCAACTGGCGGGACACGCTAACAGCCAAAGCGTAGAGCTGGCAAGCTGGATAGAAGGAATCAATCTGTGAAGCAGCGCGGCAATAGCACGCTGGGCATGGTGCTGATGATGTTACTGATGGGCGGATTGACGCTACACGCCACGCGAACGCAGCTCTCGCAAGGCATGGTGTTAGTGGCTGATGAGCAGCTGCACAGTCAGGATTTCTGGCAGGCGCAGGCGGCGTTAACGTGGGGCAGCGTGCAAAACTGGCCGCAGGCCACCGGCTGGCAATGTCAGCAATGGACAGCAGAACAGTGGCAAAGCTGCCTGCTACGAATGGAGGATGACAATGCGTTGTTATCGGGACATGGAGAAGGGCGCGCGCTGTGGCTCTATCGTTGGGTATCCATCCCCAACACGCAACCCCAGCCGCAAGCGCATGGCTGGATCGATTACTGCCCGCTGTCGCAGCCGGCGCTGTGCCAGCCAGAAGCAGCAGGGCTTTAGCCTGGCGGAAACGCTGGTGGCGATGCTGTTGCTGGCGATGACCATCAGCACATTGCTGCAATATCATCGCGCGCTGGCGCTGGGGTTTAGCCAGCAGTGGCAGCAGCGTCAGGCGTGGCGCGTTGCCGGCCAGGCGCTGCTTGGCCGTGACGTTGAGGGATGGCAGAGTCAGCGCCAGCAGCAGAGTCTGGCGGGCGGCTGCACGCTGGAGCGCGTTACGGTTACGGGGCCACAGCAGCGTTCCGCCTCACTGGCGCAGCTCAATTGCCACTAGCGGTAGGCATCGCAGGTGATAAACGGTAGAGTGGCTCGGCTGCGTTGTTGTCTTGTGTTTAGGAGAAATATGTTCCGGGTCTATCACTCTAATCAGCTTGATCTGTTGAAAAATCTGGCAGGTATTCTGATTGAAAATCAACCGCTGACCGATCCGCTGGCGGCTGAACAGGTGCTGGTACAAAGCCCAGGCATGGCGCAGTGGCTGCAAATGGAACTGGCTAACAGTTTCGGCATTGCCGCCAACATTGATTTCCCGCTGCCTGCGAGCTTCATCTGGAACATGTTCGTTAAGGTGCTGCCCGATATTCCTGAAGAGAGCGCCTTCACCAAGGCCAGCATGAGCTGGAAGCTGATGCATCGCTTGCCAACTTTGCTGGAGCAGGACGCTTTCCAGCCGCTGCGTCACTACCTCAATGATGACGACGACAAGCGCAAGCTGTATCAGCTCAGCGCCCGTGTTGCCGATCTGTTTGACCAATATCTGGTGTATCGCTCGGACTGGCTCAACAGCTGGGAGCGCGGTGAACGGATTGATGGCTTAGGCGAATCGCAGCAGTGGCAGGCGCTGCTGTGGTGCGATCTGGTTAACTTTACCGAAAGCCTGGGTCAGCCGATGTGGCATCGCGCTAACCTCTATGCGCGCTTTATCCAAAAGCTGGAACAGGCGCAAATGCCGCCGCCGGGCTTGCCGCAGCGCGTGTTTATTTGCGGTATCTCCGCGCTGCCGCCGGTTTATTTGCAGGCGTTGGAAGCGCTGGGCCGTCACATTGATATCCATCTGCTGTTCACCAATCCCTGCCGTCACTATTGGGGCGACATTCAGGATTATGCCTTTTTGGCGAAGCTGCAAAGCCGCCAGCGCCGCCGCATCCAGTCGGATGAGCTGCAGCCGCTGTTCCGCGATCCGGCTAGCGCGTCAGCATTGTTTAACGATATTGGCGAGCAGCAGCTGACCAATCCGCTGCTGGCGTCATGGGGCAAGCTGGGGCGCGATAACCTGTATCTGCTGAGCCAGATGGAATCCGCCGCCAACGACATTGATGCCTTCGTCGAGATGCCTCAAGACAATCTGCTGCACAGCGTGCAAGCGGATCTGCTCAATCTGGACGATAAAGCGATCATTGGCCTCAACGCCGGTGAGCTGGCGAACAGCGCCGAAAAACGGCTGCTTGATCCTGAAGATCGCTCGATCACTCTGCAGGTGTGCCACAGCGCACAGCGTGAAGTTGAAGTGCTGCAGGATCATCTGCTCACGCTGATGGAAGCCCATCCCGAACTCAAACCACGCGACATCATCGTGATGGTGGCGGATATCGACAGCTACGCCCCTTTTATTCAGGCCGCTTTTGCCAGCGCGCCGAGCGAACGCTATTTGCCGTTCGCCATCTCCGACCGCCGCGCCAGTCAGGCGCACCCGGCAATTCTGGCGCTGCTCAGCTTGCTGTCTCTGCCTGAAAGTCGCTTTGCCTCCGAAGATGTGCTGGCGCTGCTTGAGGTTCCCGCATTAGCGCAGCGCTTCTCGGTGGATGAAAGCGGGCTGCGCCTGCTGCGCCGCTGGGTGATGGAATCCGGCATTCGCTGGGGACTGGACGATGCCAGCGTGGAAGCGCTGGCGCTGCCGGTAACCGGACAACACACCTGGCGCTTCGGCCTGCAGCGTATGCTGCTCGGCTATGCGCTGGAGAGCCGCAACGGCGACTGGCAAGGGATCCTGCCGTATGACGAATCCAGCGGTTTGATCGCTGAGCTGGCGGGGCATCTGGCTGAACTGCTATCGCGACTCGAAGAGTGGCGTGCGCGTCTGGCAGAAGAGCGCACGTTAGCGGAGTGGCAGCCGCTGTGTCGTGAGCTGATTGAGTGCTTCTTTAGCGGAGACGCCGAAAGTGAAGCCGCGCTGCTGCTGGTGGAAACGCAGTGGAAACAGATTATCGAGCAGGGCATGCAGGCGGCGTATCAACAGCCGATTCCGGTTACGCTGCTGCGTGATGAGCTGCGTTCACGCCTCGATCAACAGCGTATCAGCCAGCGTTTCCTCGCCGGTCCCATCAACTTCTGTACGCTGATGCCGATGCGTTCGATTCCCTTCAAAGTGGTGTGTTTGCTGGGCATGAACGATGGCGTCTATCCGCGCACTTTAGCGCCGCTGGGTTTCGACCTGATGCAGCAACAGATGCGCAAAGGCGACCGTAGCCGCCGCGATGATGACCGCTATCTGTTCCTCGAAGCGCTGATTTCGGCGCAGCAGCAGCTCTATATCAGTTACATCGGCCGGGCGATTCAGGACAACACGGAGCGCTATCCATCGGTATTAGTGAGCGAGCTGGTGGATTACCTGGGGCAAAGCTTCCGTCTGCCGGGTGATGAAGCGCTCGAACCTGATATCAGCGAGCAGCGCGTGCGTGAACATCTGCAAAAGCTGCATAGCCGCATGCCGTTTGCCGCAGAGAACTTCCAGCCGGGCGCTCACGGGCAAAGCTTTGCTGCGGAGTGGTTGCCCGCAGCCACCGGCAGCGGCGTGGCACAGCCGGATTTTGTGCAGCCCTTGCTGCCTGCACCGATAGAAACCTTGTCGCTGGAGCAACTGCTGCGTTTCTGGCGCCATCCGGTACGCGCCTGGTTCCAGCAACGCTTGGGGGTGGCTTTCTGGATGGAAGAGAGCGAGCTGCCCGACAGCGAACCGTTCGCGCCTGACAGCCTGGAACGCTACCAAATCAACGCGCAATTGCTGAATACGTTGGTCAACGGTGACGATCCGGCGCAGCTGTATGCGCGTCACCGCGCCGCTGGCAATCTGCCTTATGGCGCGTTCGGGGAACTTTTCTGGCAGAGCCAAACCGAAGAGATGCAGGAAGTGGCCGCCGAGGTGAGTGGTCAACGCCAGCCCGCTGAAAGTTGGGAAATCAATCTGACGATCGGCGCAGTGCAATTGACCGGCTGGCTGACGCAGGTGCAAGCTGATGGCCTGCTGCGCTGGCGTCCGGGCGTGCTGAACATGAACGATGGTCTGCTGCTATGGCTGGAACATCTGGTGTATTGCGCGTTGGGCGGCAGCGGTGAAAGCCGCATGTACGGCCGTAAACAGAGTCACTGGCGCTTCGCGGCGCTGCCTGCTGAACAGGCGCTGTCGTTTCTGCATGCGTATGTTGCGGGTTACCAGGCTGGATTAGTCGAGCCGCTGATGCTGCTGAATAAATCCGGCGGAGCCTGGCTGGAAGCGAGCTTTGATAGCAAGTCGCAGCAGTTGCTGGAAGACGAAGCCACGCAGAAAAAGGCACTTAACAAATTACTGCAAGCCTGGCAGGGTGGTTTCCAGGTGGAAGGCGAGGGCAGCGATCCCTATCTGCAACGCCTGAGTCGGTCTTTGGACGATGATGCCGTGCAGGCGATTACTGCCGCCGCACGCCAATGGTATTTGCCGGTGCGCCTGGCGCATCAAAATGATGAATAGCAAGGGGATACGGCCTCGTTTGAGGTTGTTCCTGACACGATAAGAAAGTTTGTCTATTTCACCGCTGGGCACACAGCCAGCGGAAAAGGGTAATGTAAGGGGTTTAAATGCGGATTTACGCACGCTGGATTGGAGCGCTGCTGCTGAGCACGTTAGCGCTGAATGTCTTTGCCGATACCGATCGCGGCTGGCAACCCATCAATGACACCATTCGTAAAAGCGATCACGATCCACGCCGTTATCAGGCGATTACGTTAAACAACGGTATGACCGTGCTGCTGGTCTCGGATGCCGAAGCGCCTAAATCGCTGGCGGCGCTGACCTTACCGATCGGTTCGCTGGATGATCCTAATCAGCAGCTGGGTCTGGCGCACTATCTCGAACACATGGTGTTAATGGGCTCAAAGCGTTATCCGCAGCCTGATAATCTCGCCGAATTCCTGAAAAAAAATGGTGGCAGCCACAATGCCAGCACCGCGTCGTATCGCACGGCGTTCTATCTGGAAGTGGAAAACAGCGCGTTGCAGCCCGCAGTTGATCGTCTGGCCGATGCGATTGCTGAACCGCTGCTCGATCCGGTTAATGCCGATCGTGAGCGCCATGCGGTTAACGCAGAACTGACCATGGCTCGCTCACGCGATGGCTTGCGTATGGCACAGGTGGGTGCAGAAACTCTCAACCCTGCGCATCCCGGCTCGCGCTATTCCGGTGGCAACCTTGATACGTTGAGTGACAAGCCGGACAGCAAATTGCATCAGGCGCTGACCGATTTTTATCACAGCCACTACTCCGCCAATCTGATGAAGGCGGTGATTTACAGCAACAAACCGCTGCCAGAGATGGCCGACATTGCGGCAAAAACCTTTGGTCGTGTGGCTAATCATCAAACGACGGTGCCAGAGATTGACGTGCCGGTAGTGACCGACGCGCAGAAGGGCATCATTATCCATTACGTGCCCGCACAGCCGCGCAAGCAGTTGAAAATTGAGTTCCGCATCCCGAACAACAGCGGCCAGTTCCGCAGTAAAACCGATACGCTGATCAGCTACATTCTGGGCAATCGCAGCAAAAACACCCTCAACGACTGGCTGCAAAAGCAAGGGCTGGCGGATGGCGTCAGCGCCGGTGCAGACCCGATGACCGAGCGCAACAGCGGCGTCTTCGCTATCAGCGTGTCGTTAACCGACAAAGGTCTGGCGCAGCGCGATGAAGTGGTGGCTGCGGTGTTCAACTACCTTGATATGCTGCGCACCAAAGGCATCAGTAAAGAATACTTCGATGAAGTCTCCCACGTGCTGGCGCTGGATTTCCGCTACCCATCAATTACCCGTGATATGGATTACATCGAGTGGCTGGTGGATACCATGCTGCGGGTGCCGGTTGAGCACACGCTGGATGCGCCTTATCTGGCCGATCAGTTCGATCCCGCGGCAATCAAAACGCGTCTCGCCGAAATGACGCCGCAGAACGCGCGCATCTGGTACATCAGTCCGCAGGAGCCGCATAACAAAGAAGCCTACTTTGTGAATGCGCCCTATCAGGTGGACAAAATCAGCGACGCCCAAATTAGCGACTGGCAGCAACGTGCCGCGCAGCTCCAGCTGTCGATGCCCACGCTGAATCCCTACATTCCGTCGGATTTCGCCCTTATCCCCTCCGATGGCAAAACCTACGATCATCCGGTCGCACTGACCAATGGCGACAGCATGCGTATTTACTGGATGCCAAGTCAGCAGTTTGCCAGCGAACCGAAAGCCGCTATTACCTTAGCGCTGCGCAATAAATCGGCGATCAGCGACGCGCGCCAGCAGGTGCTGTTTGGGTTGAATGACTATCTCTCCAGCCTGGCGCTGGATGAATTGAATTCGCAGGCTTCGGTTGGCGGCATCAGTTTCTCCACCGGGGAAGATGATGGCATCGTGTTTAGCGCCAGCGGGTTTACCCAACGTCTGCCGGAATTGCTGAAGAAGCTGGTGGAGGGTTACGCCACCTTTACGCCGGACCAGCAGCAGCTGGAACAGGCCAAATCCTGGTATCTGGATCGACTGGAAGCGGCTGAGAAGGGCAAAGCGTTTGAGCAGGCGATTCAGCCGATGCAGATGTTGTCGCAGCTGCCTTACACCCAACGTGAAACGCGCCGCAATCTGGTGAAAGACATCACGCTGAAACAGGTCACCGATTACCGCGATGCGCTGATTCATCATGCAACCCCGGAGATGATGGTGGTGGGCAATCTCTCTGCAGAGCGCGTGAAACAGCTCGGCGATGAGCTGCAGCAACAGTTGCACAGCGATGGTCACGGCTACTGGCACAGTGATTATGTGGCGGTGGATAAAGCGATGAAGGCCAATCTGCAGAAAGCCGGCAGCAGCACTGATTCGGCGCTGGCCGCGCTTTATGTGCCGTTGGGCTACAGCGAATATCAAAGCATGGCCAACAGCACCATGCTGAGCCAGATCGTTCAACCCTGGTTCTACAACCAGTTGCGCACCGAAGAGCAACTCGGCTATGCGGTGTTTGCTTACCAGATGCCGATCGGACGCCAGTGGGGCATCGGTTTCCTGCTGCAAAGTAACAGCAAGCAGCCAGCGTTTTTACTGCAACGCTTCCAGGCGTTTTATCCGCAGGCTGAACAGCGTCTGCGCAGCATGAAAGCGGAAGATTTCGCCCAGTATCAGCAGGCGCTGATCAACGATATGAAGCAGCGTCCGCAAACGCTGGATGAAGAGGCGAACCGCTTTAACCGTGACTTTAAACGTCAGAACTTTGCCTTCGATACGCGTGAAAAAGCGATTGAGCAAATTCAGCAACTGACGCCAGCCGGCCTGGCCGACTTCTTCCATCAGGCGGTTTTAGCGCAGCAAGGCATGGCGATGATTTCGCAGATCGGTGGCAGCCATGATGGCGCGACCAAAGATGACTACGCCCAGCTGCCGGGCTGGACCACATGGGATGAGGTCCAGAAGCTGCAGCAGTCGTTGCCCGTGAAGAGTGATGCCCAATGAGTCTGCTACCTGAATCGCTCAATCCTCTGACGCTGCCGCTGCGCGGTGAGCGTCTGATTGAGGCCTCAGCCGGCACCGGCAAAACCTTCACCATCGGCCTGCTCTATCTAAGGCTGCTACTGGGATTGGGCGGACAACATGATTATTCGCGCCCGTTGTCGGTAGAAGAGATTCTGGTCGTGACCTTTACCGAGGCCGCGACCGCTGAACTGCGCGGGCGTATACGCGCCAACATTCACGAGCTGCGGCTGGCCTGCCTGCGCGGCGTCAGCGGCAACCCGATGCTGATGCAGCTGCTGCAGGAGATTCCACAGCCCGCCGATGCGGCTTCGCTGCTGCTGGCCGCTGAACGACAGATGGATGAAGCCGCCATCTTCACCATCCACGGCTTCTGCCAGCGCATGCTGAATCTCAACGCCTTTGAGTCCGGCATGCTGTTTGAACAGCAGCTGATTGAGGATGAACAGCTGCTGCTGCGCCAGGCGACTGCCGATTTCTGGCGTCGTCACTGCTATCCGCTGACGCTGGATGTCGCGCGAGTGATTGTCAGCGAATGGAGCGGCCCGGAGCAGTTGCTTTCCACCTTGCGTCCGTGGTTGCAGGGCGAATCGCCCAGCCTGCGTCTGCCGCCTGCCGACAGTGAAACCCTGGCTTCGCGCCACAGCGAAAACCTGGCGCGTATCGCCGCGATGAAAGCGCAATGGCTGGCGGTGGGTGACGAAGTGCTGACGCTGGTGGGGCAATCTGACGTGGATAAGCGCAGCTACAGCAGCAAGAATTTGCCGGTTTGGGTCAATAAAGTCAGCTTTTGGGCGCAGAGCGAAACGCGTGATTATCAGGTGCCCGCCGAACTGGCGCGCTTCGGTCAGCGCATGCTTGAAGAGAAGACCAAAAAGGGCAATCCGCCGCATCACAGTGTGTTTGACGCCATCGACACTTTCCTTGCTCAGCCGCTGTCGCTGCGCGATCTGGTGATTGCGCGTGCGCTGGTAGAGGTGCGCGCTGCGGTGCGCAAAGAGAAACGTCAGCAGGCACTGTTGGGTTTTGATGACCTGCTGAGCCGCCTCGACGAAGCACTGCAGCAGCCGAGCGGTGAGCAACTGGCTCAGGCGATTCGCCAGCGTTTCCCGGTGGCGTTGATTGATGAGTTCCAGGATACCGATCCGCTGCAATACCGTATTTTCCGCACGCTTTATATCAATCAGCCAGCGCATGCGCTGCTGTTGATTGGCGATCCCAAACAGGCGATTTACGCCTTTCGTGGCGCGGATATTTTTACCTATATCCGCGCGCGCAGTGAAGTCAGTGCGCATTACACGCTGGATACCAACTGGCGCTCGTCGCCTGCGATGGTCAACAGCGTTAACCATCTATTTGCGCGCCTCGACGCGCCCTTCCTGTTCGCTGAGATCCCGTTCCAGCCGGTGCAGTTTGCGCCTCCCAACCAGCAACTGTCGCTCAGTATCGATCAGGTTGAGCAAGCGGCGTTACGCTTCTGGCTGCAGCCGGGTGAAGGCTGCAGCGTTGGAGATTATCAACAACGTATGGCGCAGCAGTGTGCGGCCGATATCAGTCGCTGGTTGCAGGCCGGGCAGCAGCAGCGCGCGATGCTGGGCAAAGCGCCCAATTTGCGGCCGGTACAAGCCTCTGACATCACAGTGTTAGTGCGCAGCCGTAACGAAGCTAACCTGATTCGCGAAGCGCTCAATCTGCTCGGTATTCCGTCGGTTTACCTGTCGAATCGCGACAGCGTTTACACCACGCCGGAAGCGCGAGAGCTGTTATGGCTGTTGCAGGCGGTACTGGCACCGGAGCAGGAGCGTATGCTGCGTACCGCGCTGGCAACCTCGCTCTTTGCCTTTGATGCCTCGCAGCTGGATGCGCTGGATCAGGACGCGCGCGGCTGGGATGAACTGGTGGATACCTTTGCCCGCTGGCAGCTGGTGTGGCAGCAGCGTGGCGTCTTGCCGATGCTGCGCGAGATGATGCTGGAGCGCCAGCTGGCGGAAAATCTACTGGCATCGGAGAACGGCGAGCGTCGTCTGACGGATTTACTGCATCTCGGCGAACTGCTGCAGGAAGCGGCTGCGCAGCTGGATAGCCCACACGCGCTGGTGCGTCATCTGGCACAGCAGATCGCCCGCCCGGATAGCCAGTCTGCCAGCCAGCAACTGCGTCTGGAGAGCGATCGTCATCTGGTGCAGATTGTCACCATCCACAAATCTAAAGGGCTGCAATATCCGTTAGTGTGGCTGCCATTCGCCGCCGGTTTTCGCGAGGCGGATACCGCGCTTTATCACGATCGTGAGAGCTTTAACGCGGTCCTGGATCTGCAAGCCGATGAAGAGAGCCTGGCGCTGGCCGAACAGGAGCGTCTGGCGGAGGATTTGCGCCTGCTCTACGTGGCGTTGACCCGTTCGATCTATCACTGCAGCGTCGGCGTGGCACCGCTGTTTCGCGGCACGCGTAAGAAAGAGGGCGAGAGCGATTTGCATAAAAGCGCGCTCGGTTTTCTGTTGCAGCGCGGTGTAGCGGCAACAGCCGAACAGCTCGGCGCGTTGCTGCATAACATGGACGCGGCGGGCACCGAGGTGGTGCTGGCTGAAGATATGCAAGCCGAGCGCTGGCAGGTTGAGGCGGTCGCCGATAGCGAGTTGGGGGCGCGAAGCGTAACGCGCGTGCTGGCCGACCCGTGGCGCGTCACCAGTTATTCCGGTTTGCAGCAGCACAGTTCTCACCGTCTGCTTGAGGTGATGCCGAATTTCGATGTGGAAGCAGCCGGCGAAGAGGATCGGGAAGAGGAAGGGGAAGCGGCGCTCACGCCCCATCACTTCCCGCGCGGTGCTGCGCCGGGAACGTTTTTGCATGAGCTGTTCGAATCGCTGGATTTCCCGCAGCCGCCTTCCGAGGAGACGCTGGCGCAACATCTGCAGCAAAACGGCTATCCGCTGCACTGGCAGCCGATGCTCAGTACGTGGATCAGGCGTGTATTGAGCACGCCGCTTAACGCGCAGGGTATTCATCTGGCGCAGGTGCAAAGCAGCGATCGTTTGGTGGAGATGGCATTCTATCTGCCAATTGACAATGTGCTGACCGCGCGTGAACTGAGCGCGTTGATTGCTCAGGATGCGTTATCGGCGCAGGCTCCGCCGCTCGATTTCCGTCAGGTGCAGGGCATGCTGAAAGGCTTTATCGATTTGGTGTTCCGCTGGCAGGGCAAATATTACCTGCTGGATTATAAATCCAACTGGCTCGGTGACAGCCATGAAGCTTATACGCCGCAGGCAATGGCGCAGGCGATGATCGACCACCGCTACGATTTGCAGTACCAGCTCTATACGCTGGCGCTGCACCGCTATTTACAACATCGCGTGCCGGATTACGATTATGAGCAGCATTTCGGCGGCGTATTTTATCTCTTCCTGCGTGGCATGGACGGCAGCTCGCCAGACAACGGCGTGTTTCATACCCGTCCCACCTTCGACTTCATTTCACAACTGGATAGCCTGTTTCGCGGGCCGGGAGCGACAGCATGAGCGGTATGACCGCGCTTTTAGCACAGGCGGCTGAGCTGCGTTTGCTGCGTTCGCTGGATGTCCAGTTCGCTCAACTGCTGGCTGATGATGATCAACCGGCGCGTTTGCTGCTGGCGGCCTGCCTGAGCGCGGAAGCGGGAGATGGGCATGTCTGTTTGCCGTTATCACAGCTGAGCCGCGACAACCTGTTTAAAGGGCGTCATGCGGAGCTGGCCCAGGCCATCTGGCAAGCGGCAGGCGAACCGCAGGATTGGCCGGCAATTTTAGCCGGCTGGTCGGCGCTGAGTAGCAGCGAGCAAGCGGCACCCATCGTGCTGAGCGAAGATCGTCTCTATCTGCATCGCCTTTGGCACAACGAAGGGCAGGTGGCACGCTTCTTTCAGTCACAGTCAACAGCACAGCCTTTTGCGCCTGAACGGGTCAGGGAAGTGCTGGATCAGCTGTTTGGCAGCGAGCCGGATAACTGGCAGAAGATTGCGGCTGCGGTGGCGCTGACGCAGAAAACTGCGGTGATCTCGGGCGGTCCCGGAACCGGAAAAACCACCACGGTGGCAAAACTGCTGGCGGCACTGATCCGTCTTAGTGAAGGCGCGTTACGTATTCAGTTGGCTGCACCAACCGGCAAAGCGGCGGCGCGTCTCACCGAATCGCTGGGCAAGGCGCTGCAAAAGTTGCCGGTGAGCGAGGCGGAGCGGCTGCGCTTTCCGGCCGATGCCACCACGCTGCACCGCTTGTTAGGCGCGCAGCCGGAAACGCAGCGCCTGCGCTATCACGCCGGCAATCCGCTGCATCTGGATGTGCTGGTGGTGGATGAAGCCTCAATGGTCGATCTCAGCATGATGGCGAATTTGATTGCCGCATTGCCAGCGCAGGCGCGCGTGGTGTTCCTCGGCGATCGCGATCAGCTGGCATCGGTGGAAGCGGGCGCGGTGCTCGGTGACATCTGTCGCTGTGCCGAAGCCGGTTACAGCCCGATGCGTGCTGCGCAGCTGAGCGAGCTCACCGGCAGCCAGGTGGCAGGCATTGATGACATCCGCGCTCCCGCGGTACGCGACGCGATTTGCCTGCTGCGTAAAAGCTACCGCTTTGACGCCAACTCCGGCATTGGCCAACTGGCCGCAGCGGTTAACGCCGGTGATGCAAAGGCGGTTGAAGCCGCATTCAAGGCTGGTTTCAGCGATATCACCCGTCAACCTTTGCAGGATGCGGATGCGTACCAGGCGATGCTGATGGAGATTGCGGCCGGTTATCAGCCGTTCCTGACACTCATTCGCCAACGCGCTGATCCTGCTGAGATTATCGCGGCGTTTGGCGGATATCAGCTGCTGTGCGCACTGCGTGAAGGGCCGTTTGGCGTGCAGGGATTGAATCAGCGTATTGAGCAGAAGCTGATGCAGCTGCAGCTGATTCGTCGTCCAACCGGCGGCAGTCGCTGGTATCAGGGACGTCCGGTGATGGTGACGCGTAACGACAGCGCATTGGGCCTGTTTAACGGCGATATCGGCATTACGCTGTTTGATGAGGAAGGCCTGCTGAAGGTGTTCTTCCCATTGCCGGATGGCAGCATCAAGGCGGTGCAACCGAGCCGATTGCCAACGCACGATACCGCGTGGGCGATGACGGTGCATAAATCGCAGGGTTCGGAGTTTGACCACACGGCGTTGGTGATGCCGGCGCAGTTCCTGCCGGTGTTAACGCGCGAGCTGATTTATACCGCGATTACCCGCGCGCGTAAGCAGCTGACGTTGTACAGCGATGACGGCGTGTTCCGTCGTGCCGTGCAGTTGCGTACCCAGCGACGCAGCGGATTACTGAAGCGGTTGAGCGGGGAGTAATTAAGTATCGATTCCGCACAATCCGTCGCGGCGCGATGAATCGCGCATATCAATGGCGGCAGCTTGCCCATGCGGATATTGCGCAATAAATTGCGCCGCTGCGGTATGTGCAACTACGCAACGGCACAGTTAAATGATGCGACTACCCCAAATCCGCCATCAGCACCTTTGAACGGCGCTGATAGTTATACATCTGCTTCTTGCTCTCGGGCAGGGACTCAATATCCACCGGCGTAAAACCGCGCTCCTGGAACCAGTGAATGCTGCGCGTGGTTAACACAAACAGCTTCTTTAGCCCCATCTGACGTGCCTGCAACGCCACGCGATCCAGCAACAGTTCTCCACGCGACGAGCTGCGATAATCCGGATGCACTGCCACACAAGCCATCTCACCAATCTGCTCGTCTGGGAACGGATAGAGCGCGGCACAGGCGATGGTTAAATTATCACGCTGGATAATGGTGAACTTATCAATCTCCATCTCCAGTTGCTCACGGGAGCGACGCACCAGAATCCCTTGCTGCTCCAGCGGGCGAATCAGTTCGAGAATACCGCCGATATCGTTGATGTTGGCGCGCCGAATCTGCTCGGCCGACTCCATCACAATCTGGGTACCGATACCGTCGCGCGAGAACAGTTCTTGCAGCAACGCGCCATCTTCCTGATAGCTAATCAGGTGGCTGCGACGCACGCCGCTGCGGCAGGCTTTGACCGCACCACGCAAGAACCGCACGGTGCCAGAGAGGAAATCGCCATCGCTCTCCATTTCGTCGATGCGCGCCTGGGCTTCATTCGGGAACAGTTCAGAAATAATCGCGCCTTCGCGATTGGTCACGCCCTGCTCGGAGCAGAAACCAATCATCTTCTCGGCCTTCAATTTTATTGCCAGCTGCGTCGCCACTTCTTCTGACGTCAGGTTAAAACTCTCGCCGGTCACAGAAACCGCTACCGGACCGAGCAGCACAATCGCATCGTTATCCAGCTGACGATGGATCGCTTCCTCATCAATACGACGAATACGCCCGCTGTGGCAGTAATCAACGCCATCATCCACCCCCAGCGGCTGCGCAATGATGAAGTTGCCGCTCACTACGTTAATGTGCGCGCCTTGCAGCGGCGTGTTGTTGAGGCTCATCGACAGACGCGCGGTGATATCCAGCTGTAAGCGACCGGCGGCCTGCTTTACCAGCTCAAGTGATTGCGCATCGGTAACGCGCGTATGTTTGTGATAAATCGGTTCCAGCTGTTGCTGGGCCATGCTGGCGTCAATCTGCGGACGCGCACCATAAACCACCACTAAGCGAATGCCGAGGCTATGCAGCAGACCGATGTCATTAACGATGCTTGAGAAGTTCTCATGCTCGATGGCTTCGCCACCCAACATGATGACAAACGTCTTGTCACGATGGGTATTTATATAGGGAACGGTGTGGCGAAAACCCTGAACCAGTTCTGTACTGCGTTCCTTCACGGCAAAGCCCTCTATGCATGTTTATTCGTAATTTTCGTATTTTTATGCTCTTTTGCTCTTTATTGCAAGCGCCGGGCCTGACGTTACTTTACGATTTTCATGATGCAACACGCGCTAACAGACTGCATTATCTGGTTTTTCCGGCAAGACAAGACGATTCTCATCGAGTAAAGTTTTCACTTTCTTGCCATCGAGTGATGATTTTTTAGACATAACACAGCAGTTGGAGCGGCATGTCCGAAGCTTTTACACGACGACGATTATTACAGGGCGCTGGCGCATTATTAATGCTAAGCGTGACGCGTACCGGGCTGGCTGCCAGCCAGCATATTGTGGCGGTGCGCATCTGGCCCTCATCGACTTACTCCCGCGTAACCCTGGAATCAAACGTTCCCCTCAAGTACAAACAGTTCACGCTGGGGAATCCCGATCGTCTGGTTATTGATATCGAAAATATGCACATCAACCCGGTCCTGAAAGGAGTCGATAAGCTGGTGCGCGTGGACGATCCCTATATCAAAACCGCGCGCGTCGGTCAGTTTGACGCTAACACGGTGCGACTGGTGCTGGAACTCAAGCGTAGCATTGCGCCCAAGACATTTACTCTTGCGCCAGTGGCAGGTATCAAGCATCGCTTAGTGGTCGATCTGTATCCTAATCAGCAATCACGGGAAGAGGATCCGCTACTGGCATTACTGCAGAATTACAATCAGGGCGATCTAGAACGCGATCAGCCGGTGCAGGCGGCGCTGCCGGGCAAAGCGGGGCGCGATCGACCGATTATCATCATGATCGATCCTGGCCATGGTGGTGAGGATCCCGGCGCGCATGGCAAATATAAAACGCGTGAGAAAGATATCGTGTTGAAGATCGGTCGCTATCTGAAGGCGCTGATCGACAAAGAGCGCAACATGAAAGCTTACATGACGCGCAATGAGGATGTGTTTATCCCGCTGCGTGTCCGCGTGGCGAAAGCGCGAAAGCAGCGTGCGGATCTGTTCATTTCGATCCATGCTGATGCCTTCACCAGTCGGGCCGCGCGCGGTTCGTCGGTGTTTGCCCTTTCGACCAGCGGCGCTACCTCAGCGGCGGCGCGCTTCCTCGCACAAACGCAGAATGAAGCCGATTTGATTGGCGGCGTCAGCATGAGCGGCGATCGTTATCTCGACCACACCATGTTCGACATGGTGCAGCGGCAAACCATCAGCGACAGCCTGAAGTTTGGTAAAGAAGTGCTGTCACGCATGGGACATATCAATCACCTGCACAAGCGCACCGTCGATCAGGCGGGATTTGCGGTGCTGAAAGCCCCGGATATTCCCTCGATTTTGGTGGAAACCGCGTTTATCAGTAATGTCGAAGAGGAGCGCAAGCTGCGCACGTCGCGCTATCAGCATCAGGTGGCTGAGGCGATTCTGCATGGGATTAAGGCGTATTTTGATAAGGGTGCTGCACTAGCGCATCGCTGAGGAGGGCGGCAGCAATGCCGCTTTTTTCCGGACGCCAGAAACAAAAAAACACCCGTTAAGGTGTTTAAATGATTGGTTGCGGGGGCCGGATTTGAACCGACGACCTTCGGGTTATGAGCCCGACGAGCTACCAGGCTGCTCCACCCCGCGTCCGTCTGTCGCATTAAGCGACTTTTCACATTGTATTCTTCTTAAGACAATTGGTTGCGGGGGCCGGATTTGAACCGACGACCTTCGGGTTATGAGCCCGACGAGCTACCAGGCTGCTCCACCCCGCGTCCGACTGACGCGTTACACGACACTTCACATTGTCTCTTCATTTAAGAAGAATTGGTTGCGGGGGCCGGATTTGAACCGACGACCTTCGGGTTATGAGCCCGACGAGCTACCAGGCTGCTCCACCCCGCGTCCGTGGATGCGCACTATACTCTGGACGCGCGGCGATGCAACCCCTTTTTGAGACAAAACGTCAAATTTACAGTCAGTTGATGAATAAACTCGCCATTGGGTGGATTATTGTACAGATGTGAGCGTGACCGCTGATGGCAGATTTCATTCTCTCTGCCCCTTTGCTATCGTCGCCGGGCAAACAATCGATAAAAAGAGAAGGTTATGAAAGGACATTGGGCGAAGTATGCACTCACTGGCGCATTTATCGCGCTGCTAGCGGGCTGTAGTTCTAAACCGACCGACCGCGGTCAACAGTATATAGATGGCAAGCTGGAGCAACCGCTTGGGCTGGTCAACCAACCGAATGCTAAAGGGCGTCCGGTGAACGGCAAAGACTTTAGCGATCAGGTGGTGCAGATTCAAACCGCCTCATCCGGCCTGTTCGGGCGCAACAACGGTACTTACAGCGCAGTGCAAAACTGGCTGCTGTCCGGCGCGGATACGCGCCAGCTCAACCAGTTTGGTTTGAATGCTTATCAGATGGAAGGCACTGACAATTACGGCAACGTGCAGTTCACCGGTTACTACACGCCGGTTGTGGAAGCGCGTTATACCCGTCAGGGCGAGTTCCAGTATCCGATTTATCGTATGCCACCGCGTCCGCGTGGACAGAAACTGCCGAGCCGCGCTTCTATCTATAATGGTGGGCTCGACGATCGCTACATCATTGCCTACAGCAATTCGCTGATCGATAACTTCATGATGGATGTGCAGGGCAGCGGCTACGTTGATTTTGGTGATGGTCGTCCGCTGCGCTTCTTTGGTTACGGCGGCAAAAATGGCTGGGCTTATCACAGTATTGGTAAAGAGCTGATCGATCGCGGTGAAGTGAAGCGCGAAGATATGTCGATGCAGGCGATTCGTCAGTGGGCGCAAGAGCATTCGCCACAGGAAGTGCGTTCGGTGCTGGAAACCAACCAATCCTTCGTCTTCTTCAAACCGGAAGAGTATGTGCCGGTGCGCGGTGCCAGCGCGGTGCCGCTGATTGCCAAGGCTTCCGTTGCCTCCGATCGTTCATTGATTCCGGCCGGAACCGTGCTGTTAGCCGAAGTGCCGCAGCTGAACGAGAAGGGCAAGTTCAATGGCAAATATGAGATGCGTCTGATGGTGGCGTTAGACGTGGGTGGCGCGATTAAAGGCCAGCACTTCGATATCTATCAGGGCGTTGGCCCGGATGCGGCGCATCTGGCCGGTTTCTACAACCATTATGGCCGCGTCTGGGTGCTGAAAGCCGCGCCGGGCACCGGTCAGCCGCTGTTTAGCAACCCACAAAATGGCAACAACGGTTCGCTGCTGTTAGGTTCTAATTAATGTCCCGTTTTCCCGGAAAGGTTTGGTTATGACAGTAGTAAGCGACGCCTGGCGACAACGTTTTGGCGGCACCGCGCGTCTCTATGGCCAGGACGCGCTGCAGCGTTTTGCCGACGCGCACTTTTGCGTGATCGGTATTGGCGGCGTGGGTTCGTGGGCGGCGGAAGCCTTAGCGCGCACCGGCATCGGTAAAATCACCCTGATTGATATGGACGATGTCTGCATCACCAATACCAACCGCCAGATTCACGCGCTGCAGGGCAAAGTGGGCCAGGCGAAAACCGAAGTGATGGCGGAACGTATGCGCGCCATCAATCCGGAATGCGAAGTGATCTGCATCGATGATTTCATCACGCCGGAAAATACCGCTGAACTGTTATCGGCGGGTTTTGACTACGTGATTGATGCGATTGATAGCGTGCGGCCCAAAGCTGCGTTGATTGCCTGGTGTCGTCGCAACAAGATCCCGCTGATAACCACCGGCGGCGCGGGCGGCCAGATCGATCCCACGCAGATCCAGGTGAGCGATCTGGCGAAAACCATTCAGGATCCGCTGGCGGCAAAGCTGCGTGAGAGATTGAAAGGGGATTTTGGCGTGGTGAAGAACAGCAAAGGCAAGCTCGGCATCGACTGCGTATTCTCGACGGAAGCGCTGATGTATCCGCAGCCGGACGGCAGCGTGTGCACTTCACGCTCCACCGCAGAAGGCCCGAAACGCATGGATTGTGCCGCCGGATTTGGCGCGGCGACCATGGTAACCGCCACGTTCGGGTTTGTGGCGGTTTCGCACGCGTTGAAGAAGTTTCTGGCGAAAGCGGCGCGTCAAACGGCCTGAGCGTGCTGACGGGCAGCGCGTTGCACCGCATCCGCCAGCGCCTGTAAGCCGCTGCTGCGCGACGCACTGAGCTGCGCGCGCAGACCTAACGTATCAAACAACGCTAGCGGATCTTGCTGCAGCAAGTCGGCTGGCGTTTTGCCTTCCACCGCCGTCAATAACACCGCCAGCAATCCGCGCACGATGCGTCCTTCGCTGTCACCATAAAAGTGCAGCGTGCCGTTGTTCAGCAACTGGCTGCTTAGCCACACGCGATTTTCACAGCCCGTGAGTTCGATATCTGGCGTCTTTAACTCTTCCGCTAACGCTGGCAGCTGGCGGCTGAGCTGGATCAGTTGACGATAGCGATCTTCCCACTGATGAAAATGGGTGAATTTTTCCGTCAGGCTGGCGGCGGTAATCAGATCGCCGAACGGATGCGGGGCGAGCAGGGTTGATGTCATGGGCTTATTCACTCAGTAAGTCTACGGCATGGCGCATGGCGCGCACCAGCGCATCCACGTCCTGCAAATTATTATAGGGGGCGAACGAGACACGCAGCGTGCCGGTGACGCCCAGCGCCGCCATCAGCGGCTGCGCACAGTGCTGCCCGGCGCGCAATGCGATGCCATGCTCGGCGAGCAGCGTAACGATATCGCTGTGGTGAATGCCGGCAATATCAAACGCCAGCAGGCTGGCATTGCCACAGCGGAAGCTGCGAAAACCGGGGATCTCGCTCAGTTGCTCCTCGGCGAGGCTCGCCAGTTGCTGGCTCCACATTTCGGCCTTTTTGCCATCATGTTGCGCCAGCCACTCTAGCGCGGCACTCAACCCCACCACGCCGGCAACATTAGGCGTTCCGGCTTCAAAACGCCACGGCACCGGCTGCGGTGTAAAACTGTCAAAATCGACCTGCGTCAGCATTTTGCCGCCGCCTTGCCATGGATCCATCGCTTCCAGCAGTTCCGCTTTGCCATACAGCACGCCAATGCCCATTGGGCCGTAAAGCTTATGGCCGGAAAAAGCATAGAAATCAATATCCAGCGCCTCTACATCCGGCGGACAATGCACCACACCTTGTGCGCCATCGACCATCACTTTGGCACCGACGTCATGGGCTAAACGGATCGCCTGCGCCAGATCCGGACAGCCGCCGGTGACGTTCGACATCTGACCAACGGCCAGCAATCGGGTACGTGAATTGAGCAGTGCTGGCAACAGCGTGATATCCGGCAAACGATCGTCGCCCAACGGCCATTTCACCACTTTCGCGCCCGCCGCTTTTGCCACCATCAGCCACGGCACCAGATTGGCGTGATGTTCGGCTTCGCTAACCACGATTTCATCGCCAGCCTGTAATCGCGGAGCCAGCCAACTGTTCGCCACCAGGTTGATCGCTTCGGTGGTGCCGCGCGTCCAGACAATTTGCCGATCGTCGGCAGCATTGAGCCAGCGCGCCACTAATCCGCGCGCCTGTTCGTATTTTTCCGTTAATGCGCGAGCGGCAGCGAACTGGCTGCGATGCACGGTGCCAGCGCTGAGGCTGTAGAACTGTGCGGTTGCGTCGATCACCGCCTGCGGCTTGAGCGCAGTAGCCGCGCTATCGAGGTAGATTCCGGCATCGCTCAGCGCGGGGAACTGCTGGCGGAAGGCGCCGGGAGAAAAAATGGTCATACTCAGCCCACTGTTAATCATGTTAGGACCAGGCTGAAAGCTGGCCCGTTGCCTGGCAAAGCTGGAAAAGCGCGTTATGCTAATTATTGCAAGGTTTGAACCGAAACCCGCATAACGCGTCGCTATTCATAGTCGATTTCACTGGCGCTACCTTTGGTGAGCGCATGCGGGTGGTTTAATGCAATCAATCTGCAAGGAGATAGAAGATGAATAAACTCACCGCAGTGCTGGCCGTGTGTACTCTGGCCTTTACCCTGTCCGCATGTTCCAGCAATTACGTAATGCACACTAACGATGGTCGCACCATCGTCGCCGATGGCAAACCTAAAGTTGATGACGAAACCGGTATGATCAGCTATCAGGATGCCAATGGCAACAAGCAGCAGATTAACCGCTCTGACGTCAAAGAGATGGTGGAGATGGGGCAGTAAGGCAAAAAAAAAGCACCGCAATTTGCGGTGCTATTTAAAATCACTATGGACAGACAGGGTAAATCTACAGGAATTAAAAGCTTGATCTGCAAGCGTCAGATCAAAATGCAAACACAACATCACGACCACAAGCCAAAAGCTCTCCAAAAGTCTGCGATCTCTCGCACGTTTCCAGAAATCTTTTCGTTCCGGCTCAGGAAGTGCGGCAACTATAGGTATTTGCTGGAGCTTCCTCAACGGACAAATTATAATGTCTCGGATTAAAAAAACTAATACGTAGCGACTTTGTATAAGTTGAAGTATTACTTTGTCAATCCGGATACGGAAAACCATGTCTAAACGCCTTCCGCCGCTTAATGCTTTACGCGTCTTTGATGCTGCTGCCCGTCATTTGAGCTTCACCAAAGCCGCTGAAGAGCTGTTTGTTACCCAGGCTGCTGTCAGCCATCAGATCAAATCTCTGGAAGATTTCCTCGGTCTTAAGCTGTTTCGCCGGAGGAATCGTTCGCTTTTACTGACGGAAGAAGGTCAAAGCTACTATTTAGATATTAAGGAGATTTTCTCCGCTCTTAACGATGCCACGCGCAAGTTGCAGGCGCGCAGCGCTAAGGGTGCGCTGACCGTCAGTTTGCTGCCGAGTTTCGCCATTCAGTGGCTGGTTCCTCGCCTTTCCAGCTTTAATATGGCTTATCCGGGCATCGACGTGCGTATCCAGGCGGTGGACCGTGATGAGGAGAAATTGGCGGACGATGTCGACGTGGCGATTTTCTACGGTCGTGGCAATTGGCCAGGCCTGCGGGTTGAGAAATTGTATGCCGAATATTTGCTGCCAGTCTGCTCACCGATGTTGCTGACGGGTGATCATCCTCTCAAATCGCCGGCCGATTTGGCGCACTGCACGCTGCTGCATGATGCATCGCGCCGTGACTGGCAATCCTATACGCGTCAGCTGGGCGTGCAGCATATTAATGTGCAACAGGGCCCGATCTTCAGCCACAGCGCCATGGTGTTGCAGGCGGCGATTCATGGTCAGGGCGTGGCGCTGGCGAATAATGTGATGGCGCAGAGTGAAATTGAAGCCGGTCGTCTGGTGTGTCCTTTTAATGACGTATTGGTCAGTAAAAATGCTTTTTATCTGGTTTGTCATGACAGCCAGGCAGAACTGGGTAAAATAGCCGCCTTTCGTCAGTGGATCCTGGAAAAAGCGGCCAATGAACAAGAAAAATTCCGTTTTCGCTACGATCACTAATGCGTTGCTGGCTGCACAATGATGTGCGCATTACCTTGAGGATTGTTTGATGTCCAGTCGTGCCATGTTTGTTTTTGCTGCCATTAGCGGATTTATGCTGGTGGCGTTTGGTGCTTTCGGCGCGCATGTGCTGAGCAAATCGCTCGGCCCAGCCGAAATGGCGTGGATACATACCGGGCTTGAATATCAGGCGTATCACACGCTGGCGGTGATTGGCCTGGGTGCCGCTATGCTGCGTCGTGCCAATATCTGGTTTTACTGGAGTAGCGCCGCGATGGCGCTCGGTATCGTGTTGTTCAGTGGCAGCCTCTATTGTCTGGCGCTGTCGCACATGAAGTTTTGGGTTTTTGTTACGCCGGTGGGAGGCTTATGCTTCCTTATTGGCTGGTTCTTGATGTTGATTGGCGCACTGCGTCTGAAACGAAAGGCAGATCGCCATGAATAAAGTTTTACTCTATTGCCGTCCAGGATTTGAGAAAGAGTGCGCGGCAGAAATCAGCGCGAAAGCGGCTGAGCGCGAGATTTACGGCTTCCCGCGCGTCAAAGATGACTCAGGTTACGTGCTGTATGAGTGCTATCAGCAGCAAGATGCTGAAAAGCTGATCCAAACGCTGCCGTTTGCCGAACTGATCTTTGCGCGGCAGATGCTGGTGGTGGGAGAGCTACTGCGCGATCTGCCACCAGAAGACCGCATCACGCCGATTGTCGGCATGCTGACCGGTGTGGTGGAGAAGGGCGGTGAACTGCGGGTTGAAGTGCCGGATACCAATGAAGCGAAAGAGCTCACCAAGTTCTGCCGTAAATTAACCGTGCCGCTGCGTGCCAGCCTGCGTGAAAGCAAAATCCTGCTTAATTACGAAACGGCTAAGCGTCCGGTAGTGCACGTGTTCTTTATTGCGCCGGGCACCTGTTACGTCGGCTATTCGCTGCCGGAAAACAACTCGCCATTCTACATGGGCATTCCGCGCCTGAAATTCCCCTCCGATGCGCCGAGCCGTTCTACGCTCAAGCTGGAAGAAGCGTTTCACGTGTTTGTGCCTGCGGATGAGTGGGATGAGCGTTTAGCCAGCGGCATGTACGCCGTCGATCTCGGCGCTTGCCCCGGCGGCTGGACCTATCAACTGGTGAAACGCAGCATGTGGGTTTTTGCGGTAGATAACGGCCCGATGGCGCCAAGCCTGATGGACACCGGACAGGTGACGCACTGCCGCGAAGATGGTTTTAAATTCCGTCCGCCGCGTACCAATATCAGCTGGCTGGTGTGCGACATGGTGGAAAAACCGGTGCGCGTCGCAAGCCTGATGACCGAATGGCTGGTGAATGGCTGGTGCCGCGAGGCGATCTTCAACCTCAAGCTGCCCATGAAAAAGCGCTACGAAGAAGTGACACAGAACCTGACGATGATTGATGACGCGCTGAAAGCGCAGGGTATTAATGCCCAGATTCAGGCTCGTCAGCTCTATCACGACCGAGAAGAAGTCACCGTCCACGTACGTCGACTTTGGGCGGCTGTTGGCGGCCGTCGCGACGAGCGCTAATCCTGCTTCATACTTTGCGCTACAGCGGTCCTGCTTCATACTTTGCACTACAGCGGCGTTGGCTGCGTTTGCTCGCCCCGGTCACATACTGATGTATGCTCCCGGGGACTCGCGCACTTGCCGCCTTGCTGTAGCACAAATTATTTTGCAGGATAACTGTTTTGCACAGTCGCCATTTATGGCGACGGCTGTTTCGTTTGAAATCTCAATGTATTGAGATTGCCTTGCAGTACCAAATCACGTTTTAACGTCGATACTTTGCGGCAAATTTCTGCCATTTCCCGCTGTTCCTGCAATTTTCCCTGCCATTTGCTCGGTACCTGATCCCATTGCTGATAGATCGCATCCAGCGATCCAAACTGCATCAACAACTCGCGGGCGCTTTTCGGGCCAATGCCGGGCACGCCGGGAATTTTGCTGCTACTGATACCACACAATCCCCAATAGTCGGGCAACTGCGCGGGCGTTACGCCAAACTCTTGCTCGATAAAAGGCACATCCAGCCAGCGCTTCTGGAAATAGTCGCGAATACGAATGTTAGGTGCCAGCAGCTGGCAATAACCTTTATCGGTAGAAACAATCGTTGCCTGATGACCAGCGTCCGCCATTTTCACCGCCAGCGTGGCGGCGAGATCGTCGGCTTCGTCTAAATCAGCCACCCAGCAGCTGACGCCTGCTGCGCGGAAGGCATCCTGCAACGCGGGCATCTCCAGATGCAAATCCTCCGGCATCGGCGGGCGACCCGCTTTGTAATCCGGCAATAGCTGATGGCGCCAACCGGGCTGACGCTCATGGCTATCAAACACCGCCACCACGTGCGTGGGTTGTGTATGTCCCAATAACTGATGCAAGGCGGCAACGCAGCTGTCGCGGCACGGCGAACCCTGAACAGCGTGCAGACGGCGAATCAGATTGAGTGCATCAATGATAAGAAGATGAAGCGACATAGCGATAGCGGCAGCCCGCAGGCTGCCTTCCTGATGGGTTATTTGATGATTTCGTAGCAAGGCGTGTAGGCGCTGCCCGGCAGCTTCATGCGCTGCTGTGCGACAAAACCTTGCAACAGTTCGTCCATGCGGTGCATGAGATTGGCATCGCCGTGCAGTTTGTACGGGCCTTTCTCGCGAATTTCACGAATTCCGATCTCTTTGACGTTACCCGCCACAATGCCGGAGAAGGCGCGACGCAGATCGGCTGCCAGCAGCTCGGCGGGCTGATCCGGGAACAGCTTCAGGTTTGCCATATTCTCGTGCGTCGGCAGGAAGGGCACTTGCAATTCGGGTGCGATACGAATCGACCAGTTGAAGCTGTAGGCATCGCCGGTTTCGCGGCGATACTCTTTCACCTGCGGCATGGCTTTCTTCATCAGACGCGCCACTTCAGCGGCACCATCAATGATAATTTTGTAGTGCTTGCGTGCGGCTTCGCCCAGCGTATTGACGATGAAATCATCCAGCACGCGGAAGTAGTCGGCGCTCTCTTTGGGTCCGGTCAGAATCAGCGGCAATACCTGATCGCTGTTGTGCGGATTCATTAAAATACCCAACAAATACAGCAGCTCTTCGGCTGTGCCCACGCCGCCAGGGAAGATCACGATACCGTGGGCGATACGCACAAAGGCTTCAAGGCGTTTTTCGATATCCGGCATGATGATCAGCTCATTGACCAGCGGATTCGGTGGTTCGGCGGCAATGATTGAGGGCTCAGTCAGGCCGATAAAACGGCTGTCATGATAACGCTGCTGCGCATGTCCTACCGCCGCACCTTTCATCGGTGCTTCCATGACGCCAGGTCCGCAACCGGTACAGATGTTGAGTTCGCGCAGACCCATTTGTGTGCCGACGTTGCGGCAATATTGGTATTCCACCGCATTGATTGAGTGGCCGCCCCAACACACCACGGTATTCGGATATTCGCCGATGTGCAGTGCACGCGCGTTACGCAGAATCGAAAACACCTGATTGGTGATATGCGCAGAGTCTTCCGGCTCCTCGTTCTGGTAGCGTTCTGTTGCCGCCAGTTGTCCGTTTACAAACAGAATGTCGCGCAGCACGGCAAACAAGTTTGCCTGCAGCGAACGAATAATCCGGCCATCAACAAATGCCTCTTCCGGCGGGTTAATCAGCTCCAGTTTCACACCGCGCTCACGGCGCAACACGTTGATGTCGAAGTTTTCAAAACGCGAAAGCAATTCCTGGCTGCTGTCGGTCTGGCTACCGGAGTTGAGTACCGCAAGAGAACAGTTACGAAACAGCTGATAAAGGTCGCTGCTAGCGGTGCGCTTCAGCATGTCGACTTCAAGCTGGGAGAGCAGATCCATCGAGCCAAGCGGGCTGATATGTGTAATCAAGAGAACTCCTTTACACGCAAATGCGTGGCTGATGACGCTGCGCTTAACTTATTAACGCAGCGACGAAAATCCCTGGTCGCGCATGCTTCGATCGCGCCTTCAACAGAGTAACGTTGTCCGCTGTGAATGCTCAAGGGGAACCGCGCATCCGTGCAGCGGCCTGCGAGGCGTCTCGCAAACTATTACTGGCGAACCAGGCGGGAAAATCCCGGAGAGAAGGGCACGTTACTGCGCCACGGATTGATATCCAGACCGCCGCGCCTGGTGTAACGTGCATAAACGCTCAGGGCTTCTGGCTGACAAAAGCGCTGAACGTCGTTGAAAATGCGCTCAACGCACTGCTCATGAAACTCATTATGCTGACGGAATGAGATGAGATAACGCAGCAGCGCTTCACGATTAATACGCGGGCCTTTGTAGCGAATCATCACCGAGCCCCAATCGGGCTGATTGGTAATTAAGCAGTTCGATTTCAGCAGATGGCTAACCAGCGTTTCTTCAACAATTTCACGGCCTGCAGCCTGCGCCAGATAATCTGCATTGAAGGCGTAATCGTGGATTTCGATATCCTGTTCATCAATCACTTCGCCACTGAAATGGCCGATCGGCTGGCCTTCCACTTCGCTGAGACGAAACAGCGCCACGCTGACCTGACCCTTCGCGCAGGCGCTGAGATCGCGCTCCAGCGTCTGGCGAACTTCGCCCCAGTCGGCGAAAACGCTCTGATTAAAACTGTTAAGATAGAGCTTGAAACTCTTCGACTCGATCAGGTTTTGGCTATCGGCGCGCAGTACCACTTCGCCCACTGCGACCTGCGGAACGCCTTTGCTGTTGAGCCAGGAGAGTTCGTAGAGCGTCCAGATATCTGCGCCAGTAAACGGCAGATTATCGGGATACAGCCCCAGCGGCTCACGGTTAAGGCTGCGCGGCACGGATTGCAGCAGCGTGTTATCGTAGCGATCAACATAAGCCGTGGGCTTACCTAAGGTCAGGCCGCTTAATGCCTGATCCCGGTTTTCAGAAGACATAACGGTTACCACTGAATTTCATCAAAGTGGTTAAGTGTAACCTAACACTTGCGAGAATATGAATGATGCAGCAAACCGTAGATGCTCTGCGTGAGTTTACCGCCCGCTACGTGGAACATTGGCAGCAACAAACCGGACATTTTCCCGCCAGCGCCGATCTGCTTGGCGTTCCCTCCGACTGCATCATCAGCACGCTGGATGACCGCGTGTTGTGGCAGCCGCAGCCGTTTACGTTACCAGCCACGCTTGAAGCGGTAGAGCGTGCGCTGGATCTGCAACTGCAACCAGAAATCAGTGCGTTTTACACCAGCCAGTTTGCAGGTGATATGACGGCAACCTTTGAACAGCAGCCGATTACCCTGCTGCAGGTATGGAGTGAAGCGGATTTCACTCGCCTGCAGGAAAACCTGATTGGTCACTTGGTTATGAAGCGCCGCTTAAGACAAGCGCCAACGCTGTTTATTGCCACCACCAACTCAGAGAATGATGTGATTGCGCTGTGCAATCTTACCGGCGAGGTCATTATTGAGGAGCCTGGCACTAAAAAGCGTGAAGTCCTGGCGACATCGGTTAAGACATTTCTTAATGCTTTACAACCGGTTACTCAGTGATTTGCAGATTTTTAGGCTGCGCTTTGTGAGAGATCTCTCACGTTACGTGTGAGAGATCGCTAGATCATTGCGCAGACTTGCGGAAGCCCTAAATGTAAAAATATTGTGAATCATGAACTTATGGCATCAATCTGAAAATTAAGACAGGACTTAATCCATTAACGCTTCTTACTGGCTTGTTATTGCGATGGTTTCTGGGAGAATAGTCACCACTGGCAGGATGCTGGGGATTAAGAGACGTTCAGGAGAATGTCAGCCATGAGGCGGGAACGTAACGGAGTTTACGGCACAAGGAAGGCTTCAGGACAAAGCAGGACACTCAGGATTGAGTATAAAGGACACCTCCAGGACGGAGAATGAGAGCCACGCGGAACGTGGCGGGCCAGGATGCTAAGGACCAATGTCATGATGACAAGCGACGGAAAGCGCAGGAAAAGTTGTCATGGATGAGCAGGGAGCACAGCAGTAGCTGGAATGCTGCAAACGAAAACCGGGAGCACTGTAATCACAGTGCTCCCTTTTTTTATGCCATTTTTACGCCGGGCGTGACTGATGGTATGCTTGCCGCCCAATTTTTCTCTGGAGGTGGCGCATGTCGTCGCAAATGATTTTTCAGCGCCTGCAGCAGGTCGAAGCGGTGATGCGTGAACACGGCCATTGGCAGTCACAATCCCCCGAGGCGGGCGCCTTCGCCAGTACCGAACCTTTCTGTCTTGATACCATGGAGCCGCTGCAATGGCTACAATGGGTGTTCATGCCACGTTTTTATGCGCTGCTCGAAAGCGGCGCGCCGTTGCCGCAGAATTTTGCCATCGCTCCCTATTATGAAGTCGCATTGCCAGCCGACACGCCGGGCTATGCGGTGCTATTGCTGACGCTCAACAAGTTTGATGCGCTGTTCCAGGAACCTTCCGCCTGATGCTCGAAATCCTTTATCAAGATGCGTGGCTGGTCGCGGTGAATAAGCCGGCCGGCTGGCTGGTGCATCGCAGCTGGCTCGATCGCAATGAAAAAGTGGTGGTGATGCAAACGGTGCGCGATCAGATTGGCCAGCATGTGTTCACTGTGCACCGCCTCGATCGCCCAACGTCCGGCGTGTTGCTGATGGCCTTATCGAGTGAAGTCGCCCATTTACTGGCGCAGCAGTTTGAACAGCATCAGATGCAGAAAACCTATCATGCGGTGCTGCGCGGCTGGCTGGAAGGCGGCGCGACGCTGGATTATCCGCTGGTGGAAGAGCTGGATAAGATTGCCGACAAATTTGCCACCCAGGAACCTGTTGCCCAACCGGCGGTAACGGATTACCAGGCGCTGGCACACGTTGAGATGCCGGTCGCCATCAGCCGCTATAACACCGCGCGCTATACACTGGTGGAGATGGCGCCGCACACCGGGCGTAAACATCAGCTGCGTCGCCACATGGTGCATCTGCGTCATCCGATTATTGGCGACAGCGCGCACGGCGATCTGCGCCAGAATCGCGGTGCGGCGGCACATTTTGGCCTCAATCGCCTGATGCTGCACGCCAGCGTACTCAGCTTTACCCATCCCGTTACCGGCGAGGCCATAGTGATTCGCGCCGGGTTGGATCGCGTCTGGCAGCAGATGCTTGAGCAGTTTGGCTGGCAGGATCAGATCCCTGATGTTCCCAGGGTTGAGTTTGCCAATGATGCAGTCCAGGATAAGCCGACAGAATAAAGGAGCGGCAAGATGGCAAAGATTGGCATTTTTACAGGTACGGTTTACGGCAATGCGCTGCTGGTAGCTGAAGAAGCACAGACGGTGCTGGAAGAGCAGGGCCACGACGTGAAGGTGTTTGAAGATCCGTCGATGGCGGATTGGCAGGCATACAGCCAGGATGTGGTGCTGATTGTCACCTCAACCACCGGTCAGGGCGACTTCCCGGATAACATTGCCCGCCTGTATGTTGCAGTGCGCGATCAGCTGGGTTATCAACCAGAATTGCGTTATGGCGTGATTGGCTTGGGTGACAGCAGCTATGACAATTTCTGCGGTGCAGCTAAAACCTTTGATGCCACCTTGCAGGAGCAGAGCGCGCAGCGCATCGGCGAGGTGCTGTTGGTGGATGCGACGGAAGATCCGGAGCCCGAATCAGTGACCTCACCGTGGGTGGAGAGCTGGGGTAAGTTGCTGTAAGGACTTTTCCCTCACCCTAACCCTCTCCCGCTGTACAGTCCGGGGACATGGTGAACACTTGTTCGGGGACATGGTAGACACTTACAACTAAGGCATAAGAACCCGTTTATGGAGTCGCTTATGTCCTGGGATGCGAGAGATACCGTGTCATTACGTAAAGAGTTTGTTCTGTTCGCCTCGCAAGACGGGGCGAACATCCGCGCACTCTGCCGTCACTACGGCATTTCTTCCGCCACTGCCTACAAGTGGCTTCGCCGCTGGGCTGAAGAGGGGGAATCCGGTCTTGAGGACCGCCCCTGCATACCCCATCACTCCCCCAACCGCTCGTCTGACGACATCACTGACCTGCTTCGTATGGCGCATGAACT
>NZ_QKMJ01000009.1:0-210162 GCF_003208415.1 Pantoea sp. AG1095 | reverse complement strand
CATCCGGCGGGATGAATTTCTTCACTCCCTGCCGAGCCGTCTGCGTTGCCGCTTTGCCGTCTCAGTGGTGGCGCATTATAGGGAGTTATTCGGAGGTGACAAGGGTTAATTGCAAATAAATTACTGTTCGACCTAAATTTCGCCACAACGCTGTATTTCACAACGATTTGCCTGGTAACTGCGCAAAACCCTGGGCAAAAAGCGCCACTTTATTCCAATCGGTGTACTCCACTTCTTTCGATGTATCGGTTTCCCCGCCGGTCATACGCATAATGAATTGAATCATGACGCGATCAAACCAGCGATAACGCGGATAACGCAACGCCCCAGCGAAAACCGCACAGCAATCGGGTTGCCACGGTGACTGCTCCAGGAACTTGCGCGTATACGCATTGGTCTCTGGCGTACACTTATCTGCTTTACGCGCCGTCAGGTTGACACTAAAGAAGCCGCTCACCCGCTGCTGCAGCTGTGCTCTGTGCTGGGTGACAAATTTCAGCAACGCCGGATTGAAATGGCCATAGCGGATCGAAGCACCAATCAGCACGCGATCATACTGCAACCAATCAATCTGCTGCGCATGCAGTAAATCGATCACGTCGCATAGCTGATGCGGCACTAAGGTCTGCGCAATGCGCGCGGCAATGTCACGGGTTTGTCCATCGCGGCTGGAATACAGAATCAACGCTTTCATTACTCAATCCTATTTTATTATTCGCGCCAAAAGGTCGGCGTGAACAGCACCAGCAGCGTGAACACTTCAAGGCGTCCAAACAGCATGGTTAAAATCAAAATCCACTTCGCGACATCATTCATTGAAGTGAAGTTGTCTGCTACCACACCCAAACCGGGCCCGAGGTTATTCAGGGTCGCGGCCACGGCAGCAAAAGCCGAGAAGTCATCCACGCCAGTGGCGATGATCGCCAACATGCTGAGCAGGAACACCAGAGCATAAGCTGAGAAGAAACCCCACACCGCTTCGAGGATACGTTCCGGCAGCGCGCGGTTACCCAGCTTGATGGTGTAAACCGCATTCGGGTGCACCAATCGCTTCAGTTCACGCGAACCCTGTTTGAACAGCAGAAGAATGCGAATCACCTTCAAACCGCCGCCGGTTGAACCCGCCATGCCGCCGATAAAAGCCGAGCACAGTAGCAGCACCGGCAGGAACAGCGGCCAGCGTGCAATGCTGTCGGTGGTGAAACCGGCCGTGGTCGCCATTGATACCACCTGGAAAAACGCCTGATTCAGCGTTTGCCAGCCGCTGGCGTACACATTGTGGAACCACAACACTATGGTACAGATCAGCACTAAGGTCAGTTGTACGCCAATAAACATGCGGAATTCGGGATCGCGCCAGTACACTTTCAGGTTGCGACCACTTAATAAAGAGAAGTGCAGGCCATAGTTACAGCCCGAGATCAGCAGAAATACCGCGACAATGGTGTTGATAGTTGGGCTATTAAAGTAGCCGATGCTGGCATCATGGGTTGAGAACCCGCCAATCGCGATCGTCGAGAAGCTATGGCCGATAGCATCAAACATCGGCATGCCCGCCAGCCACAGCGCCACCGCGCACGCCACGGTGAGCAATACGTAGATCAGCCACAGCGTTTTAGCTGTTTCTGCGATACGCGGGCGCATCTTGTTATCTTTCAACGGTCCCGGCATTTCGGCGCGATAGAGCTGCATGCCACCCACGCCCAGAATGGGCAGAATCGCCACCGCCAGCACAATGATCCCCATCCCGCCGAGCCACTGCAGCATCTGACGATAGAACAAAATCGCTTTAGGCAACGTATCCAGTCCCACCAGCGTGGTGGCGCCGGTGGTAGTGAGGCCAGAGAAGGACTCAAAGAAGGCATCAGTGATTGAGAGATGCGGCTGCTCGGCGAAGATAAACGGCATCGCACCGACGCTGCCCAACACGGTCCAGAACAGCACCACGATAAGGAAGCCTTCGCGCGGCTTGAGTTCGGTTTTCTGCTTGCGGTTTGGCCACCACAGCAGTGAACCGATAACGATCGCCATCATAAAGGTCTGACTGAACGCGCGCCCGCCACCATCACGGTAAATCAAGGCGACGAGGCCCGGTAAAATCATGGTCACCGAGAACAGAATCACCAGCAGGCCCACGATGCGGGTAATGGCGCGAAAATGCATTCAGCCGTTTCCTTTAAACAGAAGCTTTTAGTTTGTCAGCGGGATGAGCGTCAGCGCGCCCCGGCTGTAATCAGACAGGTTTTGGCGAAAGCCATCAATCTGCGCATGCGGCAACGCTAAACGCAGCGCAATACGATCCTGATAATGGCTCTCTTCTATAATGCCGTCAAAACGTTGCAGCAAGCGTTCGATGTCGCTGAGTTGGGCGTAATCGCACTGCAGGGTAAAAGATTCCATCGGCACTTTACGCTGACGCGCCAGTTGCTTCAGTCCTTGCTGCACGCCGCCGCCATAAGCTTTTACCAGGCCGCCGGTGCCCAGCATAATGCCGCCATAATAACGCACTACCACCGCGGTGATCTCACCGACACCGCTACCCATCAGCTGGGCCAGCATCGGTTTGCCCGCGGTGCCAGAAGGTTCGCCATCATCGGAGAAACCCAGCTGCTGCGAATCATCCGGCGCACCCGCCACCCACGCACAGCAGTGATGCCGCGCGGTAGGATGTTCCTGCTTCACCTGCTGCACAAACGCACGCGCCGCTTCCACGCCGGCCGTGTGCGCCAGCAAGGTGATGAAGCGGCTTTTCTTGATGGTTTCCTCACTGAGACTCACGGCCTGAGCGGGAATGTCGTAAGCATCCATCAGGCAAGGTGCAGGTCGCGCGTCATGTTTTCAATGCGATTAGCGTGAACCACCACGTTATCCTCGATACGAATACCGCCGTAAGGTTTCAGTGCATCAATTGCCGCCCAGTCAAAGTATTGGCTGAACTTGCCGCCGCGCAGCTTCGTCAGCAGCGAATCGATAATATAGAAGCCCGGTTCGATAGTCAGCACCATGCCAGGTTCCAGCACGCGCGTACAACGCAAATACGGATATTGCGACGGTGCCGCCAGATGCGTGCCATTGTCGTCCTGCATAAAGCCAGCCACATCGTGCACCTGCAGGCCGAGCGGATGTCCAAGGCCGTGCGGCATAAACGGACCGGTTAAATCTTCCGTCACCAGCGTCTCTTCAGTCAGGCCTTTCACCAACTCGAACTTCAGCAGCAGACGCGCAATGCGCTGATGCATCTGCAGATGATAATCGGTATAGCGCACGCCGGCTTTCAAGGTGGCGATCAGCGCCAGCTCTTCCTTGTTCATCGCCGCAACCATGTCGGCATAGCGCGATTTGCTCTGCGCCGCGTAGCTGCGCGTCAGGTCAGCGGCGTAACCGAGGTATTCCGCGCCGGCGTCAATCAGGAAGCTGTGGCGTTTGGCCGGCGGCTGATGATCCAGTTTGGTGTAGTGCAGCACCGCGGCATGTTCATTGAGCGCAATGATGTTGCCATAAGGCACATCGGTATCGCGATGGCCGGTTGCGGTCAGATAGGCGATATTGATATCAAACTCGCTCATGCCAGAGAAGAACGCCTCTTTGGCAGCGCGATGGCCCGCCACCGCCAGCTTCTGCGCTTCGCGCATACACGCCAGTTCATAGTCGGTTTTGATACTGCGATGATAATGCAGGAAATCGATCACGCCTTTCGGGTTCACCTGCTCGCTGTTAATACCGAGCTGGGAAGCGCGTGACGGCACCGGACCGATATAGGCTACGTTTTCACGCTGTGCTGGCAGCAGCTGCGCGATCTCATCGGCACTCTTCAGGCCAATCACCTCCACATCGTTAGTCCAGAAGCTGTTTGGCAGCGGCTCAACGTTGTGCCAGTAATCAACCGGCGAATAGAACCACAGCTTGGGTTTATTCACGCCATCAATCCATAACCAGCAGTTTGGCACCTGCGTCACCGGCACCCACGCTTTGAACTGGGGATTCACCTTAAACGGATAGTCGTGATCGTCGAGAAAAACGGTCAACAGCTCGCCGGAATGAATCAGCATGGCATCAAGCTTAAAGCGAGCCAGCACCTGCTGCGCTCGCTGCTGCAGCGTATTGATGTGCGCGTGATACAGGGTTTTCAGTGAATCCATGGACTTGTCTCCGATGTCGCGAAAGTGGCCGCAGTGTAGCACAGCCGTGTTAGCGATGCCGTGCTGCGCGCGCTGTGATCGTTGTATCAAATAATCAAACTCTCGTTTGCAAATAATTAACATCACACTCACACTCCAACTCATCTGGTATGACCAGATCAACTTTCGCGGTTTCAGGAGACGGACATGCTCTACCAAGGCGATACCCTTTCAGTTCACTGGCTTGACGACGGCATCGCCGAGCTGGTTTTCGATGCGCCCGGTTCGGTGAACAAACTCGATACCAAAACCGTTGCCTCATTGGGCGAGGCATTAAGCGTATTGGAACAGCAACCCGCGCTGCGCGGCCTGTTGCTCTCGTCGGCCAAACCGGCATTTATCGTTGGTGCCGACATCACAGAATTCCTGTCGCTGTTTGATGCGCCAGAAGAGAAGCTGAGCCAGTGGCTGGCGTTTGCCAACAGCATCTTCAATCGTTTAGAGGATTTGCCGGTGCCCACCGTGGCCGCCATCGACGGCTATGCGCTGGGCGGCGGCTGTGAATGCATACTGGCGACCGACTTCCGCATTGCCACGCCGACCGCACGCATTGGCCTGCCGGAAACCAAACTGGGCATTATGCCGGGCTTCGGCGGCAGCGTGCGCTTGCCGCGCCTGCTTGGCGCCGATAGCGCGATGGAGATTATCGCCGCCGGTAAAGATGTTGATGGCAGCAGCGCCCTGAAACTCGGTTTGGTGGATGCGGTGGTCAGCAGCGACAAACTACATGCCGCTGCGCTGACCGTATTGCAGGACGCCATCGTGCAGGGCAACTGGCAGACACGCCGCGCGCCGAAGCTGGTACCGCTGAAACTCAGCCCGATTGAAGCCGCCATGAGCTTCACCATCGCCAAAAGCATGGTGCTGCAAACCGCGGGCAAACACTATCCGGCACCGATCACCGCCATCAAAACCATTGAAGCTGCCGCCAGCCTCGGACGTGATGATGCGCTGAAGCTGGAAACCGCCGCGTTTGTGCCGCTGGCGCAGAGCGATGTGGCACGCGCGTTGGTCGGTATCTTCCTTAACGATCAGTACGTCAAAGGCCTGGCGAAAAAGCACAGCAGTGCGGCCGGTGCGCCGCAGCAAGCGGCAGTATTAGGCGCAGGCATTATGGGCGGCGGCATTGCTTATCAATCGGCGTGGAAAGGTGTGCCGGTGATGATGAAAGATATCAATCCGCAGGCATTAACGCTGGGCATGACCGAAGCCAGCAAGCTGCTGAACAAACAGCTGGAGCGCGGCAAAATTGACGGCGCGAAACTGGCGAGCGTACTCACCACCATTCAGCCCACGCTGGATTACGCCGGATTCGAACGCACCGACGTGGTGGTAGAAGCGGTAGTAGAGAATCCGCAGATCAAAGCCAAAGTGCTGGCAGAGACCGAACAGCATCTGCGCGAGGACGCCATTCTCGCCTCCAACACCTCAACCATTCCGATTAGCCAGCTGGCGCAAGCCCTGAAACGTCCGGAAAACTTCTGCGGCATGCACTTCTTCAATCCGGTACCGCGTATGCCGCTGGTTGAAGTGATTCGCGGTGAGAAAACCTCAGAAGCGACCCTCAGTAAAGTGGTGGCCTGGGCGAGCAAAATGGGCAAGACGCCGATTGTGGTGAATGACTGTCCCGGCTTCTTTGTGAATCGCGTGCTGTTCCCCTACTTCGCCGCCTTCAGCCTGCTGCTGCGCGACGGCGCGGATTTCCGTCAGATCGATAAAGTGATGGAAAAACAGTTCGGCTGGCCGATGGGCCCCGCGTGGCTGCTGGATGTGGTCGGCATTGATACCGCGCATCACGCTCAGCAGGTGATGGCGCAAGGTTTCCCGTCTCGCATGCAGAAAGATTATCGCGACGCGATCGACGTGCTGTTTGACGCCAAACGGTACGGCCAGAAAAACGGTCAGGGCTTTTACCGCTGGGAGCAGGATAAAAAAGGCAAAGCGCAGAAGAGAGCCGATGCGGCTGTCGATGCGCTGCTGGAACCGATTTGCCAGCCGAAGCGCGTGTTCAGCGATGACGAGATCGCCAACCGCATGATGCTGCCGATGCTCAACGAAGTGGTGCGCTGCCTCGAAGAGAAGATCATCGCTTCACCGGCCGAAGCTGATATGGCGCTGGTGTACGGTTTAGGCTTCCCGCCGTTCCGTGGCGGCGCGTTCCGCTACATGGATACGCTGGGCAACAGCAACGTGGTCGATCAGGCCAAACGTTATACCGCGCTCGGCCCGCTGTATGCGCTGCCGGAGCTGCTGTTGCAAAAAGCCCATCAGCATCAGAGCTGGTATCCCGCGGTGCAACCGATTGACGAAGCGGCGCTGCAAAGTGCCTGAGGTAATAAAAATGGAAAAAGTGGTGATTGTTGATGCGGTCCGCACGCCGATGGGCCGCTCCAAAGGCGGTGCGTTTCGTCAGGTGCGGGCGGAAGATCTCTCGGCGCATTTGATGCGCGAGCTGCTGAGCCGCAACCCGGCGGTTGATCCCGCCACGCTGGACGACATTATCTGGGGCTGCGTGCAGCAGACGCTGGAGCAAGGCTTCAACATTGCACGTAACGCCGCGCTGCTGGCGGAGATCCCGCATCGCGTACCTGCCAGCACCGTCAACCGCCTGTGCGGTTCGTCGATGCAGGCGCTGCACGACGCGGCACGCGCGATTATGGTTGGCGATGCGCACAGCTGCCTGATTGGCGGTGTAGAACATATGGGCCACGTGCCGATGAGCCACGGCGTGGATTTCCATCCGGGTCTGGGTCGCACGGTGGCGAAGGCGGCGGGCATGATGGGTTTAACAGCCGAGATGCTGGCGCGCATGCATCACATTACGCGTGAGCAGCAGGATGCTTTTGCGCTGCGTTCGCACCAGCGCGCCTGGGCAGCAACCCAGCGCGGCGACTTCAAGCGTGAAATTGTGGCGACCTACGGCCACGACGCCGACGGCGTGTTGAAGCGCTTTGAGAGCGACGAAGTGATCCGCGAAGAGACCAGCCTCGAAGGATTGGCTGCGCTGCGCCCGGCATTCGATCCGGTCAACGGCACCGTGACCGCAGGCAGCTCATCCGCGCTTTCCGACGGCGCAGCCGCGATGTTGATCATGAGTGAAAGCCGCGCACGCGAACTCGGTCTGACAGCGCGCGCGCGCATTCGCAGCATGGCGGTGGTTGGCTGCGATCCGTCGATTATGGGTTACGGTCCGGTTCCCGCCAGCAAGCTGGCGCTTAAGCGCGCCGGATTGAGCGTGCAGGATATCGACCTGTTCGAGTTCAACGAGGCTTTTGCCGCACAGGCGCTGCCATGCATTAAAGACATGGGCTTGCTGGAACAGCTGGATGAGAAAGTGAATTTGAATGGCGGCGCGATTGCGCTCGGTCATCCGCTGGGATGTTCCGGTGCGCGTATCAGTACTACGCTGCTGAATCTGATGGAACGTCGCGATGTGCAATTTGGTCTGGCGACCATGTGCATTGGCTTAGGCCAGGGCATCGCCACGGTGTTCGAACGGGTTTAATACGTTAATGTTGCACGTGTTACCGCCCTTTCGGGCGGTTTTTTTACGCAATACATTGCGCCGCGACGAATCCGTGCACATCATCGTAGCGGCGCGATTTATCGCGTTCTGTTGACCTTAAATAAAGGCAAACGCATCGCCAAACATCTGCGCTTCCAGCGCACCGCGCTCGGCGCAGAAACGCTCACGCGCAATCTTCGCCATCTCAAAACGACCGGCAATATAGATATCGTGCTCGCTGAGCGACGCGAAATCCTGCATCACCGCCGTCAGCACCGTACCGCTGCGTCCGGTCCAGTCATCCGCCGGTTGTTCAACCACCGGAATCACTTTCAGGTTCGGATGCTTCACCGCCAGCGCATTCAGCTCATCCAGATCGTACAGATGCATTAGCTCACGGCCGCCCCAGTAAATCGCAATCTCGCGATCGGGTTGCTGTGCGAGCGCGGTCAGCAGAATAGAACGCGCATAGGAGAAGCCGGTACCGCCCGCGATCAGAATGATCGGACGCTCGCTATCTTCACGCAGCCAGGCATCTCCGTGCGGCATATCAACCGTAATCTGGCGATCGTTCTTGATGCGGTCCATCACCGCCATCGCGTAGAGATTGAGATCCGACGCGCCGATGTGCAGCTCAATGATGTCCTTTTCCATTGGCGTAGAAGCCAGTGAAAACGGGCGCTTATCGCGCTCATCCATCACCACCATCAAATACTGTCCGGCGCGGAAGTTAAAATCCGCCGCCGGAATTAAACGAACGCGGTAAACCGTGTCCGTAATCGCTTCAACCGAAGTCACTTTGCAGCTTAACGTTGTCATGCGTTCCCTTTTTCTTCGGGTCTAATTGGTCTGCCGCCGTTAGCGCTGCGGCGGCTCGGCAAAGATAGCTAACTCATCCCAAATGGCGTCAATGCGCGCGGTCACCGCCGGATCTTTCACAATCGGCGTGCCCCACTCGCGCGTGGTTTCACCCGGCCACTTATTGGTCGCATCAAGTCCCATCTTCGAGCCTAAGCCGGAAACCGGCGAGGCGAAGTCGAGATAATCGATGGGCGTGTTCTCAACCAGCACCGTATCGCGTGCCGGATCCATGCGGGTGGTAATCGCCCAAATCACATCATTCCAGTCACGCGCGTTGACGTCGTCATCGCACACAATCACGAACTTGGTGTACATGAACTGACGCAGGAACGACCACACGCCGAACATCACGCGCTTGGCGTGACCCGCGTACTGTTTCTTGATCGTCACTACCGCGAGGCGATAAGAGCAGCCCTCCGGTGGCAGATAGAAATCAACGATCTCCGGGAACTGCTTGATCAGAATCGGCACCAGCACTTCATTGAGCGCCACGCCCAGCACCGCCGGTTCATCCGGTGGACGTCCGGTGTAGGTTGAATGATAAATCGGGTTGCGACGTTGCGTTACATGCGTCACGGTAAACACCGGGAAGCTATCTACTTCATTGTAGTAGCCTGTGTGGTCGCCGTACGGACCTTCCGGCGCGACATCGCCCGGCTCGATATAACCTTCCAGCACGATTTCCGCGCTGGCCGGCACTTCGAGTTCGTTCGAAACGCACTTCACCACTTCGGTTTTGTTACCGCGCAGCAAACCGGCAAAGGCGTATTCGGAGAGTGTATCCGGCACCGGCGTTACCGCGCCGAGAATAGTGGCAGGATCGGCGCCCAGCGCCACCGACACCGGGAAACGTTCGCCCGGATGCGCTTTACACCACTCCTGGAAATCCAGCGCGCCGCCGCGATGCGACAGCCAGCGCATAATCACGCGGTTCTTGCCGATCACCTGCTGACGATAGATACCCAGATTTTGTCGCTCTTTATGCGGGCCGCGCGTAACGGTCAATCCCCACGTAATCAGCGGCGCAGCATCGCCCGGCCAGCATTTCATCACCGGGATGCGCGACAGATCGACGTCATCGCCGCTGAAAATCTCTTCCTGGCACGGCGCATTGCGCAGGCGCTTGGTCGGCATGTTCAGCACTTGCTTGAACTGCGGCATCTTATCGAACAGATCGCGGAAGCCTTTTGGTGGCTCCGGCTCTTTCAGGAACGCCAGCAGTTTGCCCACTTCGCGCAACGCACTGACCTCTTCCTGGCCCATGCCCATCGCCACGCGTTTGGGTGTGCCAAACAGATTACACAGCACCGGCATGTCGTACCCTTTCGGGTTTTCGAACAGCAGCGCCGGGCCGCCAGCGCGCAGCGTGCGGTCGGCAATTTCCGTCATCTCTAACTCAGGATCGATCTCCTGAGTGATGCGCTTTAACTCGCCACGCTGTTCCAGCAATGCGAGGAAGTCTCGTAAATCCTGATATTTCATGCGGCTTTAGCTTTCCGGCCAGAGTGAAACGCCATTATAGAGGCGTTTTACGCTGACATGTTGAGGTTTTACGTCAGGCAGGCTGACAGGAAAACGGCACCAGCGACTGAATCGCCAATACATCGTGATAAGCAGTAATCGGCTCGCCGTGACGGAACACTTTGAAGTCTTCACCGCGTGCGCTGTAGTAACGCAGGCGATTTTCGCTCACGTGCAGGAAGCTGGCTTCACGCAGCGCAATCACCGATTCATGCGGGTTAACGGCACAGAACTCGGCCAGTCGTTCATCACGCGTTTCGCCCATATGGCCGCTGACGTGCGCATCAAGATAATGCGGATTGATCTGCACCGGGAACAAACCCAGCGCGGGCAACACTACGCTGTTGCGCACCGGCATATCATTGGTGGTGCGAATGGAAGGCGTTGCCACATTGCAACCGGCGCTCCAGCCGACGTACGGCACATCACGCTCGCGCACCGCGCGTTGGATAGCGACGATCAAGCCGTGCTCGTGCAGCATTTGATTGAGGAACCAGGTATTTCCGCCGCTCACCAGAATCAGCTCAGCTTGTTCAATCGCCGCAACGGGCGATGCAAACTCGTGCACGGTGCGCACGTCAATGCCTAACGACGCGGATAAGTCCTGCGCGCGCTGCGCGTGATCGCCACGAATAATCGCGTACGGCACCAGCACCGCCGAAGTGATGCCGCGCTGGGCGATCATCGCATGCAGCTGCGGGTGGGCGTAACTTAACAGCGGCGCATCGTCAGCCACTTTACCGTTACTCAACAGGAACAGTTCCATCAGCCACTCCTTTTCAATCGAAAGATGGGGAGGGAGTCTGATACAGATGGTCGCCGGCCGTCAATTTTCTTGCAAGAAAGCGTAAATAAGCCGCATCAATCGGATAAATCGTAGTGAAATTGTTTTCAGCGCCCGGTTTCCACCCGCCGATGCGCTATAACTCTGACAACTGATTTGATATTCTTAGCGTCCATTATTTGGGAGCGGTTATGGAATCCTGGTACTTACTCTATTGCAAACGTGGACAACTGTTGCGCGCGAAAGAGCATCTTGAGCGGCAAGAGGTGAATTGCCTCAGCCCGATGATCGCTCTGGAGAAGATTGTGCGCGGTAAACGCACCACCGTGAGTGAGCCGCTGTTTCCCAACTATCTGTTTATCGAATTCGATCCCGAAGCGATTCACACCACCACCATCAGCAGCACGCGCGGCGTCAGCCACTTCGTGCGCTTTGGCACCATGCCGGCCACCGTATCAAATGATGTGATCGAAGCGCTGCAAACCGACGTGCCGCAGATCGTGCTTGATGCGGAAACCCCGCAAAGCGGTGATGAAGTGATCATCACCGATGGCACGTTCGAAGGATTGCGCGCCATTTTTGCCGAGCCGGATGGCGAAACGCGCTCCGTTCTGCTGCTCAACATGCTGAACAAACAGGTGATGCGCAGCGTGGATAACAAACAGTTCCGTAAACTCTAAGCGAGTTTAAACAGCTGACGCGCGTTGAGATTAACCTGCGCGCCCAGCGCTTCCGCCTCCTCGCCACGCCAGTTCGCCACCTGCTGCACAATATGCGGCAGGAAGCATGGCTCATTGCGGCGCGAAGTGGGACGCGGATGCATATCGCGCGGCAGTAAATACGGTGCGTCGGTTTCCAGTAACAGGCGCTCAGCCGGAATCAGCGGCAGCAATTCACGCAGTTCCATGCCGCGACGCTCGTCGCATACCCAACCGGTAATGCCCACCGACAATCCCAGCGCCAGACACGCTTGCAGCTCGTCACGCGTACCAGTAAAGCAGTGCACGACTGCACCAACCAGCTTCGGTAGCCACGGCTCAACTACCGCAACAAAACGATCGTGCGCTTCACGGCAATGCAAAAACACCGGCAGCTGTAGCTCAGCGGCCAACGCCAGCTGCGCATCGAAAGCGTATTCCTGCTGATCGTGGGCCGAAAGATTGCGATTGAAATCCAGGCCACATTCGCCAATCGCGACCACCTGCTCACTTTCGGCCAGGCGACGCAAGGTATTCGCGGTTTCCGCCGACCATTCACTGGCATGGTGCGGATGGACGCCGGCGGTTGACCAGCAATAGCCCGCGTGCAATGCCGCCAGCTGCCGCGCCTGCTGGCTCTCCAGCGCGTTGGTGCCGGTAATTAACAGGCCGGTGACGCCTGCTTCGCGCGCACGTTTTACCACCTGCTCGCGATCTTTTGCGAATTGCGTGCTGGTCAGGTTTACACCGATATCAAACATGTCTTCTCCCCAATAAAAAACCGCCCAACGGGGCGGTTTAGATTCATCTTCCCGCGCGCTGCGGGATGCCCTGCATTAAGGACATCAGGATTCGGTGTTGTGTTCCTCATCCGAAGACTGACGTCCTTTACCCACATAGTAGCGGGAGAAGAATACGCCGACTTCAAACAGGCAGTACATCGGAATAGCGAGCAAAGTTTGCGAGAAAACATCCGGCGGTGTGAGCAACATCCCAACCACGAACGCGCCAACCAACATGTAAGGACGTTTCTTTTTCAAATCTTCTGGTGAAGTTATGCCGGTCCAGCACAGCAGCACAATTGCAATCGGCACCTCAAACGCCACGCCGAAGGCCATGAAAATCGTCATGACGAAGTCGAGGTAGTTGGTGATATCCGTTGCGATGGTCACGCCTTGCGGCGCGGTTTTGGCGAAGAAGCCAAATGCCAGCGGGAACACGATGAAGTAAGCAAACGCCACGCCGACGTAAAACAGCAGCGTACTGGAGAACAGCAGCGGCATCACCAGTTTGCGTTCGTGGCGATAGAGCGCGGGCGCCACAAAGGCCCACACCTGATACAAAATCACCGGCACGGCCAGAAACACCGAAACGATGATGGTCAGCTTGATCGGCGTGAAGAATGGCGATGCGACGTCGGTAGCGATCATGCTCGCCCCGGCTGGCATCTGGCTGATCAGCGGCGACGCGACCAGATGGTAAATATCATTCGCGAAATAGACCAGACACAAAAAGATGACTAAAACAGCGATGATGCAATTCAACAAACGCTTGCGCAGCTCAATCAAATGGCTAATGAGCGGTTGGGTATCTTCAACGGCCATGTTTATCGTTCATCTTTTACGAGAGAAGTCTTCGCGGTGCTTTCAGGAGCACTGGCGACGGGAGGGGTTTCTGCGGCAGAGATTTCGTCAGTAGGCTGCGGAGTCTGTGCAGTCGCACTGGTTTGATGTTCTGCTGCTGCGGGCGTGACCGCAGGTGAAGTCACGGGCTGCACGGCGGCTGGCGAAGTCTGATGAATAGTGTTGGCTTCATCTTCCTCTTTTTCGAGATCGATACTCTGCTGCACCGAACGCTTCATGGAGTCGGCGGTTTTACGCAGTTCCTCCATCGACTCTTTTAGCTCGGGTGACAACGTGCCACGGCCCGCTTCTTCCACCTTTTTCAGGCTGTCCTGCAATTCCTGCAGTTTCAACTCTTGCGCCAGTTCGTTTTGTACATTCGCGGCCAGTGAGCGAATGGCTCTGATCCAGCCGACGACGGTTTTCACCGCAACCGGTAACCGCTGCGGGCCAAGCACAATCAGCCCGATCACGAACACTAATACCAGTTCACTAAAACCAATGTCGAACACAGTTATACCTGCTTGTCGTTCCGGGCGTCGTCTTTAGTCGCCGTGGTTTGCTGTTTGTCTGCCAGAGTTTTGGCGTTGAAGTCAGCGTCCTGCTCTTTCGGTTGATCCTTTTTATCGTCTTCATCGCCCATAGCTTTTTTGAAGCCACGAATGGAAGATCCTAAATCCGAACCCAGGTTACGAAGCTTGTTGGTACCGAACAGAAGAACAACAATGACGGCAATGATTAACAATTGCCAAATACTGATACCGCCCATGAGATATGCCTCTAATATTCTGTGAAAAACTGTTGACTGTAACGCACAGAAAGCCCGTATGATTTCGGGCTTTAGCTTGCGACATTACGCGATTTGCACCAGGCAGACAATCAGTTTGTCTTGCGCCAGCCAATAAGCCAGGTGACGATGCCAGCGGCCATTAATAGCGCCGGGAAGAAATCCCAATCCGGTCGACTTAACAGCACGGCGGTGCCACTTAATAACAGTGTAGCGCCTACACCAAACAGATAGCGCGCCTGATGATTGCGTGTTCGCTGTACGTTTAAATCGGTGACGAGTTTATCGACGCTGTGCTTCAATAATTTGTGCTGGCGCATGCTGTCGTAAAATAGCTCCGGCAACTCCGGCAGTTTTTCCGCCCAGTACGGCGCTTTCTCTTTCACCGCCCGCAAAATCGCCGGGATACCAATTTGATCTTTGATCCAATCTTCGAGGAAAGGCTTGGCCGTTTTCCACAGGTCAAGCTGCGGATAGAGTTGGCGGCCAATCCCTTCGATATACAGCAGCGTCTTCTGCAACAGTACCAGCTGCGGCTGAACTTCCATATTGAAGCGACGCGCGGTGTTGAACAGGTTCAGCAGCACGTGGCCAAACGAAATCTCAGCCAGCGGTTTTTCGAAAATCGGCTCACACACGGTACGAATGGCAAACTCAAAGTCTTCGACGTTGGTATCGGCCGGTACCCAGCCAGAATCCACATGCAGCTCGGCCACTTTGCGGTAATCGCGGTTAAAGAAGGCGATGAAGTTCTCGGCCAGATAGCGCTTATCTTCTTTGTTCAGCGAACCGACGATACCGCAGTCGATGCCGATGTATTGCGGATCTTCCGGGTGATCGTAGCTGACGAAGATATTGCCGGGATGCATGTCGGCGTGGAAGAAGCTGTCACGGAACACCTGGGTGAAGAATACCTGCACACCGCGCTCGGCCAGCAGTTTCATGTTAACGCCGTGCTGCTCCAGCGTGGCGATATCTGAGATCGGAATGCCGTAAATGCGCTCCATCACCATCATCGATTCGCTGCAATAATCAGAGAACACTTCCGGCACATACAGCATGCGGCTTTGGTCAAAATTACGACGCAGCTGGATGGCGTTCGCCGCTTCACGCAGCAGATTCAGCTCATCAATTAAGGTCTTTTCGTAATCGCGCACCACTTCCACCGGACGCAGACGACGACCATCCGGCAACAAACGCGGCACCCACCGCGCCAGACGGTAAATCAGTCGCATATCGGCTCTGATCACCGGCAGGATGTCGGGACGAATCACTTTGATCACCACCGCGCGGCCGTTGGATTTCAGCGTCGCGGTATGCACCTGCGCGATAGAAGCTGAGGCCAGCGGTTTGATATCGAAGTCTTCAAACCAGGTTTCCACCGGGCCGCCAATCGACTTTTCAATCTGCTGTTTGGCTTTCACGCCATCAAATGGCGCAACGCGGTCCTGCAGCACCGCCAGTTCATCGGCAATCGCTGGTGGGAACAGATCGCGACGCGTCGAGAGCATTTGACCGAATTTGATCCACACCGGCCCCAACTGCTCCATCGCTAAACGGATGCGCACGCCGGCGGAAGCGTCTTTATGTTGGTTGGGGATCCAGAAGATGCAACGCCGCCACAAGCGTAAAAGCAGCGTGAAGCGCATGCGGGGAATCAGTTCATCAAGGCCGTAAGTCAGAAAGATCTTGATGATGAAGTATAAGCGCCGAATTTCTCCCAGCGTCATTTCGCCTCCAGCTGTGCCAAACGCGTTTCAAACGCATTGAGCGAACGTTCTATCGCTTCCACTTCCTCGCAAAACCATGCCAGTTCCAGTGCGCCCGGCGCAACGCGCCACTCTTCCGTCAGCACCTGACCAAGATAATCCTGGCGGCGGATGAACTGCTGCTGCACGAACTTCAGCGCCTGCTGTGCGGCCTGGCTTACGCCTTGCGCAGCGATATCGCCAATCCACGGTGCAAGATATTCCGCCGGATCCAGCTCGGCGAGATCCATCAGTGCGGAGAATTGCTGTACCACCTGCAAGTCGCCGTCCACCTCCAGTTCACCGCTACGAATCAGGCTGGTGAGCTGCTGGCGATCGCGCAGTTTCGGCAAAGTACTGACACGCAAACTCACCGTGCAGTCGCTGTTGTCTTGCCAATCACTCAGCACATCGAGTTGCGATTCGCTAAATACCAGCACCAAAGGAAAATCGAGCTCTTGCAGACGCAGCATCAATACCTTGCCAGCCAAACGCTGGCGTGCGGCTTTCAGGCTGCGATCGCGATAGAGAACACGGTTCAGGGCGGTCTCAAGACCGCCGGTGATGAGAGGAGTTAAAGTCATGATGGATTAGAATTTAAATCCGCGATGCAGCGCGACAATACCGCCAGTCATGTTGAAGTAGGTGGTATTTTCAAAGCCCGCATCGTTCATCATCGCTTTCAGGGTTTCCTGATCGGGATGCATACGAATCGACTCCGCCAGATAGCGATAGCTTTCAGCGTCTTGCGCCACCAGCTGACCAATACGCGGCAGAATGTGGAATGAATAGGTATCGTAGGCTTTGCTGAGCGGCTCCAGCAACGGCTTCGAGAACTCCAGCACCAGCAGACGTCCGCCTGGCTTCAGCACGCGGAACATTGATGCCAGCGCTTTCTCTTTTTCGGTCACGTTACGCAAGCCGAATGAGATGGTGATGCAATCGAAGTAGTTATCCGGGAACGGCAGCGCTTCGGCATTCGCCTGCACATAGCTGACATTGCCCGACACGCCGAGATTACGCAGCTTTTCGCGGCCCATCTTCAGCATCGAGCTGTTGATGTCTGCCAGCACAACCTGGCCGGTTTCGCCCACCAGACGTGAGAATTTTGCCGTGAGATCGCCGGTACCACCCGCCAGATCCAACACGCGCTGACCGCGGCGCACGCCGCTGCTGTCAATGGTAAAACGCTTCCAGACACGATGGATGCCAAACGACATCAAATCGTTCATCAGGTCATATTTTGCCGCGACGGAGTGAAACACGTCCGCAACTTTATCGGCCTTTTCGCTTTTCGCGACGGTCTGGAAGCCAAAATGGGTAGTTTCCTGCTGTGATTCATCTGCCATCGGTTTTACCTGTTCCACAAACAATTCTTGCCGAAGTGTATCAGAGTCGCGCTACACGAGCACGCGACCACCGTGCTATTCGTTGATGCGGCGCAGCGAGTCTGTTGTTGGTTCTGCAACGTTTTCATCCTCGGTGCGATCGTCTGCCCAATCTTCATCCGCTTCTTCCGGCTGCGCTTGTTCAACCAGTTGCGGATTAATCGGACGTTTGATCTCCACGCCAAGCGAACGGAACGCTTCACTTTGTGCGATCAGATTGCCGCGCCCTTCAGACAGCTTTTTCATCGCCTGATGATAGCTTTGCTGCGCTTTGTCGAGATTGTGCCCGATGCCACTCATGTCATCGACAAACAGCCGCATTTTGTCGTACAGCCGCGTTGCCCGGTCGGCGATGCGCTGTGCGTTGCGGCTTTGATGCTCATAACGCCAGAGGTTATTAATAGTACGTAGTGCCACCAGCAACGTGGTCGGGCTGACCAGCATAATGTTCTGCTGTAACGCTTCGCTGATCAGCTCGGGCTGACGATCAATCGCCAGCAGAAACGCCGGTTCCACCGGGATAAACATCAACACATAATCAAGAGAGCGTAAACCGGGCAATTGTTGGTAATCTTTACGGCTCAGCAGGCGAATGTGTCCGCGCATGGCACTAATGTGTTCCTGAATCGCCTGCTCACGCGTGGCTTCATCGTCGGCATTGAAGTAGCGCTCGTAGGCCACCAGCGTCATTTTGGCGTCGATCACCACATCTTTACCCTGCGGCAAACGCACGATCACATCCGGTTGCATCCTGCCCTGCTGTTCCAGCTGCACGCTAACCTGCGTTTGGTATTCGTAGCCTTCACGCAGGCCCGATGCTTCCAGCACGCGGGCCAATACCACTTCGCCCCAGTTTCCCTGAATTTTATTGTCGCCTTTTAGCGCTTTAGTAAGATTGACCGCTTCCTGCGCCATCTGTGCGTTGAGTTGCTGTAGCTGGCGAATTTCGTGGGTCAGCGTGTGACGTTCACGCGCTTCCAGGCCAAAGCTGTCGGTGACCTGACGGCGGAAACCGTCCAGCTGTTCACGCAGCGGGCCAATCAGGCTGTTCAGGCTTTGACGGTTTTGTTCATCGACGCGCCGCCCGCTGTTTTCGAAGATGCGATTGGCGAGATTTTCAAACTGCGCGCTGAGGCGCTGTTCGCTGTTGGTCAGTAGTCGCTGCTTCTCTTCTGCACCGTAGCGCGTCTCTTCAAGACGAATGGTCACTTCGCGCAGTTCGGCTTCCTGCGCGCTGTTCACTTCAAGCTGATTTCGCAGTTCACGGCTGAGTTGTTCACTTTCGCCGCGCCAGTAATCAAGCTGCTGCAAACGTTCCTGCGCACCGCTCAGTGCACCGTGTAGCTGGCGCATCTCCTGTTCGCGTTGTTGGATTTGCTGCTGTAACTGTTCGAGCTGCTGCTGCTGACGCTGCTGCGCCTCTTCCAGCAGGCGACGCTCGGTGGTGAAGCTGGCGTGCTGATGACCGGCGCGCAGTTGAGCAATGATCCAGCCAATGCCCAAACCGGCCAGCGCCAGCGCGCCGCTAATGATAAGTTGCTGATCCATAATCCCCCCGCGGATCGACTTGCTGAGGGAAAAGGTAGAGCTCTACTGTATGAATGTCCAGATTTTTTTCCCTTCATACTTCAAGCCGCGGATGCGTTGGCTGCACGTTCTCACCCCAGTCACTTACTGATGTAAGCTCCCGGGGATTCGCTCGCTTGCCGCCTTCCTGCGACTCGAATTATTTAGGGAAAACGTTCTCTAATTAGAGGGCTTTTACGGTGAGATCGCCCGCTTTCCACGCATCAATCAGGAAGAAGGGCATCGGCAACACCCATTCGGTTTCACCCTGGATTTTGGCCGGATAGGTCCAGCTTTTCCCGTCGTAGGTGATCTCAACCTGCTGCCAGCCGTTCTCAGCGTTTTCGACCTGGCCCGCCATGCTGGCAAAACCGGCGTTACTACCGACGTGGAAGCTGTCGGTTTGCCAGCGAATCGGCTGATGCGCCGGCCACGGTTGTGCATGATGGAAGCGGAAAATATCGTCATGATTCAAGATGCTCTCACGTACCGTCGGCCACAGCGCCACTTTTAGGAAGTACTGATCGGTAAAGCGTTCGCTGCCTTCATATTGCGCAATAAAGTCACGCATCTGCTGCTCAACGTTATGGAACACGCCGTGGCAGCCGCCCCACATGCCCGCCAGCAGCAATTCAGTATGCGAGAAGTAATCGCGCATATGATGGAACCAGTAAGGCGAAGTCAGCCAGGCTTCTACCGCCACGACTTCGCGCTCGGACAGCAACGAATCCGCATCACGCACGATGTAGCGTTTGACGCTGGTATCGTCCATCACCAGAAAACGCCACAGCGTTGGGAAGATAGTTTTCTCATGCGACATATCCACCAGTTGGGTGTTTGGCTGCGTCAGGCGCTGCCAGACGTGCTGCGGCACGCTGTCGTCGAGATAGATGCGGCAGATCCAGTCGGGATAAAGCTCGCGCGCCACTTCGATGTTTTTAATCAAGGTTTCGCAGTAGCGTGGCTGACTGCCATACAGGCTAAAGGAGATGATATTTTCTGCCGGATTACTGCGGTTGATCGGCGGTGGTGTCTCAGAAGGGAAGGCGACTTTCGCCCCTTTACTGAAAGTCACATCAGATTTTTGCAGCGATTCGAGGCCGTAACGTGCCGCTTCATCTTCTTTATTCAACCAGCCGCACACTTCGGTTAATCCATCCAGCCAGGTTTCCGATGCCTGCGCACGCTGCGCGGCCGGAGCCTGGTAGATCTTCTGGTAAATTTTATAAGATTTTTTGTATTCGCCAACGCGCATCAGGGTGAGCGCGTAGTCGCTGAGCACCTGCATATGATGGGGCAAGACGCGCAGCACTTCTTCACAGCATTGACGCGCAAGAGGATAGTTATTCGCCGCCATCGCCTGGCGAAATCTCGCTGCTGCACCTTCAACGCGTGATTGTGCAGTAGCGGGATTATTCATGAAATTGGGACGTGAGACAGAAACCATTTTGCGCATAAGAAATTTCTCAGTAGCTGCTGAAATTGCGCGCATTCTAATCAGGAAGTTGCGGGATTCCTTATAAGCCTGGTCTCGAATTCATCCCTGACTGGCGCACTAAATTAAGCGACGCGCGGCTTCAACCACAATTTTCACCGCATCACTTTCGGTCTGCTTCATGGTCGCGGCATCCGGGATCTCTTTTTGCGTACGGTTCACGATGACGCCAGCCACCATGCCGGCACGCAGTCCCTGACTGGCGCACATGGTTAACAGTGTAGCGGATTCCATCTCATAGTTGAGGACGCCCATTTGCTGCCACTCTTCCATTGAGCCCTGGAAGCGATTCACCACGCGACCGGAGAAAGTGTCGTAGCGTTCCTGGCCTGGATAGAAGGTGTCAGATGAGGCGGTAATACCAATGTGGGTTTTCGCGCCGCACGCTTCTGCCGCTGCCACCAGCGCGGTGGTGCAGGTGAAATCAGCTACGGCCGGGAACTCCATCGGCGCAAAGTGCAGGCTGGCACCGTCGAGGCGTACCGAAGCGGTAGTGACCAGCACATCGCCCACATTAATATGCGGCTGAATAGCGCCAGTGGTGCCAACGCGCAGGAAGGTGCGCACACCCAGTTGCGCCAGCTCTTCAACCGCAATTGACGTTGAAGGTCCGCCGATACCGGTGGAGCACACCACAACCGGTTTGCCATCCACTTCAGCCAGATAGGTAGTGAATTCACGGTGTGAAGCCAGATGCTGTGGATTGTCCATCAACGCGGCGATTTTCTTTACGCGCTCAGGATCGCCAGGCACGATGGCCAACGTGGATCCTTTCAAATCAGCTTTAGTAATGCCAAGGTGGAAAACGTCAGACTGGGCCATAACAGACTCCTGATAATTGGGGATGAGCGCGCCACTCTACGTGAGCAGGCGGCATAAATATGTGACTCAATTCACCATCGATAATGAAACTTACATTATCAGAAAAACATTATGTGACATAAATCACACATTCACGCTGTGCAATTCTGAATTGCTACAAGCGGTGCTGTGTAAGTGTTGGTGGCAATGTTAATAGAGAAGCAGCACACGTGAAAAAATCCCTCTGTACCCTACGCCAGCCTTGCTTCACTTCGCCAGGCTATAGTTACGTGATTGCGCATTTGCTAGCACGGAGAGAACAATGAAAACCGAAGACAATATGGCACAAAAAACGGCACCCGGCGGCTTTGCACCGGCCGTTCAGCCCACCGCAAGCAGCACCATTATTACCGGCAGCGACGCGATTCATGCTGGCGAGACCTCAGTTGCGAGCCAGGGCGAAAACCTGCCTGCCTATTACGCCCGACCAAAAGAGTATCAAGGCACCTTGCCGGTTGTGTTGGTGGTGCAGGAGATTTTCGGCGTGCACGAGCATATCCGCGATGTCTGCCGCCGTCTGGCGCTGGAAGGTTATCTGGCCATCGCTCCGGAACTCTATTTCCGCGAGGGCGATCCCAACGATTACCACGACATTCCCACGCTGTTTAAAGAGCTGGTGAGTAAAGTTCCGGATTCGCAAGTGTTGTCCGATCTCGATCATGTGGCCAACTGGGCCACGCGCCACGATGGTGATATCCGTCGCCTGGCGATTACCGGTTTCTGCTGGGGCGGACGTATTAGCTGGCTGTTTGCCGCGCACAATCCGCAGGTGCGTGCAGCGGTGGCGTGGTATGGACGCTTAGACGGTGAGAAGACGCTGAAGCAGCAGAAGCATCCGATCGATATCGCGGTGGATCTCAACGCACCGGTGCTGGGCCTTTACGGTGGTCAGGATGAGAGCATCCCGCTGGAGAGCATTGATAAGATGCGTCAGGCGCTGCATGCCGCCAATGCCAAGGCGGAAATCGTGGTGTATCCGGATGCAGGACATGCTTTCAATGCGGATTATCGTGCCAGTTATCACGCCGATTCCGCCAAAGATGGCTGGCAACGCATGCTGGCGTGGTTCGCGCAGTATGGCGTAGCGCGAAACGCGTAATAATAGGGGGCGCATTTGCGCCCCAATCTCATTTACAGCGACTAAGCCGTTTCACCCCGCAGGTTTTGCGCCGCTTTTACCATGTTCGCCAGCGCCTGACGGGTTTCCGTCCAGCCACGCGTTTTTAGGCCACAATCCGGGTTAACCCACAGACGCTCTGCCGGGATGCTCTGCGCAGCTTTACGCAGCAACTCTTCCATCCACTCCACGCTCGGCACGTTTGGTGAGTGAATGTCATACACGCCCGGACCGATTTCGTTGGGATAGTCGAACTCCTTAAAGGTATCCAGCAGATCCATATCGGAACGTGAGGTTTCGATGGTGATAACATCCGCATCCAGCGCGGCAATCGAGTCCATGATGTCATTGAACTCGCAGTAACACATGTGGGTATGGATCTGGGTTTCATTCTGCGCCACGGCGGCATTGAGACGGAACGCATCCACCGCCCAGGTCAGGTACGCCGCCCAATCGGACTGATGCAGCGGCAGGCCTTCGCGCAGTGCCGGTTCATCAATCTGAATAATGCCAATACCGGCTTTTTCCAGATCTTCCACTTCGTCACGCAGCGCCAGCGCAATCTGTTTAGCGATGGTTTCACGGCTTACATCTTCACGCGGGAACGACCAGCAGAGAATCGTCACTGGACCGGTCAGCATGCCTTTCACCGGTTTGTCGGTCAGCGACTGCGCGTACTTCGCCCACTCAACGGTGATGGCTTGCGGACGGCTTACGTCGCCGATGATGATCGGTGGTTTAACGCAGCGTGAGCCGTAGCTCTGTACCCAGCCGTTTTGGGTGAACACGAAGCCGTCGAGGTTTTCGCCGAAGTATTCCACCATGTCGTTACGTTCTGCTTCGCCATGCACCAGCACGTCGAGGCCCAAACGTTCCTGCTCCACAATCGCCTGTTTGATGTGTTCGGCGATGCCAGTGCGATAGTTTCCACCATCAATGTTGCCTTTTTTAAAGTCGAGGCGCAGGCCTCGAATTTCGGTGGTTTGCGGGAATGAACCTATGGTGGTGGTCGGCCACGCTGGCAGGTTAAAGCGGTGACGCTGCGCTTTGGCACGCTCGGTATAGCTGCTGGCACGTTCAACGTCTCTGGCCTGAATTTTCGCCAGACGCTCACCGACTGCGGCATTGTGAACGCGCGTGGAGTTGGCACGCGCACGAATCGGTGCGCTCCACTCAACCAGCGAAGCGGCATCGTTGTTGTTCAGCGCATGACTCAGCAGTGCAAGCTCAGCGCACTTCTGCAGAGCAAAGGCGAACCAGCTTTTCACTTCCTCATCGAGGCGCGTTTCCACACTTAAGTCGATTGGGCTGTGCAGCAGCGAGCAGGATGATCCAATCCACAATTGTTGACGCTGCCCCACCAGCGGCTGCAGACGCGTAAACCAGCTGCTGAGATCGGCACGCCAGACGTTACGGCCATTGATTACGCCGACGGAGAGCAGCCAATCCGCGGGAATCTGCTGGTTCACCTGTTGGATGTCGTCTTTGCCGTGGACCAGGTCAACATGCAGACCTTGCACCGGCAGCACTTTGATCACGTCGAGGTTCTGACCAATGCTGTCGAAATAGGTGGTGAGCAGCAATTTGCTTTCGCCCTGCAGCGCGTCGTAAGCCGGTTTGAAGGCATCGCGCCACGCTTGCGGCAGCTCCAGCGCCAGTGCTGGCTCATCGATTTGTACCCATTCGATGCCGCGTTTTTTCAGTTCAGCCAGCACCTGTTGGTAAACCGGCAGAATGTCTTTGAGCAGTGACAGGCGGTCGAACGACGTACCTTTCACTTTACCCAGCCACAAATAGGTAACAGGACCCAGCAGCACCGGTTTAATCTTGTGCCCGAGCGCCAGCGCTTCATCAACCTCATCCAGCAACTGAGTCCAGGTCAGTTTGAACTGCTGCCCTTGAGTGAATTCCGGCACCATGTAGTGATAATTGGTGTTGAACCATTTGGTCATTTCCGCCGCTGCCGCCGGTTCACCGCTTGGTGCGCGGCCACGGCCAAGGCGGAACAGCGTGTCGAGATCGACCGAGCCATCCTGATTTTGGTGACGAGCTGGCACGTTACCCAGCAGCAGGCTGGTGGTGAGCACGTGATCGTACCAGGCGAAATCGCCGACTGGCAGCAGATCCACGCCCGCCTCTTTCTGCTGTTGCCAGTGACGGGCGCGCAGTTCACGCCCCACCGCCAGTAGCTCTTCCTGTGAGCTTTTACCTGCCCAATAGCTTTCCTGTGCTTTTTTCAATTCACGACGCAATCCAACGCGAGGGAAACCGAGAGTGTGGTTCAGAATGGTCATTTTCTGTTCTCCAGATATTCTTAACTGAATAGGGGGCAGAGATGTTTAGCCGTCCAGATGTTTACACCGCCATAATCTGCGGGTACTGTATGTTCCTCAAGCGCAATTTGTTCAATCTCGATGTGAAGGATTCTCATGATCGAACTCAAACACCTGCGGACGCTGCAGGCGTTACGGAACACCGGCTCGTTAGCTGCCGCCGCCTCCCAGCTTCATCAGACGCAATCGGCGTTATCCCACCAGTTCAGCGATCTGGAGCAGCGGCTGGGTTTTCGCCTGTTTGTGCGTAAAAGCCAGCCGCTGCGTTTTACGCCGCAGGGAGAGATTTTGCTGCAGTTGGCTGAGCAGGTTTTACCGCAGATTCAGCAGGCTTTGCAGGCGTGTCATGAGCCGCATCAGGCCACGTTACGTATCGCCATTGAGTGTCACAGCTGTATTCAGTGGCTGACGCCCGCGCTGAATAATTTCCGCCAGAGCTGGCCGCAGGTGGTGATGGATTTCAAATCCGGCGTGACCTTTGATCCGCAACCCGCGTTGCAACAGGGCGAGCTGGATGTGGTGTTGACCTCCGATATTTTGCCGCGCAGTGGATTGTTTTATTCACCGATGTTCGATTTTGAAGTGCGTTTGGTGATGGCACCGGATCATCCTTTGGCGCAGCTTGAGCACATTGCTCCGGAAGATATGGCCGATGAAGTGCTGATGATTTATCCGGTGCAGCGTCAGCGTTTGGATGTGTGGCGCCATTTCCTGCAGCCTGCGGGCGTCAGTCCAGCCTTGAAGAGCGTCGATAACACGCTGCTGCTGATTCAGATGGTGTCGGCGCGCATGGGCATCGCCGCGTTGCCACATTGGGTAGTAGAGAATTTTGAGCAGCAGGGTTTGGTGGTGACCAAAACCTTAGGCAATGGTTTGTGGAGCCGCTTGTATGCCGCCGTACGCGAAGGCGAGCAGCGTCAACCGGTAATGGAAGCCTTTGTGCGGTTTGCCCGTCAGCACGCCTGTGAACATCTGCCCTTCGTGCGCGATGCCGCGCGTCCCGGCTCACTGCAAATCACCTCATCCTGATGTTGTTGGGCGGCGAAGGTCGCCCGCGCTGTTATCCCTGCCCCGCCTGCTCTATAATGCGCCGCCTCAACCCGCGACCAAGAGAGTTTCACCATGATGAGTAACGATGTTCTGCGCAGCGTGCGCTATATGCTGGATTTGAGCGATAGCAAAGTGGTGGAGATTTTTGCCCTGGCGGGAAGTGAAGTGCCGCTGGAAGACGTGCAGGCGTGGATGAAGAAAGATGACGATGCCGCGTTTCGCAAGCTGCCAGATGTATTGATGGGCTATTTCCTTAACGGTCTGATTTTTTACCGTCGCGGTAAGAGTGAAGATGCGCCCGCGCCTTCGATTGAGCGCCGCATGAATAACAACATTTTCATGAAGAAATTGCGTATCGCCTTTGAGCTGAAGACCACCGATATTCCTGATGTGCTGCTGAAAGCGAACTTCAAGATTTCACAGGCTGAGGTTGGCGCGATTTTCCGCAACCCTGATCATAAGAATTTCCGCGAATGCGGTGACCAGATTCTGCGTAATTTCCTGAAAGGTTTGACGATGATTCATCGTCCGGCGCCGGCTAAGAAGGGTTAATCGCTTCTTTGTTCGAGCCGGGTCAGGGATAGCGCGGCAGATCGCAAAGGGAAACCACTTCCTTGTGGATCAGCCTCGCCATCCATGGCTCGGATGCTTTGCTCCTCTGCCGCGCTATCTCTTCCCTTTTAGCCTATGCGTTGCTTTTCTTACCTAATACCCAGCGTTTGTGCACATAAAGGGATGCGAAAATCACGGCGGCACCGGCGAGAAAACTTGGCCAATGCGGTTTCTCCTGCCAGATCGCCTGATTCACCAGCAAGCCCGCTGGCACATGCATGTTGTTCATAATACCTAGCGTGCCAGCATCCACCTGCGTAGCGCCGTAGTTCCACATGAAGTAGCCCAAACCTGAAGCCGCCACGCCCAGCCACACCAGAATGCCCCACTGCAGCGACGTGGTCGGCAGTTTGTTCGGATTGCCCCACAAGCTCCAGGCGATCACCGCGATCATCACCGCGCCCAGATAGAACCACGAAAATGCGGTGTGCTGCGGCATCGGGCGAGTTTCCTGCAGGCGTTTGTAGCCCACCATGCCGATGGCGAAGCAGATGTTTGCCGCCTGTACCAGCAGCAAGCCAAACCAGAAATGGTCGCTGACTTTGTCGTAACGAATAATCGCCGCACCAATTACCGCCAGTAGCGCGCTGAAGGCATAGCCGATACGCAGCGGACGTCGGCTGAGCAAATCGTAGATCAGCGTGACATACAGCGGCGTCATCACGGTGAACAGCAGGAACTCGGTCACGCTGAGATACAGATAAGCCTCAAAGCTTAATAAATACATGATGCCAAGCTGCAGCATGCCCACCAGCATATACAGCAGGATGGTGGAAGCACGGTAACCGCGCCAGCGCAGGAACGGCAGGAAAACGATGGCGGCGAGCGCCAGACGCATCAAAACAGAGAACCAGGAATCCACCTGACCAGCAAGGTATTCTCCGATCAAACTGAAGGAAAAGGCCCACAGAATGGTGGTAACGATCAGTAACGGCACGGTAACGATCCCAAAATGAACAGTGGCGCTAGTGTAAACAAACTGTCGAAATCGGGGTGAACTATCTGGTTTACAAGTGGATAAAATAACGACGAATAATTTTCGAACCTCATTTTTACACTCGGGTAAAAATGCGCGAAATACAACATTTCCTGGTTTTTTTCGCTCTCAATTGTCATAAAACTGTAACATATGTGTCACATGTCACAGTAACTGCGCGTGACCATCACTATCCTTTGCGCGAAATGGAAACTTCGCTTTGCCATTTTTACTGCCTGTTTTTGCCCCAACCTGCTGGGAACTCATAACTATATCGCGCCCTGGAGGGCCACACTCATGTTGAGTATTTTCAAACCTGCACCGCATCGCCCACAAGTGGCCGATGATCGTGTTGATCCGCTTTATCGTCGTCTGCGCTGGCAGATTTTCCTGGGAATATTTTTTGGCTATGCCGCCTACTATTTGGTGCGTAAAAACTTTGCGCTGGCAATGCCTTATCTGGTGGAACAAGGCTTCTCGCGCGGCGATCTCGGCTTTGCGCTATCGGGCATTTCCATCGCTTACGGCTTCTCGAAATTCATTATGGGCTCGGTCTCAGACCGCTCGAATCCGCGCGTGTTTTTGCCCGCCGGATTGATCCTTGCCGCAGCGGTAATGTTGGTGATGGGGTTCGTGCCGTGGGCCACCTCCAGCATCATGGTGATGTTTGTGCTGCTGTTCCTGTGCGGCTGGTTCCAGGGCATGGGCTGGCCGCCGTGCGGGCGCACCATGGTGCACTGGTGGTCGCAGAAAGAGCGCGGCGGAATTGTGTCGGTGTGGAACTGCGCGCATAACGTCGGTGGCGGTATTCCTCCGCTGCTGTTCCTGCTCGGCATGGCGTGGTTTAACGACTGGAAAGCCGCGCTGTATATGCCGGCGTTTGGCGCCATCCTCATCGCGATTATTGCCTTCGCCTTGATGCGTGACACACCACAATCTTGCGGTTTACCGCCGATTGAAGCGTGGAAAAATGATTATCCGCCGGATTACAACGAGGATCACGAGCAGGAGCTGACGGCGAAGCAGATTTTCATGCAGTACATTCTGCCCAACAAGCTGCTGTGGTACATCGCACTGGCGAACGTGTTTGTATACCTGCTGCGTTACGGCATTCTCGACTGGTCGCCGACCTACCTGAAAGAGGTGAAGCACTTCACGCTGGATAAATCCTCGTGGGCCTACTTCTTTTACGAATATGCCGGTATTCCCGGCACGCTGCTGTGCGGCTGGATGTCGGACAAAGTGTTCCGCGGCAACCGTGGCGCAACCGGCGTGTTCTTTATGACGCTGGTGACCATCGCCACCGTGGTGTACTGGCTGAATCCTCCAGGCAATCCAGGCATCGACATGCTGTGCATGATTGTGATCGGTTTCCTGATTTACGGTCCTGTGATGCTGATTGGCTTGCACGCGCTGGAACTGGCACCGAAAAAAGCGGCCGGAACGGCAGCCGGCTTTACCGGGCTGTTTGGCTATCTCGGCGGATCGGTCGCGGCGAGTGCGATTGTCGGTTACACCGTGGATTATTTCGGCTGGGACGGCGGATTCATTGTGATGATTGGCGGATCGGTGCTGGCAGTGATTCTGCTGCTGCTCACCATGGTCAGTGAGCACAAGCACAAGAAACAATTGGCATAACTAAAAAGGGCCGGTGATGACCGGCCCTTTTTTCTAGGCGAGGAAAAGTTTACGCAGCGTGTGCGGCACAGCGTCATCCGCGTTGCTGCCAATCACTTCCAGCGTCGGCAAGGTATCTTTCAAACGCTGCTGCGCATTGCGCATGATGCAGCCTTTGCCCGACATGCTGAGCATCTCCACATCATTCATGCCGTCGCCAAAGGCGATGCACGCTTTCAGCGAGTGGCCGAGCTGTTTCGCTACCGCTTCCAGCGCGTGACCTTTGGAAACGCCGCCCGCCATCACTTCCAGACACGTTGGCAGCGAGAAGCTGACATTCACGCGATCGCCCCAGCGCGCTTCAATCGCCTGCTCCATGGGAATCAACCGCTCCGGATCTTCGCAGGTGAAGAACACTTTGCTGATGCCATCAGTCGGCAGCATGCCCGGCTGGTAAACCTGATAGTTAAACACCGATTCACGGAAATAGTCCTGCTCATCCGGACGATGACGGCTCATGAACCACTCATCGTCGCGATAGACGTGCGTCAGGATATGCTCGTCATGATATTGCAGGCCATAGAGATCGCTGGCGATGTCGGCGTCAAGATTGTGGCTGAACACCAGTTCACCTGCGGCATTGTGCACGCGTGCACCATTAGACGTGATCATGTAAGCCGGAATGCCGAGCTTATCGCGCATCTGTCCGACGTCGATGTAGTGACGGCCGGTGGCAAAGACAAAGTGGATATCACGCGCCACCAGTTCCTGCAGCGTGGTGCGCGCGAACGGCGTCAGGCGGTGGTCCGGAGAGAGCAGCGTGCCATCCAGGTCGGATGCGACGATGTGATACATGTAAACCTCGGGTGTTGATATCGGAAAGTAAAATTGATTAAGCGTGGCGTTCAAAGAAATCGACCACCGCGTTTAGCGCTTCGGCACGCATCGCGTCTGTTTCAAACAAGATCTCATGACGCGCTCCTTTGATCACATACGGCGCGTTGCCCGCGCAGGGATGTCCTGCTGCGGCCATCGCCGTACAAAATAGATTTTGTGAGCGGTTATCCACCACATCATCTTCACTGGCCTGCAGCAGCAAGGTCGGCGTGGTGATGTTCGCTACCTGATTGAAGATGTCCCGCCCGGCCTGCACGCCTTCGCGCACCCAGTGATAAGTGGGGCCACCGACGCGAATTGCCGGATCGTCGGCGTAAAAACGCAGGTTACGGCGATAACGTTCGCGGCTATGCGTCAGGCGGTTGATGCCAAACGGATTGGCGCGCCAGCGCCCGGTGCCCAGCGCGTAACCTTCACGCAGCGCCGGCAGTTTCTCGGTCCAGTCCAGAATGCGGTGCGCCATCCAGTCGGGCAGCGGCAGCACAATGCCAAACATCGGCGCGGAGAACACCGCAGCATGAAACGCCTGCGGCTGACGCGCCAGAAACAGCGCTAAAATCGCGCCGCCCATCGAGTGGGCCAGCACGTAGCGCTGCTGATAATGTGGACTCACGATCTCTTTCAGATACAGCGTTTCCAGATCGTCAACGTAGTCGCCAAATTCCACTACATGGCCGCGATGCGAATCTTCCAGCAGACGCTCGGAACGTCCCTGACCGCGATGGTCGAGAATCACCACATCGTAGCCGCACATGAACAGGTCGTAAGCCAGTTCGGGATACTTGATGTAGCTCTCAATGCGGCCAGGCACGACCAGAATGACACGGCGATGTTGCGGTGAGGTGAAACGGACGTAGCGAATCTTCAGGTTGCCGACGCCGGTAAATTCACACTCTTCACGGCGACGCCAGAAGTCGAGCAGCGGACCGGTGGCAAAGGCCGAAAAGCCTCGCTCACGTCCGAGCCAACTCTGTTTATGCTGCTGCATCCGTCCCCCTGAAAAAACGTGATTTGCGCGCCTGTGCTGCGTAGCATGCGGCGATTTTCTGTCGTATTGTGTCACACTTCGCTAACTTCAGGGAATGTCACACATGACCATTGAATGGTGGTTAACCTATCTGCTGACCACAACCATCCTCAGCCTTTCACCCGGCTCCGGCGCGATCAACACCATGAGCACCGGCATCAGTCACGGCTATCGCGGCGCAGCGGCATCGATTACCGGCTTGCAGCTGGGTCTGGCCATTCATATTGTGCTGGTCGGCGCCGGTTTAGGTGCGCTGTTTTCCCAATCGATTCTGGCGTTTGAAGTCCTGAAGTGGGCCGGTGCAGCCTATCTGGTATGGCTGGGCATTCAGCAGTGGCGCTCCGCGGGTGGCATCGACCTTGACGCCGTTGCCAAAGCGATGCCGCGTCGCCGCCTGTTTAAGCGTGCAGTGTTGGTGAACCTCACCAACCCGAAAAGCATCGTGTTTCTCGCTGCGCTGTTCCCGCAGTTTATTCAGCCGCACCAGCCGCAGCTCATGCAATATCTGGTGCTGGGCATGACCACCATTGTGGTCGATATCATCGTAATGATTGGTTACGCCACGCTGGCAACGCGTATCGCCGGCTGGATTAAAGGACCGAAGCAGATGAAGCTGCTGAACCGCACCTTTGGTGGATTGTTTATGGCAGTAGGCGCGCTGCTAGCCAGCGCACGCAGAATGGCGTAAAAGAAAATCGCACCCACTTCAAAGCCGTCGGTGGCGCAGCCAGTTCGGTGCCGGCCAGCGCGCAGCCCCCGGAGCGTACACGTCGTACATGAGGAGGGCGAGCACTGCCCGGTACCGAAATGGCAAGTAAACCAGGCTTAACGTGAAATGATGAGGTGAATGCCAAAACCGGCGAATAACACGCCCGCCATACCATCCACCCACTTCGCCATTCGCTGATACTTATCACGCATCCACGGCATAGCGAAAATCGCCGCCACCAGCGTAAACCACGCGAACGTCTCTCCGATAATCAGCAGGAACAACCCCCAGCGCTCCATCGCGCCAACGTCGTTACCAACAAACAATGAGAATACGCTACCGAAGTAGATGATCGCTTTTGGGTTCGACAGGTTAGTCAGGAAACCTTTCAGGAAGCTCATGCCCTTTTTCGGCAGCTCAACCACCGGCGCTTCCGATTGTGGCTGCTTGTGACGTTGACGCGCTGAGCGCATCAGCTGCCAGCCCATCCACAGCAGATACAATCCGCCGCCGACCATAATGATTTCATGCAGCCAGGCCATTTTTTCCAGGATCAGATGCAGGCCCATCAGCGCCACACCGGCCCAGATCACAATGCCCAACGTAATGCCCAGAACGCCCATCATCGCCTCTTTGCGCGAGCGGCTTGCCGCCGTTTGCGACACAAAGAAGAAGTCCGGGCCGGGACTCATCAGCGCAACCAGATGCACCAGCGCGACAGTGGCGAATAACATCAGCATGAATTTTTTCCTTTAACCTTCATCAACATGTTCTTTGATCATCACCAGGAACGGCTTACCAAAACGCTCCAGTTTGCGATGACCGACGCCGTTCACGCTGAGCATTTCTGACGCGCTAATCGGCATTTGTTCTGCCATTTCAATCAGCGTGGCATCGTTAAACACCACGTACGGCGGAATATTCTCTTCATCAGCAATTGCTTTGCGCAGCTTACGCAGCTTGGCAAACAGCTGGCGATCATAATTGCCGCTGTGCACTTTCGGCGAACTGCTGCCGCGCGTTTTCACCGTCACGATACGCGGCACCGCCAGCATCAGCGGCACTTCCGCACGTAATACCGGACGCGCCGCTTCGGTGAGTTGCAGCGCCGAATGCATGGCGATGTTTTGCGTTACCATCCCGAGGTGAATCAGCTGACGCAGCACGCTGATCCAGTGTTCGTGGCTGTGCTCGCGGCCTAAGCCGTACACCGGCAGTTTGTCGTGGCCGTTGTCGCGAATACGCTGATTACTGGCGCCGCGCAAAACTTCAACAATATAGCCCATCCCAAAGCGTTGGCCGGTACGATAGATGCTCGACAGCGCCTTTTGCGCCTCCAGCAAACCGTCGTAGCGACGCGGCGGATCGAGGCAGATATCGCAGTTATCGCACTGTTGCTGGCGACCTTCTCCGAAATAGTTCAGCAACACCAGACGACGACAGGTTTGCGCTTCAGCAAACGCGCCCATCGCGTTGAGTTTGTGGCGTTCTATATCCTGCAACGGGCCGGGCACTTTCTCTTCCAGACATTTACGCAACCACGCCATGTCAGCCGGATCGTATAGCATCATCGCTTCGGCAGGCAGGCCATCGCGCCCGGCGCGGCCGGTTTCCTGATAATAGGATTCGATGTTGCGCGGAATATCGAAGTGCACCACAAAGCGCACGTTGGGTTTGTTAATGCCCATCCCGAACGCCACGGTGGCGACCACGATTTGCAGATCGTCACGCTGAAAAGCTTCCTGCACGCTGGCACGCTGCGCGCTATCAATGCCGGCGTGATACGCGCCAACGCTCAAACCACGGCTCTGCAGGCGCGCGGCGGTGTCTTCCACTTTGGCGCGGCTGTTACAGTAAATGATGCCGCTTTTGCCGCGCTGATCCTGCACATAACGCAGAAGTTGCTCAGTGGGTTTGAATTTCTCCACCAGCGTGTAGCGAATATTGGGGCGGTCAAAGCTGCTGATTTGAATCAGCGGATCGTCCATCTGCAGCAGATGGACGATATCGTTACGCGTGGTTTCATCGGCGGTGGCGGTCAATGCCATGACCGGCAAATCAGGGAAGTGCTGACGCAGCTGGCCGATCGAGCCATATTCCGGACGGAAATCGTGGCCCCACTGCGAAATACAGTGCGCTTCATCCACCGCCAGCATCACCGGATTCCACTGGTGCAGGCTGTCGAGGAAATTGTCCATCATCAGACGTTCAGGCGCGATATACAGCAGCTTGAGCTTGCCGGTACGACAATCCGCAAACACCTGCTGCTGCTGCTCACGCGTCTGCGTCGAGTTGAGGCACGCTGCAGCCACGCCGTTGGCCAGCAGCTGATCGACCTGATCTTTCATCAGTGAAATCAGCGGTGAAACCACCAGCGTCAGCCCTTCGCGCACTAGCGCCGGGATTTGATAGCACAGCGATTTGCCGCCGCCAGTCGGCATCACCACCAGACAATCGCGTCCTGACAGGGCGGTTTCGATGATGTTTTGCTGACCTGGGCGGAACTGCTGATAGCCGAAGGTATCTTGTAATACCTGCTGCGCCAGCATTTCCTGATTAAGCACTGCCGATGTTGCCACGGTAATCCTGTCTTTGTTGCGGGTTAGAACAGATCGTTGAGCGTCACGCCCACGCCGAAGCGCGTCTGGCGATGGTTATAGTCGATCAATGATTCACCATAACCGCTGAAGACCTGCGTGTAAAAGCGCACGTGTTCAGAGATTGGGTAGCTCCAGGCGAAGGTTGCACCGCCAAAGCCGCTGTTCCAGTTGTAGTTACCTTCCACGCTGAAAATGTTCTCGCCCATCATGTAGCCGAGCTTGGCGCGGTAGTAACCCATGTATTTGGTGATGTCCGGGTTATCGTCATTGCTTTCACTTTCAGGCAGACGATACCAGGGTTTGATCTCTGCGAGCAGATTGCCGTTCTGTGCCATGAAGCGCGCGTAAACACGGTTCCAGCTGCGTGAGGTCGGCTCGCTGCGGCCGTTCGACTGATGCACTAAGCCGGTTTCCACATCGCGTAAGGTCCAGCCTGCGAAGGTGTAATCGGTGGCCCAGCCGAGGAAAATTTGTGGCTCATAATCGGTTTCACGGAACGGTGATGACGCACCACGGTTCGAGAGCTGCCACCACGAGCGCTGAGTATAGGACGCCGCCAGCACCGAGTTATCGCCTAAAATGCCGCGCCACAGCGGAAACGCCAGGCTGAGCTGGAATTTTACTTCATCATTTTTAGCTTTGTCTGCCCAGTTGTACGAAGAGATCGCCTCTTTGTTCATGTCGCTGGTGTAGGTGTAGAGCAGATAGTTATTTTCGTAAGGATAAAGCACGAACGGGTTATCGTGTTTCTCCAGCAGGTTAGCGATAATGCTGCCCTTCACTGCCGGTGCATCATGAACCTCTTTTATCGTGGCTTCTTCAGCCTGCGCCAGGCCAGGAAGGATCAGCGCCGCGGCCAGCAAGGCGTAATGCTTACGCATAGAATTCTCCAGAGAACTGCGTGTCGTAATCGTCAAGTGACGGTTCAAAAAGCAGGCCATTCTACACGCAAAACCTGCGGTTGATCAGCGCCGATTTCCGAAACTGGAAAGCGGCTCGAACGCGGCATAATATACACAACTCGTTAACATTTTAAGGCAGGCATTATGTCATCCCCGTTGCTGACACAGCAGGAAGCGCGTCGTCTGATTGGCGAAATCTTTGTTTATCACATGCCCTTCAATCAGGCGCTCGGATTAGAGCTGGATCGACTGGAAGCGGATTACGCCGAACTCGGCTTCGCCAATAAAACCATGCTGGTCGGCAACGCGGCGCAGCAGATTCTGCACGGCGGCGTGATCGCTTCAGTGCTCGATGTCGCCGCCGGGCTGGTGTGTATCAGCTATGCGCTGACGCGTCAGGAGAGCATTACCGAGGAAGAGCTGCGTCAGCGCCTGTCGCGCATGGGCACCATCGATATGCGCGTGGATTATCTGCGCCCTGGCCGTGGCGAGCGCTTTGTCGCCACCAGCAGCCTGCTGCGCGGCGGCAACAAAGTCGCTGTGGCGCGCGTGGAGTTACATAACCAGCAAGGCGATTACATCGCCACCGCTACCGCCACCTACATGATTGGCTAATCAGTATTTTTGGAATGACATGATGGATTCGCAACAAACTCGCCAGGGTATTGGCTATGCGCTCGGCGCTTACTTCATTTGGGGCATTGCCCCCGCCTACTTCAAACTGGTCAAAGAGGTGCCCGCTACCGAGATCATGACGCATCGCGTGATTTGGTCCGCACTGTTTATGCTGTTGTTGATCACATTGACGCGCAGCTGGGCGCAGGTACGTAGCGTACTGGCTCAGCCGAAAAAGGTGCTGCTGCTGGCGCTGACCGCCATCACCATTGGCGCCAACTGGCTGCTGTTTATCTGGGCAGTGAACAATCAGCACATGCTGGAAGCCAGCCTCGGCTACTTTATCAACCCGCTGATTAATGTGGTGTTTGGCATGCTGTTCCTGCGCGAACGCTTCCGCCGCTTGCAGTGGCTGGCGGTACTGCTGGCGACCACCGGCGTGCTGGTGCAGCTGTGGCAGTTTGGATCGCTGCCGATTATCGGCCTTGGCCTGGCGTTGAGTTTTGCTTTGTACGGTTTGGTGCGCAAAAAAATTCAGGTCGATGCGCAAAGTGGCATGTTGATCGAAACGCTGTGGCTATTCCCGCTGGCGGCGATTTACCTGTTTGGTTTTGCCGATAGCGCCACCAGCCATCTCAGCGCCAACGCCATGAGCCTCAATCTCAAGCTGGTCGCGGCGGGCATTATCACCACCATTCCGCTGATGTTTTTTGCTGCCGCCTGCGCGCGTCTGCGCTTATCGACCGTCGGTTTCTTCCAGTATCTGGGTCCGACGCTGATGTTCCTGCTGGCGGTGCTGTTCTACGGCGAGCGCCTGACGCCGGATAAAATGGTGACCTTCGGCTTTATCTGGCTGGCGCTCGCCGTGTTCATTATTGATGCGGTTGCGTTCTCAGCTCGGGCGCGCATGCGCGTAGCGTGAAATAAAACGCGCCAGCGCCGGACCGGTAAGCAGAATGGTGAACAGACGCAGCGTCTGCAGCGCCATGACAAAAGCCATATCGACGCGCGTGCCGGCCGCAATAATCGCCACGGTATCCAGCCCACCCGGGCTGGTTGCCAGATAGGCGGTCATCAGATCGACGTGTAGCACGCGCGTTAGCATCCAGGCTAATCCGCCGCACAACAGCATCAAACCAAAAATCGACAGCAACATTTGCGGCAGCGTTCGCAGCGCAAGTTTGAAAATCGGTCGGGTGAAACGCAATCCCACGCTCCAGCCAATCAGTGCATAGGCTAGCGCCAGCAGCCATTCCGGAACCTGTAAAGTCGCCACATCGGTGCCGTGCAATACCGCACCGATCAGCGCGGGTAGCAGCAAGGCACCAGAAGGAATTCGCAGCCTCTGGCCGAGCCACGCACCGGCGACCATCACCAGCAGCGTCAGCAGAAAGCTGCTGTGCAGCGCGGGAAACCATACCAGATCAGCTGCACCGCCGTGGGTGCCGAGGCCAATGCGCGCCACCACCGCCGCAGCGGTGGCGACAAACAGCACGCGCAGATACTGCATAAACGCCACCAGCCGCACATCCGCCCCGAAATCACCGGCCATCGCCACCATCGCCGAAGCGCCGCCGGGCGACGATCCCCATGCGCCGGTTGGGCCGGGCAAACTACTGAAGCGTACCAGCAGAAAACCGGACAGGCCGCTGGCCGCCAACGTCAGCACCAGCACCGCCAACACCACCGGCCAATCCTGAATCAGCGGCGTGAGAATGCCCGGCGATAAGCTCTGGCCAATCATGCAGCCGAGCACCGCTTGTGCCAGCACGAAGAAACGTTTATCGATGCGAACAGTCGCGCCGGACAAGCCCATAAAGGTGCCGACGATCATCGGGCCAAGCAGCAAGGCCGCAGGAAGATGGAACAGCTGGAGGATAATCCCCAGCACTAACGAAGCAATCAGCAGCAGTGTCCACTGAAGTCGCAATGAGAAGCGCGCCATAGGAGAGAATCAGATAGTGAGCAGAGCCAACAGGTTACGCAGAAAATTTAAGTTTATCTACCAGGTCGCTATAAATGGCGCCCCTACATTTGTCATGAGCGGTTTTGTAGGGTCGTCATTCATGACGACCTGGACTTGAGAACGGTTACAACCAGTTCTTGCGTTTGAAATAGAGGTACGGCGCCAGGCCAGCGAGAATCATCAGGCTAATCGCGCCCGGATAACCAAAGCTCCATTTCAGCTCCGGCATAAACTCGAAGTTCATGCCGTAGCTGGATGCCACCAGCGTGGGCGGCAGGAATACCACCGAAACCACTGAGAAGATCTTGATGATGCGGTTCTGCTCAATATTGATGAAGCCCATTGCCGCCTGCATCAGGAAGTTGACCTTCTGGAACAGCGATTCGTTATGCGGCAACAGCGATTCGATATCGCGCAGGATTTCACGCGCCTGCTCCAGCTGGTTGCCCGGCAGACGCGCTTTGCGCACCAGGAAGTTGAGGGCACGCTGGGTATCCATCAGACATAACCGCACTTTCCAGCCGATATCTTCCAGCTCCGCCAGACGTGACAGCGCCTGATCGTACTCTTCGCCCTGCTGGCCTTCCATTATCACGCGGCTGAGTTTCTCCAGCGCGCTATAGATGTTCTCGATCTCATCCGCCAGCTGTTCGATTTTGGTCTCAAACAGATCCAGCAGCAGCTCATAGGCGTTGCCATCGGTCAGCATCTGGTTGCGCGCACGCATGCGATAGAGACGGAAAGCTGGCAGTTCGCGTTCGCGCAGCGTATACAGGCGATCTTCGCGGATGGTGAATGCCACGGTGGAGTTGCCAGCGTGGTCTTCGGCATCTTCAAAGAAGAAGAAGGAGTGAATGTGCAGGCCGTCTTCGTCTTCGAAGAAACGCGCCGAGGCTTCGATGTCTTCCAGCTCCGGACGCGTCGCCAGGCTCTGGCCGAGCTCGCATTGCACGCGATCGCGTTCGCTGTCGTCAGGTTCGATCAGATCGACCCAAACAGACGTGTTGAGTTTGTCGTTATCTTCTTCCAGCTCGATGCGCGTCAGGCGATTACGATCGAGTTTAAATGCGCTCAGCATAGCAATAACTCCCCATTTTTTCGGAATGGGACAAGGCGGTGACCACTGTAAATTACGGGCACGGCGAAGCCTGAACACGGAAACTTTCGCTTCAAGGGTAAATCAGTGCTAACTCACGCGACGAGAGTAAAAAAGGGAGGTCGCTGTTAACCGCTAAGGCTACCAGCTAAAAGAGGTAACCTTAGGAGTTCCTGTTAAACAGGTGATTGAGCCAGCATCGACTGGGCGCGTCCAAGGCATTGTCCTCTCATGATAATAGTGCGCGCATGTTACGCTGAGACGAAAAAGTCGTCAAGGTAGCGCAACCGCGCTACACCGTTTCCAGACGGGCGTAAGCCGCCACCAGCCACTTGATGCCCTGGCCCTGAAACGCCACTTGCAAACGGCTGTGTTCACCGCTGCCTTCGAGATTGATGATGGTGCCTTCACCGAACTTGGCATGACGCACGCGCTGGCCGAGCGTGAAGCCGCTGTCATTTTGCGCGATGGGCGTGCCCATGCGCTGATGGCTCACCGGACGGCTGACGCTGGCGCGCAAACGCACCTCTTCCACGCACTCTTCCGGTAGCTCGCCGATGAAGCGTGATGGACGGTGATACACTTCCTTACCATAAAGACGACGGCTTTCAGCATAGGTAAGCGTCAGCTTGACCATGGCACGCGTCACGCCAACGTAAGCCAGACGGCGCTCCTCTTCCAGACGACCGCCTTCATCCAGCGACATCTGGCTCGGGAACATGCCCTCTTCCATGCCGACGATAAATACCTGGCTGAACTCCAGCCCTTTCGCCGAGTGCATGGTCATCAGCTGCACCGCGTCCTGCCATTTGTCGGCCTGACCTTCGCCTGCTTCCAGCGCCGCATGTGACAAGAATGCCTGCAGCGGCATCAAATCTTCGTCTTCGTCCTGATAGCTGAACTGGCGCGTTGCCGTGACCAGTTCCTCAAGGTTTTCAATACGCGCCTGGCCTTTCTCGCCCTTCTCCTGCTCGTACATCACCCATAAACCGGAGTCTTTAATCACGCGATCGGTTTGCACATGCAGCGGCATCTCGGCGGTTTCGCTGGCCAGTGAATCGACCAATTCGCAGAAGCGTTGTAGCGCTGAGGCGGCGCGTCCGGCTAAGGCTTTGTTCTGCAACAGCTCGCGCGTGGCCTGCCACAAGGTGAGTTGCTGATCGCGCGCGGTCTGGCGCACCACATCGAGGGTACGATCGCCGACGCCGCGCACCGGCGTGTTCACCACACGCTCAAAGGCTGCATCGTCGTTGCGATTGGCCATTAAACGCAGATAGGCCAGCGCATCTTTAATCTCCTGACGCTCGAAGAAGCGCATGCCGCCATAAATGCGATACGGCATGCTGCCTTGCAACAGCGCCTCTTCCAGCACGCGCGATTGGGCGTTGCTGCGGTAGAGAATGGCGCAATCCTGCAGCGCATTGCCGTTCTCGTGCCAGCTTTTGATGCGATTGACCACAAAGCGCGCTTCATCCAGCTCGTTGAATGCGCAGTAGAGTGAGATCTTTTCACCATCGCTGCCGTCGGTCCACAGCTCTTTACCGAGGCGGCCATTGTTGTTGGCGATCAGCGTGTTCGCCGCTTTCAGAATGTTGTTGGTCGAGCGATAGTTCTGCTCCAGGCGAATGGTTTCCGCGCCGGGAAAATCCTGCAGGAAGCGCTGGATGTTCTCCACCTGCGCACCGCGCCAGCCGTAAATCGACTGATCGTCATCGCCGACGATAATCACGCGGCCGCTATCACCCGCCAGCATGCGAATCCATGCGTACTGAATATTGTTGGTATCCTGGAATTCATCCACCAGCACGTTGCTGAAACGCTCGCGGTAATGATTCAGGATATGCGGCTTGTTAAGCCAGAGTTCGTGGGCGCGCAGCAGCAGCTCGGCGAAATCCACTAATCCGGCGCGATCGCAGGCTTCCTGATACGCCTGATAGATGCGCAGCCAGGTTTGCTCAACCGGATTGCCGTAGCTTTCGATGTGTTTTGGCCTCAGGCCTTCATCTTTTTTGCCGTTGATGTACCACATGCCCTGACGCGCAGGCCACTGTTTCTCATCAAGGTTCATCGCTTTGATCAGGCGCTTCAGCAGACGCAGCTGATCGTCGCTGTCGAGGATCTGGAAATCCTGCGGCAAGCCGGCATCAAGGTGATGCGCGCGCAGTAAACGGTGCGCCAGGCCGTGGAAAGTACCAATCCACATGCCGCCCTGGCTGGTGCCGATCAGCTGATCGATACGATGGCGCATTTCCGCCGCCGCTTTATTGGTAAAGGTCACCGCCATAATCGAATACGGCGAGCAGTTCTCTACCGACAGCAGCCAGGCGATGCGATGCACCAGCACACGGGTTTTGCCACTGCCTGCTCCGGCCAGCACCAGCAGGTTGCTGCGCGGTGCGGCGACCGCCTCGCGCTGTTTGTCATTCAAGCCGTCAAGCAGATCAGAAACGTCCATAAGCACCGTTCGCGAAAGAAAATGAACTCAAATCCACACTGCTGCGGATAGAGCTGTATATATTTACATGTGTGGATTATAGCAGCGAGGTCAGAGATGCCAACCGATCAATTTCAACATGCGGCAGCAAACGCGCATCGTCAATCTTCATCAGATTGCCTTCACGTAGATTGATCCAGCAGGCTTGCATGCCGGCAAGCAGCGAACCGGCCACATCGGTGGTGAGATCGTCGCCGACGTGCAGAATGTGCTGCGGTGCGATGTTCAAACGCTCAGCGGCCAGATGATACATATCCTGCCACGGCTTGGCGCGACCGTGCGGACCGGCACGCAGCGCGAACTGGAAGTGGTGATGGATGCCGAGCTTTTCCGGACAGGCATTGCCGTTAGTGATCGCCACCAGCGGCACGCGCTCACCCAGCCACGTCAGCGTTTGATGCGTCTCTTCCGGCATATCGACTTCACTACGCCACTGATGGAAGACGCTCATCACGTCGCTGGCACCGGCGGTGGCTTCCGCTTTGGATAAGCCGACATTGAGCAACGCCAGCTCCACCGAGCGACGACGCCATTCAGACACGTCGTGATAAATTTCCGGCTCGCGCGCCAGCAACTCATTGCGCAGCGCCTGATAATCCGCCGGGGTGAATTCTCGCAGCGCCGGATGATACGCCTGCAGCGCAGCGTGCGATTCGGCAGTGGTTTTGCGGATGACGGGATAGTTGTCATACAGCGTGTCGTCGAGATCAAAGGTGATTGCTTTGATTGGGCCGAGCGGACGATAAAACTTCATTAAGACTTTCCTCGTTTGGCACGCGGATGGGCCGCATCGTAAACCGTCGCCAGATGCTGGAAATCCAGATGGGTGTAGATTTGCGTGGTCGCCAGATTGGCGTGACCGAGCAGTTCCTGTACCGCGCGCAGATCGCCGCTTGATTCCAGCAAATGCGTGGCAAAAGAGTGGCGCAGTTTATGCGGATGAATATGGCTGGCAACGCCTTGCTTGATGCCCCATTCGGCAAAACGCTTCTGCACGTTGCGCGTCGAAATCCGGCTGCCGCGGCTGGAGACAAACACCGCATCATCCTGCGGCGCAAAGCTAGCACGCAGCGGTAACCAGTGCTGAATCCAGGTAACCGCCGTGCCGCCAATCGGTACGCGGCGCTCTTTGCTGCCTTTACCCAGCACCCGCACTTCACCTGCCTCCAAATCCATGTGGCGACAATCCATATTCACCAGCTCAGACAGACGCAAACCGCCGCCGTACATGGTTTCCAGCATCGCGCGGTCGCGTACCGCCAGCGGATCGTTGAGATCGATCTCCAGCAGTTGGTTAACTTCGTCGACATCCATGTTTTTCGGCAGATGGCGCGCATTACGCGGCGTGGATATGCCTTTGGCGGGATTGGCGCTCAGCATGCCCTGATGCACTTGCCAGTCGAGAAAACTGCGCAGCGCCGACATGCGCAGCGCCAGACTGCTGGCGCCTAAACCGCCCCGCCGGCTGCGTGCCGCCAGGCTGCGCACCTGCGCCGGTTCCAGCTGCGACCAGCTCGTCAGCTTCATCTCATCGGCCATTGCTATAATCGCCTGCAATTGCCGTTGGTAATTCTTTTGCGTCAGCGGACTCAGCTGGCGTTCGACCTTGAGATAACGCAGAAAGCCATCCACGGCCGGCAGCAGCGGACTGACGTGACTCATGCGCGTTCAATCCAGCGTGACAGCAGATCCGGCAACATTTGCGCCAGATGCTGCAGCAGCAGCGTGCCCATGCCCGCCTGATAATGCTGATTATCGCGGCTGGTGAACATTAATATGCCCAGCTCGCCGCGTTCGCCCATCAGCGACATCGCTACCGAGCCAATCGCTTTGGCCTGCGGCAACAGCAGTAGCAATTCCGGACCGTTCAGGCTGCCGAGATAGTGATGTTCATTGCCGAAGCGCTGAATGCGCAGCGGTTCGAATGCCTGACGTGACAAGCCGAGCTGGGTGAAATCAGAGGGTGCGCCGATGTGCCACTTGTCATTGAACACGCGTACGTGTGCGCCGGCCAGACCCAGTTCGCGCGCCCAGCGGTGCAGACGCGTTAGCATCTCTTGCAAGCTGTCGGCGGCGGCGAGATGACCTTGCAGCGCCAGCAGGCGATCAAACAGCTGATGGTTGGCGGTAGCCTGCTCCATCAGCAGCGTGATCTCCTCTTCTAACTGCTGGATGTGGTTGCGCTGCCGCGCCATATGCCACTCCACCAGCGAAACACTGCCGCGTACCGGATGCGGCACCATCATCTGTTCAACCTGGCGCGCATTGCGAATAAAAAAATCGGGGTTTTGACGCAGAAATGCGCTTACCGATTGATCGTCCAGCAAAACCTCGCTTTCGGTTTGCTCTTCGACATTTTTCATAGATGAATAAACCCATCGTAGACGTGTGTGGCTGGACCGGTCATAAACAGCGGTTGCCCTTCCCCTTTCCAGGCAATGTGCAGCGTTCCGCCCGGCAAATCGACGCGGACATTTTCCGCCAGAATGCCCTGCTGAACACCGCAGGCGACCGCCGCACAGGCGCCGCTGCCGCATGCCTGGGTTTCGCCTGCGCCACGTTCATACACGCGCAGACGGATGTGTTCACGATTGACCACTTCCATAAAGCCGACATTGACGCGCTCCGGGAATCGCTCGTGGCTTTCCAGCTCTGGGCCCAGCGTTTCCACCGGCGCGGTTTTCACGCTTTCTACCTGAATCACGCAGTGCGGATTGCCCATCGATACCGCACCAAACATCACGGTTTGCTCGGCCACCCGCTGCAAATAAAGGTTCTCTGCTTTATTCGCGCGGAGCGGCACGCTTTGCGGTTCGAAGTTGGGTTGACCCATATTGACGCGCACCAGCTCATCATTGGTAACGCTGAGCACCATGCGGCCGGTTTGCGTGCTGACACGAATGTCGCTTTTATTGGTCAAACCTTTCAGACGCACAAAGCGGGCAAAGCAGCGTGCGCCGTTGCCGCACTGCGCGACTTCGCTGCCATCGGCGTTGAAAATGCGGTAATGGAAATCGAGATCCGGATCGTAAGGCGGTTCAACGATCAGTAGCTGATCAAAACCGATCCCCAGATTTCTGTCCGCCAGGCGGCGAATCAGTTCCGGCGAAAAAAAGACGTTTTGCGTCACAGCATCCACAACCATAAAGTCGTTGCCGAGACCGTGCATTTTTGAGAACTGCATTTTCTGCTCCGCCGGATTACTCATAGAGTTTAGTTGGCCTGCGAACCAGGCTTGCTGGTGACCAAACCACCGACATCAGCATCCTGAGCCGCTTTTTGCTGCTGCGCGGTGACCTGCTGTTTCGGCTTGTTTGGCTGATCTTTCGGCGGGAAATACAGCGGTCCTTTTAGGCCACAGCCTACCAGGCTGACCAGTGCCAGCGCCATACCCAGCTGACTCATCACTCGTATCATTCTGTCTGCTCTTCTGTCCTAAAGCCATGGTTGCTTATCATCGCAGTTGACGTTGTAAAAGCAACAGGAAATAGCCGCATTTCCTGCGGCAGGTCAGAGTAACAGCGCATCCCGCCGCGCGAACGCGGGCGGGATCAATGCATTTGGTAGCGCGGCTGGAAGTCGCCGTTGTCGTTGTCAGGCTGGGTAGCGCAGAGCTGCGTCAGCGTTTGGCTGCGGAAAGGAATCACCTGGAAACGTTCGCCAGTGTTCACAATCTGGTAGAACTGCGGCAGGTTAAAATTGATAAAGCTGGAACCGTAGGTAAAACGGTCATGCGACGAGGAATAGAATCGACTCACGTCGCGCACCAGCTCTTCTTTACTGCCTTCGCAATGGTGATAAACCTCAACGCGATTGGTTTCGTCGAGGATATAGATGTTGAAGCCGCGATCGTCATTAGTATCTTCAAAGAAGAACTGAATAATGCCTTCGCTGGCGTAGCCGTTCACCACCGGTGGCAGCGGCGTCTGGTTCGATTCTACTTTAATCGACAAGCCATGCAGCTTGTTGTTAGAAATCGCGCCATAAAATTCCACGGCGTTTTCCAGCTTCTGCACCGACACGCTCATGCGTTCGAAGAACAAGCCCCAGGTTTGGCCCGCCATGCGTAACGCTTTAAAGCGGCCCGGTTCCTGACGCGTGCTCGACAGACGCAGCTCAATGCATTCCGAAACCAGCTGCTGCACGCGAGTACGAATTAAACCGCGCAGATGCTGGCTGTAGCAGAATACTTCCACCGTATCCGGCGGCGCAGCATCCTGATGCATTTTGCCGAGAATTGTTTTCAGCGCCTCAATCATCGCCTGCTCACCATTGAAGTGCAGCGTACGCACTTCATTCCACGAGTTGCGATAGAGCAGATCGATGCTGCCAATCAAACATTGCTGCTGCTGACCGAAGCTGAACACATCCAGCTTACGGAAATCAAAATGCACCACCTGATTGCGGAATGCGGAGGTAGGATCGTGTTCCAGGTTAACGATAATCGCTAAGTGACGAATTTCGCACGGGCTGTAGAGCGCTTTCGGCGTCGGTGCTGGCACGCGCAGCGGGAAGTGGCTCGACACATCGTTAACCAGTTCCTGCAGACGCGGCAGATCGCACAGATCGTTGCCCTTCATATGCAGACGCGTTTTACTGGTCAGCAAACCGTTAAACCACGCCCACGCCACCAGCTTGTTCAGATAGCGATTATATTCCAGCGGCTGATGGCTGATGATGGAACTCATGTCCGGCGATTGGTTATACAGATACCAACCGGCGCGATTAGCGCGGCCCGCCGGGACATGAATAAAGGTAAGATTCTCTTCCGAGAGATCGGGCGAAATCTGCGGGTTCACTAAAGTGACTTTACCCGGCAGCGCCTCGAACGCGGCATACAGTTTACGCGTCAGCACGCCGATATCCTGCGGGCTGGCGCTGACGCTTAAATTGTTGCGACGCGCAAAGCGAATCAGGTTGCGATAGCTCTGCATCATCGCATCCAGCAGCTCGTTGTGCGCTTCGCGTACCCGTTCGATTTTCCACTGCGCGCGGTTATCCAGTACCGCTAACTTCTCTTCATCCCAGCCCCACTCTTTAACCAGCTGCGATAAGATCTCGCGCCGCCAGCCGGTGCGCTGATGATGGTGATCTTCGCTCGAGAGCTTTTCACACACTTTTAAATAGAAACATCGACGCACTAAATCGAGGCGCGCCATGTCATCAACGCTGGTGAGATAGCGCGTCACGCGCTCCAGCATCATGCAGTAAGGATCGAGACCGAAGGAGACAATTTCGCCGTCGTGCAGGCGCTGCTTGATGTCCATCGACAAGAGCTGCGTGTCGGGATATTCCCAGCTGTAGGCTTCCAGCAGCAGGGTTTTCAGCACCGCTTTATACGGCGAGTCGATACTTTTATACAGCTGCCACAAGCTGGCACCGAAATACTCTTCCGCCGACAGCGTGCCAAGGCCGCCGAGATCCAGCCACTCATTCGGCGTCAGTACGCCTTGTGAATAGAGCGACATGACGTAATCGTCGTAATGGTGCTCCTCTTCGCCAGGCACCATATTCCACAGGATGCGTTTACCCGCCATACGCACGGCGGTACGGTAGAACTCATCCAGTAGCAAAATATGTTGGGTAGAACCGCAGTCTTCACCGCCGAGGCTACCGCTTTCGTTATGGCGGAAACGGTTCTCGTCAATCAGGAAGAAGCTGACTTCCACACCCATCGACACACACCATTTCTGCAACAGCGTACACTTACGCTGCAGATTGAGGCGCTCTTCATTATCCAGCCACGATTGGTGGCATACCCAGATGTCGAGGTCGGAAATGCTGTTTTGCCCAACCGACGAGGTGCTGCCCATTGAGTAAATGCCGGTAATTGGACGTTCGCCCGCGACGGCGGCGGTGAGATCGAGCGGTTGTCCGCCCGCTAAGTTCTGCAGTAGCTGGAATTGATTTTCATCGGGCGTGTAAAGGCAGACGCCATGCGGAACGCTACCTTCGAGGTAGCCCGGCATCAGCGGATGATGGTAATGCAATAATGTTGGCAGCAGACTGTAGACTTGCTGGAAAGCAGGCCCCATGGCAGCCAGTGCGCGATCTACACGCAGCTGGTTAATCGCATCCAGTCTCTGTTTCAGTGTCTCAATGTAGAGGTACAAGACGTTTCGCCTGATTGTCCCAGTGTTAAGCACCCTGTTTCCGCATTCTGCCGCTTAATAATAAAGATATCGGGCAAATAATTGCTGGAAACGTGATCAATCTAACACCCGGAGGATTGACCGTAAAGAAAGTTGCGCTACTTAACAGTTTAGCATGTTCCGACCGTAGCCCTGCTTTTTTCAGACTTCGACACAAAATTGCGACCCGCAAGATCCAGGCGCAGTCTGACATCGCGGCCTTTTCAATCCGTTGAAACTGACAGCATTCCCCTATCAATGATAGGATATTCGATGAACGATCAAAATGGTTAACAGCATGTTAAACAAAATTTTCAGAATTGCTACCAGACAAAGTCCCCTTGCTTTGTGGCAGGCACAATATGTCCAACAGCGTCTGATGGCGGCTCATCCGGGTCTGCAAGTTGAGTTGCTGCCGATGGTCACCAAAGGTGATGTCATCCTTGATACGCCATTGGCAAAGGTTGGCGGCAAAGGGCTATTCGTTAAAGAGCTTGAGCTGGCAATGCTGGAAGGCCGCGCCGATCTCGCCGTGCACTCAATGAAAGATGTGCCGATCGATTTTCCACAAGGCCTCGGTCTGGTGACCATTTGCGAGCGTGAAGATCCGCGCGATGCTTTCGTCTCCAATCGTTACAACAGTGTTGATGAGCTGCCACAAGGCGCGGTTGTTGGGACGTCCAGCCTGCGTCGCCAGTGCCAGCTTAGCGCCCGTCGTCCGGATTTAGTGATTCGCTCACTGCGCGGCAACGTCGGCACGCGTCTTGGCAAACTTGATGCCGGTGAATATGACGCCATCATTCTGGCGGCGGCCGGTTTGAAGCGTTTAGGTCTGGAAGATCGCATCCGTCAGGCAATGCCTGCCGAGATCTCCCTGCCCGCCGTGGGTCAGGGCGCCGTCGGCATTGAATGCCGCGCAGATGATGAGCAATTGATTACGCTGCTACAGGCGTTGAATCACGACGATACCGCCGTGTGCGTGCGCGCCGAACGCGCAATGAACACGCGGCTGGAAGGCGGTTGTCAGGTGCCTATCGGCAGCTTCGCGGTGCTGGAAGACGATCAGCTGTGGCTGCGCGGATTAGTTGGCTCACCGGACGGCAGTCAAATGGTGGTCGGCGAGCGTCGCGGTCCACGCGATCACGCCGAAAGAATGGGGGTTTCGCTGGCCGAAGAGCTGTTGGATGGCGGCGCGCGCGACATTCTGCGTGAAGTGTATCAAGGTCAACCGCCAGTATGACCATCCTCGTGACCCGCCCGGAACCGGCCGCCACTGAACTGGTCTCGCGTTTGCGCAGCCTGGGCAAGCTGGCATGGGGCTTCCCGCTGATTGAATTTACGCCGGGTCGCGATCTTATCCATTTGCCAAGCCAACTTGCGGCGTTACAGCCAGGCGATCTGGTGTTTTTACTGTCGCAGCAGGTCGTTACTTTCGCCGAGCCCGCTTTACAGCAAAGCGCGACAACATGGCCTGAAGCCCTCAACTATTATGCTATTGGTCGCAGCACCGCTTTAGCCCTGCATACCGTCAGTAATCTCAAAGTAGACTATCCTCATGCGCGGGAGACCAGCGAAGAGCTGGTGCGCCTGAACCGTCTGCAGCAGGTTAGTGGCAAACGCGCGCTGATTCTGCGCGGCAGTCCGGGGCGCGAGTTGCTGGCAGAAACGCTGATTGAACGCGGCGTTGAGGTGCAATACTGCGAGTGCTATCAGCGCTGTGAAAAGCACTACAACGGCGCGACTGAAGGCCGACGCTGGCGCGATCGCGGCATTACAACGCTGGTGGTAACCAGCGGCGAAATGTTACAACAACTCTTTTCTCTGTTTCCGCCAATTGATCGTCGGGAATGGTTACTGCACTGTCGGCTTGTGGTCGTCAGTGAACGTTTGGCTACGCAAGCCGCTGAATTAGGCTGGCAGGACATTGATGTAGCCGATGGTGCCGATAACGATGCGCTGCTGCGCGCGTTACGCTGAACTTAACAATGGGATGAGCCATAATGACGGAACAAAAAGCCTCCTCCGCCATGGTTGAAGAAACCACCCCAGCGGACAATTCTCCCTCGCCAGCAACCAAACCACCTCGCGATAAAAAAGGCGATGGCAAGGTGCTGAGTGCCGTGGCGATTGTGATTGCGCTGGCGATTGGGGCGGGACTTTACCTTAATGGGAAACACCAGGCCGATTTACAGGCTCAAACTAACCAGAATCTCAGTGAGCAGCTGAGCGCCTTGCAGCAGCAACTGGGCAGCGACAAACAGCAGCTGACGCAACAGCTGGATAGCGCCAACAGCGCCTTGCAGCAGGCGCGCACGCAGCAGGATAACAGCGCAAAAGAGCTGGAAACCCTGCGTGATAAAGTCGCTACCATCTCTGGAAACGACACGCGTACCTGGCTACTGGCGCAAGCGGACTACCTCGTCAAACTGGCGGGCCGCAAACTGTGGAGCGATCAGGATGTCACCACCGCGGCAGCGTTATTGAAAAGTGCTGATTCCAGCCTGGCCGACATGAACGATCCGAGTGTGATGAACGTGCGTCGCGCCTTAACGCAGGACATCAGTTCACTCTCCGCCGTCAGCCAGGTTGATTATGACGGCACCATCCTCAAGCTTAATCAGCTGTCGAACGGCGTCGATAATCTACGCCTGGCCGACAACGACAGCGATGATTCGCCTATGGACGCTGATGGCGGTGAACTCTCAAGTTCGCTGCACGAGTGGCGTCAAAATCTGGTGAAAAGCTGGCATAACTTTATGGATGATTTCATCACCATCCGCCGCCGCGACAACACCGCACAGCCGCTGCTGGCACCGAATCAGGACGTTTACCTGCGCGAAAACATTCGTTCGCGCCTGCTGATTGCGGCTCAGGCCGTACCGCGTCATCAGGATGAGATCTACAAACAGTCTATCGATGCGGTATCAACCTGGGTTCGCGCCTGGTATGACACCAACGATGCCGCCACCAAAGCCTTCCTTGCACAGCTGGATGAATTGAGCCAGCAAAGCATTTCAATGGATGTGCCGGATACGCTGGAAAGCCAGCCGCTGCTGGAAAAACTGATGCAAACCCGCGTACGTAATTTGCTGGCTCAGCCATCGGTTGCTGCTGATCAACAAGGAGGCTAACCATGCTGAAAGTATTGGTGCTTTTCCTGCTGCTGATTGCGGGCGTTGTGGTTGGACCGATGGTAGCCGGCCATCAGGGCTACGTGTTGATCCAAACCGACAACTGGAACATTGAAACCAGCGTAACCGGCCTGGCGATCATTTTGATCCTCAGCCTGCTGGTGATTTTGTTGGTGGAATGGATTCTGCGTCGCCTGTTCCGCACTGGCGCCCGCACACGCGGCTGGTTCACCGGCCGCAAGCGCCGTAGCGCGCAGCGCCACACGCAAAGCGCGCTGATGAAACTGGCGGAAGGTGACTTTAAACAGGCCGAAAAACTGCTGTCGAAAAATGCCGACCACGCCGATCAGCCAGTGGCAAACTACTTGCTGGCTGCCGAAGCGGCACAGCAACGCGGTGACGAAATCCGTGCTAATCAGCATCTGGAGCGCGCTTCTGAGCTGTCGGTGAATGACACGATTCCGGTTGAAATCACACGCGTACGTCTGCAACTGGCGCGCAACGAAGATCATGCGGCACGCCATGGCGTTGATCGCCTGCTGGAAGTCGCGCCGCGCCATCCGGAGGTGTTGCGTCTGGCAGAACAAGCCTATATTCGTACCGGCGCATGGGGCGCATTGCTCGACATTCTGCCTGCGATGCAGAAAGTGCAGATCAATGATGAAGCACAGCGCGATGCCTTGCAGCAGCAAGCCTGGCTGGGCCTGATGAACCAGGCGATGGCCGATCAAGGCAGCGACGGTTTGAAGAAATGGTGGCAAAACCAGAGCCGCAAAACGCGTCAGGAAACCGCCTTGCAGGTGGCTATGGCAGAACATCTGATTGAGTGTGACGACCCGGATACCGCACAGAGCATCGTGCTGGAAGGTTTGAAACGTCAATATGACGATCGTCTGGTATTGCTGATGCCGCGTATTAAAAGTGGCGATCCGCAATCTCTGGAGAAAGCATTGCGTCAGCAGATTAAACAGCATGGCGCCACGCCGCTGCTCCATAGCACGCTGGGTCAGCTGCTGATGCGTCATGGGGAATGGCAGCAGGCGGCAGAAGCGTTCCAGCAAGCGCTGGCGCAGCGTCCGGATGCGTTTGATTATGCCTGGCTGGCCGATGTTTACGACCGCCTGCATCGTCCGGAAGACGCTGCCAAAATGCGTCGTGAAGGCCTGCTACTGACGCTGAAGACCAATCCCAGCGTCTGATTTACGATTGTTACTTTTGTGCACGCCGGGCTTGTCCCGGCTTTTTTTTGCCTGCAATTTATCGCTAATCAATATCCTGATCTGTTTCGATCATTACCGTGTGGGTCTGATGAAATTTTACACAGCAACATTGATTTGTTATGATCGGGTCATAAGTATATGGATGATGAAGACTACGGATTAAATACGCTGATCGACATGGATGGATATCGATTTACTTATGAGAGCGGATATTGGTGGAAAATTGAGGTTCGTAAAGAAGCACCGTCGAAGTTCAGGCCGCATGGCATAAGGTACAATCTTACCTTCCATAACAATTACAACACCCGCATCTTCGGCATAGATAACGCTCATGCCATTAAGCCGCCGAAGAGAGGTTTTTCAGGTAAATGGACGGTTTATGACCATTTGCATAAAACCTCTGTTGATTCTGGGCAGCCCTATTTCTTTGTTTCGGCCAGCCAACTGCTCGAAGACTTTCTGGAAAATGTAGACAAAATCATTGGTGAAAAAGAGGGTAAATCATGAAAGCGCTCATCGGCATTATTTCTCCAGAGAATATGCGTAATCGCATGCTGAGCATTGCGAGTGGGCAGTACAAACCTGAGGCTGATGAACCCAAAGTTTGGTTTGCGTCCGTGAACGCGATTGCGCAGGTGCTTAGCAATGAGAACATCCTACTTCTCAAGCTTATGCACGAGCGCAAACCTCAGACCGTTACAGAGCTGGCGGAGCTTTCGGGACGTCGAGTCAGTAATCTGTCTGCGACGCTGAAAACGTTGGAAGGTCACGGCTTTGTGAGCCTGAAGAAGATAGGCAAAAAAAAAATTCCTACCGCACTTTTCACTGAGTTCGATATACGCGTGACCAGTGAACTCATCGCAAAACCCGAAGCGGCTTAACTGAACCTTGCGTTCCGAAGCCGAATCTACCCTTCGCCATATTACAGACAAAAAAACACCTGCCATAAGCAGGTGTAAGATCAGGTCGTTAAGACAACTGATGGCATCCGACTCAACGTAATGTCCTTCTTACTGCAGTAAAGCGTGCGCAAATACTGCCAGGCTGGACAACGGATGCCGTAAGGGGCTCTGCATCATTCCCAGGTTTATGTAGCATCAGCAAACATAAGAGGTGGAATGAGCATCTACAGGTAGATTATTGCACAAGACGTGCCAAAGTTGCAGCACGTGCAATAAGCTAATTAATATCAACAGGATATAGTCCCTGCCACAATCCCGGTGTTAGCCACTGTCGGTAAAACGCGACGATCATTCAATAAGCTGTCTCCGCAGAACGACAAGCTATGCAAGGAATTGTCATGCCCATATAAATCAATGATTTATATGTATCTAAATAGCGACAATGTGCGGAATTACGCTCAAAGGAAATGATGGGAAGAGTTGAGAATATGAATGGCGGATACAAACGAAAAAAGCCTGCTTTTTCAAGCAGGCTTTTCGAATATGGTCGGCGAGAGAGGATTCGAACCTCCGACCCACTGGTCCCAAACCAGTTGCGCTACCAAGCTGCGCTACTCGCCGATTTTTTACTTCTTTAACGCTACTGCGTAATTTTGCCTGGTGCGAAGGGAGGGACTTGAACCCTCACGTCCGTAAGAACACTAACACCTGAAGCTAGCGCGTCTACCAATTCCGCCACCATCGCGTGACCGAGCAAAATCTGGGGTGGCTAATGGGACTCGAACCCACGACAACTGGAATCACAATCCAGGGCTCTACCAACTGAGCTATAGCCACCATAATTCTGGTGCGTAAGCGTGTTTCGCTTACTAATTCACTGCATAACGCGGTCTAACCAACCACCGAAGCTCTTGCGCACAAACTAAATGGCGCGCCCGACAGGATTCGAACCTGAGACCTCTGCCTCCGGAGGGCAGCGCTCTATCCAGCTGAGCTACGGGCGCGTAGCGCCGTTGCGGATGGGCATACTACGGGCTTGACCTCATACTGTCCAGCCCTTTTTTAGAAAAAAAACGCGTTTGATTACGCTTTGTGCATTCCATCGATAATTACAGCAGTTTGAGGCGCTTACCCTCTCATTTTCGCTGGAAAAACCAGCAATTTCAGAGGTCGCCCCGCCAATGGTAGCGTAAGTATTTCAGCAGCTTTAATTGGCGACGCAGACGCGAAGGCTGACGAATAAGGCGATAAAGCCATTCCAGTCCGGACTTTTGCCACCAAACGGGCGCGCGCTTAACGTGCCCGGTAAACACATCGTAAGTGCCACCAACGCCCATATAGAGCGCATGCGGCCAATGGGCGCGGCAATCACGCATCAACAGCTCCTGGCGCGGCGAACCTTGCGCCACCGTGACAATCTGCGCACCACTCGCGGCGATGCGGGCAAACAGCGCGTCGCGCGCTTCAGGCGCAAAGTAACCATCCTGACTGCCAACGATATTCACATTCCACTGTCGGCGCAGCTTGTCGCAGGTTTCCTGCAGCACCGCCTGACGTCCACCAATCAGAAACACCGGAATGCCGCTACGCCCTGCACTCTCCATCAACGCTTCCCATAAATCCGCGCCTGCAATGCGGTTCACCTGCAGCTGAGGATACTTCTTACGTAGCGAACGGACGATGCTGATGCCATCCGGATATTTGAACTCAGCCTCAGCGATCAGTGCGCGTAGCTGCGCATCTTCTTCCTGCGTGAGCATTTTCTCGGCATTCATCGCTACCAGCGTGCCGCAACGCGGTTTACCCTCGGGCAGCAGAAAGCGCAGAAAGCTCGCCATATCGTTGAAGGCGTGAAGATCGACTCCGCGCAGGCTATAGCGCGGCTTATCGGTTTCCATGGTATGAATTTCCCGTTGTGCCCAAAGGTTAAGAAGGGCTGTGTAAAACCGGCTCGCTGCGCGGACGAATCAACCCCGCGCGCGCCAACAGCCAGTAAAGCAATTTAGCCGCCCACATACAGGCCGCAAAAATCAGACAAAAGAACACCACGCGCGAGCCGAAAGCATCCAGCCCTTCACGCGCCAGCACGATCATATTAAACACCGCGCCGAAGCAGAAACTCTGCAAAATCGCCCCGCTGTAACGATTGCTGGTATCGCGGCCATACAGATAAAGGTTATCGAAGCCTTTCATCAGCAGGCCGACAGCCACCGCACCGATTGGGATAAACCACACGCCGCCCATCACCACCAGCGAACCCAACAGCGTGGGCGAGATCGCCAAGCCGGAATGGTTGTTCAGCACTTCCCAGGTAAAGTAGTTAGCGCTGTTAAGAATGGCAGTTGGACGTCCCGGCCACATCCAGCTGGGAATGAACACGTAGAAATCGCGCCAAATCGGTGCCAGCCCCTGAAAATCGATCTTGTCGTAGTTTTGCAGCAACAGCGCCAGATTTTCCCACGGCGAGAAGGTGTCGCGCGTCAGATAAAGGAAGGTATAAAACGCTTCATCGCCCACTACGTCGAGGTTATAGCGACGCAACGCCAGCCAGAACATACCGCCAATCGCCATCACACCGGCGCCAACCAGCATCCACAACGTAATCCAGCCGCGCGTTATACCAATAAACAAGAACAGCGCGAACGCGATAATGATATTGGCGCGCGTGCCGCCCACCAGCGCGTAGGTCAGCAAGCCAAATGCCACCGACACCAGCAAAAACCACAGCCACTGACGCTGGGTTGGCTTGAGGAAGTAGCGAATCAGCATCGCCGGAATAAAGAAGTAGAAGAAGCGTTTAAGCGCCACGCCGGACACTTCGCTGGAGAAGATCTGGTTGTAAGCCGAAAGCCGGAACAGCAGCAGGCCGTTGTGCATAAAGAACACCGTCACGGTGCCAATCGCCACCAGCGCCAGCAGCAGACAGGTCAGATGGGTTTCAACCCGGTTCATCTGCAGCCAGGGTTTGCGCGCAGGCGCATTGGCCGGCCACAGCCGCACCTTGTAGCTAACGTAATAGATGGCATAAAAGCTGGTAGCGGCCAGCAGCGCCTGCAGCAGATATTCCGGCGGCACCACCGCCACGTTAAAGCGGAATACCAGCACGCTGGTCAGCGGGAAGCCGAAATAGAAGGTCAGTAAAAACAAAATGGTGAAGAACAGGTGGAAGTTGAAGCGCACCCGTTTAAATTCCCGCCAGGTTAGGGTCAGAATGAAACCCAGCGAACACAGATAAACCACCAGCAGACCACTAAACTGCATCAGGCTCATGTTCTCTCCCTTTCACTCAGGGTTAGCGCGTCGCGCCAGCCTGCCAGATAGCCGGGGGCAAAAAAGGCGATCGAAGAGTGATCGCACTGCGCTAATTGCCGTTGCGCTTCGGCCACGCTGGCGCTATCCAGCGCATCTTCGCTAAACAGCACCGGCAAACCTTGCTCGCTAAGATCGCGCCAGAACGGATTTTTGCGGTTCAGCACAAACGGAATATTGGCCTGAATCAGCAAGCAAAGCGTACCAATGCCTTGCTGGCGCTCGAACATAAAATAGCCGAGCTGGCAGCGGCTAAGTAATGTCAGATAGGCATCAAAGTCGATCTTGTCGCGCAGCAGCGTCACTTGCCCCGCCGGGAACAGGCGCTGTGCGGCGGCGGCAATCTCATCGATGTAAGCGTGATTGTTCTGCGGATAACCGAGCGGCACGACGATTTTCACCTGTTCACCAAACTGGGCTCGAATCGCCTCTAAACCGGCAATATGGCGATTACTGCGATCGCCGGAGTTACCGAGCAGAATAGTGAAATCGGGGCTTTCCACTGGCGCAGGCAGCGCCACATCCGGCATGCGCGTCGGGAAATAGAGCCGCGAGGCGGGAACGCGCGGATGACGCTGCTGGAAATGGTGCACATCACCGCGCGTCGCAAACACGCGCGCCACGCGCCCTTGCGCCATTCTGCGCAGCAGATAAAACAGCTGATACTTAAGGCCGCGCCCTTCTTCGTAGAGATCTGCGCCCCATACATGCCAGAACGCCTGCTGACGACGCAGTTTGCCGCTCAGCAAGGCCAACCAAATGCTGGGATTAAACTGGCCGTGAAAGAAGAAGCGCTGCGAGCGATCGGCAGCACGCGTCACCACCGCTTGCGCCAGCGCACGCTTGCTGGCAAAGGTTTCAATCTGCAATGAAGCATACGCTTGCAGCGTTTCGGGCGCGCTGGATACCACCATAAACTGACGCGGCGCAGCGCCAGGCAGCTCGGCGCTCATCACGTCATTAAAGAAGCGCAGCACCGTATGATTGTGATGCGGGATATCCGATCCCAATACGTGAAAAGTCGTCATTTTTTCCGGCAATAAATCATGAAGGCGCCACAACAAAGGGCGAAATAGAGAACGTAGGTTGCCATGTAAGCCTGCGCGGCCCCGGCGGTCCCGTGCAGCGGAATCAGCCAATGGGAAAAACCGGTCAGCAGGGCAAACTGGCTGATTTCCGTCAGAATATAGAAGCGCAGTGACGCTTTGGCGATCACCAGATATCCGAAAACATAGGCGCCGACTTTAAACACATCACCGCACAACTGCCAGACGAAAAGGTCACGCATCGCGCTGAACTGCGGCGAAAACAGCAGCCAGATAGCGACATCGCGCAGCAGCCATACGCAGAAACTGGCCGCTGCGACGGCAGGTAACACAAAGCGCAGCGCACGCCCAATCTCACGGGCGATTTGCGGTTTCTGCTCCAGCCGCGCCAGCGTGGGCAGCAGCCAGACGCTAAAGGTGGCGGTGATAAATTGCAGGTAGGCATCGGAAATACTGCTCACGCCCTGCCATAAACCGACCTGCGCCCAACCTTGCTGCTCGGCCAGCAGATTTCGCATCATCACCCACGCCACCGGCAAGGTGAATGAGGTGATCAGCGCCATCAGCGTAAACTTCGCCAGATTGCGCGCCAGGTCAGGATGCCAGCCTGGCATCAGCCAGCTCAGCGGCAGCCGATCGCGATGGCGACGCAGCATCAGCAACGCCGGAAACACCAGCAGCGCCGGCACCAGCGCCAATCCCACTAACGCACCAGCATAGCCGCCCAGCCACCAGCACAGCACATAACCCAGCACGCCGACGATACTTCCGGCAATCAGCGCCAGCGCATTGCCGCGCGCATCGCGAAAGCCCTTCAGCAACGCCAGCGTCAGATTGGCCCAGGCAATACCGAGCTGCAGAAAGGCGACAATGCGCACCACGTTGGCATATTCAGCATGACCAAACAGCGCCGTGCTGATGGGCGTTGCCGCCAGCAAAAACACCAGCGCCAGCAGCGTTGAAAAACCGAGCACAATCGCCGAAGCCGTGCCGGTCACCGCGCGCAGTTGTTGTGGCTGTTGCTGATGTTGCGCGACTAACGTAGTGACGCCGTTAAAGATGCCCGCGCCCGCCAATACGCCGAGTACAGTAATCAACTGGCGGAAGTTACCGGCTTGCCCGATCCCTTCGGGTCCGAAGCTTATCGCTAACAGTTTCACCACCAGCAGGCCAGCAACGATTTTTACCAGCGTGGAAGAAGCGGTCCAGACTGATGCTTTTGCTAATGACATCAGGCAAAGAAACTCAGCAGCGAACTGATCACCGTACGCTGGTTGTTATCCGATAAGTTGTAGAACAGCGGCAGGCGCAGCAGGCGCTCGCTTTCACGCGTGGTAAAGGCATCATCACCGTGGAAGCGGCCAAAACGTTCACCCGCTGGCGACGAGTGCAGCGGGATGTAATGGAACACCGTGAGGATTTCCGCCTCTTTCATCCAGTTGATCAGCGCCTGACGATCGTCGCTGTCGCGCAGCTTGATGTAGAACATATGTGCATTGTGGCGGCAATTTTTTGGCACTACCGGCAGCTCAATACGGCCGGCAGCAGCCAGCGGCCGCAGCGCATCGTAGTAGCGTTGCCACAAACGCAAACGCTGCTGATTAATTTGCTCCGCCGCTTCCAGCTGCGCCCACAAATAGGCCGCCTGCAAATCCGCCATCAAATAGCTGGAGCCAATATCGCGCCAGGTATATTTATCTACCTGACCACGGAAAAACTGGCTGCGGTTGGTGCCTTTTTCACGAATGATCTCGGCACGATCCACCAGCTTCGCGTCATTGATCAGCGTTGCGCCGCCTTCACCGCCGGCGGTGTAATTTTTAGTTTCGTGAAAGCTAAAGCAGCCAATGTGACCAATGGTGCCGAGCGCGCGTCCTTTGTACTGCGACATCACGCCTTGCGCGGCATCCTCGATAACATAGAGTTTATGCTTCGCCGCCAGCGCCATGATGCTGTCCATCTCGCAGGCCACGCCCGCGTAATGCACTGGCACGATGGCGCGGGTTTTCGGCGTGATCGCCGCTTCAATCAGCGTTTCATCGATATTTAGCGTATCGGGGCGCACATCGACAAACACAATGGTCGCGCCGCGCAGCACAAAGGCGTTGGCGGTGGAGACGAAGGTGTAGCTCGGCATGATCACTTCATCGCCAGGCTGCAGGTCAATCAGCAGCGCCGCCATCTCCAGCGACGCGGTGCAGGATGGCGTCAGCAGCACTTTTTTGCTGCCGAAATGCTGTTCCATCCACTGCTGGCAGCGGCGAGTAAAGCCGCCATCGCCGCACAGCTTGCCGCTGGCCATCGCCGACTGCATATATTCAACTTCGCTGCCGACAATCGGCGGCGCATTAAATGGGATCATGAGGCTTTCCTGTAGAACCAGTAAGCGGTGCTTTCCAGCCGCGCACCGCTGCGTAAATAGAGGCGCAACGCCGTGAGATTGCTGAGCTGGGTCGCCACGCGCAGATGCGTTAGCTGACGCACGCGGCCCCAGTCGGCGGCGGCGAGCAGCAGGCGCTGGCCGACGCCGCAACCTTGTGCGGCGGGCAATACCGCCAGCAGACCGATGCGCATGTCGCCGTCCACTTCGCGCATCGAGACGAAACCTTGCAGCGCGCCCTGCTCATCGCAGGCCACCAGACATTGATTATCAAAGGTGCCGCGCACCGCATTTTCAATCCACTGCGCGTAGAAACGTCCGCTGTCCGCCGCAGCAAACCACGGCGCGCGGAAGCGACTTTGGCTAAACGCCTGCGCAGCCGCTTCACGCAGTGCCGGGATTTGTGCTTCCCGCGCAATGCGCACGCCAACTTGCCGCTCGGTATGTTTGATGCTGAGGGAAAGGTCAGCTTCGCCTTCCACTAACTGAAAACCATGCTGGCTCAGCGCATCGATGGCATCAACACGTTCAGCGGGCACCTTCACTTGCCACAGCGCATACGGCTGCTGAAGGGCCTCGGCCAGCACCAAATCGCCATCCAGCGATAAGCGCACGCTGTTCTGACCGAAGAACTCATTTTCCCATGTAAGGGGATCAATATTGACGCGGACGGGCATTGTGAACATCCAGCAGATACTGGCCGTAGCCGGTTTTGGTTAGCGCCTGAGCCGCGGCTAAAAGCTGGGCATCGCTCAGCCAGCCGTTACGCCATGCAATCTCTTCCAGGCAGGCAATTTTAAAGCCCTGCCGTTTTTCCACCGTCTGCACAAACATACTCGCCTCAATCAGGCTGTCGTGCGTGCCGGTATCCAGCCAGGCAAATCCGCGCCCCAGCAACTCCACTGCAAGTTCGCCCTGATCGAGATACATCTGGTTGATGGCGGTGATTTCCAGCTCACCGCGCTCGGAAGGTTTCACCTGTTTGGCGAACTCCACCACGCGGTTGTCGTAAAAATAGAGTCCGGTGACCGCCCAGCGCGATTTCGGCTGCTGCGGTTTTTCCTCAATGGAGAGCGCGTTAAAGTCGTCATCAAACTCCACCACGCCAAAACGCTCCGGATCCATCACCTGATAAGCAAAGACGGTCGCGCCGCTGCTGCGCGCGGCCACTTTCTTCAGCTTGGGGCTGAAACCCTGGCCGAAATAGAGATTGTCGCCCAGCACCAGACAACAGTGATCGTCACCAATAAAACTTTCGCCAATGATAAATGCCTGCGCCAGCCCATCAGGACGGGGTTGTTCTGCATAGGTTAGCTGAATCCCAAATTCACTGCCGTCGCCCAGTAAGCGTTCAAAATGGGCGCGATCTTCTGGCGTGGTGATGATCAAAATTTCGCGAATCCCTGCCAGCATCAGTACCGACAGCGGATAGTAAATCATGGGTTTGTCATATACCGGCAACAGCTGTTTCGAGATGGCGCGGGTAATCGGATGCAAACGCGTGCCCGAACCTCCGGCTAAAATAATGCCTTTCATCGCTGCTCCTTCTGAAGTGCGTTTAACGCGGCGTGGCTAATCCCAGACGCTCACCGCGATAGCTGCCGTTAAGAATTGCCTGCCACCATTGCGGGTTTGCCAGATACCATTGCACGGTTTTACGAATGCCGCTCTCAAAGGTTTGCTGCGGCGTCCAACCCAGCTCACGCTCAATTTTACTGGCGTCGATGGCGTAGCGCTGGTCGTGGCCGGGACGATCGCTAACAAAGGTAATCAGGTCACGGTAGCGGCTCAGGTGCGGTGCACGCTGCTGCGGCGCCAACTCATCCAGCAGATCGCACAGCGTTTCCACCACTTCAAGATTACGTCGCTCGTTATGACCACCAATATTGTAGGTTTCCCCTACTTTGCCGCTGCTCACCACGCTATACAGCGCCCGCGCGTGATCCTCTACATATAGCCAGTCGCGTATCTGGCTGCCGTTGCCATACACTGGCAGCGGTTTGCCCGCCAGCGCATTAATGATGGTGAGTGGGATCAGCTTCTCCGGGAAATGATACGGTCCGTAATTGTTGGAGCAGTTAGTGATGATGACCGGCAAACCGTAGGTGCGCAGCCAGGCGCGCACCAGATGATCGCTGCTGGCTTTGGTCGCCGAATAGGGGCTGCTCGGCGCATACGGCGTGGTTTCGGTAAAGAAATCGTCGCTACCGTGCAGGTCACCAAACACTTCATCAGTGGAGATATGATGCAGAATGAAGCCTTTTTTGCGTTCATCTGCCATGCCATTCCAGTAATGACGCGCCGCTTCCAGCAGCTGATAGGTGCCGACAATATTGGTTTCGATGAAGGCGATAGGTCCATCGATCGAGCGGTCAACATGACTTTCTGCCGCCAGATGCATAATGCAATCCGGTTGATAGTGTGCCATGACGCGATCCAGCTCAGCGCGATGGCAAATATCCACCTGTTCGAAGGCGAAACGTGCATTCTGTTGCACCGGCGCCAGCGACGCCAGATTGCCGGCATAGCTTAGCTTATCGACCACCACCACGCGGTGTTCAGTGTTTTCAAGCAGAAAACGTACCAGCGCAGAACCGATAAATCCTGCCCCGCCGGTCACCAGAAACTGTTTCATCGCCAAACGCCTTTGGTATCAACAATCCACGGCTGGGCAATCTGGGCCGCATCAATCGCGCGGAACTGTGCGTGATCAACCAACATCACCAGAATATCCGCCTGCTGCAGCGCTACGTCCGTGGCAACCAGCGTGGCTTCGTGCGCCAGACGTTGCGGAATGTCTTCCACATGCGGTTCAACCACCCAAGTTGCGCCGCTGTGCCACTCGGCAATACGATGCGCGACGCTCATCGCCGGACTTTCGCGCAGATCGTCAATATTCGGTTTGAAGGCCAGACCAAAGCAGGCAATGGTGACATCGCTGGCGCGTTTGCCGCTGGCGGTGAGGCACTCTGCTAACGCCTGCTTTACCTGATCCAGCACCCAGCCCGGTTTGGCATCATTCACTTCACGTGCGGTGCGAATCAGTCGCGCCTGTTCTGGATTCTGCGCCACGATAAACCACGGATCGACGGCGATACAGTGCCCGCCGACGCCCGGTCCGGGTTGCAGGATGTTGACGCGCGGATGGCGATTCGCGAGCGCAATCAGCTCCCACACGTTGATGCCCTGCTCGGCGCAAATCAGCGACAGCTCATTGGCAAAGGCGATATTCACATCGCGGAAGCTGTTTTCTGTCAATTTGCACATCTCGGCGGTACGCGCATTGGTTTCCACACACGCGCCGCGCAGGAAAATGCGGTACAGCTCGCTGGCGCGTGCGGAACAGGCTGGCGTCATGCCACCAATGACGCGATCGTTTTCCAGCAGTTCAACCATCACTTTGCCGGGCAACACGCGCTCCGGGCAGTAAGCGATAAACACATCGCACGCATCACCGTGCTGCGGGAAACGCAAATCGGGACGCGCCGCCGCCAGCCATTCCGCCATTTGCTCGGTGGCGCCCACCGGCGACGTCGATTCGAGGATCACCAGATCGCCCGCTTTTAACACGGGTGCAATCGACAGCGCCGCGGCCTGCACATAGCTGAGATCCGGCTGATGGTCGCCGATAAACGGCGTGGGCACGGCGATCAGGAATGCATCGGCGGCTTCGGCCTGTGTAGTCGCACGTAGATGACCGGCACGCACGGCTTTGCGCACCACATCACCCAACTCGGGTTCCACGATATGGATATCGCCACGATTGATGGTTTCAACGGCGCGGACATTAATATCCACCCCAACGACTTTCTTTCCCTTTGAGGCAAAAACGGCTGCCGTTGGCAGCCCAATGTAGCCCAGTCCGATAACGGAAATGGTTTCAAAACGCATGGTTACACTCTGTGTTGTTTTAGGGCCTGCAAGATGCGCGCGCAGGCATGGCCATCGCCATACGGATTGTGCGCGCGACTCATTGCCTGCCAGGCTTCATCGTCCTGCAACAGCAGGCTGACTTCAGCGACAATTTTACTGATATCGGTGCCGACCAGTTTCACCGTGCCTGCCTCCACCGCTTCCGGACGCTCGGTGGTATCGCGCATCACCAGCACCGGTTTGCCTAATGACGGCGCTTCTTCCTGAATGCCACCGGAGTCGGTGAGAATCAGCCATGAGCGATTCATCAGCCAGACAAACGGCAGATACTCTTGCGGCTCAATCAGAATGATGTTTTCGATGCCGCTGAGAATGCGATTAACCGGTTCGCTGACGTTGGGATTGAGGTGCACGGGATAGACAATTTGCACTTGCGGATGCTGGCGCGCGATTTGCGCCAGCGCACTGCAAATGCGTTCAAAGCCGTCGCCAAAACTTTCACGGCGATGTCCCGTAACCAGAATGAGTTTTTTGTCAGCGTCGAGGAACGGATAGCGCGCGGCGAGGCGGGCATTGAGATCGGCATCGTCCAGTACGCGATCACGCACCCACAGCAGCGCATCAATCACCGTGTTGCCCGTCACGAAAATGCGCGCATCTGGCAGATTCTCGCGCAACAAATTTTGTCGCGAATTTTGCGTGGGCGTGAAGTGATAACTGGCGAGATGGCCGGTGAGCGTGCGATTGGCCTCTTCCGGCCACGGCGACATCAGGTTGCCGGTACGCAATCCCGCTTCTACGTGACCCACCGGAATCTGGTGATAAAACGCCGCCAGGCTGGCCGCAAACGTGGTGGTGGTATCGCCGTGCACTAACACCACATCCGGCTGGAAATCGGCGAGTACGGTTTTCATGCCCTGCAGAATGCGGCTGGTGATCTCCGTCAGCCCTTGCTCCGGGCGCATGATATTCAGATCATAATCAGGCTGCAGCTGGAACAAACGCAGCACCTGGTCGAGCATTTCACGATGTTGTGCGGTGACGCATAGGCGTGACTCGAACGCAGCATCCTGCGCCAGCGCCTGCACCAGCGGAGCCATTTTGATCGCTTCAGGACGCGTGCCAAATACCGTCAGAACTTTCACGTGGCTTCTCTTAATGGCTCGTTGCTAACGTTGAACGCGGACGACGCACCAGCGCCACTCCCGCACCGACCAGCGCGCCAATCACGCCCCACATGATCATCATAAACAGGCGGCGCGGACTATCGCGCGACACCGGCTCTTCCGGGGTGCGCAAATAGCGGTAAGTCTGAAATTGTTTATCCAGACGCGGACCGGCCTGCAGCGTACTCAGCATCGCTTTGTTTTGATCATAGCTTAAATCGTAAGCAGGCCCGCTGGCTTGTAAAGTGTCGAGTTGCGCCTGCAGCATTTGCTGACCCAGCAGGAAACGATCGCTGTCTGGCAACGCCTCGCCGGTTGCCGGCACGCGGTTCTCTTTAATCCCCTGCTCGCTCGCCACTTTCAGCGCCTGCTCGATGCGCTGACGTTGACGTTCAAATACCGCCTGCGCCACTTCCTGCTGGCGGTTAACCTGCGACGCCAGCTGCACGCTGCGCGCCTGCCAGGCGCCTTTCAGCTCCGCATTAAGATGACGCGCCGCACGCTCGCTGGCGTAGGCGATATATTGACGCAGCAGATTGTTAGCATCGCTGGCGGTTTCGGCGACCAGCTTAATGTTATCTAAGATATTGCGCGCCGGGTCGGCAGCGGTGAACTGAATGTTGGTGATCAGGTCGTCGAGCAGCGCCGCATCGTTGTGCGCGTTACCGCTTTTGCGGCTTTTGAAGTATTCGGTCTGCTGCCAGAAATCACGGCGCGTATCCCATGATGCCAGCTGCATGGTGAACTCCTGATAAACCTCATCCATCACGGTCGGCGCTGGCGAACTGAGATTGAGCGTATTGGTGCGCACATCCAGATTATTGAGGAATTGCTGCTGTACGAAGAAATCACCCAGCATATTGACCGTTGGACGATCGGTCACCGCCGTGGTGCTCCACGCCTGCTTCATTAACATCGATGCTAACCAGGCAACCAGCGCAAACAGCAGCGCCAGACCGATAATCCAGCGTTTACCACGCCAGAGTGTGCAGCCAAGGCCACGTATATCCAGTTCGTTCTCCACAACGACAGAGGTCATAACAAAATCCTTATCAGGGTACTTTCTGGGTAATTTATTTTTTATCTTCGCTGCTTTGCCAGCGACGTTTAATGCGACGGATTTTGCGCGCCACGCGCCATGCGTGTTTCAGGCAATAGCCATAAAGGAGGAATGCCATCATGAACAGCACCAGCATCACCCATTCCGGGATGAAAGCCAGATACTCGCCGAGCACACCAATACCCGCCAGAAGCGCGGCGGCGACGGTAATCAGCAGGAACGCCTGACGTGACGTGAATCCGGCGCGCATAATTAAATGGTGGATGTGCTGGCGGTCAGCGGAAAACGGGCTCATGCCTTTGCGCAAACGGCGATACATAATCGCCACCATATCCATCAGCGGAATCGCGATCAGCCACAGCGCGGTGACGGGCGTGATCGGATGGCTCAGGCCTTGGGTGGTTTCCAGCAGAATCCAGATGATGGTGAAACCGATCATGGTGCTACCGGCATCGCCCATAAACACTTTGTAGCGACGGCCAATCAAGCCGAGATTAAGCAGGATATAAGGAATGGTGGCGGCGATCATCGCGAAGCACCACATGGCGAGGCTGGTCTGGCCGTCGAAATAGAGAATGATGCCCATGGCGGCGAAAGTGACGCTGGAGAGGCCGCCAAGCAGGCCATCAATCCCATCCACCATATTGAACGCGTTGATGGCGGCCCATACGGCGAATAGCGTCAATACGTAGCCAAACGGACCGACAATTAACTCAACCGGCCCGATAATAAAGCCCAGACTGAGCAAATAGAGTTTGGCGCCGACCATCATCACGATGGCAACCGCCGCCTGCACCAGCGCACGAATTTTAACGCTGATATCGAAGCGATCGTCCAGTGCGCCAACCAGCACCAATACGCCCGCGCAACTCAGATACAGCATCGCGTGCGGCAAATAATAATTTGAGATGGCAAAAGCGAAGCAGATTCCCGCGTACACGGAAATGCCGCCAACTAACGGAATGGCGCCATGGTGCCTTTTTCTGGAGTTTGGTGTGTCCACAAGCCCAATTTTTTTAGCTGCTTTGCGAGCAAAAAACAGGAACACTAAAGTAAAAAGAAAAACTAAACCAAGCTCAGTACTCATAGTGAGTAAATTCACGTTAATGCTCTCAGCTAAAATCGTGGACAACAATATGCAAAACACCCGCCATTGCCGTATATCCCTATTCCGAATTCTGCTACAGAAAAGTCTGATTGCTGAAAAAACAAACGAATCTCTGTCACAGTCAATATAAAAGCTTCCTGACTGCGCTAATCCTAATGCCCATAAATAAAAAACGCCACGTTAAGACGTGGCGTTAGCAATATTTCCTGGCAAATTGTGCGAATCACCGCTTGGCTTAGCGACTCGCCGATCGCAACTTAGGAACGCTTCATCATATCGAAGAATTCGTCGTTGGTTTTCGTCATGGCCAGTTTGTTGATGAGGAACTCCATCGCGTCGATTTCACCCATTGGATGGATGATTTTGCGCAGAATCCACATCTTCTGCAGCTCTTCCTGCGTAGTGAGCAGCTCTTCTTTACGGGTACCGGAACGATTGTAGTCAATCGCTGGGAATACACGCTTCTCGGCGATTTTGCGCGAGAGGTGCAATTCCATGTTACCTGTACCTTTAAACTCTTCGTAAATCACTTCGTCCATCTTCGAACCGGTATCAACCAGCGCGGTCGCGATGATGGTCAGGCTGCCGCCCTCTTCCACGTTACGTGCCGCACCGAAGAAACGCTTCGGACGATGCAGGGCGTTAGCATCCACACCACCGGTCAGCACTTTACCTGATGCTGGAACCACGGTGTTGTAGGCACGCGCCAGACGCGTGATGGAGTCAAGCAGGATGATCACATCTTTCTTGTGCTCAACCAGGCGCTTGGCCTTCTCGATCACCATCTCAGCAACCTGCACGTGACGTGACGCTGGCTCATCAAAGGTCGAAGCGATCACTTCACCTTTAACCAGACGCTGCATCTCGGTCACTTCTTCCGGACGTTCGTCAATCAGCAGCACCATCAGCAGGCAATCTGGATAGTTGTAGGCGATGCTCTGCGCGATGTTCTGCAGCAGCATGGTTTTACCCGCTTTCGGCGGCGCCACAATCAGACCACGTTGACCACGACCAATCGGAGAAGCCAGATCCAGCACGCGTGCGGTCAGATCTTCAGTCGAGCCATTACCGCGTTCCATACGCATACGCTTGCTGGCGTGCAGCGGCGTAAGGTTTTCGAACAGAATCTTGTTACGCGCGTTTTCCGGCTTGTCATAGTTAACTTCATTAACTTTCAACAGCGCAAAGTAGCGTTCACCCTCTTTTGGCGGGCGAATCTTGCCAGAAATGGTGTCACCAGTGCGGAGGTTGAAGCGGCGGATTTGGCTAGGAGAGACGTAGATATCATCGGGACCGGCGAGGTAGGAGCTATCTCCAGAACGAAGGAAACCAAATCCATCCTGTAATATCTCCAGCACACCATCACCAAAGATGTCTTCGCCGCTTTTTGCGTGCTGTTTCAGGATAGAGAAAATAATATCCTGCTTGCGCATACGCGCCTGGTTTTCCAGCCCCATATTTTCGCCGAGGGTAATCAGCTCAGAAACCGGCGTATTCTTTAATTCGGTAAGATTCATAGTGATGGGTTCTTAAACTCGGGGTAATTCTCGAAATGATTGTCGTGAGTGGTATGGCAAAAATTCCATGCCTGTTAATGGCTCTTTTTCAACTCAGCTCGACGATTATCGTCAGATGTGGCGATAGGAAACGAGGAGACAGTCGAAAGATGATGCCGAATGTGCTAGTCATCAGATTGCCAAACCACGATAACGTTCATTGCGAGTAGGGTCTGACAAGGGAAAACTTAGATGCAAACTACAAGGTAAGAGCGTAATGCAGTGAAATTAACTTAACACGCTTAAAGTGAGACGTCCAGCAGTGGCGAAAAAATTCACCACTGCCGAACAAACACCGCGCCGGGCTTAGGCCAGGTTGGCGTTCAGGAACTCTTTCAACTGTCCTTTAGACAGTGCGCCAACCTTGGTTGCCGCCACTTCGCCGTTCTTGAACAGCAGCAGAGTTGGGATACCGCGGATGCCATATTTTGGCGCTGTACCCGGGTTGTCATCAATGTTCAACTTAGCGATGGTAAGTTTACCTTCGTACTCTTCTGCGACTTCGTCGAGAATTGGGGCGATCATTTTGCAAGGACCACACCATTCAGCCCAGAAATCTACCAGAGTGACACCGTCTGCTTTCAGTACGTCTGTGTCGAAACTGTCATCGGTCAAGTGAACGATCTTATCGCTGCTCATGTTTAACTCCAAAAGATTGCGCCTGGCGAATTGGCGGAAATGATACCAACGTAGGTTGACTTTATTTCATCGGATACGCTTTCGTAAAGCGCTAGTAAGCTGATATTCTACCACACTATGAGCAAAACACACTTAACTGAACAGAAGTTTTCCGACTTCGCCCTGCACCCTCAGGTGGTAGAAGCCCTTGATACCAAAGGCTTTTCTAACTGCACGCCTATCCAGGCGCTCGCATTGCCTTTTACGCTTTCAGGGCGTGATGTTGCGGGTCAGGCGCAAACCGGTACCGGCAAAACGATGGCGTTCCTGACGTCAACGTTTCATTATCTTCTTTCTCATCCTGCCGCAGAAGGTCGCCAGATCAATCAGCCACGTGCGCTGATCATGGCCCCGACGCGTGAGCTCGCCGTACAAATTCATGCCGATGCAGAACCGTTAGCCAAGGTCACTGGCTTAAAGCTGGGCCTAGCTTATGGTGGCGACGGCTACGATAAACAGCTGAAAGTGCTGGCTGATGGTGTCGATATTCTGGTGGGCACCACCGGACGTCTGATTGACTACGCCAAGCAGAACCATGTCAACCTGGGCGCGATTCAGGTTGTTGTGTTGGATGAAGCCGATCGCATGTTCGATCTCGGCTTTATTAAAGACATTCGTTGGCTGTTCCGCCGCATGCCGCCGGCCACCCAACGCCTGAGTATGCTGTTCTCTGCAACCTTGTCTTACCGCGTGCGTGAACTGGCGTTTGAGCACATGAACAACGCCGAATACGTGGAAGTGGAACCCGAGCAGAAAACCGGCCACCGCATTAAAGAAGAGCTTTTCTACCCTTCAAACGAAGAGAAAATGCGCTTGCTGCAGACGCTGGTAGAAGAAGAGTGGCCAGATCGCGCCATTATCTTTGCGAACACCAAGCACCGCTGTGAAGACATTTGGGGCCATCTGGCTGCCGATGGTCATCGCGTGGGTCTGCTGACGGGTGATGTGGCGCAGAAAAAACGTCTGCGTATCCTCGATGACTTCACCAAAGGCGATGTGGATATCCTGGTTGCCACCGACGTCGCGGCACGGGGTTTACACATTCCTGCCGTCACGCATGTGTTCAACTACGATCTGCCTGACGATCGCGAAGACTACGTTCACCGTATTGGTCGTACTGGCCGCGCGGGTGCCAGCGGTCACTCCATCAGCCTGGCGTGCGAAGAGTACGCGCTGAACCTGCCGGCAATCGAAGAGTATATTGGTCACGGTATTCCGGTCAGCAAGTACAACAGCGATGCGCTGATGAGCGAACTGCCACCGCCGAAACGTCTGCAACGCAGCCGCTCGGGTAACGGCCCACGCCGTGGCGGGAACAACAGTAACCGTCGGAGCGGCGCGCCGCGCAATAGCAACCGTAAACGTTCGGGTTAAGCACACCATGCTAAGCGCATCGTCACTTTATGCAGCGATTGATTTAGGTTCTAACAGCTTTCATATGTTGGTGGTGCGCGAGGTGTCTGGCAGCATTCAGACCGTCGCGCGGATAAAGCGCAAAGTGCGTCTGGCGGCTGGCCTCGACAAAGCGAATCACCTCTCCGCTGAGGCGATGCAACGCGGCTGGCAGTGCCTGAGGTTGTTCTCCGAACAGCTGCAGGATATTCCTCCGGAACAAATCCGCGTGGTGGCAACCGCCACGCTGCGCCTTGCCGAAAATGCGCAGGATTTCCTCACAACGGCTGAACACATTCTTGGCTGCGCGGTGAATGTCATCAGCGGCGAAGAGGAAGCACGCCTGATTTATCAGGGCGTAGCGCATACCACCGGCGGTTCCGATCAGCGTTTAGTGGTCGATATCGGCGGTGGCAGCACCGAACTGGTGACTGGCGAAGGTTCACATGCCACCACGCTGTTCAGCTTGTCGATGGGTTGCGTAACCTGGCTTGAACGCTACTTCAGCGACCGTCATCTGGCCAAAGAGAATTTCGAGCAGGCCGAACTGGCCGCGCGCGAGATGATCCGTCCGGTGGCCGCTGCGCTGCGCGAAAAAGGCTGGCAAATCTGCGTCGGAGCGTCGGGCACCGTACAAGCGTTGCAGGAAATTATGATGGCGCAGGGCATGGATGAGCGCATCACCTTAAGCAAACTGCAACAGCTGAAACAGCGCGCGATTCAGTGCGGCAAGTTGGAAGAGCTGGAAATTGAAGGATTGACGCTGGAGCGCGCCTTAGTGTTCCCGAGCGGTTTATCGATTCTCATCGCTATCTTCCAGGAACTCAGCATTGAAGGTATGACGCTGGCCGGCGGCGCACTGCGCGAAGGTTTAGTGTATGGCATGCTGCATCTGCCGGTGGATCGTGATATCCGCAGCCGCACATTGCAGAACGTGCAGCGTCGTTTTGCCATTGATATTGACCAGGCCGGTCGCGTACGTCAGTTGGCGGAGAGTTTCTTCCGTCAGGTGAGCAGCAGCTGGAAGCTGGATAACCGATGTCGCGATCTACTCCTTAGCGCCTGTTCTATCCACGAAATTGGCCTGAGCGTCGATTTCCGCCAGGCACCGCAACACGCCGCTTACCTGATTCGTCATCTCGATCTTCCTGGCTTCACTCCCGCGCAGAAAAAAATGCTGGCTTGCCTGCTGCAGAACCAAAGCGGCAGCATCGATTTAGCCTTGCTGACCCAGCAAAACGCCGTACCGCCGCGCATGGCGGAGCGTTTAAGTCGTTTGCTACGCTTAGCGATTATCTTCTCAAGTCGTCGTCGCGATGACACTTTGCCTGCCGTGCGTTTACAGGCGGATGATGATGCACTGCATTTGACGTTGCCGGCCGGTTGGCGCGAAGCGCATCCGCTGCGTTCTGAGCTGTTAGAGCAGGAGAGTCATTATCAGTCCTACGTGCACTGGTTACTGACGATTTCCTGATTGGGATTGCGCTGGCTGTCCCCCATCCCGACCTTCCCCCGCCCGCGGGGGAAGGAGATGCTGCCACATGCAGCTCCATCACTAACATGTGGCAGCATCTTCCTCCCCCATTCATGGGGGAGGACCGAGGAGGGGGACTACGACCACTAACCGGGAACTCAACCTTTCTTCGCATTCTCCAGCATCGCTCTCAATCCAGCGACGCGCGTCTGCCCGGTCTTCACGCGCTCTTCGGCGCTCACCACTTTTTTCTCGCGCTCCCACACCACATCGTCCTGCGGCAACTCCAGCAGGAAGCGACTCGGTTCCGGGCGCATCAGCTCGCCATACTGGCGGCGTTCCCGGCACAGCGTAAAGGTCAGCTCTTTCTGCGCTCGCGTAATCCCCACGTAAGCCAGACGCCGCTCTTCCTCGATGTTGTTCTCATCGATGCTGCTCTGGTGCGGCAATAACCCCTCTTCCATGCCAACCAGATAGACATACGGGAACTCCAGCCCTTTTGAGGCGTGCAACGTCATCAGCTGCACCTGATCGAGCTCCTCGTCGCTTTCACCGCGCTCCATCATGTCGCGCAGCGTAAAGCGCGTCACCACCTGCGCCAGCGTCATCGGCTCGTTCAGCTCATCGCCTTCCAGCATCTCGGTCATCCACTGGAACAGCAGGTTAACGTTCTTCATGCGCATCTCAGCGGCTTTCGGGCTGGGCGAGGTTTCAAACAGCCAGCTTTCGTAGTCGATGCAGCGAATCAGGTCGCGCACCGCATTCACTGGCTCGCGTTCGGTCAGCTGGACGATTTCACTCAGCCAGTGCGTAAAGCGCTGCAGATGCTCCAGCCCGCGCCCGCTCAGCGTTTGCTCCAGCCCCATATCGAAGCTGGCGTTGTACAGACTTTTATTGCGCAGGTTGGCCCATTCGCCCAGCTTCTGCAGCGTTGCCGGACCAATCTCCCGGCGCGGCGTATTCACGATACGCAGAAACGCGCTGTCATCTTCCTGATTGGTCAGCACGCGCAGATAAGCCAGCAAATCTTTGATTTCCGGACGTGAAAAGAACGACGTGCCGCCCGAGATACGATACGGAATACGGTTCTGCATCAGCTGCTTCTCGAACACGCGCGACTGATGATTGCCGCGATAAAGAATGGCGTAATCTTTGTAGGCGGTTTTGTTGATGAAGTGATGCGCGATCAATTCGCCCGCTACGCGTTCCGCTTCGTGGTCTTCGTTATTCGCGCTCAGTACCTTCAGCTCGCTGCCCTGCCCCAACTCTGAGAACAGGCGCTTCTCAAATACGTGCGGATTGTTGGCGATAAGGATGTTGGCCGATTTCAGGATGCGCTGCGTCGAGCGATAATTTTGCTCCAGCTTCACCACTTCCAGCGCCGGGAAATCCTGCTGCAGCAGCACCAGGTTTTGCGGACGCGCGCCACGCCACGAGTAAATTGACTGATCGTCATCGCCCACCACGGTAAAGCGCGCGCGCGCACCCACCAGCAGCTTCACCAGCTCATATTGGCTGGTGTTGGTGTCCTGATACTCATCCACCAGCAGATAGCGGATGCGCTGCTGCCAGCGTTCGCGCACTTCCTGATTGCGCTGCAGCAGTAGCGTGGGCAGCGCGATTAAGTCGTCGAAATCCAGCACGTTGCAGGATTTCAGGTGTTGGTCATACAGCTGATAACAGTGAGCAAAAATCTGGTCGCGCTGCGATTGCGCCAAACCCGCGGCGCCCTGCGGATCGACCAGATCGTTCTTCCAGTTGGAGATGGTGGAAATTAGCTGCTGTAACAGCGTCTTGTCCTCTTCCAGCCACTGTTTGGTCAGGTCTTTAAGCAAGGCCAGCTGATCCTGATCGTCGAACAGCGAGAAGCTGGCTTTCATTCCCAGCGCCTTGTATTCGCGTTTAATGATCTCCAGTCCCAGCGTATGAAAGGTGGAAATCATCAGGCCGCGTGCCTCTTTACGCCCCAACGTCTGCGCCACGCGCTCTTTCATCTCGCGCGAGGCTTTATTGGTAAAGGTTACGGCGGCGATATGGCGCGCCTGATAGCCACATTCGCGGATCAGGTGGGCGATTTTGTTGGTGATCACGCGGGTTTTACCCGAGCCAGCACCGGCCAGCACCAGACAAGGACCGGTGACAAATTCGACAGCTCGTTGTTGGCCGGGGTTTAAACGCATAACGGAATTCGCTCAGTTTAATCAAAAGAAAGGAGGTTATAATGGCCGGATTATACACATTAGGACTTCATCATGGCGAAAACCGCGGCGGCTTTACATATCCTCGTGAAAGAGGAAGCGCAGGCCAAATCCCTGCTGGCGCAACTTGAGAAAGGGGCGAACTTCCAGCAGCTGGCAAAGAAACACTCTACCTGCCCATCCGGACGCAACGGCGGTGATTTGGGTGAGTTCCGTAAAGGACAAATGGTACCGGCATTTGATAAGGCGGTCTTCTCCTGTCCGCTGCTACAGCCTTACGGACCGGTGAAAACCGCCTTTGGTTACCACATCATCAAAGTGCTGTGGCGTAACTGATCACTTCTGATTCTTCATCTGCTGCAGCACATTACTGCACTGATTGTCGTCAGTATCGCTAGGCGAAATCAGTGCGATCAACGCGGCGGCGGGAGCAACCACCGCACCGAGCGCCACCGCTGCGGCACCGCGTGCAATCAGCGGTCCGGCTTTCACCCCAGCATCCGGATTTTTAAAGGTGCCGCGCACATACAGCGGCGAACGCAGCGTGATGATGCGAATCCCTTTACTCTCCGGATTGATCGACAGGTCCATGCGTTCATTCGCGAAGTTGACGTTGCCGGTCACGTTGATCACCGCATTCTCGGTATCCAGCAGGAACAGTTTCGGCGTCGCTAAGCCTTGACGAATATTCATATCGGTCGCCGCGCAGTTGATCCTCACTTCATCATCGCCGAACAGCTTACCCACCACATAGTTACCGACGTTCAGTCCGGCAATCTCCATCAGGCTGCGGCTGATCAGGCCATCATTCATCAGTAGCTTCAGTTCGCCATTGCTGGTGCCGAGCAGATCCGCCACCGAATTGCCGGTGCCGCTCAGCGAGGCATCGCCGTTGAGCTGGCCCAAACTGTTCTGCATCGCCGTAACATCCGGGAACAGCTGACGCAGACGCAGCTTACGCGCGTGCAAATCGGCGCGTCCGCGCATCGGGCTGCGATCGCCCTCCAGATGAATGGTGGAGTTGATGCTGCCGCCGGCCATACCGAAGCGCAGCGGATCGAGCAGCAGGTCGCCGTTTTTTAGCTGCAGATGCGTATAGAGATCGCTGAGCGGCAGCTTGCTGCTGTGTTCGATGCGTTTGCCGCTGAACTTCACATCCGCGTCCATCACGTCCCAGCTCTTGGTATCAAACTTGTCGTGTGGCAACACGCGATCGGCGGGCTGCGATGAGGCTTCGCCGCGCTGCGCTTTGGCCTGCTGCGTTTTCTCGCTGCCTTTGCCGGAGTTGACGCCAATCAGCGGCCCCAAATCTTCCATCCGCAGCTGGTTCGAGGTCAATTCACCGGTCAGCGTTGGACGCGGTTTGCCCTGACGATAGGTGAGCGAGCCGTGAATATCGCTGTCGCCGATGTGGCCGTTAAACTTCTCGTAGCGGAATAGCGGCCCTTTCGCCTCATTGAAACGCGCAATCAAATGGCCGTCAGTTTCATAGGGCGGCGTATCGGGCAGCAGCACGCCGGTCAGGCCATACAGATTGGCCAGCGTATCGCCCGCGAAGCGCAGACGCACATCAAGTCCGCCAAGATTGAGCGGATCCTGCAAGGTACCGTCAATACGTACACGCGTGGTGCCATTACGCACATCCACCTGCAGCGGGAACGGCGTGGTTTTACTGCGCAGCGATAGCATGCCGCCAATTTTGCCGTCGCCATCCAGCTTCTGATTGTTGTAGGTGCCGTTCGCCTGCCAGCCAAAGACAAAATCACCCGCGCCTTTCTGCTGATCGTCACCGCCCGCCACTTGGGCGTAGGGCACCGGTTTGCCCAGCGGATTGATGGTCACTGTGACATCGGCTTTATTGACGGCGTCGCGATAGCGCACTTGTCCCTGATCGAACAGGATGTTGTCGAGGCGGAAGGACCAGGCAGAAGGCGCGGCGTTAGCATCGCTGTTCTGGCTGCTGGCGAGATCAAAGGTCCAGTTATTCTTCTTATCTGCGGTTTGCACCAGCCGTGCATCCGGCTTTTGCATCTTGATCCACGGCAGGTAGATCTGCTGATGCAGCAGCGCCAGCGGTGCAATGGTGGCTTCAACCCGCTGCAGATGCACCATGGTGACATCAGGAATAGAGGGCGGATTGCCGAGCATCACATCATCGGCATGCACCTGCGGCCACGGCACCCAGCTGCGCCAGCCAGGTTCTTCACGGTTGCGAACCCAGGCCACGCCGAGATCGCCGCGAATCGCGAAAGGTCGGTTCAGTTCGGCTGAAACTTTTTGATTAATCGTTGGTTTCAAGCGGTTCCAGTCAAAGGTGGCGATGAGCACCACAATCACTACAACCAATAACAAAAAAATCCCGAACACCCAGCTCAGGATCTTTCGAGTACGTGACATATTGCTTCCTCCTTGCCCTTCCACGTCTGACTAAGGATAGTCGAGACGCCGCGGAACGGGATCAGGGAAGCTCAAGAGCCATACGTTCCAGCTCGCTAAACGGCACCGGGCGCGAGAAGAAGTAGCCCTGCGCCGCCATCGCTGGCGAGCTACGCACCTGTTGCCACTCCTCTTCGGTTTCCACGCCTTCAACGATGACGCCGTTGCAGTAACGGTTAATCAACGCCAGCAGCATCGAGAACATCGAGCGGCCTTCATCGCTGGCGCGCAGCAGCATAAACAGCTCGCGCGAGAGTTTGATGTAGTCGTAACGCAGCTCGGTCAGCGCGGAGAAGTTCGCCATGCCAGAGCCAAAATCATCCAGCCACAGCGGCCCGAGTTCCGGCATCTTCGCCACCATCTCTTCCTGCGGCAGCGCATGATGCTCCGTTAGCTCGAAGCGCACCCACGGCAGCTGCGCAATCAGCGTGCGAATCGACTCATGCTTCTCAATCTCCATCAGCGTTGGACCGTCGATATTAACCGACGCCACCAGCTGACGCTGATTGAAAAACGCTGACCATGTTATCAGCAGCTCGAGTTGTTCCTGGACGACACCAAGCCGCTGCGCGATAGTCAGTGCTTCAAAATAGTCTTCGGGCGACAGCCTTTTTTCTGGCGCGGAGGGATGGGTAACCGCCGTCAGTAATTCAATAGCCAGCATGCGGCCTGAGACCTGGTAAATCGGCTGGAAAGTATAGAATCGTTGGCACTGCTGCCAGAAGAGACGCGTTTCCTGTTGTTGCTCCAATTCATTTGAAACAGGCAGCCGATGACTCAAATTCTTCATCACCATGGTTTTTTCCTGGTTGGTGTTGAGTGCCTGCAAATAGCATCTCAGCGGCAAGTATCGGCGATCGCCGGGATAACTTTATCAATCTCGTTAGTCCCATGAAGAGTTGAGTGTAACAGCGTGCTTCGCACTTAATCGGCAAAACAAAACGCGCTTTGGCCGCTAAATCACCGTGGCGCAGGCGGTTTGCTGCCTTAAGTTAAATCAAAACATCGTTTTAAAAACCATTGACGACTGCCATACCAGACGCGAGACTAAGGCAGAATTCACTACAGGCTGAAGACCATGACGCAGAAGAAAATCGCTATTATTGGCGAATGCATGATTGAGCTGTCCGAGAAAGGTGAGAACATCAAACGCGGTTTTGGCGGCGATACGCTGAACACGGCGGTGTATCTGGCGCGTCAGTCAAATAAACAGCTGCGTGTCGATTATGTCACCGCACTCGGCACCGACAGTTTCAGTGACCAGATGATCGCCGCCTGGCAGCAGGAAAATGTCGAAACCGCGCTGGTTCAGCGCCTCGACAATAAAATGCCGGGTTTGTACTTCATCGAAACCGACGACCACGGCGAGCGGACCTTCTGGTACTGGCGCAACGACGCCGCCGCCCGTTTCTGGCTGGACAGCGCGCAAGCGGACGCGATTTGCCAGCAGCTGGCGCACTATGATTATCTCTATTTGAGCGGCATCAGCCTGGCGATTCTGCCTGCGACCAGTCGCGAAAAACTGATGACGCTGCTTAGCGCCTGTCGTCAGAACGGTGGCAAGGTGATTTTCGATAACAACTATCGTCCGCGTCTGTGGGCCGATAAAGCCAGCGCTCAGCAGGCGTATGCCGAGATGCTGCGTCATACCGACATGGCATTTCTGACGCTCGACGACGAAGATTTGCTGTGGGGCGAGCAGCCGCTGGATGCGGTGATTGCTCGCACACGCGCTGCGGGCGTGCAGGAAATTGCCATCAAACGCGGTGCGGACTCCTGTCTGGTGGCGGTTGGCGATGAGCCGCTGCGCGAGGTCGCCGCCATCAAGCTGGCGAAAGAGAAAGTGATCGATACCACCGCGGCTGGCGACTCCTTCAGCGCTGGTTATCTGGCGGTGCGTTTAGCCGGAGGAAGCGCCGAAGATGCCGCCGCACGCGGTCATCTCACCGCCAGCACGGTGATCCAGTATCGCGGGGCGATTATCCCCCTCAGCGCGATGCCGAAATGACTTAACCACCTGCACCAACCGTAGCGGCGCAATTGATTGCGCGATGAATCGCGCCGCTACAAATCTCTGCGCCATTCATTACCTGTGCTAACCAACCCGCCCGCGCAGTTTGCCTTAACGCAGCATTTTTCCCTGCCAATTTCCGCTAACGACCTGACTCATCCACTTCTGTAACAAAAACGGTATTACTTCTTCACTCGCGCTAATCAGATCGATTTAAATTCAATGTGTTATGGCAGGAAATCTGGCCGCCAGGCATAGTCCGAAACTGGCGAAATCGGCGGTTTTCGGCTGGACGCCAGCAGCAAAAAAGACCATGTTTTAATCAACAACAGCAGGACGCTGTTACTCCGGCCGCGAAAAAAATAACGACAACATGACTCGCTCAGGACTGACTTATGCACACAGAAATCATCAATATCTGGCCACACGGTGATGCGCCAGGCGCGAGCGATTCGCGCGCTCAGCCGCAGATCGTCGATCTCGCCAAAGAGTATGAACCTTATGACCGCGCCGCCACCGGCGTGCGCTGCCCGGAAATTGCCATCTGGCATCCGGAAACCTCGAACGGCATCACGCTGCTGGTGGCGCCGGGCGGCGGTTATCAGCGGGTATTGATCGACCGCGAAGGCAGCGCGCTTGCCACTTTCTTCACGTCAATGGGCTACACGCTGGCGGTGATGACGTATCGCCTGCCGTATGACGGTCACCATGAAGGTCCAGACGCGCCGCTGGCCGATGCGCAGCGTGCGGTGCGCGTGCTGCGTGAACGTGCGCAGCGCGGGCTGAACGGCAAATATATCGTGATGATGGGCTTCTCGGCGGGTGGACACGTTGCCGCCAGCCTCGGCACCCGCTTTGGCGAGAAACTCTATCCGGTGCAGGATCAAGCCGACAGCTTCACACCGCGCCCGGATGCGATGGTGCTGCTCTATCCGGTGATCAGCATGCGTGAAGGTCTGGCGCATGAAGGTGCACGCACCCGCTTGCTCGGCGCATGGCCGGATCAGAAGATGGTTGATGCTTATTCGCTGGAGACGCGCGTGCACGCACACACGCCACCGACGCTGCTGATTCACGCGTCCGATGATGAATCGGTTTCGGTGAACAACAGCATGGTGTTCTTCAGCGCGCTGCGTGAGCACAAAGTGCCGGTGGAGATTCACTTCTACCAGAAAGGCGGCCACGGATTTGGTATCCGTGGCGTGGCAGATTTACCGCTCGCCAGTTGGCCGATGCTGGTAACCGAGTGGCTACGTGCTAAGACCTAATGTTTAGGATGATGGCGCGGTCTGATCCGCCGCGCCTGCGCTGTTATCCGGTTTCACTTCTTCCGGACTCGCGGGTACCGCTGGCGGTTCGGGTAGCTTCATCACTTTATCCCAGCTTTCCTGCAGCATCTTCACGTTGGTCTCAGCTTCACCCTGCGGCTGAATCAGCACCATGGTCAGCTCCTGCGACAGTTGCTGGCGCAGTTCCTGATTTAGCTGGTCGCGCGTCATTTCGCTGAGGAAGGTTTGACGCAGCTTCTGATACTGCTCAGGCGCAATGTCCACCACCGCGTTTTGCTGCGAGCGCAGACGCTGGCCCATCAGAATATCGGTGTCGGTGCGGGCGTATGTGGCAAACAGCTTGTTGAGCTCCAGCAGCTTCTGCGCCATCAGCGCATCAAACTCTTCCTGCGGTAACCCTTTGTCGCGCACCGCCGCCAGCTCTTTCGCCACCTGATTCATATTCTGCGGCAAAGAGGCATTCGGGCTGTCCATGTTGATCGAGCACTGCGCACGTTGATAGAGCACGCGGCAATCGAAGCCAACCTGCACGCTTTGCGCTTTGCTGTCAGCCAGCGCGCGCTGCACATGCCAGAACAGCGCTTCACGCGCTAAATCGCTCTGCCAGTAGCGCTGCAAGTTCTGCGAATCACGAATCGGCTGCCATGCGGTGTCCCACACCAGCGACAGGCGATCCTGATTCATGCCGCCATTCACCAGATTCACCGGCTGATGCGGCAGCGGTGACAGCGTCGGTAGCGCGGCAGGTGCAACACGCTTACCTTTCAGCGGCGCAAAAGCTTTGTTGATCTGCTCCGCCATGCTGCGGCTATCGACGTTACCTACTACGTACAGCGTCATGCCGTCGGGCGTGTACCACTGCTGATAGAAGCTGTTGAGCTGTGCGATATCCACCGGCGCGCGCGGTTGCTCGCCGGGATCGTGCGCCAGCATCGCCGAGCCTTTCAGGCGATAGCGCCACCACACATCCTGCGTATTGGCAGGCCAGGTGGCAATCGGATCGGTCGCCATTAATGCGGTAGAAACCACCTGCTCATTAATCGTCATTTTCCCGGCGGTCGCCGCCAGCCAGCTGAGCGCTTCTTTCAGCAGATCAGGGCGGTTGTTCGGCAAGCTCAGGTTGTATTGGGTGTAATCGTACGACGAAATAGCGGGTGGCAGCGGACGTTGCGGATCCATGGCTTGCTGCCACAGCGCACGTTGCTGATTGGTGTCCAGCGTGGCGTTATGCACCATCGCTAAACGCGGTAAAAGATGGCTATAGCCGGTTTGTTGCGCACTCTCCACCAGCGAACCGGTGTTAACAATCAGGCGCAGCTCAATACGATCGCTTGGACGTTGTGGTGTGGTTAGCAGCTGCCAGCTAAAACCATTGTCCAGTTTGCCTTCCTGCCAGGCGGGATCGGGTTGGAGCGTCTCGGCGTGCACGCCAAAACCGGACGCTGCCAGTAGCAATCCGCCAACCAAAAGCCGAATTCTGGTGCCCTGCATGTGAACCCCTACTCAAACAGATCAACGCTCGTTAGCGCGGCATGTTCGGTCACATCTGGGGTGACCGGCGCGGCATTGTGCCGCCACGTTTATTTAATAACAGACTCTTTGACCACGAGAAGGTCAGGATGTCGCGCAACGAGGCAAAAAATCGGGAAAAAAATCAATGGGGTTTATTATGCAAATGCCCGCTGTCAGGGCAAGCGACAGCGGGCATTTCTCGGCAAATTAACGCAAATAGCAGGTTATGCGGCGGTTTCTGGTGCGTTATTCACCTTTTTCCCGGCAGAAAGCGTCGCATTCAGTTGTTTCTCATCCAGTTGGCCGACCCACTTCGCCACCACGATGGTCGCCACGCCGTTGCCCACCAGATTGGTCAGCGCACGCGCTTCGGACATAAAGCGGTCGATACCGAGAATCAGCGCCAGACCCGCAACCGGTAAATGTCCCACCGCTGACAAGGTCGCCGCCAGCACGATAAAGCCACTGCCGGTTACACCCGCTGCGCCTTTCGAGGAGAGCAGCAGCACCACTAACAGCGTGATTTGGTGGAACACGTCCATATGCGCGTTGGTCGCCTGAGCGATAAACACCGCCGCCATGGTGAGGTAAATCGAGGTGCCATCCAGGTTGAAGGAGTAGCCGGTTGGAATCACCAGCCCCACCACCGATTTCTTACAGCCCAGCTTCTCCATCTTATCCAGCATGCGCGGCAGCGCAGACTCGGAAGATGACGTGCCCAGCACAATCAGCAGCTCTTCTTTGATGTAGGCGACAAATTTAAAGATGTTGAAGCCAGCGAAGCGTGCAATCAGCCCCAACACCACCACCACGAACAGCACGCAGGTGATATAGAAGCAGATGATCAGCTGCCCCAACTGAACCAGCGAGCCGACGCCATATTTACCGATGGTGAAGGCCATCGCCCCGAAGGCACCGATTGGCGCGAGACGCATAATCATGTTGATCACGCCGAAGATCACTTTCGAGAAGCTCTCAATGACGTTGAACATCACGGTGCCGGCGCTGCCCAGGCGATGCAGGGCGAAGCCGAACAGGATAGCGAACAGCAGCACTTGCAGAATGTTGCCGCTGGCAAAGGCACCAATGACGCTATTCGGGATCACATCCAGCAGGAAGGCGACCACACCTTGCTGCTCCGCCTGCTGCGCGTAAACCGCGACTGCTTTAGCATCCAGCGTGGCTGGATCAACGTTCATGCCCACGCCAGGCTGCACCACGTTAACCACCACCAAACCGATGATCAGCGCGATGGTGCTGACCACTTCAAAGTACAGCAGCGCCACTGCGCCCGTACGTCCAACGGCTTTCATGCTCTCCATGCCGGCAATACCGGTCACCACCGTACAGAAAATCACGGGGGCGATGATCATCTTGATCAACTTAACGAAACCATCGCCAAGCGGCTTCATTTGCGCGCCTAACTCAGGATAGAAGTGGCCCAACAGGACGCCGATGCCGATGGCAACCAGTACCTGAAAATAGAGGCTTTTTAAGATTTTCATAACAGGTGTCCAGTAAGACGGTTCGCACCGCCATTGTTGTGGAGAACGCATGCGGCAAGCCGCCAGAAGCGTAAAACCTTACCGATGGCGAGGAAAATAACACCCTGTTAACAAGATTAATATCCCCTACTATTCCTTACAAAAGTTACAAAACTCTAACTATGAACTGAAACGCTTCAGCACAGCGCTTCGCTACAATTTTGTAAGGAAAATCAATAACCAAGGTGATTATTCAGGGAGTTGCGAGCTATTGAGCCAGCGTTGATTAAAGACGTGGAGCGGCAGCGCTTCAGCGTATAAGTAGCCTTGCCCTATAGTAATTCCGCGCGCCAGCAGCCAGTCGCGCTGCTCGGCGGTTTCCACACCTTCGGCGATGACGTCGAGGTGAATGATGTCGGCAATCGCCGCCACGATGCGCACCATGGTGTCGTCATCCGGCAGCGCGGCGACGAAGCTGCGATCCATTTTCAGCTTATTTACCGGCAGCGCTTTGAACTGATGCAGATAGTTGAGGTTGGAGTAGCCCATTCCGAAATCATCGAGCGCTACCGCCACGCCGGTTTGCTGCAGCAAGCGCAGTAGCGCAATCGCCTGTTCGGCATCGCCAATCTGCGCGGTTTCGGTGATTTCCAATACGAAGTTGCCCGGCGCGATGCGATGGCGCTCCAGCAAGCCCTGCAAATGGCTGACCATGCTGGCATCACGCAGCTGCACCGCCGAGATATTGACGCTGAGCGGGATGTTAATGCCCTGCTTCTGCCAGCCGGCCAGAATGCGGCAGGCTTCTTCAAACACCCAGCGGCCAATGGCCGAGATCACGCCAATCTCTTCGGCGCTGGCAATAAACTCTTCCGATAATCCGTAGCTGCCATCCGGCATGCGCATGCGCAACAGCGCTTCGGCACCGGCCAGCTCGCCGGTTTCCATATTGATTTGTGGCTGCAGATAGAGGGCAAACTGCTCGTCCTGCAGACCTTGCAAGATGTCGTGTTCCTGCGTTAAACGCTTTTGCGCCCGCTCGGTGAGCGCCGGATCGAAGAACAGAATCTGGTTTTTGCCCTGATGCCGCGCCGACATCATCGCCGAGGTGGCGCGATCGAGCTGTTCGCTGGCCGAGATGCTGCTCTCTTCGTGCAGCGCCAGGCCAATGCTCGCGTTCGGACGCAGCTGCAGCTGTTGCAGGTTCACCGGCTGATTAATGCGAATCATCAGGTTGCGCGCCAGACGCATGGCGCGGAACGGATTGTGCGCGCGCTTCATCAGCAAGGCGAAGTCGCTGGGCCCGGTTTGCGCCAGCAGTGAGTGATCGTCAACGGTGCTGCGAATCTTCTCCACCAGCGTCAGCATCAGCGTATCGCGCTGCTCATCGCTCAGCACGCCGTTGGCTTCCTGCAGCGTTTCAATGCGAATCACCATCAAGCCCCACGCCTGACGATTGTGGCGATGACTGATGTGCTGTTCGAGCAGCGCAAGGAACAGCGCGCGATTGGGCAGATCCGTAACGGCAAAATGCGTGGTCATGCGGCTCATTTCGTCGTGAATCGACTCCAGCACCTGCTGGTTGCGGTTATAGCTGCGGATCAACATGCCGATTTCATCATCGCGATGATTATTCGGCAGCTTCATTTTGTGGGTCAGAATCGCCTGCGGCGGCAGCTCCTGTAAATCACGCGAAAGATCGCGCAGCGGATGCACAATCAAGCGGTTGATACACCAGCTAATGGCGATCGAGAGAATCAGCGCCAGCAGCAGGTAGGTGGTGATCATGGTGGATAACGTGCTGAGCAGGAACTGATAGACGCGGGAGGAATCAGCCTGTAGCACCAGATAGGCAATCGGCTTCGGCAAACCGGAACGCTCCACGGAATAGAGCGGCAGCGTGATTTGTACCGGCAGCTCAAACAGGCGTGCGACCCAGCGCGGCACCGGTTTTTCCGGAGCAAAATCGGCGTGCAGCGCCTGGAAGGCATTTGGCAACACCACATCGGCGCGCGATAAAATACCGGCCGGTTTCAGGGTATTAAGGATGCGTTCGGCTTGCGGAATATCGGCTTTGAGTACCGCTTCGGAGAGTGGCTGACGCACGGTGTGCGCCACATTTTCCATTTGCTGGGCGTAGTCAATCCTGCGCTGCTGCACAAAGTGAAAGAGCTGGATGACAATAAAGATGCAGATGGTCACCATCGCCACGGCGGAAACCGTCGCCATCTGCTTTATCGTTAGAGAACGACTGACGCGCAACAAAACTTCTCCAGGCCACCAAAGGCGTGTAATGAGATGAAATTCGCAGCGAGTATATCCCAGGTCACGCGTTTTTTTCGCCGGGATAAAGGCGAAAAATAAGCAAGTTTGGTTATTTATGAAGTGATTCGGAATTATGCAGGTTTTGACGCGCATTCAAGCGCGCCTGGCCGTCATGGATGACAACCCCATGAGATTTGTAGCGATTGCGAGTGAAAAATACGCGTTAATGCTGCAGCGCGGGTGTTGAGGCGACATCCCGAGCCGCTGAGCGAATGAGGGATTCCAGGGCGAGCCGCATGGATGCGGCGAGAGGTGGCGCTGAGCAGGAGCGAATCGCCACCGGTCCGTCAGGAATCGTGAATGAGTGAAGGCACCGCGAAGCGGCGGGTTGGGCTGGCGCAAGGCCCGGGAGTGCAGAGGGCGCGGCCAGGCGTCCTCTGCTCGGTCGCCGCACGTAGGTGCTGCAACTGCCTCAGCACATGGCGAACGAAAGTCGCTCCGCGCTTAACTGAGCGGCATCACACCATTAATGGCGCCCTACTGCGGATACGGCACCCAATCGCCGCCGTTGAGGCGGATCCACGGTTTACCCTGATACATCATCACCACCGCGTTATCGTTCTCAGACACCACCGGCGTCTGCGGCAAATTATCGGTCAGCACTGACATATTAACGTTCGGCGCGTTAAATACCTGGCCATCCACCACGCGCGACACGATTTCCGAGATCGCCATCAGGCTGGTAGGCGTCTCCACGCTAAGCGGCTGGCCCTGATGCGGTGCTTTCATGCCAACAAACTTAATGCCGACCGGCACATGGGTAATATCCGGACTGGGGATATCACGCAATCCTGACATCTGCATCTTGTCGCCCTGCAGCGCCGCGCCGTGTTCCGGCACCACCAGCACCATCACGCGACGGCCCGACTTCTCCAGATTGGTCAGGAAGGCATCGAGCTGATCAAACAGCACTTTGGCGCGCGGCTGCCAGTCTGCGCTGCGCGTACTGCCCAACTCGCGCGTACCGTCATGCAGCGGAATCAGATTATAGAAGGTGGCGGAGCGCGCATCGCTGCTCTTGGTGCGGTCGTCAAGCCAGCGCTGCATCAGCTGCGCATCATTAAATACCGGCGAGCCATCAAATGACGTCACCTCCGGCGAGATGCCCGCCTGCGACATCAGCGGCGCCTGCAGATTGCCCTCTTCGCGTAGCTCTTTGAGATAGTTACCAAACACGCCGGTGTGATCCATCATCAACTGCTGTTTAAAGCCCAGCTTCGCCAAATTATCAAACAGATAGCAACGCTGATCGGTGGCTTTGTACAGATCGCTGTGCGAGCTCTGGCCGCAGCTGGCGCGCAGCAGACGAATCCCCGCCGGGCCGCTGTAACCGGTGGCAGAGTTGTAGTTGTTAAGCAGAATATCGAAGTGCTGCCACAGCGGATGATTACGCAGCTGCGCGACGTTCAAATCCGACCACGACAGCGAACAGATGTTGATCACCAGAATATCGAACGGCTGCGAATCAGCTGGCAAGGCGTCCGGGAAATGGGTTGCACGCTGGCGCTCGGCGTCGTAAAAACGGTTGAGCCACGCGGTGAGGTTGGCGCTGGTTGGCGGCGCGGATTGATCGAGGCCATCTGGCGCTTTCGCCGCTGGCGTATCGTTGAGCTTCACCGTCGGCGTGGCGGCGCTGTTCGGCAGTAAATTCATTGCCGGTCCGGCGATCGTCAGCACGTTGAGCCAGATCAGCATCAGCGACACCAGCACGGTGACGCGAATCCACTGCGCGATAAACAGATACAGCACCAGCAGTACAAAGCCCGCGCCAATCATCTCCCAGTTGATAAAGCGATTGGCAAGATCGAGCAGATAGCTGGGCGAGAAGCCTGCCAGCTGGCTGCCCTGGCTCATAATCGAATTGAGTCCCGGCAGCCAGGTATCGTGCCAGAACAGCGCAACGCCAATTGGCAGCGAAATCCACTGACGCAAGCGATGCAGCCGCACGCCCGGCAGCGGGAACAGCAGCCACGCCAGAAACACCAGGTTACTTAGCGCGTGAAAATTAAGGTAGCCGTACCACAGCAGCGCAAATTTAATCAGGAAGTAAAAGTTCCAGCCGCCGAGGCCGCGCCACCACGAACCGTGCATTGTGAATCTGTTATTCATGTTTATCCGTTTTATGGGTTTTGCGTTGCCACTGTCCTTCTGATCTCAATGCGCGCGTCGGCAGCAAACGCAGCAGCGGATTAGAGCCGCTACGCGCTCGTCCGCGCCCAAACAGTGATGTCAGGAACAGCAAAATCAATAACAGCAGGATCGCCACCTGCACCCAATCCATCAGCGTCATTGGTGGCTTACTCCATCGAGGTTGAGGGTAATCGGCTGCGGCGTTTGTGCCCCGCGCTCAGGCGCGGCGGTTTGCGTGCTGACTGGCGCAGCGGCCAGCGGCGTGGCCTGCCGGTCGCGCTGTGCCACCGGCGTCAGCTGACGAATTTTGTCCGCCTCCGACACGATCTGATTGTCTTCAAACCAGACGATACGATTGCTAAACAGCTCGTCGTGCGGCAGCGAGAAGATCGACTTCAGCGCGATATCCAAATCATTGAATCGGCATGAAGAGAGGAACAGATAGATGCGGTCATTCACCAGCGTCACCAAATCGCCGAAGCGGCGCGGTTTACACAGCGTCAGAATCTGTTCGGGTTTCAGCTGCGGCACCGCGCGCAGCGCCACCAACAAGCCTTTGTCATTTTCCGGCAGCAGCGTATTGCTCATCAACTGCTGCACCGCCGCGCAAAAGGCATCCAGCGGTAAAAAGCCTTTCTGCTGTAGCGGCTGCAGCGCCTGCATCAGGGCATTGAGATTGGCAGGCACATGGCGCGAGAACTGCTGCCCCTGAATCCCTTCCAGCGTGGTAAGAAAGCGCGACAGGCTGGCTGCAGTCGGCACAATGGCATTCACGCCGCAGGCCAGCAGCAAACGCTCATCACTGTATCGTAGCGTGGTACTGATTTCGCGCACCACAATCTTGAGCGCGCTACCGCGTGAGCGACGCAAACTATGGACCATCGTTGCTAAAGAATTAATGTCTTGATTATGAACCAGACTAAAGATGACCGTGGCGGCATTCGCCTGCTGCGCACGCGAGAACACGCTTTCATTATCGCTAAACAATTGCCACTGCGCCGAAAGCGGCGGCGCGCCTTCCAGCACACCTTCCTGAGCAAGGAATTGGTTTTCATCATTGCGGCTTAAGGGAATATTTTGTTCCGCTTGATTAACGGCAATAAATTGATTATCGACATAACTCAAACGGATAGCGCGGTCGGCCAGTAATTTATCTGCCGCATACCACCAGTTAATTCGATAATGCCAACTGTCCTGCTGAAACTCCAAATGTGCGAGACCATCAAGCTGGCGAAAATAACCTTGCAGATGATTACGCAGGTGAATTATTGACGTACCGGAGGTGATCATTAACAACGTAATTTGTTTTTTAGATAACAAACGGCGCATGCGCTTAAGCCAGAAGGTTAACTCATCGGGCGATAATTTTCCCCACAGCGCGGCATTACTATAAAAAATCACCAGGCCACTGCGACTATTCAGCACACGGGAAAAATCACTTTCCAGCTGCTTTAGGCTGCGTTTATTAGCCGGCAGTGAAAATAACGGCATACGCGCTGGACCGCCGATGGGATCGGGCGTCAAAAGCGCCTGCGGTTTCTCATCCGCACTGATGAGCGTAGCCGCCTTTTGTTGGCTAACTACCTGACGCAGCAGCGTTCGCGCATCTTCCTGACGCTGGCTGGTAATCCAGTAAAACCCCGGATTCTGCAGAGTATTTAATTCCTGCTGAATCTGCTGCAGGCCAAGCGCATAATGTTTTTTCATATTTGATTCGCGATCGATACAATCCAGGCTAGTTTAATCGAGACAGCCGCAATTGGAACGGGTGAAATAAAAAATAGCGTATTAGCGCAAATCATATTGATCTGTGGATAGCATTTGTCTTTACTTCAGGTTTAAACTTTACAAAAAATAAAACCACAATTCATCCGTTGTCGATTTTTTGGTGGCAAAAAAATAATGAAAACAGAGAATGCATTTTCGCTGAATGCGACTAGCAGCGAAGAGCACGATGACATTACTGCCTTAAGTGATGCCTTTTCCCTTAAGGCATTTCGCTACATTGATATTGCCCGCGAAGCGCGACTGAATACCATTATGACGCGCTGGCCATTGCTGCGTGAAATAAGCGCCGCACAGGAGTCAGAACGTTAATGCCTGTTATTGCATTACAAGGATTACGTGGCGGTTGTGGCGCTACCTCGCTGAGCGCCGCACTCGGCTGGGCGTTTAACGCGCTGCAGCAATCGGTGCTGGTTATCGATTTTTCCCCGGTAAATCAGCTAGCTGTCCACTTTAATATGCCGCTCGACCGCGCTCAGGGCTGGGCGCCCGCGCTGCTCGAACAGCAAGCGTGGCAGCAGTGCGCTCAGCGCTATCAGGCAGGGCTGGATTTTCTGCCGTTTGGCGCACTCACGTCGCAACAGTACGCCAGCATCAGCGCTATCAACGCAGAATTTGCCGCACCGCTGCTACACGCGCTACCGGCCCTGAAATCGCACTACAACTGGATTATTTTCGACATGCCAGCGGATCTGTTGCCGTGGCAGCGATCCCTGGTTACCGCGGCCGATCGTCTGCTGCAGGTGCTAACGCTGGATGCCAACTGTCAGTTGCGTCTGCATCACGCGCGTTTTCCTGCGCACACGCTGTTTCTGATCAACCAGTTCAACGCCAACAGCCAGCTACAGCAGGATCTGCATCAGCTGTGGATCAACTCACTGAAAAACCTGATTCCCCAAGTGATTCACCGCGATGAAGCGCTGGCGGAAGCGCTGATGATGAAACAGCCGGTGGGCGAATATCGGCCGCATGCGCTGGCCAGCGAAGAGATCAACACCCTGGCTAACTGGCTGCTGCTGCATGTGCCGGGAGGCGCGGCGTGAATCCATTACGCTGGCTGCTGATGCCGCAAGCGTGGCAGGCGCTGCAACGCCGCGCTCAGCTGGCGCATCAGCATGGCGCGGGCCGTTTCACCATCGCGCTGCATTTAATGTGGTGCGTACTCGCGTGGTCGCTGTTGCGGCTGGAAACACCGGGATGGCAGCGCATCCTGCAACATCGTCAACGTTACTACCCGCAAATTTCGCCGCTGCGCCCACGTCCGCTTGACCCGCTGCGCTATGCACTGCAAAGCCTGTGGCTGATGCTGGTATTGCCGCTGGATAAACGCACGCGTAAAAGTTTCAGCGTCAAACCGCTGTTCCGCTGGCGCGAGCCGCTCTATCAGTGGCTCGGTGCGCTGCCGGCACGGCTGGAACGAAACCGGTTCTCCCAGCGCAGCGAACAACGTATTCAGTCGCTGCCCGCGTGGTTGCGGCAGCTGCTGTTTATCGTGGCAGCGATTGTCGCCAGCCTGCTGGCGCTGCTGTGCATCTCGCAGCCCTTCGGCATCACTACGCAGTTTGTCTTCGTGCTGCTGTTATGGGGATTGGCGATGCTGGTGCGTCGCGTGCCGGGCCGCTTGTCCACCATCATGCTGATCGTGTTATCGCTGACGATTTCCTGCCGTTATCTGTGGTGGCGCTACACCGAAACTCTCAACTGGGATGACCCGATCAGCCTGACGTTTGGTCTGCTGCTGATAGGTGCGGAAACCTATGCGTGGGCGGTATTAGTGCTGGGTTATTTCCAGACGCTGTGGCCACTCAATCGTCAGCCGGTCTCGATGCCGCCGGAAATAACCTCGTGGCCGAGCGTCGATATTCTGGTACCGACCTACAATGAACCGCTGAGCGTCGTGAAACCGACCCTCTACGCGGCGATGGGCATCGACTGGCCGCAGGACAAGCTCAATATATACCTGCTGGACGACGGCTCGCGCGAAGAGTTCCGCGAGTTTGCCGCCAGCGTCGGCGTCAATTACGTGGTGCGTCCCACCCACGAACACGCCAAAGCGGGCAACATCAACCATGCTTTGAAAGCCGTGTGCCGCAGCGAATATGTTGCCATTTTTGACTGCGACCATGTGCCGACGCGCTCGTTCCTGCAGCTGACGATGGGCTGGTTCCTGAAAGATCATCGGCTGGCGATGCTGCAAACGCCGCACCACTTCTTCTCACCCGATCCGTTTGAACGTAACCTCGGTCGTTTCCGCCAGACGCCTAACGAAGGCTCGCTATTTTACGGTTTGGTGCAGGATGGCAACGATACCTGGGATGCGGCGTTCTTCTGCGGCTCTTGCGCCATATTGCGCCGAACTGCGCTGGATCAGATCGGCGGCATTGCGGTAGAAACCGTCACCGAAGATGCGCACACCTCGCTGCGTCTGCATCGCCAGGGTTACACCTCGGCATATATTCGTATTCCGCAGGCTGCGGGTCTGGCCACCGAGAGTTTGTCCGCGCATATCGGTCAGCGTATCCGCTGGGCGCGCGGTATGGTGCAGATTTTCCGCCTCGATAACCCGCTGTTCGGTAAAGGATTAAAGCTGGTGCAGCGCCTGTGTTACGCCAACGCCATGCTGCACTTTCTCGCCGGGATTCCGCGTCTGATCTTCCTGCTGGCACCGCTGGCGTTTCTGCTGTTCCACGCCTACATCATCTACGCGCCCGCGCTGGCGATCGCCATCTACGTGTTGCCGCACATGCTGCACACCAGTTTGACCAACTCGCGCATTCAGGGCCGCTGGCGACATTCGTTCTGGAGCGAAGTGTATGAAACTGTGCTGGCGTGGTACATCGCGCGGCCAACCACGGTGGCGCTGTTTAATCCGCACAAAGGCAAATTCAACGTTACCGCCAAAGGTGGTTTGGTGGCTGAACGTCATCTCGATTGGGTGATTACCAAGCCGTACATGATGCTGGTGCTGCTGAATATCGCCGGTATTGGCATGGCCTTCTGGCGCATGGCGTACGGTCCGGCCAACGAAATGCTCACCATTTGGGTCAGTTTGGTGTGGGTGATTTACAACATGATTATCCTCGGCGGCGCGGTGGCGGTATCGGTTGAAGCGCGCCAGATCCGCGAAGCGCATCGTGTGGAAATCGCCATGCCTGCCGCCATCGCGCGTGAAGATGGACACATGGTGCCGTGCACCCTGCGTGACTATTCCGACGGCGGCGTGGGCGTTGAGCTGCGCGAAGCCGATGCGCTGAAAGAGGACGAAACCGTGTCGCTGCTGCTGCGCCGTGGTCAGCAAGAGTTCAGCTTCCCGTGTCAGGTGCAGCGCGTGTTTGGCCGTCGCGCCGGGATTCGCCTGCATCAACTCACGACGCGCCAACACATTGAATTTATTCAGTGCACCTTCGCTCGCGCCGATACCTGGGCGCTGTGGCAGGACGGATTCCCGGAAGATAAACCGGTGCAAAGTCTGGCCGACATTATGGTGCTGGGTTTTAAAGGCTATCTGCGTCTGGCCGAGTATGGACCTGCGCCGCTGCGCCGCTTATTCCGTGGCCTCACCGCGTTGGTGAGTTGGCTGGCGACACTGCTACCGCAGCGTATTGACCGCCAGCCTGCGACGATCAAAGCCGATTTTACTTAAGTTGATGATATGACCATGACGAAAAAACTGAGTTGGTTCACCGCCCTGCTGCTGGGCTGCGTCTCTGTGGTGCAGGCCGCGCCGCTGACTTCTGGCGCCATGACTGCGCCGCAGCCGTTACCGGAGGTGAACGCGCGGGTCGACGCCAACGCGCCGCTGCGTGACAGCCAGCTGGTGTTTAATCAGGTCGCTCCGCCGCCCGGTAGCATGACGCTGCGCGGTACCGAACCAAGCAGCCAGATTGAGTTCGGCGTGCGCAGCGATGAAGTGGTGACGCGCGCGCTGCTGAATCTGAGCTATCGTCCCTCGCCGGCGCTGATTCCGACGCTGTCGCAGCTCAAAGTCTATCTCAACGATGAACTGGTGGGATTGGTGACGGTCACCGCCGAGCAGCTCGGCAAAGAGAACCAAACGCAAATCCCTATCGATCCGCGCTTTATCAGCGACTTCAACCGCGTGCGGCTTGAGCTGGTAGGTCACTATGCCAACGTATGTGAAAACCCGGCCAACAGCACCATCTGGCTGGATATCGGCAAAGCCAGCAAACTCGATTTGACGCTGCAGAAGCTGCCGCTGAAGAACGATCTGTCGCATTTCCCGGAGCCGTTCTTAGATACGCGTGACAGCCGTCCGCTGCAGCTGCCGATGGTCTTCAACGCCCCGCCGAATCTGCTGCAACAGCGTGCGGCCGGGATTCTGGCTTCCTGGTTTGGCAGCAAAGCGCAGTGGCGCGGACAATCTTTCCCGGTGCTGTATAACCAGCTGCCCAAAGAGCAGCATGCGGTGGTGTTTGCCACCAACGATCATCGCCCCGACTTCCTGAAAGATCTGCCGCCAGTGGAGAAACCGACGGTGGAGATGGTGAATCAGCCGGACAATCCGTACGAGAAGATGCTGCTGATCCTCGGCCGTGACGATAATGACCTGCTGACCGCCGTCGAAGGCATTGCGCAAGGCGAGCTGCTGCTGCGCGGCGACAGCTCAACCATCGACAGCGTAAAACGGCTGGCCGCACGCCAGCCGTACGACGCGCCGAACTGGGTGCGCACCGATCGCCGCACCACCTTTGCCGAGCTGACGCAGTATCAAAACCAGCTACAGGGCAACGGTTTGCAGCCGAATCCGATCAGCCTGACGCTGAATCTGCCGCCGGATCTGTTCCTGGTGCGCGCGCGCGGCATCGATATGGATCTGCGCTACCGCTACACCTCGCCGATTCAGCAGGATGGCTCGCGTCTCGCGGTGCACCTCAACAATCAGTTCATGCAGGATTATCCGCTGACGCAGAAAGATAGCGCCGGTCAGCAGCTGATGCGCATCCCGCTGATGCAAGGTTTGCAGGACAGCAATCGCCAGTTGACTATTCCGGCGCTGCGCCTCGGCGTGGTGAATCAGCTGCGTTTTAACTTTGATTACGCCAACACCTTTATTGGCGGTACCGCCGATGGCCGCTGCGAAACCGTCACCGCCGTCGGACATCACGTGGTGATTGACGATACCTCGAGCATCGATTTCTCCGGCTATCGTCACTACATCGAAATGCCGTCGCTGGGCGCCTTCGCCAACGCCGGTTTCCCGTACAGCCGCTACGCCGATCTGGCGCAAACGCTGGTGCTGGTGCCATCCAGGCCGAGCAATGACGAAGTCAGCACGCTGCTGAATGCGCTCGGCAGCATCGGCGCCCAAACCGGTTATCCGGCGCTGCGCGTGCAGATGAGCGATGACTGGAGCAAAGCGAAAACGGCGGATGCGGATATGTTGATGATCGGCGGCATTCCGCAGGATCTGCAGGACGACACGAAGATCCCGCTGCTGGCCGATGCCGCCCGTAGCTGGATCAGCATGCCTGCACGCAACAACGCAGCAGCTAACGTACCGATTTCTGACAGTGAACGCGCGGTAGAAAGCCAAACCACCATTAGCTCACGCGGGCCGATGGGCGCGATTGTCGGCTTCCAGTCACCGTTTAACGATCAACGCAGCGTCGTGGCATTGCTGGCCGACAGCCCACGCGGCTGGGAATTGCTGAATAACGCGCTGCTCGACAGCGGCAAACGCGCGGCAGTGTTCGGTACCGCCACGGTGATCCGTGAATCGGGGGTTAACAGCATCCGCGTCGGCGATACCTATTACGTCGGTCACCTGCCGTGGTGGGAACGCCTGTGGAATCTGCTGGCCACCCATCCGGTGTGGCTGGCGATTTGCGCGGTGGTGGTCGTGGTTCTGTTTGCGCTGATGGCGTGGCGTTTAATGCGCATGGTCAGCCGTCGCCGTCTGGCCGAGCTGGATGACGATGAATAAGCTGCAGCTGGGATTGCTGATCAGTAGCACGCTCGGGGTGTTGGCCGGCGCGACTGCCGCCCCGATCGGTCCCCAGGTTTCGCCGGTTGAGTGGCTGCTGATGCAGATTCGTACCGGCGAATCGACCAACAAAATCGATCTGGTACAGCAATCGCTCTATCGACTGGAAAAAATCGATCCTGATAATCCGCAGGTGCTGGCGGCGCAAATCCGCATGGCGCTGCGCCAGGGCGACCAGGCCAAAGCGCAAAAACTGCTGGATGAACTGAAGCGCGTGGCACCGAATGCCGCCGCCACGCGTGAATCAGCAGCCGGATTGCGTCTGGTGACTGCGGAAGGGCGTCAGCAGCTGCAGCAGGCGCGACTGCTGGCCACTGCCGGGCATGTTGTCGAAGCCAAAGCCGCGTGGGACGCGCTGTTCCACGGCGTGTTCCCTGATGTGAATACCGAGCTGGAGTATTGGCGGCTGGTGGCGCGTTTACCCGGCCAGCAGCCACAAGCGTATCAACAGTTGCAGGCGCTGGAACAGCGCTATCCCGGCAACATCGGCGTAGAACTGCAGCTGGCGCGCATGGCGTTTGATAATAATCAGCCGGCCGAAGCCTTCACCCAGTTGCGTCGTCTCGCCAACCGCAACGGCGGGCGCGATGCCGCTTCCGAGCTGTGGCTACAGCAGATCCAGAATCAGCCGGTGAGCGAAAGCAGCGTCGCCAGCCTGCAGCAATATCTGCAAACCTTTACCGAGGGCGATGCCCAGCAGCGCGGTCAGCAAGAGCTGGCGCGTCAGCAACAACTGCTCGCCGATCCGGCGTATCGCCAGCGGATGCGTGGCTTAGCGCTGGTGGATGCCGGTGGCGGCGCCAATGCGATTGCCGCGCTCAATGCCGCGCTAACCGCCAATCCCAACGATGCTGAATTGATGGGCGCGATGGGCCAGGCGCAGGCGCGAGCCAACAATCGCGCCGCCGCCATTCGCTGGCTGGAGAAAGCGATACAGGCCGGTCAGGCCAGCACGCAGATCGGCAAATGGCAGTCGCTGCTGCAAACCAACCGTTACTGGTTGGCGATCAACAACGGTGATGCGGCGCTGAAAAAAGGCGATATCGCCGCGGCGGAAGGCTATTACCGCAGCGCGCAAGGGTTGGATAATCGCGATAGCTGGGCGCTGATTGGCTTGGGTGATGCCGCGCTGGCGCGTAAAAATTCTGCGCAGGCAGAGCGTTATTGGCAGCAGGCGCTGCGCTTAGATCGCAGCAATAGCACGGCGAAACGTCGTCTGCTACAGCTGCGCACCGATGCGCTGATGGCCGAAGCCGATGCGTTGGCGCAGCAAGGCCAATGGCATCAGGCGGCGGAGAAGTATCGCCAGGTAGCGCAGGCGAATCCTGATGATATCTGGCTGGTTTATCGACTGGCTGGCGCGCTGCGCAACGGCGGCGAAGAAACTCAGGGCGCGCAGGTGATGGACGCGATGGTGCGCCAGCATCCACAGGAACCCACAGCGCTGTATGCGTCGGCGCTGTGGCTGGCTTCTGGCGACCGCGATGACGCGGCGCTGGCCACCTTGCATCGCCTGCCCGCTGCGCGCTGGGACAGCAACATGCACGAGCTGGCCGATCGTCTCGAGCAGGACAAGGTGTTTACCCGCGCCAGTGATTTACGCACGCGCGGCGATGAAACGGCGGCAATTGCGCTACTGCAACAGCAACCCGCGTCCATCCGCCGCGATATCACGCTGGCCGATTGGGCGCTGGAGCGCGGCGACGCCCGCCGCGCGCTGGCAAGCTATCAACAGGTGCTGCAGCAAGACCGTAAAAACGGCGATGCGGCGCTGGGGCGTATCGAAGCCTTGATCGCTTTAAAACGCCCTGCAGAAGCGCAACGCGCGTTACAAGCCTTGCCGCCCGGCGTGGCGCAGCAAAGCGTGAACAGCGGTCGGCGCGTGGCGCTCGCCTGGCAGAACAGTGGCGATGCGGTTCGTGCTCAACAGATTTTTGCTGAGCTGAAAACCCGCGCGGCGCAACAGGCCGCGTCACAGGAAAAAGCGTTGGTGTTTCGCGATGCGGCGCGGCTGGAAACGCAGCTGCAACAACCCGCACAAGCGCAGCAGGATTATCAACGGGCGATGGCCGCGAGCGGCATCAGCCCGGATGTGCCACAGGATAACGATCGTTATACGCAATTAACCCGCAATCAGGCGCAGGATGACTGGCTGAAACGTAGCATCCGCAGCGACGCCGCCGATCTTTATCGTCAGCAGGACACCACGTTCACGCTGGAGCAGGATTACTCGCGCAACAAAGGCAACGGCGGCACTTCCGATTTCACCGCCCATACCACCATGATGCAGGCGGAAACACCGCTGGCCGATGGCCACAGCTTTGTGCGTGTCGATCATGTGCGGGTTTCAGCCGGCACTTTCTCCACCAGCAACGGCAGCCACAGCGAGCAGTTCGGCAGCTGTAACGATGACAATTCCGGCGGATGCAGCCGCGACTTTACTCAGCGCGATGAAGGTACCGCGCTGGGCGTGGGCTGGCATAACGATCGCTGGTCGGCAGACTTCGGCACCACGCCGCTCGGCTTCGAGACCCGCAACTGGGTCGGCGGCGTCAGTTGGAAAACCGACGTCAAAGACATTGGCCTGACGTTCACCGCATCACGCCGACCGATCTCCAGCTCGCTGCTGGCGTACGCAGGCGCGCGCGATCCCGCGGCAAACGGCGGCAAAACCTGGGGCGGCGTGGTGGCAACCGGCGGCTCGCTCGGACTGAGTTATGATCAGGGCGGCGCGCATGGCGTGTGGGGCGATATCAGTGCGCATCAACTCAGCGGTGATAACGTGGCGGATAACAGCCGCGAGCGCCTGATGGCGGGCTATTACTACAAGCTGATTAATGAAGATAATCGCCGCGCCACCGTGGGCCTGAACAGCATGCTGTGGCATTACCAGAAGGATCTCAGCGACTACACCTTCGGTCAGGGCGGCTATTACAGCCCGCAGCAATATTTCTCGCTGTCGCTGCCGGTGACCTATCGCCAGCGCACAGAGAACTGGTCGTTTGATCTCGGCGGCTCGGTTTCCTGGTCGCAATCGCATACCGACGGGCAGCAGCGCTATCCGGTCAATCCAGGCTTCACGCTGGCGTCGAATCCCACCTCAGACAGCAGTTCGGGTAGAGGTTTTGGCTACACGCTGCAGGCGCTGGTAGAGCGACGCATTACGCCGCATTGGTCGGTGGGATTGGCGATGGATATTCAGCAGGCGAAGGATTACACCCCGAGCCACGGCCTGATTTTCATGCGCTACTCGATGTCCGGCTGGAACGGCGACATGGATATGCCGCCACAACCGCTGACGCCGTATGCGGATTTTAAATAGCGGCGAACTTGTAAAGCCGCCCGGGCACTATTTGCTTTCTAATTCGCGCAGCATTGCCGCGCGCAAAATGGCGTTCAAACGCGTCTGGTACCCTTTACCCGGCGCTTTCAACCACTCAAGCACATCCGCGTCAATTCTGACTGAAGCCTGTGTTTTAATCGGACGATAAAATCGCCCGCTGGAAGCCCTGTTCCAGAAACGTTCATTTAACGGGGCGATTTCACCGCAATCAATCTCGCTATCCGGCTTTTGACTCAGCGCGTCCAGTTCAGATTGCAGGCTATCCGAAAGCGGCGGTAATTCGCTGCGTTTAAACCTAACCTTGCTCATAGCGTCTCCTCTCATTGCGCGTGGCAGGACGTGCACTAATGATGCGAATAATCTCAGTGCCCTGCTCGAAACGTACCGTGTGGGCCACCAAAATAATAATATGGCCCATAACATTACCTATTGATTGCCAGCGATATTCGCCATTCTCACAACGATCCTGGCTAGAAAGATGAAAAGGATCATCAAACACGCGCACGGCAATTTCGAAGCGGATGCCATGCTTGCGGTGATTAGACTCTGCTTTGCTAAGGTCCCACTCAAATTCAAGTTCCGTTTGCATTTTACCATACACTTTTGTCTATACATTTTAGCATGACAAATTTGCATGTGTGTCAGTGCTGCCATTTTGATCGCGTTCAAGAAATCAAAGATAAGCAGCACAATGAAATGAGATTCAGACAAGGCTGGAAAATATGGCCTGGCCGCCATTTATGTCGACCAGGCCAAAAATGAGATTTAGCGCTTTTCCTGATATGCCAGCCAGGTCAGCAGCTGCAGGCTGGCGGAAAAGTAGTTTTGATCCGCTGCCAGTGTGTCATTGAGATACTGGGTTTGGCCCAGGGTTAAATCGCGCACCGCAATCAATCCCCCCTCCATGTTGTACGGCGCTGGCGTGTTGCCCAACACATCATACCAGGCGGGCGTGGTCATGCGCGCCGAACCTTGCCAGACACGCTGGAACGGCACCAGACGCAGGCTTTGCGGGTCGTACCACCAGATATTTAGCGGAATACGGATCGCGTCATAGCTGAAGCGATTGGAATAGCCGACCGCCGGTGCCACAGAACCATCAGCATTCAGCGCCACCCAATCGAGCGGCAGGCCGGTTTTGCCGAAGTGCATCTCACCCAGCAAATCCATGCCGTCATCAATCAGCTCATTCCAGATACGCAGATGGCTGTGTTCCGCAAATTCGCGCCAGGCCTCAAACAGGAAATAAGAGGGATTAAGCACCACGTAGCTGGTTTTGTTGAAGCCCTGCGCGCCCGGCAGCATCACTTTATGTCCGCCGTAGCTGATCACATTCAGCTTGACGATCGCACGCTGAATGCGGTCGGAGGCCTGCTGATAATCGCCGCCCCACTTCTGTGCCGCACGTTGCAGCGCCCAGGCAATCAGGACATCACCATCGGAAGCGTTATTTTTGTCGGCAATCGGATCGGCGGCGCCTGGCGTGTAGCGCCAGTAGAACAGATCGTTTTGCGGATTACGCAGATGGCTGCGCGTCCACTGCCACAGCAGATCGAAAGTGGCGCGATCGTCATGCGCCACCGCCAGCAACATGCCGTAGCCTTGCCCTTCGGTATGGCTAACGTTGTTGTTGGCCGTATCGCTGATTCGGCCATCGCTGCCCATAAAACGGCTTTTATAGGTACTCCAGCCATCTGCGGCCGCCTGAGCGCTAAAAAACATCACCATGAAACACAGCATCCATTGACGCCAGAACCGCATCACTCTCATTACAGCATCCTATTGATATCGATAGTGCAGCGTGCCGCCGTCGTTGTTCTCCAGCATCACCGGCACCGCCGCGCTGCCGCCTTGTGCCTGCAGCCACTGCGCATACACGCCCGCCAGCACCGCGCTCAACGCCAGCTGCCAACGTTCAACACCGACGTTGCTGTCGCCCTGCGGCAGCGCGTGGTGCTGAATCAGAATGGCATTCTCCTGCGGCTGTAACTGCACAAAGCCCCAGTTAAATCGCGCCAGCTGCAAATTCATTTCACGCTCCAGATCCTGCACGGTGCGCGCGTCGGGTAAAGGATAGCGTGTTGCCAGCGATACGCCGACACCGTTGAGAAAGCCTTCCGCTTCCTCGCCCGCGTTGTCCAGCATGCTCTCAATCATCGCGCTCACCAAATCAAACCAGCCCGGCTGATGCGGATGGCTGACGCGTGCGGTTACTTGCTCACTCATTAGTAATCTCCGAACATGTAACGGAAGTACAGATTGGCGGTGCTCTCGTTGTAATCGCCAAAGGTGTCGTAGCCAAGTTGACCGCCCACGGTGACATCTTTGTTGATCTTATAATCCGCACCGGCATGCAGGTTGTAGCCAATGCCGTTTTTGCTGTCGCCGCTGTAGAACGCATCCTTCACGAAGCCTTGATCGGCCAGACTTTGCAGCTGCGCCTGCAACGACGGATTATTCGGGAAGTAGGCGCTCTTATCCTGACTGTAGGATTGATAACCCACCGAACCGCCGACATTCACTTTCAGATCGTCAAACTTGCGGCTGAATTCGATAGGGAACGACACCGACGCATAGTTCTGCGGGCTGAAGTAACCGCCCTGACCGTAGCTGAAGTAGCTGAGGTTTTTCGAGTAATCCATCCACGACAAGCTCATGCCGACTTTCAGCTCGCGATCGTCGAGGTGATACGGACGCACATACGCGCCTGCGGTCGCCTGCACGCTGTTGTTGCTCGCCACGTTTTCGCCGATGTAGCTGTACGCGCCGCCGCCGACATAAAAACCGGCATCGCCGTTGTCGTAACTCAGCAAGGCGTTACCGCCGTTTTTAGTCACACGGCCCCAGCGTTTACCGCTGGTTTTGTCTTCGACGCCGACATACGACAGCAAACTGTCGGTCATCGCGCGGCGTTCACCGGTAAGGATCAGCGTCAGGAAGTCGGTCAGCTTCGGCGACCACTGCACGCCGCCCACCAGCGTACTCAAGTCCTGACCCAGCGGCGTGCTGCCGAGGTCAATCTTGTAGCTGTCGCCCTTCAGCGCCATGTTCAGCTCTACGCCGGTCGCGGATTGCGAATCGGTGGTGGAGTTGGGCGTATCATCAATTTTCGCCGCACCGGTTGCAACCACGTTGCCCTGCACCAGCGCGTTGGTACCGAATCGACGCCACGCGTCGCCACCGGCGCTGCCGGCGGTGAGGGAAACCGGCGTCATGGTGAAGTCGAAGCGCGACTCGCCAAACGGCACGGTGGAGAAGGTGAGCGGTGCTTTGGCTTCGGTGAGTTTGCTCAAGCCTGATTCGCCATCACGACCGCGTACCTGCATTTCACCCTGCACCCAGGTTCCGGTTTTCTCTTGCAGGTCATCCATTATGTTGTCGATTTGGCGCAGCGTCTGGCTCTGCTGAACCGCCGGTGTGTTGCTCGCCAGCGTCACGCCTTCGGCGCTGCTGGTGGCCGCCGGTGCCGACTGCCACGGCATCACCGCGCCATAGCTGGAAGGCGTACGCCCCACCGGCGAGGTGCCGCGATTGATAAACGGATTGTCGGCCAGCGCCAGACCACCGACGTTTGGCACGCTGCCGGTTTCTGCGCCCTGCAGACCAATCAGCTGACCGCGCGCGGTGCGCAGGTAGCTCATCGCCTGGCTGTGTTCGCCGTTGGCTTCGGCCACGCGGGCTAACAGCAGCAAGCGATCCGGCGACTGCTCGTTGCGCAGGCCGCGCGTTAAGGTGTTGGCTTTGTTGACGTCATTCTGCGCCAGCGCCACGTTGATGGCGCCGGTACGCGCGTCTTGCGTTGGCGTATCCTGGGTCATCAGGTAGTCGTATACCACGCCCGCTTCTTTGTTCATCTTGCCGGACTGGTAGAGTCGCGCCATGGCGAACATCAGATCGCGGTTCTGCGGATCATGCTGCAGCGCGCCCACCAGCTTGTCGTAAGCGGCGGCGTACTGTTTCTGCTCGCGCAGACGATCCACTTCGTTGATCACGTAGCCGTTGCGGATGCTCGCCAGCTGGGTTGGCGTGCTGCGTGCCTGCAGTTCCGGACTGCTGAGGAAGCTCTGCGCTTCGGTATTCAACCCGGCCTGATTCAGCACCGCCACCTGCGCGGCGTAATCACCGGCGTTGCCCTGAATGCCGCGCTGCATGTTGCTACGCACCACGGACACCGCGCTGGTGAGATCGCCGGCTTTCGCCAGCTTCTGCGCCAGGTTACCGGCATCCACCGGATTGGCGGGCGGCGTAGAGGCCAGCGCACGCAGGGTGTTGGCCGCTGCCGCGTTCGAGCCCTGCGCCAGATACTGATCGGCGGTAGCCATCTGCAGGTTGAAGTTGACGCGCTGCGCCAGCTCGCGCATATCGCTGTTTTTGCTGCTGTTGGGAATGCGAGACAGCAACTGACTCGCCTGCTGCCACGCGCTGCTTTCGCTGGCGTTTAACGCACCCGCATAGAGTTCGGTGGTGCTGGCGCCGCTGCGCAGGGTGGGCTGCATGATATTGGCCGCCATCATGTTATTGCCCTGCGCGCGGTAGAGACGTGCCAGATCGAGACGCAGCCAGCCATCGTTGGGATAGCGCTGAATACCCGAGGTCAAGGTGGCGATGGCGGCGCTGTTATTGCCCGCCGCCACTTCACGTTTGGCCTGGGCACGAATCGGATCGGTGCTGCTGCCGCGCGGTGCCACGCTTTGGCGCACGCTGTCGGGCAGTGATGCCAGCAGCGTGTTGGCTTCTGCGCCACGGTTCTGCTGACGCAGCACGTAGAACAAGCCTTCTTTGGCGTTGCGGTTATTGGCATCGCTTTGCAGGATGGCGCGATAGGTTTGCTCCGCCTGATCGAGCTGATTGCTGCGACGCTGCACATCGGCGCGGAACAGTTTGGCCGAGACGCCTTTCTCGCCGTCGGCCTGCGCCAGCGGTTCGCTCAGCGCCAACGCCTGCGCGCTGTCGCCATTTTTCAGCGCCTGCTGCGCGGAGGCCAGCTGCGCGTAGAAGCGTGCATCGGCGGCCTGCTTCTGGCGCGTGTCGCTCTGATCGCCACCCATCTGCGCCGCGCGCGTCAGGTAATCCGCCGCTTCGGCATAACGTCCGGCGCGCTGGGCCACATAGCCCATACCGGCCAGCGCATCCGCATCTTGCGGGTTAGCTTGCAGTACTTTCTCAAAGTTATTCTGCGCGTTGCTGACGTCGCCGCTGTTAAGCGCGGTAAAGCCTGCGCCCTTCTCAGCGCCGCCAACGTTTTTACGGTAGTAATCCAGCACCGCGTTGTCTTGCGGATGGCGCTGCTGCCAGGTTTGATACAGCGATGCATCAGACGCCTGCGGACCCAGCCACAACAGCGCCTGACGCAGCGAACGGTCCGCTTCTTTGTTGCCGTCTGCCAGGCTGGCAAGCACATCGATACCCTGACGACGCGTTGCTTCCTGATAGGTCAGCGCTTTACCCAGCGCCAGCTTGGCACCGGTATCCTGCGGATGATCGGCGGAGAACTGACGCAGCGCTTCAACCGCCTGCGGCAGCAGCGAACGATCGCCCGCCATGGTCAGATAATATTCGGCTGCCACGCTTGGCGGCGGTTCGTTGCCGCTGAAGGTGTTACGCCAGGTTTGCAGCGACGCCGCGATGTTGCCGCTGCGTGCCTGCTGGCGCGCTAACTGCAGCTGCGCCTGCGGAATGGTTTGCAGCTGGCGGGCGTTATCCAGCTCGGTGAGATGCGGATCGTTTGGCGAGGCTGCGCTCAGGCGCGCACGCCACTGCGCTGCTTCCGCTGTGCCGCCGCTTTGCTGTGAATAGAGCGCCAGCAGATAGAGCGCTTGCGTGTTGTTGGGCTCAACCATCAGCACTTTCTGCAGCGAGGCTTTGGCCAAATCGTCATGCGCTTTCTGGTGCCAGTAAGCCGCCTGATCGAACAGCGCCTGTAACGCAGGATTATTGCTCTCCGCCGCCAGCAGCGGCTGAGAGAGCGTCAGCGCGCCACCCAGAATCAAGGCATGGAGATTACCGGCACTTAACAGATGTTTTTTCATTGTTTTTATCCTTACTTCTTGCCGGACTTGCTATCAACTTTTGGGTTGAGACGACGCCACGCATGACGTTTCAGCATCACCCACGCACCGCCGCCGACCAACGCTGAAAGCAGCAGCGCCGCCAGCGCCATCAGCACCGAGTGCTGGTTGGCATACCACACCACCATCATGTACCACGGCATTTCGCCGCTCGGGAATTGCGGGCCGACGCGGAAGCTGCGAATGCCGTTCTCATCGGTGATGATGGCGGTATCGCCGCGAATCCCGGCGTTGATGCGTGCAGAATTCAGGTCTTCATGCAGGCGCAGCAGTTGCTGATCGCTGGTCGCCACCGTCATCACCACTAAGCGATCCGGGTTCCACGGCGAGCGATAGCTGACAAAGCCGCGCCACGCTTCGTTGGAGGAGAAGTAACGATCGGCATCCAGCGGCTGGCGATACCAGTCGCCGGTCAGCCAGCCACGCAGTTTGTCCCAGGTGGTGGGCTCTTTCACGCCCAGCGTGTTGCCGCTGGTATCGAACGGCGTGTTGGCCAGCATTGCCTGGTTGAAGTCGTTGTTCTGCGTGGTGCTGACCGCCAGCAGATCGCTCTGCTGCAGGCGCGTCATGTTGGTGCCGCCGTTTGGCAGGCCAAACAGCACCTGATTTTGCAGCAGCGGTACGCCGGTAGCGTTACCGGCGCGTGAGGCCATATCCAGCAGCGTGGCGATCTCCGCATCGCTTGGTTGTTCCGGCAACAGCAGCGTGGTCTGCGAGAAGTCCGCCAGACGCGAGAACGGGAACGAAGCGCCAACAAAGTAAGAGAGATTTGGCAGCATGGTGAAGTGGCGCGTGTGGCTCAGATCGATCCACGAATCCTCTTCGATGCGGCTCTTAATGTTGTTGTTCAGCAGCACGCCGCACGGCGCATCCGCTTTCGGCTTGATGTTGAAGTAGAGCGCCAGCTGATTGTCACCGTAAATCAGGTACGGTTCGAGCTTCAGGGTGTAATGCTCCTGACGCGCGTCGCCGCCCAGCCGATGCCAGGCGCTCTCCAGCAAACCGACTTTATTCACCGTAAGATTGCGCAGGAACGTGCCGTTAATCATGACGTTGAGGAACGAGTTGTCCTCATCAATCCAGCTTTCGGATGGGAAGCGATAGTGCAGCTCCACCGGAATGGTGTCGCCATCCCACAGGAACAGGTCTGGCGCCGCGCGGAAGTTGACGCTCAGCGCATCGTGCCAGATGCCGGTGGTGGTCAGGCTCTGATCTTTGCGCAGCAGTTCGCTCAAACGCACCGGGCGCATGGTGTTGATCCAGCGCGGCGCATCGTACGGCTTACGTTCACCTATCGGCTGCGGCTGCACGTTAAGGCTGCTGGCATCGGTCGCCAGCGGCTGAGTGGTTAAACGGTTAGCGGCCTGACGTAGCTGATCGTCATTCGCGCCCACCACCAGCAGCAGTTTGTAGACCGGATTGTTCGGATTATCGATCACCTGCAGCAGCGGACCACTGGTGGCTGGCAAGGTTACGGTACCAATTTTGTCGCCCGGATGGCCGACCAGAATGCCGTTGTGTTCAGGCAGATCGCCGCGCACCACCGGGAAACGGATGCCACGATAATCCGACTGAATGCCCATCCACGATGCCACCAGCGCAGCGGCGCTGATGCTGTCCGGCGCGACATTGGCGGCAAAGCCAAAGGTGACGCTGGCGGGCGTCATGCGCTGCGCATCAATAAACGGACGCGGGAAGTTACGCAGGCTGGTGCCGATGTTCAACTGCTGCCCTTCGAGGCTCAGCGTGGTTTTCGGCAAAATCGACACCTGATACTGCTGCGCGCTCTCTTTCTCGCACAGCAGCTTGTCGGCATCGTTAATCTTGAAGCTGAGGTTATTGCTGGACACCACCATCGCCGCCGGAATATCCAGCTGGTAATCGCTGACATCGCTGTCGCTGGCGCCCAAAGGCAAGGTACCCAGCGGCTGACCGTTCAGCATCAGCTGCAGCGAGGTGTTACGCGCGGCCAGCGCCGCCGAGACGCGCAGCGACAGATTAAGACGCGCGTTGGTGATCACTTCATCGCTGGGCAGCGTGAACATGATGCCGGATTGCAGCTGGCCGCCGGTCAACGTAATGCCGCGCGGCTGGCCCATTTGCGCCACCGAAACGGTGCTGCTGATTGGCTGGTTAAGCGTCACGGAAGACGTTTCTGGCATCATCGCCGGTGCGGTTGGCGCTACCGTTGGCAGCACCATTTCTGGTGCGGCAGCAGGTTCGCTGGGCGCAGGTTCAGCAGGCGCATCGTTTTCCGTTGTCGATGCGGCTTCCGGTGCGGTTTCGGGAGCGGTTTGCGGTGCGGTTTCCGCTGGCGCATAAGGTGCAGCGCCCGCTGCCTGTTGCAGCTGCGGATCGGCAGCGCTTTCGATGCCTTGCGGCGGCGGCACGTCTGAAAGTGCAGCGCTATCCTGAGTGACTGGCGGGGTTTCGGCCCACGCTGGCGCGAGCAGCAGCGCCGTTGCCAGCGAGCTTGCCAGCAACCTTTGCGTCAAATTCTTCATGCAGCGCTGTCCTCTTTTACTGCGGGCTGGTTGTCACGCTTACGCTTCTCACGGCGATCTTTCCAGGTCAGCCAGAACAGCTCAAAGACGGTACGAATAATGGTGCCAAGCGAAACCAGTGGATTGTCTTGCTTATACTCCGGCTGAATCCACGCATCGGCACGCGCCAGTACCACGCGCACCAGCTCACGGCGGCGCGACAGCGGCATATCGCCAAAGCGCAGACGGATGCTCTCCTCATCGCCGGAGATTTTGTTCACCGGAATGGTGATGGTGCCCGACTTCAGCAGCAGATCGATCTCTTCAATTTCATCGTGCTCGTGACGATTGTCCGGCGCATCCAACTGCGCGCCACCCATCGACAGATCGCTGGTTTTCGTGCGTGACGAGATGCCGCTGGCGTAGTGAATCACCGCCGGGATCTGCACCTCAATACGAATGGTTTTACGCACCTGCTTGGTTTCGCGCGCCACGGCAATCGCCGCCATCAGGATAACCAGGCTGAATACCGCCCAGCCGACGTTGAGCGCAATAACGTAAGGATCGACGCCAAAGTAGTCATGCGCAGTAGCGCGCACCACGCCCGCGATGATGCCGATCGACAGCAGCACCGCGACAATCACATGTGGACGCACGATGTGGAAGTCGAAGAAGCCCTGATCGAGCAGGCCGCCTTTATCCGTTACGTTAAACTTACCGCGCTTCGGCGCCAGCATGGTGAGCAGCGTTGGGATGACGAGGTGGAAGCACATCACGGTTTCGTAGATTTCGCCCCAGAAGGTGTAACGGAACTTGCCGTTCATTCGCGAGTTGACGTAGAGGGACATCACCAGATGCGGCAGGACGTAGGCGAAAATCAGCGAGGCTGACGAGTGAATGATATTCAGGTTAAACAGCAGGTAGGCCAGCGGTGCCGTCAGGAACGCCACGCGCGGCAAGCCAAACTGGAAGTGCAGCATGGCGTTGAGGTAGCACAGACGCTGCTGCCACTTCAATCCACGGCCAAACAGCGGATTATCAACGCGGAAGATCTGCGTCATGCCACGCGCCCAGCGGTTACGCTGCACGACGTGCAGGCCAAGACGCTCGGTCGCCAGACCGGCCGCCAGCGGAATCGCCAAAAAGGCCGATCCCCAACCGCGACGCTGCATTTTCAGCGCGGTATGCGCATCTTCGGTCACGGTTTCCACCGCAAAACCACCGATCTCTTCCAGCGCGCTACGGCGAATCACCGCACAAGAACCGCAGAAGAAGGTGGCGTTCCAGTTATCGTTACCCTGCTGCACCGGGCCGTAGAACAGTGAACCTTCGTTCGGGATGCTGCGCGCCGCGCGCAGGTTACGCTCGAACGGATCCGGCGAATAGAAGTAGTGCGGGGTTTGCAGCAGCGCCAGCTTTGGGTCTTTCAGGAACGGACCGACCGTTGCCTGCAGGAAGGTGCGCGTGGCCACGTGATCGCAGTCGAAGATGCAAATCAGCTCACCTTTGGTGATCTTCATCGCGTGGTTGAGGTTACCGGCTTTAGCGTGATTATTGTCGTCACGGGTGATGTAACCCACGCCTACATCGGCGGCAAATACCGCAAACTCACTGCGCTTACCGTCATCCAGCAAATAGACCTTCAGCTTGTCGCGCGGGTAATCAATACACTGCGCCGCCAGCACGGTATCACGCACCACATCGAGGCTTTCGTTGTAGGTCGGAACATAGACATCCACCGTCGGCCACAGGCTGGTATCATCCGGCAAAGGTTCGATGGTGCGTTTTAATGGCCAGGTGGTTTGCAGGAAGCCGAGAATTAAGATCAGCCAGACATAGAGTTCGGCCAGATATAAGCCGATACCGAGAATCGCTTCAATCTCAGAATTAAATTGCAGCGTCTCCGTAGTACGCCACCAGATATATCGGGTCGACATCAGCGCGGATAAGATAACCATAACGATGGTTATTTTGCGGCTTTTGCTGAAGCCCAGTAAAAACATCATCCCGATGCTGATTAAGCCAAATATATATTGCTTCTGGCTGTCCATAGGCGTGATGACGATTACCGCCGCCACCGGTGCAAGCACCAGCAGCAGCAGGTAAAACCCGAGTTTACTCATGATTCACCCTGAAGAAGCTGTGTTGTTATTATGTGGCCGGAGTCGGCCTCATTATTAATAGTGGCTGCGAAAAGGTGCCTGAACTTCGCCGTTACCCACGGTGATATCCAGGATATTGGCTACGCGTTTTGCCACTAATTCGATATCAAACGCAGCTGCAGACGCTGGGCTGAAATCATAAACCGATTGTTGCGAGGCATTGGCTTCCGCGACGCTTTCATCACGATGAACCACGCCTAATAAGTTCTCACCCAACCGCTGCTGCATAAAAGCGGTGACTTCACGGCTAATATTGCGGCGGTTATCGCTCTGGTTAAGGACAAAATAGTGACCGCGTTTATTATTCAGCGGTCGACCGATCATGCGGTCATTTTCTATTTGCGGCAGCAACGAGACCGATGCGGTATCCGCTAACATCACCACTAAATGCATATCGGCAAGTGCCTGCATTGCTTTAAGCGCCGGACCCGGACCGGGGGGAAAATCGGCGATAATCACCAGTCCCGGATAATTCAGCACCGTATCAAGCCCGCGTTTCAGGAAATGCGGATCTTTTACCAGGTTCTCTTCAAAGCGTTCACGCTGCTCTTCGCTCACCTCGCCATACGGCATGACGAAAATATTGCCGCCGGTGGTCAGAATCGATTGGCTCCAGTCAGCCTGATCTTCAGAGCGTGCCACAAAGCCGCGACCATCATTCAGCGGTACACCGAAATGCAGGCGCAAGGCGTTCTGAACATCGAAATCGATTGCCAACACCTTGCTGCCAGCGCGAGCCAGACTCCACGCAAGGTTGGCCGCCATGGTGGTTTTCCCTACTCCCCCTTTTGGCGAGCACACACAAACTAACGGCATAGCGCAATCTTCTCCAGTAGCGGTTTTAACGGTGTTTCTTTTGACAGGTTAGCCGGCTCGGCTGGACGCGAGCGGAACAGCGCACCAAAGCGAGACGGGGCCGGCGCAGCCGGACGTGCCGGTTCAACCGCAGCGGCCAGGGTTGGCACAGGCACTGGCGCGATTGGCGCGGGAGCTGCCGGTGCGGCAACAGCAGCAGGCTGAGCGGCTGGCGCGGCGGCAGGTTTTGCTGGTGGAAACAGTGAGGTTGTCGCCTGGCGCTCGACCAGCGTGGCTTTCGGCGCTAATGGCGTCGCAGAGGAGAGCGGCTTAACCGACGGCGCGGGCGGAAACAGCGATGAGCCGCTCTCCGGTTGCGCGGCGGCAGGTGCGTTCAGGCTATCGAGAATCGATGCGCGCGTCGGGCTGGCTGGTGCAGCCTGAGCCGGTTCCGGCGGTGCGCTGAATTCATCCCCGCGAATCGGCTGTGGTTGCGGCATATCGATGCGCTGACCGCTGCCTAATTCAGGCTCTTGTTCGGTGGTCAATTGACGCAGTAACGCCCACTGACTTTGATCGGCTTCCTGCGATTGACCGGACATATCCTTAAAAGCGATGTCAAGCGTCTGCGTTTTCTCTTTAAAACGCTGCAGATCGTCGTAATTCTTCATGATCAGAGCCTGTAAAAGCGGGAGGGAATTTTCCGCGAATATATCACACACATTAAAAGACGGTGAGACAAATCTGATTACTAAAACAGCGCATTCAATAAAAGAATTCTATCTTTAAGATTGAAAAAGCGGGAATGCAAAAAGCATGCAGTTATTTATGGACGGAGATTAATTAGTATCAATTAACAGAAATAATCACGCAGGGGATTTTAACCTAAGCTTCTGAAAAACCTCTACTGCGCTGCAAGTTATGGATTTTATTCTACAGTGACATTGCTCACACAATGATGATGAAAATAGGAATTTGCCTTTACGATATATATCTTAATCAGGACCATTTGTTCACAGATGCAGTGGCGTAATGCTTTTGCCAAAGCTTTCGCGGTAACACTTTTTGTCGTTAATTTATCTCATGTATTAATCAGCAAAAAGAAAGGCTCCCGCAGGAGCCTTGATTCATTTATGGCAGTAATTTATGACACGCCTACCGGCTGATTTTCATCCTGATCAACCGCGAAGCAGGCGATTTGCTGATCGCCATATTGCTTCAGTTTTGGCTGCAGCTGAACGCAGGTGCCAAAACGACGACGGCAGCGCGCGTTAAACGCACAGCCCGGCGGCGGATTGAGCGGGCTTGGCAACTCGCCCGTCAGTTTGATGCGCTCGCGGCGATCGTCCGGGTTGAGGCGTGGTGTCGCCGACAGCAGTGCCTGCGTGTAAGGATGACGCGGATTGCTGAAGATCGCCTCTTTGCTGCCCTTCTCAACGCAGCGGCCGAGATACATCACCATCACCTCATCGGCGATATGTTCCACCACGGAGAGATCGTGCGAGATGAAGACGTAGGACAAGCCTAAATCCTGCTGCAAATCCATCATCAGATTCAGCACCTGCGCACGCACCGACACGTCGAGCGCGGAGACCGGCTCATCGGCGATCAGCACATCAGGATCGAGCATCAAACCACGCGCAATAGCGATACGCTGACGCTGGCCGCCCGAGAACATGTGCGGATAGCGATCGTAATGCTCGGTTTTCAGGCCAACCTTCGCCATCATCTCCAGCGTTTTTTCCTTGCGCTCCGCTTTGGTCAGCGAGGTGTTGATCACCAGCGGCTCTTCCAGAATCTGGCTGATTTTCTTACGCGGATTGAGCGAGCCATACGGGTTCTGGAACACGATCTGAATTTTCTGGCGACGCAGTTTCTGCGCCTGCGGATCGTGTTTCAACAGATCCTGACCGTGCCAGAACAGCTTGCCTTCGGTCGGGGTTTCAATCATCGTCAGCAAGCGGCCCAGCGTGGATTTACCACAGCCAGACTCGCCGACCACCGCCAGCGTTTTGCCGCGTTCGAGGTTGAACGAGACGCCATCCAGCGCTTTGACCAGACGTTCCTGGCCAAACAGACCTTTCTTCACCGGGTAGTGTTTTTTCAGGTCAATCGCCTGCAGCAGGTAATCCTGCTTATCGTTATCAAGACTCATAAGTCGGTCTCCCGGCATCATCCAGTGGGAAGTGACATTTGGCCTGGCGGCCAGGAATGTCGCGCAGCTCCGGCTCTTCGCGGCGGCAGCGATCGGTCACATACGGGCAGCGCGGATTTAACAGGCAGCCGGTTGGGCGATCGTATTTACCCGGCACTACGCCAGGCAGCGAGGCCAGACGCGCTTTGTCGGCAGCAAACTCCGGCAGCGCGCGCAGCAGCGCTTGCGTGTAGGGATGACGCGGCGCTTTGAAGATATCCACTGCTTTACCGCTCTCCACTACTTGTCCGGCATACATCACGATGATGTGCTGAGCCGCTTCGGCCACCAGCGCCAGATCGTGGGTAATCAGGATCAGCGCCATGTTCTCCTGCTTCTGCAACTCCAGCAGCAGTTCGATGATTTGCGCCTGAATGGTCACGTCGAGCGCAGTGGTCGGCTCATCGGCGATCAGCAGTTTCGGTTTGCAGGCAATCGCCATCGCGATCATTACGCGCTGGCTCATCCCGCCCGACAGCTGATGCGGATAGACATCCAGGCGCGAAGCCGGGTCGGGAATGCCCACCTGATCGAGCAGATCAATCGCACGCTGACGACGGGTACGTTTGCTGCCGCCCTGATGCACCTTCAGCGCTTCCATGATCTGGAAACCCACGGTGTAGCAAGGGTTGAGGCTGGTCATCGGGTCCTGGAAGATCATCGCTACTTCGGCGCCCACCAACTGGCGGCGCTCTTTTTCGGAAATTTTCTGCAGGTCGCGCTGATTGAATTCCAGTTTCTCGGCCATCACGCGGCCGGGATAATCGATCAGGCCCATAATCGCCAGCGAACTGACCGATTTACCGGAACCGGATTCCCCGACGATGCCGACTACCTGGCCTTGCTCGACCTGATAGCTGATGCGGTCAACCGCACGGAACGGTGTTTTTTCGTCGCCGAAATGCACCGATAATTTGTCTACATTTAATAATGCCATCTCGGTGCCTCTTTACTGCTTGAGTTTCGGGTCGAGTGCATCACGCAAACCATCGCCCATGAGGTTGAATGCCAGAACCGTTAGCAGAATGGTCACTCCAGGGAATGTCACCACCCACCAGGCACTTTGCGCATACTGCAACACGTCGGAGAGCATGGTGCCCCACTCCGGCGTTGGCGGCTGCGCCCCCATACCGAGAAAGCCCAACGCCGCCATATCGAGGATGGCGTTGGAGAAACCTAATGATGCCTGCACGATCAGCGGTGCCAGGCAGTTAGGCAGAATATTGATGAACATCTGGCGCAGCGTACCGGCACCCGCCACGCTTGAGGCGGTAACGTAGTCGCGGTTAACTTCAACCAGCACCGCAGCACGCGTCAGACGGATATAGTGCGGCAAGGCGACGAAGGTAATCGCCAGCGAGGCATTAACGATCGACGGACCGAAGATTGCCACCAGCACCAATGCCAGCAGCAGGCTTGGCAGCGCCAGCATGATATCGACCACACGCATAATGATGGCGTCAACCACGCCGCCAAGGTAGCCAGCCATCAGGCCAAATATCACGCCGAGAATCAGCGACAGCACGACGACCATGCAGCCAACCAGCAGCGACAGGCGCGCGCCGTACATCAGGCGCGACAGCACATCGCGGCCCACGTCATCGGTACCGAGGATGTAGCTCCAACTGCCGCCTTCCTGCCAAACCGGCGGATGCAGCAAGGCATCACGGAATTGCTCAGCCGGTGCGTGCGGTGCCAACACATCAGCAAAGATAGCGATTAACAGCATCAGAACGATGTAAACCAGGCCGATAACCGCGCCTTTGTTACGCCTGAAGTAGTGCCAGAATTCCTGCAACGGGGTCATCGGCTTGGGTGCAGCAGTTACGCTTGCGGGATCAACAGCAGACATGATTCCCCCTTATTTCTTATGACGGATACGTGGATTGACCACGCCGTACAACAGATCAACCAGCAGGTTGACCACGATGATCAGAATCGCCACCAGCAACACGCCACCCTGCACCACCGGATAGTCACGGCGTTGCAGCGCTTCGATCAGCCAGCGACCGAGTCCCGGCCACGAGAAGATGGTTTCGGTCAGAATCGCACCGGCCAGCAGCGTACCAACCTGCAAACCAATCACGGTGACGACCGGCAGCATGGCGTTACGCAGCGCATGCACCACAATCACACGCATACGCGTCAGCCCTTTGGCGCGCGCGGTGCGGATGTAATCTTCACCCAGCACTTCCAGCATCGAGGAGCGCGTCATACGCACGATCACCGCCAGCGGAATGGTGCCGAGCACGATGGCCGGCAGAATCATGTGCATCACCGCATCTTTAAAATCGCCCTCTTCGCCCCAGAACAGCGTATCGATCAGCATAAAGCCGGTGAGCGGATGACTGTCGTCGAGGAAGATGGTGTCGCTGACGCGCCCGGAGACCGGCGTGAGGTTCCACTGCACCGAGACCAGCATGATCAGCATGATGCCCCACCAGAAAATCGGCATCGAGTAACCGGTGAGCGAGATGCCCACGGCGGTGTGATCGAAGATCGAGCCGCGTTTCACCGCGGCCAGCACGCCAACAGGAATGCCGACAGCGACCGCGAACAACATGGCGCAGATGCCCAGTTCCAGCGTGGCTTTGAAGCGTGGTACGAATTCGTCCCAAACCGGGATGCGGCTTTTCAGCGAGATGCCGAGGTCACCGTGTAAGACGCCGTTGATGTAGGTGATGTATTGCTTCCACATCGGCTGATCGAGGCCAAACTGCGCCATCAATTGTGCGTGACGTTCAGGAGAGATACCGCGTTCGCCAGCCATGATCAGTACCGGATCGCCGGGGATCAAGTGGACAAACGCGAAGGTCAATAACGTGATACCGATGAACGTTGGGATGACAAGGCCCAAACGTCGGAGTATGAATTGCAGCATAAGCCTGGTTCTCTGACATTTCCCACAGCGTTACCGCCGGGGACAACATTGCTCAACACTCGCAGCCAGCCAAAGGCGGACGCGACGCAAGAAGCGCTTCATTAGTAGAATTTGCCGGAAAAAAAGAGCGGAATACGGGCGGCGAAGGTGCCGCCCGAGGGCCAGCAATGCTGGCCCTGACCGCGATAATCCGAAAGGTTATTCCTGGATATCGACGTTTTCGAAGTGATGTTTACCTAATGGATCAACCACATAACCAGAGACTTTCTTACTCACTGGCTCGTAGACGGTTGAGTGAGCGATGATCAGCGCTGGAGCCTGGTCATGCATCACTACCTGAGCCTGTTTGTACAGTTCAATACGTTTGTTGTGATCGGCTTCAGCACGGGCTGGCTGAATCAGATCTTCAAACGGCTTGTAGCACCAACGTGAGTAGTTAGAACCGTCTTTCGCCGCTGCACAACTGAACAGCGTGGCGAAGAAGTTATCCGGATCCCCATTATCACCGGTCCAGCCCATCATCACGGTCTGGTGTTCACCGGCTTTCGCGCGCTTCAGGTACTCGCCCCATTCGAAGGTGACGATTTTGGCTTTCACGCCAATTTTCGCCCAGTCAGCCTGAACCATTTCCGCCATGCGACGTGCGTTCGGGTTGTATGGACGCTGAACCGGCATTGCCCACAGGTCGATGGAGAAACCATCAGCCATACCTGCTTCTTTCAGCAGCGCTTTGGCTTTCTCAGGATCGTAAGCGTAATCTTTGATGTCGTCGTTGTAGCCCCACATGGTTGGTGGGATCAGGTTTTTCGCGGCCTGGCCAGCGCCCTGATAAACGGCATCAATGATGGCTTGTTTGTTCACCGCCATGGTCAGTGCCTGACGCACCTTCACGTTATCCAGCGGCTTTTTCTCGGTGTTGAACGACAGGTAACCGACGTTCAAACCAGGCTGTTCCATCAGGTTAATTTTGTCGTCTTTCTTCATGCTGGCGATGTCGGCCGGGTTCGGGTACGGCATGACCTGGCACTCGCCTTTCTGCAGTTTCGCATAACGCACAGAGGCGTCTGGCGTGATGGAGAACACTAAGCGATCAATCTTCGGCTTAGTGCCCCAGAAGTCTGGGTTAGCTTTATACAGAATGCGCGAGTCTTTCTGATACTGCTGCAGTACGAACGGACCGGTGCCCACTGGATTGAGGTCCAGCTTCTCAGGCGTGCCCGCTTTCAGCATGTTGTCGGCATATTCTTTAGAAATGATTGAGGCGAAGTCCATGCCGAGGTCAGCAATGAACGGCGCTTCTGGACGCGTCAGCGTGAAGCGTACGGTGTAATCGTCAACTTTTTCGATTTTGGCGATCAGCTTAGGCATGTCCATGCCTTCGAAGTATTCGTAGCTGCCGCCAGAAACACCGTGATATTTGTTGTTTTTGTCGAGCTGACGCTCGAAGGAGAACACGACGTCATCGGCATTGAAGGTGCGGGTTGGCTTGAAGTCTTTGGTGGTTTGCCACTTCACGCCCTGACGCAGGTGGAAGGTATAAGTTTTACCGTCCGCGCTGACATCCCATTTTTCTGCCAGACCTGGCTGCAGCTCGGTGGTACCGGTTTTGAACTCAACCAGACGGTTGTAGATCGGTACGGAGCTTGCGTCGTAGGTGGTACCCGATGTGAAGAGCTGCGGGTTGAAGCCTTCCGGCGAACCTTCTGAACAATAAACGAGGGTTTTCGCCTGGACACCAGCGGCAACGGTCATAGCAATCAGGCTGAGACCGACCTTCAGCATCCTGGATTTAGCCAGGGAGTTGATCATGTTTTGCTCCATTGTGATGTGATGTTGTGTGCGTCGCCCGACCTCTGATTTTTTTATGCGGTTCGGGCAGGTCAATTAAGAGTAAGCAAAATGTGAGCGGTTATTTTTTTGTGCTGGCACCGTGGAATCTGTCAGACACGTCCTTCTCTACATTTTATTGACGCATCAATTTGTCAACAGTTGCAATGAACGTCAATACAGTGTGGGGTTATTTACATAGAGTGTGACTAAGTGCAAGCAACGATAAAAAACACCCTTCTCAGCCTAAGCCAAAATTAAAAAAGGTGATAAAGCGCTCAATGCCGCGTGATTATCTGGCTATGTAGTCAAATAGCAGTGATTATCACCGCTAAAAAACACACAAAACTTATTGGTAAATGTTGAATATCTGAACGATTCTGCGTGCGTTATGACGTTCAGGCAGCGGAATGTGCTAGGGAAATGGCATAAGAAATCAGCATGATGCATAAACCGGTCATAAGAAGAATGTTTCGCGAATTAAGCCTGCGGGTTCCATTTGGCGTGGGGTGCAAGCTTGAAAGTCGGAATAATAGTGATCATTTTTGATTTGAGAGATGGAACGGTTGTATGTACGGGTTTTGCTGATTATTGGTACGTTGCTCAGGAAAGGCGGCTCGAACGCAAAGTCGGCGTGAATACGTCCCTGTAGCCTCGACCGCCGCATCCCTGCGGCGGACGCTTTGCTAACCGAGCCGCCTTCCCATCGCCCGAACGATGGGTTTCGCTTTAAAACAGAGCGCAGCGGAATTTGACAAAGGATGGGATACGGACCGCGGAGTAAAGCTTCCGGCGCATGGACAAAAACGCCGGGAGCGTTTTTGAACAACGCGCAGCATTGGCCCGCGAAGCGGGCGAGCCTCAGGGATGAGGCGAGTAACCGTCGGCAGAGCCCACAGGGATGTGTCCACGGCGACTTTACGGAGCGGCCCGTATTTCATCCTGATACGCACCTAACCAGTGAAGTAATCCACGCATATTACAGACGAAAAAAAACCTGCTTATAAAAGCAGGTTTCTTCAAAGATGGTCGGCGAGAGAGGATTCGAACCTCCGACCCACTGGTCCCAAACCAGTTGCGCTACCAAGCTGCGCTACTCGCCGATGGGGGCGCATATTACTGCGCTGCTAAAAAAGCGTCAATGCCTTTTACTGAAAACCCAACTGATCGCCTGGAAAGCAAGCAGCGGTCAACAACCCCAAAAAAATCACAGCGCTTTAGCAGGCGCGGCCGCTGGTGCTGAACACCAATTATTTGCGCCTTTAATTCCGCCGTCCGGCGAGGTGTAGCCGAGGCAACCCATGATGGTGTCGAACAGCTCAACATGGCGATGGGTTTTACCCACGCGCTGCTGCGCCTGTAAACGTTCGAAGTTGCTGCGGTTGGTTGGATCTTCAAGATACTTATCAGAAGCCCACACCATCATCGGTACACGGAACTGCTCCGGTGGCGCCATCTCGCGCGGCGTACCGTGCAAGTGCATATTCTCGCTGATTGATTCACCGTGATCGGAGGCGTAGAACACAATCGCCTTCTTATCACGCAACTGATCGAGCACGCTATCCAGCATGGTATCAACGTATAAAATCGAGTTGTCGTAGGCGTTAATCAACTGCGCTTTACTGCACTTCTCATCAACGCCCATGCACTCCGGCTGATAGCGCGCGAAGTCTCGCGGATAACGTTGTGAATAAAGGTAATGCGAGCCTTTGGTGTGCAGAATCACCACGTGCTTGCCTTTCGGGAAGCGCTGTAACGATGCCTGCAACTCCGGCACTAACAGCATGTCATCGACCGCTTTGCCCTGATTACGCTTCTCTGAACCAATCTGCTCGCGGAACGAGAAGTTATTGGTGTCAGCGTTATCGTAGAACCACACTTCGCTCTGCATCGCGAACAGCTCAGACGTGAAGCCCAGCTCTTTCAACACGGCGAAAACATTTTGTTCTTTCAACGTGCGGCCCGGATTATCCATGGTGCCGCCTTCGCGCACGAACATGCAGCGCAGCGACAGCTTGGTGGCGGTATCACAAGATTCACCACGGAACGCGACCAGGTTCTTCTCTTTCGACAGCTTCGGCGTGGTATCACGATCGTAGCCGAGCATGCCCATGTGATCCCAGCGCGTGGTTTCGCCAATCACAAACACCATATAGGTATCGTCGATGCCCGCAGGCGCGACGTAAGTAAACTCTTTTGCCGGATCGAGTAACTTCTGGCCATCCCACTCTTCATCAACTTTGGTCCAGGCGAACAGGCCTAGCGCGGCAATCCAGTTGGATGGCAGATACGAGTGCGCCACCACGCCGCCATAGCTCGGCAAATCGATGTTGGTGATCTCTTCATTCACCTTCTGCAACTTGTCGAAATAGCGAATCGGCAGCCAGACCAGCGCCACGCTCAGCAGCATAACGGCTACCGGCTTAAGACGTTGGCCAGGCGTTTTAAGTTGTTCAATCAGTGTCTGGCTAAGCTTATTGCGCCAGATAAGCAGCAGCGGCAGCGCACTCACCAGCACCATCCACAGCACGAAATGCAGACCAATCACTTCTTTAGAGAGATCGATATCGGTGGTCATCACCGAGGCGATAATGCCGTAGCCAATCACCACGTTGAAGAACGCCATGTAATAGGCGGCGGCAACAGAGATGATCACGGTGAGTGTGGCGAGAATGCGGTAAACCCATTTGCCGCCCAACGACAGCAAGCGCATCAGGAAGAAAGTCAGCAGTACCGCTGCCATCACTTCCGCCGCTGCAGAGAGCCAGTTAGAGATATTGGATTTCGTTAAGAAGCCGTCAAAGCGGCGATAAAATATCGGTAAATTCAGTAAGATACCGAGATATAACGCAAGCAGCAGAGACAGCTTTTGCTGCGTTAAACTTTTAATATAATTCATGAAAATTTTCTATTCCCGACCTGGTGTCGTTGTATCAACCGTTATGTGACTGTTTAAAGACAGCAGAGTTCGCTAAACCGCAGTAAAAGCGTGACGCAAGATGCAGGATCGGGACGATTCCGACTGGCGAAAGGGCGATGGCGCGAAGCCGAGCAGTAGAACATTTAACCAATGGTAAGACCAGATAAATTTTCTAATCGAACCGGTCAGCGTTTTATTCAGATGTGAAAAAGGCTCCCGCAGGAGCCTGTTATCGTGAATAACATCAACTAGTTGATGATGTTCAGCGTCACGTCGATATTGCCACGCGTTGCGTTTGAGTATGGGCAAACGATGTGTGCCGCATCCACCAGCTTCTGCGCTTCAGCTGCATCCATCTCTGGCAGATGAATATTCAGTTTGGCTTCAATACCGAAACCGTTCGGGATTGGGCCAATGCCAACTTCGCCTTCAATCCACGCATCTTTCGGCATCGAAATCTTGTCGCGGCCAGCCACAAACTTCATCGCGCCGAGGAAACACGCTGAATAACCTGCAGCAAACAGCTGCTCCGGGTTAGTCACTTCGCCGCCTGCGCCACCCATCTCTTTTGGCACGCCCAGTTTTACATCCAGCACGTTGTCGGAAGAAGTAGCACGACCATCACGACCGCCGGTAGCTTTAGCTTTTGCAGTGTAAACAACTTTTTCTAAAGACATAATAACCTCATTAATTCGCTATATAATCGCGCACTACTTATTATGCGCAAACCTGAACGTCATCTTTTGGGTTGTCGGGACAGCGACTTCCCCTGTTTATTAATTGGCGCGGTAAAGGCTATCGCGCAACTCGTCTAACTGAGCTTTCAGAGATGCCATCACCTGGTCATCGCAGGCTGTTGCGCACTGAATGGCCTCCGGAATACTTTCTGCTTTGTCACGCAACGCACGACCTTCATCGGTCAGCGTTACCACAACCTGACGCTCATCCTGACGGGAACGCTGGCGATGCAATAAACCCGCGCTCTCCAGACGTTTTAACAGCGGCGTCAGCGTGGCTGAATCAAGAAACAGCTGCTCGCCAATCTCAGAGACCGTCACATCGTCCTGATTCCACAGCACCAGCATCACCAGATATTGCGGATAGGTAATCTCCAGCTTTGATAGCAGCTGGCGATAGACTTTGTGCATCGCGAGATTCGCCGAATACAGCGCAAAGCAGAGCTGCTGATCTAACTGAAGTGGCGCCTGCTTCACTTTTTTGTCATCTTGATTACTGTTCATGGGTTTCAATATAAATAGCGCGCTAGATAATTGCAAGCGACTTTTCTCTGGGAGAGTGAAATATGCGAGATTCACTGGAAGAGCAAGCGCGCCGTTATGCCACTGAGGCGCATGCCGCTGCGGGTCAACGTCGCAAATACACTGACGAGCCTTACATTGTGCATCCGGCTGCCGTCGCCGAATTAGTGCGTAGCGTTACCGATGATGAACAGATGATTGCAGCCGCCTGGCTGCATGACACGGTAGAAGACACACCCAGCACCATTGACGATATCGAACGCCATTTCGGCCCGCGCGTGGCGGAACTGGTGGACCAGCTCACCGACAGCGCGCAGCCTGCGGCAAAAAACCGCGCCGCACGTAAGCTGGCGCATTTTCGCCACACCGCCGATGCCTCGCCCCAAGCGCAAACCATCAAGCTGGCCGACATCATCGACAACACCCGCGCCATCGTGCAGTACGATGCCGACTTTGCGCGCGTCTATCTGGTGGAAAAGCAGATTCAGATTCAGCTGTTACGCCAGGGCGATAGCCATCTTTGGCGGCAGGCAGAGCAGACCATCAAACAAGGGCTTGCGCAGTTAGCGCAACCGCCGTACAGCGTGCCGGAGAGCTGGTTCGTTAAACAGGCAGCAAAGTATGGCGCCATAAATTAAAAAACCCGCCATCAAGGCGGGTTGGATCATCCCGAAAAAGGGATTACTCCAGCAACTGACGCCCTAAATAAGGGTTGGCCTGCAACAACTTCATCAATTTACGCGCCGTAGCGGAAGGACGTGTACGTTGCGCCTCCCAGCTTTTCACTGACGAAACGCTAACACCCATCACACGGGCAAATTCGTCAACCTGCATGCCGGTCATCTCGCGTAAACGCTGCGGCTCGGGAACTGTAGTCTGATTGATTGAAATTTCTGATACGGATGGCTTCGCGTCACGTGTCAAAACAATCTGCTCAAGGCTGCTGAGCAACTCGACCATGGGATCTTTTAATTCCATAGAGAACTCCTTAAAAACTCACTATGAAGCACGTGAAAGTAGAGAGGTAAGCGCCACCAGGCGCTGAAACCGGACGATCAGGCTGTATCCCGAAGCGGTTTCGCATAGTTATTATCAAACCGATGCGGGACACAGCCTGTTGAGCACTGCAAAAGATGTCAGGGCAATGCAACAATAGTTCGGGTTTCTAAGTATGGGACATATCCCCGACTTTGCTGCCAGATTCCTGATTATTTTTTATTCTTTCTTATGCCACTTTTGGGTCGATCACCATAAGCAATTGACCTGCCTGCACTTGCTGCCCAGACTGCCGCGTCAGACTATGGATTTTTCCACTGACGGGCGCGACGATCGGGATTTCCATCTTCATTGATTCGAGAATGCCGACCGTGGCCCCCGCACTGATTTCACTGCCTTCCTCCACCAGCCATTGCCACACGCTGCCCGCCACCTGGCTCTCAACGGGATGACAACCGGCTGGCACCACACTCTCTTCGCTGCTCTGCGCTTGCAGCTGGCTATCGAAGGTAAACTGCCCTTCCGCTCGCCAGCACGCTAACTCCTCATCAAACGCCTGCTGGCGCTGCTGCTGGAAGGCATCAATCTCCTGCGCGTGCTGCGTCAGCATCGCCTGATAGTCGGCGAGGCGGAATTCACCCTGTTCCACGCGTAGCGGATAATCGCCCCACGGGAAACGCTCACGAATCTGCAGCAACTCGTCGGCATCTACCGGATAAAAGCGAATTTGATCGAAGAAGCGCAGTAACCAGGGCTGGGTAAACGCAGCTGTGGGTCGATCGCGGTTCCACATCTGCATAGTGCGTCCAACAAACTGATAGCCGCCCGGCCCTTCCATGCCGTACACGCACATATAAGCGCCGCCGATACCGACCGAATTTTCCGCCGTCCAGGTGCGCGCCGGATTGTATTTGGTGGTCACCAGGCGATGGCGCGGATCGAGTGGCGTAGCCACCGGCGCACCGAGATAGACATCGCCCAATCCCATTACCAAATAAGAGGCGCTAAATACGATCTCTTTTACCGACTCAATGCTATCCAGCCCATTGATGCGGCGAATAAATTCAATATTGCTTGGACACCACGGCGCATTCGGTCTGACGGATTGGTCGTAGCGCACAATCGCTTCACGACAGGCCGCATCATCCCAGCTAAGTGGCAGCCAGACGGTGCGCGCAGGCACGGCCGCATCGGCCAGGCTACCCAATGCTAAATCAGCGTGCAATATTTGCGCCACTCGCTCACTTCTGCCACATATTTGTGCGTCATAATGAATTTGTAGCGAGCGGATGCCAGGCGTCAATTCCAGTTGCCCCGGCAGCGGATGCGCTTCCAGCCATTGCATCAGCGCATGCACGCGAAAACGCAACGCGATATCCAGTTGTAAATCGCCATATTCCACCAGCAGAAAACGATCGCCCGCCGCCCGAATACAGAGCGAAGGACGTTGCTCCGTTGCCGCATGATGGTGCAGAACCGGATCAATTAAGGGCAGCGCCGCGTTCACTGTAATCGGTTGAGATTGCAGTTTGATGATCTCGTCACGCTGCGCCTGCGCCAGTTGATCGGCGGTGGCAAGTTCGATCGGCTGGAACTGGACGCGATCGCCAGCTTTCAGCTGCCCCAGCTTCCAAAGATCGGCTTCGATCACCGTTGCCGGACAAACAAAACCTCCCAGCGATGGGCCATCCGGGCCGAGGATCACCGGCATATCGCCGGTAAAATCCACCGTGCCGAAGGCGTACGCATTGTCGTGGATGTTCGAGGGATGCATGCCCGCTTCGCCGCCATCGCTGCGTGCCCAGGTCGGTTTGGGGCCGATCAGGCGAATGCCGGTGCGGCTGGAGTTGTAGTGCACTTGCCACTCAGCGGCAAAAAATTCCGCGATGTCATCATCGGTGAAGAAGGTTGGCGCGCCATGCGGACCGTAAATCACCCGCAGCTGCCAGCTGCCGTTCAGTGACGGCAGCAAATTATCCGGCAAGCTGGCCGCTGTCAGCACCTGCGGCGCGGCGAGATGCAGCACATCACCGGCGCGCAGCGCGCGTCCGGCATGACCACCAAATTTGCCGAGGGTGAAAGTGCTGCGGCTACCCAGATAGCGCGGCGTATCGAGGCCACCGGCCAGCAGCAGATAGCTGCGGCTGCCATCTCGTACTTCGCCCAGCGTCAGCGTTTGCCCGGCCTGCGCCGTCAGCCGCTGATGCATCGGTATCATTTGTTGATCAAGCTGCGCGGCAATCGGCGCGCCGGTCAGGACAAAACTGCAGGCCTGGTTGAAGCGCAGCGTCGGGCCACGCAAGGTGATCTCCAGCCCGGCGGCCTGCGCATCATTGTCTAACAGGCGATTACCCAGCTGGAACGCGCGGCTGTCGAACGGACCGGAAGGCGGCACGCCAACATGCCAATAACCGATGCGGCCCGGCGCATCTTGCACTGTGGTTAAGGTGCCGCCGCTAAGAATATCCAGCGTTGGCGGCTGCCACTGCAGGGTGCCGAGCGTGGCGGTGATGATGCGTCCCTGCTGCACGTCCGGCAGCGTGCACAGCTGGCGCAGCCATAGCAAATTGGTTTCGATGCCGTACAGTTCGGTGGCGGACAGCGCCTGCGCCATGCTGCCTAGCGCGCTGGTCCGGTCAGCGGCATGCACGATAAGTTTCGCCAGCATCGGATCGTAAAATGGCGAAACCTCCATGCCGCTCTCAACGCTGCTGTCGATGCGCAGCGTAGCGCCCTCAATCGTAGTCGGGAACTGCACATGGCTGAGCAATCCCGCGCTGGGCTGGAACTGCTTAGCCGGATCTTCGGCGTAAAGCCGTACCTGAATGGCGTGACCTTGCGCGACCGGCTGCAAATCGGCCAGCGGCGGCAATTTTTGCTGCGCCAGTTCCACCATCCAGCGCACCAAATCAACGCCATACACCATTTCGGTGACGCCATGTTCCACCTGCAAGCGCGTGTTCACTTCGAGGAACCAGAACTGCTGGCTGGCATCGTCATAAACATATTCCACCGTGCCCGCGCTGCGATAGTTCACTGCCCGCGCCAGCCTTACGGCGGTGGCCTGCAACTGCGCGCGCACCGCAGCGCTCAAGCCCGGTGCGGGCGTCTCTTCCAGCACCTTTTGATTGCGGCGCTGGGCCGAGCAATCACGCTCGCCGAGCGCGATGACTTCACCTGCGCCGTCGCCAAAAATCTGCACTTCGATATGGCGCGCACGCGCAATAAACTTCTCTAAAAACACGCCATCGTCGGCGAAGTTGTTGCCAGCGAGGCGCTTCACGCGGGTAAATGCCGCGTCGAGCTGTTCGGCATCGTCGCAGCGCTGCATGCCAATGCCGCCGCCGCCCGCGGTGCTTTTCAACATGACCGGATAGCCAATCTGCGCCGCCATCTGCTGCGCCTCGGCCAGCGAAGCCAGTAAGCCGCTGCCCGGCAGCAGCGGCACGTTATTCTGTTCAGCCAGCGCACGCGCGCTGTGTTTCAGGCCAAAGGCCGCCATCTGCTCGGCGCTCGGCCCAAGAAAATGCACGCCCGCCGCTTCGCAGCGCGTGACAAACTCCGGATTTTCACTGAGAAAACCGTAACCGGGATGCAGCGCCTGCGCGCCACTCTGCGCGGCTATCGCCAGTAATTTATCCTGATTGAGATAAGTGTCTCGCACCTGACCTTCACCGAGCGACCAGGCTTCATCCGCCAGACGCACATGGCGCGCATGACGGTCGGCTTCGGCGTACACGGCAATCGCCCGGATATTCATGGCTTGCAGGGTTCGAATAATGCGCACGGCAATCGCGCCACGGTTGGCAATTAATACGCGATCAATCATGACTGAATACTCTCGTTGCGGCAGGTCGTCCTGCGTAGCATTGACGGCAGAAAACGGGTCGTCCCGTTGCGTCAGAGAATCACCACACGTTGACTAAAATCGGCGTTGGGTTGTAACCGTTGCAGGGATTATTGAGCTGCGGGCAGTTGGAGATCAGCACCAGCACGTTGATGCGCGCCAGCATCTCAACATATTTGCCCGGCGCAGAAATGCCGTCGGCAAAGGTCAATCCGCCATCCTGCGTCACCGGCACGTTCATGAAAAAGTTGATGTTGTGGGTGATGTCACGACGCGTCAGGCCAAACTCCGGCTGTTCCGCCACCGCCAGCATCCAGCTATCGCGGCACGAATGCATATGGCGCTTCTCCAGGTCATAGCGCACCGTGTTGCTTTCGCACGAACAAGCGCCGCCGAGCGTGTCGTGACGGCCGCAGGTATCGGCAGTGATGGTCAGCATTGGGCGATCAAAGTTCGAGCGCAGCACGCTGCCGGCCGTCAGAAACACATTGTTCTGCCCGCGCAGCGTGTCGCTCATGCTGTAGCGTTCGGCGGTGTCATCAGCATTGAAAAACAGCGTATCGGCGGCTTGATTGCCTTCAAGATCGGTGATGCGTAGCGTTTGGCCCGCCTCGATGCGCTGCAGCCAGTAATCACCGGCATCAATTTGCTGCTGGAAGCGCGCTTCGGCTGGATTGCGCTGACTTTCGATGATCATCACATTTCTCCTTGCAGTTGATACAGCGCGTTATTGCGCAGACCGCGCTGATTCTCGTCGCGCTCGAGACACATCGCCGGCAGCGGCGCGTATTGCGCATCCAGTTCGATCTGCACCGGCTGGCGCGGATAATCCTGCGATGCGCTGAGCGGATGCGGGCAAGTGTGCAGCAGCACCAGCGTGTCCATCGCGAAACGTAAACGCACGCTGGCACCCGCCGCGCCCTGACGTTCCAGCTGCAAAGTGCCACTGTTGTCGGCGCGCACCTGCGCAAACAGGTTGAGGCAGGACGCGATATCGCGCTGGCCGAGCCCATATTTGGCCAGCTCGACAAGAAAACTGTCGTAGCCATTTTGATGGCGCAGATTGCGCGCCTGCTGATAGGTGCTGGTACCAAAACGCGCGGCGGTTTGCGCGGCATTCAGCGTGCCGCACACGCTTTCGTGCCAGCCGAAGCTGTCGTGTTCGATGCCGCAGAAAATACGTCCCATATCTGAATAGAGACAATGACCGGCGGTGAGGCGGAAAGTGTGCTGGCACTTCAGGGTGTCGGGCGCGTTATAGCGCTCCAGCAGGTTTTCCGGGTTGTAAAACAGCAGGCCGACGTTGGCGCCACCTTCGACATCGGTGAGGGTCAGCGCGCTGCCGCTGCGCATCACCAGCGACCAGTGTGCGCCGCTCGGCAACAAGGTTTGGTAAGGCTTCATGGTTTTCTCCTTTAGGCGACCTGCGGTTCGGATGGCTGTGCGCGATCCAGCGGCAGATCGTAAGTGATGGTCGCGCCCCAGGCTTCAGGCGCGTGCGGATCGTGGCGCAGCTTGTCGAACACCAGCAGACGCGATGCAAGGCTAAATCCCTCTTTCAAATCGTGGGTGATCATGAAAATGGTCAGGTTATGCTGCTGCCACAAACGGGTGATCAGTTGGTGCATCTCGCTACGGATGCCGGGATCGAGTGCGCCGAAGGGTTCATCGAGCAGCAAAATGCGCGGCTGCTTCATCAGCGCCTGCGCCAGCGCCAGACGCTGCTGCATGCCGCCCGACAGCTGATACGGATATTTATTCTGTGCCTGTTCAAGCCCAACCTGCGCCAGCATGGCCTGCGCGCGCTGGCGAATCGCCCGGCGCTTCTTTCCCCACACGCGGCCCAGCCAACGCGCACTGCTGAACTCGTCGCCCAGCATCACGTTGCCCAGCACCGTCAGATGCGGAAACACGGAATAACGCTGAAACACCACGCCGCGATGCGCATCCGGTTCGTCGGGGATAGGTTCGCCATCCAGCAACAGCTGGCCTTTGCTGGGCGCTTCAGTGCCGAGCAGCACATTCAGGAAGGTGGTTTTGCCGCAGCCGGACGCACCGACAATCGCCACAAACTCGCCCTCTTCAACCTCGATGTTGAGGCGCTCCAGCACCACTTGCTGGCCGTAATGTTTCTCAAGGTTTTTCAGTTGCAGTAACGGCATCGCTCGCCCCTTATTTCGCGTGATACCACGGCCAGCAGCGACGGCTAACCAGCCGCAGCAACAGGTCGAGCAGGAAGGCCAGCAGCGCGATCCACGCCACGTAGGGCAGAATCACATCCATTGCCAGATAACGCCGCATCAGGAAGATGCGATAACCCAGGCCTTCCGTGGCGGCGATGGCTTCAGCGGCAATCAGAAACAGCCACGCCGACGCCAGCGACAGCCGTACCGCATCCAACAGGCGCGGCATTAGCTGCGGCAGGATCACGCGCCACAAAATCTGTGCGCTGTGCGCGCCGAGCGTCTGCGCTTTTACCAGCTGCTCGCGCGGGATCTTCTGCACCTGCAGCTGCAAATCGCGGGCAATCAGCGGCGTAATGCCGATGACAATCAGCACCACTTTCGATACTTCGCCGAGACCAAAACAGATAAACAGAATCGGCAGAATCGCCAGCGGCGGCACCAACGCAAACAGCGTCACCAGCGGCGCCAGCACCGCCCGCACCACCGGCAGCGCGCCGGTGAACAGACCCAGCGCCAGCGCCAATAGCGCGCTGATCGCCACACCACACAGCAAACGCAGCAGACTGGCGGCGGTATCGCTCCACAACAGATATTCGCCAGTGCGCGGGCTGGGCTGAAATGCCATGCGGCTGATGGCGTCGCCCATGGCGTTAAAGCCCGGCAACAGCTTGTCTGCCGCATTCAGACTGAGACGCGCCTCCGACGCGAACAGATACACCAGCAGCAGCGCCAGCAGCGGCAGAATGCCCAGCAGCAAGCGCCCCAGCGGCAGCGGTTGGTAGTTGATCAACTTACGCATCGGCATCGCCTCGCTTACAGCTGCCCGGCGGCGGCCATTTTGGTGTACTCATCGGTGAAGCGCAGTTTGAGGTTACCCGCATCGCCCCAATTGCCCGCAGGCGTTGCCACGCCAACCACATCGGCGCTCGGCGCGCCCTCGCCCAGCAAACCGTGCTTAAACGAGAACTCGGCGACCATCTGCATGGTGGCTTTGAGCTGTGGGCTTTGGACGAAATCGAGGGTGGTTTTGGCATCGCTAAACAGATGCGTGGCGGCCAGCTGCTGGTCAAAGCCCGCCAGATCGGTGCCGGAAGCCTGCGCCATTTGTGTACGTGCCGCTTTAGCGCTGTCGGTTGGGCCGGACATGGTTTTCAACGTTTCATACCATGCGCCGGTCAGCGCTTTGCCGAGCTGCGGATACTTCTGCAGCGTGGCGCTGTTGACCACCAGCAGATCGAGGATTTCGCCAGGAATTTGCGCGGAAGAGAAAATCAGATGGCTGTTCGGCTGCTTCTCCGCTTCGGCGAGCAGCGGATTCCAGGTAACGATAGCGTTGACGTCGGCAGTGCCGAACGCCGCCACCAAATCGGCATCGGCGGTGTTCACCACTTTGACGTCTTTCTCGCTCATGCCGGATTTCTCCAGCGCCCGCGCCAGCAGGTAATGCGAAACCGAGAGTTCGACCAGATTGATCGGCTTGCCTTTCAGCGCTGAGAGGTTGCCCGCGCCTTTTAGCAGAATGCCGTCGTTACCGTTGGAGTAATCGCCGACGATCAGCGCCGTGCTATCCACGCCGCCGGTGGCCGGAATGGTCAGCGCATCCATGTTGGTCATGGTGCAACCCGCAAAACCCCCGGCGGTGTATTGATTCACCGACTCGATATAGTCGTTAACCTGCACAAACTGGATATCGATGCCGTATTTGTCAGCCCATTTTTTGACGATGCCGCTCTGCTGCGCGTAATCCCACGGCATCCAGCCCGCGTAGATCGACCAGCAAATCTTAAAGGAGGGTTTGTCGGCGGCCAGCGTGTTGACGCTGAACAGCGTGATGGTGCAAAGCAACAGCAGGCGAAGGCAGGCTTTGATCATGATGGTTCCTCTGGCGTTAACGGACGAAAAAAAGCAGGAGGCGGCGAGCAACGTTCTCGCTTTCCTCCCGGGCTTTTTTCCCGCCGTGTAACCGTCAGAGGACGGTCGGTCACTCTCGGACCAGCATCTTTCGACCGGAACCCTAGTGACCCATTGCAAATTGTCTGGCGACCTCGGTTGCCCGCTATCGCTCCTGCATCTGCGTTAACACATACAAAATAGATGCCAAGGTTATATCCCGCTGAAAACCATCGGTTATTCACCCACCGTGCGTCACCGCACTGCTGGCATTGCACAGATAAGCAGCGCGCGCGCACCACCGTGAAGCAGTATGCCGGTGAGGACGTTGACGCTTCTCGCAATTCACAACCGGCACTGAAAAAACTTTTGCTTTGCGATCATGTGGTTATTACACATTGATGACACGCCAATCCGAACCAATTAAATATTGGTTCACTTCTTGCCTACGCTAAGAAAGCTGCCGAATTCGCCTTTCATCAGGAAAAGTGCTGGATACGCGGCGATTACCGATCTTTTTCTGATGCATAAGCAGGCGAACCAATTATGAATGACACGCCAGAAACCAGCCGCAACTCCAGCACCGCACTTGAGCAACTGCGCCAGCTGATTCAGCAACAGGAGCACACGCCCGATCGCGCGCTGCCCACCGAACGTGAGTTAGCCGAGCGGTTTGGCATCGGTCGTCGTGAAATTCGCCGGGCATTAGATGTGCTGGAAGAAGAGGGCCGCATCTGGCGTAAACAGGGCAAAGGCACCTTTGTTGGGCCCTCCGCGCCAGTGCAGCCGCTGGTGCTACAGGATCTGCCACAGCAATCGAATCTGCTTGAAGTGATGGAAGCGCGTTTGCAGCTGGAGCCGGGGCTGGCAAGTCTTGCCGCCCTGCGCGCCACCAAAGAACAAATCGCCTTAATGAATCGCCTGCTGGAGCGCATGCACGCCATCACGCCGCCTGAAGATGGCGATCAGCATGAACTGTGGGACAGCGCCTTCCATCGCGCCATCGCCGAAGCGGCGGGCAATCGTTTGATGCTCGGGCTGTTTGATGCCGTCGATGCGGTGCGCCGCGATCCCGGCTGGCAGCATTTGCGGGTGCAGGCGCGTACCCCGGCACGCCTGGATAACTATGACACCCATCATCAGCGGCTGGTGATGCACATCGCCCAGCGCCAGCCCCATGAAGCGGCAGCGGCGATGCGTGAGCATCTGCTTGCGCTGCAACAGGCGCTGATGGAAACGCTCTATTCCCGTCAGGAGGAAGCGCCATGACCGCACATCCCGTTTTATCGCTACGCAATCTGCGCGTGCAGTTTCGCGGCTCGCTGGTCACGGTACTGGATGATATTTCTCTGGAGCTACAGGCGGGAGAAACGCTGGCGCTGGTCGGTGAATCGGGCTGCGGCAAAAGCATCACCTCACTCACGTTGATGGGTTTGCAGCCTGACAGTGCGCAAATCTTGCAGGGCGACATGCTGTTTGATGGCCGCGATCTGCGCCAACTCAGCAGCAGTGAATACGCCAGCCTGCGTGGCAACCAATTGGCGATGATTTTTCAGGAACCGATGACCTCGCTTAATCCAGCCTTCACGCTTGGCGATCAGCTGAGCGAAGCGGTGATGCGCCATCGCAAAGTGAGTAAGCGCCAGGCAATGGACGCGGCGCTGGCGATTCTGCAAAAAGTGCAAATTCCAGCAGCGGAACAGCGGCTGAAAGCCTATCCGCATCAGCTCTCCGGCGGCATGCGCCAGCGCGTGATGATTGCCATGGCGCTGATCAACCAGCCAAAACTGTTGATTGCCGATGAACCCACTACCGCGCTCGACGTCACCATTCAGGCGCAAATTCTGGCGCTGTTGAACACCCTAAAACAGGACACTGGCACCGCAGTATTGATGATCACGCATGACCTCGGCGTGGTAGCGGAAGTGGCGCAGCGCGTGGCGGTGATGTATGCCGGTCAGGTGGTGGAGAGCGGCAGCGTGGAGCGTATTTTCAACGATCCGCAGCATCCGTACACCATTGGCCTGATGGGCTCAATTCCCAGCCTGAGCGCGCGTGAAGGGGCGTTAGCCACCATTCCCGGCCAAGTGCCGTTGCCGGAAAACATGCCGACTGGCTGCCGCTTTGCCACGCGCTGCCCCTTCGCCGAAATACGCTGCCACCAGCATCGTCCGGCGTTGCGCGCACTGGCGAACGATCATCAGGTGGCCTGTTTCCGCGCTCCGTTAGAGCAACACGTCACGCTGGGAGAAAGTGCATGAAGCCGATTTTAGAGTGCCGCGATTTAAGCAAAACCTTCTCCACCGGCAACCGGCTTTTTTCACGCAATCGCGGCGTGACGGCGGTCGATCGCGTTGCGCTACAGGTGATGCCGGGCGAAACGCTGGCGATTGTCGGCGAATCCGGTTCCGGTAAATCGACGCTGGGACGTTTGCTGCTGCGTTTATTAGCCGCCAGCGCCGGCGACGTGTTCTATCAGGGTGAAAGCATCACCGATGCCAGCGGCGCGCGACTCAATCAGCTGCGTCGCGAATTGCAGATTATCTTTCAGGATCCGTTTGCCTCGCTCAATCCGCGCATGACGGTGCAGCAGATTGTGGGCGAACCTTTGTGGCTGCACGAAAAGATGAGCCGCGATCAGCGCCACGCGCGCGTCGCCGAACTGCTACGCACCGTTGGCCTGCCTGCGGCCTGGGCCGAACGTTACCCGCACGAGTTTTCAGGCGGTCAGCGCCAGCGCATTGGTATTGCTCGCGCGCTGGCCTCACAGCCGAAATTACTGCTCGGCGATGAGCCGGTTTCAGCGCTGGATGTGTCCGTGCAGGCGCAGGTGGTGAATCTGCTTGAGAGCCTGAAACAGCAGTTTGGCCTGACGATGATTATCGTGGCGCACGGTTTGGCGGTAATCCGCCATATGAGCGATCGCGTGGCGGTGATGTATCTCGGTCAGATTGTCGAACTGGCCAGCGTCGATGAGATTTTTGATGCGCCGCTCCATCCTTATACGCAAGCGTTGATTGCCTCCGCGCCACAAATGCAGCCGGGCGTCAGTCGCACCATCCCAATGCTGCAGGGTGATTTGCCCAACCCAGCAGATCCCCCGAGCGGCTGCCGTTTTCATACCCGTTGTCCCTATGCCACAGCGGAATGTCGCCAGTTTGAACCGATTAATCAGGTGCTGAGCGGCGGCCGTCAAATTGCCTGTCACCGCTGGCAGGAGATTAATCGCGATCGCAGCGTCATCACCCTTGCGCCACCTTCCGCCGCTTTTTTACGTCGCCGCGCCCTGTTTGAGCAGGCGGTGAATCAGCAAGCCTAACCTCTGGAGATACACCGTGAAGCAAGCTCGTCATACGTTATTAACCGCCCTCAGCGGTCTGTTACTGCTCGGGGCTAGCGCCCACAGCCAGGCTGACAGCGTGATTCGCATCGGCCTGGGCGCCGATCCCGACATGCTCGATCCGCATCTGGCGCGCACCTATTACGGCCGTTTTGTGTTTGCGGCCATGTGCGATCGTTTGGTCGATGTTGACCAAAACCTCAAAGTGGTACCGGGTCTCGCGACCGATTGGACGTGGAGCGAGGACGGCAAAACGCTGACCATGAATCTGCGCAGCGGCGTGACCTTCCACGATGGCGAAAAATTTGATGCGCAAGCGGTGAAATTCAATATCGAACGTGCGCAAACGCTGCCGGGTTCGCTGCGTAAAAGTGAAATCTCCTCGATTGAAAGCGTGGAAGTGAGCGGCCCGATGCAGGTGAAGTTCCACCTGAAAAACCCGGATGCGGCGCTGCTGAGCCAGCTGACCGACCGCGCCGGAGCCATGCTGGCACCGGAAGCGGCGAAAAAGCCCGATTTCGCCGCTCATCCGGTCTGCTCTGGCCCGTATCAGTTCGACAGCCGTGTTCAGCAGGATCGCATCGTGCTGAAGCGCTATGACAATTACTGGAATAAAGGCGCCTATCACTTCGATAAGGTGATTTTCCTGCCGATCCCGGATGCTTCAGTGCGCCTCGCGAACCTGCGTGCGGGCGATTTGGATCTCACCGAAGGCGTGGCCGCCAGCGATGTGAAAACCGTTGAAGCCGATAGCAAACTGGCGCTGGCAAAAGTCACAGGTCTTGGTTATCAGGGCATCACTTTCAATATCAACAACGGCAAAGTCGATGCTAATAGTCCGCTGAAAGATGCGCGGGTGCGTGAAGCGTTCTCACTGGCGATTGACCGTGATGCGCTGAATCAGGTGGCGTTTGAAGGCTTATATACGCCAGCCAATCAGGCGTTTTCACCGGTCAGCGCGTATCACGTCAAAACACCGATCGCACCGCGCGATGTTGAGAAAGCCAAAGCACTGCTGAAGGCTGCGGGTGTTACCACACCGCTGAATCTGACGCTGCTGGTCAGCAATAACCCGACCGCGCAGCAGGTGGGCCAGGTGATTCAGGCGATGGTCGGTGAAGCCGGTTTCAACCTCAATCTGCAAATGAGTGAGTTCGCCACCCTGTTGGATCGCCAGCAGCGTGGGGATTATCAGCTTAGCCTGTCGGGTTGGTCTGGTCGTCCGGATCCGGACGGCAGCATCTATTCGTTTATTAACAGCAAAGGCACGCTCAATGACGGACGCTACAGCAATGCGCAGGTCGATGAGTGGCTGAATGCCGCGCGTCTCACCAACGACCAGGCACAGCGTCAGGCGCTCTACACCCAGGTGGTGAACCAACTGCAAAGCGATATGCCGATTGCATACCTCTACTTTGAGCCACGCATTTTTGGCATGTCGAAAAAACTGCAGGGCTTCAAAGCCTGGCCGGACGGATTGGTACGTTTGGCTGGCGTAAGTCTGGCGCAGTAAACCGCTAAGGAGCGAGGATGCTGGAACTGATTGTAAAACGGCTATTGCTGGCCATTCCGACGCTGCTGCTGGTGAGCATTATGGTGTTCGCACTGCAAAAGCTGCTGCCGGGCGATCCGGTGCTGGCGATGGCGGGCGAAGAGCGCGATCCAGCGGTTATCGCCCAGCTGCGGGCGGAATATCATCTGGACGATCCGATTCCCGCGCAATATTTCGCCTGGATGGGTAATGCGCTAACCGGCGATTTGGGCATGTCGCTGCGCACCAAAGAGCCGGTGACGGCGCTGATCGCCAGCAAATTGCCGGTCACGCTGGAATTGTCATTGCTGGCGATGATTATCGCGCTGGTGATTGGCATCAGCATGGGCATCATCGCCGCGGTGCGCAAAGACAGTTGGGTCGATCACACCACCAACTTTGTCGCGCTTTCCGGGATTTCAGTGCCTCACTTCTGGCTCGGTATTCTGCTGATTCTACTGTTCTCCGTGCACCTGCAATGGCTGCCGGCATCGGGTTTTGTGCCGGTTAGCGAAGATGTGGCGCAGAACCTGAAAACGCTGCTGCTGCCGGCGCTGGTGCTTGGTACCGGACTGGCCGCCACGTTAATGCACCACACTCGCGCTTCAATGATCGCCGTGCTGAAAGCGGATTACATTCGCACCGCACGCGCCAAAGGGCTGCTGGCAAAGAAAGTGGTGCTCAAGCATGCGTTGCGTAATGCGCTGATGCCGATTGTTACTCTCACCACGCTGCTGTTTGGCGAGTTGCTGGGTGGCGCGGTGCTGACCGAGCAGGTCTTCACGCTGCCCGGCTTTGGCAAGATGATTGTCGATGCGGTATTCAACCGTGATTACGCCGTGGTGCAAGGCGTGGTGCTGGTGGTGGCGATTGGCTTCTTGCTGCTCAATCTGCTGGCTGATGTGCTCTATCTGATCATTAACCCGAAAATGCGAGGCTGACCATGAGCGAGGTTTTAACCGCTGGCGCACTGCCTGCAGTGGCAAAGCCGAATCGTCGGGTGCTGAAAAAGTTCCTGCGTAATAAAAGTGCGCTGATTGGTGCGGTGATTGTGCTGCTGTTTGTCGCCGTGGCGCTGCTGGCACCGTGGCTGGCACCGTTTGATCCCATCAAAGCCAATTTCCTTGCGGTGCGTAAAGCACCTACGGTGCTGCACTGGTTTGGCACCGATGAGCTGGGGCGCGATATTTTGTCTCGCCTGGTGTGGGGCGCGCGTACTTCGCTGCTGGCGGGTTGCATTTCGGTGCTGATCGCCATTCTGATTGGTGTGCCGCTTGGGTTGATTGCCGGTTACTGGCAAGGCTGGTGCGACGGCATTATTTCGCGCTTTATCGAAGCGCTGCTGGCATGCCCGTTTCTGATTCTTGCAATCGCGCTGGGAGCGTTTCTCGGCCCGAGCTTATCAAACGCTATGATTGCCATCGGTTTATCTGCGATGCCGATTTTCGCGCGCTTGACGCGCGGCCAGGTGATCGCCATTCGCCACGAAGAGTACATTGACGGCGCGCGAGCGATTGGCCTGCCCGATCGCTGGATCATCCTGCGTTACGTGCTGCCCAATGTGCTATCGCCAATTCTGGTGCAGGCCACGCTGGCGATTGCTTCGGCGATCATTACCGAAGCCAGCCTCTCATTCCTTGGCCTCGGCCAGCAACCGCCCTCGCCTTCATGGGGTGCGATGCTGAATACCGCCAAAGGCTTTCTCGAACAGGCGCCGTGGATGTCGATTTTCCCCGGCCTGGCTATTTTTCTCACTGTGCAGGGCTTCAACCTGCTGGGCGACGGTTTGCGCGACGCGCTCGACCCACGTGATGACTCACACTAAGGAACGATCATGAGTGAACTGGATTTTAACGTCAGCTATGCCTCACACCGCGTACCGATGATGGGACGCAACGCGGTTGCCACTTCGCAGCCGCTGGCGGCGCAGGCCGGGATGCGTATGTTGCAACAGGGCGGCAATGCGGTAGATGCGGCGATTGCCAGTGCAATGGCGTTGACCGTGCTGGAGCCTAGCGGCAACGGACTCGGCAGTGACGCCTTTGCGATTATCTGGGATGGCAAACAGCTGCACGGTTTGAATGCCTCGGGCCGCTCGCCCGCCGCATGGAACCCGGAACGCTTTGCCGGGCGCGATGCCATGCCGGAAATTGGCTGGGAAGCGGTCACCGTGCCGGGCGCGGTTTCGGCGTGGGTGGAGCTGGCCGAACGCTTTGGCACGCTACCACTCACCACGCTAGCGCAACCGGCCATCGAATACGCGCGCGATGGTTTCCCGGTTTCACCGCTGATTGGTCATCTGTGGCAGCGCGCCTACCACAAGCTGAAAGATCAGCCCGGCTTCGTCGAGTGCTTTGCGCCCGATGGACGACCGCCGCGTGCCGGCGAGCTGTTCCGTAATCCGGCGCAAGCCGAAACGCTGCAAAAAATCGCCGAAACGCGCGGTGAGGCCTTCTATCGTGGCGAGCTGGCTGAAAAGATAGTGGCGTTTGCTAAGCAGCATGGTGCGGCGCTGAACCTTGATGATCTGAAAAATCATCGCGCCGACTGGGTAGAATTGTTATCGCGTCCGTTTGCGGGCGGATCGGTGCAGGAACTGCCGCCGAACGGTCAGGGCATCGCCACCCTGATTGCGCTGGGCATTCTCGAACAGTGGGATATCGGCCGCTATGAACCGGATTCGGTGCCGTGGCTGCATCTGTCGATTGAAGCGATGAAGCTGGCGCTGGCCGATCTGGATCGCTATGTCAGCGATTACGATCACCTTGAGTTCCCGGCAGAATTGCTTCTCAGTGATGAGTATTTAAAACAGCGCGCGCAGTTGATTAATCCCGAACGGGCCGGAGATTTTACCTTTGGCTCCCCGCAGCAGAGCGGCACGGTTTATCTTTCTACCGCTGATGCCAGCGGCATGATGGTGTCCTTTATACAGTCAAACTACATGGGCTTCGGTTCTGGCGTAGTGGTGCCGGGCACCGGCATTAGCCTGCAAAATCGTGGCTGCGGTTTCTCGCTCGATCCGCAGCATCCCAATGTGGTGGCCGGCGGCAAACGTCCGTTCCACACCATCATTCCGGCATTTGCCCTCGACGGTGACGGCCAGCCGCTGATGTCGTTTGGCGTGATGGGCGGCCCGATGCAGGCGCAAGGTCATTTGCAGATGGCGCTGCGCATCATGCAGCATAAGCAAAACCCGCAGGCAGCGATTGATGCACCGCGCTGGCGCGTTGAGCAAGGACGTGCGGTGGTGGTTGAACCCGGCATCGACCTTAACGTGCTGGCGAAGCTGCGCGAGATGGGGCACCAGATCACGCTGGAAGATCCTTTGCTCGGCTATAACTTCGGCGGTGCGCAGGCGATTGTGCGCGATCCGCAAGGCTTCTATATCGCCGCCACTGAAAGCCGTAAGGATGGGCAGGCGCTGGTGTTTTGATTTAACGTGTTAAAACGGTCACCATTATTGGTGACCCTGGAATTCCGCCATTTCCTTATCGGGTGCGCATTTATGCGCACCAGGCAAACGCCGCCCGTTGTACCCGTCAGGCCATTGCACTATCCTTTAGGACCATTCCCATCGAATCGAATTAGCCATAACAGGAGTTCATCATGGCGTCAGGAATTTCTCGCATCTGGATGCGTACCGGCATGCTGATGGTTAGCGCGTTAGTGGTGCTGCAACTCACAGCCTGCGGTGACAAAGAGGGCGATCAGCGTAAAGCGTTCAGTGACTTCCTTCAGAACACGGTGATGCGCAGCGGCGAACATCTGCCAAGCCTGAGTGAAAACCAAAAGCAAACCTTCGGCAATTATGCCAGCGACTACGCCATCCTTTATGGCTTCTCGCAGCAGACCAATCAGGCGATTGAGCAAGGCATGCGCCCGGTGGTTGATGAGTTAGCAGCGATTCGTGTACCGCAGGATTACCTCACGCGTCGCGATAGCCTGCGCCAGGCCAGCGGCAATCTGAGCGTGCTGACCCAGCAGATTCAGAGCGCCAAAATGCAGGCGGACAGCAGCAAAGCCACCCTGAAGCAGCCGGATGATCTGAAGAAAGTGTATGACGCGGCCTACGTCAAAGTCGTGACGCAGCCAGCGAGCACGCTGATTCCGCTGCTGCCACAGCTGCAGGCGCTGAGCCAGGCAGCCGTGCAAACCGGCGACTATCTGCAATCGCAAGGCACGCGTGTAACCTTCAACGATGGCGGCGTACAGTTCCCAACCCAGGATCAGGCAACGCAATACAACACGCTGATGAGCAATCTCTCCAGCAACGCGCAGGCGCTGACGCAAGCGCAAAATGCGGTGCAAGGCGGGTTGTAACAGCCGAACTATTTAAGTGGTCGCCATCAATGGCGACCCTGAAAGTCTGTTGTCCCTTTTCAGAATTTCGTCACTTCCTTACAGCCCACTTATCTGCTGCAGCAGATTGTGATCTGGCGCATTTTCGACCAAAAATAGTTTGTGACATTGATCACACTTACACAACAAAGCGCCCACTTTAAAAGGTGACTTAAGTCACATTCATCGCCTTGTTTTGCTTAATTTTTCGGCACCGTTGCTTTCTTACAGCGCCTTTTTGTGATCGATGTCACCTTATTGCCCCCCAATCACCCCAGCTTAGCGTGATCTGCATCACACTTAGGCGCAGCTCTACGCAGCGTAATAAACTAGTGCTAGAGTCCGCGTGCATACAGTAATGCCACGGCCCCCGCCGTAACGTTCAAACAAAAACAAACGCGCTCTCTTATTGCAGCGCGTCTCAATAAGGGGTGGGTTTATGTCCTCATCAGTAAAGGTCAAGGTTCAGAGCTTTGGTCGCTTTCTGAGTAATATGGTGATGCCTAACATCGGTGCGTTTATCGCATGGGGTATCATCACTGCGCTGTTCATCCCAACCGGATGGATTCCAAACGAAACGCTGGCGAAACTCGTCGGCCCAATGATCACCTACCTGCTGCCGCTGCTGATTGGTTTCACCGGTGGCCGTCTGGTTGGCGGCGATCGCGGTGGCGTGGTCGGTGCGATCACCACCATGGGCGTGATCGTCGGTGCCGATATGCCGATGTTCCTCGGCTCCATGATTGCCGGTCCGCTGGGCGGCTGGGCGATCAAATCCTTTGACCGCGTTGTTGATGGCAAGATCAAAAGCGGCTTCGAGATGCTGGTTAACAACTTCTCGGCCGGTATCATTGGTATGCTGCTGGCGCTGCTGGCGTTTGTCGCTATCGGTCCACTGGTTGAAGGCCTGTCACACATTCTCGCCGCGGGCGTGAATCTGATGGTGCAGAACAACCTGCTGCCGCTGACCTCAATCTTTGTTGAACCGGCGAAAATCCTGTTCCTCAATAACGCCATCAACCACGGCATCTTCTCGCCGCTGGGTATCCAGCAGGCGAGCGAGGCGGGCAAATCAATCTTCTTCCTGATTGAAGCCAACCCAGGCCCGGGTATGGGCGTGCTGGTTGCCTACATGGTATTTGGTCGCGGTAGCGCCAAACAATCTGCAGGCGGTGCAGCGATCATCCACTTCCTTGGTGGTATCCACGAAATTTACTTCCCATACGTGCTGATGGCGCCGCGTCTGTTGCTGGCGGTTATTCTCGGCGGTATGACTGGCGTATTCACCCTGACACTGCTGAACGGCGGCCTGGTCTCTCCGGCTTCTCCAGGTTCCATCCTGGCGGTGCTGGCGATGACGCCAAAAGGCGCTTACTTCGCGAATATCGCTGCCATTATCGCTGCGTTTGCCGTCTCTTTTGTGGTCTCAGCTATCCTGCTGAAAACCAGCAAAGTGAAAGAAGATGACGATATCGAAGCGGCGACGCAGCGCATGCAAGATATGAAAGCGCAGTCAAAAGGTCAGGCTGTTGCCGGTTCGCCAGTCGCTGGCGATGCGATGAGCGTTGACCTGAACCACGTGCGTAAAATCATCGTAGCCTGTGACGCCGGTATGGGTTCAAGTGCGATGGGTGCAGGCGTGCTGCGTAAGAAAGTGCAGGACGCGGGTCTGAGCAATATCTCTGTCACCAACACGGCGATTAACTCGCTGCCGGGCGACGTTGATCTGGTGATTACCCACCGCGATCTGACCGAACGTGCAATGCGTCAGGCGCCGCAGGCGCAGCACATTTCGCTGAACAACTTCCTCGATAGCGCGCTGTACAGCAACCTGACCGAACGTCTGGTGGCCGCTAACCGCAGCGAAGCGCGTCGTGAAACCGTGCAGACCACGCTGGCTGACAGCTACGACGAAGGCAACGCGCACCTGTTCAAACTGGGTGCAGACAACGTGTTCCTCGGCCTGAGCGCCACCCATAAAGAGCAGGCGATTCGCTTTGCGGGTGAGCAGCTGGTGAAAGGTGGCTACGTACAGCCGGAATATGTTGATGCGATGCTGGAACGCGAAAAGCTGACGCCAACTTACCTCGGTGAATCCATTGCTGTGCCACACGGTACTGTAGAAGCGAAAGACCGCGTGCTGAAAACCGGCGTGGTGTTCTGTCAGTATCCGGCGGGCGTACAGTTTGGTGATGAGCCAGAAGACGTGGCACGTTTGGTGATTGGTATCGCCGCTCGCAATAACGAGCACATTCAGGTGATTACCAGCCTGACCAACGCGCTGGATGATGACAGCGTGATTGATAAGCTGGCCAATACCACCAGCGTGCAGGACGTGTTGGATCTGCTCTCGGGCAGCACCGTCAAAGCGTAATACCCCGTTTTACCTTCCCTGGGGCGGGTAAGCCCGTCCCACATTTCCGGGGCGGACTTGCCCGCCCTTTCGTCATTTGATATGGGTCAAATTTATGAAAGCGTTACATTTTGGAGCAGGTAACATCGGTCGCGGTTTTATCGGTAAGTTACTGGCAGATGCCGGCATCGAGCTGGTGTTTGCTGACGTCAATCAGGTGGTACTTGATGCCCTTAACGCCCGTCATGAGTATCCGGTTCATGTGGTTGGCGAACAGGCAAAAGTCGAAATCGTAACAGGCGTGAGCGCCGTTAACAGCACCAGCGATGACATCGTTACGCTGATTGCTGAGGTTGATATCGTGACCACGGCGGTTGGTCCGCAGATTCTGGAGCGCATCGCCGGTGGCGTCGCGAAAGGTCTGGCCAAACGCAGCGACAGCGGTAATGTGCGTCCACTCAACATCATCGCCTGTGAAAACATGGTGCGCGGTACCAGCCAGCTGAAACAGCACGTGCTAAAAGCGCTGCCAGAGCAGTATCACGCATGGGTTGAAACGCATGTTGGCTTCGTGGATTCCGCGGTAGACCGCATCGTGCCGCCGTCCGAAGCGGGCACCACCGATCCGCTGGAAGTGACAGTTGAAACCTTCAGCGAGTGGATTGTTGATAAAACCCAGTTCAAAGGGGAATTGCCGAACATTCCTGGCATGGAATTGACCGACAACCTGATGGCATTCGTTGAGCGCAAGCTGTTCACCCTTAACACCGGTCACGCCATCACCGCGTATCTCGGCCAGCTGGCTGGTCACGCTACCATTCGTGACGCGATTCTCGATGAGAACGTGCGTGCGGTAGTGCAAGGCGCGATGCAGGAGAGCGGCGCCGTGCTGATCAAGCGTTATGGTTTTGAAGCCGATAAACATGCTGCCTATATCCAGAAAATCCTCACCCGCTTCGAAAACCCGTACCTGAAAGATGACGTTGAGCGCGTCGGTCGTCAGCCGCTGCGTAAATTGAGCGCGGGCGATCGCCTGATCAAGCCAACGCTGGGCACGCTGGAGTATCAGCTGCCGCACGATAATCTGGTTCAGGGCATTGCCGCCGCGATGCACTATCGCAGCGAAGCCGATCCGCAGGCGCAGGAACTGGTCGCGCTGCTGGCAGAAAAAGGCCCGCAAGCCACGCTGGCGGAAATTTCTGGCCTGGATGCCAACAGCGAAGTGGTCACCTCAGTGGTGAGCGCTTACAACGCTATGGCATAATGCGCGCCCTTTAGTGGTTAACTCGGGCGCGCTTGCGTGCCCGCTGGCGGTAGCTGAACGATGCAGGCAATGATGGAAGAGAAGCAGGCTTTTGAAAACCGGGTGCTTGAGCGCCTGAACGCCGGTCGTTCGGTGAGAAGCTTCCTGATCGCCGCCGTTGAGCTGCTGACCGAAGCGGTTAATCTGCTGGTGCTGCAAGTGTTTCGCAAGGACGATTACGCGGTTAAATACGCGGTAGAACCGCTGCTGCTGGGTGATGGTCCGCTGGGCGAACTCTCGGTTCGCCTCAAGCTGATTTACGGCCTGGGCGTGATCAATCGGCATGAGTACGAAGATTGTGAACTGCTGCTGGCGCTGCGTGAGGAGCTGAATCACGACATCAGCGATTATCGTTTTACCGATGATGAGATCCTCGGCCCGTTTGGCGAACTGCACTGCGTGGCCGCCTGGCCATCGCAGCCAGACTTCAACCGTGACGACGACCAACTGCGCTCCATGCAGCAACAGCGCTATCTGCAGATGGTGCGTTCAACCATGGTGCTGTCGCTCACCGAGCTGATTTCACGGATTTCGCATAAGCAGGTGTTTAAAAAGCCGGCGCTGTAGTTTTTGTATGAACAAGCACGATGAAGCGTGCCGCTGCGGATAAGTGCGCGTGAGGCATCTACGTGTTAAATCAGCACGCATTGTCGCGGCGCGGTTTATCGCGCGAAGTCATGCGCTGCAAAGTTGCCTGAATTTGATGTATCCTTTGCCTGTTTTCCTTAACGAGTTTTCCCCCAATGAAAGAACAAGAAAAAGCCGAGATCAAACTTCTGAGCGATCAGCTCGATGCGCTCAACCGCAAAGAAGCCCCGCTGTTAGCCTCTGGCGATGCCGAAAAGCTCGGTGAACTGCTGCGTGAAAAAGAGAAGCTGGAGCTGGAAATTGAGCGCCTGCGCGGTGTGCGCACCGAGAAGCTGAGCAAAGAAGCGCAACAGCTGCAGAAGCTGGGCTTTAGCCGCGAAATCACCAAAAAAGAACAAGCCAACATGGGCGCATTCAAGAAAAGCGTGCGCGGCCTGGTGGTGGTACACCCAATGACCGCGCTCGGACGTGAGATGGGACTGAAAGTGATGACCGGCTACGCGAAGCAGCCGTTCTAATCTTGACTTACGCGGCGTGTGAAACGTCGCGTAGGATGCCCGCCGCCTGATGAACTTGTTCATTCAGACTGTCCAGCAAGGCATAACGACGGCGATACTCGGCGCGCTTCTTGCTGGCAATCTCTTCCAAATCTTTACGCTCCGCGCGTAACGGCAACGTAAATAGCTCATCGCCACGCGCCACGCCACCCAACGACAACCAAAACTCGCTGTAGCTGGCAAAGAACTTATCACCTTTACTGTGACGGTAGCGCAGGCTGCGAAACACGTGCGTGGTATCGCCAACGGCGGTGATCGCCTCAACGCCACACTGTTCCGCCAGATTAAATACTACTTCCATCAGCAGACGTTTTGGGAATACGCCATGCGCCGCTTTGGTGGCATCGCGAATCACATCGTTAGAAATATGCTTACGCGGCCCCTGCAATCCACCAATTAATAACGTGCGCTTCTGCTGTTCGCGAATAATTGAGAAAGAGAGCGACGCAATTAACTGCGTTTCATAGCGCAATTCCAAAGTAATTTCACCTTCACGGTCAAAGCGGCCCGGACAGCAGTGAATCACATACGTCTCATCATTTTTGCCGCTCAGGCTGGCCAGTAAATTATCACCCGGACTCTGCAACAGCTGACGCAGCGCCGCATTATCTAACTGATCCATCAACGTATAGTGATCGATGATCGCCTGTGCGCGCTGCGCCACGCTGAATCCCGCACGCAGATAAGGACGATGTGGCTTCGCCGGCAGCAAACCCTGCATGGTCAGCAGCTGTGGTAACGCAGATAATTGCGCCAACTGGTGCAGGTAATTAAAGGTAGTTACAGGAAAGACCAGCGATCTTAAGGCAAATTTCGCGCGAAATCTTCCGCTATTCCATAATTTATTTGGCCTGAACTTTCCGCTTATTAACGGCAAAAATAGCGGTGCTGACGAATCATTATTCGTCACAGAAGTTGTGATAGTAGACATGATTATTTAGGCTTGGCGAGACAAATTATCGCCACTATATGCCCCAAATTATCAACGGCAGGTTAATAGCTTTCGCAGCGGAATAGTCTTGTGCGGGAATATTCAGGTCGTTTAGCAAGGGTTTATAAAGGCGAAAAAAAACCGGTGAAGAGATCACCGGTTTAGTGCGTTGCGGCTATCGCCTGAACTTACTTCGCAGCAGCGAAACGTGCTGCAGCTTCGTCCCAGTTCACTACGTTCCAGAATGCTTTGATGTAATCAGGACGTTTGTTCTGATACTTCAGGTAGTAAGCGTGTTCCCACACGTCCAGACCGATGATCGGCGTGCCTGAAACGCCAGCAACGGCTTCACCCATCAGCGGGCTATCCTGGTTTGCGGTTGAAACCACAGCCAGTTTGTCGCCTTTTTTCACCAGCCACGCCCAGCCTGAACCGAAGCGAGTAGTCGCAGCTTTCTCAAACTCAGCCTGGAAAGCTTCAACGCTACCGAAATCTTTTTCGATGGCGGCTTTGAGGTCGCCCTGCAGCGAGGTGCCCAGCTTCAGACCTTTCCAGAAGAAGCTGTGGTTAGCGTGGCCGCCTGCGTTGTTACGCAGTGGACCTTTTTTGTCTGCTGGCAGCTGATCCAGTTTGGTGATCAGCTCTTCTACCGGCAGGTCAGCGAATTCGGTACCTTCCAGCGCAGCGTTAGCGTTGTTAACGTAGGTCTGGTGGTGTTTAGTGTGATGGATTTCCATCGTCTGCTTGTCGAAGTGCGGTTCCAGTGCGTCGTACGCATACGGCAGGGATGGCAGTGAATAACTCATGTTCTTCCTCTCCATTTTAGTGTTTTGCAGCACCACCTCACTGGGCGTGCCGCGTAAGCAGTCGGATCATTATAGTTAAAAACATGATCCGTAAAAGGGTTATCAATGCCTTAGAATTGATAAGGATTTGATGAATCTGGGAAAAGGTGCGCACGCACGGCTACACCTTGTGGCTGCTGGCGCGCAGTTTTAGCTGCACCGGCAGTTCATTGATGGCTGGCGGCTCATCACCTTTGAGCGCCGCCAGCAGACGTTTACCCGCCATGCGCCCCATCTCTTCATACGGCAGCACAATGCTGGTGAGCGGCGGCGAACATACGGCCGCCAGCGGACCGCCGCCGATGCTGGCAATCGCCAACTGGCTGGGAATCGCAATCCCCGCCGCATGGCACGCCATGATAGCGCCGCAGGCCACTTCGTCGCTGGTGCAAATCAGCACATCCAGCTCCGGCCAGGTCAGGCGAATTTCCGCCAGCAAGCTGTGCCCGGCGGCAAAGGTCGGCATTTTCGGCGAGGTCACCACGCGATGAGGCGCCTGATTCATCGCCAGCATGCCGCTGTGCCAGCCATTCAGCAGCTGGCGGAAGATGGTGTTATTACTCTGCGTGCACAGCAAACCGAGATTGCGATAGCCGCGCTCGACCAGACTTTGCACCAACTGGCGAATCGCTTTGGCGTAATCGACACCAATGCTGATCCCCGCCGAATCCTGATGCACGCCGCCAATATCCATGACCGGCAGCCCGGAATTGCTCAGCAGACGATGCGCTTCGGCGGCGTTATCGAAATTGAAATGCACCATCGCCGCCGGATTATAGGAGAGCAACATTTCGATCAGCTCGCTCTCTTCTGCCGCCGAATGGTTGGCTTCAGCCAGCATCATGTTATAGCCCTGCGGCCGCAGCACTTCCTGTAGCGCTTCGGACACAATCGCACTGCCCGGCGTGGCAAACGATGGCACCACCATGGTAATCAGGCGTGATGTGGCCGATGCCAGATTGCTCGCCTGCACATTCGGCACATAGGAGAGCTCAATCACCGCCGCATCGATTTTGGCGCGAATTTCAGGCGACACTTTCTCCGGCATGCGTAGCGCGCGCGACGCTGTCATGGTGCTTACGCCCACCAAACGGGCAACATCGGCTAAAGTGCTTTTACCGGTACCGCGCCGTTTTTTTTCTGTCATGCGATCTCCTGCATTACTCGCTACTTTTTTGCCAGGACGCAGCTTAAAACCAAATCTGTTAACGCGCCATGTGAAAAACCTCAGTTTCGGGCGTGCCTCACCCCGCGATCTTTTCAGAATGATTGAGCATGTCAGGTGCTTGCAACCAAGACAAACGCACAGCAAGGAAATGTTAGCGATAACACGTTTTTTAACAATAACGGTGTTAGCGCTAACTTTTGCGACAATCATCACAGAAAACCGCTGAGAAAATAACCTACATTGCACTCCATCGACGAATAAACAGGAATGACTGATGCTCACTCAATGGCTAACGCCGCAACATATTCGGGTAGTAGAGCAGGTTAGCGACTGGCAGGAAGCAGTGCGATTATCTGCCGAACCGCTGCTGGCCGCTGGGGCGATCAGCCCGGCTTATCTTGATGCCATCTTCACTTCGCATGCCGAACTCGGCCCTTACTACGTGCTGGCGCCGGGCCTGGCGATGCCGCACGCCCGCCCGGAACAAGGCGCGCGCAAAAACGGCCTGTCGTTGCTGCATGTGAAAAATGGCGTGAATTTTCAGGCCGATGAAAACGATCCGGTTTATGTGGTCATCATGCTGTGCGCGGTATCTGGTGACGATCACATTCAGATGATCACCGCCTTAGCGGACGTGTTCAGCGACGAATCCCGCCTGCAGCAGTTGCTGTCGGCTTCTACCCTGTCAGCGATTAAAGCTGTCATTGAAAATAAATAACCAGAGAACCCTATGATGAAAAAAGTCCTGATTGTGTGTGGAAATGGTTTAGGTAGCAGCTTTATTGTTGAAATGAACGTGAAGAAGATTGTGGCGGAATTAGGCAAAGAGGCGGAAGTGGGCCACACCGATTTAACCTCTGCGAAATCTGAACAGGCTGATTTAATCATTGCCGCAAAAGATATTGCCGACCAATTAGCCGGGCACAGCGCGAAAGTCGTTGGTCTGACAAACCTGCTGGATAATGCAAAGATTAAAGAAATTTTGGCTGAAAATATCTAACAACAGTTTATCCCGAAAAACTTTACTCACTATGGAGTAAGTTATGCTGCAGTTTATAATTAAGGATGTTCTTGGAACACCCGCTATACTTGTCGGCCTTTTTTCCCTGTTTGGTTTATTACTGCAAAAGAAACCGGTTTCTGATGTTATTTCCGGTACGCTTAAAACCATCATGGGTTTTGTTATTCTCATCGCCGGGGCCAATTTAATTGCGGCCACGCTGACCATCTTCAGTCAGCTGTTTGAGCACTCTTTTAATATTCAGGGCGTAGTGCCAAATACGGATGCAATGGCCGCGCTGGCGCAGAAAAGTTACGGCACCGAAACCGCCATGATTATGGTGTTTGGTATGCTGGTGAACATCTTGCTGGCGCGCATTACCCCGTTGAAATACATCTTCCTGACCGGTCACCACACGCTGTATATGTCGGCGATGCTGGCGGTAATTCTGTCGGTAGGCGGCATTCACGGCTTCTGGCTGGTGCTGATTGGTTCGCTGATTCTCGGCACCATGATGGTGGTTTGCCCGGCGATTCTGCAGCCGTTCACCCGCAAAATTACCAACTCGGACGATCTGGCGCTCGGCCACTTTGGCTCAACCGGCTATCTGCTCTCCGCATTAGTGGGCAAAATGGTCGGTAAAGGCAGCCCGTCGATTGAAGAGCTGAAGGTGCCAAAAACCCTCAACTTCCTGCGCGACTCATCGGTAGCGATTTCGCTGACCATGATGATTCTGTTTATCGCGCTGGTTCTGGTTGCCGGTAAAGAATTCACCGAAAGCATCAGTGGCGGCCAAAACTACATTGTGTTCGCCATCATTCAGTCGATCACCTTTGCTGCGGGCGTCTATATCATCCTCGCCGGTGTGCGCATGGTGATTGCCGAAATCGTGCCGGCCTTTAAAGGTATCGCCGATAAGCTGGTACCCAACGCCAAACCGGCGCTGGATTGCCCAACCGTGTTCCCGTTCGCGCCGAACGCGGTGATCATCGGCTTCCTGTCGAGCTTCTCCGCCGGCTTGATCAGCATGTTCCTGTGTCCGCTGTTTGGTCTGAGCGTTATTGTTCCGGGTCTGGTACCGCATTTCTTCTGCGGTGCGACCGCTGGCGTCTACGGCAATATCACTGGCGGACGTCGCGGCGCAGTGATCGGCGCCTTTGTGCAAGGCTTGCTGATCTCCTTCCTGCCAGCGATTCTGCTGCCGCTGATGGGCGACCTCGGCTTCGCTTCCACCACCTTCGGTGATGCCGACTTCGGCATTGTTGGTATCGTGCTCGGCCACATTATTTCGTTCTTCCATTGATGTCATCAACAGCGCCTGCGGGCGCTGTTGTTGTAATGAGGAAATAAGTTATGCAAGCCAAATTCTCCCCCTCCTTAATGTGCATGGATCTCACGCGTTTTCGCGAGCAGGTTGAAGCGATGAATAGCACCGCTGCCTTTTATCATGTCGATATTATGGATGGCAGCTATGTGAAGAATATTACGCTGTCGCCGTTCTTTATTGAGAACCTGCGTAAAATTACTGATGTACCAATTGATGTGCATTTAATGGTAAATCATCCGGAAGATATTATCCCAATGTGCATTGAGGCCGGCGCAGATATTATTAGCTTCCACCCGGAAACCGCTAATAACAAAATTTTCCGCCTGCTGACGCAAATTAAAGACGCAGGCCGTCGCTGCGGCGTGGTGTTAAATCCGGCCACACCGGCAGAAACTATTCGTGAATATGCGCACCTGCTGGATAAAGTCACGGTGATGTCAGTGGATCCGGGTTTCGCCGGGCAGACATTTATCCCGCAAACGCTGAATAAGATTCGCCAGTTGATCGCCATGCGCGAAGAGCACGGTTATCACTATCTGACCGAAATTGATGGTTCATGCAACGCACGCACCTTCCGGCAGATTGCTGCTTCAGGCGTGGATGTGTTTATTGTGGGCACGTCAGGTTTGTTTAATCTGGATGACGATGTCGCGCAGGCGTGGCAGAAGATGGAGAGCATTTTCGCCGAGGAAACCGCAGCTGCGTAAACCTGCGCATATCGTAGCGGCGCAATTTATTGCGCGATAAATCGCGCCGCGACAAAATGTGCACAATCAATGATCTGTTAACGCCCCAGCTCACTCAGCGATTTATCCAGCGCGCCCACCAGCCAATCGATATCCGCTTCCTGGAACGCCAACGGCGGACGCAACTTCAGCACGTTGCCGTAAGGTCCCGCCACTGACGTCAACACGCGGTGTTCGCGCAGTTTCTCGATCAAATCCAGCGCCAGCGCTTTATCCGGCGTTTTACTGGCGCGATCCTGCACCAGTTCGAAACCAATAAACAGGCCCGCACCGCGCACGTCGCCGATCGACTCGTGGCGATCCATCAGTTTCTGCAGTTCACTCAACAGCCTGGCGCCCACCACGCGGCTGTGCTCCTGCAAGCCCTCTTCTTTAATTACCGTCAGCACCGCTTGCGCGGCGGCCATCGCCACCGGATTACCGCCAAAGGTGTTGAAGTAAGGAATCTCGTCACTAAATGCCGCTAGCACATCGCTTTTCGCCAGCAAACCTGAAACCGGAATGCCGTTGCCCATTGGCTTGCCGGTGGTGATCACATCGGGCACCACGCCGTGACGCGCAAAGCCCCAGAACGCATCGCCGGTACGACCAAAGCCCGGCTGCACTTCATCGGCAATGAAAATCCCGCCGTTGGCATGCACCACATCGACCGCTTTTTGCAGGAAACCGCGCGGGTTCGGCAATACGCCATCGGATGAGAAGATTGAGTCAGCGAGGAAGCCGGCAAACTTGATGCCGTGCGCTTTCATATCGTCAATCTGCTGCTGGATTTCATTGGCAAACCACTCGCCGAGATCGGGCGCATTCACGCGATAGGCATCCGGCGGTGAAACCAGACGCGTGGTTGCCGCCAACGGCTGTCCGCTGCCGAGGGCGGGCGACACACCTGACGTGAGATCGCTGGTGCCGTGATACGCCTCCTGCGACACGATAATGCCGGTGCCGCCGCTGAAAGCCCGCGCCACGCGGATCGCCAAATCGTTGGCTTCCGAACCGGTACACATGTACATGGCGCGATCGATGGCATCTGGCGTGGTCGCCAGCAACTCTTCGGTGTAATCGAGAATGCGTTCGTGCAGATAGCGCGTGTGGGTGTTCAGCATCTTCATCTGCTGATTCACCGCCTCAATCACCGCCGGATGGCAGTGACCAATGCTCGCCACGTTGTTGTACACATCAAGATATTTATCACCGGCGGCATCCCACACATACTGCCCTTCGCCGCGCACTAAGTGCACCGGCTTGCGGTAAAACAGGCGATACGACTCGCCCAACACTTTGCTGCGCTTGTCGGTTAGCTTGCGGGTTGCCGCATCCAGTCCGTCGGCGTGCTCAGCACGAAAACTGTTGGTATCCATGATGGTAGAACGTGTAGCCATGGTAACTCCCGTTGCGAAGGTGAAAGGGGTGCATGCGAAATCGCCGTTTGCCAATATCATGCCTGCTTTGGCGACAAATGCAACAAAATACACAAATACAACTAAATACACATGACGGCGCAATGACACTCAGGTAAGCTTAGGCCCAGGTTGAACACGCCACAGGGAAAAGTCATGCTGCAGGAAACCCGCTTACACCGCATTCGCGCGCTGCTGACCACGCAACATCAGCTCAGCACCGAACGCATCATCAATGAGCTTGGCATCTCGCGCGAAACCGCGCGGCGCGACATTATTGAGCTGGAAGCGCAGGGATTGGCGCGGCGGGTGCATGGCGGTTTGGTCGCCGTCGATAGCCAGCCAGAGCCGCCGCTGCAGGTGCGCCGTAACGCGCAGGCGAAAGAGAAACGCGCAATTGCGGTTGCTGCCGCGCAACATCTCCAGCCCGGCCAAACGCTGTTCCTTGATGCCGGCACCACCACCACCATGCTGGCCGAACAACTGCGCACCATGTCGGGTTTAACCATCATCACTAACAGCCTGCAGGCCGCGCTGGCGCTGAGCGCAGCGGAAGAGCATGAGACGCTGAATAATCAGGTAATTTTAATTGGCGGCATGATGATGGCGGGCGCGCAGCAAACGCGCGGGGAGATGACGATTGGGGAAATTTATCGTTATCGCGCCGATGTGGCGCTGCTTTCGCCGGTCGGCATCGACGCTAAAAACGGTGCCAGCAGTTTTCATCCCCACGAAGCGGCGATTGCCCGCGCCATGGTGCAGCAGGCGAACCGCACCATTTTACTGGCGGATCACAGCAAACTCGGCGTGATGAGCCGCACCGTTTATGCTCCGGTTGCGGAAATCGATCTGCTGATCTGCGACAGCGGCGCGGCAAAACCCGGCGCGCTGACGGCGCTGCAACAGGCGCTGCCGCAGGTGCAGGTGGTTTAACGCAGCCGCTGCGGATGGCTGTAAACCGTGGCGCGGCCCGGTTTACTAAAGCCGACTAGCGTGAGATTGCAGCGTTCGGCCACCTCAACGGCGAGCTGTGTCGCAGCCGACACCGCGAACAGAATCTCCACGCCGCACATGGCGGATTTCTGCACCATCTCATAGCTGGCGCGACTGGAAACCAGCACCGCGCCCTGCTGCCACGGCTGCTGGCTGCGATTCCCCAGCAGTTTATCCAGCGCCACATGGCGACCGACATCTTCATACCCGCCCTGCAATTCGCCTTGCGGTGACATCCACGCCGCCGCGTGCGTGCAGCCGGTGAGATTGCCGATCGGCTGGTAGTCGCGCAGCTGCGCCAGGCCTTTATCCAGATTGGCTAAATCAAAGGTTTGGCTGAACGGCAGCGGCTGTAATGGCTTACCGATTTGATCGAGTTGCTCCACGCCACACACGCCGCAGCCGGTACGGCCAGCCATGGCGCGGCGCTGCTCTTTCAGCGCCATAAAGCGGCGGCTGGAGAGTTCAATCTGTACTTCAATGCCATTACAGCCCGGAACCACATCGATACCGTAGATTTCATCCGGGCGCGCAATAATGCCTTCCGAGAGCGAGAAACCTATCGCAAAAGCTTCCAAATCATTGGGTGTCGCCATCATCACAACGTGCGAAATGCCGTTATAGACCAGCGCCACCGGCACTTCCTGCGCCAGCCAGTCTGTTTCCGCAAGGCTGATATCACGCCGCTGATGCACCTGCGCCTGCACCGCACCTGAGATCTTATTCACATTAATGTGACTTTCCTGCTCATTCTCTGTCACTTTTTTCGCCTCACATAACAACCTTACTAAAGTAGTGGTAATATTAGGTCGCTATTGCCGCAATATTCGTCGGGTTATTGTGACGCCCGATTCACTGCTCTGCAAAAGTAAAAAATCATTCATGTTGAAAGGATAATCCATGAACGTCAGCCGAAGAAAATTCTTCAAGGTCTGTGCTGGCGGTATGGCAGGGACAACGGCAGCGCTGCTTGGCTTTGCGCCAGAGGTAGCGCTGGCGGAAACGCGACAGTATAAACTGCTGCGCGCACGCGAAACCCGTAACACCTGCACTTACTGCTCAGTTGGCTGTGGCTTGTTAATGTACAGCCTCGGTGACGGCGCGAAAAACGCCAAAGAGACCATTTTCCACATTGAAGGGGATCCGGATCATCCGGTGAGCCGCGGCGCATTGTGCCCGAAAGGCGCAGGCCTGCTCGACTTCATCCACAGTGAAAGTCGCCTGCAATACCCGGAATACCGCGCGCCAGGCTCCGATAAATGGCAGCGCATTAGCTGGGACGATGCCTTTGATCGCATCGCCAGGCTGATGAAAGCGGACCGCGACGCTAACTTTGTGGCGCAAAACGCTGCGGGCGTGACGGTAAACCGTTGGCTCTCCACCGGCATGCTGTGTGCTTCCGCTTCCAGCAACGAAACCGGCTACTTAACCCAGAAATTTACCCGATCGCTCGGCATGTTAGCGGTCGACAACCAGGCACGCGTTTGACACGGACCAACGGTAGCAAGTCTTGCTCCAACATTTGGTCGCGGTGCGATGACCAATCACTGGGTCGACATCCGTAATGCCAATCTGATCGTTGTGATGGGCGGGAACGCCGCTGAAGCGCATCCTGTGGGATTCCGCTGGGCGATGGAAGCCAAGATTCACAACAAAGCCAAACTGATTGTTATCGATCCGCGCTTCACGCGTACGGCATCGGTAGCCGATTTCTATACGCCGATTCGTTCGGGCACCGACATCACTTTCCTGTCGGGCGTACTGCTGTGGCTGATACAAAACGACAAAATCCAGCATGAATATGTGCAGGCGTACACCAATGCCAGCCTGATCGTGCGCGAGGATTATCATTTTGAAGATGGCCTGTTCAGCGGCTACGACGAAGAGAATCGCAAATACGACAAAACCAGCTGGAACTACGAGCTGGACGCCGACGGCTTCGCCAAACGCGACACCACGCTCACGCATCCGCGCTGCGTATGGAACCTGCTGAAGCAGCACGTTAGCCGTTACACGCCAGAAATTGTTGAACGCATCTGCGGCACGCCAAAAGCGGACTTCCTGCACGTGTGTGAACTGATTGGCGAAACCAGCGCGCGCGATCGCACCACCTCGTTCCTGTATGCGCTCGGCTGGACGCAGCACTCGGTCGGTGCGCAGAATATCCGCACCATGGCGATGATTCAGCTGCTGCTCGGCAACATGGGCATGATTGGCGGCGGCATCAATGCGCTGCGCGGCCACTCGAATATTCAGGGGCTGACCGATCTCGGTTTGCTGTCGCAAAGTTTGCCGGGTTACATGACTTTGCCGTCGGAAAAACACACCGATCTGCAGAGTTATCTTGCTGCCAACACGCCGAAAGCGCTGCTGCCGGGCCAGGTAAACTACTGGAGCAACTACCCAAAATTCTTTGTCAGCCAGATGAAAGCCTTCTTCGGCGACAAAGCCCAGGCGGAAAACAGCTGGGGCTTCGACTGGTTGCCGAAGTGGGATAAAGGCTACGACGTGCTGCAGTACTTCGAGATGATGTCGCAAGGCAAGGTCAACGGCTATCTGTGCCAGGGCTTCAACCCGGTGGCATCGTTCCCGAACAAGCGCAAAGTGATCGCATCGCTGTCGAAGCTGAAGTTCCTCGTCACCATCGACCCGCTCAACACCGAAACTGCCACCTTCTGGGAGAATCACGACGAGTTTAACGATGTTGATCCGTCAAAAATTCAGACCGAAGTGTTCCGTTTGCCCTCCACCTGCTTCGCCGAAGAGAACGGTTCGATCGTTAACTCCGGCCGCTGGCTGCAGTGGCACTGGAAAGGTCAGGATGCACCGGGCGAAGCGCTCAATGACGGCGAGATTCTTTCCGGCATCTATTCACGCCTGCGCAAAATGTACGCCAGTGAAGGCGGTGCATTGCCTGAGCAAGTGCTGAACATGAGCTGGAACTACCTGACGCCAGAAAATCCGGCGCCGGAAGAAGTGGCGATGGAGAACAACGGCAAAGCGCTGGCGGATGTATACGATGACAAAGGCACGCTGCTGGTGAAAAAAGGCCAACAGCTCAGCACCTTTGCCCATCTGAAAGATGACGGCAGCACCAGCAGCGGTTGCTGGATTTTCGCCGGCAGCTGGACGCCGGACGGCAACCAGATGGCGCGCCGCGACAACACCGATCCTACCGGTTTGGGCAACACGCTGAACTGGAGCTGGGCGTGGCCGCTCAACCGCCGCATTCTCTACAACCGCGCCTCGTCTGATCCGCAAGGCAATCCGTGGGATCCGAAACGTCAGATCCTGAAGTGGGATGGCAGCAAATGGGGGGGCATGGATGTGCCGGACTACAGCGCCGCCGCACCCGGCAGCGATGTCGGGCCGTTCATCATGCAGCCGGAAGGCATGGGCCGCCTGTTTGCGCTCGATAAAATGGCCGAAGGTCCGTTCCCGGAACACTACGAGCCGTTTGAAACGCCAATCGGCACCAACCCGCTGCATCCGAACGTGGTATCCAACCCGGCGGCGCGCGTGTTCAAGGACGATTTGGCGTCGATGGGCCAGGCGGAGCAGTTCCCGTATGTCGGCACCACTTATCGCCTCACCGAGCATTTCCATTACTGGACCAAACACGCGCGGCTTAATGCCATCGCGCAGCCGGAACAGTTTATTGAAATCGGCGAGAAGCTGGCCAACAAGCTCGGCATCGCGCAGGGCGATACGGTGAAAGTGAGCTCCAATCGCGGCTACATCAAAGCCAAAGCGGTGGTCACTAAGCGCATCCGTCCACTCAACGTCGACGGCAAAATCGTCGATACCATCGGCATTCCGATTCACTGGGGTTATCAGGGCGTGGCGAAAAAAGGCTTTATTGCTAACACCCTGACGCCATTTGTCGGTGATGCCAACACGCAGACGCCAGAATTTAAGGCGTTCCTGGTCAACGTCGAGAAGGTGTAAGGAGAACGAATATGGCTTATCAATCTCAAGACATTATCCGCCGCTCCGCCACCAATGGACTCACGCCTGCCCCGCAGGCGCGTAACCATCAGCAGGAAGTGGCGAAACTGATCGACGTGACCACCTGCATCGGCTGCAAAGCGTGTCAGGTGGCGTGCTCGGAGTGGAACGATATCCGCGATGAAGTGGGACATAACGTTGGGGTGTACGACAATCCCGCCGATTTGACCGCCAAATCCTGGACGGTGATGCGCTTCTCAGAAGTGGAGGAGAACGGCAAGTTAGAGTGGCTGATCCGCAAGGATGGCTGCATGCACTGCGCCGATCCCGGCTGCCTGAAAGCCTGCCCATCTGAAGGCGCGATTATTCAGTACGCCAACGGCATCGTCGATTTTCAGTCAGAACAGTGCATTGGCTGCGGCTACTGCATTGCGGGCTGTCCGTTCGATGTGCCGCGTCTGAATAAAGAGGACAACCGCGTGTATAAATGCACGCTGTGCGTCGATCGTGTCAATGTCGGTCAGGAACCGGCGTGCGTGAAAACCTGCCCGACCGGCGCGATTCACTTCGGCAGCAAAAGCGATATGCAGGCGCTGGCCGGTGAACGCGTGGCCGAGCTCAACACGCGCGGCTATGCCAACGCCGGCTTGTACGATCCGGAAGGCGTCGGCGGCACACACGTGATGTACGTGCTGCATCACGCCAACAAACCGCAGCTCTATCACGGTTTGCCGGATAATCCGAGCATCAGCCCGGCGGTAACGTTCTGGAAAGGGATCTGGAAACCGCTGGCGGCGATCGGTTTTGCCGCTACCTTTGCTGCATCCGTGTTCCACTACGTTGGCGTAGGGCCAAACCGCGTGGAAGAGGATGAGGACGAGAATCTGCACGAAAAAGAGGAGCGCGAATAATGAAAAAACGCGATCGTCTGGTGCGCTACAGCGCACCGGAACGCATCAATCACTGGATTGTGGCGTTCTGTTTTGTGCTCGCCGCGCTGAGCGGACTGGGTTTCTTTTTCCCGTCGTTTAACTGGCTGATGCACGTGCTCGGCACGCCGCAGTTGGCGCGTATCCTGCATCCGTTTGTTGGCACGGTGATGTTTGCCGCCTTTATCATCATGTTCTTACGCTATTGGAAACATAATCTGATCAATCGCGAAGACCTGGTGTGGGCGAAAAACATCCACAAAATCGTGCAAAACGAAGAGGTCGGCGATACCGGCAAATACAACTTCGGGCAGAAGTGTGTGTTCTGGGCTGCTATCATCAGCTTAGTCTTGCTGCTGGTGAGCGGAATTGTTATCTGGCGCCCGTATTTTGCCGGTGCCTTTACTATTCCGCTGATTCGCATCGCGCTAGTGGTGCATTCGGTCTCAGCTGTGGCGCTAATCGTGGTGATTATGGTGCACATTTACGCCGCGTTGTGGGTAAAAGGCACCATTACCGCCATGGTTGAGGGCTGGGTTCCGGCCGCGTGGGCGAAGAAACATCACCCACGCTGGTATCGCGAGCAGCGCCAACGCCAAACACAACAGGAAAAACGTCCCTGATGAGTATTCGCATCATCCCGCAGGACCAGCTGGAGAAAAGCGAAAAGCACACGGCGGAGCAAGTTCCGCCGTTACTTTTCCCCCGGCTGAAAAATCTGTATAGCCGCCGTGCGGCACGTTTGCGCGACCTGGCCGCGAAGAATCCGCTGGGTGATTACCTGCGCTTTGCCGCGGTGATCGCCGAGGCGCAGGAGATCGTGCTGTATGACCATCCGCTGCAGCTCGATCTGCAGCAGCGGCTGACGCAGAGCGCCGAGCAGGGCAAACCGCCGCTCGATATCCACACCTATCCGCGCGATGCGCACTGGCAGCGTTTGCTGCATTCGCTGATCGCCGAGCTAAAGCCGGAGATGAGCGGCCAGGCGCTGGCGGTGCTGGAGAATCTGGAAAAATCCTCCACTACCGAACTGGAAAATCTGGCACATGCGCTGCTGGAAGGCGATTTCGCACAGGTGAGCAGCGACAAATCGCCGTTCATCTGGGCGGCGTTGTCGATTTACTGGGCGCAGATGGCGGCATTAATTCCCGGTAAAGCGCGCGCCGAATACGGTGAGCATCGCCAGTTCTGTCCGGTATGCGCCAGCGTGCCGGTCACCAGCGTGGTGCACATGAGCGTGGGTCAGCAAGGGCTGCGCTATCTGCACTGCAATCTGTGCGAAAGCGAATGGTATGTGGTGCGCAGCAAGTGCTCCAACTGTGAACAAACCGGCGATCTGCATTACTGGTCGCTGGACAGCGAAAAAGCGGCGGTGAAAGCAGAGAGTTGCGGCGATTGCGGTACCTACCTGAAGATGTTGTATCAGGAGAAGGATCCCGCCGTAGAGCCGGTGGCCGATGATTTGGCCTCGCTGGTGCTGGATGCCCGCATGGAGCAGGAAGGATTCGCCCGCAGCAGTCTGAATCCGTTTATGTTCCCCGGCGATTAGCTTTTCCCATGTTTCTGCGGTCCGTAGCGGCGCGATTTATCGCGCATTGTGCCAGCGCACCGCTACGGATATGTGCGGTTTGTTATCGCGTATTTTCATTCAACACGGAGGCGCACGATGAAACTGATTGGCAGCTACACCAGCCCTTTTGTCCGCAAAATATCAGTGATATTGCTGGAAAAAGGCCTGGTTTTCGAATTCGTTAATCACTCTCCGTGGATCGATGACAGCGATGTACCGCAGTACAATCCGCTGGGCAAAGTACCGGCGCTGATTGACGACAACCAGCTCACCTGGTTCGACTCTTCGATCATCGCGCAAGTCATTGAACTGCGCGGCGATGCGCCTGCGCTGCTGCCCGATGATGCGCTGCACGCGTTGCACATCCGTCAGCTGGAAAAACTGGCCGACGGCATTAACGATGCGGCGGTGATGATCATGCGCGAGCAGATGCGTCCCGGCGATCAGCAATCTGAAGAGGTGCTGCTGCGCAACCGTGATAAAATCCAACGCGGCCTCGATGCGCTAGAAACCGCCGCCGCACGAGGCGAATGGCTCAATAGCGGCACGATCAATCTGGCCGATATCGCCACCGGCTGCATGATTGGTTACCTCAACTTCCGCCGCGTGCTGCCAAACTGGTGCGTAAATCGCCCGGCGCTGGTGAAGCTGGCCGAAAACCTGTTTGCGCGCGAAAGCTTTGCCCGCACCGTTCCGCCCTCTCTGTAAGTCACCCGATGAAAACCCTGTACAGCCAATTACCTGCTATCGACAGCCTGCTGCGCGATCCCGCGCTGCAGCCGCTGCTTGCCGATCACGGAACCGCCTTCGCCACGCGCCAGCTGCGCAGCATGCAGCAGGAAGCGCGCGACCATATTCAGCAGCACCAAACCTTGCCAGAGTGGCACCTGAACTGGCCGGATGAAGCGCTGCGCCGCAGCCAGCAACAGCAGCAAAGTGCGCTGCGTCCGGTGTTCAATCTCACCGGCACCGTACTGCACACCAATCTTGGCCGCGCACAGCTGAGCGATCGCGCTATCGACGCGGTGGTGAATTGCCTGCGTCAGCCGGTCACGCTGGAATACGCGCTGGATGAAGCGGCGCGTGGCCACCGCGATCGTGCGGTCAGCGCGCTGCTGTGCGAGTTAACCGGCGCGGAAGCGGCCTGTATCGTTAACAACAATGCCGCCGCCGTGTTATTGATGTTGGCCGCGTTAGCGCCGGGGCGCGAAGTAATTGTCTCGCGCGGCGAGCTGGTGGAAATTGGCGGCGCCTTCCGCATTCCTGACGTGATGCGCCAGGCGGGCTGCAAACTGGTGGAAGTGGGCACCACCAACCGCACGCACCTGAAAGATTATCGCGCCGCCATCGCGGAAAACAGCGGCCTGCTGATGAAGGTGCACACCAGCAATTATCAGATTCAGGGCTTTACCCATGCGGTAACGGAAGCGGAACTGGTTGAGTTGGGTGACGCTTATCAATTGCCGGTGATCACCGACCTTGGCAGCGGATCGCTGATCGATATGACCGAATTTGGTCTGCCGGCTGAACCGATGCCGCAGCAGCTGATCGCCACAGGCGTCAGTCTGGTAAGTTTCTCCGGCGACAAACTGCTCGGCGGTCCGCAGGCGGGGATTATCGTCGGCAAGCAGACGCTGATTGATCAGCTCCAGTCGCATCCGCTGAAACGCGCGCTGCGCGTCGACAAAATGACGCTCGCGGCGCTGGAAGCCACGCTACAGCTCTATCGTCAGCCGGAAACGCTGCGTGAAGCCCTGCCGACGCTGCGGCTGCTCACCCGTCCAGCGCAGGATATTCAGCAACAAGCTGAACGATTGCTGCCCGCGTTACAACAGATTTATCGAGATGACTTTTCGCTGGCGATTGCGCCCTGTTCATCCCAAATCGGCAGCGGATCGCTACCGGTTGAACGCCTTCCCAGTTTCGCCCTCACCTTCACGCCACGCGATGGGCGCGGTAGCCAGCTCGTCAATTTGTCACAGCGTTGGCGCAGCTTAGCGCGCCCGGTGATTGGCCGCATCCAGGAAGGCAAACTGTGGCTGGATCTGCGCTGCCTTGATGATGAAAGCGCGCTGATTCAGGCCTTAGCGTCATGATTATTGCCACCGCTGGACACGTCGATCACGGCAAAACCGCGCTGCTACAGGCATTGACCGGCGTGGATGCCGATCGCCTGCCGGAAGAGAAACGGCGCGGCATGACCATCGATCTCGGCTACGCGTACTGGCCGCAGCCGGATGGTCGCGTGCTCGGCTTTATTGATGTGCCGGGCCACGAGAAATTTCTCGCCAATATGCTGGCGGGCATTGGCGGCATTCATCATGCGCTGCTGGTGGTGGCCTGCGACGATGGCGTGATGCCGCAAACCCGCGAACATTTGCAATTGCTGAGCCTGGCCGGACAGCCGCCGCTCAGCGTGGCGCTGACCAAAGCCGATCGCGTGGATGAAGCGCGCATCGCGGAAGTCCAGCGGCAGGTGGCGCAGCTCACGCAGCAACTCGGCTGGCCGGCGGTGCCGCAATTTGTCACCAGCAGCCACACCCAGCAAGGCATCGACGCGCTGCGCCAGCATCTCAGCACGCTGGCGGAACCGGCCTTCGACTCTCGTTACCGTTTCCGTCTCGCTATCGATCGCGCCTTCACGCTGAAAGGCAGCGGATTGGTGGTCACCGGCACCGCGCTGTCGGGCGAAGTGAACGTCGGCGATACTCTTTGGCTTAGCAGCCTGAATCTGCCGCTGCGCGTGCGCGCGCTGCATGCGCAGAACCAATCGGTGACGCGCGCGCAAGCCGGTGAACGTATCGCATTGAATATCGTCGGCGATGTGGAAAAAGCGCAGATCGCGCGCGGCGACTGGCTGCTGTCACAGGCCAGAGCGGAAGGCACCACGCGCTTAACCGTGGCGCTGCGCTTGCTGCAGCCGCTGAAGAGCGCGTCGCAGCCGATTCATCTCCACCACGCCGCCAGCCACGTCACTGGACGCATTACGCTGCTGGCGGATGATGTCGCGGAACTGGTGCTGAACCAACCGCTGTGGCTGGCCGAGAACGATCGGCTGATTATCCGCGACAGCAACGCACAGCACACGCTGGGCGGCGCGCGCGTGCTGCTGCTCAACAGTAAAAAGCGCGGCAAACGTCAGGCGGAGTATCTTGCCTGGCTGCAGCAGCTGGCCGCCGCACAAGATGATGACGCCAGCCTGCAGGCGCATCTGGCCTATCAACCGACAGAACGGCGTGACCTGGCGTGGGCGCGCCAGCTTACCGAGCCCGCGCTGGATGCACTGATCGAGCATGCAGCACCGGTGCAGCTTGATAACGCGCTGATGAGTGCCGCGCAGGCAGCACAATGGCGGCAAAAGCTGCTGGAATCACTGGCGCATTTTCATCAGCAGCATCCCGAGATGCCGGGCATCGGCCACGATCGTTTGCGTCGTGTGGCAATGCCGCATCAGCCTGCGGAATGGGTGTTAGCGCTGATTGATCAACTGCTGGCGCAAGGTCAGCTACAACAGCGACAAGGCTGGCTGCATCTGCCCGACTTCGAACCGCGCTTTAATCCGCAGGAAGAAGCTCTTTGGCAGCAGGTCGGCCCGCTGTTTGGCGATCAGCCGCTGTGGGTGCGCGATATCGCGCTGGCGCTGCAGCAGGATGAACAGGCGATTCGCTCGCTGCTGCTCACTGCTGCGCGGCTCGGACATATCACCGCGATCGTACGCGATCGCTACTATCGCAGCGACCAGATCCAGATCTTCGCCGATCTGATTCGGAGCCGTGCCGCGCAAGAGGGCAGCACCAGCGCCGCCGACTTCCGCAACCAGCTTGGCACCGGGCGCAAAGTGGCGATACAGATTCTGGAATTCTTCGACCGCAGCGGCTTCACCCGCCGCCGTGGTAACGATCATCTGTTGCGCGACGACCGCCTATTTCCCGTATCATCTGCCTAAAATCTCTCGCGTTGCCTCGCAGTTCAGCCTGTAACTGCGCTGCAACGCGCATTCCCTGTTGCGCAAAAAAGTGACAGAATGTAAGAAATACTCTTACACGGGATGACGATGATGGCACGTACCATGACGATCGATTTAGGCGATGAACTGCGCGAATTTGTTGAATCTCTGGTTGAATCCGGCGACTACCGTACGCAAAGCGAAGTGGTGCGCGACTCGCTGCGCTTGCTGCGTGAGAAGCAGGCTGAATCAAAGCTGGAAAAGCTCAGAGAGTTGGTCAGAGAGGGCTTTGAAAGCGGCCCGGGTAAAGAGTGGGATCATGAAGATTTTCTAAGACGAGCAAAAGCCAGGGTAGGCATTTATGAAAAGGACCATCACGATAAAACCGGAAGCTGATGCAGATCTAATGAAGATCTGGATTTATGGCTACTGGAATTATGGAGAGCAGTTAGCTGATGACTATAGCGCCAGATTCGCTCAGCTCTTCGACAAACTCGCCATGTTTGATTTAGGTCGTAAACGACCGGATTTAGGTCAGCAGATCTATTCGCTGCCTTTCGAACAGCATATTGTGATCTACCGCGCTGAAGTGGATGAAATTTTCATCGGGCGTATCTTGCACCACTCGCAGGACGTTAGCGCCGAGTTTTGAAAACAAAAAAGGGACGATCTCTCGTCCCCTTTGTTTTGTAGCATCGCCATTCATGGCGACCACGCCAATTACTGCAGCAGCGAAATATCCGCCACCTGCAGGAACAGCTGGCGCAGCTGTGCCAGCAGCGTCAGACGGTTAATACGCACCGCCTGATCGTCAGCGTTCACCATCACTTTATCGAAGAAGTTATCTACCGCTTCACGCAGCTGCGCCAGTTCAACCAGCGCATCCTGATAGCGACCTTCTGCAAAGTACGGCTGCAGCTTGTCGCCCAGCGCGGTCACGAAGGTCGCCAGCTGGATCTCTTCGTTCTCTTTCAGCAGGGAAGCCTGCACGCTGTCGTTCAGGGTTTCGGTCGATTTCGCCAGGATGTTCGACACACGTTTGTTGGCAGCAGCCAGCGTGGCGGCCGCTTCCAGCGTACGGAAGTGCGAAACCGCCTTCATGCGCGCATCGAAATCAGCCGGACGGGTTGGACGACGCGCCAGCACCGCCTGAATGGTGTCAACGCTGTGGCCCTCTTCCTGATACCAGGTACGGAAACGGCCCAGCATAAAGTCGATCACTTCATCGACCACTTTGGCGTTGCTCAGCTTGCTGCCGTACAAACGCACCGCTTCTTCGGTCAGCGTTTGCAGATCGAGCGGCAGGTTTTTCTCCACGATGATACGCAGCACGCCCAGCGCAGCACGGCGCAGTGCGAACGGATCTTTGTCGCCTTTCGGATGCTGACCGATACCGAAGATACCCGCGAGGGTGTCCATTTTGTCGGCAATCGCCACGGCGCAGGCCACAGGATTTGACGGCAGATCGTCACCGGCAAAGCGCGGCTGATACTGCTCATTCAGCGCCACAGCCACATCTTCCGCTTCGCCATCGTGGCGCGCGTAGTGCATGCCCATCACGCCCTGGGTGTCGGTGAACTCGAAGACCATGTTGGTCATCAGGTCACATTTCGACAGCAAGCCCGCGCGGGTAGCGTGGTTCACATCAGCGCCAATCTGCGCGGCAATCCAGCCAGCCAGCGCCTGAATGCGATCGGTTTTATCACGCAGCGTACCCAGCTCTTTCTGGAACAGTACGGTTTCCAGACGCGGCAGATTATCTTCCAGACGCTTTTTGCGGTCGGTGTTGAAGAAGAACTCGGCATCCGCCAGACGCGGGCGCACCACCTTCTCGTTACCGGCGATAATCTGCTGTGGATCTTTGGATTCGATGTTGGTAACGAAGATGAAATTCGGCAGCAGCTTGCCCGCCGCGTCGTACACCGGGAAGTACTTCTGGTCACCTTTCATGGTGTAAACCAGCGCTTCAGCTGGCACCGCGAGGAACTTCTCTTCGAATTTCGCCGTCAGCACCACCGGCCACTCCACCAGCGAGGTCACTTCTTCCAGCAGGCTTTCGCTCAAATCGGCGATGCCGCCAATTTTCTGCGCTGCCGCTTCCGCATCCGCTTTGATTTTGGCTTTACGCGCGGCGTAATCCGCCACCACTTTACCGCGCTCCAGCAGCAGCTGCGGATACTGATCGGCGTTGTCGATGGTGAATTCTGGCTCGCCCATAAAGCGATGACCGCGAATCACGCGATCGGACTCAATACCGAGAATCTTCGCGGGAATCAGCTCATCGCCGAGCAGCAGCGTAACGGTGTGCACCGGACGCACAAACTGCACGTCGCTCGCGCCCCAGCGCATCAGCTTAGGAATTGGCAGCTTGCTCAGCGCGGTAGCCACCATAGCGGGCAGCAGCGCCTGCGCGCTTTCGCCGGTGATGGCTGCGCGATGCACCAGCCATTCACCTTTATCCGTGCTCAGACGTTCAGCCTGCGCCACGGTGATGCCGTTACCACGCGCCCAACCTTCGGCCGCTTTGGTGGCGTTGCCATCGGCATCAAACGCGGCGGCGATAGCCGGGCCACGTTTTTCAACTTCGCGATCCGGCTGCGCGGCAGCCAGCTGGGCCACTTTCAGCGCCAGACGGCGCGGAGCAGCAAACCAGCTCACTTCGCCGTGCGCCAGACCGGCGCTATCAAGTTCAGCAGTGAAATGCGCAGCAAAGGCTTCCGCCAGACTGCGCAGCGCTTTCGGAGGCAACTCTTCGGTGCCAATTTCCACCAGGAAAGTTTTATCGGTCATGGCTGCCTCTTACTTGTTTTTATTGCACATCGGGAAGCCAAGCGCCTCACGGGACGCATAATAGGCTTCCGCCACGGCTTTCGTCAGGGTGCGGATACGCAGGATATAACGCTGGCGTTCGGTAACCGAAATCGCTTTGCGGGCATCCAGCAGGTTAAAGCTGTGCGCCGCTTTCAGAATGCGCTCGTAAGCCGGCAGCGGCAGCGGTTTTTCCAGCGCCAGCAGCTGCTGCGCTTCTTTCTCATACTGCTCGAAGCAGGTGAAAAGGAAGTCAACGTCAGCGTATTCAAAGTTATAGGTCGACTGCTCCACTTCGTTCTGATGGAACACTTCGCCGTAGGTGGTTTTACCGAACGGACCGTCGCTCCACACCAGATCGTAAACGCTGTCTACGCCCTGAATGTACATCGCCAGGCGCTCTAAGCCGTAGGTGATCTCGCCGGTTACTGGCTTACACTCGAGGCCGCCAACCTGCTGGAAGTAAGTGAACTGCGTCACTTCCATGCCGTTCAGCCACACTTCCCAACCGAGTCCCCACGCGCCCAGCGTTGGGTTTTCCCAGTTGTCTTCGACAAAGCGAATGTCGTGGATGGTGGGATCCATACCCAGCTCTTTCAGCGACCCAAGGTACAGCTCCTGAAGGTTGTCCGGGTTGGGCTTAATCACCACCTGGAACTGGTAATAGTGCTGTAAACGGTTCGGGTTTTCACCGTAACGTCCGTCGGTCGGACGACGAGATGGCTGCACGTAAGCGGTCGCCATCGGCTCTGGGCCTAAGGCACGCAGACAGGTCATCGGGTGTGAGGTGCCGGCGCCCACTTCCATGTCCAACGGTTGGACAATGGTGCAGCCTTGACGCGCCCAGTAATCCTGCAAGGTCAGGATCAGGCCCTGAAAGGTCTTGGTATCAAACTTTTGCATGTTGAATTCGCACGCGATACGGATCGGTTAAAAAAAGAGTGCGCCAGTATACCCTTTGACCGCGGATTGTGCAGCCGGAAATCCAGGCCAGTGCGCAGGCGATTACGGCAAGGTTTAACGGGCAAAAACGGAACAATAAGAAAATCGTATACGATTCACACTCATCGCGAGCACTCGTCATAAAATTTTCATTAAAATCTTAAATATCATAATCTTGATCGATATATCAGCAAATCCTATTACGTGATGAATATCACCTTTTTGACCCAATGGTTAAAAATCGCGCGTTGACACTCGTATAATCGTATACGAAATTGCGGTGAAACAGTTTTGCTTGAGATTTCACCATGAAGATCGCGTTGAGTTATCCCGGCATGAACGCCAGCGACCGCCCAATGGGGCCTGCGCCGCTCTCCGCCGCCGTGCTGCATGAACCGATGTTGTTCATTTCCGGCCAGGTGGCGATTGATCCCTACAGCGGCGAGATTATGGGCAACGACATCACCAGCCAGACGCGTCGGGTGTTGAAAAACGTCGGCGATCTGCTGAGCGAAGCGAACATGACCTTCGACAACGTGGTCCGCGTCACTGTTTACCTAACCGATCTCAGCACGTTCAGCGCGATGAATGCCGCTTACAGTGAATTCTTCCGGTTCCCCTTCCCGGCGCGCGCCACCGTGGGCATTCAACTCAACCATCCTGACCTGCTGGTCGAGATGGAAGTGACGGCGATGCGCTGATGCATATTCACATCGAGAACGACGCCAGCGCACCGTGCGCACTCCATCTCTCTGTCGAGCAGCTGCAACTGCAACTCGACGCGCATCCGCCGTTGCGCAGCCACTTCACGCTGAGCGAAAACCGCGATCCGGCGCAGACCGCCGACTTTCTCGCCCGCTGCGACATTCTGTGGAGCGGACGTAAGCTGGCGCTCGATCAGTTCAGCACGCCGCGTCTGGGTTGGGTGCAGGTGATGTCCGCTGGCGTTGAGCAGTGGCTGGCGCACTGGCCGCAAGGCGTGACGCTCACCAATGCTTCTGGCGTACACGGCGATAAAGGTGCCGAGTTCATTTTGATGGCGGCGCTGATGTTCAACTTCGGCATTCCCGGTTTTCTGCAGGATCAGGCGCAGCGTGTGTGGCGTCCGACTTTTGGCGGCTGCGCACGCGGCAAAATTGTGCTGCTGCTGGGGGTTGGTGGCATTGGCGCCGCGGCGGCAACTCTGCTGACGGCGCAAGGCTATCGCGTGATTGGCGTGACGCGCAGCGGCCAGTGCGATGCCAACGTGGCGCGCTGCATCCGTATTGATGCGCTAGACGAGGTATTGCCGCAGGTGGATGTGGTGGTGTCGACGCTGCCGCTGACGCCACAAACCCGCAATCTGTTCGATCGCCGCCGTCTCGATCTGCTGCCCGCACGCGCTGGTATCGTGATTGTTGGACGCGCCGATGTGTTTGATTACAGCGCGATGCGCGAAAAACTCAACGTAGGCGAACTGGCCGGCGCGGTGCTGGATGTCTATCCGCAAGAGCCGCTACCGGCCGACGACCCGCTGTGGCACACGCCCGGCGTGGTGATGACACCGCACTGCAGCCTTGACGATCACAGCGCCTACCTCGCCGGTTGCCTTGACGTGTTTATCGATAACCTGGCGCGCTTCCGCCACGGACAACCGCTGCGTAATCAGGTTGATCCGGCACGAGGTTATTAACCCCCGATATTTCCGTAGGTCGCCATTCATGGCGACCACCTAAAAAAGCACCAAAGACGTTCATAAATCACAAGGTCATCGCTTTCTCATTCACCAGCATCAGGGGAACCTTATTATGAAATTCGCACGCACTGCTTTATTAATCTCTGGTCTCAGCGGCAGCTTACTGGCGGGCCTCTCCAGCGCCCACGCAGCCAGCACCGATCCCATCACGCCTGCCGCCAGTGACTTCGCGGCGATGGCGCAGTGCAAAGCGCTGCAAACCAAATATCCGTCGCTGAAAGGCAAAGATCTGGTCGTCGGCCTCGGCGGCTACACCAAAGGCTTTGAAGCGCCATCGGAAAAAGATCCCAGCATCATTGAAGGACTCGATCCTTCCCTGTTCGAGCGCATCAGCAGCTGCCTTGGCGCGAAACACAGTTACCAAAGTGGCTCGTTCAACGTGCTGCTCACCTCGATCGCCAGCGGACGCGCGGATATCGGTCCGATGCTGTACGTCACCGAAGAACGCATGAAGCAGATCGCCTTCGTCGCCTCGATGCAGGTGCAGGATGGTTCGGTGCTGGCACAGGGCAACCCGAAGAAAATCAACAGCGTCGATGATCTGTGCGGCAAAACCGTCGCCGCCGCTGCGGGTTCGTACGAAGCCAACAAACTGGTGCCGGAACAAAGCGCCAAATGCAGCGCCGCCGGTAAGCCCGAAGTCAGCATGTTGATGGTGCAGAACACCGACAACAGCATTCAGGCAGTGAAAAGCGGTCGCGCGGACGTCTATCTGACCGAAGCCGGTTCCGCCGTTGCTATCGCCAAAGCGGACAAATCGCTGCAAAGCGGCTTCACCGTGGATCTGCCGATCATGGTGGGCTTCCCGATCGCCAAAGACAACGCCACGCTGCGCGCGGCGGTGCTGGACGCGATGAAGGTGATTCAGGCGAGCGGCGCACAGAAAAAACTGCTGGATTACTGGGGCCAGGGCAGCGCTGCCGAGCGTCCAGTGGTTGCGCGTGGTTAATGCATAAACTCAGCCGCCTCGGTGACGAAACCGAGGCGTTGAGGAGGATAACGCCTTGGATGATTTTCTTAAGTACCTGACTTTCCCCTACTTGTGGGAAGGCGCTGTTATCGCCGTGCAGCTGCTGATTGGCGCGCTGGCGGGCGGCATTGTGATTGGCTTTTTCCTGGCGTTAGCCAGCAGCTCAAAGCACGGGTTTATTCGCGTGCCGGTGAAGATTTACATCTATACGCTGCGCGGCACGCCGGTGCTGCTGCAGCTGATTTTGCTGTACAACGTGCTGCCGGAATTTGGTCTGCGTTTGAGCCCGTTCACCAGCGCGCTTATCGCCCTGATGATCAACGAAACCGCCTTCTGCGCCGAAATCATTCGCGGCGGCATTATGGCGACCGATCGCGATCAAAGCATGGCGGCGCAGGCGTTCGGTTATTCGCGCAGCAAAGAGATGATTCACGTGGTGATCCCGCAGGCGCTGCGCGCCATTCTGCCCACCATGGGCAATGAAACTGTCGGGCTGCTGAAATCCACCTCGCTGGCTTCGGTGGTGGGCGTCAATGAGCTGACGATGCGCGGCCAGGCGATTGTGTCGCAAAACTTCCTGTTTATTCCGGTGCTGGTCGCGTCGGGCGGCATCTACCTGATTCTTTCCACGCTGCTGGCGGGCGGTCAGTGGTGGCTGGAGAAGTTCTACAACCTTGATGAACGTGCGCGACGGGCACGCGCGCGCCTGGCGAAACTGCCGCCGGAAGCAGACGTGATGCCGATGCAGCTACCAAAACGGCGCTGGGATACGCAAACCGCCGCGCCGGTGCTGGAAGTGAATCAGCTGTGCGTCGACTACGCCGGTAAAGCGGTACTGAAATCGCTGTCGTTAACCGTCCGTCGCGGCGAAGTGGTGGTGTTGCTTGGTCGCTCCGGTTCGGGCAAAAGTACGCTGCTGAAATCGATTCTGGCGCTGACGCCACGCAGCAGCGGCACCATTCAGACTGAAGGCCACTTCATGGGCAGCGACGAAAACGGTCGCGCGCTGGCGCAGCGACATCTGCCGGTGAACCGCGCCAAGTCGGGCATTGGCATCGTGTTCCAGCACTTCGCGTTGTTTGATCATCTTACCGCGCTGGAAAACGTGATGAGCATTCTGCTGCGCGTGCAGGGCGCACAGCCGGAAATCGCGCGCGGCAAAGCGATGCGCGCGTTGAAAATGGTAGGACTCGGTGATTTCGCCGCCTCGCTGCCGCACGAACTCTCTGGCGGACAGAAACAGCGCGTCGGCATTGCGCGCGCGCTGGCGGCAGAACCGCAAATCCTGCTGTTTGATGAACCGACTTCCGCGCTCGATCCCGAACTGGTGCGCGAAGTGAACCAAACCATGCGCAGCCTGGCACAGACCGGCATCACCATGATCATCAGCACCCACGACATCGCGTTTGCGGCGGGCGTTGCCGATCGGGTGGTGTTCCTGCAGGATGGCGCGCTGATTGAAGAAGGCCCGCCGACGATTCTGCAAAATCCGCAAACGCCAGCGTTTGCCACCTTCCTTGAACATGAAAATGCTGCGGAGGCGCCACATGCCAACGCGCTTTGAACTCACGGCACGCGAGCGCCTCGGCGATGCGCTGTTCCGCTATATGCAGGGCCAACCGGCCGATGCGCTGGGTAATGAACCCGATGCCAATCAGCAGGCGCTACGCCGCTTTCGTCTGTTACCGCGCGTGCTGCAGGGCAATGAAAGCATCGACACGCAGATTTCCCTGCACCAGCAAAACTGGTCCGCGCCGATTGGCGTCGGCGCGTTTGCCGGTGACCGAATTTTTCACGAAGAAGGGGTGCTGCCGATTGCGCGCGCCTGCAAACGTCTGCAACTGCCGCTGGTGATCTCCGAAGAGAGCGTCACGCCGCTGGAGCAGATTGGTGCCGAATACGACCGCTGCTGGCTGCAAGTGCGTGCGGCGGGCGATGTCGGCCGCATCAACGCTTTGATCGACCAGGCCGCGCAGGCCGGATTTAAAAATATCGTGCTCACGGTGCTGGCGCCGGTGCATCCGGTGGCCGGGTTACAGCCCGGCGGCTTCTCTATCGGCGACGCCCTGAAACAGCGCGGCTGGCACACCATCGGCGGCACGCAGCCGGGTGTTGCGCCGCTGCCGGCTTTTCCGGTGTGGCGCTGGCAGGAGATTGATGAGGTGGCGGCACACTGCGCCGATCGCCAGCTTCCGCTGTGGCTGAAAGGCGTTCTGCATCATGACGATGCGGCGCAAGCCACGCAGCACGGCGTCAGCGGAGTGATTGCCTCAAACATCGGCCTGCGCCAGAGCGCGCGCTGGGCTACGCCGGTCGATCAGCTGCCCGACTTGCAGGCGGTGACGCGGCTGCCGCTGCTGCTGGATGGCGGCGTACGCTGCGGCAGCGATGCGGTGGTGGCGCGCTGTCTTGGCGCGTCGCTGTCGCTCAGCGTGCGCCCGATCATCAGTGCTTTAGTCGCCGGTGGCGAGAGCGCGGTGTTCGATCTGCTTTCCGGCTGGATCAATGAAGTTACGGCCATTAGTCATTGGTGCGGCGTCAGCGATATGGCGACGCTGAACGGCAGCTTTATCACCGAGGAGCGCTACTGATGCAGACACTGATTTTCAATCAAGGCGATGCCAGCGAATCCCGCATCTATTACTGCGCGCACTATCTGGCGCACAGCCTCGGCCTGTTCGCCGCAGAGCAGCTGCAGGTGATCTTCACCACCAGCGAATCAGGCGGGCATACGGTACAAGGCGGCCAGGTTCCCGCAGTGCTGAATCGCGACGCCGATCTCACGCTGGGCGGCCCGATGGTGGTGATGAAGCATTTTCAGCAGCACGGCGCAGAGTTGCAGTGTTTCTGCGCCTCGGTGGCGGCCAATCCGTGGTTTCTTGCGGCGGCGCAGGCGCAGCCCGATTTTCAGCTCAGCGATCTGCGCGGCAAACGTGTGCTGGATGTCGGCAATGTCGGCACCGCCACGCTGACGTTCCGCTGGCTGCTGGCGCGTCACGGTTTGCAGGATGACGTTGAGCTGATCGCCGGCAGCGGCGATCAGGCGCGGGATTTCACCGCCGTGGCCCAAGGGGCAGCTGATTATGCGCTGCACGCCATGCATATGCTGGCGCCCGCCATCGCCGCCGGACAACTCCACAGCATCAGCAGCCTCGCCAGCGTGTGCGGCCACGTACCCTGGAGCGCCTACATCGCCCGCACCGATGTATTGCAGGAGAAAGCCACCGCTTTCGCCGCCTTCTCCCGCGCCATTGCTCAGGCGCTGACGTGGATCGCCAACCATGACGCCACTGCGCTGGCGCAACAGGTGCAGGCGTTTTACCCCGATTATCCGCGCGAGGCGCTGGTGCGCGGCCTCGCGGCCTATCAACAGGCTGGCGTGTTTGCGCCAGATTGCGTGATTCCGCGCGCTGAGTTTGCGCATTTCAGCCAGCTGTTAACTGCTATCGGCTGGCTCGACTCTTCACAGCCGGTGCCGTATGCGGCGCTGGTGACGCAGGCAGGAGCAGAATGATGAAACAGCTGATTATTAATGGTTTGGTGGTGACAGAAACCCGCGCTGAACTGGCCGATCTGCTGATCGAAAACGGCAAGATCAGTGGCGTGTTATCGCCTAACACCATCACGCACGGCGTTGACGAGGTGATCGATGCACGTGGCTTGATCATCGTGCCCGGCGCGATTGACGTGCATACCCATTTCACCGGCTCGCACGATTTTCCCGAACAGGAGCTGCGTGAAGGCACGCGCGGTGCGGCGGCGCACGGCGTTACCACCATCGTCGAGATGCCGCATTCTCTGCCACCGGCCACATCGCTGGCTAACTTCAGCGCCAAAAAAAGCTGGCTGGCAGACAACTGCTCGGTGGATTACGCCCTGTGGGCTGGTTTAGATGGAAATAACGTGCATGAACTGGCGGCGCTGAATCAGGCCGGTGCGCTGGCCTTCAAAGCCTTCCTGTGCAGCGGCGCACCCAACGGCGACGCCACCGACGAGAAAGGTTTGCCGCGTCTCGACGATGACGGCCTGCTGCGCGCCATGCGCGAGTTGGCCACGTTCGACGGGCTGATTGGCGTGCACGCTGAGAATCACGAGATTTTGATCGGTGCTGGCAGCGAACAGCGCCGCGCCGGACGCAAAGATGCGCGCGCTCATGCGCTGGCGGGGCCGGAAATCGCCGAGATCGAAGCGGTGGGACGCGTGTTAGCGATTGCCGAAGAGACCGACGCGCGCTGCCATATCGTGCACGTCAGCTCGGCGCGCGCGGCGGAAACCATTGTCGCTGCCAAAACCCGCGTACGCGCCAGCTTCGAAACCTGTCCGCACTATTTACTGCTCGACGAAGACGATTTGGTGCGCATCGGCCCCAACGCGCGCTGCGGCCCACCGATCCGCCCGCGTCCGGTGGTGGATGCGCTGTGGCAGGTGCTGCTGCGCGGCGATATCGACATGATCGCCTCTGACCATTGTCCGTACACGCCCGCACAAAAACAGGCGGGTGAAGCCAGCATCTGGGATGCGGGCATGGGCCTCACCGGCGTGGAAACCCTCAGTCCGATGTTCTTCAGCGCGGCCCATATTGAACGTGGCGTGGCGCTCAGGGAGTTTGCGCGCATGACCGCCAGCGGCCCGGCCAAAGCCTTCCAGCTGTGGGGCAAAAAAGGGGCGATTGCGCCCGGCTTCGACGCCGATTTGGTGTTCTACGACGCCAGCCAAAGCTGGACGGTGCGCGGCGCCAATTTTCAGGGACTCGGCAAGTGGAGCGCATTTGAAGGGATGCGCTGTCAGGGTAGAGTGGTGCGCACATTGATTCGTGGCGTCACGGTATTCCAGGATGACCAGATGCAGGTTGAACCCGGCTTCGGTCAATTCGTGACCCGACAGGTTTAAACAGGATAAACAACATGGCAGGAAAACCCTCTACCGCTCGTCGTAAAAACAGCGCCCCGCTGGCGCAGGACGCGGCCACCGATAACAGCTGGAATAGCGCGCGTCCGCGCACGCTGGTCGATCACGCCGTGGATGCCATTCTCAGCGCCGCCTCGCGCGGCCTGATCCTGCCCGGCGACCGCATCGCAGAACCCGAGCTGGTGGCGAAACTCGGTATGAGCCGCGTGCCGATCCGCGAAGCGCTGCGCATTCTGGAGAGCCAGGGCATTGTCACCAGCGAGCCGTATAAAGGTATCCGCCTGATGGAGATTTCGCATCAGCGGCTGGAGCAGATTATCGATGTGCGCATCCCGCTGGAGACGCTGGCCTGTCGCCGCGCGATTGAGGCCGGACGCAACAGCGCTGAGCAGCTTAATCAGCTCTATCAGGGCGTGGCGCAGATGCAGGCGATGATGCAAAGCGATAACGTTTACGGTTTTGCTTCCGCCGATACCGATTTCCACCGCACGCTGTGCAGCTTCGCGCACAACCCGGTGCTGAGCAATTTGTGGGAGTCGATTGCCCGTCAGCTGACGGTGATTTTCGGCCTATCCACCATGGGCAAATCGATGAGCGACATCATTGAGGAGCATCAGCGGCTGATTAATGTCTTTGCCGATGGCGACATCGCCAAAATGACCGACGAGGTTGAGAACCACATCCGCATTCAGGCGCTGGACGTGGATTACGAAACCCTGATAACACAGCGCCGACAGCACCGTTCCGCTCTCGGCTAATTTCGCCTTGCCTTTACACCAGGGAAAACACCATGAAAATCATTAACGTTGAGGCGTTTTACCTGCGCCTGCCAGTGATTGAGCAGCGCACCGACAGCTCTCAGGATGCGCTACTGATCAAAATCACCACCGATGCCGGCATCACCGGCTGGGGCGAAGTGGATGGCAGCCCGTATGTCACCAAAGCCATCATTGAAGCGCCCTATTCGCACACCATGGTCACCGGCCTGAAGTCGCTGTTAATCGGCGAAAACCCGCTGGAAACCGGCCGTTTATGGAAGAAGATGCACAAAGCCACCCTCTATTACGGCCGCAGCGGCGCGGTACTACAGGCGATGGCCGGCATCGACATCGCCTTGTGGGACATCAAAGGTAAAGCACTCGGCAAGCCGATTGTTGAACTGCTGGGCGGCGCCATGCGCGACAAAATGCGCGTCTACTCCTCCAACATGTTCCAGTTCAGCGTGGAAGAGACGGTCGCGCGCGCGCAGCATGCGATGGATACCGGCCATAGCGGCGTGAAGTTTGGCTGGGAGCCGTTTGGCACTGACGAAGCGCTGGATCTGCGCTATCTTGACGCCCTGCGTAAAGCGATGGGCGACGATGTGGATCTGATGCTGGACGTCGGCCACGTGTGGGATGCCAAAACCACCATCCGCCGCAGCCAGCGCTATGAACACCTCAATCTGTTCTGGATTGAAGAGCCGCTGCATCCCGATAACTACGCCGGTTACGGCCAGGTTTCCGCCGCCTGCCAGCAGCATATCGCCGCCGGTGAGCAAGAGTGCTCGGTAACGGGTTTCCAGCGCCTGATAGATGAAGGCGGCATCGATATCGTGCAGATCGACCTGACGCGCACCGGCTTTACGCAGGCAATGGAGATCGCCAGCTACGCACACAGCCGTGGACGCAAAGTGTGCAACCACAACTTCACCACCGACATTAATACCGCCGCCTCGCTGCATTTCCTCTGCGCGATTGAGAATGCGCTGGTGATGGAGTATTGCGTCGAGCCGGGCGAAATCAGCCGCTCGCTGGCGAAGAATCCGGTGCGCATCGCCGACGGTTACGCGTGGCTGCCGAGCGAGCCAGGCCTCGGCGTTGAACCCGACGAAGCGGTGATCGAGACGTTTTTGGTGCGTGATTAACGGCTGTCACCGCCTAACAACGAAGCACACATTGTAGCGGCGCAATTTATTGCGCGATAAATCGCGCCGCTACGCAGTGCGCGCGAATTGATTCTGGTGTCGAGTGTCGAATAACAGAGTGATCTGAATTACAACGCTAAAGGTTGTTGGCGCGCTGCTCACTGGCTACCCTTCTTCGCAGCCAATGCAAGAGGGTGCCATGCAGCAAAAAATTTACTGGATCGACAACTTACGTGCGGTTGCCTGCCTGATGGTGATCGTCATTCACACCACAACCTGGTACATCACCGGGCCGATGGCGGTAACAGGCCTGAGCTGGGACGTGGCGAACCTGCTTAACTCAGCGTCACGCGTCTGTGTGCCGCTGTTCTTTATGATTTCAGGCTATCTGTTTTTCGGCGAACGCAGCGCACAAGGGCGGCATCTGCTGCGCATCGTGCTGTGCCTGCTGTTCTACAGCGCGGTGGCGCTGGCCTATATCACCTGGCTGACGCCGATCAGCGAAGGTCGATCGCTGCTCAAACTGCTGCAAAGACCGGTGTTCTATCACCTGTGGTTCTTCTTCGCCATTATCGGCATCTACCTGTTATCCCCGCTGATTCAGGTGAAAAGCGTGGCACCGCGCTATGTCGCGATACTGGTGATCGTGCTGGCGGTGCTGGCGAATCCGAATACCGTGAGCCAATCGCTGGGACCGTTCCACTGGCTGCCGGTGAATCTGTATGTCAGCGGCGACAGCATTTACTACCTGCTGTATGCGCTGCTCGGGCGTGCGATTGGCTGCATGGAGACCGACAAGCGCAGCATCAGCTGGCTGGCGGGATTAGGCTTTGTGGCCTGCGTGATTGGCATTGCGCTCGGCACCAAACAGATGCTGAAAATCAACGGCGCGTTCAACGATACCTGGTATCTCTACTGCGGGCCGCTGGTGTTTATTGCCGCCATCAGCCTGTTGATTCTGTTCAAAAACACCCTGAATCAGCGCGCGCTGCCGGGGCTCGCCACCATCTCACGCTATTCCCTGCCGATCTATGGTTTTCACGCGCTGTTTATCCACTTTTTGCGTACTCATCACTACGACGACATGTCGCGCCCGTGGCTCGATTTGCCGTGGGTGATGGGCGCGTCGCTGATCGGCAGCCTGCTGCTGGCGATGGGATTACAACGCGTGGATAAGCGTCATCTGGTGAGCTGATCGTCCCAGCGCTGGTGCGCGCGGCGCAGCTGGCGGGCCGAGGAGAATCCGGCGGCCAGCGCCGCTTTCTCCGCCGCTTCGCCCTGCTGCTGGCGTTGCCGCGCAATCACTAAGCGCAGCTGTTCGTGGTATTCGCGCACGCTGATGCCCAGATGCTGGCGGAACAGGCGCGTCAGATGACGCTCGCTGACGTGCGCCCGTTCGGCCAGCGCGGTAAGCGACCAATCATGTTCGGGATGGGCAATCATCACATCCTGCGCGCGATGAATCGCCGGATGCATGTGATTGCGATAGCGCAGCCACGGCGACAGTTGCGGATCGTCGCCGGAACGGCGGAACCACACCACCATTTCGCGCGCCACTTTCAATGCCTGCGGCGCGCCGCACAGCCGATTGATGAGATGCAGCGCCAGATCAATACCCGCAGTAATGCCCGCGCTGGTCCAGATGCCGCCATCTTCGACGAAAACCCGGTTATCTTTTACCAACGCCGCTGGCGCTGCCGCTTTCAGACGCGGTAACACATCATGATGCGTGGTGCATTGGATGCCATCCAGCAATCCCGCCTGCGCTGAGAGCAGTGCGCCGGAACAGATGCACACCAGCGTGATGCGCTGATCGGTAATCGCTGTCTGCTGCTGGCGCAGCCAGTCACGCGCTATCGCGGCCGGTGCGGTGTCGAAACAGACGCGCGAATCGTGTACGCCAGGCACCACCAGCAGGCTGTCATCCGGCAGCTGCGCGGGCAAGGGCGCGATGTCGGCGAGGGTCATGCCGGTGGAGCACAGCACGCTCGGCTGCGGGCCGATGTAGTGCAGCGCGAAGTGGCCGTCGGCCAGCTGCAGGGTTTCAGCGGGGCCAGTGAGATCCAGCGCCATCACGCCGGGAAGCACGAGAAAGAAGACGGACTGCGGCATGGTGAGCTCCGGTTGGGTTTGGTGTGTTTTTCCCCCCTCACCCTAGCCCTCTCCCGCAAGCGGGAGAGGGAACCGATCGAGCTAATAACTCCCTCTCCCGTTTACGGGAGAGGGTTGGGGTGAGGGCAAATCAGGCCACTACATTTAACACAAAACCCCAATCATACCCGATAAAAACTCCAACACCCTGCCAAATCCAGCCATCACTCTCCCACATCAAGACATCAACGGCTGCAACTGCTGATACAAGTGCGCAAACACCTCGCGCTGTGGCCGATACGCCTGATGCCGCGCCGCATCCGGTTGATGCCGCTGCGCCAGTTCCAGCGACGGCCATTCGCTCGCCGGATCAACCGCCAGCTGCGCCAGCCGCGCCGCACCCAGCGCCGGACCGACTTCGCCGCCATGACAATAATCCAGCGTTTGCCCGCTGATATCCGCCAGCATCTGACGCCAGTACGCACTTCGTGCGCCGCCGCCAATCAGCATCACGGTTTTCGGCTGCACGCCACACTCATGCACCGCATCCATGCCTTCGGCCAGCGCGAAGCCCACGCCCTCCAGCACCGCGCGCGCCAGTTCTGGCCGGCCATGCTGATGCGTTAAACCAAAGAATGCGCCCTGCGCCTGCGGATTGTTATGCGGCGTGCGCTCGCCAGAAAGATAGGGCAGGAACCACACTGGCGGCACATCGCTGCGCGCTTTTTCCGCCTCACTTAGCAGTTGCGGCACATCGGCGCAGCCGGTCAGCGCCGCCGCCCAATCAAGGCAGGAAGCCGCGCTCAGAATCACCGACATCAGATGCCAGCGCTGCGGCAGCGCGTGGCAAAAGCTGTGCACCGCACGCTGTGGATTGCTGAGATAACCGTCGCTCACCAGGAAATAGACGCCCGACGTACCGAGCGACAGCATGCCTTGTCCCGGCTCAACCATGCCGACACCCACCGCGCCCGCCGCGTTATCGCCACCGCCCGCCACCAGCGGCACGCTTGGCATGCCCCAGCGCGCGGCGACATCTGGCAACAAGGTGCCGGTGATCTGATTGCCTTCAAACAGTTGCGGCATCTGGCTGCGTTGCAAATCGCAGGCGTTGAGCATCTCATCGCTCCAGTCGCGCTGCGCCACATCCAGCCACATCGTTCCCGCCGCGTCCGACATGTCGCTGGCGAACTCACCGCTCATGCGCAAGCGCAGATAATCCTTTGGCAGCAGCACTTTAGCTACCTGAGCAAAAATTTGCGGCTCATGCTGTTTTACCCACAGCAGCTTAGGCGCGGTAAAGCCAGGCATCATCAGGTTGCCGGTGATGCGACGCGAATCCGGCACGCGCTTCTCCAGTTCCTGACACTGCTCGCCGCTACGCCCGTCATTCCATAAAATCGCCGGACGCAGCACCCGACTCTCGCTATCCAGCAAGGTGGCACCGTGCATCTGCCCGCTCAGGCCAATCGCCTTCACGCCGCTGAGATCGTGCTGCTGGGCCAGCGCCTGCATGGCACGATCGGTCGCCCGCCACCAGCTTTCGGCATCTTGCTCGCTCCATAACGGCTGTGGCCGCGACACCTCCAGCGGCGCACTCTCCACTGCAATCACTTTGCCGTGCGCATCCAGCAATGCCACTTTCACGCCGGAGGTGCCTAAATCGATGCCGATAACCATGCTGCGCTCCTGAAAAGTTAAAAATCAAACAAGTAGTGATTCACCAGATTCTCCAGCTGTTCCTGGCGTCCACTACGATGCTGTGGATTAAATTGCTGTTGCTGCGCCTGTTCCGCCAGCGCGGCAAGGGAAAACTCTCCCTTCAGGATCTGCTGTCCGAACTCGCCGTTCCAGCCGCTGTAGCGCTGCGCCACACGCTTATCCAGCTCGCCATCCGACACCATGCGGGCCGCGACTTTTAACGCCAGCGCCATGGTATCCATTGCGCCAATATGGCCGTAGAACAGATCGTATTTATCAGTGCTCTGGCGGCGGACTTTGGCATCAAAGTTTAAGCCGCCGGTGGTGAATCCGCCCGCTTTGATGATTTCGTACAGCACCAGCGCATTCTCTTCCACGCTGACCGGGAACTGGTCGGTATCCCAGCCACACTGCATATCGCCACGGTTAGCATCCACCGAGCCAAAAATGCCCAGCGCAATGGCCGTTGCGATCTCATGATGGAAAGAGTGCCCCGCCAGCGTCGCGTGGTTGGCTTCCACATTCACTTTGATCTCTTTCTCCAGCCCGAACTGCTTCAGGAAGCCATAAACTGTCGCGACATCATAGTCATACTGATGTTTCGTCGGCTCCTGTGGCTTGGGTTCAATCAGCAACATGCCGTGGAAACCGATCTTATGTTTGTGCTCCACCACCATCTGCATAAAGCGGCCAATCTGCTCGCGCTCCTGACGCAGGTCGGTATTCAGCAGGGTTTCATACCCTTCACGCCCGCCCCACAGCACATAGTTCTCGCCGCCCAGAGTTTGCGTGGCCTGCATGGCGCTGCACACCTGGCTGGCGGCCCAGGCAAAAATTTCCGGATCCGGATTGGTCGCCGCACCCGCACCGTAACGCGGATGGGTAAAGCAGTTGGCGGTTCCCCATAGCAGTTTCACGCCGGTTTCCTGCTGTTTTTCCAGTAATTTATCGGTCATCACCGCGAAGTTTTCACGATAGCTTTTCAGCGAATCGCCTTCCGGTGAGACATCCACATCGTGGAAGCAGTAATAAGGCACATTCAGTTTATGGAAGAACTCAAAGGCGACATCGGCCTTTTGCTTCGCCAGCTCAAGCGCATCACCCGGCTTCTGCCACGGACGATCAAACGCGCCAACGCCAAACATATCCGCGCCGTTCCAGCAGAAGGTATGCCAGTAACAGGCTGCAAAGCGCAGATGCTCCGCCATGGTTTTACCGAGAATCACCTCGTCCGGGTTGTAATGACGAAACGCCAGAGGATTGCGGGTATTACTCCCTTCATAACGAACGCGATCAAGCTGGTCGAAATAGGCGTGCATAGTTAGCTCCTTAGCATGAGGACCCGAATGGTCAGCTTTGAGCGGTTATTGTGATGATGTAATTTACTGCTGCTCAATTACGATATTTAACACTCAACGTAAGATAATTATTATTTGTGCGCCAGCTCGCAAAATAATGTCGTTATTTTCATTCAGCCTCTCTCACGTCGTTTTTTCTGAAAACGTTGAAATATCGATCGCGCTCATAAAATCACAAATAAACCAAAAAACGTAATAGCCGGATAAAAATCAGTAATTGATGTCATCTGAAACTCAGGGCAACAATTCATCGGCCTGGTTATCAGCCTTACAACGACAACAGCCTCAACCTACAGGATTAATACCATGAACATGAAAAAATCACTGTTGGCCGCCTGCGCGGCTCTGGCCCTGTTTAGTCACGCGGGTAGCGCTAAAGAAGTCAAAATCGGTATGGCTATTGATGATTTACGTCTGGAACGCTGGCAAAAAGATCGCGATATCTTTGTTAAACAAGCCGAATCACTGGGCGCCAAAGTGTTTGTGCAATCGGCCAACGGCAACGAAGAAACGCAGATGTCGCAAATTGAAAATATGATTAATCGCGGCGTCGATGTATTGGTCATCATTCCTTATAACGGCCAGGTTTTAAGTAACGTGGTGGCGGAAGCGAAACGTGAAGGCATTAAAGTGCTGGCGTATGACCGCATGATAAATAACGCCGATATTGATTTTTATATCTCATTCGATAATGAGAAAGTGGGCGAATTACAGGCCGAAAGTATTGTGAAGCAAGTACCAAAAGGTAATTACTTCCTGATGGGTGGCTCGCCGGTGGATAATAACGCGCGCCTGTTCCGTGCCGGTCAGATGAAAGTGTTAAAACCTTATATTGATAATGGCAGCATTAAAGTGGTCGGCGATCAGTGGGTTGATGCGTGGCTGCCGGAAAATGCGCTGAAAATAATGGAGAACGCCTTAACGGCAAACAGCAACCACATTGATGCCGTTGTAGCCTCGAATGATGCCACCGCAGGCGGTGCGATTCAGGCATTAAGCGCGCAGGGACTTTCCGGCAAAGTCGCGATCTCCGGCCAGGATGCCGATCTCGCCGCCATCAAACGCATTATGAACGGCACGCAAACCATGACGGTTTACAAACCCATCACCGAACTGGCGACTGAAGCAGCCAAAATCGCGGTGGAACTCGGTGACGACAAACAACCCGCCAGCAACAGCAAGCTGAATAATGGCTTGAAAGATGTGCCATCGCGCCTGCTGAACCCTATTCCGGTGAACAAAGACAACATTGAAAGCACGGTAGTCAAAGACGGCTTCCACAAGCAGAGCGAACTCTGAGGCGCGAGCCCGTAAAGGAGAGAGGCCGATGTTGCTGGAAATGAACCATATCACCAAGCGTTTCGGCGCGGTGAAAGCCCTGGATGACGTGAGCCTGCAGCTGAAAGCCGGTGAAGTGATGTCGCTGTGCGGCGAAAACGGCTCGGGGAAATCGACCCTGATGAAGATCCTGTGCGGGCTGTATCCGCACGGTGACTTTGAAGGCAGTATCCATTTTGCGGGCGACGAGATTCAGGCGCAGACCATTCGTGATACCGAACGCAAAGGGATCGTGATCATCCATCAAGAGCTGGCGCTGGTGCGGCAGCTGACGGTGATGGAGAACATTTTCCTCGGCGCAGAGCTGGGACGTTTCGGCATGGTGGATGACGAAACCATGACGTTGCGTTGCCAGCAGCTGCTGGAGCGGGTCAAGCTGCAGGTATCGCCGGATACGCGCGTCGGCGAACTGGGATTAGGCCAGCAACAGCTGGTGGAGATTGCACGCGCCTTGAATAAACAGGTGCGCCTGCTGATCCTCGACGAACCGACCTCTTCGCTCACCGAACAGGAAACGGAGGTGCTGCTTAGCATCATCAAAAACCTGCGAGAACATGGCATCGCCTGCATCTACATTTCGCACAAACTCAACGAGGTAAAAGCGATTTCGGACACCGTCTGCGTGATCCGCGACGGTCAGCATATCGCGACCCGCGCGGCCGCCGGGCTGAGTGAGGATGACATCATCACCATGATGGTCGGGCGCGAGCTGACGGCGCTCTATCCGCATAGCCCACACGAGATTGGCGAAACCCTGTTGCAGGTAGAGAACCTCACGGCGTGGCATCCCATCAACCGCCATATCCGCCGGGTGGATAACGTCTCTTTTAGCCTGAAGCGCGGCGAAATTCTTGGCATTGCCGGACTGGTTGGTGCCGGGCGAACCGAAACCGTGCAGTGTCTGTTTGGGGTTTGGCCGGGACGCTGGCAGGGCGATATTCATATCAACGGCAAGAAAGTCCGTATCAAGGACTGCCGCGCCGCCATCGCGCACGGCATCGCGATGGTGCCGGAAGATCGCAAAAAGGATGGCATCGTGCCGCTAATGGGCGTGGGCAAAAACATTACGCTGGCCGCGCTGGACCAATTTAGCCCCCGGCTTTCGCTGCTGGATGACGCGCAGGAACAACAGGCAATTAATCAGGCCATTGCGCGCCTGCGGGTGAAAACCTCGTCGGCGGAACTGCCGATTGGTCGCCTGAGCGGCGGCAATCAACAGAAAGCGATCCTCGCTAAATGCCTGCTGCTCAATCCAAAAATCTTAATTCTTGATGAGCCGACGCGCGGCATTGATGTGGGCGCGCGCCAGGAAATCTATCTGCTGATCAATTCGTTAGTGCAGCAAGGGATTGCCGTGATTGTCATTTCGTCTGAGCTGCCCGAAGTGCTGGGCCTGAGCGATCGGGTTTTGGTGATGCATGAAGGCAAAATCAAAGCCGATCTGATTAACGATAACCTGACTCAGGAGCAGGTGATGGAAGCCGCCCTGCGGAGTGAACACTATGTTTAAGACCGAAAGTACGCAACTCGGCCTCACTACGCCGGGTAAAGGTGCGCCAGGTAAATTCTCGCTGCCAAATCTGCAGGTGCTGGTGATGCTGGGGGCGATTGTGCTAATCGCCCTGTTCTTCACCTGGACCACCGACGGTGCCTGGCTCAGCGCACGTAATGTTTCTAACCTGCTGCGCCAGACCGCCATCACCGGCATTCTTGCGGTCGGCATGGTGTTCGTCATTATCTCTGCGGAGATCGATCTCTCGGTGGGTTCGATGATGGGGTTGCTCGGCGGTGCTGCAGCTATCTTTGACGTCTGGCTCGGTTGGCCGCTGCCGCTCACCATCGTCGTGACTTTGGTGATGGGTTTGCTGCTCGGCACCTGCAACGGCTGGTGGGTGGCCTATCGCAAAGTTCCGTCGTTTATTGTCACGCTGGCGGGAATGCTGGCGTTTCGCGGCATTCTGGTCGGCATCACCGATGGCACCACGGTAGCGCCCACCAGCCCGGCAATGTCGCAGATTGGGCAAAGCTATCTGCCTGGCGGGATCGGGTTTGGCTTCGGCTTTGCTGGCCTCGCGCTGTTTATCCTCTGGCAATGGCGCTTGCGCCTGCGTCGCCAACAGCTTGGTCTGGCGCAAACCTCCGTCAGCGGTGCGCTGGTGCGGCAGGTCGTCACCGCCGTTCTGGTACTGGGCGCGATTTGGCTGCTCAACGACTATCGCGGCGTACCAACGCCGGTCTTGCTGCTGGCGCTGCTGTTGCTCGGCGGCATGTTTATGGCGACGCGCACGGCCTTTGGTCGCCGGATTTATGCCATCGGTGGCAACCTGGATGCCGCGCGCCTTTCCGGCATTAATGTGGCCCGCACCAAGCTGGCGGTTTTCGCCATCAATGGCGTGATGGTGGCGATTGCTGGCCTGATCCTAAGCTCACGCCTTGGCGCGGGTTCGCCTTCGGCAGGCAACATTGCCGAGCTGGATGCTATCGCCGCCTGTGTGATTGGCGGCACCAGCCTGGCGGGCGGCGTTGGCTCGGTGGCGGGCGCGGTCATCGGCGCATTTATCATGGCGTCGCTGGATAACGGCATGAGCATGATGGATGTCCCGACCTTTTGGCAGTACATCGTCAAGGGCGCCATCCTGCTGCTGGCAGTGTGGATGGATACCGCGACGCGCCGCCGGGTGTAATCGCGTGGGGGATCACAATGTGGCGCAAATTCTTTCTGCTGTCCGTCGTGCCATGCTATGCAAGGTGCTGTCGATTTAGGAGAGTGCGCCACGATGCATGAGAAACGCTTTCGCATTACGTTGCTGTTCAACGCCAATAAGGTCTATGACCGCCAGGTGGTTGAGGGCGTCGGTGAGTATTTACAGGCATCACAAACGGATTGGGACATTTTCATTGAAGAGGATTTTCGTTGCCGCATCGACAATATCCGTGAATGGCTGGGCGACGGGGTTATCGCCGATTACGACGATCCCTCGATTGAAAAACTGCTGGCGAACGTGTCGGTGCCGATTGTTGGCGTTGGCGGATCGTACCATCAGCCGCAGGACTATCCGCCGGTGCATTACATCGCCACCGACAACGCCGCGCTGGTCGAGAGCGCCTTTTTGCATTTGAAAGAAAAAGGCGTGAACCGCTTTGCTTTCTATGGCTTGCCCGCAGCCAGCGGCAAACGCTGGGCGCAAGAGCGTGAACATGCGTTTCGCCAGCTGGTGGCGCGCGAGCGTTATCAGGGCGTGGTTTATCAGGGCATGGAAACAGCGCCGGAAAACTGGCAGCACGCTCAGAACCGCCTGGCTGACTGGCTGCAAACCTTGCCGCAGCAAACCGGTATTATTGCCGTCACCGATGCCCGTGCGCGCCATCTGCTGCAGGCCTGTGAATACCTCAAAATTCCGGTGCCGGAAAAGCTCACGGTGATCGGGATTGATAACGAGGAGCTGACGCGTTATCTGTCGCGCGTGGCGCTCTCGTCCGTGGCGCAGGGTTCACGCCAGATGGGTTATCAGGCGGCAAAACTGCTGCATCGCCTGCTGGATAATCAGCCTCTGCAACTGCAACGAATTCTGGTGCCACCGGTAAAAGTGATTGCGCGCCGCTCCACCGATTTCCGCTCCTTGCACGATCCTGCGGTGATTCAGGCGATGCATTACATCCGCTTCAACGCCTGCAAAGGCATTAAAGTTGAACAGGTGCTGGATGCCATCGGCATCTCACGATCGAATCTGGAAAAACGCTTCCGTGATGAAACCGGCGACACTATTCACGCCATGATTCACCGCGAAAAACTGGAGAAAGCGCGCGAGCTGCTGGCGTGTTCTTCGCTGAGCATCAATGAGATCTCACAAATGTGTGGCTACCCGTCGCTGCAATATTTCTATTCGGTGTTTAAAAAGAGTTACGCCAATACGCCGAAGGAGTATCGGCAGCTTCACGGTGAAAACGTGCTGTGACGCACGGCTGAGATCAAGAATTCCGCCGCGATTGTCGCTATACTCCTGCGGCATCTTCAAAGGAAGATCGTCGTCTCCGGTGAGGCGGCCGGATTTCAAATCCGGTTGGGGCCGCCAGCGGTCCTGGGCAGGTTCGACTCCTGTGATCTTCCGCCACTACACTTCCGCAGACTTCCGAGATAATTTTTAATTTACTTTAAAAACAACGAAATGAATACACGCCTTGTCCGTATCCGTCCTGCTGCGTCTGCCAGAATCCAAGATAAATGTGTATAGTGATGCGTATAAATTTCTTATACACATTTTTGACTTATACACATGGCTCTCACAGACATTCAAATTCGACGCGCAAAACCTCAAGAAAAGCCTTACACCCTCAGCGACGGCCTCGGGCTGGCTTTACTCATCAATCCGGATGGCAGTAAAGGCTGGCGCTTTCGCTACCGCTTCAACGACAAAGCTAAGCTGATGTCGTTTGGCTCATACAGTCTCGTTTCACTTGCTGAGGCGAGAGAGAAGCGCGATGTGGCGCGCAAGCAGGTAGCTAATGGCATTGATCCAGTTGAGGAGCGCAAGGCTCAAAAGTTGGCGCTTAAAATCTCCAGGGAGAACTCGTTCGAAGCCATTAGCCGTGAATGGCATACGAATAAGGCTGATCGTTGGACGGTGGCCTATCGCGAGGAGATCATTAAGACCTTTGAGCAGGATGTGTTTCCTTTCATCGGCAATCGCCCTATATCGGAAATTAAGCCACTGGAGCTGCTTGAGGTGCTTCGCCGTATTGAAAAACGCGGGGCATTAGAGAAAACGCGTAAGGTGCGGCAGCGCTGTGGTGAAGTGTTCCGTTATGCCATCATTACCGGTAGAGCTGAGTACAATCCAGCGCCTGATTTGGCTGTTGCGCTGTCCGTTCCTAAACAAAAGAACCATCCATATTTATCAGCGGAAGAGTTGCACCATTTTGTCCGCGATCTTGAAGCGTATACCGGCAGTATCATTACTAAGAATGCGACAAAGATTGTCATGTTGACGGGCGTAAGGACTCAGGAGATGCGCTTTGCAACTTGGGAAGAGGTTGATCTAGAAAAAGGGATATGGGAAATTCCTGCAGAACGGATGAAAATGCGTAGGCCTCATATCGTGCCCCTGTCCACGCAGGTGATTGACCTTTTCAAAAAACTAAAGCCTATTACCGGACATTATCCTTATATTTTTATTGGTAGAAATAATCGCAGTAAACCAATTTCAAAAGAAAGTGTTTCGCAGGTAATTGAGTTACTCGGTTATAAAGGACGCGCTACCGGTCATGGTTTCAGGCATACAATGTCTACAATTCTCCATGAAGCAAATTTCGATAGCGCATGGATTGAACTACAATTAGCCCATGTTGATAAAAATTCCATTCGAGGAACATATAATCATGCTCTTCATATTGAAAACAGAAGAAAGATGCTCCAATGGTACGGGGATTTAATATCCAGCACATTATATTAATATAATGCCACGCATGCTATATTATGATTATATTTTTTTTGGTGAGAAATTAGTGATGAAAAAGAGTGTTTTAATAACAGACTTAGACAACACTTTATTTGACTGGTTTAGTGTTTGGTATCATAGCTTTAACTCTATGTTAGAAAAGGCATCAGAGATATCTGGAATCTGCAAACTTGATTTGATAAACCAGATTAAACCAATACATCAAAAATACGGTACTGCTGAGTATTCATTCATTCTTGAAAGCATTCCTTCATTACAAGAAAAATACGGAAGTAGAGAGTCGATAAATTCAGCTATGGATGAAGCTATTCATGCTTTTAGAAGCGCCAGGAAAAAGCATCTTTGTCTATACCCAACTGTAATGGACACTCTTAAAGACTTAAAGAGTAGAGGTTGCTATATAGTAGCGTATACTGAATCAAAAGCTTATTATTCGAATTTTCGCCTAACTCGACTACAACTTGATGGATTAATAGACGTCTTATTTTCTCCAGAGGATCATGCCATTCCTGAAGGCGAGGTTAAACAGGAAAAATATAAGCTTATTCACACCAAGCAAGAATACACACCTGCGGATGAAACCAAGCCGAACCCTCAATTGCTTTTAGACATTGTTAAATCTATTGGCGCCATGCCGGATGATTGCGTCTATATAGGTGACAGCGAAATGAAAGATATTGAAATGGCCCAGAAAGCTAAGATAACTGATGTATTCGCAAGTTATGGGACAGGTCACTTTCAAGAAAATAAGAAGGGTTATGATTTATTGCGTGCCGTCACTCATTGGACAGATGCAGATGTTGAAAGGGAAAGATTGATTAAAGAAAGTTCAAGCGGAGCGAAACCGACTTATACAGCCCATCAATTTTCAGATATCTTGAAATTTTTTGATTTTATCGCCTTTCAAGGAAAAAACAAATGAGTAATTTACAAGAAAGAATTCATTTAGAGACGATGCGGATTGAAGAGTTAAAACTCAAAGTTGATGTATGGAAAACGGTAGTTGACGTTCAGAAGCATTTTAATGAATTGGAAATGAAGGTGAGGAATTTTGGGGTTTTGATTCTTTCAGCCTTCATTGGTGCTATTGGCGTAAGTTTTAACTCCAGCTCAAGCCTTATCGTCCTTGGTAATAGTTTCTCAGTAGCGTCAATGTTAGCCTTTGGTGCGGCTATCGTATGGATGCTATTTTATTTTGTCGACGTTTACTGGTATCACCCCTTGTTGCTTGGTGCAGTGAAAAAGGGCTTAGCCCTTGAACAAGAGATTGCTGTTGATTTAGTTAACATCGATTTAACCAAAACAATTGGGGATAACAGCCCACGGGATATATTGTTTTTGAAAGGAGTCCATAGCACTACTAAAGCAAAAATATTTTATTTTGGAGTTCTATTCGTTCTCTTATTGAGTGGAGTTGGCATGTTATTTTTTAATGCTCCAAGCAAAACAAACCAACTTGAAAAGATAAGAATAGATGCACAGTGCATAAGAAAAGCAAATTATGATGGATATAACTGCTCAATGGAATCATTGCCTGTGAATATCAAGTAAGCATTGATAACTACACCCTGCCCTACATTGACATCGCTCTTTGTAGGGTCGAAGCCAATATCATTGCAAATTTCCTGTTCTAACCTTCTTAAGCCGTTAACCAGCGTCTCCTTCCTTTAAGCCTCCAGCGCGCGCTCGTACCCCCGCCACGCCTGCCCGCTTTATGTAGCAGTTTTCATGCGGCTGCATGAGTCCCTTCAGGCCGCGCCACTGCTGGCCTCAATAGCATAAACTCAGCTGCATTTATTCATGCGCTTTCATGCAGCATAGGCATGCACCCATGCGCTTCATGCTGGCCAGAGAAAAGAGATGAAAAAAACCGGCACGATGGCCGGTCAGGTATTGCTGATGAAGCTCAGCCGGGGGCGTTCTGGCGGTTCGAAAGCCTGCTTGCAGCTCCATAACGGTTTAGCGTCTGCCGTGGTGGCGGTGATTCTTTCTCAGGGATGTCTTCAGCTACCTTCTGAGGTTTCATGATGATGGTGTCCAGGCTCTCAAGCGTTGTGAACGTGCAGGAGCAGTCGATATTACGACACTGATACCACGTCTTTTTTAACGTACCTGTCTGATATTCGCTCGTACGCGTGTGTGCGGTCATGCTGCATTCAGGGCATTTCATTGCCATCACGTTTTATCCTTCTGTTTAACGCCAGTCACCGTACAGGCTGGAGTTAACGGTTTATAAAAGCCGTTATCGTTAGCTTTCTTCGAAGAGGGAGAGCCATTAGCGGTTCCGGTGAATGCATTGTGCCGTTGCTGGCACAGGCGAGCTATCGGATGGCGTTGTGTGATGGCCCAGACAAAATAACCTTCTTCTGGCTGGCGGCAAGGTGACATATTGGCTCCCTGTTCAACTTTTAAATTTATATATATCCTTCACCATTCTTCACCTTAATAAAAAATAGAGTAAATACAGTATATTAAAGTGTGAATAATCAATATTTATCCCTTCACCCGGTGTTCACCATGCTTCACCCAACTTTTTATGCAGATAAACCTTTTCGAGTGTTTATTTCGATTGATTCAACAAGGATTAATCATTAAAAGCGACTTGCATAATTCATCTCGGCACTATTGGTCTATATTGCCCTATATTTACCTGTGCGAAAAACAGACGGCTAATTTTTGCGCACTTGTGCCAGCCGCAGCACCCTTTCGCCTTGTTGCGTTGGCTGTAAATATGCTGAGAATAAAGAGCTACCCGACTTCGGACGTATCTGTCCGTATCACCACGGACTCAATAAGAGGTAGCTCATGCACACCGTATTATCCGCAAACTCCTCCGCTCCTGCGGCCCCGGCTTTACCCGTAAACCCGGCGCTGAACGATCGCTTCCTGCGACTACCGGAAGTCATGCACGTCTGCGGCCTGTCACGCTCCACCATTTATGACCTTATCAGCCGCGGCGCCTTTCCTGCGCAGGTGTCGCTTGGCGGCAAGAACGTGGCCTGGCTCGCCAGCGAAATCAGCGTCTGGATGAGCGATCGCATTGCAGCGCGTGGTCAGGAGCGTACCGTATGAGGTTTTTGAACCATGCCGGTAAATCACGCCACCCCTCTGTCGCGCACGCAATCCCGCTGGTGCATATGGCTGGCGCCGGGATGGATAGGCCGCTACAGCCGCAGTGTTTCGGTGCAACAAAGCCAGACTTCAGCCTGCAAAGCACAGGCATCCCGTCCTACGTTATCCGGACTGTTTCCCGTGGCGACATTTCTCCCGCCAGCTGCTGAGGTTGCCTGATGTTATTTTTAACTGCTACCTCCGGCTTGCGCGCCGGGGCCATTCCCTGGTACAGTAATTCCGCTGTCGCAAAATCGGCAGCCGGGCGTAGGAACCCGAGTTACTCAATGGCGACACCAGACGCGCCATGCGTCTTTTTTTGTGTCCAAGCCTCAGTGCACCCATTTTTCGGGCAACGGTTCTGTATCCGTTGCGCCGTCTGCGTAATGGTGGCCCGGGCGGGGCAGCCTTCGGGCTGGCCGGTATCCATTGAGGCCGGTATTCCTACCCCCGTTCGGGCTACCACCCATGAGTGTAGGAACTCCGGTGGTGGCGATAACCGCTACTCTCTGGAGACTGCCATCATGGCTACGGTCCTTAATTCCCCATACCCGCAGTTTGTTTTCGTCTTTGCCGCCGTCCGCCGCTGCGAGCGCCAGCAGCATATTCATATGCTCCGCACCGTTGCCGCCGACGAGCGCGCCGCCCGCCTTTTGCTGGCCCGCGACTACGTGCTGTCCTTTGCCGCCCGCCTGCCGGTCCGGGAGGTGCGCGCATGACTCACGCCACGATTTCTCACGCCGACCTCGTACGCCTTGAACACCTGCGCAACGCCGGGCGCTTTGTCAGCGATATGACGGCCTTTCAGGAGTGCCACGAACTGCCGCAGCCCGCTCAGCGCGCGCAGCTGGCTTCGCTGGTCTTTCTCATCACCGAGCAGCTGGATGACGTGGTGACGCGCTGCCAGAACAACTGGATGAACGCGGAGGCTGAATCATGAAAGTCCGTACCCTTTCGCCTGAACTGCGCGCCGCGCTTTCACGCCGCGCCGTCGCCTGCGCCTGGCTGACCGTCTGCCGTGAACAGCAGCGCTACCCCGGCCTGACGCTGGCGCGCCTGGAGCTCGTCATTGAAACCGAGCTGGAGGGCTTTTACCTGCGCCAGCACGGACGCCTGCGCGGTCAGGAGATTGCCTGCGCGCTGCTGGATGATTTGCTGTCCACCGGGCCGCTGAAGTCGGCTCCGCGCCTGAGCTTTCTCGGTCAGGTAATGATGGATGAACTCTGCGGGCGCATGACAGACGCGCCGGTGCTGCACTGAGGGAGAACAGAACGATGAAAATGACCGTATCAGAGGCGGCCACCGCGGCGCGGGGCCACTGGCCCCGCATTCTGCCCGCGCTGGGCGTGAAGGTAATCAAAAACCGCCACATGCCGTGCCCGGTCTGTCAGGGAACGGACCGCTTTCGCTTCGACGATATAGACGGGCGCGGCACGTGGATTTGTAATCAGTGCGGAGCCGGTGACGGCATGGACCTGGTGAAAAAGGCGCTCAGCATTACGTTCATAGAGGCCGCCACGCGCGTAAACGACCTGACCGGCAACCTGCCGCCGGTGGCTGCCGGCATCAGTGCGGCAGCCGGCCCCGAAACGGACGAGACATCCCGCGCCGCAGCGGCTGAACTGGCGCAGCAGCTGGTCAGTACGGCAAACGAAGCGGCGGGCAATGCCTACCTGTCGCGAAAAGGCCTGCCTGAGCAGGCGTGCCTTACGCTTTCGAAGGCGCATAAGGTGGCGTTAACGACCTACCGCACCGGCGATGTGGTTGTGCCCCTGCACGACATGAGCGGCCAGCTGGTTAACGTGCAGCTTATCAATGCCAGCGGAGAAAAGCGCACGCTCAAAGGCGGCCAGGTGAAAGGCGCCTGCCACGTTCTCAGCAGCGCTAAGCCCGCAAAGCGCATCTGGCTCGCAGAGGGCTACGCGACCGGCCTGACGGTGCACAACCTGACCGGTGATGAGGTGTGGGTTGCGCTCTCATCGGGCAACCTCCTTTCTCTGGCTGGCCTTGCCCGGGAAAAGCACGCCACTCTGCCGCTGATGATTGCCGCCGACCGCGACCTTAACGGCAGCGGTCAGGATAAGGCGAAGAAGGCCGCTGATGTCAGTAACGCCGTCGTCGCGCTGCCGCCCGTGTTCGGCGACTGGAACGACGCCTTTGTGCAGCTCGGCGACGTCCCGACGAAGCAGGCGCTTGCTGAGGCCGCCGCGCCCGCCACCGCCAGCCCGTTTGACGTGATGAGCGAAGCGGAGTTTTCGGCGATGAGCGCCAGCGAAAAGGCGGAGCGCGTTGCTGAGCATTACCGCAATGCGCTGGCGGTAGATGCCAGCGGCGAAATCCTGTCACGCTATAAGGCGGGCGCGTGGAAGGTCATTTCGGGGAAGCAGTTTGAGCGCGACGTGGCGAAACTGTTCCAGCGGCTGCGCGCGCCGTTCTCGGCGGGCAAGATTTCAGGCGTGGTGGACACGCTGAAGCTGATGCTCCCGCAGCAGTCTGACCCGGCGCGCAGCCTGATAGGCTTTCGCAACGGCGTACTGGACACGCGCACCGGCAGCTTCAGCCCGCACAGCAAAAGCTTCTGGCTGCGCACGGTCAGCGAGGTAGACTTTACCTCACCCGTCAAGGGCGAGACGCTGGCGAACCACGCGCCGCACTTCTGGCAGTGGCTGGACCGCGCCGCCGGACGCGACGCGGCAAAACGCGATATCATTCTCGCCGCGCTGTTTATGGTACTGGCTAACCGCTACGACTGGCAGCTGTTTCTGGAGGTCACGGGTCCCGGCGGCAGCGGCAAAAGCATCATGGCCGAAATCGCCACCATGCTGGCCGGAACGGACAACACCACCTCCGCGACCATCGAGACGCTGGAGTCATCGCGCGAGCGCGCGGCGGTGATTGGCTTCTCGCTGATAATTCTGCCCGACCAGGAGAAGTGGAGCGGCGACGGCGCGGGCATCAAGGCGATTACCGGCGGCGACGCGGTATCCGTGGACCCGAAATACCGCGATGCCTACTCAACGCACATCCCGGCGGTGATTCTGGCGGTAAACAACAATCCGATGCGCTTTACCGACCGCAGCGGTGGCGTATCACGCCGCCGGGTTATCCTGCACTTCCCGGAAATCATCCCGGCAAACGAGCGCGACACGCAGCTGAAGGAAAAAATCAGCGGCGAGCTGGCCGTTATCGTGCGCCAGCTGATGCAGCAGTTCAGCCAGCCGCAGGACGCAAGGGCGTTACTTCAGTCGCAGCAGAACTCCGATGAGGCGATGCGCATCAAGCGCGACGCGGATCCGATGGTGGACTTCTGCGGCTACCTGTTCACCACGCCGGAGCCTACTTCGCTTTACATGGGGAACGCCAGCATCAGGCCGCTACAGCCAAAACGCTATCTCTATCACGCCTATCTGGCTTACATGGAGGCGAACGGCTACAGGAATCCACTCAGCATGAAGATCTTCAGTCTGTCGCTGGAGAGCATTATGCGCGAGTACGGACACCATTATCTGAAGCGGCGCACGAAGCTGGGGATGCAGACTAATCTCGATCTGACTGAGGAAAGTAGTGCTGACTGGCTGCCGAAGTGCGATGCCACCTGAAATTCATAATATTTAGAACCGGCGAAAGCCGGTTTTTTGCGCTCGTTAGAGGCGCTAAATTCATCTAGCTCCATATAAAAAATACATTCTCTGATATATAAGAGAATTTCGCTTGCCACATTTGAAACGAGTCGAGTCTGCTATGAGCGAACAGCGGACGTTCACAGTTAGCTGATGCATGTAAACTTTTTCAATCGCATATTAGATAACAAAGTGATGTCATGGCTGCCTCTAAAAGCGGCACATGCATGAGGCAGCGGCCGGTTAATCGCGTTTGTATAAGATGCGAAAGTTGCAGATGAGGAGCTCGTTAAAATCCAAAAAAAATGCTGGTCACCTTTGTAACCAGCATTTAAACCTACCTATACAATATGGTCCTTCAAATCAGAAATTTACTTTTACCCCCAACAAGGCGCTGGTATCGGAGTATCCTTTGTCACCCATCTGCTGGCCGATATTACCCCACAGGTTAACATTTTTGGTGATCTGGCCCTCAACCCCTACTTTCAGCTCGCCCAGATTGCGCGTGCCTTTCTGGGTGACTTTTACGCCGTTTAGTTCGCTGCCAAATTCCTTTGTATTATGGATCCAGTTAGCCTCAATAAATGGCTGGAATACGCGATCTTTGCCATCATCAATAGCGCTATGACCTTTGATAAAGGTACGCGCTCCTAAGCGGGTTTGAATGTTGCCATCGCCGGTTCCTTTCACGCGGGTGCCATTCTGCTCGCGAATCTCATCCGCTTGCACGCCCATCCAGGTGATCTGCGCCTGAGGCTGCACGAAGTAGCTCTCACGCTCATTCTTCTCGCCAATCTTCCACGTGTATCCGGTCTCAAGTGACGCGGTAATACCTTTTGATTTATAAGACTCCGCCGTCAGTGAATCGCCTTTCACGGTGTTATCAAACCAGCTGTACTGCGCCCAGCTGTCAAGATAAGCACCTGATTTCTCTTCGGTGTCCTGTAACCAGGTCGCGTAGATACCCGTGCTGTAACCATTGATTGTGCCATCTGCTTTCTGACCAGAAATATGGTTACGACTGTTACTCTGCTGGTTAGCATAACCGGCCATCACACCAAGGTGATAACGGTTAGCGCCATCTGTAGTCCACTGCGCAATATCGCCACCCATTTGCATTACGTATCGATTAGCCTGGGTTTTCATCTGTCCACTGCTGTCACTTGAGCGGGTGTGGCCACCGACGTTTCGCAGCCACATACTGGTCACTTTCTCTTCGCCAGTAAGCGCGTCAACATAGTGGGTCTCACCCAAACGATCATGTAAACGCGTATTGAACAGGTTATTTGCTGCAGCCATGTTCGCTGCGTAGGCGGCAGATTCCGGGCGATAAATCTTGATGATTTCATCTTTATTGCCACCACCGCTACCTTCACCAGGGTCAATCACACCACTGAGCAAGTTGGTCAGATACCAGTTGTTGCTGTTGGCGCTTTCGCCACGTACCAGATTGTAATCATAGGCACCAGCGACTATACGGCCGTCCTTCACAAACTCACCGTCAGATTTGCCTCCGACACTGATAACTTCAATACCGTTGAGGGTTTTAGCACCGCTCCCGCCGGCATTGTTGACACTTACGAGTGTTGTACCGCTAGTGTCCCCCGCAACGATCATTTTATCAGTGGTCGAATTGTCATCACCTAAGGCGGTGTTCAGAGTAATGTGACCGTTATTACCAAGGTAATTGCCAGCAATATGCAACTGATTACCTGCCGCTGCTCCTGCACCACCCAAAATGATGTCTCCACTGTTGGCAAAATTGCCGCCAACGTTGAATCGCAGAGTTTCTGTAACGGACTTAGCGGCTGGAATGATTTCACCTAACTGCAGTTTACCGCTGTTGGTAACGTTGCCTGATGTACCACCAAAGCCACCGGCAACCGCCCCTGCGGCTATATTCAGGTTGGCTGAAGCCAGAGTGACGTTATTGCCCACGCTGCCAAGCTGCAGGCCGCCCGCGTTAACCTGTGTATCTCCGGTGTACTGCGCTGCCTGCTGGCTAAGCGTTACCACACCTGAACCATTCTGGTTTAACTCACCGCTGCCGGTAATAGTGTTATTCATCAACCAGCTGTGGCTGCTGGCAAGATTTAACGCTCCCTCATTGGCGATTTCAGCTGAGCCCAAGCTCGATTGAGTTGATGCCGTCAATGCGGAGCCGTTTCCAATACTGAATTTACCTGCGAATTCACCGTTATCACCCAGCAAGATAACATCACTGTTCTGCGCAATATTGGTTTCACCTGAACCGCTCAGGCTGTTGAACAACGCGCCAGCCGCATTTTTTAATGCTAATAAACCTTCGTTGACGATATTGCCGCTGCCCAAGCCGATGGTGTTGTTCAACTGCACGTCAGCACCAGAAGCAATTGAAGTTGTTGCCGCGAGCCCGGCATTGCTGCCATTGATCGTTAACGTACCGCCATTTACATTCAGTGCACCACTGCCCTGCAGGTTGCCGTTGACCGAACCGCCGTGTGTAATGCCCAGTGTGCCGCCGTTGAGGTTCGCCACTGATCCTGCCGTTGTGTTTAAAGCACCGATAGTCTGGTTGTAGCCATTCATGTCAAATCCAGTATTGGCCGCCAGCGAAAGTTCTGATGTCTGACCCAATACGTTGTCATTGTTCATCACCAGACTACCACTCCGTACATCCGTTTTACCGCTGTAGCTGTTATCCATATTGGAGAGTGACACGGTGTGGCCAGTACCGGTATCAATCGCCAGGTCGCCGATGCCAGTCATCTTCGCGCTCATATCCGCAGAATTGCCCTTTTTACCAAAGGCATTCAGCACCAGTGCATCGTTGCCCTGAGTCAACAGGTCCAGTTGCGTCAGGCCGTAAGTAACATACAACCCGTCATTGGCCTGACCACTGGTCAGTCGATAGTCATAGGTGGCATTGGCCACCACGTTGCCATCCTGCAGCACGTTGGTATTTAATTTATCGGTTATCAGGTTGCCGCTGGTATCCCGCAGTTCCAGATTGCCGCCGGAGCCTTGCACCGGAATCGCGCCACCTGCCAGTTTGATGCCCTGATCGCCTTCATCCTGTTCCAGTAATGAAACGGTCTGTGGTGGCAGCACATGATGGTTTGTGACCGAACCAGGATTAATTTCAACAGTACCTCGGCCACTTATGTCCATTAATCCGGAAGTCTGCACCACGCCTTTAGCAACCGTATCGCCAGGTGTACCGGTATTAAATACGACGGTGCCACCGTCAAAGTTAAGACCACCAATTCGCTGCACGCTATCAGCTACGGTTATACGGCTATCAGTACCTGCAAGCAGGGTTGCGTAAGTGAGAGCCTGGGTATTCAGTCCATCTAGAGCAAATTTGCTGTCGGTTAGCCCTAAGGTACCAGTAAAGGTGTTGCTGGCATTGTTGGCAGTAAAGTCAAAAGCGTTACCCGCCGTACTGGCCGCAATCATGCCTGATCCACTGATGTGACTGTTAAAAAATGTGTCAGCGCTTTGTTTCAATACCAGTGTGCTGCCGTCGGTAATATTAAAACCGGTACCTACGGCGTCATCTGCAGAGTTGCCTAAGGACAGCAGAATATTATCCAGCGTCAGGGTTGAGCTGTTTTCAAGATTTACCTGTTCAAAACCTGTAATTGTTTTTCCAGATTGCGCCAGCGTCAGCTGACTGTTACGCAGATTGAGCTTGTCATCGCCGGCTCCGCCATTCAGAGACTTAAACAAATTGCCGTCGGTGGCATCAATGTTGACCAGATTATAGCTGTCATTACCGCTTGAGCTGGTGATATCCGTAGCGGTACTCCCATGCTGTAAATCCACAGTGTGGTCGTGTGAGGTAGTCAGATTTACCTGACCGACTATGTTACCGCCCTGAGCATTCACGAAGTGAACGCCTGACAGGCCGCTGGTTATTTCCAGCGCAACCTGTGCAGCCGAGTTGGCGATAATATCCCCCCGATTAATAAAGCTCCCCACATAATCGTTATTAACGTCGACTACAGGGTTAGTTGTGGATTTTGACACCAGGCGACCGCTCTGCTCAACCACTGCAGTCGTTCCGCCAACTTTCAGAGCAGGTCCGCCAGAAGCATCATTAACGTTGACACTGGCTCCGGATTTAACGTCACCTTTTATGTTAGTAACGATACCGCTGCCGTCCGCACTGTTGACATCAATTACCAGGTTACGAGAGTTTGACATATCAAGGACACTGTCAGCTGTCGAACTGTCAGCATTCTGAATTAACAAGCCGGAGCCGCTACCATTGACAGTAATCTTTCCACTGTTTTCACTGGCCATGCTGGCGGCTGTGCGCACACCTGCCCCGTTATCAACGGTGATCTGCGTGTTATCAAGTTTAATGCCTGCGATTTCAGCCTTGTTTTCGATGGCATTACCATCGCCTACTGGGTTCATCTCAATGCTGGCGTCTTTAACGATTAATCCGGTAGCCCCGGTATCAAGCAGAATGCCATGGGCGCTGCCGCTGGCTTTTACCTGACCCAAACCGTCCAGCGTCAGGTTCGCGCCGCTGCCTACGTTTATCGCGGCTACGCCATCGCTGGCAGTAATGGTGCCGGTATTCGTGACGGCTGAGTTTTCGCCCTGAATATTGACGGCAACGCCATTCACATTGATATTACCGCTGTTATTTAGCGTGCCGCCCTCAACCAGCACACCGGTGGTGCCGGCAGTAGTGAAGTCGATGCTACCCTGATGGTCGAGCGTGCCGCCGTTACGCGCTATGTAACCAATGGCATTAGCCGCAGTATTGGCGCTGGTGAGGTTCGCCAGGCTAGTGAGAACCGCTCTGCCCACCTGACTACTGTTACCTACAATGTCGGTATAGCTGCCATCAACAATTCCCGCAGAACTGCCTGCACCAGAAAGAGTCAAATCAGTTTCGTCGGAAAGCGTTCCTTTGGCGGAGCCTTCAACGCGAACCCCCGTTGCACCTTCACCCGAAACGAGGATCGTCATCTTGCCGGTATCCAGTGTGCTTTGATTGGCATTGCTGGTTACAAGCAATGCAGTGGCATTTTTACCGCTGGCATCAATGCGGGTGGTGCTCGCAGAACCGTCAAAGCTGGCTCCCCCATCAATACGATAAAGCGTTGAGCCTTCCGCGCTAGCGGCCTGCGTGGTGGTTGAACCATCGACAATCTTCGAACCTGCACCGTAAACGTAGTAACCGGTCTGGTTTTTGCCGTTAAAGTGCATCTCGCCATTATCCGTGATATCGATAGTGCCGCCATTGCGCGCGTGCGCTCCAATCGCGCCATCACCGTTAAGGTTAATGATGCCGCCATTGGTCGCAATTGCACGCTGGCCGTCAGCCCACATGCCATAATTGGCGGTTTTCGACATCGCATCCACACCTTCCGTGATGTTGATGGTTCCTTTGTTTGTCACCACGGTAGTACCACTGTCCGTGTCGACAGAGTTCGCCATTAAAGCAACCGCATTAACACCATTTAGTGTGATAGTGCCACTGTTAAGCACGTTTTTAGCACTAGCAAAGCCCATCATTGCGATATTTTGCAACGGAGCGGCGCCACCGGTTTTACCATTGATAGTGATATCGCCTTTATTCTCGGCTTTTGCTCCAGCCCCTTGAACAATGACGCCATAGGCGCCTTGGGTCAGCGAACCAAGCGTTAAATTCCCGCTAGCCTCGTTGATAAATTCTGCATAATCACGCACCGTCACCAAACGGTTATTGGGTGAATTGACCTCGAGATCATTAACCGCTTCGCCAATGTTACGTTGTGCCTCACGTCCAAGATAAACTGTACCTTCGTTTCGTAAGGTCGCGTTATCACCCATCAGCACGCCATGGGAATAGGTTGAGTAGACCGAACCGTTCTTTTCCGCGGCATAAATATTGATATTCCCACTATTCACCAGGCTGGAATTGCCGTTGAGGCTAATGCCAATGTTTGCGACATAATTTCCTGCCGGGGCAACATTAATTACACCACTATTATTGATGATCGCGTTATTGGCGGTGATGGCATTTTTCTGTCCACCGCTATAGAAACTGCCAATAGGCGTTCCGGGTGAAGTCTCATACTCCATCATCTCTTTGTTGGTGCCGGCATCAATTACGCCGAAATTATTTACGACGCTATCCCTGGCCGTAATCACTGCATTATCTGCACTGGAATTAGAGAAAAGACCTATCGAACCATAGTTATTTAATGTTGCACCATTGACTAAGCGAATGAGAGAGATGTCAGTATTGAAACCCTGGATGGAAGCATCCGTGTCAACGTTTATGGTGGCTGCGCCACCATCGCCCAAAATATATGCAACGCCTACGGTGCTCATCCCTAAACGGGAGGCATCATCATCAGCTATTTTATCATCAACATATATAAGCTTTTCAGCACGTGAATAGGCCTTTTCAAACTCGGATTGATATTGGCTGGCTTGAATCAGGCCACTCTGCACGGCGCTAATTAGCGCGCTATTGTAATTTTTTAAATCATCAAGATTATTAACGCTCTGATTGCCTATCGCACTGGAGAAGTCGCCGCTAAAACCAGAAGAAAATTTCAGAACAGGATCGTCAGACTTTTTCGAGGTATTCCGGAAGTTACCGAGATGAACCACGGTTTTGCTGAGATAATTCAGTGTTGCAGGAGCCGCTGCATTAACGGAACTGACTTTAAACACAGATGATGTCTGATTCTTCCCCTTCATGAAAAGCTCAAGGCGGTTATTCAGATCGTTAAACCAAAGGGGACCGGTCGCTCCCCCCACATCCACCTCCAGGCTTCCTCCCGCCTCTACTTGGATCAAATTACGATCAACATATTGACCGTCCGCGCCCACCGCATAGTGCTGAACAAACTCGCTACCGCTGAGTGGAACATTTCTTAATTGAGCGTTGTCGTAACCCTGAAACGTAATGGTATTACCCGTAGTTGGGTCGATATATTCGTAGCCAATGCGATTACCAAATGCCAGATATCCTTCATCGAGATAATTAACGCCATCACCGGTTAATAACCCCAAGGCATTAGCCTGTGCCAGCGTCATTGATCGGTAACCTTTATCACCCGATTTAATACTATTCCAGTTGGTGGAGGTTAGTTTATCACTGCCAGTAATGCGCTGAATATGCCCCCCATCTGGCGCATCAAAATCATCTAAATCAATATCAACAGCCATTGTAGGTGCGCTGAGAGCCAATGCCAGTGCCCCGATAGTCAATATACCCGTATGACTTAACTGCACGCCAGATTGCTTAGATCCGCCGCTGGATGACTTACTTTTCCCCTTGGTTAATTCTGAGGTGACATCAAAACGTTGCAGGGCAGAATTCCACTTTACTTTAAATATCTTATTCATAATATTTGATTCGCGATTTAGATTGATATCAGAATATGATCTGAATGATGACGCCAGCCATAAACCAGGCACCAAGGGAAAACGCAGCTACAAAAAGCCACGCAGCAGGTCTAAGTATTTGGTTAATTTCAATGAAATTAGCAATTGCCTTCATGATTTTCTCACTGTCTTTGTGGCTCAGCGCAGGTGTGAGCACATCTGACAATAAGTGTGTCATTTTTTAATCACTGTAAATATCAGACACAAAGAGCCACAGTGTAAGCCGAGGACTACATTCCAATGTTTTAATTCTTATTTATTTTTCTTTCGTAATTAGAACTAGGATAAATGAAGTGATTTTGTGGGAGCGGGACTACAAAATAATTTTTGCAGTCTTTTTCTTAGCAACATATTATTAACCAATATCTAAACATACAGGATGCATATGGCTGCGTTCATTGTTGTAGACGACCATCCACTGGCAAGGCTTGCCATTCGTATGCTTCTTGAGAAAGAAGGCCACCTTGTTGTAGCAGAAACTGACAACGGTTCAGACGTGTTAGATTTGGTCATAAAGCACAATGCTGATGCACTGGTGATGGACATTGATCTTCCTGGCATCAATGGCATTGAGGCGATTACCTTGCTGCGCTCTGCTGGTGTAAAAATCCCGGTCATCGTCATGAGTGGAAAAAATGCCGACTATTACACTCAACTCAGCATGAAGGCTGGAGCGAACGGTTTCATCAGCAAACAAAATAATCTTTCAGACCTTTCCTACGCTATTGGGGCGGTTTTTTCTGGCTACGGTTATTTTCCTTTGCGCATGCATGAACCTTATGAAAAGGCCATCACAGCTTCAGAATCGGAGCAACTCCGACTGCTGTCGCGGCGTGAGTTTGAAGTGTTGAAGCTTCTGGGTGAAGGGGTAGAAATCATCAATATCGCAACACGTATGCAAATCAGCAATAAGACCGTAAGTACCTACAAAGCACGTCTTATGGATAAACTGGGTCTGAAGAATCAGCGTGACTTACTGGATTTCACTCGCAGGAATAATATCTCCTGATGCGTCCAAATCGTCTTTGGATATACGCTGCTTTCTTATATTCGGTTAGTGGCATCTCCGCTCCCGATAAGCTCAGTTATGTGCCTGACGCCCTTCCCGAAGTGACGGCTCCAACGCTCACAGATTATCAATGGCGTTGGCTCGGACAAAAGCGCGAATTGACGCTCGCGCTTTATGGTCCCACCAGACCGCCTTTGACGAGGATTGATGCTTCAGGACGCGTTACCGGGTATATCCCCGATTTCTCCTGGACTCTGGCTCGAAGCCTCGGCCTGACTCTTCGCATCGTTCATTTTAATAATGCAGAGTTAGCCTATTCCTCGCTTAACGAAGGCGACACCGACATAATATTTAGCCCCGCAGGAGATGAACTTCACTCTTATCATCAAGCAGTTATGAGCGTCAAGGTGGCAGAAGCGTATCCCTTGGAAGTTGTACGACGAAGCGCCGATGCTATGTCCGCTATCACTGACAAAAGTACTATTTCAGGTGGCACACCTGGCAGGTTGCTTGCTGCGCTCGATCAGGGAAAGGTTCAGTCTGTCATATTGCCGGCTGGGGAAGCGTACTATGTAACAGAACGAAACTACGTTAATTCCCTGAATATAATTGCTCTTTCTTCCCAGCCGATGACAGCATATAAATTCATTACCCGGAAGCATACGCCTGTTTTGCATGAGGTGCTTGAGAAAGCGACCCTTAATCTGCGTTCAAGTCAGGCAGGTGAAATAATTGCCTCTCGTTGGGATCAAGGCAATCTCATTCGCTTCATTTCCGAACCGTTAAACCTGACGTCTGATGAGCGGACCTGGCGTGAAAGTCATCCCACCGTCACCGTAGTGGCCTCAAGTTTTAATCCTCCGTTTTTTATGAAAGGCCCGGATGGGAATTACACGGGGATAGGACCTGAATTACTTTCGCTTGTGAGTCTCAAAACAGGCATTCGGTTCCGCTATTCGGACATTGGCGACGCTACGAATATTTCCGCGGCTCTGGCAAGCGGAGATGCCGCCATGACCGCGCCACTGATATGGAGTCAGGAAAGAAACCGGGACATCCTGCTCACGACCCCGTTTATGTTTACGCCCACCGTGATGGTCACCCGCAGCGGTGAACAATCATTAGATGACATCCGCAGCGTGGCATTGATTCCCGCCCAGGAAGCCACAGACTGGTTCAGAAAGGCCTTTCCAGAGGCTAAGGTTACTTTGATCGGTAATCCAGGACTTGCTATGCAATGGGTCGCTGAGGGAAAAGTTGACGCCACACTGAACACGCTCATTAGCGCCCGATATCTTCAGCAGGGTCTCTACCAGGACAGGCTTAAATTACAACAGGATTTACCTGTACCGGAGGCGGCGATTGTCTTTGGGGTAAGAAGGGCTGACCCGGAGCTGCAAAGCATACTTAACAAGACGCTTGGTTTAGTGCCAGCAGATATGGTGACCAGTATACTGACACACTGGCAGGCTACACCTGCAGCGCGCTTCGATACCTGGAGAATTTATCGCAGTGAATTTTACAGTGGGGCGGCGGGTGCCGTGTTGCTTATCCTAATTACCGCAGTATGGGCCGGCGTTCTGCGAAGACAGGTTAAGCGCACTCAACGGGCTAAAGTTTTATTACGCCAAGAAATCCTGTTTCGTGACCGGCTGATAAACGGCCCTCCCCGTCCCGTCTATGTGGCGACTCCTGATGGACAAATCATCCACAACAATCTGGCATTCGAAAAATATTTAAGCGACTACCCCTCCCAAAATCTGGCTTTATCGTTATTTGACAGCAGACACCCACTCTATGCTGTCTGGAAAGAGTGCTTAAGAATGCCGCCGACGGGGGACGAGCCACTGGAGTCAGAATTCGCTCTTAAAGATTCATCCGGGCGCGTAAGGCAAATACGGCACTGGATGACCAGCTTCCATGAAGACGACGGGACAACCGGCGGTTTTATCGGAGGATGGCAGGACGTAACTGACTATCTCAGTATGCAGGGCCAGTTAAGCATAGCTCGGGAAGAGGCTGAACGTGCCAGTCAGACTAAGAGCCGATTTCTGGCCACTATGAGTCATGAGATACGGACGCCCCTTAGCGCAATAATCGGCCTGCTTGAGTTGCAGGTGCAGGAAAATCGTGCCGATACAGAACTCATTCGCGTGGCCCACGAATCATCCCAGAGCCTTCTGGCGTTGATTGGTGACGTTCTTGATATTGCACGCATCGAATCGGACAAAGTCACTCTACAGCCACGTTGGTGTCGTGTATCGGCTATTGCTCATGCGGTAGTAGAGACTTTTAGCGGGCTGGCACACCAGAAGGGATTGCTCCTGAGCCTGGCGCTGCCGGAATACGACAGAGAGGTTTTTTCTGATGAAAATCGGCTCAGGCAAATAATAGGAAATCTTGCTGGCAATGCCGTCAAATTCACTCAGAAGGGAGAGATAAATATAAGCGTTTCGCTCCCGTTACAGAACAAAGGCAGAATGCAAATTGTCGTGCGGGACTCAGGTCCAGGTATTTCCGAAAATGATCAGAAGCGTCTGTTCTTGCCCTTTGAACAGGCAGACAACTCAGTTTCAGGGGGAAGCGGGCTTGGGCTGGCTATTAGCCGCGAACTCACGGTGCTAATGAACGGAACACTGAGTCTTGAAAGTGCTCCCGGAAAAGGTTCTGCTTTTACGATTGATATTCCTGTAGAAACAAGACCCGTCAGCTATGTAGATTCTGTCCCAGTCATTCCCCCAAGGCTGCATTCGTCGCTTAAGATTCTTGTCGTTGACGATCATCCTGCAAATCGCCTGCTCGTTTCACGCCAGGTTGCCCTGTTGGGTCACAGCGCCAGTGTTGCAGATAATGGCCGGTCAGGACTTGAGACATGGCAAAATGAGAAGCCCGATATCATCCTTACCGACTGCAATATGCCGGAAATGGATGGCCTCGAGATGACTCGTAGCATCAGGAAACAAGATCCGGGTGTTTTGATCATTGGTATTACTGCGGATGCACAGGAATCGGAAAGAGACCGATGCCTTGCCGCTGGAATGAATGCCTGCCTATTCAGGCCGGTAGATTTTTCCCGACTGGCTGAAACTATCGCTGCTTTTGAGCCACACGAACCACATGAAGTTAAGGACCTTACCGAGTGGATAGATCTAGAGGCTATGGCCGCCTTTTTACCCGATAGCCCTCAGGCCATAAGAGAGTTTATTACTCTTTCTATCTGTGAAACCCGGAAAGACCTTCTTAACGCGCGCGATGCGATTGCTCAGAACGATTTACCTTCTGCACGCCGCATTTTTCATCGTGTTGCCGGGACGCTCAAGGTGAGCGGAATCAGGGAAATGGGTGAACAGTGTGCCATGCTTGAAGAGTTGGCAGAGATGGATGAAGACAACTCGATTATTATTCATCATATTGAAAAAGCACTGACTACGATTGATCAATTTGAAAATGTCTTTATGCATTCGTGATCTGCACACGATAAATTAGGATAATTCCTACAACTCAACCTAGTGCTGTCTGATGTCGTGAAAATGACAAATTCTGTTTAATGCTATTAGCAAACAGGAGGTGCTATGTTCACATTAACGGTCATGGACAGCGATAAATGGATTGCCGCAGGAATTTCTCAGTATTTTAACGACAGACATATTAAAGTAACAGTGATGACTGACGAACAGGATAGTCAAGCACTCAAACTTGCGGCGGAATCGAATATTGTCATAAGTGAGTTATACACAGCTGGACGTGATGTACAGGCAGTTTGCGAACTTTTTGTTATGCTCAGAATGATATCACCATCAACTCGATTAATTTTCCTCACAGACCTCAGGGAAAAAGCCGTCATCAAATACATTACAGCTCTTTTGCCAAATGCAAGTGTACTTCCGAAAAGCTGTGATATACACCGTCTTGCGAGTGAGGTATTTAGTTGCGCTTCGCGATCTGATGACGAGATTACTTCCTTAAACGTTAAGCGTAAAAGCGGGGCTCTGACCGCTAAGGAGTTTGGATTGCTTCGAGTTTTAGCCACTAACGACAGTCTGACTGACATAGGATGTAGGCTTCAGCTCAGCGTCAAAACAATAAGTCAACATAGAAAAAACATAATACGAAAACTAAATTGCCATACTGCTCACGACCTTTCTACTCGTCTTATTGGTATGGGATTTGGGAATAACAAATCGTCCTGACCTGCACCTCGCTACTCCGAAGAGACTGTTATAAGCAACTTCCGCTGCTGGTACGAAGCGGACCAAGTAACTGAGCTAAAGGTCTGCTCTGAGCGAGTAGCGGGCGTTTAATGAGCTGAGTTATCAAAGTTGAGTAAGGAACTGATTGATATCTTCACGACTAGCTAGCTTTATTTGGTTCTCGGGACTTACTTTTGAAAAGACAGACAGATGTCCCTCATAACTACTCGACCCGGTTCGTATTTCATACAAGGAGGCCCATTCCAGCAAGGCTTTATAATCTTCAACAGACCCATTGTTTCTTATTCCCCTGACTTCTATGTTTTCAACACATTCGCTTGGCTTAGGCGTCAGCCATATAACATGAGAAGCGTAATGAGAGACTTGATCAGCAATCCAGCCATATACGCCCTCAATAATCCAGCGTTCTTTATTTGCTATTTCAAGAACATCTTTAAGCACTTCTTTCTTTTCCCTAGCTCTCCCGTAACCATCTTGTTCCCAGTAAAGAGTATCTAAATCTGTAACAGGTAATTTTTTAAATTCAGAGATCCGTGCAGCAAGCCAACTTTTGCCTGAACCGCTGTTTCCCATGATCAGCACACGCTGTAAGTCATTGCACATGTTTAAGTTCTTATATTGAATCACTTCTGAAAACGTATGATATTTTGAACAAAATGCAGTAAAAACCTGTTTCTGCAGATTTGGCGCTTTATAATTTGATGATCATCTCGTTTCAATCTGCTAGAGAGATAAATTATCCGCTTTTGACACAAAGCGGACTAACTGGATGTAAGGTCCGCTATGAGTGAGGAACGGAAGTTCGCAGTTATCCTAAATCAGATGGGAAATTTGCTAACGAAGTCGCGTATGAGTTTACAGGTTGCAGGCTTCAAGCAGGGGGCAGCATTCCAGTATGTGCTCACGGTAAAAAGAGCCCTCAGTTAGAGGGCTGCTAGCTGATATAGAAAAATGGACTCACTTAACACGCCCATCCCTAAAGACCATTTGCTTATCTCCTGATGAGTAGTTTTGAACGATACCTAGAAGCTCTTTGGAGTAATCAATTACTGATGTAACTTTTGCCGGCTCGTGGTACACATAGCTCAACTTGTACCCTCTAAGCTTAACTCTCAGATCTTCATCGGCAGACTCTAAATAAGAATCATGTAGCTCCTCACTATATGTCCCCTCCCCATACTTTATGTCAGGAATTTTACCAGCCAATGAGTTCGCCAAGTCATAAAGAGAAAATCTGACGCCGGTCACTTCGTTAGATATAAAAACTTCATTATTTAGCATCATGCTGAATTTATTGTTTATTTTATCAACGTCAAGCTCTGGCTGAGACTCCAACCAGGAAGCGTCCACAAAAGGAGAAAATGATGTAATATTTGGAGGGGATATGGCAATGATGTTCAAATGGATGGTTTTTACTAGTGGCGTTCCATCAGGCGCAGTCCAGTCCTCGTCAATTCCTTCTCTTATAAGAAGAAGATCAATTTTATGCTGCCCTGCTTTTTTTTGTGCTCCGCTCTGGTAGCCTGTTTTCGTAGCGTAGATGAGTCTAAGACCTGGTATGTCCTGCGTCTTACCAATAAAAGCGTCAATTTTGTCTATGGTCACTGTAGAAGCATAGTCTTTGCATTCGATTACAGTTTTATAAACATAACCACCTAAATTAAACTCCCAATACACATCAAACTGCCTTAAAACTCCATTTCTATCTTCTATTTTTTTATTTACTTCCACTTTTATATTTTTTAAATGTGAGATCCCTTCTGCATTAATCAAACTTTGCTGAATGGCCCCAACAAAATCCTCATATTCCTTTCCTGTATTTTTTTTCATGCAAGCCTCTTAACTTCAAGATTATAGAATTATGTCGTGATACTATAATAGTTGGCCAAGGATTTTTTTCTTGGCCATATTTAATAACTTTTCTACTATTACTTCGATATGACAGTATTTTTTCAGGTTTTTTTTCAGGACTTAACTTTTTACACCGTCAAGGAATCCCTGTCGATCCTGTAACTATTATTATAATATTCGAGCCAGTATCCAGAGTGATTCCCCTGCTTTTTCAGCCTATATAACGAAAAAAATAATGCAGACCATCGTTAAGATGATCTAAAGAGCTCATGTCCACTTTTGGCACAAAGCGGGCCGTACATAGGCGGATGACCGCTTTGAGCGATTTGGGGACGCTCTACGAGGCGATTTGAATTATACGAACATGGGTGGCCAGCAGAGCATTACTTCCACGTGATGCACCGAACAGTTCCCCCTCCGAAAACTGAATATGTTGTTCATCAGGTTAATATCGCAAGTATTTACGACTCCCCTTATTGGTCTTTTGAACTCGGATCGTGATTCTTAGTCAGTCGTGCAATAGTGGCTTCGTGATCATTCGGCTTACGGAAGATTTGCAGTAAAAAATCATCAAGCATGAAGCAGGCACTCGCAATGTCTTCCTTCGAAACCTCCCGCAAGTTATGGCTTCCCGTGTTCCCAAGCCACTTCATTGCCATGAATCCTCTTTTGATATACTCATTAGACTCTGGAATTGATGAAATTCTATTATCAAGCGACAAATAGCGATCATTTTTTCCAGTGCGCGGGATGTTGAAATAGTCGAGAATGATTTCAAGTGTAGTGCGAAGGACATTGATCGCTGCATTTGGGTGGCCTGGTAACTGGGCGGAGAGTTCTTTTAACTGAACCTTGATTTTATCGGGGTAATCATCACAGGGCGTGAACAAGGTAAGGGGAGGATAGAAATACCGTGGGCGATATACAGAAGCATACGTCAGGGAACGGCCTGAATAATCTTCCTCATAAAACCCGTCTCCCGTCAACGAAACTGGCTGCCTGCAGTTCTTCTGTCTGCAAACCAAAATGCAGGTGAACACATTCTCATCATCTTCCGGAGAAAAGCCTTCATTCGCATCATAGTGTTGTTGAGCGCGAGCCGTGCGGAACGTGGTAAAACTGTTTTCAACAAGTTCGAGGGTGGCTCTTCCGCACGACGGACACTGCCAATCAGGAATTGAGTGTTTCGAAAAAAAATCAAATTTGAAACGTCTAACCATCAAATGTCTCTCTGCGTATTTTTTTGCTGATTGTATCCGGTGTTGGGACATAATCGTAGAAAGAAACCTTCAAGTATGAAATATGTCACAAACGTCCGCTTTTGGCACGTAGTTGACCATCGGACTGAACTGAAGGTCCGCTGCGAGCGAAAGCAGGCGTAGTTTTCAATTACTGATTCTGTTATTTAGTATCCTAACGCACGATTGCCTTGCTCATATTGATACCCGTTACTCCAAAACCGCTGCTCTCGTATACAT